>CAXXXY010000006.1:0-852630 GCA_963667515.2 Dehalococcoidia bacterium | reverse complement strand
GCCACCCTCTGCTGTTGCCCTCCGGAGAGTTCGTTCGGATATTTATCAGACTGCTCGGCTATACCCACGCGCTTCAAGAGTTCTAGGGCGTTGTCCCTTAGCCCTTGCGGCTGGCATCTTGAGCACCTTGATCGGTGCCAGCGTGATGTTGCTCATCACCGTGAGGTGTGGAAAGAGGTTGAACGACTGGAAGACCATCCCTACATCGCGGCGTATGGCATCGATGTTGCGCACGTCGTTGGTTAGCTCGATACCATTGACTATGATGTCGCCGCGCTGATGCTCCTCCAGCTTGTTGATCGTACGGATGAAGGTCGACTTACCCGATCCGGAAGGCCCGAAGGCAACGACGACCTCGCCTCTTTTGATTGTGGTGGTGATACCGCGCAGGGCGTGAAAATCGCCGTACCACTTGTGCACGTCCCGGCAGACAATAATGTCCTCGACTTCGATTTCGATGTCAGCTGGTTCTTCGATTGTAGTCATCGTAATGCTATGTCCTCTGTCCGGGGCCGGAGACTATCGCTCGCCGACGCCCAAATTCCTCTCGATCCCCCTGCTCACGTACGACATGCTACAGGTGAAGACCCAAAAGACTAGGGCCAGGAAGACAAACAACTCAAGGGCATTATCCAGAAACGCCGTGTTGCCCTGGATGAACGATCGACCGATCTCCACCACGTCCAGCATACCGATTATGTAGACCAGGCTCGTATCTTTAAACAGCGAGATGAACTGCCCCACGATTGCGGGTATGACGTTGCGGATGGCCTGGGGCAAGGAGATGAGCAGCGTGGTCTGCCAGCTCGGTAGGCCCAGTGCCCGCGCCGCCTCCACCTGTCCGGGATGTAGCGCCTGGAGTCCACCGCGAATGTTCTCGGCCATGTAGGCCGCACTAAACAAGGTAATGACGACGGCCGCGCGGAACAGGGAGTCCTGGGGGAAGTTTTCTGGAAAGGCCAGTGGCACCAATACCTGGGACATGAACAGAAGGGTTATGAGCGGTACCCCCCGGAATATCTCGATGAAGGCCACGCACAGCAATTTAACCACTGGGAGCTGGCCGCGACGCCCCAGCGCCAGTGCGATACCGATGGGTAGGCTGAACATGATGCCAGACACCGCCAGCAGTAGGTTCAGCATCAGGCCACCCCAGTAGATGACCGACACCGGCTGGAGTCCCGGCACTCCCGGGAGTCCCCGCAGCAGCACCAGCGCCAGCAGAAAAGCGCTGCCGCCTAAGATGGCGGTCCGGCGGGCCGTGCCCAGTGGCGTGTAGCGGGCCAAACCCCATCCCACCGCCAGCGCGGGCAGATTAGCTACCAGAAGCAGGCGCACGTCCAGCCCCATCCGATCCAGGCTATACGGCAAGAAGGTGAAGGCCGCGGCGGCGGCGGCGGTTGCGATTGCGACTTGTTTCATGACGCCGCGGCCGGTGATTCCACATGCCATCCCCATCAGGACCGTAAACAGCAGCAAGACGGCCTGCGGTCTCCAAAAGCAGTTGGAGCCAGGGCAGGCGGACTCGGCGTTGTACTGGCCGATAATAAATCGACCGCCCAAGGTGCTGATTAGGGTCCAGTCGGCCGCCAGGAATATCCAGCGCAGGCCGAACCATAGAGCCGCTGCCAGGGCGGCGCCGAAGGCGACGGTTAGTATGCTGTTGAACCGGCTGCTGAACAGATTGGCGTGCATCCAGCCCGCCATGCCTCTGGTTGAGCGCGGCGGCAGCTCTGAGGCTGGAGCTGTGTTGAGGTTCATCGCCATCGCCTTAACTTCCCTTTAGGCGAAGCTGTCGGTTGTAGAGGTTGCCGATCAGAGAGAAGGTCAGGCTCATCGCCAAGTAGGCGACCATGATCAGCAAGAAGATAGACACCGCAGGAGCGGTCTGCGTCATTGTCTTGGCCACATTGGTGAGGTCTGAGTAACCGATGGCGCCCGCTAAGCTACTGTTCTTGGTCAGGTTCAGGTGCTGGCTGATTAGCGGAGGCACTATGACCCGCATCGCCTGGGGGAAGGTCACGTGGCGCAGGGCCTTCATCGGCGACAAGCCCAGTGCTCGGGCCGCTTCCGGCTGACCGCGATTCACCGACTGGATGCCGGCTCGCACGATTTCGGCGATAAAGGACGACGTGTATACGACCAGGCCGATAAGCAGCACTATCAGCCCTGCCGGGAGGGTGAAGCCACCAGAGATGCGGCCGAAGGTACCCTGTGGCGCCGGCTGTGAGATGGCAAAGGGCGCTTCGCCGACCACCGCCGCGATGATAAGCCAGCTAGCGGCAGCGATGACGATAGCGGTGCTGCCGCCCATCACCACGGCGTGGGTAGCCCTACCGGTCGAGGTTTCTCGGCGGTCCAACCCGACATAGACGGCCACGCCTGCTATAACGGCCACCATTGCCAGCCCCAGCCATGTCACCGCTGCGTCAAAACCGTTGGCGGTCGGCCAGGGCAGTGATAGACCGGCGTTATTGACGTACACTTGCTGGGCAATAACGTATCCGTCCCCGACGGGCGGCAGCGACAGTATGAGATAGAACCAGAAGAACAGCTGCACCAGCAAGGGCACGTTGCGGAAGAACTCGACGTAGGCAAGCGCCGCCTTGGAAACGAGCCAGTTGCTGGACATGCGGGCTACACCCACCAGGGCCCCCAGCGCCGTTGCCAGAATGATGCCGGCGATGGCGACGGTCAGGGTGTTGGTGGCAGCGACAACAAAGGCGTAAAGAAAGCTGTCGGAGGATTCGTAAGGCAGGAAATGATGCCCGATGGGAGTCTGGTAGGCGCGGGATAAAAAGTCGAAGCCAGAGGGAATCTCTCGCTCCACTATGGCGTTGCTGATGTTGGCGAAGAACCAGCCGACTAGGGCCACCACCAGGACGCCAGAAACGAGCTGCGCGGCCCATTCGATGACACGAACATGCCGCCAAATCGGGATGCCCTGGTAGGTTAAGCTTCGGGGTATTGCGGCCATTGTTGACTCACTGAAACGGCACCCGTGGCACAATCAACATCAGGCATCACCGGAGAGTACGTCTGCGCACAAGATAGCAGGATAACAAGAGGGCGGTGTACCGCTTCTGGTTTCTTGGACACATCGCTGGCGGTAATCATGCGGCCGCCCCGGTGCGCGGCGAGAGCGCCTCGCGGACGGCGGCTGGGGTGCGGTGGCCGTGCCGTTCGACGAGCCAGTGCTGGTTGTAGCGCTGCTTGAAGGCGAGCAGCGCCTGGCGTAGCTCCTCCACCGTCTCGAAGTGCTCCACCCACAGCAGCTGCTCCTTCAGCGTGCGGATGAAGCGTTCCGCGCAGCCGTTGCCCTCGGGCGCGGCTACGAAGGACGGGCTGGAGCGGATGCCGAGGAAGCGCAGCTCCTCCTGAAAGTGGTCGCTCAGGTACTGGCTGCCGTGGTCGTGGCGGAGAGCGAGTCCCCGCGCGAGGTCCGCCTCGTAGCCGTCGAAGTGCTCCCGGAGCCCCTGCCGCAGCGGCTCCAGCGCCTCGAAGCGCGTGCCCGGTCGCGCCGCGTGGATGCCGATGCACTCCTGCGTGCAGTGATCGACGGCGATGAAGACGGTGGCGTTCCCCTCGCGGGTGGTGAGGCAGGAGGTCGCGTCGGTCCCCCACATCTCGTCAGGCCGCTCGGTGGTGATCGTCCCGTCGTGCACCCGCGGTCCGCGCCGACGCCCGACGCGGGTCGGGGCGAGCAGTCCCGCCTCCCGCATCAGCCGCAGCACCCGGCCCTTCGAGGTGCGCACACCGGCCAGCCGCAGCCGCGCCCACACCTTGCGGTAGCCCTCGCCCGTGAACGGGGAGGCGGCGAGCACAGCTCGGACCTGCTCCGTGAGAGCCTCGTCCGTCCACGCCTGCCTCGGCCCGCGCTTCGCTGCTGGCCGCAGAGGCCGTCGCGCCCGTGCCCGCCGCTCGTAGACGGTCGAGCGCGGGACCTCCCACAGCTGGCAGATGCGCGTCGTGCCGTACGGCCGTCCCGTGGAGGGCGAGGTGGTTCGACTCATCACCTCGACCTCCGGCGTGCCAAAGGGAGTCCTGCCTCCAGCTGATGCGCGCGCTGGAGCAGGAGCTCGTTCGCCATCGTGATCTCGCCGACTTTCGCCTGCAGTCGGTGGATCTCCTCGTCACGCTCGTCGGCAGGCCGGCTCGTGAGCGAGGCCCGGCCGGCGGCGAGTAAGCGCTCGCGCCACTGCGACAGCGTCGCTGCGGTCACCCCCAGCTCGCGCGAGAGCGCGTCCAACTCCTCGCCGCGCAGCAGCCTCAGCACCGCCTCGCTCTTCCGTCGCGAGGAGAAGCGACCGCGCTCCGTTCGCGACGCACTACGCCCGTTCAATCCCTGTGCGGAGCTGGTCATGGACACCTCCTCTGCCGGGGCAGCCTGCCCCAATCAGGTGTCCAAGAAAACCGTGGACCGGGAGAGCGGCCAGTCTACACTGGCCGCCCTCTTTAGGTGAGGCTTCTTAGCTCTCTCTGCCTGCCACCGCCCTAGCGTAGGGGTGCGGCGTAGATCTGGCCACCCTCCGTCCAAAGGGCGTTACGGCTGCCAGCTCGCGGCAAGTTGATGCCACCGGCACCCAGGTTGCGGTCGTAGATCTCGCCATAGTTGCCGACTGAGCGGATTACGTCTTGGGCCGCGGTTTGGCTGATGCCCAGGCTGTCTTGACCGAAGGAGCCCTCGAGGCCGAAGAGACGGTCAACTTTTGTATCGCCTGTGACCGAGGTTGGAACGTTAGCGGAAGTGATGTCGTAGGCCTCGGCGTAGATGAGCATGCCCATCACGGTCTTGACCACGTCGAACCACTGGTCATCGCCATGAGGGACCACTGGCCCCAGCGGCTCTTCCGAGATGGTCTCGGGCAAAATGGTGTGGGCGCTTGGGTCATCGAAAGCGCTGCTGATGGCAGCCAACTGCGAGCGATCGTTGGTGAAAGCGTCGCACTGGCCACTCTGGTAGGCGGCGACCACCGCGTCGGTGTCTTCGAAGGTCAGCACCTGCACACTCAAGTCGTTCTGGTTAGAGAAGTCCTGAAGATTCAACTCGGTGGTTGTTCCCAGTGTCACGCAGATGCTGGCGTCTCTTAGCTCTAAGGCACTGGAGGTACCCAGGTCTTTGCGGACCAAGAACCCCTGGCCGTCGTAGAACATCGTTTGAGCATAGTTGCCCCATTGCGCGTCGCGGGAGGTCGTCCAAGTGACGGTGCGCACCAGCATATCCACCTCACCGGACTGGATGATCGGCCCGCGCTCAGCGGCCGTAATCAACCTGATCTCTATCGCATTGGCATCGCCCAGAACCGCCGCGGCTACCGCGCGGCAAAAATCGATGTCAAAGCCCTGGTTGTTGCCGGCCGCGTCGAGAACACCATAGCCGGGCACGTCGTTGCGGCTGGCACATATGACCGTGCCGCGGTCCTTCACCTGTTGCAGCCTATCACCACCACCTGCTCCGTCGCTTGAGCTCTGCGAACAAGCTGACAGTACGACTGCGACGGCGGCGGCCGTTGCAAGCGAAATGAGTGTCCATACCGATGCTTTGCTCTTGATCATAGATTCTACGTCTATCCCCCTGTGGTAATGCCTTTGTCGAACTGTACCGCTCCTGGTTTCTTGGACACATCGCTGGCGGTAATCATGCGGCCGCCCCGGTGCGCGGCGAGAGCGCCTCGCGGACGGCGGCTGGGGTGCGGTGGCCGTGCCGTTCGACGAGCCAGTGCTGGTTGTAGCGCTGCTTGAAGGCGAGCAGCGCCTGGCGTAGCTCCTCCACCGTCTCGAAGTGCTCCACCCACAGCAGCTGCTCCTTCAGCGTGCGGATGAAGCGTTCCGCGCAGCCGTTGCCCTCGGGCGCGGCTACGAAGGACGGGCTGGAGCGGATGCCGAGGAAGCGCAGCTCCTCCTGAAAGTGGTCGCTCAGGTACTGGCTGCCGTGGTCGTGGCGGAGAGCGAGTCCCCGCGCGAGGTCCGCCTCGTAGCCGTCGAAGTGCTCCCGGAGCCCCTGCCGCAGCGGCTCCAGCGCCTCGAAGCGCGTGCCCGGTCGCGCCGCGTGGATGCCGATGCACTCCTGCGTGCAGTGATCGACGGCGATGAAGACGGTGGCGTTCCCCTCGCGGGTGGTGAGGCAGGAGGTCGCGTCGGTCCCCCACATCTCGTCAGGCCGCTCGGTGGTGATCGTCCCGTCGTGCACCCGCGGTCCGCGCCGACGCCCGACGCGGGTCGGGGCGAGCAGTCCCGCCTCCCGCATCAGCCGCAGCACCCGGCCCTTCGAGGTGCGCACACCGGCCAGCCGCAGCCGCGCCCACACCTTGCGGTAGCCCTCGCCCGTGAACGGGGAGGCGGCGAGCACAGCTCGGACCTGCTCCGTGAGAGCCTCGTCCGTCCACGCCTGCCTCGGCCCGCGCTTCGCTGCTGGCCGCAGAGGCCGTCGCGCCCGTGCCCGCCGCTCGTAGACGGTCGAGCGCGGGACCTCCCACAGCTGGCAGATGCGCGTCGTGCCGTACGGCCGTCCCGTGGAGGGCGAGGTGGTTCGACTCATCACCTCGACCTCCGGCGTGCCAAAGGGAGTCCTGCCTCCAGCTGATGCGCGCGCTGGAGCAGGAGCTCGTTCGCCATCGTGATCTCGCCGACTTTCGCCTGCAGTCGGTGGATCTCCTCGTCACGCTCGTCGGCAGGCCGGCTCGTGAGCGAGGCCCGGCCGGCGGCGAGGAAGCGCTCGCGCCACTGCGACAGCGTCGCTGCGGTCACCCCCAGCTCGCGCGAGAGCGCGTCCAACTCCTCGCCGCGCAGCAGCCTCAGCACCGCCTCGCTCTTCCGTCGCGAGGAGAAGCGACCGCGCTCCGTTCGCGACGCGCTCCGTTCGCGACCGCACTACGCCCGTTCAATCCCTGTGCGGAGCTGGTCATGGACACCTCCTCTGCCGGGGCAGCCGGAGCCTGACCCGGTTCTCCGGACAGTTCACGTGTAGACATCATGCCTCGGCAGCTTCCGCGGCGGCGGCGGGCCTCCTTTCGTACTCCACGGGGCTGAGATCGCCGATCGAGGTGTGACGGCGGCGCGGGTTATGCAGCAGCATCCAGCCCTCGATGCCATCGCCGAGCTCGCCCAGCCCGAGGATCCCAATGCGGGAACGGCGAGGCTCGGGCCCGACTGTCGTGATCTCGGGGCTGACGAGCCGCGACGGCGGTCGAGCAGCTCGAGCGCTCGTCCGGTGCGCGACATCCCGAAGCTCAACGCCGCAGCGACTCCGCGACCCTGGACGTACAGGGCGAGATCCTCATCGACGCATCGGGAAGTCGACCTGCAGCCGGTTCGAGATCTGCTCCGGGCGCGACCCGGGCCCAGCGTCGGTGCTGAGCCCCATGTCGACGGCCAATCCAGCGGCACCTCAGGGCCGACCACCCCCACACCGTCGGGCCGGACGATCCTGCCTGACAGCCGTTCCTGAACGTAACCATGGACGCTGGTCGTTGCTGGCGAGCTTGGTTCGACCTTGGGACGCTGCGCACGTCGCATCGGCATGCCACTGCGCCGTGGTCGTCGATACTCCAGCTTGCCGCTATGTGTCGCAGCGTTCGGCGTACCTCGCGTGAGATCGTCGACGGAGCCCGGCGGAGCCGGCGGGCGATCGCTCGGCCGCTTGCGCCTTGGGCGCGGAGGATGGCGATCTCCTCGCGCTCAGCGAACGATAGGTAGCGCCCTAACAGCGGCGCCGGACTGGCTGTTGGCATGCCACCACCTTCACGGAACCAGCGTGCTCCGACGGCTGGAGACACACCGGCCGCGGCAGCAGAGTGCAGACAGGTCGGTGCCTTTGGGGAAGTACTGGCCTCGCTGCGGTGCAACCGACTTCTGAGCGTCACGCACCGCCTCTGCCAGCCAGAACCGTTGCCGCGATGCAGCATCACGACGCGCAACCGGTGGACGGCCTGCCCGCATCGGCGGCCTTCCTGTTGCCTTCGTCGCCCACCCCGGTGACCTTCCCATCACAACCCCTCACCTCGAGGCGTTGCGACTTGAATCCGATGCGATCCCCGGTCGGAGTGCACCACGGTCTCGCCCCGGGTCGGCTGTCGCCGCCAGCGGGCCATCTCCAGAGCGTCGACCACAAGCTCGGTGCGCAGGTGGTCAGCAATGGACCAGCCCACGATCCGCCGTGAGTAGACGTCCAGCACGGCGGCGCAATAGACCTTCCCCTCCCGCGTGGGGTGCTCGGTGATGTCGGTCAGCCAGAGCCGGTCCAGCGCGTCGGCCACGAAGCGCCGGCGCACCAGGTCGTCGTGGACGGCAGGCGCCGGGCGAGCGTGTCTCCCGCGCCGCCGGTAGATTCCATGCAGTCCTGCGCTCCGCATTAGCCGTGCCACCCGCTTGCGACCGCAACGGACGCCCCGCCCGAGCCGCAGTTCGGCGTGCACCCGCGGCGCTCCGTAGCTGCCTCGCGACATGGCGTGGAGCTCCACGATCTGCTCGCTCAGCGCCTGGTCGGCGACGGCGCGGGCCGAGGGCGCCCGCTCTCGCCACTCGTAGTAGCCCGCTGTCGAGACCGCGAGTACCCGGCAGGCCACCGCCGCGACGACCCCGTCGGCGGCAAGCTCACGGACCAGCCGGTATCTCATTTTGGGAGCACGTTCTCGCGCGCGAAGAGGGCGGCGGCGCGCTTCAGAATCTCGTTCTCCATCTCCAGGGTGCGGTTGGCCCGGCGCAGCCGCACCAGCTCCGCCCGCTCGTCGCTCGTCAGGCCCTCTCTGTGGCCCTCGTCGACATCGGCCTGCCGCAGCCAGCGGTGCAGGCACCACCCGGCGATCCCCAGGTCCGCAGCGATCCGCGCGATCGGCTTCTCCCGCAGCCGGGCCAGTTCGACAGCACGACGGCGGAACTCGGGTGGGTAGGCTCGGGGCATCCAGGACTCCTCCCTGGGCAACATCGTCGCCTCAGGCTAGGTGTCCGGGAAAGCGGGTCAGGCTCCTTCACGTCTTCAGGAGCGTTCGGAAGACGCTCTGACACGAGAAACCGAACCGGCCATTCTTTAGGCACCTCGCGCAAGCGGAGTCGGAAGTAGTACAGGCCCGGCTCGCGGATCCAGATATCGTACTGTCCTCCGACGATCGCCCTATCCGTTCCGCCGGGAGCGAGGGTGAACTCAAACGGAGCCTCAGGGTTCCTCCACACCTCGTCGTCGTCGGCGTTGTGCAGGCTCAGATCTCCACTGAAGCTGCCGATCCCGTGTCCTAGTGCGAAGACCACCATGTACCGGAAGTGAGCGTGAGGCGGGACGCTCGACTCAGGCGGCGGACGAAACAGGCGCAGGTTGTTGAAGGTGCGGATCAATGACACGCGCTTGCGGTCATCGACCTAGATTTCCTCGCAAAGCACACCGTAGAGCAGTTCGGGTGCGACCAAGTAGGGGTCGTCTTGTTGCATCATCTCCGCCTCCGCCAACCTCCTCGCCACGATAGAGAACAGATGTGCGCTCATGCAAGTGCGCAGTTCTCGGGCCATTCGACATTGCGCGTCGACCTAGCGCACCCGCAGCTAGCCCACCCACGCGCCCGCCCCTAGACTCGGCGCATGAGCAGCGTCGAGGAGGTGGCGGCCGCCGAGGCCGAGGAGCGCGAGGCGCTCGCGGGCGCCGCCGACGAGCGCGCGCTGGAGGAGTGGCGCACGCGCGTGCTCGGCCGCTCCGGCCGGCTCACCGCGATCCTGCGCGGACTCGGCGAGGCGCCGCCCGAGGCGCGCCGTGAGCTCGGGCAGGCCGCCAACCGCACCAAGGCCGCGCTCGAGGCCGCGCTCGAGGAGCGGCGCGCCGAGCTGGCCGAGCGCTCGCTCCACGCCGCCGTCACCGAGGGCGCCGTCGACGTCACGCTGCCCGGCCGGCCGCGGCCGCGCGGCGGGCTGCATCCGATCACGCAGACGCTGCGCGAGATCCTCGGCGTGCTCGGGCGCATGGGCTTCGCCTCGGTCGAGGGTCCCGAGGTCGAGCTCGACGTCTACAACTTCGATCGGCTGCGCATCCCCGAGGACCACCCCGCGCGCGACATGTGGGACACCTTCTGGATCGACGAAGAGGCGACGAGCGCCGGCCGGATGCTGCTGCGCACCCACACCAGCCCGATGCAGATCCGCTTCATGGAGCAGCACGAGCCGCCGATCCGCATCGCCGTGCCGGGGCGCTGCTACCGCTACGAGGCGACCGACGCCACGCACGAGTGGATGATGCAGCAGGTGGAGCTGCTGGCCGTCGACGAGGGCATCTCCATGGCCGACCTCAAGGGCACGCTGGCCGAGTTCGCGCGGCAGATCTTCGGCACGGAGCGGCAGGTGCTGCTGCGCAACAGCTACTTCCCCTTCGTCGAGCCGGGCGTCGAGCTGGCGGTCGACTGCTTCGCCTGCGACGGCACCGATCCCGCGTGCGCCGTCTGTCGAGGCAGCCGCTGGCTGGAGATCATGGGCGCGGGCATGGTGCACCCCGAGATCCTCGAGGCCGCGGGCTACGACAGCGCGCGCTACACCGGCTTCGCCGCCGGCATGGGCGTCGAGCGCATCGCCATGCTGCGCCACGGCGTGAACGATATTCGCCACTTCTACGCCAACGACCTGCGCTTCCTGCGGCAGTTCTGAGGCCGAGCGCGCGCGGCGGGGAGGGGGAGCGATGGAGCTCGGGCAGTTCTCGGTGAGCCTCACGGTGCGCGACCTCGCGGCGTCGAGGCCTTCTACGCGACGCTCGGCTTCGAGGAGATCGCCGGCGGCGAGGGGTTTGCGATCCTCGGCTCGGGCGGCGCGGTGATCGGCCTCTTCCAGGGGATGTTCGAGCGCAACGTGCTGACCTTCAACCCGCCCGACGTGCGAGCGATCCGCGCCGAGCTCGCCGCGCGCGGCATCGAGACGCCGCTGCTGCAGGAGATGGCGGACTCGGACGACCCGGCCGCCGCGCAGCCGACCGACGCGGGCAGCGGGCCCGCCCACATCATGATCGAGGACCCCGACAGCAACCCGATCCTCATCGATCAGCACTAGCGACCGGTCGCGCGCCACGAAGCGGCGGGCGATCCGGCGATGACTCAGGCAGGAGTGCGGCGCCGATGCTCGTCTCGCTGAAGTGGCTCGCGGAGTACGTCGACGTGCCGGCGGACGTCGACGCGTTCGCGCGGCGCCTCACCATGGCCTCGGCCGAGGTCGAGGGCATCCACCGCGTCGGCGGCGACTGGGACGCGGAGCGCGTGCGCGTCGGCCGCGTGCTCGCCGTGGAGGCGCACCCGAACGCCGACCGGCTGCGCCTCGCCACGGTCGAGCACGGCGCCGCCGAGCCCGAGCGTGTCGTCTGCGGCGCCCCCAACCTGCGCGAGGGCCAGCGCGTCGCCTTCGCCCGCGAGGGCGCGCGGCTGCGCGACGGCCGCTCGGGCGAGCCCTCGACGCTCGTGCGCGCCACCATCCGCGGCGTCGAGTCGGCGGGCATGGTGCTCTCGGAGCGCGAGCTCGGCCTCTCCGAGGAGCACGAGGGCATCCTCGAGCTGCCGGAGGACGCGCCCGTCGGCACGCCGCTGGTCGAGTACCTGGGCGACACCGTGCTCGACGTGCACGTCTGGCCGAACCGCGCCGACCTGATGAGCATGGTCGGCATCGCGCGCGAGGTCGCGGCGATCGAGGGCGGTGCGGTGCGCCTCCCCCCCGATGAGCACGAGCAGGCCGGCGATCCGACCGCGGCCGCCGTCTCGATCGCGATCGCGGACCACGAGCTGTGCGCGCGCTACGTCGGCGTGGTGATCGAGGGGGTGCGCGTGGGGCCCTCGCCGCGCTGGATGCAGGAGCGGCTGCTCGCGGCGGGGATGCGCCCGATCTCGAACGTGGTCGACATAACCAACTACGTACTGCTGGAGCTGGGGCAGCCACTGCACGCCTTCGACCTCGACCGCCTCATCGCGCGCGCGGGCGGTGGTGCGCCCGCCATCGAGGCGCGGGCCGCGCGCGCGGGCGAGCGGCTGCGCACCCTCGACGGCGAGGAGCGCGAGCTGACGGCGGGGGCGCTGGTGATCGCCGACGGTGCGGGCCCGGTGGCGCTCGCCGGGGTGATGGGCGGCGCCGACAGCGAGGTGACCGAGTCGACGACGCGCGTGCTGCTGGAGTCGGCGCGCTTCGATCCGTCGAGCATCCGCACCACCTCGCTGCGGCTCGCGCTGCGCTCCGAGTCCTCGGCGCGCTTCGAGCGGGGGCTCTCGCCCGAGCTGGCGGGGCAGGCGGCGCGGCGCGCCACGCGGCTGCTCGGCGAGCTCGCGGAGGGCCGCGCGCGACCGGCCGCGATCGATGTCTACCCGCGACCGCTCCAGCGGCCGCCGATCGAGGTGACGCGCCACCGCCTCGCTACGGTCACCGGCCTCGTGCTCGACGACGACGAGGTGGAGCGCTGGCTGACCACGCTCGGCTTCGAGGTGGGCCGCGAGCCCGACGGCTTCGTGCTGCGCCCGCCGTGGTGGCGCACCGACGTCGCGATCGCCGACGACGTGGCGGAGGAGGTGGTGCGCCTCGCGGGCTACGACCGGCTGCCCGCGACCACGATTCGCGGCAGCGTCCCGCCGCACGAGCCGCAGCCGCTGGTGGAGCTACGCGAGCGGCTGCGTGACGCGCTCGCCGCCGCGGGGCTGCGTGAGGTCATCAGCTACTCGCTGACGACCCGCGAGGTGCTGGCGCGCGTGCTGCCCGCCGAGACGCTGGAGCGCACGCCGCCGCTGCGGCTGGCGAACACGCTCTCCGCCGAGCGCGAGCTGATGCGCCCGACGCTGCGCCACGCGCTGCTGGAGACGGTGGCCCGCAACCTCCGCGCCGGCCTCCCCGAGGTCGCGATCTTCGAGGCGGCGCGTGTCTACCTCCCGCGCGCTCCGGGCGATGGCGGCGGTCCGCTTCCCGACGAGCGCGAGCAGGTGGTGGGCGCGCTGGCGGGCGAGCCCGCCGATCGCTGGGGCGGCCCCGCCGGGCGGCCGCTCGACTTCTTCGACGCGAAGGGGGTGCTGGAGGCGGCGCTCGCGGAGCTCGGCGTCGCCTGCGCCTACGAGCCCGCCGAGGAGCACGCGCTGCTCCCCGGCCGCACCGCGCGCCTCTCGGCGGGTGACATCCCGAGTGGCGTGGAGGTGGGCGTGCTGGGCGAGGTGCACCCGCAGGTGCTCGCCGCCTTCGACATCGATCGCCCCGTGCTGCTCTTCGAGCTCGATCTCGGGAGGCTGCTGCCGCACGTGCCGGCGCGCCGGCTCGCCCGCGCCGTCTCGCGCTTCCCCGCCGTGGAGCAGGATCTGGCGGTGGTGGCGCCGCTCACGGTGCCCGCCGAGGCGCTGCGAGAGGCGATCGCGCGCTCGCCTCTCGTCGCCGAGGCGCGCATCTTCGATGTCTACGCAGGGGAGCAGGTGCCAGCCGGCACGCGCTCGGTCGCTTTCGCGATCCGCTACCAGGCGCCGGACCGCACGCTGACCGGCGAGGATGCCCAGCGCGAGCAGGACCGCATCGTCCGCGCCCTCGCCGAGGAGTTCGACGCCCGGCAGCGTTCCGCTGCACCCTAGGGGCTGCCGCTTCTGCTCGACGTCGCCGGCTATTGGGCGGCCCGACCGGCGGGCGAGAGGGCTCAGCGGCAGCGTTCCGCTGGCAGCGTTCCGCTGCACTCGAGGGGCTGCCGCTCCTCGTCGAGGGGGCGCCGGGCACGGGCCGGCGGTCGGCGGGCGAGACGGCTCGGCGGCAGCGTTCCGCTGCACCGCGTCGGCTGCCGCTCCTCGTCGAGGGGGCGCTGTGCGGGCGGGGCGGTGGGCTAGCGGGCTCGGCGTGGCGCGCTGAGCCCGCAGAGCTCCGACGGCGGAGCGTCGAGCAGGAGCGGCAGCCCCTCGAGTGCAGCGGAACGCTGCCTGCCTAGGCGAGGGCGGCGCGGGCGCGCTCGGCGATCCGGCCGAAGGCCGCGGGCTCGCGCACCGCGAGGTCGGCGAGCATCTTGCGATCCACCTCGATCCCCGCGCGGTGCAGCCCGTTGATCAGCCGGCCGTAGGTCAGGTCATGCAGCCGCGCGGCGGCGTTGATGCGCGCGATCCAGAGGCGGCGGAAGTCGCGCTTGCGGCGGCGCCGGTGCGCCCAGGCGTAGCTCAGCGAGTGCAGCAGCGATTCGTTCGCGACGCGATAGGTGCTGTGGCGGCGGCCCGCCTGGCCGGCCGTCTTCTCCAGCACGCGCCGGCGCCGCGCACGACGGGCAGGGACGTTCCGCGCTCGGGGCATCGTCTCGCCTCTCCGCCTGCCGCCGGCCCGCGATCCGGGCCTTCTCGCTCATCTCTATCGCTCGTCTGGGGGGGCGCCTGCCGCGCTAGGCGATCCGCTGGTACGGGAGCAGTCGCTTCACCCGCTTCACGTGCGTCGAGTGGACGGGGTGCATCTCGCGGAGCGCGTAGAGCTTCTCGGCGCGCTTCTTCATCTTCTTGTTGTTGCGGTGGTGGCCCATGACCATCACGCGGCCGGTGCCCGTGACCTTCACGCGCTTCGCGAGCCCCCGGTGGGTCTTCATCTTCGGCACGTCGACCCCCCGCTGCTTCGCGTCTGCCTACTTCGGCGCCGCGGCCCCCGCCGCGACCGGCGCTTCTGCGGGCGTCTCTGCGGTCTCCGCGGGCGTCGCTGCCGGCTCCTCGGCGGGCCGCTTGCGCGACGGCTCGAGCGTCATCGACATGAAGCGCCCCTCCATCGTGGGGCGGCGCTCGATCGTCGCGTGCTCGCTCACCTGCTCGAAGAAGCGCTGGAGCAGCTGCTCGCCGATCTCTGGGTGCGTGATCTCGCGCGCCCGGAACATGACCGAGACCTTGACCTTGTCGCCCTCGTCGAGCAGCTTCGACGCGGTGCGTGCCTTGAAGTCCAGATCGTGCTGGCCGATCTTGACTTTCATGCGCACTTCGCGCAACTCGACGTGCTTCGAGGAGCGTCGAGACTCGCGCTCGCGCTTGCTCTGCTCGTACTTGAAGCGGCCGTAGTCCATGATCCGGCAGACGGGGGGGTCGGCCTTCGGCGCCACCTCGACCAGGTCGAGGTCCGCTTCCAGCGCCACGCGCAGCGCCTCCTCGATCGGGAGGATGCCGAGCTGCTCTTCACCGCGGATCACACGCACCTGCGGCACGTGGATCTGCTCATTGATGCGTAGGTCCTTGGCGATCAGCGATTCCTCTCTCGCGCCCGCCGCCGGCGAGCGTCGCTCACGTCGCGGCGGTTGCCGCCGCGGGCCGTCAGTCTAGCATCGGCAGCGCGCCGCGAGCAGTGGAGAGTGCCATCCTCCATCGGCTGGCGATCGAGGCGGCAGCGCCGCGCGCCTAGTTGTACTACCCAGGAAGGTTGTTCACAGGCGGGAGGCGGGGACGGCCCCGCCGACGCCGCCGTGCGGTCGGCGGTGATTGTAGCGGTAGAGCCAGCGTGGGAGCTGGCGCAGCCGCTCGGCGTTGGAGCGGTAGGGGCGGGCGTAGGCCCACTCGTTCTGCAGGATCTGGATGAAACGCTCGGCTTTGCCGTTCGTCTGCGGGCGGTAGGGCCGCGTGTGCGACAGCCGCACGTCTGCGGCAGCGGCGGCGCCGTGGAAGCTGCGGGCGACGGTGTAGGCCTTCGCGTTGTCGGTCAGGACCCGGCGCACGCGCACGCCACGCCGGCGGAAGGCCGCGAGCGCCTGCTCGAGGAAGGCGGCGCAGCTCGCGCCACGCTCGTCGGGCAGGACGGAGACGTAGGCGTAACGGCTGTGGTCGTCGACGGCGACGTGTAGGTACTCCAGCCCCAGCGAACGCCGCGAATGCGGCCCGGAGCGCGTCTCGGCGAAGCCAGGCGCCATTCGCTTGCCGCCGCCCTCGGGGACGCGCCCGAGCTTCTTCACGTCGAGATGCAGCAGGTCGCCGGGGGCGTCGTGCTCGTAGCGGACCGGCTCCCGGGTGACGCGGTGCAGGCGGTCGAGCCGGTTGAGGCCGCGGCGCCGCAGCACGGCGTAGACCGTGGAGCGGGCGACCCCGAGCGCCCACTGGATGCGATGCGGCCCGAATCCCTGCGTGCGTCGCACGGCGCAGATGCGTCGCTCCAGCTCGGGCGGCGTGCGCCGGGGATGCGCGCGCGGGGCGGAGCTGCGGTCCTCGAGCCCTGCCGCTCCCTCCGCCCGGAAGCGCCCCAGCCACTTGGCAACGGTGTGGCGGGAGACGCGGAAGTGGCGAGCGACCTCAGCCTGGGGCCAGCCGGCGTCCACTTCCCGCACGAGCTCGAGTCGGGTCAGCGGCGTCAGCCGCGCGTTACGATGGGCCATGAGGGTGTCCTCTCCTCGCTACTGCCGTGCTGTCACACACAGCAGCGGACGAGGCCCCTCATCCTGTCAACAACCTACGTGGGAACTACACCTAGTCGGCGCTCTCGTACTCGACGAGCAGCTCGCCGCGCTCGACGCGCTGGCCGCGCTCGCAGTGCACGGCGGTCACGGTGCCGTCGTGGGGGCTGTGCACCTCGTTCTGCATCTTCATCGCCTCCACGACGCAGACGGCCTGGCCGACCTCGATGGCGTCGCCCACGGCGACCCGCACGTCGACGACGACGCCCGCGAGCGGCGCGGTGAGCTGCCCCTCGACGTCCTCGTAGCTGGCGACGGGGCCGCGGCCGCGACCGGCGCGCGCCGGCGCGATCACGAACGTGCGCCCGCCGACCGTGACGTGCAGCGCCTCCCCCTCCAGCGCGACGTAGGCGGCGTGGGACTCGCCGTCGATCAAGAGCGAGAGGTGGCCGGGCACGCCCGAGGTGGTCGCGTCCACCGCGACGGGCTCCTCCTCGTCGACGGTGATGAGCAGCCGCTCGCCCTGCTCGTCGACGACGAGCGTGCGAGTCTCGGCGCCCAGCTGCAGGCGGTGCCGGCTCGGCACGCGGCTAGCGCGGCCGCCCGCGGCCGGCGCGGCGCCAGCCGCGGGCGGCCGCGCCCACCGGGAGGCCGCTGGCGCGCTCGCGCGCCGCGCGCAGCCAGCGGCTCGCGGTGGGCCCGCCGCCGCCCGCCGGGCCGCCCGCCGCTCGCTGCGCGGCCAGCAGCTCCGAGGCGATCGCCGCCGCGATCAGCGCCACCCGCTCGCGCGGGTCCTCCTCGGGCATCGCCGGCATCTCGAAGGAGCTCTCCAGCCACTTCGTGTGTATCGCGCCCGCGCGGAAGTCCGGGTGCTGCATGAGCGCGCGGTGGAAGGGGGCGTTGGTCTGCACGCCGGCCACCAGCAGATCGTCCAGCGCGCGGCGCATGCGCTCGATCGCCTGCGGGCGGTCCTCCGCCCACACGATCAGCTTGCCCAGCATCGAGTCGTAGAACACCGGCACGTCGAGGCCGTCGAAGAGCATCGAGTCGAAGCGCACGCCTGGGCCCAGCGGCGCCTCCACGCGCTGCACCAGCCCCAGCGAGGGCACGAAGCCCTGGTAGGGGTCCTCGCCGTTGATGCGGCACTCGATCGCCCAGCCGCGCGGCTCGGGGAGCGCGTCGTCGTCGGCCGCGGGCAGCGCCTCGCCGGCCGCCACCGCCAGCTGCTGCGCCACCAGGTCGACGCCGTAGACCAGCTCCGTCACCGGGTGCTCCACCTGCAGCCGCGCGTTCACCTCCAGGAAGAAGAACTCGCCCGTCGCGTCGTCCAGCAGGAACTCGACCGTGCCGGCGTTGCGGTAGCCGCAGCTCTTCGCGGCGGCGATCGCGGCCGCGCAGAGCCGCGCGCGCAGCTCCGGGGTGACGGCGGGCGACGGCGCCTCCTCCACCAGCTTCTGGTGGCGGCGCTGCACGGAGCACTCGCGCTCGCCGTAGGCGCGCACGGTGCCGTGCGCGTCGGCCATGATCTGCACCTCGACGTGGCGCGCCTTCGCCACGAAGCGCTCGAGGAAGATCGTCGCGTCGCCGAAGGAGGAGCGCGCCTCCGAGGCCGACAGCTCCATCGCGGCGGCCAGCTCCTCGAGCGCGTCGACCTGGCGGATGCCGCGCCCGCCGCCGCCCGCCGAGGCCTTCACCAGCAGCGGGAAGCCGACGCGCTCCGCCTCGGCCGTCGCGTGCTCCAGGTCGTCGGGGTCGATGTCGTTGGCGCCGGGGACGATCGGGACGCTCGCCTCCTCCATCAGCCGCCGCGCCGACACCTTGCCGCCGAGCTGCCGCATCGCGGTCGCGGGCGGGCCCACGAAGGTGATGCCCGCGGCCTCGCAGGCATCGGCGAAGTCCGCGTTCTCCGAGAGGAAGCCGTAGCCGGGGTGGATCGCGTCGGCGCCGGTCGACCGCGCCGCCTCGATCACCTTCTCGATGACGAGATAGGACTCGAGCGCCGGTCCGGGGCCCAGGTGGACGGCGCGGTCGGCGTTGCGGACGTGCAGCGCGTTGCGGTCCGCGTCCGAGTAGACGGCCACGGTCTCGATGCCGAGCTCGCGGCAGCTGCGCTGGATGCGCAGCGCGATCTCGCCGCGGTTGGCGATGAGCAGCCGCTGGAAGTACACCGCTGGCCCCCGCCTCCGGCGGAGCCGCGAGCGCGGCCCCGAGCGCGACGGCGCGCACCGGGCGCGCGACGCGTCAGCCTGCCACGGCGCCCCTGCGCGGGCAACCGCGGGCGCGTGGGCGCCGTCCGGGTGGCAGCGGGCGCCGAGCAGGCCGCCGACTCCGGCTACCCGCCCGCTGTCGCCGCCCCCTGCAGCGCTCGGCTGTCCCGCTCCTCCGCGAGGCGGGCGGCCAGCTCCTCGAGCGCGAGCGCGCCCAGGTCGCCGCCGCCGCGCGTGCGCACGGCGACGGCGCGCGCCTCCGCCTCGCGGTCGCCGACCACGAGCATGTACGGCACCTTCTGCAGCTGCGCCTCGCGGATTTTCGCGTTCATGCGGTTGCTGGAGCCGTCGACCTCGACGCGCAGCCGGCGAGTCGCGAGCGCGGCGCGCACCTCCTCCGCGTACTCGGCGTGGCGGTCGGCGATCGGGATCACCACCGCCTGCACGGGCGCGAGCCAGAGCGGGAAGGCGCCCGCGGTGTGCTCGACGTAGATCGCGAGGAAGCGCTCCAGCGAGCCGAGGATGGCGCGGTGCAGCATCATCGGCTGGTGCTCGGCGCCGTCGGCCCCGACGTAGGTGAGCCCGAAGCGCGCCGGCATGCCGAGGTCCACCTGCAGCGTGCCCAGCTGCCAGGAGCGGCCCAGCGCGTCCTCGAAGTGGAACTCCAGCTTGGGGCCGTAGAACGCCCCCTCGCCAGGCGCCAGCTCGAACTCCTTGCCGGCGCCCGTGACGGCCTCGGCGAGCAGCCGCTCGCCGCGCTCCCAGTCGCTCGGCTCGCCGATGTACTTGTCGTCCGGCCGCGTCGCGAGGCGGATCCGCGCGTCGCCGAGGCCGAGGTCGGAGTAGACGCGCTCGCTCATCTGAAAGACCGCGCGCACCTCGCCCGCGAACTGCTCGTCGGTGCAGTAGATGTGCGCGTCGTCCTGCGCGAAGGAGCGCACGCGCGTCAGCCCGGAGAGCACGCCCGAGCGCTCGTTGCGGTGCAGCCGGGAGAACTCGGCGAGCCGCAGCGGCAGGTCGCGGTAGGAGTAGAGCCCCGAGGCGTAGTAGTGGCAGTGCCCCGGGCAGTTCATCGGCTTGATGCCGAGCTCATTCTCCTCCTCGCCGAAGAGGAACATGTCGTCCGCGAAGTTCTGGTAGTGCCCGGAGGTCTTCCACAGCCCCGCCGTGAAGAGCTGCGGGGTGATCACCTCGCGGTAGTCGTACTCGCGGTAGAGGTCCCGCATGTAGTCGATGAGGCCGTTGTAGAGGACCGTGCCCTTGGGGTGGTAGAAGGGCGAGCCCGGCGACACCGGGTCGAGGTGGAAGAGGTCCAGCTCGCGGCCCAGCCGCCGGTGGTCGCGGCGCTCGGCCTCCTCCCGCGCCTCGACGAAGGCGTCCAGCTCCTCCTGCGTCTCGAAGAGCAGCCCGTAGACGCGCTGCAGCATCGTGTTGTGCTCGTCGCCCCGCCAGTAGGCGCCGGCGACGCGGTCGAGGCGGAACGCGCCGAGCTGGCCCGTGCGCTCGGTGTGCCCGCCGCGGCAGAGGTCGTCGAACTTCGCGTGGCGGAAGTGGCCGACCGTCGCGTCCTCGATCTCGTCGATCAGCTCGAGCTTGTAGGGCTGCGCCGCGAAGCGCGCGCGCGCCTCGTCCTTCGGGATCTGCCGCCCCTCGATCGGGACGTTGGCGTGCACCGTCCTGCGCATCCGCTTCTCGAGGGCCTTCAGGTCCTCCGGGGTGAGCGGGCGAGGCAGCTCGAAGTCGTAGTAGAAGCCGTTGTCGATCGGCGGGCCGATCGCGTACTTCGCCTCGGGGAAGCGCTCCAGCACGGCCTCCGCCAGCACGTGCGCAGCGGAGTGGCGCATGCGGAAGAGGCGCTCCTCCGCCGGCAGCTCAGCGAGGGGCGTGCCCTCGTCGTGCGCGGCGCCGGCCGGACTCGCGCCGCCGGCCATCTCGTTCACCATCGTCGCTCTCCCTCGCTCCACGGCTCGCAGCAGATCGGCCCCGCCCGCGCCACTGCGTCCCGCGAAGCACGGTCGCCGCGCCCGGCAGACCGCATAAAAAGAACCTCCCGTGCAGGGACGGGAGGTGATCGCGTGGTTCCACCCTGCTTCCCCCGGCGCTCGGCGCCGAGGCTCGTTGGCCGGTAACGGCGGCTGCCGCCGCGGGTTCGCCCGCGGGCTCGGGGGTGGTGTGCCCGCCGCGATGGCCCCGGGGCTCCAGCCGGGCGGCGACCCGCGTGTGGTCGCGCGCTGGCCCCGGTCACTGGCGGCCGCGGAGGCGGCGGGACGCGTCCCCGTCGACGCTCGCTTGCGCGCCCGTTGGGGCGCGGCCGGACTCGCCTCGATGGTACCGCGGATCGGCTGCCTGCGGGCGCCGAGCGAGCGCGTCGCGGCCCCGCCCGCCCCCCCCGCGGGCGTGATCACGGCGCGCGATCGGAGCGCGCCCTCGTGCTACGCTCGCCGCGTCGGCGTGGGCGGTTAGCTCAGTTGGTTAGAGCGCTGCGTTGACATCGCAGAGGTCAGTGGTTCGAATCCACTATCGCCCACCACGGCTCCGCGCTGCCGCCCCGGTCGCAGCCGATGCGCGCGCCCGCCGCGGTCCTCAAGCACACGAGGCATCCTCGCCCGCTGCGGCGCCCCTGACGGACGGCCCGCGCGACGACACTGCATAAGCGGTCGCGTATGATGGACGGCGCGCGTCGAGGCGGGCGCCCCGGGGAGGTCGGGAGCGGCCGCGCGACTCGTTGACACCCCGCGAAGGCCCCTGCTACGGTCCCGCCGCCGAACGGCGGATGGACCGCCGTCTTCGACGGTGTCGGGGGGCGCGGGGTTGCGCGGGCGGCTTCCCGCTCCGAGGCGGGGGAAGTCAGGCGGGCCTCTAGCTCAATTGGCAGAGCAGCTGACTCTTAATCAGCCGGTTCGGGGTTCGAGTCCCCGGGGGCTCACCACATGCATCGGACCGGGGGGCGGGGTCGGCACCGAGAGGCGCTGGCCCGGCGGGGAGGCCCACCCGTGGCAGAGATGGGGAAGTGTCGGAATCGGTAGACGAGCATGATTTAGGATCATGTGCCGCGAGGCGTGGGAGTTCGAATCTCCTCTTCCCCACCACCTCGCACCGAACTGGCTCGCACCGATGCGGCGACCGAGGGCGAGCGACCGGGCCGCCGACCGCGGCCGTGAGCGGGAGTGCCGCACGAATCGCGGGGCGCCCGGAGGGGGACCGATGGCGAAGCTGCTCGAGGTCAGGGATCTGCGCACCTACTTCTTCACGCAGGAAGGGACGGTCCGCGCCGTCGACGGCGTGACCTGGGACCTCGACGAGGGCGAGACACTGGGGCTGGTCGGCGAGTCCGGCTGCGGGAAGTCCGTCACAGCGCTGTCGATCCTGCGCCTGATTCCCAACCCGCCCGGCCGCATCGTCGACGGCGAGATCCTCTTCGAGGGTCGGGACCTGCTCAAGGTCTCGAACTCGGAGATGCGCCACATCCGCGGCAACCGCATCGCGATGGTCTTCCAGGAGCCGATGACCTCGCTCAACCCCGTGCTGACCATCGGCAACCAGATCGTCGAAGTGATCCGGCTGCACATGGGGCTGGAGCAGGCGGAGGGCCGCGCGCGCGCCGTCGAGCTGCTGGAGATGGTGGGCATCCCCGAGGCGACGCGCCGCATCGACGACTACCCGCACCAGTTCTCCGGCGGCATGCGCCAGCGCGCGATGATCGCGATGGCGCTGGCGTGCAACCCGAAGCTGCTGCTCGCCGACGAGCCGACGACGGCGCTGGACGTGACGATCCAGGCGCAGATCCTGGACATCATCGCGCGCCTCGCGCGGGAGCTCGGCACCGCGGTAGTGCTGATCACGCACAACCTCGGCGTGGTCGCGCGCTACGTCGACAACGTCAACGTGATGTATGCGGGCAAGATCATCGAGAAGGGCACTGTCAACGACATCTTCCTCGACCCGCGGCACCCCTACGCCGTGGGTCTGCTGCGCTCCGTGCCCCGCCTGGACGCGCTGGAGCACGAGCGCCTCGTCACCATCGAGGGGCAGCCGCCGCTGCTGATCACGCCGATCCAGGGCTGCCCGTTCGAGCCGCGCTGCGACTGGGCGATCGAGAAGTGCAGCACCGACCCGCCGCAGCTGGAGGAGAAGTCGGCGGGCCACTTCGCCGCCTGCTGGCGGAATCCGCAGCAGGATGAGAAGACGCGTGACCTCTCCGCCCAGAAGGCGGAGGCGGCCCACGTGGTCGCGTCGGCATAGGGGGGGGCGATGTCCAACGAATTCTGGGACCCGGCCTCCGGCACCCCGCGCCCGCCAGGCGAGACGGGCGAGGCCGAGCGGGCTGACGGCGCCGCGGACCCCGCGGCCGCCGCGGAGGAGCCGGCGGCGACGGGCGGCGCGCCTGCGGTCACCGCCGCGGCCACGGCCCCGGCAGCGGCCGCCGCCCCCGGCGCGGAGGACCGCCTGGTCGAGGTGAAGGGCCTGCAGGTCTACTTCCCCGTCACGGCGGGGCTCTTCCAGCGCAAGGTCGCCGACGTGCGCGCCGTGGACGGCCTGGACTTCTACGTGAAGCGCGGCGAGACGCTGGGGCTGGTCGGTGAGTCCGGCTGCGGCAAGTCGACGACAGGCCGCGGCCTGCTCCAGCTGATCCGCCCGACGGCGGGCTCCGTGCAGCTGGACGGCGTGGAGCTCACGGAGCTCAAGGGCGGCCAGCTGCGCCGCTTCCGGCGTCGCATGCAGATGGTCTTCCAGGACCCCTACTCCTCGCTTAATCCGCGTATGAGCGTCCAGGACATCGTCTCGGAGCCGATGCAGATCCACGGGCTGTACAAGGGCAAGGAGCGGAGCGACCGCGTCTCCTACCTGCTCAACGCGGTGGGGCTGAACCCCTACTTCGCGCGGCGCTTCCCGCACGAGTTCTCCGGCGGCCAGCGCCAGCGCATCGGCATCGCCCGCGCGCTCGCCGTCGAGCCCGACTTCATCGTCTGCGACGAGCCGGTCTCCGCCCTCGACGTCTCGATCCAGGCGCAGGTGATCAACCTGCTGGAGGACCTCCAGGACGAGTTCAACCTCACCTACCTCTTCATCGCGCACGACCTCGCGGTGGTGCGCCACATCTCGGACCGCGTCGCGGTGATGTACCTCGGGAAAATGATGGAGCTGGCGAGCTCCGCCGAGCTCTACCAGAACCCGCTGCACCCGTACACGAAGGCGCTGCTCTCGGCGGTGCCGATCACCGACCCCATCGTCGAGCGCTCGCGCGAGCGCATCATCCTCACGGGCGACGTGCCCTCGCCCCTGCGGCCGCCGCCGGGCTGCGTCTTCAACACGCGCTGCCCCATCGCCATCGACGTTTGCTACGAGCAGATCCCCGAGTGGCGTGAGGTGTCGACGGAGCACTGGGTGGCCTGCCACCGGGTCTAGCGCGCAACCGGGCCGCGCGCCCGCGACGCGATCGAGGAGGGGGCCCGCGCGGCCCCTTGTCGCGCCCGGCTCCTCCGCTGCGGCACACAGCGACGGCGCACACCGCCGACGCCAGCTACGATGGATGGCGTGGAGCAGGCGCGCATCCGCAACTTCTCGATCATCGCGCACATCGATCACGGCAAGTCGACGTTGGCCGACCGCATGCTGGAGCGGACGGGCGCCGTCGCCGGCCGTGACATGCGCGAGCAGCTGCTCGACCAGATGGATCTCGAGCGCGAGAAGGGCATCACCATCAAGGCGCAGGCGGTGCGCATGGGCTACCGCGCCGCCGACGGCTCCGACTACGAGCTGAACCTGATCGACACTCCGGGCCACGTCGACTTCGGCTACGAGGTGTCGCGCGCGCTCGCCGCCTGCGAGGGCGCCGTCGTGGTCGTCGACGCCACGCAGGGCATCCAGGCGCAGACGCTCGCCACCGTCTACCAGGCGCTGGAGCTCGACCTGACGCTCGTGCCGGTCGTGAACAAGGTGGACGCGCCGCTGGCCGAGCCCGAGCGCGTCGCGCAGGAGCTCGTCGACGTGATCGGCTTCGCGCGCGAGCAGATCCTCTTCTCCTCCGCGCGCACCGGTGAAGGCATCGAGGCGGTGCTCGAAGCCGTGGTGCGCGAGGTGCCGCCGCCCGCCGGCGACGCCGACGCACCGCTGCGCGCGCTGGTCCTGGACGCCACCTACGACGCGTTCAAGGGCGTGCTGCTCTACGTGCGCGTCGTGGACGGCCGCGTCGACGGCCGCGCCCCGCTGCGGCTGATCCAGCAGGGCCGCCGCTTCGAGCCACTGGAGGTGGGCTGCTTCCGCCCCCAGCTCGCGCCGGTCGCGGCGCTGGAGGCGGGCGGGGTGGGCTACATCGCGACGGGGCTCAAAGGCGTCGCCGAGGCGCGCGTGGGCGACACCCTGACCACGGCCCTGCACGGCGCGACGGAGCCGCTCCCCGGCTACGCCCCCGCCAAGCCGATGGTCTTCGCGGGCATCTACCCGTCTGACGCGAACCAGTACCCGCAGCTCCGCGAGGCGCTGGAGAAGCTCTCGCTGAACGACGCCGCGCTGGTGTGGCAGCCGGAGAGCTCCACGGCGCTCGGCTTCGGCTTCCGCTGCGGCTTCCTGGGGCTGCTGCACATGGAGATCGTGCAGGAGCGGCTGGAGCGCGAGTTCGACCTCGACCTGGTCGCGACGGCGCCGGGCGTCGAGTACCGCGTCACCCGCACCGACGGCGTCGAGGCGGTGGTCGACTCGCCCGCCGAGCTGCCGACGCCGGATCACATCGCCGAGGTGCGCGAGCCGTGGGTGCGCGTCGCGGTCACCCTGCCCTCGCGCTTCGTCGGCGCGGTGATGGGGCTGATGGAGGAGAGCCGCGGCGAGTTCGCGAAGCTCGACTACCTCGATGTGGGCGGCGCCGACATCGCCGAGGGCGACGCGCGGGTGCTCGCCGAGTACCTCGTGCCGCTCTCGGAGATCCTGGTCGACTTCTACGACCAGCTGAAGTCGCGCACCTCGGGCTACGGCGCGCTCGACTACCACTTCGCCGAGTACCGGCCCGCGCGCGTGGTGCGGCTGGACGTGCTGGTGAACGGCGAGCCCGTGGACGCGCTCTCCACGATCGTGCCGTCGGGCGACGCCGCGGCGCGCGGCCGGCGCCTCGCCGCGCAGCTCAAGGAGCTGATCCCGCGGCAGCTCTTCGAGGTGCCGATCCAGTCCGCGGTCGGTGGCCGCATCGTCGCCCGCGAGACGGTGCGCGCGCTGCGCAAGAACGTGCTCTCCAAGTGCTACGGCGGCGACGTGACCCGCAAGCGGAAGCTGCTGGAGGCGCAGAAGGCGGGCAAGAAGCGGATGAAGATGGTCGGCTCCGTGGAGGTCCCGCAGGAGGCCTTCATGGCCGTCCTCCGCCTCAAGGACTAGCTGTAGTTCCCACGTAGGTTGTTGACAGGATGAGGGGCCTCGCCCGCTGCTGTGTGTGACAGCACGGCAGTAGCGAGGAGAGGACACCCTCATGGCCCATCGTAACGCGCGGCTGACGCCGCTGACCCGACTCGAGCTCGTGCGGGAAGTGGACGCCGGCTGGCCCCAGGCTGAGGTCGCTCGCCACTTCCGCGTCTCCCGCCACACCGTTGCCAAGTGGCTGGGGCGCTTCCGGGCGGAGGGAGCGGCAGGGCTCGAGGACCGCAGCTCCGCCCCGCGCGCGCATCCCCGGCGCACGCCGCCCGAGCTGGAGCGACGCATCTGCGCCGTGCGACGCACGCAGGGATTCGGGCCGCATCGCATCCAGTGGGCGCTCGGGGTCGCCCGCTCCACGGTCTACGCCGTGCTGCGGCGCCGCGGCCTCAACCGGCTCGACCGCCTGCACCGCGTCACCCGGGAGCCGGTCCGCTACGAGCACGACGCCCCCGGCGACCTGCTGCATCTCGACGTGAAGAAGCTCGGGCGCGTCCCCGAGGGCGGCGGCAAGCGAATGGCGCCTGGCTTCGCCGAGACGCGCTCCGGGCCGCATTCGCGGCGTTCGCTGGGGCTGGAGTACCTACACGTCGCCGTCGACGACCACAGCCGTTACGCCTACGTCTCCGTCCTGCCCGACGAGCGTGGCGCGAGCTGCGCCGCCTTCCTCGAGCAGGCGCTCGCGGCCTTCCGCCGGCGTGGCGTGCGCGTGCGCCGGGTCCTGACCGACAACGCGAAGGCCTACACCGTCGCCCGCAGCTTCCACGGCGCCGCCGCTGCCGCAGACGTGCGGCTGTCGCACACGCGGCCCTACCGCCCGCAGACGAACGGCAAAGCCGAGCGTTTCATCCAGATCCTGCAGAACGAGTGGACCTACGCCAGCCCCTACCGCTCCAACGCCGAGCGGCTGCGCCAGCTCCCACGCTGGCTCTACCGCTACAATCACCGCCGACCGCACGGCGGCGTCGGCGGGGCCGTCCCCGCCTCCCGCCTGTGAACAACCTTCCTGGGTAGTACAACTAGCCCCAACGTTCCGTTGGATTGAAGGGGCTTCCGCCGCCACTGACGGGTGTCTGTGTTCGTGCGTTGCGCGTGGCGGCGCCGAGGGCTCGGCGCGGCGCCGGCTCCGGTCTCCACACCGCCTCGCATGACCTCTCGGCCGCCCCACGCCACGCACGAGTACGGACGGCGTCCATGGCGGCGGCAGCCCCTCGAGTGCAGCGGAACGCTGCCTAGGGCTGGCCGAGGCTGCTGGCGCCTCCGCAGGCGGCGAGGGCGGTGCGGGCGGAGCCGGGCATCGCCTGGTTCGCGAAGTTCACCTCGGCGCGGGTGCGCAGCCGCAGCTGGTTCAGCTCCGCGTTGGTGGCGTCGATCCCCTCGCTGGTGGCCGCGACGGCGACCAGCTCCGACTGGCGCTGGAGCCCCGCCGCGAGCTGCTGCACCTGCAGCAGCACCGCCTCGTGGTAGTCGCGCGTGCCGTCGGGCGGCTGCAGCTGCGCGAGGGCGAGGGCGACCTCCGTGTAGATCGCCGACTGCACGGGGCCGATGCGCTGGTAGCGGAGCTTGCGCGCCTCCAGGTCGAGGGTGGTCGGATCGACGCCGTCCACGATCTCCGCGAAGGCCTCGGTGAAGGAGGCCTGGATCGCGCACATCGTCGCGGCCCACACCTCGATCTCCTGCGCGAGTTCGGCGGCGCTGTGGCTCGGGGCTGCCGCGGCGGGCGGCGCGACCGAGGCGGGGCGCACGCCGGAGGCCGCGCCGGCCGGCGCGGCCTCCGCCTCCTCGCCGCCGCCGCCGCAGGCGGCCGCCAGCGCGGCCAGCAGCAGCGCCGCGCCGAGCGCAACGCGGCGGGCATCGCCACTCACCGTCATCCTGCGGGGCGCCGTCATGGCGGGCGATCCTACTGCATCGGGCATGCGGGAGGGAGCGCCCGCGGGCGGACGGCTGCCGCCGCTCGCGCGCCTGAGCGTGGACGAGGGTAGAGTGCCGCCTCGGGGGAGGGCCGCGATGCCGCTTCAGGTCGTCGAGCCGCGGATGCGCGGCTTCATCTCGCTCATGGCCCACCCGGAGGGCTGCGCGGCGCGCGTGCGCGCGGAGATCGAGGTGGCGCGGCACGGCCGGCCGGAGCCACGCATCGAGAACGCGCTGGTCATCGGCTCCTCCACGGGCTACGGCCTCGCGAGCCTGCTCTGCTCCGTCTTCGGCGCGGGCGCGGCCACGCTCGGCGTGTGCCTGGAGCGGCCGCCCGAGGGCGAGAAGGGCGCGAGCGCCGGCTGGTACAACCTCGCGGAGGCGCATCGCGTCGCCGCCCTCGAGGGTCGCCACCTCGAGACGGTGAACGGCGACGCGTTCTCCAGCGGCGTGAAGCGCGAGGTGGTGCAGGCGCTGGCCGAGCGCTTCGGCCCGCTCGACCTCCTCGTCTACTCGCTCGCGGCGCCGCGACGGGTGGACGAGGCGAGCGGCACGACGTGGCAGACGACGCTGAAGCCAATCGGCGCGCCCTTCAGCGGCAAGTCGATCGACCTGCGCTCGGGCGAGGTGCGCGAGAGCGCCATCGAGTCCGCGACGCCCGAGGAGATCGAGGGCACGGTGCGCGTCATGGGCGGCGACGACTGGGCCGCCTGGATGGAGGCGCTGCGCGAGGCGGGGCTGCTGGCGCCGGGGGCGCGCGCGGTCGCCTACAGCTACGTCGGCGGCGAGCTGACGCAGGCGATCTATCGCGCGGGCAGCATCGGCCGCGCCAAGGAGCACCTCGAGGCGACGGCGCGCCGGCTCTCGGAGGAGCTCTCGGCGCACTGCGGCGGCGGGGCCTGGGTCTCGCTCAACAAGGCCGTGGTCACGCAGGCCTCGGCGGCGATCCCGGCGTTCGCGCTCTACGCCGCGATCCTCTTCCGCGTCATGAAGGAGCACGGCACGCACGAGGGCGCGCCCCAGCAGATCGCGCGGCTCTTCCGGGAGCTGCTGCCCGCTGACCGCGATCCCGCCGTGGACGCCGAGGGCCGCATCCGCCTCGACGACCGGGAGATGGAGCCGGCGGTGCAGGCTCGCGTCGCCGCGATCTGGCGGCAGGTGAGCACCGAGAGCCTCGACGAGCTGAGCGACTACGCGGGCTACCGCCGCGACTTCGAGCAGCTCTTCGGCTTCGGCGTGGAGGGCGTCGACTACGCAGTGCCCACCGAGATCGACCGGCCGCTCGCGCTCGCGCCCGCCGCCGCCGCGGGCTAGCCCTCGACGCCCGCCTCGGCGGGCGCGCCCGCTTCGACGGCGGGAGTCGCCGGCGGCGCCTCGTCGGCGGCGGGGGCGGCGGGGTCGGCGCCGTTCTCGGCCGGCTCGCGATCGACGAGCGCGGCGAGGCCGTCCGTCTCCAGCAGCCGCGCGCGCCAGCTCGCCAGCGTCGCCTCGTCGGCCGCGCCCTCGGCGTCGGGGTCGGCGCCCGCGAGGGCGGCGGTCGCGGCGCCGAAGAGCTCGCTCGCGGTCAGCAGCGCGTAGCCCACGGACTCGGCGGCGACGCGCAACGCGTCGGCGTGCTGCGCGCCGCGCTTCGCGGGCTCCGTCATCCGCTGCCCCGAGATCACGACGAGGCCGCGAGCGGGGCGCGCCCGCTCCTCCAGCAGGCGGTCGGCGCGCGCGCGCAGCCGGTAGTGCGGCGCCATCCCCACCTCGGCGTCGGCCGCCTCGGCCTCCAGCAGCAGCTCGCCCTCGGGGGCCGTCAGCAGCCAGCCCGAGCCGTCCTCGCGCGCGCCGAAGCCCAGCAGCTCCGCGCAGCGCACGACGGCTGGGAGCAGCGCGTGCTCGCCGGCGCGCCACAGCACTTCGCGCAGCGCGCTCAGCTCGCGGGCTGCCGCCTCCGCCTCCGCGAGCGCGCTCTGCGCGCGCTCCTGCTCCGAGCGCGCCGCCTCCAGCGCGAGCTCGCGCTCTTCGAGGCCGGGCACGGGCTGCGCGGCGAGCCAGCGCGGCACGCGGTCGTCGTCGACGCGGCCCAGCGCCTCGCGCATCGCCGCGACCATCGCCTGCGCCTCGGGCATCGCCTGCGTCGAGTCTCCGCCCTCGATCGCCGGCAGGAAGACGAGCTGCCCGCCCAGCAGCGCGATCTGCGCGCCGATCGGCGCGCCGCCGCTGGAGCGCACGAACGCGTGAACGTGCTCGGCGACGCCGGGCGCGCGGTCGTCCAGGTAGGCGCGGTAGGAGAGTCGCCTGCGCGTCGCCTCGACGACGGCCGCGAACGGGTGCGCGTGGTCGACGACGGCGCCCGAGCGGCCCTCGCCGGCGCGCACGGTGCGTGCGTCCCAGCCCATCCCCGCGGGCGCGGGCAGCAGGAAGTAGCGATCGAGGCCGCTCATCCCCGCCACCTCGGTGACGAGCGAGGGCGGGTGCAGGTAGACAGCGACGACGGCGCCGCGCTCCAGGGCGCGCTGGAGCTCGTCGCGGCGGCGCTGCAGCAGCTCGGCGAGGCCGGTCCCGCCAGCGATGCTCTCCCCGTTCACGACGGGCACGCCCGCCGAGGTGGCGTGCGGCGCCGTCGCCAGCGCGGCCTCGCGGATCGACTCCTGCACGGCCGCCGGGTCGATGACGATCGCCTCGTAGTCGAAGAGGGTGGGCGCGTCGAAGATCGAGCGGTTGTCGACGGCGGCGTTGGGCAGCGGATGACCGATCGAGAGCACGCGCATCGCCACCTCCTCCACCCCCGGCAACGGCAACGTTCCGTTGCATCCTAGTGGCTGCCGCGCCTACGAGACGGCTGTGGGCCGCCCGGCGGGCCGCCGCGGCCTCGGCGTCGCTTCGAAGCGTCCGGCGTGCTCACACCGGGCCCGCGACACGTCGTTGGGCACGCCGGCGGCGCGGCAGCCCCTCGAGTGCAGCGGAACGCTGCCCCCTTGGATGCAACGGAGCGTTGCCCTACGATCGGCGCGGTCGTGCTAGGCGGGGAGCTAGCGGTGCCCTGTACCCGCAATCCGCTTTAGCGGGGCTGAATGCCCGCCCGAGGGTCGATGCCGGGAGCCGCTCGCCCCGAGAGGTGGCGTCGAGAGCCTGGTCCTGCGCGGCGATGCCCGGCCAACCCCGTCAGGTCCGGAAGGAAGCAGCGGTACGCCGGTCACATCGGGTGCCGTAGGGTCGCCGGGCTTGAGCTGCCGAACGGGGAGATGCTCGTGGTTCGATTCGACGGCGGGGCACGACCACTGACCGATCGCCGTCCGGCGAGGGGCGGCGCGCCGCCGCGATGAGCCCGGCGCGGGCGACGGGCGGGGGAGCGCGCCGCTCGCGGGGGGCAGCTGCCATCGCGAGCGCCCGTGGGGGCGCACGCGGCGGCAACCGCGGCGCCGCCACGCCGCCTCAGCGCGCGCCCCGCGGGCGTGCCGCGCGCGCCGACGGGATCGGCGAGCTGCCCGCGACGCTGCGCCGGGCGGGGCTGCGGCCGCGGCAGGCGCTGGGGCAGAACTTCCTCGTCGACGAGCTGGCACTGGCGCGCATCGCTGAGGCGGCGCGAATCGAGCCCGGCGACACCGTGCTCGAGGTGGGCGCGGGGCCGGGCGGGCTCAGCGCCGAGCTGGTGGCGCGGGTGGGGCCGGGCGGCCGCGTCGTCGCCGTCGAAATCGACGAGGAGCTGGCCGACCTCGCGCGGCGCCGCGTGCCGTCGGAGCGCCTCGACGTGCTCGCCGCCAACGTGCTCGACTTCGAGGCGCCCGAGCTGCTCGCCGAGGCGGGCGCGACGGCGCCCTACATCGCGGTCGGCAACCTGCCCTACTACATCACGCAGCCCGTGCTCAGGCGGCTGCTGGAGGCGGAGCCGCCGCCCGCGCGCATCGTCGTGCTCGTGCAGCGCGAGCTGGGGCGCCGCATCGTCGGCGGGGAGCGGCGCGAGTCGCTGCTTTCGCTGCTCGTGCGGCTCTACGGCGAGGCGGAGCTGGTGCTCGAGCTGCCGCCCTCGGCGTTCTGGCCGCAGCCGAAGGTGCACTCGGCGCTGGTGCGCGTGGAGCGCTGGGCGCGTCCGCCGCTCGCGCTCGCGCCGGGGGAGGGCGAGGCGCTGGTGGTGCTGCTGCGCGCGGGCTTCTCGGCGCCGCGCAAGCAGCTGCACAACGTGCTGCCGGGCGCGCTGGGGCTGCCCGCCGACGTGCTTGCCGTCGCGCTCGCGGAGGCGGGCATCGAGCCCTCGCTGCGCGCGCAGCACCTCGCGCTCACCGATTGGGAGCGGCTGCTGCGCGTGCTGCTCGGTCGCTACCCGCGCGTGCTGGGGGCGGGCTGAGGTGGCGGGCCCACGAGGCAACGCGGTAGGCAGCGCGCCGGGCGCCGAGGCCCGCATCGAGGTGGGCGCGGGGCTGGAGCTGGTCGCGCCCGCCAAGGTGAACCTCGCGCTGGAGGTGCTGCGCCGCCGCGACGACGGGTACCACGAGATCGACACGGTGATGACGACGCTCGACCTCGCCGACCGGGTGCGGCTCCGGCCGCGCGCGCCGGGCGCGGGCCTCGAGGTGCGCCTGGGCGGGCCGCACGCCGCGGGGATCGAGGCGGCGGGCGAGCTGGCGGGCCGCGCTGCGCGCGCGATCGCCGAGGAGGCGGGCCGCCCACCCGACCTCCGCGTCGAGGTAGAGAAACGCATCCCGCAGGCCGCCGGGCTGGGCGGCGGCTCCTCCGATGCGGCGGCGGTGCTGCGCGGCCTGCACGAGCTGTGGGCGCTCGGCTGGCCGCCGGAGCGGCTGGCGGAGCTCGGCGCCGCGCTGGGCTCGGACGTGCCGTTCTTCCTCGCGGGCGGCCCCGCACACTGCACGGGGCGCGGCGAGCGCGTCGCGCCGCTCCCCGACCTGCGCCCGCTCTCGATGCTGCTGCTGGTGCCGCCGGTGCCCGCGCCGCCGGGGAAGACGGCGGCGCGCTACGCGGCGCTGGAGCCGCGCGATCTCAGCGACGGCGCGCGCTCGCAGCGGCTGGCGCACCGCATGCGGCGCCGCGCCCCGCCGCCCGCCGGCGACCTCGTCAACGCCTTCGAGGCGGCGATCGAGCGCTCGGACGCGGAGCTGCTCGCGCACTACGCCGTCTATCGCGCGGCGGGGGCGCCGACGCTGCACCTCTGCGGCGCCGGCCCCGCCGTCTACCTGCTGGTGTACGAGCGCGCGAAGCGCGCCGAGCTGGTGGAGGCGTTCCGGGCGCGCGGTGCGCTGGTGCTGCCCGCGCGCACGCTGGGGCGCGCCGAGGCGCTCGCGAGCCGTCCGCTCCCGCCGCCCGCCGAGCCGCCGGCCGAGCCGGCGGGGCCCGCCGCGCACGCGGCGATCGAGGGCTGAGCGATGGACGCCGAGACCGGCCGCGCCCTGCTCGGCGGGCTGATCGCGGGCGCGGCCGGGGCCCTCGCGACCACCGTCGTCGCGCTGCGCGCGCTGACCCGCTCGACGGCGTGGCGGCGCCGAGCCAGCGCGCCGCGCCTCCCCCCCGCGCTGCTCGGCGTGGTCGCGGCGAACGGGCTGCTGCTCGCGTGGACCGCGACGGGGCTCGTGCTGGGCGCGGCGTACCTGCGCGCCGAGTCGGAGCGGCCCGCGGGCGGGCTCGGCAGCCCCAACCGGCTGTTCACGCTCGCCGTGCTCGCCGTCGTTGGCTCGCTGCTGGGACTCGCCGCCGTGGCGCGCGGCCGCGTCACGGCGGCGATGGCGCAGACCGCGGCGATCGCCGCGCTCGCCTTCGGCTGGGCGCTGCCGCTGCTCGCCGCCGCCGGCTGAGGCGCCGCCGCTCCGGGCGGCGCTGGCTCGCGCTCCCCGCGTTCCCGTATCCTCGACGCGTGGCAGCCGCCTCCCTCGATGGATCTCCCGACGCGTCGTCGCTCCGCGACGGCTTCGAGGCGGCCGTCATCGACATGCACATCCACAGCCGCGGCGCCTCCTCCGATTCGATGCTCGATCCCGCCGAGCTGCCGGCGCTCGCGGAGGCGGGCGGGCTCACCGGCGTCAACATCAGCGAGCACGACCAGGTGTGGGAGCGCCACCGCCAGGCCGACTACCGCGCCGAGCACCCCGGCCTCTTCGCCAACTTCGCGATGGAGGTGTCGACGGAGCTCGGGCACATGCTCGCGATCGGGCTCGAGGTGTACGAGAGCGGCATACACCGCGCCGATCGGCTGCGCGCCGCCGTCGACCGCGTCGGCGGCTTCCTGATCGTCGCGCACCCGTTCCGCCACGTCTTTGACCCGGTCACCGCGATGCGCACCGGCGGCAAGCCTTTCGACCTGACGCCCGAGCAGGCCGCCGAGCTTCCCGTCTTCCGCACGGTCGACGCGATCGAGGTCGCCAACGCCTGCAACACGCCGCGCGAGAACTACTTCGCTGCGGAGGTGGCGGCCATCACGGGGCTGCCCGGCACCGGCGGCAGCGACGCGCACTCCGACAGCGGCATCGGCTACTTCGCGACCGGCTTCGAGCGCCCCGTCGGCGACGTCGATGCGCTGCTGGCCGAGCTGCGCGCCGGGCGCTTCCACGCGGTGCACCGAACGAGCGCCGGCCGCCTGGTGCGCTTCGGGCCGGGGAGCATCGAGGCCGCGCAGGGCGCCGGGGCCGCGAGCAGCTAGCGTGGCGCGGCAGCCGGAGAGGGCCGCGGGGCCGCGCCCGACGGGCGCCGAGGCGGGCGACGCCCTCGTCGCGGCGTTCGTCGCGATCGACCTGGAGACGACCGGCTTCGACCCCGCCAGCGACCGCATCATCGATGTCGGCGCGACGCGCTTCGACCGCGCCGGCCGCGCCGAGAGCTTCGAGAGCCTCGTCGATCCCGGCCGCCCGATCCCCGACGAGATCCACGAGCTCACGGGCATCGGCGACGCCGACGTGACGGGCGCGCCGACCGCGCCGCGCGTGCTGGAGGAGCTGCGCGCCTTCTGCGGCGGCCTGCCCGTCGTGGGGCAGAGCGTGAGCTTCGACCTCTCGTTCCTGCGCGCGGCGGGGCTGGAGCTGCCGGGCGAGGTGCACGACACGCACCACCTGGCGGCGGTGCTGCTGCCGACCAACCCGCGGCTCTCGCTCGCGGCACTGGCCGAGGAGCTGGGCGTGTCGAACACGCGGCCGCATCGCGCCCTCGCGGACGCCGAGGCGACACGTGACGTCTTCCTGCGGCTGCTCGACGGCCTCGCGGCGCTGCCGCGCACGCTGCTGCTCGACCTCGCGCACTTCGCCGCGCGCGGTGGCTGGGCGGCGCAGCGCCTCTTCGAGGAGGCGGCCGCCGCGGAGCGCGCGCCGCCGGTCGGCGACGTGGCGGACGGCGCGGCGGCGAGCGCGCTCGTGGCGTCCAGCGCAGCGCCGGGCGCGCGCGGCGCCGGCGCCCCGTCGCCGCTCGAGCCGCAGGAGGGCTGGCGGCCGCTCGACGCGGGCGAGCTCGATCGGCTCTTCGCTCTCGCCGCCCGCGAGCCGGGGCTGCTCCCCGGCTACCAGCCGCGCGACGGCCAGCAGCAGATGGCGGAGGCGGTGCGCGCGGCCTTCGAGGGTGGGGAGCGGCTGCTGGTGGAGTCGGGCACGGGCACCGGCAAGTCGCTGGCGTACCTGCTCCCCGCGCTGGCGCACGCGCGCCGCTCGGGCGAACGGGTCGCGATCTCCACGCACACGCTCAACCTGCAGGAGCAGCTCGCGGCTCGCGAGCTGCCGCGGGCGGCGGCGCTGGTGGAGCGCGCGGTCGAGGTGGGCGCGCTCTCGGGCGGTCCAGAGAGCGACGCGGCGGGCGACGACGGGCACGGCGCCGACGCGGAGGAGCCGCTGCGCTGGGCCGTGCTCAAGGGGCGCGCGAACTACCTCTGCCACGAGCGCTGGGCCGAGGCGCGCGCGGCCCACGCGCCGCTGGACCCGGTGGAGGCGCGGCTGCTCGCGCGCGTCGCGCGCTGGCTGCCCGACAGCGAGAGCGGCGACGTCGCGGAGCTCCCCCTGCGCCGCGGCGAGCCGCGCGCGTGGCGGCAGCTCTCCGCCGAGGGCGTGGACTGCCTCTCGCGTCGCTGCGCCTATGTGCGCGACGGGAGCTGCTTCCTGCTGCGCGCCCGGCAGCGGGCGCACGCCGCGCACGCCGTGGTCGTGAACCACGCGCTGCTGCTGGCCTCGGCGGCGGCGGGGGAGCAGGCGCTGCCGCCGTTCCGCCACCTCGTCATCGACGAGGCGCACCGGCTGGAGGAGGTGGCGACGCAGCAGTACGGCGCCCGGCTCGCGCTGAGCGAGCTCGCCGATCTGCTGGAGCCGCGTGGTGCGGGCGGCCTCGCGGAGCCGCTGGAGCGTGCGGTGCGGCCGCCGGGCGAGGCGCCGCTGGCCGCGGGCGCGCCGCTGGAGGGCGTGGCGCGCGAGCTGCGTCGCGCCTGCGCGGCCGCCGCGACGCAGCTCACGCCGCTGGGCGAGGCGCTGGCGGCCTTCCTCGCGGCCTTCGCCGAGCCCGCCGGCGCCTCGGCCTCCGCCGAGCTGGTGGCGGCGCTCAGCCCCGCGCGCCGCGGCCAGCGGCCGTGGGAGGACGTGGAGGTGGCGGCGCTCGACCTCGACGTGGCGCTGGGCGGGGTGGCGCGGCGGCTGGAGGAGGCGCTGCTCGCCGTCGAGGCGCTGCCCGCGGGGGCGCTGCCCGAGCAGGAGGCGCTGCGGCTGTCGCTCGCGCGCTCGGCCGAGGGGCTCGCCGAGCGCCGCGAGACGCTGGCGCGGACCGCGCTCTCGGAGGAGCCGGGCGCCGTCGTCTGGGTGGCCGCGCCGGAGCAGGCCGGCGCTGCGCGCCCGCGGCAGGCGCGGCTGCAGCTCGCCCCGCTCGACGTCGGCGAGGCGCTGGCGCGCGACCTCTACGATGGGCGCGAGGCGATCGTCGCGACCAGCGCCACGCTGGCGGCGCCCGTCGCCGCGCCACGCGTGAGCCGCCGCCGCGGCGGCGCCGCCGCCGAGGCCGCGCTCGCCGCCGCGCTCGAGGCACGGCGCGACGCGGGGGGCGATGCGGCCGGGGAGCTCGGCGGCGACGCCTTCGCCTTCTCGGCGCGGCGACTGGGCCTCGCAGAGCCGTGGCAGGAGGAGCTGCGCACGCTCGCCATCCCCTCGCCGTTCGACTACCGGCGCGCCGTGCTGGCGCTGCAGGTGCGCGGCATGCCGGAGCCGCAGTCGCCCGCGTACGAGGAGCAGGCGTGGCGCGTGCTCGCCGAGGCGACGGAGGCGGCGGGCGGGCGGGCGCTGGCGCTCTTCACCTCGCACGCGGCGCTGCGCGCGGCGGGGGCGGCGCTGCGCCCGGCGCTCGTGGCGCGCGGCATCGCCGTGCTCGCGCAGGGCGTGGACGGCACGCCCGCGCAGCTGCTGCGGCAGCTCCGCGAGCGCCCGCGCACGCTGGTGCTGGGCACAGCGGCGCTGTGGGAGGGCGTCGACGTGCGAGGCGACGCGCTTCAGCTGCTGGCGATGGCGCGGCTGCCGTTCCCCGTGCCGACGGACCCGGTGCACGCCGGCCGCGCACAGGGCTACGACGACCCGTTCGCGGGCTATGCGCTGCCGCAGGCGGTGCTGCGCTTCCGGCAGGGCTTCGGCCGGCTGATCCGCGGGCCGGGGGAGCGCGGCGTCTTCCTGATGCTCGACGGCCGCCTGGCGACGCGGAGCTACGGCGCGGCCTTCCTCGACGCGCTGCCGGAGTGCGAGCGGCGCGAGCTTCCCGCCGAGGCGATCGCGCCCGCCGTCGCGGGCTGGCTGCGCCGGTGAGCGCGCCTCCCTCGAGCGGCACGGCCGGCGCGCGGCGGGCGGCCCCCACCCGCGCGGCACGCCCTCGTGCGCAGGGGGCCGGCCGGCCCTGGGCGCGCGCCGAGGGCGTCTCGCTGCACAAGCTGGACGCGCTGCCGGAGTCGCCTGCGCTGCGCCGCGCGCTCGCCGATGGCGTGGCGCGCGGCTACGACGGGCCGCTCCCCGCGCCGCCCGCCGCGGCGAGGCTGCTGCTCGTGCGCGCCGAGGGGGCGGACGTGGGCCTGCTCGTGGTCGCGCCGGGGCCGGGCGAGGCGATGACGCTGCTCGCGGTGGCGGTCGCGCCCGAGGAGCGCGGTCGCTCGCTGGGGCTGTGCGCGGTGCTCGCGGCGGAGCGCCGGCTGGCGCGCGAGGGCGTGCGAGCGCTCTACGCGAGCGTGCCGCGCGGCAACGGCCGCGGCGTCTACTTCTGGCTGCGCGCCGGCTATCGGCCGCTCGCCGTCCCGCCGGCGGGCGCGTCCGGGTGCGCGCCGGCCGCCGCCGAGCAGACGACCGCCGTCGAGCACGGGGGCGCGGAGCGAGGCTGCGGCTGGTTCTACCGCCCGCTCGAGCGCCCGCGGCGCAGCCCGCGATAGCGCCGCGCCAGCCGCCGGTAGCCCATCGCCACGATCGCCGCGATACCCACGGCAATCACGATGTCGAAGGCGCGCGTTCCCGCCTCGGGCAGCGCGGTCGCCTGGCGGCCGATCCACGCGCCGGCGAGCGCGGCGAGCAGCAGCGCCCACGTCGGCCAGCGCCCGCCCGCCGCTCCGGGCGCGGACATCGAGGGCGGGGGCTTCGAGGGCGCGGCGGCGGGCGGGGCCCCGGCGGCGGGGCGGGCCTCGCCCGCGGGCGGCGGCGGCCGGCGTCGGCGCGAGCGGCGGCTGGGGGTGCCGCTCACCGCTTGCCCGCGTCGAGGCGGCGGTAGCGCCTCCGCCACGGCGGGCGCCGCGGTCGCGCGGGCGGCGCGCCCACGCCTCGCGGCACCGCCTTGCCCGCTGGCGTCTCGCCCCCGACAGGCGCTCTGCCAACTCGAAGACACGAGGCGCAGTAGAGCTCGAGGCCGGTGAACTCGTCGTCGGCGGAGCTCCCCGCCCAGACGTCGCCGCAGTCCGTGCCGGGCGCCGCGTACGGGTTGAGGTGGAACGTGCGGCGGCAGCCGTAGCAGCTCGCGAGCAGCCGCGGATCGTCCTCGCTGCCGCCGCAGATCGCGCACGTCCTGGCGCTCGTGGGCTCGCCGCTCGTGGCTTCGCCGCCGGGGGGGCGCTGCGTCGCGCTCATCGCTCGCGCGCCTCCGCCCGCCGCCGCTCCGCCCGCCGAGGGGCGGCGAGCTCGCGGCGCACCCGCGCGCACGCCGCGGCGGCGCCGCTCAGCCTGCCGAGGTAGCGCTCGCGGCGCAAGCGCGCGAGCAGCCGGCCCAGCCCGGGGCCCGGCGGCACGCCGAGCGCCATCAGCTCGGCCGCCGAGAGCGGGGAGGCGGTGCGCTCCCAGCGGCGCAGCGCCCGTTGCAGCGGGCGCTGGCGCTCGCCGTCGAGCCACAGCGCGGCGTCGCGCGCGGGCTGCCTGCTGCCCGCGAGCCGATCGAGCGCGGAGGGCGGCGCGGCGTGGCTCGTCCCAGCCGCAGCCCCGCGCCCGGCGGCGCGGCGGCCCGCCGCCAGCAGCGCCGTCGCCTCGTCGGCAGCGAGCCGCGCCGATCGCGTCGCCGCCAGCCGGCCGGCGGCGGCGCGTCGTGCGTCCGGGCGGCGGCCGCCCAGCAGCAGCGCCAGCAGCAGCTCGGGCGCGACCGGCCCGCGGCGCCGGAGCAGCGCGCGCGCCGCCTCGCCCGCCGGGTCGAGTGCGCGGTGCGTCGCGGCGAGCGTGCCCCACGCCTCGAGCCGCGTGAGCGCGCCGCCGACCCTCGGCTCGGTCGCGAGCCGCTCCAGCTCGGCCCACAGCCGCTGCCCGGAGATCGGCGCCAGCCAGCGCCCGCCCTCGGCGATCCAGCGCGCGGTCGCGGGCTCGGGCCGCAGCGAGCGGCGCGCGGCGAAGCGCGCGCCGCGCCACAGCCGCGTCGCGTCGTCGGCGAAGGATCGGGGGTGGTGCGCCCGCAGCAGCCCGGCCTCGAGATCGGCGAGCCCGCCCAGCGGATCGACGAGCGTGCCGGCTCGGGTCGACGCGGCGGGGCCGACGAGGGTGAGCGCCACCGCGTTGACGGTGAAGTCGCGCCGCGCGAGGTCCTGCTCGATGCTCGCGCCGAAGCGCACCTCGGGGAGCGCGCCGGGCCGCGCGTAGCGCTCCGTCCGCAGCCGCGCGATGTCGAGGCGGTGCGCGCACGCCTCGACGCTCGCTTCGCCGGCGAGCTCGCCCGCGACCTCGCCAGCCACTTCGACGGAGGCCGTGCCGAAGCGCGGCTCGACGCGCACGGCGGCGCGGGGGAGGCCGAGCGCGGCGGCGGTCCGCCGTGCGAGCCGCGCCGCGTCGCCGTCGACCGCGAGGTCGATCTCGCGCGGTGCGGCGCCGACGGCGAGGTCGCGCACGGCGCCGCCGACGACCCACAGCCCGCGCCGTTGCTCGCGTGCGGCGGCCGCGGCGGCGTCGAGCAGGCGCCGCGAGCCCGGAGGCAGGGCGCGACGCAGCCTGGTCGGAGTAGGGCGCTTAAGCGGCTGAGCGATTCTTGACACTCGAATGGGCGCTCCCTACGATCGCCGCGATCGCGCGCCGCGGCCTCTCGTGCCCCGCACGACGCGCGGATGCCCGGCAGCGGCCGGTCGGCTCGCCGGCCGCGGGGGCCAGGCGAACCGCCCGGGCGAATCGAATCGTACGCGCAGGGCGTGCGGCAGGGAGTTGCGGTGCTCTCCGCGAAGCCCCCCTCGCCCCTCGACCCGCGGCCTCGCGCCGCGGACGACGAGGGCGCGACGCCCGGCCAGCCTGCGGCGGCCGAAGACTCGACGCTCGCCGACCTCGAGCGCCGGCTGGGCGCGCCGTTCCGCGATCGGGCGCTGTTCGCCACGGCGCTCACGCACCCCTCGTACGTCAACGAGCACCCCGAGGAGCGGTCCGAGTCGAACGAGCGGCTGGAGTTCCTGGGCGACGCCGCGCTCGGCTTCGTCGTCGCCGACGAGCTCTACGCGCACCACCCGGGCGTGCAGGAGGGCCTGCTGACGCAGTGGCGCGCGCAGCTCGTGTGCGGGCCGACGCTCGCCCGCGTGGCGCGCGAGCTGGAGCTGGGGCCGGCGCTGCGCCTGGGCCGGGGCGAGCACGCCACGGGCGGCCGCGAGCGCGAGGGCAACCTGGAGCGCGCCTACGAGGCGGTGATCGGCGCCGTGCTGCTCGACCGCGGGCTGGAGGCCGTGCGCGCCGTCGTGCGCGAGACGCTCGCCGAGGAGCTGGAGCTGCTGGGCGTCGACGACGATCTGCTGAACGCGAAGGGCGCCTTGCAGCAGCTGGTTCAGGGCGCCGGCCAGCGCCCCGAGTACGTCGTCGTCTCGGAGGAGGGGCCCGAGCACGCGCGCCGCTACGGCGTCGAGGTTCGCCTCGACGGCGAGCGCGCCGGCGCGGGCTTCGGCCGCAGCAAGCAGCGGGCCGAGAAGGAAGCAGCGCGCGAGGCGCTGCTGGCGCTGCGCGCGACCGACATCGACCCCGACGCGGGCGGCGGGGCGGGCGCGCGATGAGGCGCTCGCCTCCGCCTTCGGGCGGCGTGGCCTGAGATGCACCTGCGCGCGCTGGAGCTGCACGGCTTCAAGGCCTTCGCTGAGCGGCAGCGCTTCGAGTTCGGGCCTGGCATCACCGTCGTCGTCGGGCCCAACGGCTCGGGCAAGTCCAACGTCGCGGACGCGATCCGCTGGGCGCTGGGCGAGCAGTCGACGCGGCAGATCCGCGCGCGCCGCACCGAGGACGTGATCTTCAGCGGCTCCGAGAAGCGCCGCGCGCTGGGTGCCGCCGAGGTCACGGTCACCCTCGACAACGCCGAGGGCTGGATGCCGATCGACTACGGCGAGGTCGCCGTCACCCGCCGCGCCGACCGCTCGGGCGAGAACGAGTACCGCATCAACGGCCAGCGCGTCCGGCTGGGCGACGTGCTCGACCTCTTCCGCCGCGCGCAGGTGGGGCAGAACAGCTACGCGATGATGACGCAGGGGCTGGTGGACGAGGTGCTGGCGCTGCGCCCGCGCGAGCGCCGCGCCCTGATCGAGGAGGCCGGCGAGCTCGACCGGCATCGCCACCAGCTCGTGCTGTCGGAGCGGCGGCTCTCCGAGACCCGCGGCAACCTCGGTCGGGTGCGCATGCTGCTGCGCGAGATCGAGCCGCGCGTCCGGCAGCTGGAGCGGCAGTCGCGCCGCGCCCAGCGCTACCGCGAGCTGGCGCACGAGCTGGCCGACGCGCTCTCGCTCTACTTCGAGACGGAGCTGCGATCGGCGCAGGAGGCGCTGGCGGCGGCGCGCGCCGAGCACGACCAGCGCGCCGAGGCGTTCGCCGCCGTCGGGCTCGAGCTGGGCGGGGTGGAGGAGCGGGCGGCCGCGCTCGAGGGCGAGGTCGCGGCGGCACGCCGCGACCTCGCCGCGGCGCAGGCGGGCGAGCGCGCGCTCGCCGAGGAGGCGCTGGGGCTCGAGCAGCAGACGGCGCTGGCCGAGCAGCGGCAGGAGCTGCTGGGGGAGCGCGCCACCGAGATCGAGCGCGATGTCGAGGCGCTCGCGCGCGCCGCCGCCGAGGATGAGGCGCTCGTCGCCGGCGAGCAGCGCGCCGCGGCCGAGGCGAGCGCGCTGGCCGGTCGCCACGCCGCCGCCGCCGAGGTCGTGGAGCGCGAGCGCGTGGCGCTGGGCGGCGCCGACGAGGCGGCGCTGCTGCTGCTGCGCGAGCTCGCCGAGGCCGAGTCGCGCCGCGCCCGGCACGAGGCGGAGCGCGAGGAGCTGCGGCGGCAGGCGGCGCGGGACGTGGAGCGCGCCGAGCGCGCCGCCGTCGAGCGCGAGCGTGCCGGTGAGCGCCGCGTCGAGCTGCTGGCGCTCGCGCGGCAGCACGGCGCCTCCGCTCGCGACGCGCACGAGGGCGCTGCCACGCTCGAGCGGGCGCTCGCGGAGGCACGGCGCCGCCGCGACGCGGCCGAGCGGGCGCTGGAGGAGGAGCAGCGGCAGCTCGCGCAGGTGGGCGCGGCCGTGCGCGCCGCCGAGGCGCTGGTCGCGCAGCTGGAGGAGCGGCGCCTGCTGGTGCAGCGCTTTTCGGAGCAGGCGCCGGCGGCCGGGGCGGGCGCGCAGGCGCTGCTGGAGGCGGCACGCGCCGCCGCTCGCGACGGCGTACCCGAGGGCGAGGAGTCGCCGCCCACGCTCGTCGGGGCGGTGGGGCGGCTGATCCGCGTCCCCGAAGGGCTGGAGGACGCGATCGAGGCGGCGCTCGCCGAGCAGATCGGCGCGATCGTCGTGGAGAGCGACGACGACGCGCTCGCCGCGCTCGACTTCCTGCGCGAGCGACGCGCCGGCTCGGCCACGATCTACGCGCTGGAGCGCGTCGCCCCTGCCTACCCGCTCAACCTCTTCAACGAGCGCGGGGTGATCGGCGTCGCCGCGCGGCTGGTGCGCACGGAGCAGCGCTACCGCGGGCTGGTGGACGCGCTGCTCGGCCGCACGATCGTGGTAGAGGACCTCGCTACGGCGCGGCGGATGCTGCCGCGCGGCCTCGGCTCCGTCGTGACGCGCGACGGCATCCTGCTGCGGCCCGGCGGCGCCGTCTTCGGCGGCCGCGGCGGCGCGACCACGGAGCAGTTCGCGCTGCAGCGCGAGCTGGAGGAGCTGCCCGAGCAGCAGCGCCTGGCGGTGGAGCAGGTGTCGCTGGCGCAGGCGCGACTGGGGCGGCAGGAGGCGACGGCCGCCGACGCACGCGAGCTGGTGGCGCAGGCCCGCCGCGCCGTCGACGGCGCCGAGGCCGATCGGCGCGCCGCCGACGCCGGGCGCGAGGCGCTGGGGCGGCGCTTCGCGCCGATCGCGGCCGAGCTGCGGCGGCTGCGCGCGACGCTCGCGGCGCCCCTCGCGGCGGTGAGCGACGCGGGGCGCGCGGCCCGCGTCGAGGAGGCGGAGCGCGCGCTGGCGACGGTGGGCGCGGAGCTCGCGGCGCTGCGCGATCGCTCGCAGGCGTTGGTGGCGGAGCGCGACGCCGCCGTGGAGCGCGTGACCGCCGCGCAGGCGGCGCTCGCCACGCTGGAGGGTGAGCGCCGCGCCGCCGAGGCGCAGCGCGAGGAGCGCGCCGCCGCACGCTCGCGCGACCGCGACCGGCTCGCCCAGCGGCGCGAGCAGCTCGGCATGCTGCGCCGGGAGCGCGAGGACCTGGCGCTGCAGCTCACGGGGTTGCGCCAGCGCCTCGCGAACGCCCGCTCCGCGCGCGGCGAGTCGCAGCAGCGCGTGGGGCCGGCGCACGCGGCGCTCGCCGAGCTGGAGGCGGAGCAGCGCGAGCTCTCAGCGCGCCGCGCCGACGGGCACGCGCGGCAGCTGGAGGCGGAGCGCGAGCTGCTAGAGGCGGAGGCGCGGCTGCGGCGCCACGCCGAGGCGGTGCAGACGCTGCTAGCGCAGATCGCCGACGAGGGGATGCAGGTCGTGGACGGCGGGCGCGTGCTGCCGCTGGACCCCGTAGCGCCCGAGGCGCCGCGCTCCGAGTTCGACGACGCGCCGGCCGCCCCCGAGCCCGACGAGGGCGGCGAGCCCGCGGACGAGGCGCACGCCGGCGGTGCGGCCACGCAGGCGGCCCCGCCGCTCCGCGGCGGCGCCGACGTGAGCGCCGAGGATCTGCGCGAGCGCGTCTCCGCCCTGCGCACGCAGATCCGCAGCCTCGGGCCGGTGAACGTGGAGGCGCTCGCCGAGTTGGAGGAGGAGCGCCAGCGCGTCGAGTTTCTCACGACGCAGCTAGGCGACCTCGAGTCCGCTGAGCACGAGCTGCGCGGCGCGATCACGGAGCTGCGGCGGCTGATCCGCCGCCGCTTCACGGAGACGTTCGAGCAGGTGAACGCCGCCTTCAGCGAGTACTTCCGCCGCTTCTTCGGCGGCGGCCACGCGGAGCTGCGCCTCGAGCGCCTCGCCCCGCCCGATGCCGGTGAGGACGCCGGCGACGAGGCGGGGGCGACCGACCTCGACGGCGACGACGACGGCGCGGTGGCCGCGCTCATAGACGATCGCGAGCCCGGCGTGGAGATCACGGCGCAGCCGCCCGGCAAGCGCATCGCCAGCCTCGCGATGCTCTCCGGCGGCGAGCGCTCGATGACGTCGGTGGCGCTGCTGTTCGCGCTGCTCTCGGTGAATCCGGCGCCGGTCTGCGTGCTGGACGAGGTGGACGCGGCCCTCGACGAGGCGAACGTAGGTCGCTTCTTAGAGACGCTGCGCGAGCTGACGGCCCGATCGCAGTTCATCGTGATCACGCACAACCGCCGCACCATCGAGGCCGCCGACGCGATCTACGGCGTGTCGATGGGCGACGATTCGGTGTCCCGCGTGCTCTCGCTCCGCCTCGACGATGAGCGTTCCGCTCAACCCTAAGGCTGCCGCGCGCGCGGGGGGCTCTCGGGTGCCTGGAGTGAGTGGGGCCGTCGGGCGGCGCGGCGAGCCGGGGGTCGAGTAGCCCCGCTCATCATCCTCGGCTGCACCGAAGGCGGCGGCAGCCCCTCGAGTCAAGCGGAACGCTTGCTAGGGTCGAGCGGAACGCTCGTTCAGCGCTTCCTCGATGTCGCCGAGGTGCTCGTGGAAGTGGCGCGGGCCACCGAAGAGGATGATCGAGCTCGCGGGCATCTCGCCGGGCCCGAAGCTCACCTTCACCGTCTGCTCGAGGAACTCGTCGGAGAGCGTCTGGAGCTCGGCGAGCGCCGCCTCCGAGCCCGCGACGATCTCGTCCACGAGGTCGGCGACGGAGAGATCGCCGCGCTCCTCCACCTGGCCGTGGTTCACCTCGTCGGCGGTGAGCACGCGCTCCTGCCCCTGCTCGGCGATGCGCCGATGCGCCAGCGCCACCGGGTTGGAGCGCGCCGCGAGGTGGCTCAGCGCATCGCGGATGCGCCACTCGCCGCGCGGCAGCGGCTTCTCCTCCGCGGCGATCAGCTCATCGCGCAGCTCGCGCACACGGTCGGCGGCGGAGCGCACGCCCTCGGCGATCTGCGCGCGCCGCTCGGCGACGGTGCTTTCCTGCGTCATGGGTGCTCTCCTCGTCCCGGCGTCACGCCTACAGCGCCCCGGCCGGACGGCGAGGGGCGGCAGGCAGTCTGACACGGCGCCGGCAGTTCCGGGCACCCCGGGTGCGTCGCCGGCCCTCTCTCGCATGCGGGAGCCCCGGCGGGTCGAGCGGAACGCTCGCGGACCCGGATGGCGCCCCGGCCTTGTGACTCGCTACGATCGAGGGCGGCCGCGCCTGATCGAGGGGCCGCGCTGCGCTCGGGCGCGCGCCATACGGGCGATGCGCAGGCGAGAGGGATCACGCCGTGGGGCTCTTCGGGCGCAGTGCCGAGTCGGAGGAGGCCACGGGGCGCGCCCTCGCTCGCACGCGGCGTTCGTGGATCGGGCGGCTGGGCGGGCTCTTTCGCGGCGGCGTCACGCCCGAGCTGTGGGACTCGCTCGAGGAGGTGCTGATCGGCGCCGACACCGGCGTGCGCACCACGATGGAGCTGCTGGAGCGCGTGCGCACCGCCGGCCCGCGCGACGCCGAGCACGTGCACGAGCTGCTCGCCGCCGAGCTCGTCGCGCTGCTGGAGGAGCCGGCCGCCCGCGCGCGGGGCCGGCTGTGGGGGCCGGGCGCCGAGCCACCGGCGCCGCCCGCGGTCGTGCTCGTGATCGGGGTGAACGGCAGCGGCAAGACCACCGGCATCGCGCGGCTCGCGCACGCCTACCGGCAGGAGGGCACGCGCGTCGTCTGCGCGGCCGGGGACACCTTCCGCGCCGCCGCCATCGACCAGCTGCGGACGTGGGGCGAGCGGCTGGAGGTCGACGTGATCGCGCACCAGCCGGGCGCCGACCCGGCGGCCGTCGCCTTCGACACCATCGAGGCCGCGCGCGCCCGCGGCCACGAGCTCGTGCTCGTCGACACCGCGGGGCGGCTACACAACAAGAAGAACCTGATGGACGAGCTGGCCAAGGTGCGCCGCGTCATCGAGCGCCAGCTCGGCCGCGGGCCGGACGAGGTGCTGCTGGTGCTGGACGCCACCACGGGCCAGAACGGCCTCGCGCAGGCGCGCGCCTTCACCGAGGTGGCGGAGGTCACCTCCGTGATGCTCACCAAGCTCGACGGGAGCGCGCGTGGCGGCATTGTCTTCGCCGTCGCGAGCGAGCTGGGGCTGCCCGTGCGCTTCGTCGGCGTGGGGCAGGAGGCGGGCGACCTCGCGCCCTTCGACCCGGCGAGCTTCGTCTCGGCGCTGCTCGCGGAGCCCGCGCCGACGAGCGCCTAGCGGCGCCCCGTAGCGGGCGGCGCCTGGCGGGGGGCGGGCGGACGCGCGGGCCCCTCGGCGGGGGCCGGAGGGCTGTGCCGATGGCGGACGCGCTCGCCTGGTACCTCGTGCTCGCGCTGGTCGGCGCGGCGAGCCTGCTGCCCGCGTCGCTGCTGCTCGGCCGGCTCGCGAGCGGCGGCGTGCTCTACGCGCGCGCGCTCGGGCTCGCCGTCCTCGCCTACCTCGCGTGGCTGCCGGGCGCGCTAGGGCTCGCGAGCTACGGAACGGGCGCGGCGTGGGCGGCGGTCGCGGCGCTGCTCGCGCTCTCGGCGTACCTCGCGTGGCGCGACACGGCGCTCCCGCGCGCGCTGTGGCGCCGGCGCCGGCTGCTGCTGGCGGGCGAGGCGCTGTTCGCCGTGCTCTTCGTGCTGCTGCTGCTCGCACGCGCGCAGGCGCCCGCCGCCGCGGGCACCGAGAAGCCGATGGACCTGCGGCTGCTCGCGGCCATCGACGGCGCCGCCGAGTTCCCGCCCGCCGATCCCTGGTTCGCGGGGGAACCGATCTCCTACTACTACCTCGGCCACGTGGGCGTGGACGCGGTGGGCGGGCTGGCCGGGGTGGGGATCGGCGCGGCGTTCACGCTGGGCGTCGCGACGGCGGGCGCGGCCGCGGGTGTCGCGGCTGCCGGCCTCGCGCTCGACCTGCTGGCGCTCGGCGGCGGCGCGGCCTCGGAGCGCGGCGGGCGGCGGGGGCGGCGCGGGCGACGCTCCTTCGCGCCCGCCGTCGCGGGCGGCGTCGCGGTGGTCGGGCTGCTGTGGCTCGCGCCGCTCGCCGGGGCGATCGAGGTGGCGGGCGCGAACGGCGTCGGCCGCGGCCTCGCGGGGGCGCTCGGCGTCGAGGGGCTGCCCGGCCCCGAGGGCGCGACCGACCTCGTGCCCGACCGCTTCTGGTGGTGGTGGGACGCGACGCGCATCGTGCCCGGCGCCATCGCCGAGTTCCCCGCGTTCTCGCTGCTGCTGGGCGATCTGCACGCGCACCTGCTGGCGCTGCCCGCGGGCGTGGTGGCGCTGGCGCTGGCGGCGACGGCGTTCGCGGGGGGCACGCCGCTGACGATGCGCCGCTGGCTCGGCGACCCCGCGCGCCTCGGCCTCGCGGCGATGCTCTTCGCCGCGCTGTTCATGACGAACTCGTGGGACGTGCTGAGCTACGGCCTCATCTGGCTGCTGGCGGCGCTGTGGGCGTTCCGCCGGGCCGGCTGGCCGTGGGCGCTGGCGGCGCTGCTGGGCGCGCGCTACCTGCTGGCCCCGGCGCTTGCCGCGCTCGCGCTCGCGCTGCCGTTCCTGCTGCCGTTCGAGGGACGGGCCCTCGGCGTCGCGCTGGTGGCGGACAGCGGCTCCGAGCCGGTGCGCTTCGCGCTGTTCTGGCTCGCGCCCGTGCTGCCGCTGGGGCTCGCGCTGGCGTTGCTACGGCCGCGCGCGCGCGCGCGCGCGCTCGCCCTCGGCGGCGCGCTCGCGGCCATGCCGGTGGCGGCGTGGGCGGCGGCGACGCTGCTCTCGGGAGACGCGGCGGCGCTCGTCGACCGCGGCAGCGGCTGGCTGACGCTCGCGGCGCTGGTCGCGGCGCTCGGCGGCGCCTCGGCGCTCGCGCTCGCCGCCGAGCGCGCCGGGCGCGCCGCCGCGGCCGCGGCGCTGGCGCTCGCGGCGGGGGCGGCGGCGCTCGTGCTCGCCACGGAGCTGCTGTTCCTCGAGGACGCCTTCGGCACGCGCATGAACACCGTGTTCAAGCTCTGGTTCCACGCCTGGCTGCTGCTCGCCGTGGCGGGCGCCGTCGCCTGCGGCGCCGCCGTCGCGCGCGCGCCCGCGCTCTCGCCCCGCCTGCTGCTGCGCGGCGCCACGTCGAGCCTCGGCGGGGCGGCCACGGCGGCCGTGCTGGCGCTGGGCGGGGTGCTGCTGCTGGGCTCACTCGCCTACGCGCCGGCGGCCGCGGTGGCGCGCAGCCGCGAGGGGCAGGCCGCCGGGCTCGACGCGCTCGCCTACCTCGACCGCGCCGCGCCGGGCGAGGCGGCGGCGCTGCGTTGGGCGCGCGCCGAGCTCGATCCGCACGAGGCGCTGCTGCTGGAGGCGGTGGGACCGAGCTACGGCAGCGGGAACCGTGTCTCCGCCGCGAGCGGCGTGCCGACGCTGCTGGGCTGGCCGGGCCACGAGCTGCAATGGCGCCGCGACCCGCCGATCGGCGAGCTGCTGGCGCTCGTGGAGCGCGCCTACGCAGCCGGCGCGACCGAGGAGACGCGCCGCCTGCTGCGGGGGCGCGGCGTCACGCACGTCTACCTCGGCGCGGAGGAGCGGCGGCAGCACGGCGACGGCGTCGCCCAGCGCTTCGAGGGCTGGCCCGTCGTGTTCGAGGCGGCGGGCGTGCGCGTCGTGCGGGTGCCCTCCGAGGCCGGCACCGTCGACAATGGAGGCGGGCGAGAGCGGGCGCGCCCCGAGGCGAGCCGAGTGGCGGACGAAGTGCGAGCGGGCCGATGACGGCGATTCGCGGCTTCCGGCCGAGCGTGGTGACGGTGGTGGTGCTCGCCATCGTCGCCGTCGCGCTGGCGATGCGGCTCGTCGAGCTCGGCGCGCGCGCGATGCACCACGACGAGTCGCTGCACGCGCTGTTCTCGTGGTACTTCGCGGAGGGTCGCGGCTACGCCCACGACCCGCTGATGCACGGCCCGCTGCAGTTCCACCTGATCGCGGGCGCGTTCCGCCTCTTCGGCGCCAGCGAGGTGATGGCGCGGCTGCCGGCAGCGCTCGCCGGGACGGCGCTCGTCGCCTCGCCGCTGCTGCTGCGCCACTGGCTCGGCGGGACGGGGACGGTGGCGGCGGCCGCGATGCTCGCCCTCTCGCCGGCGCTGCTCTACTTCTCGCGCTTCGCCCGCAATGACGTCCCGATCGCGCTCTTCACGCTGCTCCTCGTCGTGGCCGTGTGGCGCTACCGCGCAGGGGCCCCCGCCTCCGGGCAGGGCGACCAGCACGGCGACCGGCGCTGGCTGCTGCTGGCCGCGGGCGCGTTGGCGCTCGCGTTCACGGCGAAGGAGAGCGCCTATCTCTCCGCGGCGATGCTGCTGCTCTACCTCGACGGCGCGGTGGCGTGGTCGCTGCTGCCGCGCGGGCTCGCCGGCCCGCGGCGAGCGCTGGCGTGGGCCGCGCTGCTGCCGGTGGCGTGGGCGCTGGTCGCGCTGTGGCCGCTCACCGGTCCGCTGCGCCGCCGGCTCGAGCTGGGCGGCTGGAGCCGCGACGCCGACCTGCTCGTGCTGCTCGGCACGCTGACGGCGACGCAGATCGCGGCGCTCGCGCAGCTCCCCGTCGAGGCGCTGGGCGTCGAGCTGACGGAGCGCCGCGAGCGCGTGCTCTCCGTGGTCGCGATCGCGGGGCTGTTCGGCGGCGCGGCGGCCATCGGCGTGCTGTGGAACTGGCGCTGGTGGCTGGCGGGCGCCGCCGTCTTCGCGGCGATCTACGTCCCGCTCTACAGCTCGCTGGGGAGCAACCCGGAGGGCGTCTACTCGGGGTTGTGGAGCTCGCTCGACTACTGGGTGGCGCAGCAGGACGTGCAGCGCGGCGGGCAGCCCGGCTTCTACTACGCGCTGATGCTGCCGGTCTACGAGCCGCTGGCGCTGCTCGTGGGGCTCGCGGGCGGGGCGTGGCTGCTGGCACGCGGCAACGCGCTCGCGCGGCTGCTCGCGTGGTGGTTCGTCGTGACCTTCGTGGGGCTCTCCTTCGCGGGCGAGAAGATGCCGTGGCTGACGGTGCACATGGCGCTGCCGCTGGCGCTGCTGGCGGCGCTGGCCATGGGCCGCGCGCTGCCGCCGCTCGCGGCCACGCTGACAAGGCCGGGCGCGCCCGCACGCGCGTGGATGGGCGCCGGCGTCGCCGCCGCGCTGGTGCTGGCGCTCGGCGGGCTGGCGCTGCGCACGGGCACCGCCGTTTCCTACGGGCACCCCGACACCCCCGTCGAGCCGCTGATCTACACGCAGACGAGCCCCGACGTGCCCGTGCTCGCGCGGGAGATCGAGGCGCATGCGCGGGCCAGCGGGCAGGGCAGCGAGCTGCCGCTCGTGGTCGACACCACGGCGTCGCTGTCGTGGCCGTGGGCGTGGTACCTGCGCGACTTCGCGCGCGTCCGCTACGCCAGCGGCGAGGAGCTGCGCGCGCAGGGGGTGGAGCCGGGCAGCGTGCTGATCGCGAGCAGCTCGACGCTCGCCGGCACGCCCGAGCTGCGCGAGCCCTACGAGCGCGCGGTGCCGTACCGCCACCGCTGGTGGTTCCCCGAGGGCCGCTACAAGTCCGCCAGCGCCGAGCTGGTGCTGGAGGGCATCGCCGACGGCTCGCTGTTGGCGGACTGGTGGCAGTTCCTCGCCAGGCGCGTCGATGAGGCGACGCTGGGCTCGCTGGACGGCGAGGTGCTGTTCCCGCCGGCACCCACCGTGCGCGCCCCCGGCGAGGGGCGATGAGCGCACTGGGCCCGCGCAGCGCGCGGCTCTGGCTCGGGTTCGCCGGCACCGCGCTCTTCCTCGGCCTGCTGCTCGCGAACGTCGACCGCGGCGAGCTGGCGGACTCGCTGCGCGGCGTGGACGGCCGCTGGCTGCTCGCCGCGCTCCCGGTCTACGGCATCGCGCTGTGGCTGCGCGCCGCGCGCTGGCGTCGCATCCTGCGGCCCGCCGTGCCGCTCGGGGCGCGCGACGCCTTCTCGCTCGTCGTGATCGGCTACGCCGCGAACAACGTGCTGCCCGCGCGCGCGGGCGAGCTGCTGCGCGCGCTGCTGCTCCAGCGGCGGCACGGCGGCAGTCGCAGCGCGGCGCTGGGCACGATCGTGGTGGAGCGCGCGCTGGACGGGCTGGTGCTCGCGCTGTTCCTGGCGGCCACGGTGGCGCTCGCGGGAGGGAGCGCGCCGCTGCGCGTGCTCGCCGTGGCGGGCGCCGTCGCCTTCGTCTTCGTGACGGCGCTGCTGGCGCTGCTCTCGCACCACGCGACCTTCGCGAGCGGCCTCGGCGAGCGGCTGGGCTGGGCGATGCGGCTGCTGCCCGCGCGCGCTCGGCCGGGCGCCGGCGCGGCGCTGGCGGGGCTGCTGGCGGGGCTCACGACGCTGCGCGGCCCGCGCGACTGGTGGGCCGTCGGCTGGCTGACCGCCGCGTCGTGGGCGGCCGAGGCCGCGTCGTACTGGTTCGTGGGGCTCGCGCTCGGCCTCGAGCTGGACGCGCCGATCTACCTCGGCGTCGCGGGCGCGGCGAACCTCGCGATCGCGGCGCCCTCCACGGCGGGCGGCATCGGGCCGTTCGAGTTCTTCACGCGCGAGGTCGTCGTCGCGTTCGGTGTCCCGACCGCGACGGCGACCGCGTACGCGCTCGTACTGCATGCGCTGATCCTGGTCAGCGTGGTGCTGGCCGGCGTGCTGCTGGCGTGGCGCTCGCGGATCGGCGTGGGGTCGATCCTGCGCCCCCCGCCCGAGGCGACGCCGCGCGGGGCAGAGTCCCCGGCGCTCGAGGTGGAGGCAGGCGGCGACTGAGTCCCACCGAGCCCCGCTGAGCCCCACGCTCCGCTCCGCGCCACCTTCGACGCTTGTTGAACGCGCACCGGGGCCGCGCCATAGTGGCTCCTGTCACGAGCCGGCGCGCGAGGGCGGGCCGGGCCGGGAGGCCGCATGCCGCTGGAGACCGAGGCCACCGCTGAGATCCGCGCGCTGGTGGCCGACCTCCGCCCCGACGACGCCGACCTGCTGGAGGCGCTGCACCGCGTGCAGCACCGCTACGGCTACGTCTCCGCCGACGCGATGGAGGTCATCGGCCAGCAGCTGCGGCTGCCGCCCGCGCACGTCTACGGCACGGTCACCTACTACGCCGACTTCCGCACGGAGCCGCCCGCGCCGGTGGTGGTCGGCTGGTGCAGCGGGCCCGCCTGCCGGCTGCGCAACGGCGCGGGCATCCGCGACGCGATGCTCGCGGTGCTGGGCACGGAGCTGGGCAAGCGCACGGAGGACGGCCGCGTCGAGGTGGATCTGCAGCAGTGCGACGGGAGCTGCGAGCGCGCACCGCAGATCTGGATCGACGGGCGCGTCGTCGGCAACCTGACCGCCGCCGAGGCCGTGCGCATCGCGCGCCGCCTCGCCGCCGGCGAGCCGCCCGCGCAGATCGGCGGCCCCGGCGTGGGCATCGGCGCCGGCGCCGGCAAGGGCGCCGCCGGTGGCTGACGCGACCCCGTTCGAGGAGCTGCTCAGCCGCTCGCAGGCGGAGTACGCCGCTTGGACGCGGCCCGAGCGCCCGCGCATCGACCTCGCATGGGACACTTCGTCGCTCGCGGCCGGCACCGAGCGCACCCACGAGGCGCTGGCGCGCGCCGCCTCGGAGCGTGGCGCCGCCGTCGACCTCGGGCGCACCAGCGGCTACGGGCTGCAGTGGCTGCAGCCGCTCGCGCAGATCACCTGGCCCGACGGCGCGACCGTGCTCTACGGCCCCGTCACCCCCGAGCGCGTCCCGGAGCTGCTGGACGAGGCGACGGGCCGCGTGGGCGCCGCCGCCGAGCTCGCGGTGGGGGTGCTCGCAGGGTCGCGGCCCGGCGTCCCGCCGATCGAGCAGCACCCCTTCCTGCGGCACGAGCGGGGGCGGCGGCTGCTGGCGAACATCGGCCGCAGCGACCCCGAGCGCATCGAGCATTACGTGGCGCGCGACGGCTACTTCTGCGTCCAGCGCATGGTCGATCGCCACCAGCAGCCCGAGGCCGTGCGCCAGCTCGTGACCGACGCCGGCCTCACCGGGCGCGGCGGCGCCTTCTTCCCCACGGGCGTGAAGTGGGGCTTCCTGGCGGGCGCGCAGCAGCCGCGCCGCTACCTGGTCTGCAACGCCGACGAGGGCGACCCCGGCTCCTGGGTGAACCGCATCCTGTTGGAGGGCGATCCGCACCTCGTGATCGAGGGGATGCTGATCGCGGGCTACGCCTCCGGAGCGCAGCACGGCTTCATCTATATCCGCAACGAGTACCCGCTGGCCGTGGAGCGCATGCGCGGCGCGATCGCGCAGGCGGAGAAGGCGGGGCTGCTGGGCGAGAGCGTGCTGGGCTCGGCCTTCGGCTTCACGCTCGAGGTGGTGCGCGGCGCCGGCGCCTACGTCTGCGGCGAGGAGACGGGGCTCATCGCCTCGGTGCAGGACGCGCGCGGGATGCCGCGCATCAAGCCGCCCTTCCCCGCCGCCTCGGGCGTCTTCTTCGAGCCGACCAACGTCAACAACGTGGAGAGCTACGCCAGCGTGCCGCTGATCCTGCGCCACGGCGCCGAGTGGTACCGCGAGCTGGGGACGGAACGCGCCGCCGGCACCAAGGTCTTCTCCTTCTCGGGCGATGTCCGCTACGCGGGCTTCATGGAGCTGCCCTGGGGCGTCCCCGTGCCCGACGCGCTGGCGGCCTGCGGCGGCATCGCGGGGGGCGCACGACTGAAGGCGCTGCAGGCGGGCGGCCCGCTCGCGGGCTACCTGCCGGCCGCCGTCGCCGAGGAGATGACGCTGGAGCCCGACTCCTTCCGCCCGCACGGCGCGCTGGTGGGGGCGGGCGGCATCGTCTTCGTCTCCGACCGCGCCTGCTCGATCGACCTCAACGCGATGTTCGCCGAGTTCCTGGAGGACGAGTCCTGCGGCCGCTGCACCACCTGCCACGGCGGCAACCAGCGCATGGCCGAGGTCTTCCGCCGCACCGGGCGGGGCGGGGGTCGGCGCGAGGACCGGCACAACCTGGAGCTGCTGGGCGAGGCCCTGCTCTACTCCAACTGCGTCCACGGGCAGGCGAGCCCCACGATCATGCGCAACACGCTCGCCTTCTTCGAGGCGGAGTACGACGCGCACCTGCACGAGGGCCGCTGCGACGCGCTGCGCTGCCCCGGCCTCTCGCGCCTCGTGGTCGCCGACCAGGCCGATCCGCGCCTGGAGGAGGCGGTGGCGATCTGTCCGACGGCCGCCATCGTCGGCGAGCCCGGCGAGCGCAGCGTCGAGGACGCGGCCTGCATCCGCTGCGGCGCGTGCCTGGACGTGGCGCCGCGCGGCATGCGCCGCGAGGCGGCGCCGCCCGGCACGGCCCTGCACCCCGCGGTGCCGCGCTCGAACGCCGCGCGGCCGCGGCTGCGCCCCGCCCGCCGCCTCGGCGCGCCCGACGCCGCGCCGCGCGCCACGACGATCGTCCGCGGCGAGGGCGGCCTCTCGGGCCTCCACAGCCTCTCGCGCGAGCTCGCGTAGTTCTCGCTCTGTTTTCCGGCGGCGAGCATGAGGCTCGCCGCATCTCGCCAGCTCTTACCCGGCGGCGCCCAAGGGGGGCGCCGCATCTCGCCACTGCGGGGCGGGGAGGCGGCGGGGCGCACGGCGCCGCTCAGCGCCGCCGTCGGGCTCGCGGCCTCCCCGCCTCGCAGCGGCGATGCCGGCGCCCCCTATGGGCGCCGGGAATAGCAGCGTCTCAGCGGCTGGCCGCTGAGAGCGGCGGCGCCGTACCATCGACGCATCTCCCCGGGACGGACGCCGCGCCCTGTCCACACCCGCCCGCGAGCAGTACCTGCGCCTCCGCGCGCAGCACCCCGGCGCGCTGCTGCTCTTCCGCATGGGCGACTTCTACGAGTGCTTCGACGAGGACGCGCGCGTGCTGGCCGAGGTGCTGGGGATCGCGCTGACCTCGCGGCCGATGGGGCGCGAGGGGCGGATCCCGCTGGCCGGCGTGCCGCACCACCAGCTGGAGCGCCACCTCGAGCGGCTGATCGCGGCCGGGCATCGCGTGGCGATCGCCGAGCAGCTCTCGCCCCCGGGTCGCGGCCTCGTCGAGCGCGCGGTGGTGCGCGTCGTCTCGCCGGGCACCGTCGACGCGGGCGCGGCCGTGGAGGGGGGCGCGCACAACTGGCTCGTCGCCGCCGCGCCCGCGCCCGCGGCTCGCTCCGCCCGCTCCGGCGAGCAGCCGCTGTGGGGCGTCGCGCGCTGCGACGTGACCACGGGCGAGCTCGAGCTGGAGCTGGTGCCCGCGAGCGAGCTCGCGGGCGAGTGGGCGCGGCTGCGCCCCGCCGAGCTGCTGCTGCCCGACGAGCTGCTGCCACCCGCCGAGCACGGCGCGGACACCGCAGCGGGCGGCGCGCTCCCGGCGGCGCTGGCCCCGGCGGGCTGCGCGCGCACCCCGCGGCCCGCGCGCGACTTCGCGCCGCGCCGCGCCGCCGAGCGGCTGGCCGAGCGCTTCGGCGTCGCCGAGCTCGACGGCTACGGGCTGGAGGGGCTGGACGCCGCCGTCGGCGCCGCGGGGGCGCTGCTCGCCTACCTGGAGGAGGGGTGGCCCCAGGCGCTCGCCGCGCTGCGCCCGCCTCACGCCGTTCGCGGCGCGCAGCACGTCTACCTCGATCCGCAGACGCGCGGCAACCTCGACCTCTTCGCCGGGGGACGGCGCGGCGACGCCTCGCTGGTGGCGGCGCTCGACCGCACGCGCACCGCTATGGGCGGGCGGCTGCTGCGCGAGCGGCTGGGCCGGCCGCTGCGCCGCGCCGCCGACGCCGAGGCGCGGCTGGACGAGGTGGAGGCGTTCTGCGGCGCCACCCTCGCGGGCGCCGGCGCCCGCGAGGCGTTGCGCGGCCTGCCCGACACGGAGCGGCTGCTGGGGCGCGTGCGGGCGGGGAGCGCGGGTGCGCGGGACCTGCTGCAGCTCGCGCGGGGGCTGGCGCGGCTGCCCGCGCTGCGGGCGCGCGCCGAGGAGGCGGGGACAGCGCCGGCGGCGATCGCGAGGGCGCTGGGCGGCTGCGAGGAGATCGCCGCCGCGATCGCGGACACGCTCGCCGAGGACGCGCCGCCCGCGCCCGGCGAGGGCGCGACCGTGCGCGGCGGCGTCGACCCCGAGGTCGATCGGCTGCGAGCGCTCGCCACGGACGCGCGCTCGGCGCTTGTGGCGCTGGAGGCGGCCGAGCGCGAGCGCTCGGGCGTGGCCTCGCTCAAGGTCGGCTACCACCGCGTGCTGGGCTACTACCTGGAGGTGCCGCGCGCGCACGCCGAGCGCGTGCCGCCCGACTTCGAGCCGCGGCAGGCGCTGACCGGCTCGCAGCGCTTCCGCACGGCGGCGCTGGCCGAGCTCGAGGGCGAGATCCTCGCGGCGAAGGACCGCCTGCTAGCGGCCGAGCAGGCGGCGCTTGCGCGCCTCGTCGCGCAGGTGGCGGCGGCGGGCGAGCGCATCGCGCGGGCGGGGGAGGCGGTGGCGCGGCTCGACGTCGCCTCCGCGCTCGCCGAGGTCGCCGTCGAGCTGGGCCACGTGCGGCCCGAGCTCGCCGAGACCGGTGCCATCGTCATCGAGGGTGGGCGCCACCCCGTGGTGGAGCGGGAGCTGTCCGCGGGCGCCTTCGTCCCCAACGACTGCGCGCTGGGCGACGGCGCGGACATCGTCGTGCTCACCGGCCCCAACATGGGCGGCAAGTCCACCTACCTGCGGCAGACGGCGCTGATCGTGCTGCTCGCGCAGTGCGGCTGCTACGTGCCCGCGCGGCGCGCGCGCGTGGCGATGGTGGACCGCGTCTTCTCGCGCGTGGGCGCGCAGGACGAGATCGCGGCGGGGCGCTCGACGTTCATGGTCGAGATGCTGGAGACGGCCGCCATCCTACATAACGCGACGGCGCGCTCGCTGGTGATCCTCGACGAAGTGGGGCGGGGCACCTCGACGAACGACGGCCTCGCGATCGCGCGCGCCGTCGTCGAGCACCTCCACCACCTGCCGGGCGGCACCCCGCGCACGCTCTTCGCCACGCATTACCAGGAGCTGACGCAGCTGGCGGGGCTGCTGCCGCGCCTCGAGAACCGCTCCGTCGCCGTGCGCGAAGAGGGCGGGGAGGTGGTGCTGCTGCACCGCATCGTGCCCGGCGGCGCCGACCGCGCCTACGGCGTGCACGTCGCGCAGCTCGCGGGGCTGCCGGCGCCCGTGGTGGCGCGCGCCCGCGAGCTGCTGGCCGAACTGGAGGCGGAGGCGAGCGCGCGCGCCGGCGCTCCGGCCGCGGCCGGAGCGCCGGCGGCGGGCGGCGGCCAGCTCCCGCTGGCGGGCGCTGCCTCGCAGGCGCTGCTCGACGAGCTGGCGGCGCTCGACCCGGACGGCCTCGCGCCGCTCGCTGCGCTGCAGCGCCTCTACGAGCTGCGCGCCCGCGCCCGGCGCCTGAGCGGCGTCGAGGGGTGAGGGGGTCGGCGCGGGCGAGCGACGCGCTACGGCTCGGGCGGGCGGGCCGGAGGGCCGCCGGGGCGCGCGGTGCCGGGCACGCCGATGCCGAACAGCTCGGCGTCGAGCGCGGCGGCCACGTCCAGCAGCGGCGCGCCCTCGGCGCCGCGGCGCGCGCTCGCGACGATCAGCGCGCGCACGAACGCGGGCATCAGCCCGGGCCGCTCGGCGAGCACGAGCGCGGCGGCGCCCGCCGCCAGCGGCGCCGCGTACGAGGAGCCGGCGGCGACGGCGTAGGGCCCCTCGTCGCGGCAGCGCCAGATGCCGCCGCCGCAGAGCGCAGCCGGCACCGCGCCTGCGACGTCGAGCCCCGGCGCGAAGAGGTCGACGCCCGCGCCGCTCGAGGCGAAGGAGGCGGCGCGCTCGTAGTCGACGCCGCCGTCGGCCGCGGCGCCGCGCTCGCCGCTCGCCGCGACGGAGAGCACCGAGTCGTAGCGCGCGGGGAAGGTGGCGCCGCCCGGCCCCTCGTTCCCCGCCGAGGCGACCACCAGCGCGCCCGCCGCCTCGGCCTCGGCGATCGCCTCGCGCAGCAGCCGCGAGTCGCTCGGCGAGCCGAAGGAGACGTTGATGATGTCGGCGCCCTGCCGCGCCGCGTAGCGGATGCCGGCGGCCGCGTCGGAGATGCGGCCCGTGGCGGTGCAGTCCAGCACCTTCACCGGCAGCAGCCGTGCCTGCCACGCCACGCCCGCGATGCCGCGCCCGTCGTCGCCGGCGCCGGCGGCGATCGACGCCACGAAGGTGCCGTGGCCGTCGTCATCGGAGACCAGCCGGTGCGGCGGCGCCAGCCGGTAGCCGCACGAGGGGTCGGCCGTCGCCAGCGAGACGAACGAGCAGCCGAAGGCGTCGTCGACGCAGCCGTTGCCGTCGTCGTCGCGGCCGTTGCCGAAGACCTCGCCGTCGTTCACCCACAGCGCAGGCTGGATGTCGGGGTGCGTGAGGTCGATGCCCGTGTCGATCACCGCGATCACCACCTCGCGGTCGCCGGGCGTGCGCTCCCACGCCTCGGGCGCGCGCACGGCCTCCAGGTAGCGCGACTGCAGCTCGGCGTAGAGCGGGTCGTCGGGCAGGCGCGTGGCCCGCACGAGGCCGTCCGCCTCCACGGCGCGCACCAGCCCGCTCGCCGCCAGCTCGCGCGCGATCGCGGCCGGCTCCGTGCCCGCCGGCACGAGCACGCGCGCGGCGCCGGAGAGCGGGTGGGCGGGCAGCGTGCGGTGGCCCAGCCGCTGGAGCGCCGCGGCCAGCAGCACCGGCTCGATGCCGGCGCGCGGCAGCGCCAGCAGCACGTCGGCGTCCGGGGGCGGCGCGAGAATCGAGGCCGCGGGCGGACGCTCGACGCCGGCGCCGGCCGCTGCCGCCAGCAGGACGGCCAGCGCCGCCAGGGCGATCCGTACGCGCAGGCGGGCCGTCCCTTCCTCGGGAGTGGGTCGGCGGTCCTCTCGCGCGCCGCTGCGCCGCGAGGCTCCTCGCCGGGGAGCGCCAGGCGCGGCCATCGTAGGCAGCCGACGGGGGGCGAACAAGGTGAGCGCTGAGCCGGCAGGGCCTGCGTCGCCGGGCATGGGGCGCCCGCGCATCCGCGTGCTGCCGCCCGAGGTGGCCGCGCGTATCGCGGCGGGCGAGGTGATCGAGCGCCCGGCCTCGGCGGTGAAGGAGCTCGTCGAGAACGCGCTCGACGCGGACGCGCGCGCCATCGACGTCGAGATCGAGGGCGGCGGCGTCGAGCGGCTGCGCGTGCGCGACGACGGTGGCGGCATCCCGCCCGAGCAGGTCGCCGACGCCTTCGAGCGGCACGCCACCTCGAGGCTCTCCTCGGAGCGCGATCTCTTCGCCATCCGCTCGCTGGGCTTCCGCGGCGAGGCGCTGGCCGCGATCGCGGCGGCGGCCGACGTGGATCTGACCACGCGCCCGCCCCGCGAGCACGCGGCCGCCGTCGCTCGCTACCGCGCGGGCCGGCCCGGTGCCGCGGGCAGCGCCGCCGCCGCCCCCGGCACCACCGTCGAGGTGCGGGAGCTGTTCGCCCGGCTGCCCGCTCGCCGCCGCTTCCTGCGCTCGGCGCGGGCGGAGGCGCGCGCCGTGGCGCAGGTGGTGACGGAGTACGCGCTCGCGCGGCCCGACGTCGCCTTCCGGCTACACGTCGAGGGGCGCTCGGCGCTCGCCACGCCGGGCACGGGCGCCCCCGCCGACGCGATCGCGGCCGTCTACGGCGTCGAGGTCGCGCGCGCCCTGCTCCCCGCCGCCGCCGACCGCCCTCCGCCGAGCTCGCTCGGCACCCCCGAGGTTACCGAGGCGCCCGCGCCCGGGCCCGCCGCGCCCGACGACGCGCCGCCGAGCTGCACGGTGGCAGGGCTCGTGGGGCCGCCCTCCCTGCACCGCGCCAGCCGGCGCTACATCCACCTCGTCGCCAACGGCCGCGCGATCGGCTCGCGCTCGCTCGTGCACGCGATCGAGGAGGCGTATCGCGGGCTGATGCCGGCCGGCCGCCACCCCGTTGTGCTGTTGCGCATCGAGGTGCCGCCCGCGCAGGTCGACGTGAACGTGCACCCGCGCAAGGCCGAGGTGCGCTTCCGCCACGAGCAGCTGGTCTACGCCACCGTCGCGCAGGCGGTGCGGTCGGCGCTGGCGGGCGCGCCCGCGCCCGAAGTCGAGCAGCCGCCTGCGGGCCTGCGCCGCGGCCGCGACGCGCTCGCGGGCGCGCGTCCGTCGAGCGCGCTCAGCCTCCCGCGGTCAGCGCCCCGCGTGGCCGGCGAGCCCGCGCCGGCCGCAGCGACGCGCGGGCCGTGGGGCGCGCCCCTCGACGCGGCCGCGGGCGGCCGCGTGGCGCTGCCGCTGCGTGATCGGCTGCCGGCGCTGCGGCCGCTGGGGCAGCTCGATCGCCTCTACCTCGTCGCCGAGGGGCCGGACGGCCTCTACCTCGTCGACCAGCACGCCGCGCACGAGCGCGTGCTGTACGAGCGCGCGCAGGCGGCGCACGAGCGCGGGCGCCCAGAGCGCCAGCCGCTGCTGGAGCCGCTGGTGGTGGCGCTAGCCCCGGCGCAGGCGGCGCTCGCCGCTACCGTCGCGGGCGATCTCGCGGCGCTCGGTTTCTGGTGCGACGAGGTGGACGGCGGCGCCGTGCTGCTGCGCGCCGTCCCCGCCTCGCTCGGCCGCCGCGACCCGGCCCGCGCGCTGGCCGACTACCTCGACGCGCTGGACGCCGAGGAGCGGCTCACCGGCCCCGACCGCGCCCTGGCGACGCTCGCCTGCCGCGCCGCCGTGATGGCTGGCGACCGGCTCGCCCCCGAGGAGCAGCGCGCGCTGCTGCGCGACCTCGAGGCGGCCGCGACGCCGCAGAGCTGCCCCCACGGCCGGCCCACGGTCGTCCACCTCAGCCGCGACGCCCTCGACCACTCCTTCGCCCGGCAGCGTTCCGCTGCACCCTAGGGGCTGCCGCTCCTGGCAGCGGCGGTCTTCCTCACAGATGCGAGCGGCGGCGGGTGCTCGGTCCTCGAGCGTGTGGCGGCGCGGCCTGAAGCGCGGCGCGTCCCAGCGGCCGCGGCTGCCCCTCAGGGGCACCGGCGCCCACGCCCGAGGCCCGACCGCCTCAGCGAGACGCGGCAGCCCCTAGGGTGCAGGGGAACGCTGCCAGGGGAACGCTGCCGGAACGTTGCGTTAGGCGCGCGCGAGCAGATCCCACGCGGCGTCCGGCCGAGGGCCCGCGCGCGCGGTCGGGGCGGGGAGCGGGTGACCGCTCGACGCGGCGCGGGCGACGCGGCGGAGCCACGGCAGCTCGGCGGCGGGCGCGGTGCCGCCGGGCGGTCGCGTCGCCCGGCGGCCCATCGGTGCCGCGAGGGGGGCGAGCGCGCCGACGACGTCGACGAGCGCACGATCCTCGACGGGGAGCAGCAGCGCGCGGGCGCCCGCGCCGAGCGCCGCGGCCGCGTAGAGGCGGCGCAGCGCCGGGCGCAGCTCGGCGGGCGCGCCGTGGCCAACGTTGCCGACGGCGACGAGCGGCACGAGCGTCGCGCGCCCCGCCTCGCGCGCGCCCGCCGCCGCGAGCGCGCGCAGTGTGGCGAGCGAGCGGGCGCAGCGCGCCGCGTCTGCGGCCGGTGGGTAGGCGAGCGCGTCCGCGAAGAGCGGGCCGCCGACGCCCGCCGCGCGTGCTCGCTCCCGCGCCCGCAGCAGCAGCGCGACCGCCTCGGCAGGAGGCGGGTCGGCCCGCGCGGCGCCGTCGAGCTCGGCGGGGGAGAGCACGAGGCCGGCGCCGCTCGCCGCCGCCGCGTCGAGGAGCGCGCCCGCCGCCGCGTCGCCCGGGCGCAGCGCGTTCGCCACCAGCCTCGATCGGCGCCTCGCGTCCGCTTCGGCGCCCACCTCGCCCCGCTCGCCGCCGGCCGTCTCGGCCGCCGCACGCAGCGCCGCCGCCAGCGCACGCCCGTCGCCGCAGTCGAGCAGCAGCGGCACGCCGGGGAGCGCGACGGCGAGCGCGCCCGCCGCCCACGCGAGCTCGGGCGCCAGCTCGTCGCGTGCGCCGGCGTTCACGTCGAGCGCCCGCGCCCCCGCGTCGAGCTGCGCGCGCGCCGCCGCCTCCAGCGCCGCGCCGTTCCGCGCGGCGGCCGCCGCGGCCAGCGGGCCGCGCCAGAGCTCCAGCGACTGCCCGATGAGCAGCGGCGCGGCCGCGGCGGCCCGCGCGCCCCCGGCGCTCGGCGAGGTCGCGAGCTCCGAGGGGCGGCGGCTAGAGGATCGCGGGGAGGCCATCGCGGCGCTCGCGCCAGGCGAGCAGCTGCGCGACGGAGCGCGCGGCACGCTCGACGCTCTCGTAGACGGCGACGCCGCCCGCGTGGGCGGTGCTCGCGAGCTCGAGGTCGACGCCGACGTCGCCCCAGATGCGATCGCGCTGCATGTACAGCAGCGGCACCTCCAGCTCGCCCTGGAGCGCCGCGATGCGCTCGCCGAGGGCGCGCGCGGCCTCGTACGGGTCGCCCTCCTCCTCGGCGCCCGAGGCGGAGTCGCTGAGCCACGGCACGCGGCTCGTCGAGAGGAAGACCACGTCGGTGACGGGCGAGGCCGCCACCTCCAGCACCGCGCGCCGCAGCCGGTCCATGTCGCCCTCGGAGCGGCCGCCGCCCCCGTCGAAGCTCGCGTCGATGGGGTTGCGCACCGAAGTGCCCGCGACCGGCACCAGCTCGCCCAGCGCGCGCTGCGTCGCCTCGGGCAGCTCGGGCACGGCGAGGCCCGCCCCGGCGATCGCGTCGGAGGAGAGCACGGCGAAGCCGCCGCCCGAGCTGAGCATCGCCACGCCGTCGCCGCGCACCCGCCGCGCCGAGGTGGTGAGCGTCAGTAGCATGTCGCGCAGCTCCGCCATGCCGTCCACGCGCAGCGCCCCCGCCTGCCGGCACAGCGCCTCGAAGACCTGCCGCGAGCCCGCCAGCGACCCGGTGTGCGAGCTGGCCGCGCGAGCCCCCGCCTCCGTCAGCCCGCCCTTGAGGATCACCGTCGGCTTCACCCGCGCGCAGCGCCGCAGCGCCTCCGCGAACGCCGGGCCGTCGGAGACGCCCTCGATGTAGGCGCCGACCACCTCGGTCTGCGGGTCGGCCGCCGCGTAGTCGAGGAAGTCGTGCGCCGTGAGGTCGGCGCCGTTGCCGTAGGAGACCACCTTCGAGAAGCGCAGCCCCACCGCGCCCAGCCGGAAGATGGTATCGGCGGCGTTCACCCCCGACTGCGAGAGCAGGAAGACGTTCCCCGACTCGGTGGGCGGCTCCCCCGTGAAGGAGACGCGCTCCCCGGGGACGTAGATGCCCATGCAGTTGGGGCCGATGACGTGGATGCCGGCCTCCACGGCCCGGCGCACCGCCGCGTGCTCCGCCGCGGCGCGCTCCGGGTCGCCCGTCTCGGAGAAGCCCGCGGTGAAGAGGTGCAGCGTGCGCACCCCCTTCTCCACGCACTGCTCGACGAGGCCGCCGACGGCGGCGGCGGGGATCTGCGAGATGACGTGGTCGACGGGGCCGGGGCAGTCGAGCAGCGAGGCGTATGCGGGCAGCCCGCCGATCTCGCCGCCCTTCGGGTTCACCGGGTAGAGCGCGTGGTCCGCGTCGTAGCCGCTCGCCCGCAGCGACCGGAGGAAGTTGCCGCCGTGCGGATCGCCCGAGGGCGTGCCCACCACGGCTATCGAGCGCGGATGGAAGATCGGGTCGAGCGGGTGCCGGTGGGCGCCGGGCGCGGTGGCGTTCGCCTCGTCGTCGCTTCCCGGCACGGCGCCTCGTCTCTCGCGCGCCCGCTCCACCGTGGGCGCGCCCCGATTGTGCATCTTCGATGCTTTTCGGGGCAGAGGGGGCAGAGGCGGAGCGGAAGCGCCGTCACGGCGCTTGCCGCCGCCCGGAGTACGATCGTCGCCCGGCACGGCGCTCGTGGGCTCGCTACCCAGGAGCACGGCGGGCGGGCGACGCGCCGGCCCGCGCGACCGACGAGGAGGCACGCGCTGCCTGCAACCACGGCGCTCCGCGTCTCCGTCGTCATACCCACCCTCGAGGAGGGGCGCACGATCGCCGGCGCCGTGAGCGCCGCCCTCGACGCCGGCGCCGACGAGGTCGTGGTCGCCGACGGGGGCTCGCGCGACGGCACGCGCGCGGCGGCGCTCGCCGCCGGCGCCCACGCGGCGCGCGGCGCGGCGCTGTGGTTCGTCCACGCCGACGTGCGGCCGCCGCCGGGGGGCGCGGTGGCGATCCGGCGCGCCCTCGACCGGCCCGAGGTCGTGGGCGGCAGCTTCCGCATCGACTTCGGCGCCTCGCTGCACGGCCGCTTCCTCGCGGCCGTCTACCACGTGCTGCGCCGCCTGGGCGTCTACTACGGCGACTCGGCGGTGTTCTGTCGCCGCGAGGCGCTGGCCGCCGCCGTCGGCGTCCCGCCGCACCCGATCATGGAGGACCTGGCGCTCGTGCGGCGGCTGGCGCGGCACGGGGAGATGGTGTACGTGGAGGAGGCGGGGCCGGTCCGCGCCTCGGCGCGGCGCTGGGAGCAGGGCGGGCTGGCCCGCACGTGGGCGTCGTGGCTCGTGGTGCAGGGGCTCTACTGGGCGCACGTGCCCCCGGCGCGGCTGGCCGCGCTCTACCGGCACGTGCGCTGAGCCACGGGGAGGGCACCGCGCTGCGCATCGAGTCGATCTACTGGGTCTTCACGTACAACTGCACGCTGCGCTGTGCCCACTGCTACAACTGGTCGCGCCCCGGCGCACCTACCGTCAGCCGCGAGCAGGCGCACGCCGTGCTCGACCACCTGCCGGCCGAGGCGAACCGCTTCATCCTCTCGGGCGGCGAGCCGCTGGCCGAGCTCCCGCTGCTGCTCGAGCTGCTGGAGGAGGGCCGCCGCCGCTACCCGGACGCACGCGTCTCGATCCAGACGAACGGTGACCTGCTGGACGCGCCGACTCTCGATCGGCTGCTCGCGACCGGCCTCGATCACATCTCGATCGCATCGCAGGACGGCTTCCACCCGCGCCCCGCGGGCAAGTGGGAGGGGCTGCGCGCGCTGCTGGGTGCGCGCGGCCTTTGCGAGCAGCGCGTGGGCGACCCCGCGCAGCGCCGCGAGGCCGGCACGCCGAGCTTCGCGATCTGGGGATCGACGCCCGAGCTGTGGGTCGGCGGGCTCTGGCCGCGCGGCCGCGCCGCGAAGTACGGGCTGGCGCAGGCGCAGCCGGGGCACAACTTCTGCGCGCGCTGGTCGGGCGCGCTCGGCTTCCTCGACGACGGCTCCGCGATGCAGGAGGTCGCGATCCAGCTGACGACGGCCTATCCGTGCTGCCCAGGCACCGTCGAGCCGCTGGGCGACCTCGCCGAGGAGCCGCTCGCGGCGATGCTCGATCGGCAGCGGGGCGATCCGATGTGGGAGGCGCTGAACCTCGGCGACCCCGAGGCGATGGGGCTCGCCGCGGGCGTCGACCGCGAGCACGCCCGCCGCTGCATCGACGAGCTGGGCTCGGTCTGCCTCTGGTGCGACGAGTACTTCACGAAGCACCGTCTCGCCGGCGCCTCGCCCGAGCGGCTCGCCGCGCTGCCGGTGTTGGGGGAGCGCCCCGCCCCGGACGCCGCGCCCGCGCCCCCGCGCCGGGCGCTGGCCGACGAGGCGAGCGGCGCTCCGCCGCACCCCGCGGGCCGCGGCGAGCAGGCCCCCTGATGCACACCGCGGCGCCTTCCCGGGGCAGCCGCGGCGACCGCGGCGCGGCGGTGGGGCTGCTGGCGCGCTGGCCCGCGCCCGGCCGCGGCACGCGGCGGCTCGCGGCGGCCGTGGGCGACGAGGAGGCGGCGCGGCTGGCGCTCGCCTTCCTGCGCGACGCCGCCCACGCCGTCGCCGCCGCCGAGCTGTGGCGCGCCGCGCTCTTCGTCGAGCCGGGCGCTGCCGCCCTCGGCGACGCGGGGGACGAGGTGCGGCGGCTCACCGGCGTCGCCGACCTGCGGTCGCAGGGCGGCGGGCACATCGGCCTGCGCATGCTCGATGCGGCGCGCACCCTCGAGGGCGAGGGGCACGCGCCGCTGATCCTCGTCGGCGCCGATGTGCCGACGCTCGCGCCGCGCCACCTGCACCACGCGCTGCGGGCGCTGCGCCGCGCTGACGTGGTCTTCGGCCCGGCCGAGGACGGCGGCTACTACCTGCTGGGCATGCACCGCGTGCACCCCGCGCTCTTCGACGATCCGTCGCTCGCCGAGGAGTGGGGCGGGCCGGGCGTGCTCGACGCCTCGGAGCGGCTGGCGCGCTCGCTCGGCCTCTCGACGGGGCGCATCGCGCCCGAGCTCGACGTCGACACCGCAGCGGACCTCGATCGGCTGCGCGAGCGGCTGCTCGCGCTCGAGCCGGCGCAGCGGCCGCGGCACACCGCCGCGGCGCTCGGCCTCGAGGGTGGCCGCGGCGTCGAGGCCCGCGCGCCCGCCCCGCCGCTCGACGCGGAGCCACGACGCGACGGCCGGGCGCGGGCGGGAGGCGCCTCGTGAGCGATTTCTGCGTGCACGGCTGCTACTGGCCGGACTGCGAGCACGCCCCGCACGCGGACGCCCCCGCGCCTGCGGGCACGCGCTGGGTCGAGCGCGCGGGGCTGCGCGTGGCCGAGCGCGTGCCCGTCGAACGCGGCCTGGACGCCGCCGCCGACGAGTTCTTCGGCGAGCTGCTGCTCATGACGGGGCGGCCGTGGTCGCTCCCGGGATAGGGTCGCTGCCGGGCTAGAGGCGTCGCGAGCTGGCTAGAGGCCGAGGCGCTCCAGCACCTCGACGATCTCCTGCTGCGAGACGACGCCCTCGAACTTCGCGGCGACGAGGCCCTGCGCGTCGACCACGAACACCCACGGCTCCGTCGAGAGCCCCCACTCCTGCATCGCCGGCACGGCCGCGAAGGCGCCGTCGTCGCGCAGCCGCGCGGGGTCGAAGGGCTCGATGTGCAGGAATTCCACGCGGCCCGCGTAGCGCTCCGACAGCGGCGTCACCACCTGCTCCAGCACGGGCCCGCAGAAGCGCGTCCGGCAGAACGCCGGCGTGGCGAAGGTGACGACCAGCGGTCGGTCGAGCTCCAGCGCGTCGGCGATCGTCAGGCGGTGCATCTCCGGGTTCGGCGGCTGAGCCGTCGATAGCTCGGCGATGTCGACGCCGCCTGTGAGCGTGCGCTGCCGGGTCGCCGGCGCGGGGTCGCCGACGGCCGGCTCCTCCCCCTCCGCCACGACGAAGAAGCGGAGCCGCAGCCCCTCGTGCCGCTCGCCGCCGCGCTCCACGCTGAGCTCGGCTCCCCACCAGCCCTCCTGCGTGAGCTCGACGGTCTGCCCCCACACCGTGATCAGCGTGTCGCTGTGCACGTGGAGCGAGCCGTCGGCGTGGGCGTGGTCGCGCTCCTCGGCGAGCGCCGTCGCGCGCAGCGCCGTCTCCGCCGCAAGCGTCCCGCGGTCGCCTTCGTCGATGGCGTAGAGGCGCAGCTCGGCGGCGGCGGCGTCGTGGATCAGCGCGCCGTCCGGCCCGAAGAGCCCGAAGGCGAGCCGGTTGCTGCCGACGCCGACGCGGCTGTTGACGAGCGTGGGGAGGACCGGCTGCCCCTGCCGGACCTCGATCGTGCCGGACCAGTCGGCGGGGTCGCCCGCTGCCGCTCCGGCGCCCGCCTCGTCGGCCTCGCCGCCGCTCGAGCAGGCCGCGAGCGCGAGCGCGCCGAGCATGGCGAGCGCCGTGACGCTCGCGCGCAGCCCTCCGTGTCGCAGCCCTCTGGGCCGCGAGGCCCGCTGCCGCGACGTGCTCCCGGTGGCTGCATCCACGGCGCGCTCCTGCCGGCGGGTGATGGGGTCTCCATTCTCGACGCTCGCCCGCCCGCTGTCAGCCGTGGGCTCCTCTGACGGCGCGCCTAGCTGTACTACCCAGGAAGGTTGTTCACAGGCGGGAGGCGGGGACGGCCCCGCCGACGCGGCCGTGCGGTCGGCGGTGATTGTAGCGGTAGAGCCAGCGTGGGAGCTGGCGCAGCCGCTCGGCGTTGGAGCGGTAGGGGCGGGCGTAGGCCCACTCGTTCTGCAGGATCTGGATGAAACGCTCGGCTTTGCCGTTCGTCTGCGGGCGGTAGGGCCGCGTGTGCGACAGCCGCACGTCTGCGGCGGCGGCGGCGCCGTGGAAGCTGCGGGCGACGGTGTAGGCCTTCGCGTTGTCGGTCAGGACCCGGCGCACGCGCACGCCACGCCGGCGGAAGGCCGCGAGCGCCTGCTCGAGGAAGGCGGCGCAGCTCGCGCCACGCTCGTCGGGCAGGACGGAGACGTAGGCGTAACGGCTGTGGTCGTCGACGGCGACGTGTAGGTACTCCAGCCCCAGCGAACGCCGCGAATGCGGCCCGGAGCGCGTCTCGGCGAAGCCAGGCGCCATTCGCTTGCCGCCGCCCTCGGGGACGCGCCCGAGCTTCTTCACGTCGAGATGCAGCAGGTCGCCGGGGGCGTCGTGCTCGTAGCGGACCGGCTCCCGGATGACGCGGTGCAGGCGGTCGAGCCGGTTGAGGCCGCGGCGCCGCAGCACGGCGTAGACCGTGGAGCGGGCGACCCCGAGCGCCCACTGGATGCGATGCGGCCCGAATCCCTGCGTGCGTCGCACGGCGCAGATGCGTCGCTCCAGCTCGGGCGGCGTGCGCCGGGGATGCGCGCGCGGGGCGGAGCTGCGGTCCTCGAGCCCTGCCGCTCCCTCCGTCCGGAAGCGCCCCAGCCACTTGGCAACGGTGTGGCGGGAGACGCGGAAGTGGCGAGCGACCTCAGCCTGGGGCCAGCCGGCGTCCACTTCCCGCACGAGCTCGAGTCGGGTCAGCGGCGTCAGCCGCGCGTTACGATGGGCCATGAGGGTGTCCTCTCCTCGCTACTGCCGTGCTGTCACACACAGCAGCGGGCGAGGCCCCTCATCCTCTCAACAACCTACGTGGGAACTACACCTAGGCGCGCGCGCACTACGATGAGAGGCGAGGCCTCGCCCGACGCGGGCGCGCGAGCGACGGAGGGCCACGAGGTGCCGCAGCCACCGCTCCCGTCGTGCCCGCCGCTCCTCCGCCCGCTGGCGCGCACCATGCGCGAGCGGGCCGACAGGGCCGGGCGCTAGCGGTGCACGCGCACGGCGCGGACGCGGCCACGCGCTCGCGGCTGGCGCTAGCGCTGGCGATCACCGCGGCCGCGCTCGCCCTCGAGCTGTGGGGCGCGGCGTGGACCGGCTCGCTGGCGCTGCTCGCCGACGCCGGCCACATGCTCTCCGACATGGCCGCGCTGGCGCTGGCGCTGGTGGCGGCGTGGCTGGCGGACCGCGCGCACACCTGGCGCGCCACGTTCGGCTTCCACCGCGCCGAGGTGCTGGCGGCCACCGCGAACGCGCTGGGCGTGCTGCTGATCGCGGCGCTGGTCGTGTGGCGCGCCGTCGAGCGGCTGCGCGACCCCGCCGACATCGACGGCGAGCGGCTGGCGGCGATCGCCACGCTCGGTCTCGTGGCGAATCTCGCCGCGCTGCTGGTGCTGCGCGAGGGCCGCTCGATGAACCTGCGCGCGGCGCGTCTGCACGTGCTCGCGGACCTTGGGGGCTCGCTGGCGGCGGTGGCCGCGGGCCTGCTCGTGGCGCTGACGGGCTGGCAGCGCGCGGACGCGGTGCTCTCGCTCGCGATCGTCGTGCTGATCGTGGTGACGGCGGCGCGGCTGCTGCGCGAGACGCTGGCGGTGCTGATGGAGCAGGCGCCCGCCGGCTTCGACCTGCGCGCCGTCGAGGACGAGCTCGCCGCGCTGCCCGGCGTGCGGCGAGCGCACGACCTCCACTGCTGGACGATCGCGGGGAGCTTCGTCTCGTTCGCCTGTCACCTGGAGCTGGAGGCGGACGCCGAGCCGCTGGCCGCGATCGAGGCGGCGACGGCGCTGCTGCGCGACCGCCACGGCATCCGTCACGTCACGATCCAGCCCGAGGGGCCGGCGGCGGTGGCGCTGCTCGACGCCCTCCCGGGGGCAGGAGGGCGGGGGGCGGGCGCGCCGGTGGCGGGCGCGCCGAGCGGCGAGGTGGATACCGCGAGCCGCCGGGGTGCGGGGTAGCCCACGGCGACTCGCGTCTGGCCCCCTGCGTGGGGGCGATGCGCCGCGCTGCTTTGTACGGGCGGGGCGCTCCGTGAGCGGCGCCCTACCCCGGCAGCGCCCTACTCCAGCAGCGCCACGTTGAACAGGTCGGCGATCTGCTCGAAGATGTCCGCGAGGTCGTCCGGGTCGTCGACGTCGAAGAACTGGCCGCCGCCGCCCTGCGTGGAGCCGATGGTCGCGATCTCCTGCATCAGCGGCTCGCCCGAGTTGTCGGTGAGGCCGATGGTGTAGAGCGCGAAGCCGTTCTGCGCCGCCAGCGTCGCCTGGTCACGCGCGTACTGCTCGGCGGATGACTGACTGCAGCTCTCGAAGCCGCCCGAACCGTCGGGGCACTGGTTGGACATGCCGTCCGTCACGATGATCAGCACCCGATAGGCCAGCGGGTTGCCGTTGTTGACGATCTCGTCGCGCCCGATCTGGATGCCGTGGCCGACGTTCGTGCGGCCCTGCGGGACCATCGCGCTCACAGCGGCTTCGAACGCGGAGCCCGGGCCGTAGCTCGTCGTCAGCGACTGGTCGAGCGTGGCGGTGTAGCTGAAGGAGGTCAGCGACATGTAGTCGAACGGCTGACCATCGACGAGCGGCTTGAAGTAGGTCGTGAACTCGTTCACCGCATCGCGTATCGTGTCGAAGGGCTCCCAGCCGCCGCCGGGCGCGATCGCCACCACGTCGTCGAAGAAGGCGTGCGAGTACATCGTGTAGCCGGGGGTCGAGTCCCATGAGACAGAGAGCGTGGCGCTCCCGGCGGCGGCGATCCCGGCCTCGTCGAGCGTCCAGATCTCCACGCGCGCCTCGATGCTGCTGCTGGTGACGCCGATCGCGTTGAACTTCGTCAACGCCTGCCCTCCGTAGGAGACCGAGACGAGATCGCGATTGCCGCTGGAGCCGTCCTCCGCGCCCGCCACGAAGACCAGCATGCGGTCGCTTCCCGCCGGCGCGGCGTGCGAGAGGCCCGTGCCCCAGCTGCCGAGCTGGTCGACGGTGGTGCCCGGCGGGCCCGCGACGGCCGCGAGCCGGGCGGCCGCGAGGACCTGCCGGTTCGGCCCGCTGTGCTGCATCGACGGCGTTTCGAAGGCGCCGGTCCCGGCCTTGTAGGCGGTGCCGAGCTTCACGGTCCCGCCGGACGTCTGCTGGTTGCCGGTCGTGAAGCCGTTCAGGGGAGTGTAGGTGCCGTTCGCGCCCGCCACCGCGGCCACGACTATCATGTCCCCGATCGCCGCGTTCACGCCGCTGCTCTCGATCGGGTTCGGCGAGCTCGACGAGGTGGACGCGACGCCGCCGTCGGGGCAGTTGTTCATCGGCCCGCCGTGGGTGAAGAGGCATATTGAGCCCGAGCGGTCGAGCACGACGCCGACATCGCGCGGCAGCGCGTTGGTCTGCGTGACCTCCCTCGCGGCGCGGCAGTATGTACCCGACCCCTTGCCCACAGCACCGCCAGCGCAAGCCGGCGGCCGCTCTACTGCCGCATCCCCCTCCACGTCACCGCAGGCGCCGACGAGGCGCGCTCAGGGCAGCACCTCCACCTCGGCGCGGTGGCCGACGGCCTGCCACCACTCCCAGCCGGCGTCCGAGTCGGCGAACCAGATGTCGCGGTTCTCGCGCCCCACAGCGCTGCCCGTGTCGGCGCAGCTGTAGACGCGGCCCGTGGGATCGCCCGCGATGCGGAAGCGCTGGCCGAGGAACTCGCGCGCGCAGGCCGCGGCGCCGTCGTGGACCACGGCGCCCGAGGCCATCGCCCCGCAGAAACCGCCGCCGCCGCCGATGCCCTGCGGGTTCGAGCCCTGCGCGCAGTAGTAGTAAGTGATCGTGGCGGGCCCCGAGCCGGGGAGCGCCGAGGGCGCGGGAGGCGGGCTCGGCGCGGCGCTGGCGGGCGGCGCCGCCTGCGCGCGGCGCACCGTGACCACGCTCCCCGGCGCGAGCCAGCCCGAGTGCAGCGTATTGACGAGGGCCGGCGCGCCGGGCACGTAGACCAGCCAGCGCTGCGTCGCCACGTCGAGCATCGAGATCGTGGCGACGGGGAAGGGCTGCGCGCTCGCGAGCGCGGCCGGGTCGTTCGTGCCGGCGACGCCCTGCGTCAGGCCGCCCGGCGGCGGCGGCGGCAGCACGCGCGCCGCGCCGACGCTCGGCGCGGGCGCGCGCGATGCCGGGGCGAGGGCGGTGGCGGGCGCCGCGCTCCCGGCGCGCCGCACGGTGACGATGCTTCCCGGCTCGAGCAGCTCGGCGCGCAGCGTGTTGACGAGTGCCGGGGCGCCCGGGACGTAGACCAGGTAGCGCTGCGACTCCACGTGCAGCATCGCGACGCTCGTGACCTCGTAGCCGAGCGCGGCGGCGAGGCGCTCCGGGTCGCCCGCGCCGGCGAAGCCGACCGCGAGCCCGCCGGGCGCCGGCTCCGGGAGCGCGGGCGCGGCGACCTCGATCGCGGGCAGGGGCGGCGGCCCCGGGGGCGCCGGCAGCGCCGCGATGGGGGCGGGCGTGGGCGTGGGCTGCGCATCGGGCGTGGGCTCCGGCGCCGGGGTCGAGGTGGCTCGGGCGTCGACGTGGGCTCGGGCGTCGGGGCGGGCGCGGGCGCGTCGGCAGCGGCGGGGGTCGGCTCGAGGTAGAGGTCGGCGACCCAGCCAACGAGGTCGCCCGCGAGCACGAGCTGCCAGCGGTACCCGTCGGACTCGCTCGCGCCGCCCAGCACCGTGACCGGCATGCCCTCGGCGAGGCAGCCGAGGCGTGCGCCGCCGATCCCCGCGGCGTCGCGGATGCGCAGGCAGTCGCCGTCCGCGCGCACCACGGCCTGTGTCCCCGCGACCAGCGGCACGTCGCGCGGCGCGGGCTCGTCCTCGGCGGGCTGAGGCGCGGGCGGCGCGGACGGCGTGCGCCCTTCGTTTCCCCCCTCGTTTCCAGGGAAGTGCCAGAAGCGCACGGTGATGCTGGGGAAGCGCCCCGCCAGCGCGTACCGGTCGTAGGGGTCGCGGATGCGCACCACGCCGTCCCACTCGGAGTTCGAGTCGATGACGCGGAAGGTGCCGTCGCCGTGGTTGTCGAGGACGATCGCGGTGTGGAGCCCCGCGTAGTCGGCCCACGGGCTGACGTCGCGGTCGTCGGTGAGCTGGATGACGTCGCCGTCGCGCGCGTCGGCGAGGCTCACCTGCCGCGCGCCGCCCTCGAGGTAGCCGTCGACGTAGCCGAAGCCGAGGCGGTCGCCGGTGGCGGCGTCCAGCACGCGTCGCACCCACGGGAAGCACTGCCCCTGGTGCTGGTGCAGCGCCGCGAGCGCGGCCGTGGCGATCGGCCCGTAGCCGTCGCCCTCGGCGGCGGCCGGCCTCGCGTCGCGCGCGGCGAAGGCGGCGAGCAGCAGCAGCGCCGCGATCGGCGCGAGGGCGAGCGAGGCGCGGCGCCGGAGGCGCGGCACGGCGACGACGGCCATCGAGGGTGCCCCTCCACCGCGGCGGTCGGCCCCCCCGGGAACCAATCGCAGTGCGGGCGTCGCATCGTTCGGCCGGGATCATCGACGGCCGCGCGCACCCCCTTGAGAGCGTAGCGGCCGCCCCCCACAACCCCTCAACACCAACCTTCGGTCGGATTCGAGGGACTTCCGGCAGCGTTCCGCTGCACTCGAGGGGCTGCCGCCGGTGCTGTGGGTCGGGGGCCGACGGCGCGGAGCGTTCGCGGGCTCGTCGGCTGACGCGGACTCGTCGCACGCGTCGCTGCCGAGGAGGGCGGGTCGCTTCCCGGCAGCGCAGCACGCGACGAGCCCGCCGACGACTCGCGCGCACACCCGCGACTGCGCAGCGGCGGCGGCAGCCCCTCGAATCCAACCGAAGGTTGGCTAGCAGTGGCCGTTGGCGAGGCGGGCGGCCTCGGGGAGGCGGCGCAGCGTCAGCATCGACGCCACGCCGAGGGCGGGTCCGACCGCCAGCAGCGCGAAGGCCGGTCCCCAGCCGGCGGCGCCCTCGATGGCGGGGACCGCGCGAATCGTCACCGCCGTCAGCAGGAAGCCGATGCCCGTCTGGAAGGCGAGCGCGGAGCCGCGGTAGCGATCGTCGGCGAGCTCCGTCATCGCGGCAGAGAACTGCGCGGAGTCGGCGACCACCGTCGCGCCCCAGAGCGCGGCGAGCAGCGTCACCACGAGCACCGTCGCCGGCAGGAACCCGATCGTCAGCGCCACCGCGCCCGAGGCCAGCATCGCCGCCGAGGTCACGGCGGTGCGCCCGTGGCGCTCCGCCAGCGCGCCCGCCACCACGCAGCTCGCGGCGACCAGCGCGAACACGCCGAAGGCCGCGGCGCTGCCGGCCGCGAGGCCCGTGCCCAGGAGGGCGCGGTCGCCGTAGACCTCCAGCAGGTAGACGGGGAGCCACGCCCACATCGCGTAGAGCTCCCACATGTGGCCCAGGTAGCCGCCCAGCGCCAGCATCGGCGCGCGCCCGGAGACGCCGCGCCAGAAGTCGCGGGGGCGGACGGCGGCGGGCGGCGTCACGAACGGCCCGTCGCGCACCGCCCACCACATCAGCGCGGCGGCGGCCACGGCCAGCGCCGAGGCGGCGCCCAGCGTCGCCTGCCACTCGTCGCCGGCGAGCGCGCGCAGCAGGTGCGGCGAGCCCGAGCCCAGCGTCAGCGCGCCGATCACCACGCCCAACGCCAGGCCGCGCCCGCCGCGGTACCACCCCGAGATCACGTGCATCGCAGGCGGGTAGACGCCGCCCAGGAAGACGCCGGTGGCGAAGCGCGCGAGCAGCCAGACGGCGAGCGAGTCGCTGCCGACGGGCGCGACGTTGGCGAGCGCGGCGGCAAGCGCGGCGACGGCGAAGAGGCGCCGCTCGTGGACGCGCTCCGTGAGGTTGAGCAGCGCGAGCCCGAGCGTGCCCGCGACGAAGCCGAGCTGCACGGCGATCGTGAGCCATGCGAGGTCGCCGTCGCCGAAGCCCAGCTCGTCGCCGAGGGCGGGCGCGACGGCGTTGGTGGAGAACCAGACGGCGAGCCCGCCCAGCGTTGCGAGTGCCACCAGCGCCAGCGCCCGCCGACGCTCGCGCGGTGGTGCCTGGACGCTCGTGGCGGGCGGAGTGGGGCGCTGCACGGCGGCCCGACTATACGGGCGGGGCCGACGGCGATCCGGTGAGCCGGCTCACGCCGGCGCGCGCGAGCGCTGCCTCACGCGGACCGGCGTGCGTGAGCACATCGCCGCCGCCGGCGGCAGGGCGCACGCGATGCGCGACGCGGATGTCGAAGGTCCGCTTCCAGGCGCGGCAGCCGCCCGAGTGCGGCGGAACGCCGGCGGCACGCACGCGAGTGGAGCGGAACGCTGCCGGCAGCCGCTCGAGTGAGCGGCACGCTGCCCTCGTCAGGCGGTGGCGGGGTCCGCGGGGGCGGCGTCGAGGGGGGTAGCGGCGAGCTCCACGTGGAACTCCTCGATCACGGGGTTCGCCAGCAGGCGATCGCACATCGCGCGCACGCGGCGCTCCGCCTCGGCCGCGTCGGGGGCGTCGAGCGTCACCTCGAGGCGCTTGCCGACGCGCACCGCCTCCACGCCCTCGAAGCCGAGCGCTTGCAAGCCGTCGCGCACCGCCAACCCCTGCGGGTCGTTCACGAGCGGCTTCAGCATCACCGTCACCCGCGCGAGGAAGCGGCTCACGCGCGGCCTCCCGCCCCAGCCTCGGGCAGCGCGTCGTCGGGCGTCGCGCCGCCGGGAAGCGGCGAGCCGGCGAGCAGCTCATACGCACGGCGGTAGCGAGCCGAGCTGGCGCGCACCACCTCGTCGGGGAGGTCGGGGGCGGGCGGCGTGCGGTCCCATCCGCTGGCGGCCAGCCAGTCGCGCACCGGCTGCTTGTCGAACGACTCCTGTTCGCGGCCCGGCTCGTAGCGGTCGGCGGGCCAGAAGCGCGAGGAGTCGGGCGTCAGCACCTCGTCGATCAGCACGGGCTCTCCGTCCAGCAGGCCGAACTCGAACTTCGTATCGGCGACCAGGATGCCGTGCTCCGCCGCACGCTGCGCGCCGTAGCGGTAGAGCGCCAGCGAGCGTAACCGCATCGCCTCGGCGCGCTCGGCGCCCACGAGCTCCTGCATCCGCGCGAAGTCGATCGGCTCGTCGTGGGCGCTGCCCTCACCCGTGGCCGGGGCCTTCGTCGAGGGCGTGAAGATCGGCTCGAAGAGGCGGTCGGCGAGCCGCAGGCCGGGCGGCAGCTCGACGCCGGAGACGGCGCCCGCGTGCTCGTAGTCGGCCCAGCCCGAGCCCGCGAGGAAGCCGCGCACCACGCACTCGACAGGGAGCGGCTCGGCGCGGCGCATCACCATCGAGCGGCCGTGGAACGCGGGATCGGCGTCGACGCCGAGCTCGGCGGCGTTCGACGCGTCGAGCACCGCGACGAAGGCGTTCGGCACCACGGCGCGCGTCAGCTCGAACCAGTGCGCGGAGAGCCGCGTCAGCACCTCGCCCTTGTCGGGGATGCCCTGCGGCAGCACGACGTCGAACGCCGAGATGCGGTCCGTGGCGACGAGCAGCAGCCGACCCTCGGGCAGCTCGTAGATGTCGCGCACCTTGCCGCTGAGGAGCCTTCGGGCGGGGACGCCCTCGGCGGGGCCGCTGGCGACGGGGCGGGCGCGGATGCCCTCGGCGGGGCTGTCGAGCATCGGCGCCGCCTCGGCGCCCACGTCGGCGGGGGCCCCGGGCGAGCGGCTCATCGGCCGGTACCAGCCCCAGCGGCCTCGGCGCCCGCCGACGGCGCCAGCGGGACCAGCGGTGGCAGCAGCCCGACGCGGCGGAATGACTCGTCGACGTGGACGAGGTAGGCGCGCGGGTCGAAGAGCTCGTCCAGCCGCGCCTCGTCGAGGCGCTCGCGCACCTCGGGGTCGGCGGCCAGCAGCCCGCGCAGCGTCGGCTGCTCGGGGCCCTCGCCGGCGGGCGCGTCCCATACCGCCATCGAGTGCCGCTGCACGATCGCGTAGCCCTGCTCGCGCGAGAGCCCGCTCTCGATCAGTGCCAGCAGCACGCGCTGCGAGTAGACGAGGCCGCGCGTCATCTCGAGGTTGGCGCGCATCCGCCCGGGGTGCACGACGAGGCCCTTCATCACGCCGCTGAAGAGCCGCAGCGCGTACGCGAGCAGCCCCGTCGCGTCGGGCAGCACGATGCGCTCGGCGCTGGAGTGCGAGATGTCGCGCTCGTGCCACAGCGCCACGTTCTCCAGCCCCACCTGTGCGTAGCCGCGCAGCGTCCGCGCGAGGCCGCAGACCCGCTCGCAGAGCTCCGGGTTGCGCTTGTGCGGCATCGAAGAGGAGCCGGTCTGGCCGACGGCGAACGGCTCCTCCGCCTCGCGGACCTCGGTGCGCTGCAGGCCGCGGATCTCGGTGGCGAAGCGCTCCAGCGAGGCGCCGACGCCCGCCAGCACCGAGACGAGGTGCGCGTGCCGGTCGCGCTGCAGCACCTGCGTCGTCACGGGCGCGACCGCCAGCCCCAGCCGGCGGCAGGCCGACTCCTCGACGGACGGCGGCACCGTGGCGTGCGTCCCCACGGGGCCCGACATCTGGCCGACGGCGACGGTGTCGCGGGCGGCCGCGAGCCGCGCCTCCTGGCGCCGGATCTCGTCGAACCACACAGCGAGCTTGAGGCCGAAGGTGGTCGGCTCCGCGTGCACGCCGTGCGTGCGGCCGACGCAGATCGTCTCGCGGTGCGCGAGCGCCTGCCGCGCCACGGCCTCGCGCAGCCGCTCGAGGTCCGCCGCGAGCAGATCGATCGCCGCGACCAGCTGCAGGCTCGTCGCCGTGTCCCACACGTCCTGCGAGGTCAGGCCGTAGTGCACCCAGCGCGACTCCGGCCCCAGCGAGTCCGCGACCGAGCGCAGGAACGCCGTCACGTCGTGGTGCGTCTCCTCGATGTAGCGGAGCACGGCGGGCACGTCGACGCGGGCGTCCCGCGCGATGGCGCGCGCGTCCTCCGCGGGCACGACGCCGGCCTCGGCCCACGCCTCGACGACGGCGATCTCGACCTCCAGCCAGCGCTGGAACTTCTCCTCGTCGCTCCAGATCGCGGTCATCTCGGGGACCGAGTAGCGGGGGATCATCGCGCGCCTCGCGATCCGGCGCCGGCCGCGCGCGCCGGCACGTCGAGCAGCAGCCGCGCGAACTCGCGGGCGACGGCGTCGCGCTCGAACGGATCGCCGAAGAGCGCGCCCCAGTCACCCGAGGGAGCATCGACGGCGTGGGCGAAACGCCGGGCGGCGGCCTCCAGCTCGGGGCGCAGCGCCTCGATCGCGCGCGGCTCGGCGTCGGCGGGCCGCAGGCTGCGGATCACCATCTCGCGATTCCCCTCGAGGGCGAACAGCGCCTCCTCGGCGAGCGGCGCGCGCTGCGGCGCCGGCCCCCACGCCGCCACGAAGTGCAGGCACGGCGGCCGCGCGGGCGGCGCCGGGAACGCCGGCAGCTCGCCGAGCGCGATGGCGCGGCGGCACTCGCGCATCGGGCAGCGCACGGTCGGCGCGACCGCTCCCGCGCGCACGGGGGGCGGGCTCATCGGGCCGCCCCCGCCGAGCCCGCGGCCACGCCGCCCGCGTCGAGCGCGATGTCGGTGCGGTAGTGCGCTCCCTCGAAGGAGATGCGCGCGACGTTGTCGTAGGCGAGGGCGCGCGCCTCCTCGACGCTGCCCGCCGCCGCGACGACGCAGAGCACGCGCCCGCCCGCCGTCAGCAGCCGGCCGCGCTCGTCACGCTGCGCGCCCGCGAAGAAGACCTGCACGCCCGCGTCGACGGCCTCGACGCCCGTGATCTCCGCGCCGAGCGGGTAGTCGCCGGGGTAGCCCGGCGAGGCCATCATCACGCCGACCGTGGCGCGCTCGTCCCATTGCACGTCGAGCTCGCCCAGGCGGTTCGCCGTCACCGCCTCGCAGACGTCGAGCAGCGGCGTGCGCAGCCGCGGCAGCAGCACCTCCGCCTCCGGGTCACCGAGGCGGCCGTTGAACTCGATCACGCGCGGGCCATCGGCGGTCATCATCATCCCGGGGTAGAGCACGCCTCGGAACGGCCGCCCCTCCGCCGCGAGCTGCGCGATGGCGCTCTCGGTCACGTCGCGACGGATGCGATCGGCGTCGGAGTCGGCCAGCCAGCCGGGCGGCGAGTAGCAGCCCATGCCGCCGGTGTTCGGCCCGCGGTTGCCGTCGAAGACGGGCTTGTGATCGCAGGAGAACGGCATGTGCGCGACGGCGACGCCGTCCGTGAAGGCGTGCGCCGAGGTCTCGCGGCCGGTGAGCCGCTCCTCGATCAGCACGCGCTCGCCCGAGGCGCCGAAGGCGCCGCCGAACGCCTCCTCCACGGCGGCCTCCGCCTGCTCGAGGGTGTCGCAGACGGTGACGCCCTTGCCGGCGGCCAGCCCGTTCGCCTTCACGACGATGCCGCTCCCGGGCGCGCCGTCGAGCGTTCCGGCGGCGGCGAGCCCGCGCAGGTAGGCGCGCGCCTCGCTCGCGTCCTCGAAGTCGCGCGCCGCCGCGGTCGCGATGCCGGCGCGCGCCATCAGCCCCTTCGCGAACGCCTTCGAGGACTCGATCTCGGCGGCGGCGGCGGTGGGGCCGAAGACGCGCACGCCCTCCACGGCGAGCCGGTCGGCGACGCCCGCCGCGATCGGATCCTCGGGACCGACGACGACGAGGTCGGGGCGCAGCCGTCGCGCCAGCTCGGCGACGGCCTCGGGGTCGGCGACGCGGAGGCCGGGGACGTTCTCGCCGTAGTCGGCTGTGCCGGCGTTGCCGGGGGCGGACCAGAGCTTGTCGAGGCGCGGCGAGCGCGCGAGCGCCCAGGCCATCGCGTGCTCGCGCCCGCCGGAGCCGAGCAGCAGCACCCTCACGCGCTCACCCCTGCCCGCCGGACTCCCCGTCGCCGAGAGCCCTCGTCTATCCTCGCGCGCCTGCCCGACGAGCCTGCTCCCGCGAGCCTATTCCCACTCGATCGTGCCCGGGGGCTTCGAGGTGATGTCGTAGACCACGCGGTTCACCTCGGGCACCTCGTTCACCATGCGCGAGGAGATGCGCGCGAGCAGATCGTAGGGGAGGCGCGCCCAGTCGGCGGTCATCGCGTCCTCGGCGGTGACGCAGCGCAGCGCCACGCAGTAGCCGTAGGTGCGGAAGTCGCCCTGCACGCCCACCGTGCGCGTGTCCGTCAGCACCGCGAAGGCCTGCCACAGGTCGTGGTAGACGGCGGCGCGCTTCACCTCGTCCATCACGATCCAGTCGCAGCGGCGCAGGATGTCGAGCTTCTCGTACGTCACCTCCCCGATCACGCGGATCGCGAGGCCGGGGCCGGGGAAGGGCTGCCGGTAGACGATCTCGTCGGCGAGGCCCAGCTCCTTGCCGGCGCGCCGCACCTCGTCCTTGAAGAGGTTGCGCAGCGGCTCGACGAGCGAGAGCCGCATGTCGGGGGGGAGCCCGCCGACGTTGTGGTGCGTCTTGATCTTCGCGGCCGCCGAGCCCGTCGAGGCCGACTCGATCACGTCGGGGTAGGTGGTGCCCTGCACGATGAAGTCGACTTCGCCGAGGCGCGCCGCCTCCTCCTCGAAGAGGCGGATGAAGGTCCTGCCGATGCGGCGGCGCTTGCTCTCCGGGTCGGTGATGCCGGCGAGGTCCCCGACGAAACGCTCGGCGGCATCGACGTGCACGAGGTTGATCGACATGTGCTCGCGGAAGGTCGAGACGACGCGCTCCGCCTCTTCGGCGCGCAGCAAGCCGTTGTCGACGAAGATGCAGGTGAGCTGGTCGCCGACGGCGCGGTGCACGAGCGCCGCCGCCACCGTCGAGTCCACGCCGCCCGAGAGCGCGCAGATCACGCGCCCGTCGCCCACCTGCTCGGCGATCGTCGCGACCGACTCCTCCACGAAGGAGGTGGCGGTCCAGTCTCCCGCGCAGCCCGCGACGTTGGTCAGGAAGTTGCGCAGCAGCTGGTCGCCCTGCGGCGTGTGCACGACCTCGGGGTGGAACTGGATGCCGAGGTGGCCGCTCTCGTCGGCCATCGCGGCGACGGGGCTGTTCTCCGAGTGCGCGATGGCGCGGAAGCCGGGCGGCAGCTCCACGATGCGGTCGCCGTGCGACATCCACACCGGGAGCGAAGCGGGCAGCCCATCGAGCAGGGGGCTCTCGGGGTCGGAGACGGTGATCACGGCGTGGCCGTACTCGCGCGAGTCGGAGGGAGCCACGCGCCCGCCGAGGGCGTTCGTCAGCAGCTGCATGCCGTAGCAGATGCCGAGCACTGGCAGCCCGGAGGCGAGCACGTAGGGCGGGAGCATCGGCGCGTCGTCCTCGTAGACGGAGGCAGGCCCGCCCGAGAGCACGAAGCCCTTCACCCGCAGGTGGGAGAGCGCCTCCGGAGCCGCGTCCCAGGGCACGAGCTCCGAGTAGACGTTGGCCTCGCGGATGCGCCGCGCGATCAGCATCGAGTACTGCGAGCCGTAGTCGATCACGACCACGGTCTCGGGGGCGTTGGGGGCCGGTGTGAGGAACTGCCCGGGCTCCCGCGCCTCCGCGATCTCGAGGTAGGTCGATACCTCGTTGTCGCCGGAGGTGCGGATCCGATCCACGGTGGCGGACGCCTCGGCCTGGTCGACCATCTGGCTCCGGTTGCTCGGGGGGAGACCGCCTGCCGCCGCATCGTAGCATGGGCCCGCGGCAGCCGCCGTCGCGGTCGCGGTCGGTGCGTGCGAGGAGCCCGCGCGATGCCCTACCGAGTCTATCTCGCTGCGAGGTACGGCAGGCGCGACGAGCTGAACGCCTACCGCGCGCGGCTGCACGGCGACGGGATCGAGGTCACCTCGCGCTGGCTGATGGTCGATCCGCCCGCGCCGCGCGCGGAGCTGACGGACGCGCACTGGCGCGAGCTCGCCGAGACCGACATCGACGACATCCGCCGTGCGGACGCGCTCGTCGCCTTCGCCGAGGAGTCGGGCGGGGGCAGGGGCGGGCGTCACGTGGAGCTGGGCGTCGCCGTCGCTCTCGAGAAGCTGGTCGTCGTCGTGGGGAGCCCCGAGCATATCTTCCACCGGCTCCCGCAGATCCGCGTCGCGCCGGACTGGGACGGCGCGCGCGCGACGCTCCGCGAGGCGGCGGCCGGGTCGCGCTGACACGCTGCCGCCGCTGCGCCCGTCGGGGCGCGGCGCATCGACCGAGGAGGCTGCGCGTGCCGATCGTCGAGCCGGAGCGCGTCGAGGATCTGGCCGCGGCGATCGCCCGCGGCGAGGTGGTCGCGATCCCCACGGAGACGGTCTACGGCCTCGCGGCGCGTGCCGACGACGCGGCCGCGGTCGAGCGCATGGCCGCGCTGAAGGGCCGCGCCGAGGGGCAGCCCTTCCAGCTGCTCGTCGACCCCGTGGAGGCGCTGCTGCCGCTGCTCGCAGCGCCCGCCACGCTCGATCGCGTGCGCGCGCTGTGGCCGGGGCCGCTCACCGCGGTGGTGCGCGCGCGGCCCGGCGCGGCGCTCGCCGTGGTGACGGCCGAGGGAACGGTGGGCGTGCGGCAGCCCGCCGACCCGCTGGCGTGCGCGGTGATCCGCGCGGCCGGCGGCGTGCTCGCCGCGACCTCGGCGAACCGCAGCGGCGAGCCGCCCGCGACCAGCGCCGAGGAGGTGGCGCGCCACTTCGGCGACGCGCTGCTCGTGCTCGACGGCGGCGAGCGCGAGGGGCTCGCGCCCTCCACCGTGGTCGACCTCACGCGCGATCCGCCGCTGCTGCTGCGCGCGGGCCCGATCACCGCGAAGCAGCTCGGCATCGGCTAGCAGCGCCCCGGCGCGGGCCGCGAGGCTCGCGACCGGTTATCCTCGGCGCGCGACGTAGCCGCGCCGCATGCGGCTGTAGCGGCGACGGGCGCGGGGTGGCGGGGGGCGGCGGATGTCGGAGCCGACGGAGGCGCGCGGGCGCACGCCCGGCGAGGCGGCGGGCGCGAGCCTCGTCGCGTCGCTCTCTAGGTCGCTCCCCGGCGCGCTGGCGGGCGCGCTGGACGGGGTGCGCGTCGGCGCGCGCCTCGCGGCGGGGGCCGCGCGCGCCAACGCGCGCGAGCGGAGCGGCCGTGCGCACCCCGTCGCCTCCGGCCGGCTCACCGTCGACGGCTGCGGCGCCCCCCTGGAGGTGCTGCGCGACCGGCACGGCGTACCGCACGTCTTCGCCGCCTCGGAGCAGGACGCGCTCTTCGGGCAGGGGCTCGTACACGCGCAGGACCGGCTCTTCCAGATGGAGGCGCTGCGGCGGCTGGCGGCCGGGCGCCTGGCCGAGGTGCTGGGCGCGCGCGCGCTGCCCGCCGACCGCTTCCAGCGCCGCCTCGGCCTCGCGGCGCTGGCGCAGCGCGACGTGGACGACGCGGCGCCCGAGGACCGCGCGGGCCTCGAGGCGTACGCGCGCGGCGTCAACGCAGGCCTCGCGACGTTGCGGGCGCTGCCGCCCGAGTTCGCGCTGCTCGGCTTCCGCCCCGAGCCGTGGCGCGCCTGGCACTCGACGCTGGTGGGGCGGCTGCTGCTCTTCACCTTCGCGACGAACTGGGACACGGAGCTGCTGCGCGAGGAGCTGCTGCGGCTGCTGGGCCCGGAGCGCGCCGCCGCCGCCGAGCCGGGCTCGCGCCCGGCCGCCGCCGGCGCCGGGCGCACGGCCACCGGCGAGGACGCGCCCGGCGCCCTGGAGCGGCTGCTGACCGCGCACCGCGCCGCGCAGGAGGCCGGCGTGGTGGGCGGGCTGCCCGCCGGCAGCGGCGCCTCCAACGCCTTCGCCGTGGCGCCCGCGCGCAGCGCAACCGGCGCGCCGCTGCTGGCCGCCGACCCGCATCTGACGCCGCGGCTGCCGGGGCTCTTCCACCTCGTGCATCTCGCGGGGGCGCGCTCACGGTGGCGGGCGCCGACGTGCCGGGGCTGCCGGGCGTGGTGATGGGGCACAACGGCGCGCTGGCGTGGGGGCTGACCGCGGGCCTCGCCGACGTCGCCGACTGCTACGTCGAGGAGCTGGACCCCGCCGACCCCGGCCGCTACCGCACGCCCGCCGGCTGGGAGCGCGGCCGCTGGCGACTGGAGACGATCGCGGTGCGCGGCGCCGCGGCCGTCGAGGAGCGGGTGCTGGAGACGCGGCACGGCCCCGTCGTCGGCCCGGCGCTCCCCGGCGAGGAGCGCGCGATCGCGCTGCACGCCACGCCGCTCCAGCCCGGCGACGTCGCCGGCCCGTTCCTCGCGCTGGGTCGCGCGCGCAGCGTGGAGGCGTTCGAGGCGGCGCTCGACCGCTGGCCGGGCTCGACCTTCAACGTCGTCTACGCGCACGCCGAGGGGCGGATCGGCTATCGGCTCGCCGGTCGCGTGCCCCGCCGCGAGCACGGCGAGGGGCTGCTGCCGCGCGCCGGCGCTCGCTCGCCGGGGCCGCCGCCGTCGCGCGCGGCCGCCGAGCTGCCGCGCCTGCTCGATCCTCCGTCGGGCGTCGTGCTCTCTGCCAACGAGGCGCCGGGCGGCCCACTGGAGCTGGGCGAGGAGTGGGCGGAGCCGTGGCGCGCCGAGCGCATCGCTGAGCTGCTCGCCACCCGCGAGCGCCACGACGCCGCCTCGCTCGCCGCGATCCAGCTCGATCTGCGCTCGGAGCCGATGGCGCGGCTGCGCGATCGGCTGCTCGCCGCCTGCGCCGCGGGCGGCGACGCCACCGCGGGCGCGGCGGCGGGCGTGCCGCGCCTCGATGCCGAGGTGGTTGCGCTGCTGGAGGAGTGGGACGGTCGCCTCGACGCGGCGAGCCCTGCCGCCGCCATCGTGGAGGCGGCCTTCCTGGAGCTGGCCGACGCCGTGGCCACGCGACTCGCGGGGCCCGCCGCGAGCGTCGTGCTGGGTCGCGGCTACTACGACGGGCAGCCGCACTCCAGCTTCCACTACCGGCTGCAGGGCTGGCTGATCGAGCTGCTGGACGCGCCGTCGCCGCCCGCGTTCGAAGGCGCCGCCGACCGCGACCGGCTGCTGCGCGCGGCGGCGTGGCGCGCGATCGGCGGGCTGCGCGTGAAGCTCGGTGGCGAGCCCGCGAGCTGGAGCTGGGGCGCGATCCACCGGCTGCGGCTGCCGCACCCGCTCGCTGCGGTGCCCGTGCTCGGCGCGCACTGGTCGCGAGGGCCGTTCGCCGTCGGCGGCGACGTCAACACGGTGTGGCAGGCCGGCTACAACCCCGCGCGCGGTCCCGAGGCGGCGGCGATGGTGCCGGTCTACCGGCAGATCGTCGACCTCGGCGACCCGGACCGCTCGCAGGCGCAGCTGCCGACGGGCGCCTCGGGCATCCCCGGCCACCCGCGCTACGACGACTGCGCCCGCGAGATGCTGGCGGGCCGCTACCGGCCACTGCTGTTCTCGCGCCCCGCCGTCGAGGCCGCGCTGGAGTCGCGGCTGGCGCTCGTCCCGACGCCCGCGCCCGCGCCGCCGACGCTGCCGGGCGCGGGCCGGGGCGCGGCGGAGGAGGTGGCGTGAGCGCGCCCGCCGAGCCGCGCGCGGCGCTGGAGGCGAGGATGGAGCGCTACCGCCCGCTGGTGGAGGCGGAGATGCGCGAGGTCGTGGGCACGGCGCCCGTCGAGCTCTTCGGCTGGATGCGCTACCACCTCGGCTGGCAGGACGCCGATGGGCTCGCGCTGGACGGCTCCTCGGGCAAGCTGCTGCGCCCCGCGGCGCTGCTGCTGGCGGCCGAGCTGGTCGGTGGCGAGGCCGCGCCCGCCGCGCCCGCGGCCGCCGCCGTCGAGCTGGTGCACGCCTTCTCGCTGCTCCACGACGACGTCGAGGACGAGAGCCGCCTGCGCCGGGAGCGCCCCGCGCTGTGGACGCTCGCGGGGCCCGCGCAGGCGATCAACACCGGCGACGGCATGCACACGCTCGCCCGGCTCGCGATGCACCGGCTCGCGGAGAGCGGCCACGCCGAGCGGCGCGTGCTGGAGGCGATGCGCGAGCTGGACGAGGGCTGCCTGCGGCTGGTCGAGGGCCAGTACCTCGACATCTCGTTCGAGCAGCGCGCGGACGTGGGCACGGGCGACTACCTCGCGATGGCCGCGGGCAAGACGGCCGCGATGTTCGCGGCGCCGTTCGCGATGGGTGCGCTGCTGGGCGGGGCCGAGGGCCGCGTCGTCGCCGCCTTCCGCGAGCTGGGCGCGCACCTCGGCATCGCGTTCCAAGCGGTCGACGACGTGCTGGGCGCGTGGGGCGATCCGCGGGTGACGGGGAAGCCGGCGGGCGACGACCTGCGCATGCGCAAGAAGAGCTACCCCGTGGTGTGGGCGCTGGAGTCGGGCGCCGAGCGCGACGCGGACGCCGCCCGCGAGCTTGCGCGCGCCTACGCGGCGCCGCCCCCCGCCGAGCGCGCCGCCGCCGACGCAGAGGCGACGCACCTCGCCGCGCTGGTGGAGCGCGCGGGCGGCCGCGAGGCCGCGCAGCGCCTCGCCGCAGAGGAGAGCGCCGCCGCGCTCGACGCGATCGCCTCGGTGGGCGCCTCGCTGGGCGCGTCATCGGGCCTCGACGCGGAGGCGCTCGTGCTCTGCCGCGCCTTCGCGGAGTCGGTCACCGGCCGCGAGAGCTGAGCCGGGGGCTCGCGGGCGGCGGGCCGATCCGCCGTTGCAGCCGCGCCGCGCTCCCCCGAGGATCACGAGGCGGCGCGCGGCCATGACTGCGGCGCGACGACGGGAGCGCTTGCGATGCGCAAGAAGACCATCCGCGACATCGACCTCGCCGGGAAGCGCGTGCTGCTGCGCGTCGACTACAACGTGCAGGTGGAGGACGGCGTCGTCTTCAACGATCTGCGCCTGCAGGAGTCGCTGCCCACGCTGCGAGCGCTGCGCGAGGCCGGGGCGCGCATCGTCATCTGCTCGCATCGCGGCCGGCCGCGCGGCGAGACGGTCTCCGATCTCAGCAACGCGCCCGTCGCACAGCACCTGGAGCGGCTGCTCGACATCCCCGTGCGCGCCGTCGACGACTGCATCGGCGCCGACGTCGAGGCCGCGGCCGCCGCGCTCCAGCCCGGCGAGGTCCTGATGCTGGAGAACCTGCGCTTCCACCCTGAGGAGGCGGCGAACGACCCGGGCTTCGCGGCGGAGCTGGCGCGGCTCGGCGACGTTTTCGTAAACGACGCCTTCGGCACGGCGCACCGCGCGCATGCCTCGATGGTGGGGGTGGCGCGGCACCTGCCGGCCGTAGCCGGGCTGCTGCTGGAGCGCGAGGTCGACGTGCTCGAGGAGGTGACGCGCGATCCGCAGCGGCCGCTGGGCCTCGTGCTGGGCGGCTCGAAGATCGCAGACAAGGTGCTCATCCTCGAGCACCTGATCGAGCGCGCGGACGTGGTCTGCGTCGGTGGCGCCATGGCGAACACCTTCCTCAAGGCGCTCGGCACGGACGTCGCCGACTCGCTGGTCGAGGACGAGCGGCTGGACGCGGCCGCGCGCTGTGTGGCGCACGCCGCCCGCCACGACGTGCGCATGGTGCTGCCCACGGACGTGGTCGCCGCCTTCGGCGCGCCCGAGGGCGGATCGGTGCGCACGCTGTCGGTGGATCGCGTCCCTGCGGGCTGGCGCATCCTCGATGTCGGGCTCGCGACGATCCGCTCCTTCCGCGCAGCGATGACCGGCATGCGCACCGCGATCTGGAACGGCCCGCTCGGCCTCTTCGAGCAGGAGCGCTTCGCCGAGGGCTCGCTGGCGATGGCGCTCATCCTCGCCGATCTGGACGGCATCACGGTGGTCGGCGGCGGCGAGACGGCGGCCGCCGTGCACCGCGCCGGCGTCGCCGATCGCATCACCCACGTCTCCACCGGCGGCGGCGCCTCGCTGATGCTGCTGCAGGGGCAGGCGCTGCCGGGCGTCGACGCGCTGCTGGACGCCGAGTCGTAGCGGCGGGGCGGCGGGCGCCCGCCGGCGTAGCTCCGCGCCCTGATAGCATCGCGGCATGGAGCCTGATCTGATCCGCCGCCTCGCGATCCCCGCCGAGACGAAGGTCGTGCTGTGCGTGCTGGACGGCCTCGGCGGGCTGCCCGGGCCGCGCGGGCGCACCGAGCTGGAGGACGCCGACACCCGCCACCTGGACGAGCTCGCCGAGCGCGGCGCGACGGGGCAGACCATCCCCGTGGGCATCGGCATCACGCCGGGCTCGGCGCCCGGCCACCTCGCGCTGTTCGGCCTCGACCCCCTGCGCTTCGAGGTCGGGCGTGGCGCGTTGGAGGCGACGGGCATCGACTTCGAGCTCGGGCCGAACGACCTGGCGGCGCGCGGCAATCTCTGCACCGTCGACGGCGAGGGGCGCATCGTCGATCGCCGCGCCGGCCGCGTCGCCACGGAGGTGACGGCCGAGATCGCCGAGCAGCTCGCCACTATCGAGCTCCCCGGGGTCGAGCTGATCGTGCGGCCCGTGCGCGAGCACCGCTTCGCGCTGGTGCTGCGCGGCGAGGGCCTCTCCGCCGCCATCACCGAGACCGACCCGCAGCGCGAGGGGGTGGCGCCGCTGCTCGCCGAGCCGGCCGCGCTCGCGGGGCAGGACGCCACCGCCGACGCCGAGGCCGCCGTGCGCACGGCGTCGCTCGTCAACCGCTTCGTCGCGGAGGCGCGGCAGCGCCTGGACGGCCGCACGCAGGCGAACGCGCTCACGCTGCGTGGCTGGGCGATGCGCCCGGAGCTGCCGCAGCTCCCGGAGCTGTGGCGGCTGCGCGCCGCGGTGGTCGCGGTCTACCCGATGTATCGCGGGCTGGCGCGGCTGGTAGGGATGGACGTGCTCGACGCCGGCGACTCGATCGAGACGCAGATCGAGGCGCTGCGCCGCCACTGGAACGACTACGACTTCTTCTTCGTGCACTGGAAGCACTCGGACTCCGCGGGCGAGGACGGCGACTTCGTGCGCAAGTCGCACGCCATCCGCGACTTCGACGACGCGCTGCCCGGCATCCTCGACCTAAAGCCGAACGTGCTCGTCGTGACGGGCGACCACTCGACGCCGGCCACGATGGCGGCGCACTCCTGGCACTCCGTGCCGCTGCTGATCGCGGGCGACCACGTGCGCACGGACGAGACCCACCTCTTCGGCGAGCGCGAGTGCGCGCGCGGCGGCCTGGGCACGTTCCCCGCTCGCGAGGTGCTGCCGCTGGCCTTCGCGCACGCCGGCCGCCTCGCCAAGTACGGGGCGTGAGGCGGTGACGGCGGCCGGGCGCGCGCCTCACCGGCGCACGCCGATCGTGGGCGGCAACTGGAAGATGCACACCACCCGCGACGAGGCGCGCGCGCTGCTGGCTGAGCTGCGCGCCGAGCTCGACGGGCTCGCCGGCGTCGAGGTGGTGATCCTGCCGCCCGCGCCGTGGCTCGCCGACGCGCATGACCTGCTGGCCGGGAGCACGCTCCAGGTGGGCGCGCAGCACACCTTCTGGGAGCGCGCGGGTGCCTACACCGGCGAGGTCAGCCCGCACCAGCTCGCCGGCGTGGCCGACTACGTGCTCGTCGGCCACTCGGAGCGCCGCCAGCTCTTCGCCGAGCGCGACGAGGAGACGGCGAGCCGGCTGGCGGCCGTGCTGGCCGCGGGGCTGCACGCGTTGCTGGCGGTGGGCGAGACCGGGCGCGAGCGGCGCGCCGGCGAGACCGAGGCGGTGCTGAAGCGGCAGCTCCGCGCGGCCTTCGAGGATGCGCCCCGCCTCGACGAGCGCGTCGTGATCGCCTACGAGCCGGTGTGGGCGATCGGCACCGGCGAGACGGCGACGCCCGAGCAGGCCGAAGAGGCGTGCGCGGCGGTGCGCGGCATCCTCGAGGCGCGCTTCGACGCGCGCGCCGCCGAGCGCTGCCGCGTGCAGTACGGCGGCTCCGTGAGCGCGGCGAACGTGGAGGAGCTGTCGCGCCAGCCCTCGGTGGACGGCGCGCTGGTGGGCGGCGCCTCGCTGCGCGCCGCCGAGTTCGCCGCGATCTGCCGCGCCGTCGCCGCCGCCGGCTGAGCGCCGTGCCGAGCGCGCCGCCGCCCGCGGGGCCCTCGCCCTCGCCCTCGTCGCCCTCCTCGCCGACACCACAGCCGGCGCTGCCGCCGCTGCTCGCGCTGCTGGGGCCGACGGCCTCGGGGAAGACCGCGGCCGCCGTCGCGCTGGCGCGCGAGCTGCCCATCGAGGTCATCGCCGCCGACTCGCGCCAGCTGCGGCGCGGAATGCGCATCGGCACGGCCGCCCCCACCGCGGCCGAGCTGGCGGCGGTGCCGCACCACCTCGTCGGCGTCGCCCCGCCCGACGCGCCGTGGACGCTCGCGGACTGGCTGGCCGGGGCGCGCGCGGCCATCGCCGGCTGCCGGGCGCGCGGCCGGCTTCCGCTGCTCGTCGCCGGCACGGGGCAGTACGCGTGGGCGCTGCTGGAGGGATGGCGCGTGCCGGCGGTGCCGCCGGACCCGGCGCTGCGCGCGGAGCTGGAGGCACTGGCGGCGCGCGAGGGATCGGGCGCGCTCGTCGCTTGCCTCGCGCGCGTCGATCCCGCCTCGGCCGAGCGCATCGGCGATCGCAACGCGCGCCGCCTCGTGCGGGCGATCGAGATCGTGGAGGCGACGGGCGCGCCCGTGCCGCCGCTTCAGCGCGGCGAGCCGGGCTTCGCGTGGCGCGCGGTCGGGCTGCGGCGGCCGCGCGCCGAGCTCCACGCGCGCGCCGACGAGCGCGCGAGCGCGATGTACGCCGCCGGGCTGGTCGAAGAGACGCGCGCCCTCATCGAACAGCACGGTCGTGCATTCCCGGCGCTCGCCTCGGTCGGCTACGCGGAGGCGGCGCGCGTCGCCTCAGGCGAGTGGAGCGTCGAGCAGGCGCTCGCGCGCACGCGGACGGAGACGCACCGCCTGGTCCGCCAGCAGGCGACGTGGTTCCGCGCCGCCGACGAGCGCATCCGCTGGGTCGATGCGGCCGACGGCGAGGCCGTGACGCGCGCGCTGATCGAGGAGGCGCGGGCGCGAGCGCCCGCGCTGATCGCGCGGGGCGCGGCCGGCGCCCCTCCCGCGGCGATGCGATAGCATCGCTGCTGTGCCCGAGAGCGGCGCTCGGTAGCGGCGCTCGACGGGGCGCTCGAGGTCGAAGCGGGACGGGGAGCGCGTGGCGCGGGCGAGCCTGCCCTTCTGGAAGATGCACGGCGCCGGCAACGACTTCGTCGTGGCCGAGCCGCCGGCGTCCGGCCCCGCCAGCGAGGCGGCGTTGTGGCCCGCGCTCGCGCGCGCGATCTGCGACCGCCACCGTGGCGTCGGCGCGGACGGGCTGCTGCTCGTCCTGCCCTCGACGGTCGCCGACCGGCGCATGCGCATCTTCAACGCCGACGGCTCCGAGGCCGAGATGTGCGGCAACGGCATCCGCTGCTTCGTGCGCTACCTGCTCGACCGCGCGCTGGTCGTGGCGCCGGACGGCCGCGTGCGCGTCGAGACGATCCCCGGCGTGCTCACCGCCGAGGCGACCCGCGACGCCGCGGGCCGGGTGGCGCGCGTGCGCGTCTCGATGGGCCGCCCCGCCTTCGAGCCGGCGGCGCTGGGCGCGGCCGTCGAGCGGGCGGCGCCCGTGCTCGATCTGCCGCTCGCGGTCACGCCGGAGAATGGGACGCCGGCGGGCGGCGCGGCGCAGGAGCTCGCCGTCACCCTCGTCTCGATGGGCAATCCGCACGCCGTCGCCTTCCTCGACGCGCCGCCCGCGGAGTACCCGCTGGCGAGCGTCGGCCCCGCGGTGGAGCACCACCCGCTGTTCACGCAGCGCACCAACGTGGAGGTGGTGCGCGTGCTCGATCGCGGTGCGCTCGAGATGCGGGTGTGGGAGCGCGGCGTCGGCGAGACGCTCGCCTGCGGCTCGGGCGCCTGCGCGGCCGTGGTCGCGGCGCGGCTGCACGGCCGCGTCGGCGACGAGGTGGAGGTGCGGCTGCCCGGCGGCACGCTCGCCGTCGGCTGGGACGGCGAGGGCGAGGTCACCCTCGAAGGCCCCGTCGCGCACGTCTTCAGCGCCGAGTGGCCGCTCGACGGCGGCCCGGCGTGACGAGCGCCACACGACGAGTGCCAAATAGCGAGTGCCGGATGACGGGGGTCGCGTGAAGCTCTCGGACCGCGTCGATCGGCTCCCGCCGTACCTCTTCGCGCGCATCTCGCAGCTGATCGCGGAGAAGCGCGCGCAGGGCGTCGACGTGATCTCGTTCGGCATCGGCGACCCCGACCTGCCGACGCCTGCGCACATCCTCGACGCGCTGAAGCGCGCCGCGGACGACCCGGCGAACCACCGCTACCCGGAGACGGAGGGGCTGCCCGAGCTGCGGGCGTCGATGGCGGGCTGGTACCGCCGCCGCCACGGCGTCGAGCTCGACCCGGCGCGCGAGGTGGTCTCGCTGATCGGCTCGAAGGAGGGCATCGGCCACCTGCCGCTGTGCGTCGTCGACCCCGGCGACGTGGTGCTGGTGACCGACCCCGGCTACCCGGTCTACGAGGTGGGCGCGATGTTCGCGGGCGCCGAGCTGGTGCGCCTCCCGCTGCGCGAGGAGGACGGCTGGCTGCCGCGCCTGGACGAGGTGCCGGCCGACGTCGCCGGCCGCGCGCGGCTGCTGTGGCTGAACTACCCCAACAACCCCACGGGCGCCACCTGCGACGAGGCGTTCTTCGCGCGCGCCATCGAGTGGGCGCGCACGCACGATGTCTGGCTCGCGCACGATCTCGCCTACGCCGACGTGACCTTCGACGGCTACGTCGCGCCCTCGATCCTCGAGGTCGAGGGCGCGCGCGAGGTGGCGATCGAGTTCAACTCGCTCTCGAAGTCGTTCAACATGACGGGCTGGCGGGTGGCGATGGCGGTGGGCAACCACACGCTGGTGGACGCGCTGACACGCGTGAAGTCGAACCTCGACTCGGGCATCCCGCAGGCGATCCAGCAGATGGCGATCGCCGCCCTCGACGGTCCGCTGGGGGAGGTCGAGCGACATAACGAGATATACGCACGCCGCCGCGACCGCGCCGTCGAGGTGCTGCGCGCCCTCGGCCTGCGCGTCGATCCGCCCCGCGCCTCGCTCTACGTGTGGGCGCGCCTCCCCGAGGGCGAGCGCTCCTCGGCCGCCTACGCCGAGCGGCTGCTGGACGCGACGGGCGTGGTGGTGACGCCGGGCATGAGCTACGGCGAGGCGGGCGAGGGCTATATCCGTCTCTCGCTGACGCTCCCCGACGACCGCGTCGAGGAGGGCCTCGCGCGTCTGGAGCGCTTCGCGCAGCGTTCCGCTGTGCCGTAGGGGCTGCCGCCGGCCCTGAGCTGCGCTCGCTACTGGCGCGGGACGAGTGGCTGCCCGGAGGGCTCCGGGGCACCCACGAGGATGTCTGCGTCCGGTGCTCGTGCCGCTGGTGTCTCCCTGTCGCAGCCAACAGCCCAGTCCCCGCTGACGATCGTTCGCCCTCTCGCGGGCGCGGCAGCCCCTCGAGTCCAGCGGAACGCTGGCGAGCGGGACGCTCGTCGTATAGTGGGGGCAGTGCGCGCGCTGGCGGCGGGCGTGGGAGGCGAGCCGAGATACCACCGAGGAAACGACCGCGCAGCCTTCCGGCACGAAGGCCGGCGCCCGCCTCCAAGGGCGTGGCCCACGGCCCGCCGCGGACACGGGCGACCGCCGCGAAGCAGGAGCGCGCCTACCTCGTCGCGGTCGACGCGCGGCGCGGGCGCGGGGCCGCCGGCGCGATGCCTGCCGAGGAGTCGCTCGACGAGCTGGCGGCGCTCGCCGAGGCGGCCGGCGCTGTCGTCGTCGGGCGCACGCTGCAGCACCGCGAGCATCCCGACCCGGCGAGCTACCTCGGCGGTGGCAAGCTCACCGAGGTGCGTGCCGCCCGCGAGGAGCTCGACTACACGCTCGTCCTCGTCGACGACCCGCTCTCGCCCGCGCAGCAGCTGCGGCTCGAGCGCGAGCTCGACGTCAAGGTTCTGGACCGCAGCGCGCTGATCCTCGACATCTTCGCCTCGCGCGCGCGCAGCCACGAGGCGGCGCTGCAGGTGGAGCTGGCGCAGCATCGCTATCTGCTCCCGCGGCTGCGAGGCCAGTGGGAGCACCTGGAGCGCCTCGAGGGCGCGATCGGCGCGCGCGGCCCCGGCGAGACGCAGCTGGAGACGGACCGCCGGCTGATCGGCGGGCGCATCGCTCGACTGCAGCGCCGTCTCGAGTCTGTGCGCCGGCAGCGCGCGCTGCACCGCCGCCGCCGCGCGCGGCAGGGCATCCCCGTCGTCGCGCTCGTCGGCTACGCCAACGCGGGCAAGTCGTCGCTGCTGCGCGCGCTGGCCGGCGCCGAGGTGCTCGTCGCCGACCAGCCCTTCGCCACGCTCGACCCGACCACGCGCCGCGTGGGGGCCGCCGGCCCCGGCATCCCGCCCGGCCTCGCCTTCCTGCTCACCGACACGGTGGGCTTCATGCAGAAGCTCCCCGCGCAGCTGATCTCGGCGTTCCGCGCCACGCTGGAGGAGCTGGAGTCGGCCGACCTGCTGCTGCACGTGCTGGACGTCACCTCGCCCACCGCCGAGGCGCAGGCGCGCACCGTCGAGCAGATCCTCGCCGAGCTGGGCCTCGGCGCGCTGCCGCGGCTCGTCGCGCTCAACAAGGCGGACGGCCTGCGCCCGCCGCCCGACGAGGAGGGCGCGCCCGGCCCGCCCGTCGCCTCGGCGGCGGAGCTGGCGGCGCTGTCGGTCGCCAACCCCGCGGCGCGCCCTGCCGACGCCGACGACGCCGCCGACGGCGGCAGCGCCGTGGCGCCGCCGATCGGCGCGGTGCTGACCTCGGCGACGCGCGGCTGGGGCATCGACGCCCTGCGCGAGCGCCTCTCCTACGAGCTCTTCGGCGGCGTCGAGGCAGCGGCGCCCGCGGAGGAGCCGTTCGCCGGAGAGCCCGTCGTCGTCGGCGCTGCCTCCGAGGGCTGAGGCCGGCCCTCCACGACGCTGGCCCCCGTCGTCGCGGAGGGGCCGCCCCTAGGGGTGGAGCCGAGCGCTGACATTCTTGCGGGGGAGCGGCAGCCCCTCGAGTCCAGCGGAACGCTGGCGCTCGCAGAGGATCGCCGCCGGCCGGCCGCCGACGCGCGTGAGCGCCACCGTCAGCACGCGCTCGCCCACGGGGGCGCCGCTCGCGCGCAGCGCTGCGCCCAGCCGCCGCTCGAGCGCGTTCGGGTCGACGGGCGATCCGCGGCGCATCACCTCGACGCGCCCCGCTCCCAGCTCCCGGCTCAGCTCGCCGAGCCGCGCGAGCAGCCGCCGCTCCGAGAACGGCAGCCAGCCGTGGACGCGGAAGCGCCGCGCGAAGGGGGTCGCCACGCGCGCGTCGGCGGTGAGGTAGGCGATGCGCGGCGCCAGCGTTCGCGCGCCGAGCCGTTCCGCCAGCGCCCCCACGAGGCCGGCGCGGCCCACGCTGGGGTCGGGGTCGTAGAGGTAGCGCGCGGGCTCGGGCGCGGGCGGGCCGGCCGGCGCGGGCTCGCCCGCGAGCGTCTGCGCTCCTTCGGCGGCGCTGGCCTCGGCGCCGTCCTCCGCCAGCACCGTCGCGCGCCGCGGCGGCCCCGCCAGCTCGCCGAGCCAGAGCACGGCCGCGCGCATGCGGCCGGCGAGCGAGACGAACTCCAGCTCGCCGGGCGGCAGCGCCGCCGGGTCGATGCCGGGCGCGAGCTTCACGCCGGCGGCGGGCATCCCCGCGACCAGCGCCAGCGCGCGCGCGAGGGGCGGCGACCAGCACGCCGGGTCGAGGCGGCGGCCCGCGGCGTCGCGGCGCGCGGGATCGCACCACGCGGCGTCGACGTCGGAGGGCGGCGACCAGCGATCGAGGTCGGCAGCGAGCGGCCAGACGCGCGCCGAGGCGCCCGCCGCCGCCGCGTTGGCGCGGAGCATCGCCAGGCGCGCCACGTCGCGATCGACGGCGAGCACTCGGCGAGCGCGCTCGGCGAGCGCCAGCGCGTCGAGGCCGGCGCCGCAGCCGAGGTCGGCGACGAGGCCTCGCCCCGCGAAGCGCTCGGCAGTGTGCCGCGCGAGCAGCGGGTGTGCCGCCTGCTCGACGGCGCCGCGGTCGGCGAACAGCCGCTGCCAGCCGTCGAGGCCACGCTCGCGCGCGGCGCGTCGCGCCGAGGCGAGCGCCAGCGCCGCCGTGGCGCGCCCCGCCGGGAGCGCCCGCCGCAGCCGCTCCTGGATCGCGTGCGGCGCGAGCCCCGCGTCCAGCGCGTGGAGCGCCTCGCCGGTCGCGGAGTCGCCGGGCGGGGTGCGGAGCCATGCGATGCGCGCGGGATCGAGCGGCCCGGACGCCGCGGCGCGGCCCACTGCTAGGAGCCCACCGCTAGGAGCCCACTGCTAGGAGCGCGGTGGACGCAGCGCGAAGCTCGCGGGGTCCCGCAGCCACGGCCGCTCGCCGACGCGGTGCGCCACGAGCACGCGCGTCTGCTCCAGCACCGCGTCGCGCCCGGCGATCACGCGGCGCGCCGCCGCCGCCTCGCCCGCGAGCGAGCGCGCGAGGTCGTCGAGCCAGCTCGCGAGCCGGCGCCCGAGCCGCGTGTCGTGCGCCGCGGGGAGCAGCCATGCGAGCGGTGGGTGGCAGCCCTCGTCCAGCAGGCAGGCGATCCGCGTGAGCCCCGCCACTGCCTCGCCGGCCGCGGGCAGCGCGTCGCGTCGCCGCGCGCGGCCGCCGTGCGCGTCGTGTCCCTCGGCGTCGTCCGCCGGATCGCCGAGGCGGCCGAGCGCCGGCAGCGCGCCCGCGGCCGCGAGGAAGGCGCCCCGCAGCGCGCGCTCCAGCGCGCCCTCGCTGAGCTGCGACGCCCGCGCGACGAGCCGCTCGTGGCGGCCGAGCCGGTCGGCGAGCGGCTGCGCGTGGTGGAGGCTCCAGCGCGCCTCCAGCGCGCGCCTGCCCTCGCCGGCGAGCAGCGCCTCGAGCGCCTCGACGGTGAAGAGCGCGGCGCTCCCGGGCGGCTGGCCGGCCGCGCCCGCGCCCGCCGCGGGAAGCGCCTGCGATGCCGCGCCGCCCTCGATCTGCGTCCGCGCCGCGTCGCCCAGCGTCTGCGCCGCCTCCCGATCGATCGCGAGCCACGCCTCGACGGGCGAGTCCGGCGCGGCGTCGAGCTCGCGAGGCGGGCTCACCAGCCAGAGCGTGACGCGCTCGGTGGCGCTCGCCCACGGCTCCGTCGCGAGCAGCCGGCCCGCGCGCGACACCGCCGCGGCTCGCGCCTCGGCGCCCGGCTCGGCGGGCGCCTCCGATGGGGCGTCGCGCGCGCGGGCCGGGTCGAGAGCGTCGAGGGCGTCGCGATCGATGTCGACGCGGTCGTCGGGCGCGGCGTCCGTCTCGGCGTCGGGCGCGGTGCCCACGTCGGCACCGAGCGCGGCCGCGAGGGGCGCGGCGGGCTCGGGGGGGCTCGCCGGCGCGCCGTCCGGCTCGTCCGCGACCTCTTCGCCGCCCGGCGCTCGCACATCGTTCACGGCCGGAACCGTAGCAGCGGCGCGGCGCGGCGGCGAGCGCGGCCCCGAGCCGAGGCGGGGCGGCGCCGGTCGCCTCGCGCACGGGTCTCAGCGCGCGAGCCGCGCGGCGACATCGGCGACCCGCCGCCCCAGCACACGCGCCTGCGCCAGGTCCTCGGCGGTGACGTGGCCGTGGGCCGTGGCGCCGTAGTAGGATCCGGCGATGCGCATGTCATCCGTCCACGGCAGGCCCACGATCAGCATCCCGTGCGCCATCAGCAGATGCACGATCTGCAGCAGCGTCGCCTCGGTGCCGCCGGAGCGCGACCAGCCGGCCGTGAAGGCGCCCGAGGGCTTGCCCGCCAGGTCGCCGCTCTCCCAGAGGTCGCCGGACTCGTCGAACCAGAGCTTGAGCTTGCCGGTGATGCCCGACCAGTTGGGCGAGCCGACGATCAGCGCGTCGCAGAGCAGCAGTTCGGTGGGCGCCGCCTCGTCGACGCGGCGCAGCATCAGCTCGGCGCCCGCCGAGGCGCGCACGCCCTTCGCCACCGCCTGCGCCAGCTCCTCGACCAGGCCGCCCCGGCTGTCGTAGAGCACCAGCACCCGCGCCATCCAACCCCCTCGCCGCAACCCGGCGATGCGCGCGCCCGGCGGCCGCCGCTCGCCGCGCGGGCCCGCCTCGCCGCCCCTCGCACCGCCGCGAAACCGGCCGGCTCTCGTCGAGGAGCGGCAGCCCCTCAGGTCGAGCGGAACGCTCGCGTTGCATGCGAGGGGCTGCCGCTCCTCTACGACGGCCCTCGGTGTCCGCCCGCTTCGCCGCCCCTCGCGTCGCCTCGAAACCATCGGCTCTCTACGAGGAGCGGCAGCCCCTCGAGTCCAGCGGAACGCTGGCTAGTCGTGGTGCTCGCTCGCCACCTGTCGGACGTGGGTGATGCGCTCGTCGGCGCCGGGCGCGCCCTCGAGCACCTCGCGCGCGTTCTCGATCAGCCACGCGGCGCCGCCCGCCGCGACGAACCACTCCGCCGCCTGCAGCACGGCGAGCGCCCGCGCGCGGTCGTGGCCGCGGTGCCGCAGCATGCCCCACGCGAAGCCGGCGAGCGCCGAAGAGACCGCGAGCGCGAGCTGGCTGCGGCCGCTCACCCGGCGCGCCGCGTCCGCGTGCCGAGCCGCTCGCCACTCGTCGAGGGCTCAGTCACCAAGGGCCGTCTCGTAGCCGAGCGCGCGGATCTCCTCGACGTACTCGGCGCGCCATCCGGGCTGCGGGATGCGCAGCGAGCGGGCGCGGAACTCGCGGTGGTAGCGCAGGTACTCCTCCTCGTGCCGGCGACGCCACTCGTCCTCCTCGCGGAAGGCCTCGGCGTCGACCTGATCGAGGGTGCGGTCGAGCTCGTCCTCGGCGAGCTCGAAGTCGTCGCGCCAGTACTCGGCGAGGTAGTCGAGCGACTCCTCGAGGTCGCGCCGGCAGTCGAGCAGGTAGCTCTCGATGACCTGGCCGGCGTCCACCTCGCCGCCGCGGAAGCGCTCGAGCCGCGCGCACTCGCCGCACAGCGTGACGAGCTTGCGGGCGTCGCACTCGTCGCCGCGCGGGCAGTCGCGGTGGCGGGGCGCGAAGCGGTTGAGCGAGGGCTTGCGCGAGTAGCCGACGGTGAGCTTCTGGTAGTCGCGCTCGCAGCGCGGGCAGGTCATGCGGTGCTCGAAGAGCTTGTTGACCGCCTCTTCCCAGTTGATCTGCATCAAGCCCCCTCGCGCACGCCGACCACCAATCCTAGACACCCCCCCCCCACTGTCAACGAGCGTTCCGCTCGGGTAGTGGGTCAGTTTGAACGCTCCGAGTTTTCGAGCAGTCCGACAAGCTCCGCAAGCGACCAACGGTGATCCGCGACTCCGAGCCGCTGCGCTGGCGTCAAGCCGTGCAGCGAGCCGTGCGGGCGACAGAAGTTGTAGTGCACGAAATGGAGCGCCACCGCGTACTCAAGGTTCTCGATCTTCTTCGAGAACGCATTTGTGAGCCGGGTGAATCGCCGCGATGACATCCGCAGCGTGAGGTTGCTGCGCTCCACAAATGACGTGCTGACGTGGCCCTCGTCCGGCGCACCCTGGACCACTTGCTCAGTGACCCCGATGCACTTCGCAGGGCTGTAGCGCGTGTCCGGCTCGTCCGACGTGCCGTAAAGCTTCCGCAACACCGCGTAGTCGATCTCGCTGCCAAACGCATGCTCGACCGCAGCGAGGTATGGTCGGTGCCCGTCCGTCGTTAGCTGTACGCGATGCTGGAGCCGTGAAGCAACGTCCTGCATGAACAGCGTGGCCCATGAGGTATCACGCCCCCCGACGCGCCACGAGATCATGAACTTGGTATCGGCGTCGAGCGCCGTCCACGTCCACACGTCGCCGTAACCCCAGCGACCGTCGAGCTTCGCTGGAACGTTCTTCGCCTTCGCGTGGACGAACGACCAAATCTCATCGCACTGGACGCGGAGCGATGACAGGTCGCGGGCGTGTTCGTCGTGGTACACGACGCACTGCGGCCCAATGTCCGCGAGCAGCTTGAGCACGGTCCCCTTCGCCGCCCCGGTCATACGGGACGTAGAGCGGATCGAGTTCCCCTCGACAAGAGCGGAGACGATCTGGACTCGGCGCGCCGTGGTGAGTCGGTTCATAGTGACCATTATGCTGGAGCGGTCAAGGATAGTCAAGGGTCACGCGGTGACGATGAGCAGGGTCGGCTTCCCGCCATAGCGAGCGCGCAGCTCGCGCGGCCTGATGCGGGCCACCCGCGCCAGCTCCTCTTCGCTCAGTCCGTTCGCGCGATGGACGCTGAGCGCATCGGCCAGAACCGTCGGTTCTTCGGGATCGAGCGGGGCCGGCTCGACCTTCCGATACCCGAGGCGCCCGAGCTGCATGAACAGGTAGCGGTACTGACGCACGGTGATCGTGCCGAGATCGCGCGCGCGTCGCACGAGGGCAGCGATCGAAACACGCCAGAACATCTTGAGCGAGACGAGCTTAGGGAGGGTCACCTCCTCCAGGTCGGGACCGATCTCGTCGGCAGGCATCAGGAACTCAGCGGCAAACGCATCTGCTTCTGCCTCCATCTCGGACGAGGGCGTGGCGTGCATCACGAGATGGCCGACCTCGTGCGCAAGCGTGAAGCGTGCGCGATCCCACGGGATATCCACGTTGACGACGAAGAGCGGGCGTTCGTCGCCGGGCCACTGACTGATCGCGTCGATCTTCTGCGTGCCGAACGCATGCCTGACCACGATCCCGCCCGCTGCCTCGATTACCCGCACGAGGTTCTTGACGGGGCCAGACGGGAGTCGCCAGTGGCGGCGGAGGATTTGGGCGATATCCTCCGGCGATCCGTACTCGTCGATATCCATCGTGGGAAAAGCGCGATCGGTTTCGACGTCCAACCCGTGCATCACATTGCGCACGACGAGCCCAGCTATCGTGCACTCCGCCTCAATCCGCCTCAGATCGGTCACACGCACTGTCTGACGCTTGCGGTGATAGAGGCACGGTGAATCGCCGAACCGCAGACGCTGCCGAAAGAACTCGACGGGGTAGTCGAGCACAGCAGCGAGGGCTGGCAGACGGTCCTCCGACATCTCGATGACCCCAGCCTCAAGTTTGGAGATGTAGCCCTGCGTCACCCGCATGCGGCGCGCAAGTTCAGTCTGTGAATAGCCGCGTGACTCGCGCGCGACGGTGAGCATGTCGGGAGAGGCCGCGGTCACTTCGCCTCCCCCGCACGCTCCTCCTCCGTGCGAGCGGTACGCACGACCGGCGCGGACGGCTCCCCAACACCGGGGGGGGCAAACATCGGCGTCGGTGGCGCGGCAGCCGCCGGCGCGTCGGTGATCTCGATGATCCAGCGGAGGTTCGGCCCGACGGAGCAGGTGATCGCCATGCGGGCGATGTTGTCCTGCAAGTGGTTGAGTAGATAGCCCGCCACCACCTTCGTCGCGTCGGGCGGCATCCCGTCCATCTCGGCCTGCCACGTAAACGACAACTGCTGGTGGGTCGGGATGCTGCTCGTCCGGAGACCGTACCGGTACTTCTTGAACCGGAGTACGAGCCGGCCGTCGAAGACAACGATCAGGAAGCCCAGCCGGCTCGTGAGATCCACGCTGGGCTTGTTGCGGAAGCGCAAGCGCGCCTCTGCGGCGACCGCGTCGTACACGATCCCGGCGCGCGTGCGGTTCGACGTGCGGACGCTCGCCTCCGGCATCGCTTCGCCGAGCGCCTGCCACGCATTCCACCCTGCGTCCAGGCACGCGCGCAGGTCGTCGATGTGCGGGTCGAGAATTGCCCGCGCCTCATCAGCAGAGAGGAGCGACGGTGGAGGCGGCTGGTATTGCATGGCCAGGATGGTACGCGCCGCGTTGGCAAATCGCACGCGGATCATTCCACTGACTATTCCTTGAGGCCCCAGCGCGCCCGCGCGGCTCGGCGGGCAATGCCGCTCCGCTCCTCCGGCGTCAGCTTCTCAGCGCGGGCGCGCCCACCCTTGAGCCCGCCGCGGCGCCCCAGCTCGACGGCGGCCGCGTTCTTCTCGGGCTCCGGCTCGCTCTCCCCGGCTTCCGGCTCGTCAGCTATGGCGTCGTTTACAATGCTCGCGGCGAGGGCGTTTACATCGGCGGGGCGCTTCTTGCGACTGCGTGAGCGGTCGTGCATACGCCGGAGCGTAGCACACCGAAGGTTTCTGGCGTCACAAGTGCGCGGCCTGCGCCTATGAGCAAGGGCTTGCCGACGGCCATCGCCTAGCGGCCGCTGAGGTCGAGACGTTGAGCAAGAAGTTCGCCTACTTCGGCACACGCGGCCCAAACGGACCCACTACCTCCGCTCGACCCTTGTGGCTGCCGCTCCTGCGAGAGGGCCGCGAGGCGGCCGGTGCGCGGCGAGCCCTCCGCGCCACGGGTTGAGGCGCTGGCGGCGATGCATCCGCGGCCGCGTCTCTTCGTGCTGCGCCGAGCCGGCCGGCCCGCCACGCGCTACGCCCGAATGCCGAGCACCCGTCAGGGCCGGCGGAAGCCCCTTGGATGCAACGGAACGTTGCCGAAGGAGGCGGACTGGCCGGGCATCTCCTCGACCTCGATCGCGAGGTGGCGGATGTTGGCGTGGGCGCCGGCCGCGAGGCCCTCGGCGACGCGATCCCAGAGCCAGCGCGCCAGCAGCTCCGCCGTCGTGTTCTCGATGGGGAGCGCCACCACCTCGGCGGCGGGGAAGCGGTAGCGCCGATCGCCGTGCGCCACGAGCCAGGCGCCGTCCTCCTCGCGCAGGTCGAGCAGGGGCGAGCGCGCCTGCAGCAGGAAGCGGTGGTCGAGCTGCTCGCAGGCCTCGCGGCAGAGCCGTTTCAGCGCGGCGAAGTCGATCACCCATGAGTCGACGGTGAGGTCGCCCTCGACGCGGCAGGCGACGGCGTAGTTGTGGCCGTGCAGCGGCTCGAGCTCGCCCGCGAGCGTCGCCATGTGCGCCGCGGCGAAGCGCAGCCGCACCCCGCGCACCTCGACGTGCTGGCTGCCCGCGGGCAGGGGGGTGCGATCGTCCGTCATGGGCTCGCCCGCGGGGCCCGAGCCCGCCCCGTCGCCTAGATCTCGAGCGAGCTGAGCAGCGCCTCGACATCGGCGGGCGCGGTCTTGCCGGCGCGCTCCTTCGCCTCGGCGAGCCGGCGGTGCATCGGTGCGCTGTCGGGCTTGCGGTAGAGCAGCCCCACGGGGATGCGGCCGCTGACCGCGTGCGTCATCGCCTGCGCCTTGCTGGTGGGGTCGTGATCCTCGGGCAGCGGGTAGGCGGCGGGCTCGATGCCCTCCTTGGGGTTCCCCTTCAGCGCGGCGTAGGTGTCGTTGTAGGTGGTGCAGGGCGACTGCACGTGCACCACGGCGAAGCCGGGGAACTCCATCGCCTCGCCGATGACCTCGGCGAGGTCCTTCGGCCGCGTTGAGAGCATCGAGGCGACGAAGCCGACGCCCACCGCGACGAACAGCTCCAGCGGGTTGAGCGCGTCGTCGAGCTTGCCCATCGGCGTGGTGGGGGTCACCGCCTCGAAGGCGCTGGTGGGCGAGGCCTGCCCCTTGGTCAGGCCGTAGATGCCATTGTCCATCACCACGCAGGTGACATCCATGTTGCGCTTGGCGGCGTGGCCGATGTGCTCCGCGCCGATCGAGAGGAAGTCGCCGTCGCCGGCGGCCACCAGCACGTTCAGCTCGGGGCGCGCGGCCTTCACCCCGTAGGCGATGGGCAGCGTGCGACCGTGGATGCCGTGGATGCCGAAGGGCTGCGGCCCCTCCTGCAGGTGCACGAGGTTGCCCGAGCAGCCGATGCCGGCGACGATCACCGTGTTCTCGATCGGCTCGCCGAGACGCGTCACGCGGTCGACGAGCGCGAGCTCCACGGCGCGCACGACGCCGAAGTCGCCGCAGCCGGGGCACCACTTGAAGTCGTAGTCGGGGTTGCGCTTGGTCATGCCCTCGCCAGCTCTCCGATTCGCGCCTCCAGCCGCTCGCGGATGCGCTCCGCGAGGAAGCGCTCCTTGAACGGCAGGCCGCTGTACTGCGTGATCGACTCGGCCCGCACGCCCTGCTCCCGCAGCAGCCCCGAGAGCTGCCCGAGGTAGTTCAGCTCGGGGACCAGCACCAGATCCTTGGCCCGCAGCTCCTCGAGCAGCGCCGCGGGCATCGGGTTCAGGAACATCGTGTAGTACCACGCGAGGTCGCCGCGCTCGCGCAGCGCCAGGTAGGCGGCGCGCGCCGGCCCCTTGGAGCCGCCCCACGGCATCACCGCGACGCCGGCCTCGGTCGTCTCGGCCTCGTACGTCGCGTCCTGCTCCAGCAGCGCGACCTTGCCGAAGCGGCGGTGCGTCATCTGCAGGTGCCACTTGGGGAGGTGCGTCGTGTCCCCGTACTCGTCGTGCTCGCTGCCGTTGGCGACGTAGGCGCCGGGGCCGCCGGGCACGGGAAACGGCGTCACCTGCTCGCCGCGGTAGCGGCGCGGCGGCCCGTCGCCGTCGCTCGCGCTCTCGCCGTTCGCCGTCGTGCGGCGCTCGGGGTGAATCGAGGAGAGCGCGAGCCGCGGCACGTCCTGCTGCCGCTCGGCCAGCGAGGCCTCGGAGAGCAGGATCACCGGCCCCTGGTAGCGCTCGGCCCAGTTGATGGCGTGCGAGGCGGCGTAGAAGCACTCCTCCACGTTCCCGGGCGCGATGATCGGGATGCGCAGGTCGCCGTGCCCTGGGTTGAGCGAGGCCAGCAGGTCCGACTGCTCGGTCTTGGTCGGCAGCCCGGTGGAGGGGCCGCCGCGCTGCACGTTGACCACGACCAGCGGGATCTCCGCCATCCACGCGAGGCCCAGCCCCTCGCTCATCAGCGAGAGGCCGGGTCCGGCCGTCGAGGTCATGGCGCGCTTGCCGCCGAAGCCCGCGCCGATCAGCGCCGTGATCGACTCGATCTCGGAGCTCGACTGGCCCACGTAGCTGCCGGGCCCGCTGAGGTAGCTCTCCATGAAGGTGAGCATGGTGGTGGCCGGGGAGATCGGGTAGCCGATGAAGACCTCGAGGCCGCCGGCGATGGCGCCGAGGCAGGTGGCCTCGTAGCCGCGTATCAGCACGCGCGTGCCCTCCACCTCGGGCGGCGGCTCCAGGCCGGAGACGCTCTGGCCGGTCGCCTGCACCGCCTCCATGCCCAGGCGCAGCGCCTTGATGTTGGCCTCGATGATCGCCTCGTCGTTGGCGCGGCCGCGTGTGAAGCGCTCGCGGATGAAGTCAGTGAAGTACTCCTGGGGCATGTCGGCGAGCGCGGCGACGGCGCCGATCATGACCATGTTGGCGGCCAGCGGGTTGCCGGTCTCGCGCGCGAGAGTGTCGACGTCCATGCCGATGCAGCGCGCGTCGCCGTCCACCTCGAAGTCGCCCGAGTTGTAGACGACCACGCCGCCGTCGCGCAGCTCCTCCAGGTTGTGGTCGTAGGCGTAGCGGTTGAGCACCACCAGCACGTCCAGCTCGTCGCCGGCGGCGAGCACCGGTCCCGTGGAGACGCGGGTCTGGGCCCAGGTGGGGCCGCCCTTGATCTGCGAGGGGAAGGTGGAGAACGTCTGGACGTGGTACCCGACGCGGGCGGCGGCCTGCGCCAGCCCCTCGGCGGCGGTCACCACGCCCTGTCCGCCTTCACCCGCGAAGCGCACGACGAGGTCCGCGCTCATGGGACCCGGCCTCCACTGCTGGCGGGCGGTCGGCTTGCCGGAGGAAGGGGGCGACGGGCGGGCCGTGGGGACGCCGCCGCGTGGGCCGCGTGCGGCGGCTCTGCCTCTGCGAGCTCAGCGGACGTCAGCCCGTGCGTCACTCGTGGGAATCCCATGGCGCGGGGCCGCCCCCGCAGGCCGAGCGGCTGCGGGCCGCCCTCGTCGACGTTGAGAACGAACCAGTATCGGCACGCGCGCGGCGTATGCTCAATCGTCTGGGCGCTCGGCCATCACGCGTTGCTGACTTATTCTTAACGCAGAAGCGGTGCTAGAGGCGGGATCGCGCCGCGCCCGGGTCGCCTCGAGGGCGGGCGCGGGGCCGAGCGACGTCGCGGGGCGATGGAGGAGGGCGGCCGTGGTCAAGGCGTACGTGCTGATCGTGACCACCCCCGGTGCCACGCGGCGCGTCGCCCTGGCGCTCCGCGAGCTACCGGGCATCTCCGAGGTGCACGAGGTGATGGGCCCCTACGACGTCGTCGCCGAGCTGGAGACCGACAGCCTCACGGACGTCCCGCCGCTCCTCGCCGACACCATCCGCGTCATGGAGGGCATCCAGTCCACCACCTCGCTCGTGGCGTTCCCCGCCAGCTAACGCGGGGCGAGCGAGCGAGCGAGCGAGCGGGCGGGCGCGCGCGACCCGCTGCGGGGCTAGGTGTAGTTCCCACGTAGGTTGTTGACAGGATGAGGGGCCTCGCCCGCTGCTGTGTGTGACAGCACGGCAGTAGCGAGGAGAGGACACCCTCATGGCCCATCGTAACGCGCGGCTGACGCCGCTGACCCGACTCGAGCTCGTGCGGGAAGTGGACGCCGGCTGGCCCCAGGCTGAGGTCGCTCGCCACTTCCGCGTCTCCCGCCACACCGTTGCCAAGTGGCTGGGGCGCTTCCGGGCGGAGGGAGCGGCAGGGCTCGAGGACCGCAGCTCCGCCCCGCGCGCGCATCCCCGGCGCACGCCGCCCGAGCTGGAGCGACGCATCTGCGCCGTGCGACGCACGCAGGGATTCGGGCCGCATCGCATCCAGTGGGCGCTCGGGGTCGCCCGCTCCACGGTCTACGCCGTGCTGCGGCGCCGCGGCCTCAACCGGCTCGACCGCCTGCACCGCGTCACCCGGGAGCCGGTCCGCTACGAGCACGACGCCCCCGGCGACCTGCTGCATCTCGACGTGAAGAAGCTCGGGCGCGTCCCCGAGGGCGGCGGCAAGCGAATGGCGCCTGGCTTCGCCGAGACGCGCTCCGGGCCGCATTCGCGGCGTTCGCTGGGGCTGGAGTACCTACACGTCGCCGTCGACGACCACAGCCGTTACGCCTACGTCTCCGTCCTGCCCGACGAGCGTGGCGCGAGCTGCGCCGCCTTCCTCGAGCAGGCGCTCGCGGCCTTCCGCCGGCGTGGCGTGCGCGTGCGCCGGGTCCTGACCGACAACGCGAAGGCCTACACCGTCGCCCGCAGCTTCCACGGCGCCGCCGCTGCCGCAGACGTGCGGCTGTCGCACACGCGGCCCTACCGCCCGCAGACGAACGGCAAAGCCGAGCGTTTCATCCAGATCCTGCAGAACGAGTGGGCCTACGCCCGCCCCTACCGCTCCAACGCCGAGCGGCTGCGCCAGCTCCCACGCTGGCTCTACCGCTACAATCACCGCCGACCGCACGGCGGCGTCGGCGGGGCCGTCCCCGCCTCCCGCCTGTGAACAACCTTCCTGGGTAGTACAACTAGGCGACGGGCGCCCGCGCGTGCGCCGCGAAGAAGCCGCGCGCCATCGAGACGAACTCCTCCTCGCGATCGAGGTAGGTGTTGTGACCCGAGAGCTCCAGCGAGACGGAGCGCGCGCTGGGCGTCTGCATCACGAGGCGCTGCTGCGTCGCCGCGTCGAGCGCCTCGGAGCGGCCGCCGCGGATGTAGAGGATCGGGCAGCGGATGGTCGCGGCCTCCTCCCAGAGGTCGGCGGGCTCCCAGTCGAAGGCCGCGCGCGGATCGGCGACGGCGCGCAGGCCGCCATCGGCAGGTGCGAGGCGCCAGCCCGCCTCCTCGCGCAGCAGCTCCACTGGCGCGAACGGCACCGTCTCGCGGCGCGCCTCGACGTACGCGTCGACCGCGGCGAAGACGGGGTGCGCGCGGCCGGGGAGGCGCTGCTCCCACTGGTCGATGCGCACCAGCGGCGCCGGCACAACGTCGTTGGCGAGCGCGCAGAGCACGCGATCGGGGTGGCGGGCGGCGAAGCCGATCGTGTTGTGCCCGCCCATCGAGTGCCCGCAGATCGCGAAGCGACCCAGGCCGAGCGCGTCCGCCAGCCCCTCGACATCCGCGAGGTAGTCCTTCGTACCGTAGCCGCCGGGCGCCGCCGGGTGCGAGGAGGCGCCGTGACCGCGCTGATCGAGCGCGATGACGCGGAAGTCCCCCGCCAGCCTCGGCGCCACGCGGCTCCAGTCCGCGGCGCAGCCCATCGTGCCGTGCACCAGCAGCAGCGCGGGCGCGCCCGTCCGGGTCGCGCCCCAGTCGAGGTAGGCGATCTCCAGATCGCCGATCGTCACGGCCCCGCGCGTCGGCTCACTCGGCCCGTCGCTCACGCTCGCCTCCTCGCGCCGCCGCCAGCCCGGCGCGGCGGCGCCACGATATCCCCGCGCGCCGTGCAGCGGATAGCGCCGCTCCTCGCAGGCGGGCGCACCGCGCCTGCACGTGGCGGCCGGATCGGGCAGACTCCGTCGCCGAGCCCACCGTGCGCTCGCCCGCCCGCCGAGGAGGCGCGGCCGGCGCTGGCGCGGCGGGCGCACGACGTGCATGGCTGACGGGGATCGCCCGCGACGCGACGGGCGAGCGGGGGAGGCGCCGTGACGACACTCGCCGAGTTCGAGAACAGGCCGAACCTGGCCCGCATCACCTGCGGCTGGAAGAAGGCCGAGCTGCCGCTGGACTGGGTGCGCCGCTACTGGCGCGACGTGCACAGCCCCGTGATCGCGCGGCGCCCCGGCGTCTGGGACTACCGCCACAGCCAGTTCGACCCGGTGCGTGACGACCTGCTGGCGCCGATCGAGGGCATCGACTTCGCCTGCCCCGCCGATCAGCAGCTGATGTGGCTCTCCGACGTGCGCTACCTGGACGACGACGCGCTGGCCGCGTGGGACGCCTCGCCCTCAGCCGAGGTGAAGGCGCACCTCTTCGGCGACATCGAGCTGATCGTCGACGAGAGCACCACCTACCGCACGCTGGGCGACAACGCCCACACCTACCTCGACGACACGGGCATCGCGGTGCCGCAGGGCCCCGTGCCCGCGCCGAGCTACGGCCTCTTCGTGCGCGCGCGCTCGGCTGAGCCCGAGTTCCGCGACTGCCTGCGCGAGCTGGCGAGCCGCTGGGAGCAGGTGCCCGGCGTGCTGCGGCTGCGGCTCAACCTCTTCGAGGTGCCCGACATGGAGGCGGAGCGCGCCGCTGGCTACCCGATCAAGACACACCCGCTGGAGCGCCAGTACCAGGCGTGGATCGACATCGTGCTGGAGTCCGGCGAGGCGGCCGCCGCGCTCTCGGCGGCCGCCGAGGGCTGCGGGCTCGCCACGCACGTCCACACGATGCACGCCTACCCGGTGCGCGTGGTCTACACCAGCAACTACGGCGGCCGGCCCACCCTCGTCGGGCTGCGCGGCTACCCCGCCTACGAGGCGATCCAGGCGCTGGGCGCGGAGAACCAGCGGCAGCCCTCGCTGCTGGAGTGGATGAACGGCCCCGTCGCCTCCGGCGGGCCGGTGGAGGCACCGACCGAATGAGCGACCCCACGAGCGCCCCCGCGAGCGCGAGCGTCTCGGAGCGGCTCGTCGGCTTCGCCCGCGAGTGGTCGGACCGCGGCGTGCCCGAGGACGCGATGCACGAGGCGAAGCGGCTGCTCCTGAACCAGCTCAAGGCGTCGGTCGGCGCGACCGACCTCGAGGCGGTGCGGCTGCTGCACGAGTGGGCGGCGCCCGCCGGCCCCGTCCCCGAGCCGGCGCACGTGCTGTGGTTCGGCACGCAGACGGAGGCCGGCAAGGCCGCCGTCGTCAACGGCGCCCTCTTCGAGGTGCTGGACTACCACGACACCTACATCCCCACCTTCCAGCACGCGACCTCGGCGGTGCTGCCCGCGCTGCTCGCACAGGCGGAGGTGGGCGGCCAGAGCGGGCGCGAGGTCGTGAGCGCGCTCGTGCTCGGGATGGAGGTGGAGCTCGGCATCGCGACGATGCTGATGCCCACCGGCTACTACCGCGGCTACGTGCCGGCGGGGCTGACCGGCGGGGTGGGCGCGGCGGCGGCCTGCTCGGTGCTCGCGGGCCTCGACGAGGAGCGGATGCGCAACGCCCTCGGCATCGCGATGTGCACCGCCTTCGGCCTCTACGTCTCGGTGGGGAGCATGACGCTCTCCTACATCACGGGCGCCACCGCGCGCTCGGGGCTGACGGCCTTCGAGCTGGCGGCGGCAGGCTTCGACGCGCCGGTCACGGCGTTCGAGGGCGACAAGGGCATGTTCGTCACGCACGCGGACGAGGACGCGGCGAAGATCGAGGGCGTGCTCGACTCGCTGGGCTCGACGTGGCGCATCCACGGCCAGAGCTACAAGACCGTGCCCACCGAGACGATCACGCACCCGCCGATCGAGTGCACGCTGGAGCTGCTGGGCCGCGCGAACGGCCGCGAGGTGGAGCGCATGCGCTTCGGCGTGCAGCCGATCGTGAAGGAGATCGTGGACGAGCGCTGGGAGCGCTTCGGCGCGCCCTCGAGCGAGCTGACGGCCCGCTTCGACCTGCTGTTCTGCGCCGCGGCCGCGTGGGTGCGCGGGCGCTTCACGCTGGACGAGATGCGCGAGCCCGCCTACACCGACCCCGCGATCCTGGCGCTGCGCGCGCGCGCCGAGCTGGTGCCCGACCCGGCGCGCGAGAGCTTCGACGGCTGCTCGCTCGAGATCGAGTTCACCGACGGCTCCTCGGAGTCGACGGTGGTCGACGCCTTCCTCGGCAGCCCCGGCTGGCGCATGACGGACGACCAGCTCTCGGAGCTGTTCCGCGCCGCCGCCGGCGATCTGCTGCCGGCGGGACGCGCCGACGCCATCCTCGAGGCCACGTGGGGCCTCGACGCCGCGCATGACGTCCGCGGGCTGATGTCGCTCGCCACGCTCGCCTAGCTGTACTACCCAGGAAGGTTGTTCACAGGCGGGAGGCGGGGACGGCCCCGCCGACGCCGCCGTGCGGTCGGCGGTGATTGTAGCGGTAGAGCCAGCGTGGGAGCTGGCGCAGCCGCTCGGCGTTGGAGCGGTAGGGGCGGGCGTAGGCCCACTCGTTCTGCAGGATCTGGATGAAACGCTCGGCTTTGCCGTTCGTCTGCGGGCGGTAGGGCCGTGTGTGCGACAGCCGCACGTCTGCGGCAGCGGCGGCGCCGTGGAAGCTGCGGGCGACGGTGTAGGCCTTCGCGTTGTCGGTCAGGACCCGGCGCACGCGCACGCCACGCCGGCGGAAGGCCGCGAGCGCCTGCTCGAGGAAGGCGGCGCAGCTCGCGCCACGCTCGTCGGGCAGGACGGAGACGTAGGCGTAACGGCTGTGGTCGTCGACGGCGACGTGTAGGTACTCCAGCCCCAGCGAACGCCGCGAATGCGGCCCGGAGCGCGTCTCGGCGAAGCCAGGCGCCATTCGCTTGCCGCCGCCCTCGGGGACGCGCCCGAGCTTCTTCACGTCGAGATGCAGCAGGTCGCCGGGGGCGTCGTGCTCGTAGCGGACCGGCTCCCGGGTGACGCGGTGCAGGCGGTCGAGCCGGTTGAGGCCGCGGCGCCGCAGCACGGCGTAGACCGTGGAGCGGGCGACCCCGAGCGCCCACTGGATGCGATGCGGCCCGAATCCCTGCGTGCGTCGCACGGCGCAGATGCGTCGCTCCAGCTCGGGCGGCGTGCGCCGGGGATGCGCGCGCGGGGCGGAGCTGCGGTCCTCGAGCCCTGCCGCTCCCTCCGCCCGGAAGCGCCCCAGCCACTTGGCAACGGTGTGGCGGGAGACGCGGAAGTGGCGAGCGACCTCAGCCTGGGGCCAGCCGGCGTCCACTTCCCGCACGAGCTCGAGTCGGGTCAGCGGCGTCAGCCGCGCGTTACGATGGGCCATGAGGGTGTCCTCTCCTCGCTACTGCCGTGCTGTCACACACAGCAGCGGGCGAGGCCCCTCATCCTGTCAACAACCTACGTGGGAACTACACCTAGCCACGGCGGAGGAGGAGCACACGATGGCCACAGTCACGCTGCCGGGCGGCGAGAGCATCTGGTACACGACCACGGGCTCGGGCGCGCCGCTGGTGCAGATCCACGGCTCCGCCTTCGGGCACCGCAACTTCGAGAAGATGACTCCCCACGCCGCGAGGGACTTTGAGGTCGTCGACTTCGACCTGCCCGGCTTCGGCGAGAGCCGCGGCGAGCCCCGCCCCGGCGGCATGGAGGGGATCGCCGAGCAGGTCTTCGAGTTCATCCGCGCCGCCGGCTACGAGCGCGTCCACCTGCACGGCACTTCGTTCGGCGCGATGATCGGCCTGACGCTGGCGGCGCGGCACCCCGAGGTGATCGATCGCATCGTGCTCTCCTGCTTCCTGGCGCGCTACGACGGCGCGGCGCGGATGATGCGCGGCACCTGGAAGCGCGCGGCCATCGAGAGCGGCATGGAGGCGGTGGCCGACCTCACCTCGGTGGCGGGCTTCGCGCGCGGCTTCTACGAGCGCGAGGGCGCGGAGGCGCAGCTCGCCTCCATGCGCGACGCCTTCAGCAAGACCGACCCCGAGGCGTTCGTCGCGGGCACCGAGACGATCGAGGGCACCGACCTCAGCCCGCTGGTCGCCGACGTGCAGGCGCCCGCGCTGCTGCTCGCCGGCGACGAGGACAACATGACGCCGTTCCGGCCCGCGTCGAGTGGCATCGGCATGGCGCAGATCGCCGAGCAGCTCCCCGGCTGCGAGACGCACGTCCTCGAGCAGTGCGGCCACTACCTCGTGATCGAGCAGCCCGAGCGCGCCAGCAAGCTGATCGCCGAGTTCCTGAACCGCTAGGGCGCGCACGGCGGTCGCGGCCCGCGACCGCGGCGAGGGCGGGGTGGCGATGGCCGACGCGCTGCAGAAGTCCTACGTCGACGGGCCGTACGGGCAGGTGCACGTGCTCGCGGGCGGCCCGGCCGCGGGCAGCGCGTCCCAGGGTGCCCCGCCGCTCTACCTGCTGCACGCGACGGCGTACTCCGGGCAGCCGTTCGAGCCGCTCATGGAGCGGCTGGCGCGGACGCGGCGGGTGATCGCGCCCGACACGCCGGGCTACGGCGCCTCCGACCCGCCGCCCGAGCTGCCAGCGTTCGAGCGCTACGCCGACGCCTTCATCGACCTCGTCGAGCGCACCGCCGAGGCCGGTGGCCGGCCCGTCGACGTCTTCGGCTACCACACGGGCACCCTCATCGCGACGGAGGCGGCGGCGCGCTGGCCGGACCTCGTGCGCTCGCTGGCGCTCGTCGGCGTGCCGTACTACCGCGCGGGCGAGGAGCGTGAGGAGCGGCGCGCGATCCTCGCGGAGCGCGCCGAGCTGACCGAGGACTTCGAGCAGTTCCGCGCGCGCTGGGAGTACTTCGTCCCCGAGCGCACGCCCGGGCTCTCGCTGGAGCGCGGCTACGCCTGCTTCGTGGACGAGCTGCGCGCCTACCCGAGGCACTGGTGGGCGCACGAGGCGCTCTTCACCTACGCGGTCGAGGAGCGGCTGCCCCTCGTCGAGTGCCCCGTGCTCGTGCTCAACCCCGACAACGCTCTCGCCGAGCCCTCGCGCGCGGCGTCGAGGCTGATGCCGCGCGCCCGCGTGGTGGAGCTGCCGACGCTATCGAACGCGATCTTCGACCTCGGCCCCGAGCTGCTGGCCGGGGAGATCGAGCGCTTCCTCGACGGCCTGCCAGCGGGGTAGGCGGCCAGCGCCGCGGCATCCGGCGGGGTAGGTGGCGCTAGCCCTCGATCGCGGCGCCGCGGCGGAGGCGGCGCGCCTCGCGGTTCGCCTGGATCGCCGGCTCGTGCAGCCACAGCGCCGCCAGCCGCACGGCGAGGCTCTCGAGGGCGGCCGCGAACGCCTCGCGGTGGGGGTCGGGCTCTTCGGCGGCAAGTGCGCGGTAGAGGTCGACGGCCTCCTTGGTGGCCGTCACCGCCTCGTGCGGGTGCTCGCTCCCCGCGCGCCGGTCGCCGAGGCGCACCAGCGCCGCCGCGATCTCCGCTCGCGGGAGCGCCGAGTCGGCGCTGGCCAGCTCGCGCCGCACGTGCTCCACGACCTCCTCGGCGCCGAGCCCGTCCACGGCGTCGAGGTTCCGGTCCTGCGCCAGCTCGGTCGCGATGCGGCGCGAGTCCGCCTCACCGGGCATCGCCCCTCCGTCCCTCGGAGCCTCGCGGGCGCGCTGCGTGTGCCGGCGGCGCCCGCCTGCGGGCGCGTGTGCGTCAGGGGATCGACGCCTCGGTCGCCATGCCCTCGTTCTGCTCGATCAGCGACGAGAGGTAGTCCTCGGGCGGCGAGATCTCCCGCAGGCGGGGCATGACCCGCTCGTGGAAGCGCGCCATCGAGGCGCGGATGCGCTCGTCCTGCATGTGGCCGAAGTTGAACCAGCACATCAGGTTGCTGATGCCCAGCTCCGCGAAGGGCCGCAGCCGCTCGAAGACCTCGTCCGCCGTGCCGGCGTGCAGCCAGCCGCGCTTCAGGTACTCGGCGCGGCGCTTCTCCATGTCGGCCTTCGGCAGGTCGTCGATGCCGGTGTTGGCGCGCAGGCTCTTGCGCGTGTAGGTGTCGAGCACGTCGTCGAGCTCCTCGAGCCAGTTCTCGCCCTCCTCGGCGACGTAGAGCTGACGCACGATGCTCGTGTGCTCCCAGGCGCGGGCGCGCGCCTCCGGGCTCAGCGCGGCGTCGTCCATGCCCTTGCGGTAGTACTGCAGCCGCGCCGCGATGAACTCCACCTCCTGCGGCCCCAGCAGCAGCGACCAGCCGCGACGGCCGGCGGCCTCCAGCCGCTCGGGCGTGCCGGTCGCGACGGCCATGTGCGGCCGCGGGCGCTGGATCGGCGCGGGGATGATGCGGCCGCGCACCTCGACGTCGAAGTGCTTGCCGTGGAACTCGAAGCCGCCCTCGTCGGGCGGCTCCCACGCGAGGTCGCAGACCTGCACGAACTCCTGCATGATCTCGTGCCGCAGCTCGCGATCCAGGCCGTAGCCGTCGAACTCGTCGGGCGAGTTGCCGGGGCCGATGCCCGCGACGAAGTTCCCCTTCGTCAGCTGGTCGATGAGGTTGCACTGCGTGACGAAGCGGACGGGGTGCATCAGCGGCACCACCGCCACCGCGAAGCCGATGCGCAGCCCCGGGACGCGCTGGCTGATCGCGGCCGCCATCGTCGTGGGGTCGGAGAAGACGTTGTAGCCCGTGAACTGGTGGTCGGTGATCCAGGTGTCGGTGAAGCCCATCGACTTCGCGAGCTCGAGCTGCCCGAAGACCTCGTCGATGACGCGCTCGTCGTCGTCCGGACCCGGCGTCTGCGGGTTCAGGTAGTAGCTGAAGCGCACCGACCACCTCCTCGACGCCTCGGCTGGCGCGGCAGCCCGCGCGGCCCGCGCGGCCCGCGCGGCCCGCGCCCGACCGTACGAGCGCGCGGGGCTTCTCAGCAAGCGACGATTGGGCTCCGGGAGCGGCGCTCGCTCGCAGGCGGCCCCGCCGCGAGCGCCGCGCGGCCGCCGCGCGGCGGCGCGTGGCGCGGGAGGGCGGGAGGCGTGGCGATCACTCTGGCGGCGGGCGACGCGGCGCCCGACTTCGCGCTCCGCGACCAGGACGGGGCGCTGCACCGCCTCGCCGACTACCGGGGTCGCACCGTCGTCCTCTACTTCTACCCGCGTGACGAGACGCCGGGCTGCACCATCGAGGCGTGCTCCTTCCGCGACGCGCACGAGGAGATCGCCGCCGAGGGCGCGGTCGTGCTCGGCGTCTCCACCGACGACGCGGAGTCGCACCGCGCCTTCCGCGAGCACCACGGCCTGCCGTTCCCGTTGCTGGTGGACGAGGGGGCGCGCGTGGCCGGCGCCTACGGCGCGTGGGGCGAGAAGGTGCTCTACGGCCGCCGCTCGGTGGGGATGACCCGCTCCACCTTCGTCATCGGCCCGGATGGGCGCCTCACGAAGGTATGGAAGCGCGCGCGGGCGGCCGGCCACGGCGAGGCGGTGCTGGGCGCCCTGCGCTCCTCCTGAGCCGAGCGGTCGGGAGACGACTGTCGGGCCGCGCTCTCCATCCCGTGGGAGGGAAGGCGCGACCCGACATAAGTCGTGCGTGGCTGCCCCGCGAGGGGAGTGCAGGGCGCTACGCCGTCAGGCCCGTCGTGGCGGGCCGCCCGGCCGCTAGGCCGCGATGCGGTCGTTGTTCTCCGCGACGACGCGCCCGCCGCAGTGCGAGCAGCGCAGCCCGTCGTCGGTCTCCAGCGCTCGATGCGTCAGCGCCCCACCTCGGAGCCGCGCAGATGGAAGTCGGTGGCGCCGTGCGCCTCGGGGTGCGACTCGAAGTCACCGAGGTAGCGCGAGCAGGAGAAGCAGCGGAGCTCGCCGCGCAGGGTCTTCATGGTCGGGGCCTCTCTCTCGTACCGGTACCCCTATGGGGTACCTGACACGGGGAATATACCACAGGGGGGTAGGGTGTCAACGCCTCGGCCGCAGGTCTCGGGCGCGATTCGGGCGGTCAGCGTGATCGGGGTCACGCCGGCATCCGCGGCGGTGGGCGGCGGGTCGCGTCGCAACGCTCGGGCGGTAGGGTATCGACATGCTGCGTGTCATGGTCGCGTTCGGGGTACTGCTCGCAGCCGCCGCCAGCGCGTGCGGAGGCGGCGACCCCGAGTGGGTGGAGTTCGAGGGTACCGGCTACCGGGCCGCCCATCCGCCGAGCTGGGAGCTCCTCGCCATTCGGGCACAGCTCAACGCGTCGGTACAAGCCGAGAGAGAGCGCTTGGAGGAGATCCTCGACGCGTCGGCACAAGCCGAGAGGGAGCGCTGGGAGGAAGCCCTCGACGCGCCTGAGCCGCTGCCCCGTGTTGGTGGGGACTTCACGCCGGAGCAGTCAGACCTTCTCTCCTCAGACGAGGAAGTCGACCTCCTGCGGGCAGTCTTTGCGGCGGACCGGTTCGGAGTCGATGAGCATCTGATTGATGGAGAGGGCTGGGAGATACGTTCGCGGCGCACGTGCAGCTCGACGAGGACCCTCAAACCCGAGAACGCCGATGCGTATGTGCGCGGCCAGGTGCGCCGCTATCGCGACTACGAGGAGCGGGCACCTGCGACTGTCGACGGCCGCGAGTACGTCGTCTTCGCGCTGAGCCTTGCGGCTCAAGGTCTGCCGGCGGTTTCGTCACTACAGCTTGTCGTTCCGGGCCCCAGCGGATGCTGGGTGCGCTTCGTGGCTGCAACCGCGCGCGGCGAGCACCGCCAGCTCGAGGGCGCCTTCCGGGCATTCTTGGCTACGGTCCACGGTGTCGAGTAGCGCGCCGCAGCCCACGGGCGTTATTGCCGCCATCGGTCGACGGCATCCGCGAGCCCTCATCACCGCGGGTGAGCGGCGCCGTCCGTAGCCGCACGAGGCCCGTCGCCCTGTCGCACTATTCTCCTTACGTCGAGTGGGCGAGATGGGCGCGTTTGATTGAACGTCAGCTCGGCGGGTCGTCTCCTGGGACGGCACGCCGACCGGTCTTATGTGAGGTCGGTGCGGGAGTCGGCGTCGAGGGGGGCCGCGGGGACGGCACCGGGTGCTGCTGCGCCGCGCGGCGCGTCGCCGGAGCGCAGCGCGAAGAGCAGCGCGCCGAGGAGCGAGGCCACGGCGGCGGCGCGCAGAGCGCCGGCGGTGCCGACGAGCTCGACGACGGCGCCGCCGAGCAGCGAGCCGACGAGGATGCCGAACGCGAACGAGGCCGACGCGAGGCCCATCGCCGTCGCGAGCCCGACGCGGCGGCCGACCTCGACGTTCAGCGCCTGCGTGGCGACGCGGCTCGCGGCGCCGCCGAGGCCGGGGCCGACGGCGAAGGCGAGCAGGAACACCACGTACGTCGTGGTGAACGAGGTGGCGACGTAGCCGATCGCGACGAGCACGGCGCCGCCCACGACCATCGCGCGGCGGCTCACGCGGTCGGCCAGCCAGCCCGTCGCCGGCTGCAGCGCTCCGCCGGTGAACTCCTGCGCCGCGAAGGCGACGCCCACCAGCGTCGCCGACGCGCCGATCTCGTCCTCGAGGTAGACCGCGGCGAAGGGGAACGCCGTGCCGAAGGCGAGCGAGAAGCTGGTGCCCGCGGCGAACAGCGCCTGGATCTGGCGGTCGCGCAGCACCGTGCCCCACGGCATCGGGCGCCCGCGCCGCCCCGCCGCCGCGACGGCCGCCGCCGTGGCGTCCTCCGCCGAGAGGGCCGGCGCGCGCGTGTCTTCGGGCGCCGCCGCCGCGTCGCTCGCCGCAACGCCGCCCGCCCTCGCATCGCTCGAGGGCGCGTCGCTCGTGGGCGCGTCGCTCGCTGGCGCGGTCGCGCGGGGCCGCGCCGGCAGCAGCACCGCGATCGCCACGGCGCCGCCCGCCATCAGCGCCGCCATCGAGAGGAAAACGGCGTCCAGCCCCCACACGTCGCGGATCACGCCGCCGATCAGCGGGCCGACGCCGAAGCCGATGAAGTCGAAGAGCCCGAAGGTGCCCATGTAGCGCCCCTCCTGGCCGCGCGGGGCGAGCTCGCCGACGTAGGCGAACGCCACGGAGAAGAGCAGCCCCGCGCCGATCCCGGAGAGCGCGCGCAGCGCGAGCGTGGCCTCGATGCTGCTGGTGAGGTACCAGCCGAGCGCCGCGAGCGCGTACGCGAGCAGGCCCGCGATCAGGAACGGCCGCCGCCCGAAGCGGTCGGCGAGGCGCCCCGCGAACGGGCTGATGACGAGCTGCGTGGCGGCGAAGGTCGAGTAGGTCAGCCCGATCTCGGCGCCCGTGGCACCCAGGTCGCGCGCATAGAGCGGCAGCACGGGGACGACCATCCCCAGCCCCATGGTGGCGCCGAAGATCGCGATGGCGAGGGCGACGAACGGCCGCGAGAGCACCCGCCGCTCCTCTCGGTGCCGCCTGGGAGCGGCGGCCTGCCGCGACTGTAGCGGGTGGGTGCACAGCGAGCCGACCGCTCGCGTGCCCGGCGCGGGCCCTAAGGGAATCGCCGCGGGCTTGCGCGGCGCGGCGGGTGATAAGCTGGATGCACGGCGCTCCCACGCACCGCCGGGGGTCGGCTGGGCCGCCCCGTCGCACGCAGGCCGGCCTCGCCCTGGCGGCGAGCGCCCGGACGGGCTCCCCGAGCCCGATCGTCGAGGGAGACCGACATCACCTCCGCCCCCGAGAGCCCTCCCCCCGCCTCCTCCGGCGCCCCCTCCACCACGGTGCGCAACGTCCTCGTCGGCGGGATCTCGGCCTTGATCGGCGTGCTGCTAGTCGCGATCGGCTTCCTCGCGGCGGTGGCCTTCGACGTCGGCGGGGACGACGAGCTCGCGACCACGGCCGACATCGCCGCCTCAACCGCCACCGAGTCGCGTCCGTCCGGCGTCGACTTCGACGTGCTCGCGGAGATCTACGGCATCCTCAGCGACGACTTCGTGGAGCCCGACCGCGTCGACGGGGAGCTGCTCTACGAAGGCGCGATCAACGGCCTCTTCAACTCGCTCAACGACCCGCACTCGACCTACATCGACCCCACCACCTACGCGATCTCGCGCAGCGACCTCTCGGGCACCTTCCAGGGCATCGGCGCCACCGTCTCCCGCCAGGGCGACGAGATCGTGATCGTCCAACCCTTCACCGACAGCCCCGCCGAGCTGGCCGGCGTGCGCCCCGGCGACGTGGTGCTGGAGGTCAACGGCGAGTCCGCGATCGGCTGGACCACCGACCAGGCCGTGCTGCAGATCCGCGGCCCGCGCGGCACCACGGTGACGCTCACGCTCCGCCACTCCGACGGCACCGAGGAGACGGTCGACATCGTGCGCGACCGCATCGAGGTGGACTCCGTCAGCCGCATCCCGCCGGGCGGCGTCCTGCGCGACGCCGACGGCGAAGAGGTGGACGACCTCGGCTACATTCGCATCGCCCAGTTCACCGAGCGCACGCCCGACGAGCTGCGCGACCTGGTCGAGGGCATGGAGGCGGACGGCGCGCGCGGCATCATCCTCGACGTGCGCGGCAACCCCGGCGGCCTGCTCTCGGAGACGGTGCAGATCGCCGACTTCTTCCTCGACGACGGCCTGATCGTCGTGCAGGTCGACCGCGTCGGCAACGAGCGCATCGCCGAGGCGCGGCCCGGGCAGATCACGCAGCTCCCCATCGTGATCGTGCAGGACGAGCAGTCCGCCTCCGGCTCGGAGCTGCTGGCGGCGGCGCTGCAGGATCACGGCCGCGCGACGGTGGTGGGCACGCGCTCCTTCGGCAAGGGCACGGTGAACACGGTGCGCGAGCTCTCCGACGGCGGCGCGATCTACGTCTCGATCGCGCGCTACCTCTCGCCCGACCGCAACCAGATCGAGGGCATCGGCGTGATCCCCGACGTCGCCGTCGAGCTGACGCCCGAGGACATCGAGCAGCGGCGCGATGTCTTCATCCACCGCGCGATCGACATCCTGCGCACGCAGCTGGTGGCCGCGCCCACGGGCTAGCCGCCCTCCTCTCGCGCGGTGGCCCGTGCGGGCGTCGGCGGGCGCCACGTCCCCGCGGGCTTCCACGGAAGCCACTGGGCGAGGGCTGCGCTACGCTGTCCCGAGGCCGCGCGTCCTGCTCGCCGCACCCGAGCGTCCAGCGGTGTTATGTAATGATGGCGTAGCCCCCTGCACTGCTGAGCGGGGCCGCAGCGGAGGCCGCAGGTGGCGAAGCGCAAGCGCGGGAGCCCGCGTGCCGCCGATGCGACGAGCGGCACGATCGCCCAGAATCGCCGCGCCACCTACGACTACGAGATCCTGGCGCGCTACGAGGCCGGCATCGTGCTGCGCGGCTCGGAGATGAAGTCGATCCGCTCGGGTCACGCCAACATCTCGGAGGGCTACGCGCGGCTCCGCGACGGCGAGCTGTGGCTGGAGAACGTGCACATCGCCCCCTACCTGCCCGCGCGCGACAACCACGAGCCGACGCGCCCGCGCAAGCTGCTGCTGCACCGCGCGGAGCTCGAGCGGCTGCGGCGCACGCTGGGCGAGAACCCGCGCACGACGCTGGTGGCGCTCCGCCTCTACCTGGCGCGCGGCCGCGCCAAGGTGGAGCTGGGCCTGGGGCGCGGCCGACGCGCCTACGACAAGCGGCAGGCGATCGCCAGCCGCGAGGCCGACCGCTCCATGCAGCGGGCGCTGCGCCACTCCGCCCGCGAGCCCGCGCACTGACGCTCGGCGCCGGCGCCCGGGAGCTCGTGCGCTATCATGGGATGCAGGAGCGGCACGCCCGCCCCGACCATCATTCGTGGGGACGAAAGGAATCGACAGGGGCTAACGGACGCGGTTTGCGGGTCGAGGTGCCATCACCCTCGTAAAGCAGGTGGCAAAAAGGTAACTGGCGAACCACAACTCGCTCTCGCTGCCTAGGTAGCGACGTTGACCCGGGCCCACTCCCGGCGGGCTCGGTGAGGCGACGAAAAGTCGGGATGCGCGGTCGGCGTGCGCCTCGGGCGCCGCTCGCTAAGATCACCGAGGCTGGCCGGCGCACCCCTGGTCAGCGGAGGCGCGCCGGCGAGACTTTCCGCTGACTACACCCGTAGCAGATCCGTGACGGACGCTCGCTGGACGGGGAGTTCAACTCTCCCCCGTCTCCACCAAGCCGACCAACCAGGACCCGCCGAGAGGCGGGTTCTGTGCTTCATCGCCCGCGCCGCCCGGTCGCCTGCACCGAGATGCAGTGGAGCCGCCGGCTCCTGCGTAGCGGGGACCCCCTCGCCGTAGGACCTTGCTACTTGCCACTCTCGGACGCGTGAGGGAGCCTTCGCCAAGGAGGCCCAACCGCGACGCCGCGAGGATAGGAGCCGGTCATGTGGCAAGCCGTGGCGTTTGGTGTTGGCGGCCTGTTCCTTGCCCTCGCGGTGCTCTTGGTGGCGTTCGTGGTCTCGATGCGCTTCAAGTTGCGCCCCGTGCAGGATGCGATACGACGGATCAACCGCGTCACCTGGAACCGGCGGTCGATGAGAACGGCCGGGCAGCCGGGGGCGTTCGCGTCCGTGGTTCGCCACGTTGGCAGGAGGTCTGGCGCTCCGTACGAGACCCCAATCCAGGCCGTGCGAACCGATGACGGATTTGCGATCGCGCTCCCGTACGGGACGAGGTCCGATTGGGTCAAGAACGTGTGACCTGCCCCCCGAGAACCGATCCAGTCGCAGAGTGAGAGCTGCGCTGGTCGGGGAAGGGGGAGCGCGGTGGTTGCCAAGCGGAAGCGGTACGGAGCCGAGGAGATCATCGGGAAGCTGCGTGAGGCGGAGGTGGGGCTCGCTCAGGGGCAGCCGGTCGGACAGGTGGTGCGCAAGCTGGGGGTGAGCGAGCAGACCTACTACCGCTGGCGGCGGGAGTACGGCGGCATGAAGGTCGACCAGGCGAAGCGCCTGAAGGAGCTCGAGCGCGAAAACGCGCAGCTGAAGAAGATCGTCGCGGACCAGGCACTCGACAACGCGATGCTCAGGGAGCTTTCCCGGGGAAACTTCTGAGCCCGGCGAAGCGCCGCCGGGCGGTCACGTTGATGCAGCAGCAGTTTGCGGTGTCGGGACGACGGGCCTGCACCGTCGTCGGGCAGGCCCGTGCCACCGAGCGCTACCTCCCGCGGGAGTCGGCCGACGAGGCCGCGCTCACCGCTCGCGTCGTGGCGCTGGCCACCCGCTTCGGGCGCTACGGCTACCGGCGGATCACCGCCCTGCTGCACCGCGAGGGCTGGCAGGTGAACCACAAGCGGGTGGAGCGGCTCTGGCGGCAGGAAGGGCTACGCGTAACTCAGAAGCAGCCGAAGCGCGGCCGGCTGTGGCTCGCGGATGGCTCGATCGTGCGGCTGCGCGCCGAGCACCCGAACCATGTCTGGGCCTACGACTTCGTGCTCGACCACACCGCCGACGGGCGCAAGCTGCGGATGCTGACGGTGGTCGACGAGTACACCCGGGAGTGTCTCGCGATCGAGGTGGCCCGCCGGCTGAGCTCACAGGACGTGCTCGCCGTGCTGGCCGAGCTCTGCGTCAGGCGCGGACCGCCGAGCTACATCCGTTCGGACAATGGGCCGGAGTTCACGGCGCGGGCGGTGCGGCGGTGGCTGGCGCGCGTCGATGTGGAGACGCTCTTCATCGAGCCGGGCAGCCCGTGGGAGAACGGCTACATCGAGTCGTTCAACGGGCGGCTGCGCGACGAGCACCTGAACGGCGAGCGCTTCGACACGCTGTTCGAGGCCCAGGTACTGATCGAGACGTGGCGCAACGAGTACAACCAGATCCGTCCGCACTCATCGCTCGGATACCGATCCCCGGCACCCGAGGTCGCGGTGGGCAAGCCCGTGCTGAACGCGGAATCTCTAACTCTGCAGGTGGTATGAATACCGGGGGCAGGTCACGTGCTTGCGGGCGGGTCTGCGGAGATGATGCACGAAGGAAGCACCTCCCGAGTTGACCAACCTGAGCTAGTTGTACTACCCAGGAAGGTTGTTCACAGGCGGGAGGCGGGGACGGCCCCGCCGACGCCGCCGTGCGGTCGGCGGTGATTGTAGCGGTAGAGCCAGCGTGGGAGCTGGCGCAGCCGCTCGGCGTTGGAGCGGTAGGGGCGGGCGTAGGCCCACTCGTTCTGCAGGATCTGGATGAAACGCTCGGCTTTGCCGTTCGTCTGCGGGCGGTAGGGCCGTGTGTGCGACAGCCGCACGTCTGCGGCAGCGGCGGCGCCGTGGAAGCTGCGGGCGACGGTGTAGGCCTTCGCGTTGTCGGTCAGGACCCGGCGCACGCGCACGCCACGCCGGCGGAAGGCCGCGAGCGCCTGCTCGAGGAAGGCGGCGCAGCTCGCGCCACGCTCGTCGGGCAGGACGGAGACGTAGGCGTAACGGCTGTGGTCGTCGACGGCGACGTGTAGGTACTCCAGCCCCAGCGAACGCCGCGAATGCGGCCCGGAGCGCGTCTCGGCGAAGCCAGGCGCCATTCGCTTGCCGCCGCCCTCGGGGACGCGCCCGAGCTTCTTCACGTCGAGATGCAGCAGGTCGCCGGGGGCGTCGTGCTCGTAGCGGACCGGCTCCCGGGTGACGCGGTGCAGGCGGTCGAGCCGGTTGAGGCCGCGGCGCCGCAGCACGGCGTAGACCGTGGAGCGGGCGACCCCGAGCGCCCACTGGATGCGATGCGGCCCGAATCCCTGCGTGCGTCGCACGGCGCAGATGCGTCGCTCCAGCTCGGGCGGCGTGCGCCGGGGATGCGCGCGCGGGGCGGAGCTGCGGTCCTCGAGCCCTGCCGCTCCCTCCGCCCGGAAGCGCCCCAGCCACTTGGCAACGGTGTGGCGGGAGACGCGGAAGTGGCGAGCGACCTCAGCCTGGGGCCAGCCGGCGTCCACTTCCCGCACGAGCTCGAGTCGGGTCAGCGGCGTCAGCCGCGCGTTACGATGGGCCATGAGGGTGTCCTCTCCTCGCTACTGCCGTGCTGTCACACACAGCAGCGGGCGAGGCCCCTCATCCTGTCAACAACCTACGTGGGAACTACAGCTAGCGCGGTCCGCGAGCACGTGCGAGCCAGCCGCGTGGGCCCCGCCCTCGCCAGGCCGGCGCTCAGTTGGCAAAGGGGTCGTACACCACGCTCGCCAGGCCGACGACGATCGCCCCGAAGGCGATGCCGGCCGCCGCGACTCGAATGAGCTGGAGGGTGCCGGCGGTGTCCACCCGGCGCAGCGCGAGCCGGATGGCGATGCTGCCCAGTCCAGCCACCGTCGCGACGCCGTCCGCCGCATCAGTCGGCGGTTCCTGTGCGAAGTCGTGCGCATCGATCGCCATGAGCGCGCCGCCCATCGCGATTGCGGCGATCGTCCCGACAACCAGTCCTCGTCGCATGCTGCACATCCCCCGGGGCGAGGGGCGCCCTGCTGCGCGTCGCCCACGTCGTCGTTGGCCGCCAGCATCGTCGAGCGACAGGGAGACGCTCAGGGCTGGATGCCCCATCCCCGCTGGGTTGGCTGCCCCAGCCGTCTCGCGGTCACCGCGCACCGACGCCTCGGCCTGACGCCTCGGCATTCTCGAACGCCCACGCCAGCAGCCCGGCTCTCGGGGCGCGGTGCCGACCATCGGGCCCGGCGTTCGAAGGAGGCTCCAGCGGACCCCTGCTTGCCGCTCTCGGGCGCGTGAGGGAGCCTTCACCGTGGGGCAGCCGCGCCGCGGGGCTGCGTGCGTCGAGCGATGAGGGAGGACGTCGTGCGAGAGTTCGTCGTGACGCGGGAGACGGCCGCGTCGCCGGAGCGAGTCTGGAGCATCGTCACCGCCATCGAGCAGGCGCCGAGCGTCATCAGCGGCATCACGAGCGTCGAGCGCCTCGACGAGGGCACGGGGTTCGGCGTCGGGACCCGCTGGCGCGAGGTCCGCAGGATGTTCGGCAAGCAGGCGACCGAGGAGATGGTCGTCACCGAGGTCGACGCGGGCCGCTCGTACGTGACGGAGGCGCGCTCGCACGGGGCGCGCTATCGCACGGTCGTGAGCGTGGAGCCCTCCTCCGCCGGGGGCAGTCGCATCGCCATCACCTTCGGCGCCGAGCCCGAGCGGGCCGTCGCCCGGGTCGTCGCCGCGACCCTCGGTCGCCTCTTCGAGAGAGCGACGCGCACGGCGCTCGAGCGGGACGCGGCGGACATCGCGCGGGCTGCCGAGGCCGCTCCCTAGGCCGCCTCGCGACCCACTTGACTCAGGATGGGTCGGCCGTCGGCCGGCGAGCGCCGTTGACGGCGTCGCGCCCGCCTTCGCAGTATCGGCGGCGCCGCCTCGTGGGCCGGCCGCGAGCGCGCGAGGCGGCGTGCGGCACCCGCGTTGCGGGTGCCGCACGCACGCGAGGGGGCCGACGTGGAGCGCAGGAGCTTCGGGACGCTGGGGGAGGTGTCGGCGCTCGCCCTCGGCGGCGGCGGCATCGGGCAGGTGTGGGGCCCGACCAGCCGCGAGGAGGCCGTCGCCACCACGCGCGAGGCCGTCGAGCGCGGCGTCACGCTCCTCGACCTCGCACCGGGGTACGGCGACGGCGAGGCCGAGCGCGTCGTCGGCGAGGCGTTCGACGGCCGCCTCTCCCACGACGTCATCGTGGTCACGAAGTGCCGCCTCGGCGCGCCGCCGGCCGCCGAGGTCGAGGCCCGGCTCGCGGCGAGCCTCGACGACAGCCTCGAGCGGATGCGCCTCCCGCGCGTCGACCTGCTGCTGCTGCACAACCCGATCGTCCCCGACGACCTGGTGGGCGAGGTCTCGGGCACCCCGCGCCGCCTCTTCACCGAGGCCGTGCGGCCGGGACTCGAGCGCCTCGTCGAGGCGGGGCGCATCGGCGCGTGGGGCATCACGGGGATCGGGGTGCCGAGCGCCGTCATCGAGACGCTGGCCGAGGCGCCCCTCCCCGCCGCGGTGCAGTGCATCGCGAACGTGCTCGACTCGGCGGGCGCGCTTCGCCGCTTCGCGGAGCCGGCGCGGCCGCGCGACGTGATCGCCGCCGCCGTGCGCGCCGGCGTGCCGGTGATGGGCATTCGCGCGGTGCAGGCCGGCGCCCTGACCGACGGCTTCGACCGCGAGCTCCCCGAGGGGCACGCGGACCTCGCCGACTTCGAGCGCGCGGCCCCGTTCCGCGCCATCGCCCACGAGGTCGGCGAGAGCCCGGCGGCGCTCGCGCACCGCTACGCGCTGTCGATGCCCGGCGTCGCGACCGTCGTGCTCGGCGTGAAGAGCCGGGACGAGCTGCGCGAGTGCCTCGACGCGGAGAGCCGCGGGCCCCTCGACGCCGGCCTCGTCGAGCGACTCGACACCGCGGTGCGCTAGGCCCGGCCGGGCGCGAGCCGCGCGAAGCAATTCGGCGACGGGGAAGGGAGCGGGGCCATGGAGATCGGGCTGATGGTGGAGGGCCAGAACGGCCTCACCTGGGAGCGCTGGCGGCACATTCTCTCGCTGGCGGAGCGCCTCGGCATTCCGAGCGTCTCGCGCTCCGACCACTACCTCGCGCAGACGCCGCGCGACTCGCTGGAGGCGTACCTCTCCTTCGCCGTGGCCGCCGTCGAGACGAGCGCTCTCCGCTTCGGCCCGATGGTCTCCCCCGTCACCTCCGGCACCCCGCCGACCTCGCGCGCATGGCGGCGCAGCTCGATCTCCTCAGCGCGGGCCGCTTCACGATGGGCGTCGGCGCCGGCTGGAACGAGCCCGAGCACGCCGCGTACGGTCTCCCCTTCCCGCCGACGAAGGAGCGCTTCGAGCGAGTCGAGGAGGCGATCCAGGTCATGCGTGCCCTGTGGCGCGCCGAGCCCGCCACCTTCGAGGGCCGCCACTACCGACTCCGCGACGCCGAGATGCTCCCGAGGCCGCGGGAGGGACGGCCGCCGCTGCTCATCGGCGGCGCCGGCGAGCGCCGCACCCTGCGGCTCGTCGCGCGCTACGCCGACGAGTGGAACTGCCTGATGCTCTCGCCCGAGAAGTACGCGGCGAAGGTGGGGGTGCTGGAGCGCCACTGCGAGGCCGAGGGCCGCGATCCGGCGACGATCCGCCGCTCGATGATGATGTTCGGGGCGGTCGGGCCGACCGACGAGCGGGTGGCGCGCTCGCTTCAGGAGCTCGCTCCGATGCTCACGCGGCGCGAGGGCCTGACGACAGCCGAGCTCGGCGAGCGCGCCCGCGCTCGTGGCGCGGCGGTCGGCAGCGCGGAGCAGGCCGCGGAGACGCTGGGCCGGCTGGCGGAGCTCGGCGTGGCGGAGGTGCAGATGCAGCACCTCTTCTTCGACGACGACGAGGTGCCGATCTACCTCGCGGAGGAGGTGGCCCCGCTCGTCGCGAACGCCTGAGCGCGAGCCCTCTCGCGCCCCCACACGGCGATTGCCGGCCGTCGCCGCGGCCTCGGCTGCGCGGCGACGGCTAGGCGGCCGTGCCTGCCTCGTGGCGGACCAGCGCGCGTATCCGGGGAGCGAGCGACTCCGCGAGCGCGCGGTGCCCGGCGGGGCTGGGGTGCGGATCCAGCGGGTGACGGAAGCCACGTCGCACGCTGGCGGGATGGCGGCGTAGATCCGGCAGCGGGTCGTGGACCGCGATCCGGGGATGCTCCCGGAGCTCCTCGAAGCGCCGCCGGCACTGCTTCGACGATGCGGTGCCGTCGACGTGCTGCGGCATCGGGATCGGCATGACGAGGAGGGGCGCCGCCGCCTCGTCCGCCCACCGTTCGAGGATCGCGCGCATCAGCAGCCACTCGGGCGATGTCGGCCGGTCGTAGCCGGGCACCGGCTGGTAGCGCGTGAGCCTCTGGATTCGCTCCTTCGCCTTCAGCCGGTGGCGCTCCGGCAGGCGGTAGACGAGCTGGCGCAGCCGGAGCCCCGGCCCGCCCTGGTCCAGGTGGCGCGCCCGATCCTCGTCCAGCTCGCTGGCGTCGAACGCTTGCGGGACGGGGACGTTGTGCAGCCGGAGCTGCCCGTCGGCGTCCAGGCTGAAGTAGGGCTTGGGGAAGACGCGGTACTCGCCGCCGGAGGTCGACCACATCCGGTAGCGCGCGGGGTTGCGACGGATGTTCTCCACCCAGGGAGCCACGATGACGAGGTCGTACTCGGCGAGCTCGCTGACCTCGCGAAAGGCGAGGTACTGCTGGTCGGTGCCGGTGCCCTCCAGCCCGCAGTTGAAGACCTCGACGCCCGGCACGAGCTCTTCGAGGTAATCGCTGTACCTTCGGCCGTTGCTGACGCCGACGCCCGCGGAGAACGAGTCGCCGAAGAGGAGGATCCGGAACGTCCCCGGGCGCTTCGGCTCGCTGAAGTCGTGGTCGGAGCGGAATCCCTGGGCGTTAGTGCGGACGAGGTAATGGTCGTCGCCCGCGAACGGCAGCCGGGTGCGAATGCTCGGCATGTACTGGTAGCCGATGGTGGGGTGGTAGCGGTGCACGCCGCGATGGCCGATGTCGACAGCGCCGGGCAACATCGCTCTCCCCACGGAGTCGCCGGTGCGCGCGTTCGCGCCCGGCGCACCCTCTTGGCCCGACGCGGCCGCGGGCGCACACGAAGATCATCGGCGCTCGGGAGCGCCCGAGGAGTGAGCGGTGAGTCCCGTGCTCAGGGCGCGTGGGCGCCGGCCTCGAAGTTGCGCGTGACCTCCTCGGGCGTGAGGGCGCGGGCGTAGAGGGCGACGAGGTGGATCTCGCCGAGCCAGGGGCAGGTGTTGCTGAGCTCGTTGCCGAGGGCAAGTCGCTGCCCGAGGTCCCAGTTCGAGAGGTTCCCGCCGACGGTGCGGGCGCCTCGCTGCACGCCGTTCACATAGAGGCGCGCGCTGCCGCCGGCGTCGCGCGTGTGGAGCACGTGGGTGAGCGCGCCGGGGACGACGGTGGCGTTCGCGGTCACGGCGGGCGAGAGACCGTTGGAGCCGGCGGTAGTGGTGCGCAGGCGGACGACCCAGTCGTCGCCCTGCTGGCCGAGGGTGACGTTCCGGAAGCTGGGGTTCTGGGAGATCGTGACGACGCGGGCGGGGCCGCTGAGGGTGGTGTTCACGGGGCGCACCCAGGCCTCGACGGTGATGGCGTTGGCGGCGACGACGGGGCCCGAGATGGCGCTGGCGGCCCCTGAGGAGGCGGCGATGGTCGAGGCGTCGAAGGAGAGGCCGCCGCCCGCGGGCCACGACACCGCGCCCGGCGCGGCGATCGTGAGCACGGGCCCGACGCCGCCCGAGTCGCTGACCGTCGAGCCGCCGCCCTCGCCGAGCTCGTAGAGCGCCAGCAGGTCGTCGGTGACGCGGGCGCTGGCCGGCGGCTCGGTCACGGTGACCGCCGCCGCGGCGGAGTCGCAGCCGCCGCTGTTGCACGCGGTGAGCGCGATGGAGTGCGCGCTCGCTGTCGCGAAGGCGGTGGCGAGCGAGGCCGCGCTGCCCGCGACGAGACCGTCGACGGTCCACTCGTAGCTCGCGGGCGCGCCGCCGGAGAGCAGCGGGTCGCAGCTCACGGTCTGGCCCGTCGTCGCATCGAGCGGCGCGCAGCCGATCGCGTCGACGGCGGGGGCCGGGACGAGCGCGAGTCGCAGGATGCCGCCCGACAGCGTGAGCAGGTAGGGCTCGCCCGCGTTGTCGACGCCGAAGGAGACGGGGTTGACGCCCGAGTCGCCGAGGGCGGCGGGGCTGGAGCTGAGATCGCTCGGCACGCCCCACACCGTCCGCAGGGTACGCGGGATCCAGAGTGAAGCTCAGGATCCCCTCCTCCCCGCCGATGGCGTCCCCGTCGGCGAGCACCGTCGTGAGATCGAGCAGCACCTGGTCCGGCGCGGGGTCGTCGACGATGAGCAGGCGTCCGGCCTGCTCGGCGATGAGGTAGCGGCCGTCGGGCAGCTGCGCGAAATCGATCGGCCGCGAGAAGAGGCGCCCCCCGAAGGCGGGCTCGAAGACGATGCCCGGCAGCGCGAACGTCACAGTGCAGCGCGAGGCCTCGCGCGCGTCGCGGATCACCTCGCCCGCCGCGTCGCAGTCGCCGTTCAGCATCGCGGTGTAGCCGGCGGGCAGCGCCCCGAACGCCACGGTGTGCGTCGCGACGAGCTCCGTCCACGAGTCGCTGGGCGTGGCGATCCCGTCCACGGTCAGCGCGAAGTCCGCGGGCTGCGCTCCGCCGATGGCCACCTCGGCGGTGAGGTGCAGATGGCCGGCCAGCCCGCCGGTCGCCTCGTGTCCGGCGGCGCTGAAGTCCTCCCAGCTCTGGAAGATGCACGTCGCCCAGCGGGGCGCCTGGGCGGCGGCCACGCCGACCGGGAGCTCGTACACGTTGGCGTCGAAGCGGTTGTTCGCGCCCGGCAGGCAGGCCGCCGAGGTGCCCGTGTCGTCGACGACGCCGGACTGGCCGACGAGCCCGAGTCGGATGATCCGGTTGTCGTGGATCCAGGCGCCCGTGGTCTGGGGCACGCGGTCCTGGCTGATGACGCCGATGCCGTCACCCGCGTCCGCGGCGACGGTCACCGTGTTTCCCGTGACCTCCGTGTCGGTGCTGTTCTGTACGAGGATCTGCGAGCCCCACAGCCAGGTGTCGAAGCCGCGGCCGTTCTCGCGATGTCGTTGTCGCGGATCGTCGCCTGGCCGCTGATCTCGTGCTTGATGCCCTCGTTCGCGTTGTCCTCGACGGTATTGCCCTCGATGAGCACGCCGACGACGCCGGCGTCTGTCCACAGCCCCGGGCCGTCGTTGTCGTGAACGTGGTTGCCCCGGAGGATCAGCGTCGGCAGCGCCGGGTCGGACGGCTCCGTGAGGGTGATCTTCAGCCCGCCGCGCTCCCAGTCGCGGGAGAAGCCGCCGTTGTGGTTGAACGCGATCTCGTTGCCCTCGATGAGGACGTCGAGCGGGCTGCCGACGCCGGTGCCGCCGATGCCGATGAGCCCGTTGTGGTGGACGTGGCTGTCGAGCGCGCGCAGCCCCGGCCCCACCTCGAGCCCGTAGCCGTTGTTGTCGCGGATCTCGACGTCCTGCACGAGCCAGTTCGACCCCGCCCGGCCGCGGACGGCGCCGGTCTGCGCCCGGTTCGCGTAGCGCTCCACGACGAGGTCGCGGATCGTGACCCCGCTCGCGGCTCCCGAGAACGCGTGCGGGGTGACGCTCGCCTCCACCGTGACGCCGGACGGGTCGTCAACGAACGAGCCCACCCCCGTCACGTCGTCGAAGTGCCACTGCCCCGGCTGGAGCTCGGCGGGGCCGGCGACGTCGACCTGGAACAGCAGCATGCCGCCCAGGAAGAGCTGGCCAGGGTAGTCGTAGGCGGCACCGGCGTCGCAGACGCCGTGGCGCTCGCGCCCGATCAGCTCCGGGATCGCGACGGTCCAGAACTGGCCGCCCGAATCCAGCACGGGGGTGACCTCGCGGGCGCCGCTGAGGATCGCGCCCGGGTCGCCGGCGAAGCTGTCGTCGTCGCGCGGGACCACGCTCTGCTCGCGGTAGAGGCCGGCGCGGATGCGGAAGGCGCTGCCCGCCGGCTCGGCGTCCACGAGCGCCTGCAGGGCGCCGGGGAGGCAGACGCCCGCGGGGCAGACCTGGGCGTGCGTGATCTCCACCTCGACCTGCTGGGCACTCGAGGGCTGGGGGGCGGCGCCCAGGATGGCGAGGCCGGCGAGCAGCGTCGCGGCGACGACGCCGAGGGCCAGCGCTCGATGCGCGTGACGGAACGACGCGCTTCGGATGCCCGCGCGCATGCACAGCCCTTACCGCTCGGGGTCGCGAGCGAGAGACTCGTCACGAGATTCGCCGTGCCGCCGTGGGAGCCGCGCGGAGCGGCGAGGACCCGACTCCGCAGCGCGCAGCCTACTCGCGCGCGGTCAGAAGGCAAGCCGCGGCGGGCGCAGGAACAGTAGGAGAAATAAGGAGAATCGGCTCGAGCGGGGCGGCCGCGCGGGGCTCGCGTGGCGCGCTCCGCGCCCTCGCCGTGCCGACGGGGGCGGCCGGCGCTTGCTAGCCTGCGCGCCGCGCGGCCGGGCGCACGATGCTCTGCCCGCGCCGGGACCTCGGGAGGGGCGCATTGCCACCAAGGGCGTGCTGGACCACCACCTAGAAGCATTCGGCGCCGGTGATGTCGACGAGGTGCCGAAGGACTACACGGGGGACTCGGTGCTGCTGACGCCGAACGGGCCCGTCCGCGGGCTGGACGAGCTGCGCGCCGCCTTCACCGACTTCCTCACGGGGCTCTTCGCGCCGGGCACGTACATGCTCGATCTGGACCGGATGGAGATCGCGGGCGACGTCGCTTACATCGTCTGGCACGCCGATGGGGCCGCCGCCAGCGTTCCGATCGCGACCGATACCTTCGTCGTGCGCGACGGTGTGATCGCCGTACAGACCTTCGCCGCCACGATCGACCCGAAGTAGCGCGCGACCGCGGTCGCCCTCGGCCGCGCTCAGCCGCGCACGAAGTCGAGCACGGCGGCGACCCACGCCTCGGGCTGCTCGTCGACGATGTCGTGCGTGCCCCCCTCGAGCTCCACATAGGCGAGGTCCGGCCGCGCCTCGCGGGCGAGCTGCGTCTGGCGGTAGAGGTCCTCGCCGGTGTTCGTGAGGAGCAGCGTCGGCACCGTCAGCGCGCGGAGCGCGCTCTCCATGTCGTAGCTGAAGATCCGGTATGTAGCCGTGCCACTCGGACTCGCGCACCTGCAGCATCTCGATGACGCAGCGCGTCATCGCGCGCAGGTCGCTGTAGCCCTTCGACACCCGCAGCCGCCGCGTCCACGGCTCCAGCAGGTGGCTGCCGTCCTCCTCGATCGCGGGGGCGCGCTCGGGCAGCCGTGACATATAGCGCTCGCGCTGCTCGGCGGAGAAGAGCGGCACGCCGTTGAGCACGAGGCGCGAGACACGCTTCGGGTGGGCGCGCGCCAGCTCGCACGCGGTCACCGCGCCCGTGTGGTGCCCCAGCACGGCGACGCGCGGCAGCTCCAGCGTGTCGAGCAGCGCGAGCGCCGCCGCCGCGTAGCCCTCGGCGGTGGGCGTGCAGGCCGGCGGGTCCGACATCCCGTAGCCGGGCGTGTCGGGCGCGATCACGCGCATCCCGGCCGCGGCGAGCAGCGGGTAGGCGGCCTCCCACTGCAGGCTCGAGCTCGGGGTCTGGTGGAGCAGCAGCAGCGGCTCCCCCTCGCCGATCTCGCGGTAGTGCAGCTGCCCGCTCGGCAGATCGATGTATGCACGCCGAGGCTGCTGCGTCGCGATGGCCATGGGGCGTCTCCGCTTCCTTCGCTCGCGCGGCTCGGGCGCCGGCCCCACACGGGTCGCGAAGCGGCCGGCGCTCGGGTGCGCGCCCGATACTACGGGCTGCGCGGCGCCATGCCGCTCGCCGCCGTCCTCAAGCTGTGCGGGGCGCGGGATATGATGCGCCCGCAAGCCGGGGGGTCAGCGCATGGCGAGCGGTCCGTCTCCGAAGAACCTCGTGTGGCCGGTCGACCGGCGCGGCGGCATCCAGGCCGGGTGGGATCCCGACCAGCCGCACATGGGCGGGGCGGCGCAGCCCGCCCCGTACCACACGATTCACATCCCGTACGAGCCGCTGACGACGCCGAGGATCGCTATCGACCCAGGCGGCATCCGCTACCCCGTCGCCACCGAGCTGCAGGGGCGGCTCGCCGAGAGTTGGGAGTCCGCCGACGGCGATCGCAGCTGGACGATCCGCCTGCGCCCGGGCGTGCGCAGCCACGCGGGCAACGAGCTCGTCGCCGACGACGTGGTGTGGATGGTGCAGCGGGTCTTCGCGCTGCGCGGGGTGGGGCTGTGGCGGCTGCGGCGCCTCGCCGGCATCAACGCCGCCGAGGACGTCGAGGCGGTCGACCGGCACACCGTGCGCTTCCGCCTGCGCGGCGCCAACCCGCAGTTCGCGCAGTACTTCGTCTTCGCCTCCGGCAACGTCGTCGACTCCACCGAGGCGCGGCGGCACGCGACGAACGACGATCCGTGGGCCACGGCGTGGCTCTCGCAGAACGCGTGCGGCTTCGGCCAGTTCTCCGTCGAGCGGCAGACCGACGACGTGATCGAGTACGCGGCGCGCGACGAGCACTGGATGGGGCGCCCCGGCGTCGACTCGATCGTGCAGGTCGGCGTCGACAGCCGCGAGGAGGGGCTGCGCATGATGGACGCGGGCGACGCGAACATGGTGCTCGGCCTCTACCCGGAGGAGCTCGCGCGCTTCGCCGGGCGGCCCGAGTTCACGACGCGCAAGGTGCGCGCCAACCACTCGACGCTCGAGTTCAACTGGACCGAGGCGCCCTTCGACGACCAGAAGGTGCGGCAGGCGATCTGCTACGCCCTGCCCTACGAGCGCATCATCGAGCAGGTTTACGGCGGCCACGCACGCCGCAGCCATAGCCCGATCTGCTCGAGTTCGGAGTTCCACGCCCCCGAGCTCGACCCGTACCGCTACGATGTCGAGCGGGCGCGCGCGCTGATGGGGGAGAGTGGCCACGCGGGCGGCTTCGCGACGCAGATCTGGGTGAAGGCCTCGCCGGAGTCGCTGCGCCTCGCGCACATCGTGCGGCAATCACTGGCGCCGTTCGGCATCGAGGTCGAGGTGCGCCTCGACACGCAGCTCCCCTTCGGGACGAAGGTGCCGATGTGGTTCAAGGAGGAGTGCAGCCACGCGCTCTACGAGCCGATGTACGACGTGGCGCACGACTACGACCCGCCGCTGGGAATGTGGGGCGGCAAGAACAACGTCGACAAGGAGCGCAGCACGCGCATCCGCGCCATCCACGCGGCCGACTCCGCCGACCAGCCGCGGATCTACCGCGAGATCCAGCGCGACCTGCTGGAGTTCGCGGCCTGCGCGCACATCGCCGAGATCGACACGGGCTGGGTCTTCCGCGCCGACGTCGACCCCTGGGCGCTCGACCCGGCGTTCCTCGGCGCCTCGACCACGGTTTGGTCCGCGCACCGACCGATCCTCGGCCTGAACCCGCTGGACGAGGAGTACGAGTGGTAGCGGCGGGCGGCCGCATCGAGGGCGCGCCGGTGGAGAGGGCGCCGCACCGTGGCTTCGTCCGCGGCCCGCACGGCGACATCGAGTACCGCGAGCTGGGCAGCGGGCCGGCGCTGCTCCTGCTGCACGCGCTGCCCGCCTCCTCGCGCCAGTTCGCGCGGCAGATGTGGCGCCTCGCCAGGGGGCGTCGAGTGATCGCGATGACGATGATGGGCTGCGGCGCCTCCGACCGCCCCCCGCGGCCCTACACGGAGCTGCCCGAGTTCGCGCGCACGGTCGCGTGGCTGCTCGACGGCCTCGGCATCGAGCGGGCCGACCTCTTCGGCACGCACACGGGCGCGGGGCTCTCCGTCGCCGTCGCGGCCGAGCACCCGGAACTGGTGCGGCGGCTGATCCTGCAGGAGGCGTACGACTACACCGCGAGCGAGACGGGGGAGCAGGGGCTGCGCAGGGTCCACCACTACTTCCCGCTGGTGCAGGACGGCAGCCACCTGCTGGAGCTGTGGCGGCGGCACGGTGGCGACCGCCCGGGCGCCGACGGCAATCGCGTCATGGAGCTGGTCGCGGACCACATGGCGCTCAACTCCGACGAGGGCGTGGCCGACCTCTACGGCGACTTCGGGTGGGAGGGCGCGGCGCCGTACTGCATCCTGCGCTACGACTACGCGCGGGCGCTGGGCCGCATCACCGCGCCGACGCTCGTGATCCACGGATCGGCGAGCGCGTTCGGCGACCAGCACGAGCGCTTCCTCGCGCTGCTCGCCGACGCGCGAGGCGCGCGCCCGCCGACGGAGGTGGCGGCGGCGAGCTCGGCGCGGCCGACGCCGGGCCTCTTCAACGTGAACGCCGATCCGGAGCGCTGGGCAGAGCTGGTAAACGCCTTCCTCGACGGTGAGGCGTAGCGTCGCTCGCGTCGTGCCGCGTGATCCTAGCGGGCCGGCGCGCGACCCTTGAGGCGCGGTCGTCGAGGGGCGGCGTGGCACCGGGCCTCCACCGTCCCGCCCGGCGGGACCCCTCGGCGCAGTCCACCCAGGCAGCGACCGGCCGAAGGCGAGGACACATGCCACGCCGACAGAACTACTCCTACGAGCGATTCCAGCGCGAGCGCGCCAAGGCCGCCAAGCGCGAGGCGAAGCGGACCGCCCGCAGCGAGGCGCAGGCCGTGAAGCGCGGCGAGCAGCCCGAGGGGGGAGCGGGCGCGGACGCGGCGAACCCGGATGCGGCGAGCCCCGACGCGACCGCCGACGCGACAACCACCGCGACCGCGACCGCGGACGCGCCGACGCCGCAGCCCGACCCGCTTCCCGCCGCGCCACCGCTTGGCCTCGAGGCGCCTCCGTCGTAGGCGCGCGCGGGCGCGGACGCGGCGAACCCGGATGCGGCGAGCCCCGACGCGACCGCCGACGCGACAACCACCGCGACCGCGGACGCGCCGACGCCGCAGCCCGACCCGCTTCCCGCCGTGCCACCGCTTGGCCTCGAGGCGCCTCCGTCGTAGGCGCGCGCGGGCGCGGCGCTCACCCGCCCAGCGCGCGGTAGCCGATGCCGATCGCACCGCCGCCCAGCACGAGCCACGCCGAGTTCACTCGGAAGCGCACGATCAGGATCGCCGCGCCGACGGCGAGCGCCGCCGAGAGCGCGTCGACGACGGCGTCGCGCGCCAGCAGCGCGGTCACCGCCGCCATCAGCCCCAGCGCCGCCACGCTCACGCCGTCCAGCAGCGCCGCCGTCCAGGCGCGGCCGCGCAGCGCCGGCAGTAGCGGGCCGAGCAGGCCGACGAAGAGGAACGACGGCACGAAGATCGCGACGGTCGCGATCAGCGCCCCGCCGAAGCCGCCGACCACGTAGCCCACGAAGGTGGCGGTGGTGAAGACGGGGCCGGGCGTGACCTGCCCGACCGCGATCGCGTCCAGCAGCTGCTGATCGGTGAGCCAGCCCAGCCGCTCCACTAGGTCGCCGCGCAGGAATGCGAGCAGCACATAGCCCGACCCGTAGAGCAGCGCTCCCACCTTCAGCATCACCACGAACAACGTGCCCGCGCTGTAGCCGCCCACGGCGCTCGCGGTCGCCTGCGCGGCGGCGCCGGGCGAGAGCAGCAGCGCGAACGGCAGCGCGCCCGCCGCGCCGCGCAGCCGCACGGCGAGGCCGCCGCGCACCAGCGCCACCAGCAGCGCGCCGCCGAAGAGCAGCAGCAGCTCGTTGAGCCCGGCGAGCGAGAGTGCCGCGACCGCCAGCCCCGCGGCCGCCAGCAGCGGGCCGCGCACCGCTGCTCGTGCGAGCCCCACGATCGCGTTCAGCACCACGGCGATCACGACGGGCTTCACGCCGTAGAGCAGGTCCTGCGCCCACGGGCGCGTGCCGAACTCGACGTAGGCCCAGGCGAGCGCCAGCACCATCGCCGCTGCCGGGAGGATGAACGCGAGCCCCGCGACCACGAGGCCGCGCCAGCCCGCGCGACGGTAGCCGAGGTGGATCGCCAGCTCGGTCGAGTTGGGGCCGGGGATCAGGTTCGTCGCGCCGAGGAGGTCGAGGAAGTCGCCGTCGGCGATCCAGCGGCGGCGCGTCACCACCTGCTCGCGCATCATCGCGATGTGCGCGGCGGGGCCCCCGAAGGCCGTCGTGCCCAGCAGCAGGAAGAGCCGCGCCACCTCGGCGACGGGGCCGCGCGCGGACGCCGGTGCCGCCATCGCGCCGCCCTCGCCTCGCCGGGCCGCGCGCGGGCTCGCCGGGCCGCGCGCGGGCTCGCCGGCCGTCGCGCTCGTCGCCCCACTGGAGCGCCCGCCGCGCGCCCCCACGCCCGCCGGCGCAGCTCCGTGCGGCCGTCACCCCGGCGCGAGCCCAGCGTGCGCGCGGCGTCCGGGGCGCTAGCCGGCCGGCGCCGCCGCGCGCGCCTCGATGGCCTGCACCACCGTCTGCTTCAGCTCGTTCAGCTCGGGGTAGCGGCCCGTCGCCTTCTTCGAGTAGGCGGAGTGGCCGTCGATGGTCAGCTCGAACTCACCGGCGCCGCCCGGGATCAGCTCGAACGACGCCGTGTCGCCCTGGTAGCTCGTCAGCAGCTCGGCCGCCGTCCAGGCGGCCCGCAACGTGTAGCCTCAGGTGACGCAGTAGCGTAGCGAGATCCGCAGTCCGTCCTCGGCCATCGTCTGCCTCCCTCGGCACCCGCGCGGCGCGCGGCCGTGCTCCAGTCTAGCGCCCGGCGATCCGCCGCGTGATGGCCGTCGCGCGACGCGCCGCTTGCCGGCGGGCCGGTGCACCGGCGGTAGTACTGTCCGCGTCAGCACGAGGGGAGCGCGAGATGATCCGCCCGGCAGCCCACGAGTATCGAGGTCACCGCGTCGTGGGTGCACGGCTGGCGGAGCCCGTGCTCGACGCCGACATCGGCTTCCACTCCTCGGAGCGCGAGCGCGGGCTGCTCGCGCACTCCCATGAGCTCGACCGCGCGCAGCTCGTGATGCTCGTCGAGCAGGGGCTCGTCGCACCGGGCGACGGCGCGCGCATGGCCGCGGCGCTCTCGCGCCTCGTCGCGGGCGGCGTCGAGGCCGGTTACCTCGAGGTCGGCGCGGGGATGCAGTCGGGCGAGGTCGCGCTGATCCGCGAGCTGGGCGAGGAGGTCGGCGGCCGGCTCGAGCTGGGGCGCGCCGCCGGGGAGGTGGTGCAGGTCGCGTGGCGCCGCATGGAGGCGGCGGCGCTGCGCGCGCTGCTGGGCGCGCACGCCGACGCCCGCGAGGCGCTGCTGACGTCGCGTCGCGGCACACGGCCAGCGTCATGCCGGGCTACACGCACGGGCAGCACGCGCAGGTGGTGACGCTAGCGCACGTGCTGCTGGCGTGGGAGGCGCGGCTCGCGCGCAGCTTCGCGCGGGCGTGCGAGGCGCACGCGCGCGTCAACCGCAGCCCCGCCGGCAGCGGCAACATGGCGGGCAGCGACGCCCCGCTCGACCGCGAGCGGACGGCCGCGCTGCTGGGCTTCGATGGCGCGCTCGACAGCAGCTACGACGCCGTGCAGCACAACGACCACGCGATCGAGTGCCTCGGGGTGCTGGCGACGCTCGGCTCGCTGATCTCGCGCTGGGCGCAAGACCTCTACCTCTACGGCTCGCAGGAGGTCGCGAACCTCGACGTGCCCGACCGCTTCTGCGGCACCAGCGCGCTCATGCCGCAGAAGAAGAACCCGCGGCTCCTCGAGTACCTGCAGGGCGCCTCGGCCGCGGCGACCGGCGGGCTGGTCGCGGCGCTGATGGTGGAGAAGACGCCCTCGGGCGGCGCCATCGTTGAGCGCGACCTCTTCGTCGAGGCGCTGGAGCGCGGCTTCGGCGAGGCGCAGCGCAATCTCGGCTGGCTCGCGCTCGCCGCCTCGGAGTCGCGCTGGGACGTCGAGCGCATGCGCGCGCTGGCCGGCGCGCACGGCGCCACCGCGAGCGCCCTCGCGGGGGCGCTCGTGCGCGAGCGGGGGCTGGCGTGGCGCACCGCGCACGAGGTCGTCGGCACGGCGGTGCGCCTCGCGGGGGAGCGCGGCGTGGCGCCGGGCGCGCTCTCGGCGGCGCTGCTCGACGAGGCGGCGGTGCTCTACCGCGGCGAGCCGGTGGGGCTGAGCGCCGAGAGCGTGGCGAGCGCGCTCGATCCGCTGGCGGCGGTGCGGCGCCACGCGATGCTGGGCGGCCCCGCGCCCGCCGAGAGCGAGCGGCTGCTCCCCGAGCGCCGCGCCGCCCTGCGCCGCGACCGCGAGCGGCGCGAGCCGCTCGTGAGCGGGGCCGCCGCCGCCGAGCGCGCCCTCGACGACGCCTTCGCCGCCCTCGCGCGCGGCGACTCATCGAGCGCGAGCGATCCGCCTCGGGCGTAGCGCCGCGAGCCTCGAGCGCGAGCTGCCGAGACGTGGCGCGGAGGCCGCGCCGGTCGGCGACGTCCTAGCTCGGCAGGCGCTCGACGATCTCGATCCGGAAGTCCTCCTCGACGAGAAACTCCCACGTCACCCATGGGTTAAACACCGGCGGCTCGTCGGGCGAGGGCCGCGCGACGATGCGGCCGAACATCGTGCCTTCGCGGTACTAGATCACGCCGAGACGCCGCAGCTGCTCGGGCGCTCGCTCGATCGGCGGGCGCTCGCCGCGGCCCCACGCCCGCAGCACCGAGCCGAAGGCGCTGAGCTGGTGGTAGCGCCCGAGGCGGTACGGGAGCCCCTCGTTCAGCTCGCCGCCGAGCGCGCGATACGCGGCGAGCACCGCGTCGAGGAACTCGCCGCCGAGGTAGGGGAGCTGCCGGAAGTCGTGCGCCGGGTCGCCGATCGTCGCGTGCTCGAAGTCCAGCACCCCGATGAGCTTCGACGCCGTCTCATCGACGAGGAGGTTCTCTTCGCTGGTGTCGCCGTGCACGAGCACGGGCTCGTACGCCGCCATTCGCTCGTCGGAGAGGATCTCGTCCCACCAGCGCTCGAGGCGCTGCAGCTCCTCGGCCGTCAGCAGCTCAGGGAGCGCCAGCAACGAGGCGTCGCGGTACGCGGCGTTCCACCGCCGCTCGGCGTCGCGGCCGGGGACGCCGAGCGCCCGCGCCTCCTCGGCGGGGAGGCGGTGCATCGCCTGGTTGAACGCGGCGATCTGTCGCGCGAGCGCCGGTCGGTCGCCGCGCGTGAGCACCCCGGGCAGCAGCGGGCGGCCCGGCAGCAGCGGGTAGCCGATGCCGCCGAAGGGGAACGCGCCGCCGGGCGGGAGCAGCCAGCGCGGCGCGGGGATCGCCGTCGGCAGCCCGCGCCCCGCGAGCCACGGCAGCAGCCGCCACTCCTTCTCATAGCGGGCGTAGACGTCGGGGCTGGTGCCGAGCCGGAAGACCGCGCCCGAGGCCGTGGCCAGCGCCACGCTGAAGAAGCCCTCGCCCAGCAGCCGCAGCGGCGCGACGGGCGCGGCATCCGGGCAGGCCTCGGCAATGGCCGCGGCGACCGCGTCGAGGCGCGAGAAGTCGGGCGGCGTCCAGCGCTCGACGCGGGGGACGCCGCGCGGCGCCTGCTCTCGCATCCGTCGAGTCTAGGGGCGCGGCGGCGGCCCCGTCCCTCCCGGCGCGCGGGCCGAGGGCGCACGCGGCGCCGATGCTAGACTGCCGCCATGCAGCCTCTCGTCGGCATCATCATGGGCTCCTCCTCCGACTGGGAGACGATGCGGCACGCCGCTGCCGTCCTGGAGGAGCTGGGCGTGCCGCACGAGGTGCGGGTCGTCTCCGCGCACCGCACGCCAGACCTGCTCTTCGAGTACGCGTCGGGCGCGAAGGAGCGGGGGCTTGCGGTGATCGTCGCGGGCGCGGGCGGCGCGGCGCACCTGCCGGGGATGACCGCGGCGAAGACGGCGCTGCCCGTGATCGGCGTGCCCGTGGAGTCGAAGGCGCTCAGCGGGCTCGACTCGCTGCTCTCGATCGTGCAGATGCCCGCGGGCGTCCCCGTGGCGGCGGTAGCGATCGGCGAGGCCGGCGCCCGCAACGCCGCGCTGCTCGCCGCGTCGATCCTCGCGGGTCGCCACGAGGCGATCGACGCGGCGCTCGCCGGCTACCGCGAACGCCAGACCGCGGGCGTGCTCGCGCAGCCGGATCCGCGCCAGGGCTAGGCGTGCGCATCGGCGTGGTGGGGGCGGGCCAGCTCGCGCGCATGCTCGTGCTCGCGGGGCGCCCGCTCGGCATCGACTTCCTGCTCTACGACCCGGCCGCGGACGCCTCGGCGGGTCGCGTGGCGCCGCTGGTGGTGGGCGGCTTCGAGGATCGGCGGGCGCTCGACCGCTTCGCCCGGCGTGTCGACGTGGTCACCGTCGACTGGGAGAACGTCCCCGCGGCGTCGCTGCGCGCGCTCTCTGCGCGCGCCCCCGTCAGGCCGCCCACGCGGGCGCTCGCGCTCGCTCAGGATCGGCTGGCGGAGAAGCGGCTCTTCGCGAAGCTCGGCATCCCGACCGCGCCCTACGCGGCCGTCGGCTCGGCGGCGGGGCTGCGGCGCGCGGTGCGCCGCCTGGGGCTGCCGGGCGTGCTGAAGACGCGCCGCCTGGGCTACGACGGCAAGGGGCAGAGCTGGCTGCGCAGCGAGCGCGACGTCGAGGCGGCGTGTGGCGTGCTCGACGGGCGGCCGCGGATCTACGAGGCCGAGGTGCGCTTCGCGCGCGAGCTCTCGCTGCTCGCGGTGCGCGGCCGCGACGGCGCCATCGCCTGCTACCCGCTCGCCGAGAACCGGCACGAGGGCGGCGTCCTGCGCCTCAGCCGCGCGCCCTACGGGGACGCTGCGCTACAGGCGGAGGCGGAGCGCCACCTGCGCTCGCTGCTGGAGCGGTTGCGCTACGTCGGGGTGCTCTGCGTCGAGTTCTTCGAGGCGGGCGGCCGCCTCGTGGCGAACGAGACGGCCGCGCGCGTCCACAACTCCGGCCACTGGACGATCGAGGGCGCCGAGACGAGCCAGTTCGAGAATCACGTGCGCGCGCTGGCCGGGCTGCCGCTGGGGAGCACGGGCGCGCGCGGCCACGCGGCAATGATGAACTTCGTGGGCGGGCTCCCCGCCGCCGCCGAGGTGCTCGCCGTCCCGGGCGCCCACCTGCACGACTACGAGAAGGCGCCGCGCCCCGGGCGCAAGGTGGGGCACGCCACGCACGTCGGCGGGAGCGCCCGCGAGCGCGACCGCGCGGCGCGCCGGCTGCTCGCGCTCGCTCGCGAGTCCGGGAGCTAGCGGGGCGCGGCGCTCGGTCGGGCGCCCCACTCGTGCGCTGGCCCCCCCCCGCCGCTCGCTCGGCGCCGCTAGCATGGAGAGGAGCGCCGGAAGAGCCGGCGGGCCGGAGTCGCGCCGTGAGCCGCTACGTCGACGAGATGAGCCGCGACGAGCTCGTCACCGAGGTGAAGGAGTTCCTCCAGTGGGGGATCTTCGCGCACCACGAGGTCGGCGACCCCACGGTGCTCCCCGCTCGCGTGCTGCGTCGCGGCGTGAAGCGGCTGCGCATGCGCGCGCTGCTCGAGGGTCGGCTGGCCGCCGAGCCCTCGCCGCCCGAGCGCGAGCCCGACGCGCCGCGCTGAGGGGCGTTCCGCCCAGCTCCAGCGGCGGCCGAGGCGGGGTGCGTGGCCAGCGGTCAGTAGTCAGTAGGTGCCGACGAGCGGGTCGGGCGGTCCCAGGCTCAGCACGTCGAGGCGGGCGCGGAACGCCTCCACGTCCAGGCTCATGATCTGCAGGTCGTGGAGCACGCCCTCGCGGTCGATGGCGTGGCGCGCCAGCCGCGCCTCGCGGCGGAAGCCCATGCGCTTGAAGACGGCGATCGCGGCGCTCTGGTCGGTGGTCATCTGCGCCACCATCTTCTTCACGCCCATCTGCCGCGCGTTGGCGAAGGCCTGCTCCGTGAGCAGCCGGCCGAGGCGCTTGCCGCGCATCGACTCCGCGACCAGCACGCGCAGCTCGGCGACGTGGCGGCTCCAGGAGAGGCCCTCGCGGGCGACCGTCGCGGCGCCCACCACCTCGTCGCCGCGCAGCGCGACCACGGTGGTGTAGAGCCCCTCCTCGACCTGCCGCAGCCACGCCCGCAGCTGCTCCGGCTGCGTGATGTCGCGGCGCAGGAAGAGCAGATCGTGCTCGGGGAGGGCGCGCGCGAAGGCGAGCATCGCCTGCTCGTCGGCCGCCGTCGCGAGGTGCAGCGTGAGGGACTCGCCGTCGAGGGTGATCTGCGCGGGGTAGGCGAACGGCTCCTGCGCCTGCGCCTCCACCTGCTCCGAGACGACCCAGGCGTGGCCGCCCAGCAGGCGCCCCAGCACGCTACCGATGCTCATCGTCGCCCTCCCGGACGCTCCCGCTCGAGCGCATGGTAGCGCAGGACGCGTACCTCGGGGGCGCCGGGGCGATCGGCGCGCCCGAGGCGACGGGTGGCTCGTGCGTTGCCGCGCCCGCTGGTAGCCTCGGTCGGCGGGCGCCGAGAGCCCGCTTCCGAGCATCCCGAGGAGAACCGATGCGACGACCGACGCTGCTCTTCGCCTCCATCGCGCTGCTGCTGGTCGCCGCCTGCGGCGGCGGCTCCGGCGGCGACGGGGGAGCCTCGGCGGCCGCGCCCGCGCCCGCGACCGGTGGCGGGTCGACCGCGGCGGCGCCGTCGGGCGGCGGGGGCGGCGGGGGCGGCGCGAGCGACGGGGGCGAGCTCGCCTCGCTCTTCGGCGCCGTCGAGGCCGCGGAGTTCGTCGTCACCTTCCAGATGGAGCAGACGGGCGGCACCGACGCGTTCACCGGCGAGTGGACGTGGTACCAGGACCCCGCGGGCGGCCGCTCGCGCTTCGACATCGACGCCGTCTCGGGCGGCGAGCCGCTGACCGCGAGCACGATCCGCACGCCCGAGCGCACGCTTGTCTGTCTCGACGGCAGCTGCCTCGGCATTCCCTCGGGCGGTGGCCCCGGGGGCGCGTTCCCCGACCCGAGCCTGGCACTGACGGGCCAGCTCGACCTCGTCGAGGCGGGCGCGGGCGGCGCGAGCGTGCGCTCCGCCGGCACGCGCAGCATCGCGGGCGAGGAGGCGCGCTGCTTCGAGCTCTCGGGCGGCGGCGGCGACATCGGCTCCGGCACGGTCTGCTTCAGCGAGCGCGGCGTGCCGCTGCTCATGGAGTTCACGTCGAGCGATGGCGACTTCCGGCTGGAGGCGACCGACTACGGGACATCCGTCAGCGACGCCGACTTCGAAGCCCCGTTCCCCGTCACCTCGCTGGGCGGCTAGCGAGCTCGCGCCTCGATCGACGCCGCGGCGAGGCGGCGACGACGGTCGCGATGTCCCGCCGTCGCGCTTCGCTCGGAGGCGCGGCCGAGGCACGGCGGGGGCGCGCTGACTCAGGGGCGCCCGCTCACGCTCGACAGTACGCCGCCACCTCGCGCGCGAAGGTGGCCTGGTCGTAGAGCGGGTGCGGCTCCCCGCCCGCCACGAGCTTCAGCTCGGCGTTCGGGATCAGCTCGGCCACGTGCGCGATGTTCTTGACGAAGGTGTCGGACTCGCTGCAGAGCACCAGCGTCGGCACCGTGACGAGCGGCAGCCGCTCCTTCGAATCCCAGCGGAAGAGCGCGCGCAGCGCCAGGCTCGTGCGCGGGCCGGGCTTGATGTAGTCGATGAAGAGGTCGGTGGAGCCGCCCTCGCCGTAGCGCTGCACGCCGGCGTGGCCGGTCCACGCGTCGAGCAGCCCCGAGCCGTCCTCGCCGGCGGCCCAGTCCGCGAAGAACGGGCCGTCCACCTGCGCCAGTCGCGTCGCCGGGTTGCGCCAGAACGGCATGCCCGAGATCACGAGCTTGCGGAAGCGCTGCGGCTGCTGGATCGACGCCTCCGAGGCGATCACGGAGCCCGTGTGGTGGCCGACCACCGCGGGCTGCTCCAGCCCGATCGAGTCCAGCGCCTCCAGCAGCACCTGCGCGTAGTCGGGGATCTCCAGCACGCGGTCGGCGGGCGCCGCGTCGGAGTCGCCCTGCCCCAGCGTGTCGAGGGCGTAGACCGTGAACTCGCGCGCGAGGTCCGGGATCACGCCGAAGAACATGCGCGAGGAGAGCCAGGTGTTGTGCAGCAGCACCAGCGGCGGCCCGCTGCCGGCCGTGCGGTAGTGGATCTGCCCCAGCGAGGTGTCCGCGAAGGCGCGGCGCAGCTCCGTGCCCTCCGCCAGCACTCCGTACGTCATCGCTCACCTCCCCGCGCTCGTGCGTCCCAGGCGTCGTGTGCGCGCGACGCCCGCCGTGTCCGGGCACAGCCGTGTCCGGGCATAGGTAGTGCAGGCGCGGTCGCTTGTCCAGCCCCCGCGCGATCTCAGAGCGCGAGCCACCACCAGCTGAGCGCGCCGACGAGGGCGGCCAGCGCCGCGCCGCCATCGCCAGCGCGCGCAGCCCGGCGTCGCGGCCGGGGCGGCGCAGCCACGCCGGCGCCGTCCACGCCGCGAGCCCGCCGAGGGCGACCGTCCACGAGATCGCGAAGACGACCACGCGCGCGCCTCAGCTCGCGGCGGGCGCGCCGGCGCGAGCGTTCCAGCCAGCGACCACGGGCAGCACCTCCTCCACGAGGCGCCGGCTCTGGTCCAGCATCCCCGCGTCGTCCTCGGCGAGCGGGCGCAGCACGAACTTCGAGACGCTGGCCGCGACGAACTCCTCGAGGCGCCGCACGATCGCCGCGGCGTCGCCGACAGCGAGGTAGCTCGCGACCACCTCCTCGCCCAGCCGCCGCAGCGGCGCCGCCGCCCGCTCGACGGGCGCGTCGTCGGCGCTCCCGAAGCGGAAGGCGAAGGTGGCCCCGTAGTGGTCGTGATCGATCGGGCGGCCGGCCTCGGCGGCGGCGCGGCGGATCGCGGCGACCGTCTCGGCCGTGCGCGCGATGGTGTGCAGCCCGCCCAGCCAGCCCGTGCCGACGCGCGCCGTGCGCCGGATCGCCGCCTCCGAGTCGCCGCCGATCCAGAGCGGCAGCGGCTGCTGCAGCGGCCGCGGCTCGATGGTGACGCCCGAGACGCGGTAGTGCTCGCCCGCGAAGCTGACCTCGCGCTCTGCCCACAGCCGCGTCAGCAGCTCCAGCGCCTCGTCGGCGCGCGCGCCGCGGCCACGCGGCGAGAGCCCCGCCGCCTCCCAGTCCGGGGAGCGCGCGTTGCCCACGCCGAACGCCGGCAGCAGCCGCCCACCCGAGAGGTGGTCGATGGTGGCGCACTGCTTCGCCACCAGCAGCGGGTCGCGCAAAGGCAGCACGACGACGTTCATGCCGAACTTCAGCCGCTCCGTGCCGCCGGCCAGCGCCGCCATCAACGCCAGCGGCTCTAGCGCGGGCTGCGGCGAGACGAGGCGATCGCTCTGCCACAGCGAGTCGACGCCGCCCGCCTCGCACAGCTCGACCCAGCGCCAGAAGGCGCGCGGCCCGGAGAACGGGTACGTGGCGAGCCCCAGTCCGATGCCGATGCTCATGGCCGCATCCTACCCCGCGCCGCCGCTCGCTTCCTCGCCCAGCCCTAGGGTGCCTGCCCTGCGTGTCTGCCCCGCATGCCAGCCCTCGATGCCTGCTCCCAGGCTTGTGCAGCAGAACAGACGTTCTGTACCCTGACCCGGTGCGGTGGGGGAAGGCGAGAGCGTGGCGAGGCGATCGGGGGCGCGCGATGCGCAGGGGCTGCGCCCGCTGGGGCGACCGCGCCCGGTGCGCGTGCGCGCCGACGCGGACGGCGTGCCCCTCGCGGTGACGCTGGCGGGAGGGAGCGGCAGCCGTTCCCCCGCGCGCACGCTGGCGATCGAGGGGGTGCTGGAGGTCTGGCGTCTCGCTGAAGGCTGGTGGCGCGAGGTGCCCGTCGATCGCACCTACTACCGCGTCGCGGTCGACGGCGGCCGCGCGCTCACGCTGTTCCGCGACGAGGGCTCTCGCGACGACGGCCTCCGCGACGGGGCCGATGGCGCGGAGGCGGGCGGCCGCTGGTACGAGCAGCGCGAGTGACCAAGGCGAGTGATCGGCGTCGTGCGCAGCGCGCGCCGCTACTCCTCGGGCGTCTCGCCGATGTCGTAGTCGACGCCGGAGATGTCCGCCACGATCGGCACGAGCTTCTCCGCGACCAGCCGGTCGTGCTGCTCGCCGCCCGAGTACGCGCGGTACGCCGAGCGCGTGGCGAAGTCCATCGTCATCACCCAGTCGTAGCGTTTCGCGCGGCCGGACTGCGAGACGTTCGGGCCCATCGAGATCTCGAGCATCGCCGGCATGCTCCCGTAGATCGCCCGGAAGCCCTGCTCCACCTCGGCGATTTGCGCGGGCGTTGTGTCGTCGGCGAACTTCAGCGTGATGATGTGGCGGTGCACGCCGGCTCCTCTCCGGTCGCCGCGCGGCGCTCCGCCCGGGCGGCTCGCGTTGCGCGCGATGCTACGACCGCGCGGCGACCGCCGCGAGCCCGAGCACACATTCGGATATCACTCGAGGAGTACGATCGATGGGCGCTCCGCTCGCGGCGCCCGGGCGCCGATGATCGGGGCGACGCAGGGACGCCCGTACGAGGCGCGCGGAGCCAGGACGGCCCCCCATGGAGCACCAGCAGCGGCCGCACGTGATCCCCGCCGGCGGCGGCGGGCGCTACGACCTCTTCGTGATCGGCTCGGGCCCGGCGGGCCAGCGCGCCGCCATCCAGGCGGCGAAGCTCGGGCGGCGCGTGGGCCTCGCGGAGATGCAGGGCGCGCTGGGCGGCGTCTGCATCAACACCGGCACCATCCCCAGCAAGACGCTGCGGCAGGCGGTGCTGGAGCTCTCCTCCGCCTCCCAGCGCGAGGACGGCGGCTCGCCCACCGCGCGCAACGTGGACATGGGCGAGCTGGTGGCGCGCGTCCACCGCGTGATCGAGAACGAGCAAGAGGTCTCGCGCCGCCAGCTCGCGCGCAACGGCGTGGAGCTGCACTGGGCCCGCGCCTCGCTGGCCGGGCCGCACCGCGTGCGGTTGGAGGCAATGGGCGGCGAGGGCTCGGTGCAGGAGGTGACGGCCGATCACGTGCTGATCGCCACCGGCACCACCGCCACGCGCGACCCGCACATCCCCTTCGACGGACACCGCGTGCTCACCAGCGACGAGGTGCTGGAGATGGACAGCGCGCCGCGCACGCTGGCGGTGGTCGGCGCGGGCGTGATCGGCGCCGAGTACGCCAGCATCTTCGCGGCGCTCGGCGTGCGCGTGGTGCTCATCGACAAGCGCCGCGAGGTGCTCCCCTTCCTCGACGACGAGATCGTCGCCGCGCTCACCTACCAGCTGCGCCGCAACCGCGTGACCATGCGGCTGGGCGAGGAGGTGGCGGGCGTCGAGGTGGTGAACGGCGGCTCCGAGGAGCGCGTGCGGCTGCAGCTCGCCTCGGGCAAGCAGATCGTCGTCGAGCGGGCGCTGTACAGCATCGGCCGCTCGGGCGCGACGGCGAACCTCGGCCTCGAGGCGGTGGGGATCGAGCCCGACGAGCGCGGCCGGCTCGCCGTCGACGAGCACTACCGCACGGCCGTGCCGCACATCTACGCGGCCGGCGACGTCATCGGCTTCCCCGCGCTCGCGGCCACCTCGATGGAGCAGGGGCGGCTCGCCGCCGCGCACGCCTTCGGCGGCTCGCTGGACTCGGAGCCGGGGCTCTTTCCCTACGGCGTCTACACCGTGCCCGAGATCTCGATGGTGGGTCGCACGGAGAAGGAGCTCACCGAGGCCGGCGTGCCGTACGAGGTGGGGACGGCGCACTACCGCGAGATCGCGCGCGGCCAGATCGTGGGCGACCTCTCGGGGCTGATGAAGCTCGTCGTCCACCTCGAGACGCACGAGGTGCTGGGCGTGCACATCATCGGCGAGGGCGCCTCGGAGCTCGTGCACATCGGGCAGGCGGTGATGGCGCTGGGCGGCACCGTCGAGTACTTCGTGAAGACGGTCTTCAACTACCCGACCTTCGCCGAGTGCTACAAGACCGCCGCCTTCGACGCGCTGAACCGCATGGCGGAGGTCGACGGCTTCGACCTGCCGCTCACCGACGCCGCCGCCGAGAGCGCGTAGCGCCCGCTCGACTCTCCGCTCCCTCCGGATCCGATCGGCCCCCCGCTTGACCGCTCGGGGCGCGCGCCGCCGATAATCGGCCGCCGCACGCCGTCCGGCTGACGGGCGCGGCAGGGGTGCCGATGTCCGACGACCGCGACCCCGGAGCAGCGACGCCCGGCGCCGCCGCGTCCTCGTTGGTGACGCCGGAGATGGAGGCGCGTCGCGGGCTGTGGGGGCTGCCGCGCGCCTCGCTCCCCATCGAGCGCTACGACATCCGCGTGTGGGCCATCGCCGCCTACTGGCCGGCGGCGGCGCCGCGCCTCTACTGGGACGAGGAGTACGCCACCGGCACGCGCTGGGGCGGCATCGTCGCGCCGCAAGACTTCAACCCCTTCGGCTGGCCGGTGGGGGCGCGCCGCGATCCGCCCGAGGGCTTCTCGGCCCCGGGCGTGCCTGCCATCAACGGCGGCCAGAGCGACGAGTACGGCGTGCCGATGCGCCCCGGCGACTGGATCACCAAGCGCTCGCGGCTGCTCGAGTGGCGCGAGCGCGAGACGCGCATGGGGCCGACGCTCTTCATCACCACCGAGGTGCTGTGGCTGAACCAGCGCGGCGCGTTCGTGCGGCGCCGGCTCTCCTCGAACATCCGCTACCGTTCGGACGCGGCGTCCGCTGCCGCGGCCGGCGCGGCGGAAGCCGCCTCGTGAGCTACCGCGTCACCTTCGACGAGGTCGAGGTGGGGCAGGAATTGCCGCCGTGGTCGCGCACCACGGCCTTCATGCACTGGAACCGCTATGCCGCCGCCAACGACGAGTTCGTGCCGTTCCACATGGAGGACGCGGCGGGCCTCGAGGCGGGCGGAGCAGGCGCCTTCGGCATGGGCAACCTGCGGCACAGCTACCTCGTGAACGCGGTGCGCGACTGGGCGGGCGACGAGGCGGAGCTGCGCGAGGTGGGCTGCCAGTACCGCGCCTTCAACTACCGTGGCGACATGCTCACCTGCACGGGCCGCGTCGTCGAGACGAGCGTCGAGGCGGGCGCCCACGGGGAGATCGGCCTCGTGCGTCTGGAGCTCGCGGTGACGAACCAGGACGGCGCCGTCGTCGCGCCCGGGCACGCGCTGGTCGCGCTCCCGCTCACCCGCGCGGCGGCCGAGGGCGGCCCACCCCAACCCACCATGGGGGGCGATCGGCTATAACGCGGGCGCAGCCGCTCGGAGGGCTGTCAGGCCAGGGGGGGGGGCCAGCATGATCGACAGCCAGATCCACATCTTCGCACGCGAGAACCTGCCGGACGGCAACCGCGAGGAGTTCGCGCGGCGCGCCGCCCGCGCCCGCCTCCCCTACCGCGATCCGAAGGAGATCGTGCCGCGCGTGGGGCGCGGGACCTGGGACGGCGAGGCCGAGGCGCTGATCGAGTTCCTCGACGCCGCCGAGGTGGAGCTGGGCGTCAACGCGACCGTCGACTTCGGCCCCTGCTTCGGCGAGGAGGCGGAGTGGGACGGGCTGCGCATCCATGAGCACGCCTACGAGATGACGCAGCGCCACCCCGGCCGCGTCGCCTTCGTCTGCGGCGTCGACCCGCGCCGCCACGACGCCCTCGAGATCCTCGACCGCTCGGTCAAGGAGTGGGGCGCCGTCGGCTGGCAGTGCTTCCCCGCCAACGGCTACGAGCCGACCGACCCGCTCTGCCTGCGGCTCTTCGAGCGCTGCCTGCAGCTCGGCGTGGCGGCGGTGATCCGTACGGGCTCGGGCGACATCGGTCCGTACACGGGTTACTCGCACCCGTATTATGTCGAGGACATCGCCCGCCTCTACCGCGACCTAGAGGTGATCGACGAGCACGCCGGCGGCGGCCTCGACGGGCTGTGGCGCGAGTCGCTGCTGGTCGCGAGCACCAACCCCAACGTGACGCTGCAGCTCGGGCTGTGGCAGGGCTCGGCGCTCTTCGGCTCGCCGCGCGCGCCCGATCGGCTCGCCGAGTTCCTGCGCATCCTGCACACGATGCGCGAGCAGGTCGGCGCGCACCGCCTACTGTGGGGCTCGGACTACATGCGCGGCTTCGACGTGGAGCAGTCGGTGCGCTGGGCGCAGCTCTTCCGCGACCTGCCCGCCGTCGCTCGCGAGCACGGCTTCCTCTTCAACGACGACGAGGTGGAGCTGATCACCGACGCCAACTCGCGGCGCCTCTTCGGCCTCCCCGAGCGCGCCTCGGCGGGGGCCGGAGCTGTCGAGGCGACGGCGACGCGGTGAGCGCGGCGTGACGCCGGAGCCGGCCGCCGAGCCCCCGCCTCGCCACACGCCCGACGGCGAGCTGGTGCCCGCGCCGTCGGAAGCCGACGTGCTCTACGAGCCGGACGACGGCTTCGCCTGGATCACGCTGAACCGCCCGCTGGTGCTGAACGCCATCGACTGGTCGGTGCGCCGCGGCCTCGCGCGCGCCATCGCGCAGGCGGCCGCGGACGAGCAGGCGCGCGCCGTGGTGCTGCGGGCGGCGGGCCGCTCCTTCTGCGCGGGCGGCGACATGCAGTCCTCGCCCGAGCCCGACGACGGCGTCGAGTCGCCGGGCTTACTCGACATCGTGCTCGCGCTGTGGTCGCTACCGAAGCCGGTGATCGCTGCCGTGCAGGGGCACGCCGTCGGCCTCGGCTGCGAGCTGGCGGGCGTCTGCGACCTCGCCGTTGCCGCCGAGGACGCGCGCATCGGCGAGATACAGATCCGCCACGGCTACCGCCCGCCGGTCCTGATCACCCCGTTCCTTACGGGGCTGCGCGGCGCGAAGGAGATGCTGCTGCTGGGCGGCATCGTGGAGGCGGAGGAGGCGTTGCGGCTGGGGCTCGTGAACCGCGTGGTGCCGCGCGACCGGCTCGACGAGGAGGCGGCGGCGCTCGCCCGCCGGGTCGCCGCGCTGCCGCCGGCGACGGTGCGGCTCAACAAGCTGCTGGTGAACCGCGTCTACGAGCTGGCGGGCCTGCGCGAGGCGCTGGGCTACATGGACGAGCCGCTGCTCGCGGCGCTCGCCGAGGGCGCGGGCGCCGACGCGCTGGGGCAGGAGCGGCTCGTCGTGCTGCGCGAGCAGGGCTGGCGCGCCTTCGTCGATCGTCGCGACGCCGCCGTCGAGGCCGCCCGCGACGGCGAGGGGTAGGCGGGTGCCGCTCTCGGCGGCCACCAGGGCGCTCCTCCTCGCGAGCTACCGCTTCTGGCCGTCGGGCGTTGACCTCGCCGAGCGAGCAGGCTTCCGCTGCGAATACTGCGAGCGCGATTTGCTCGGCTCCCTTGCTGACTACTACTGGAACTGGGAGACCGACCACATCGTGCCGCGCTCGGCCGATGGCGCGGACGAGCCCTCCAACTGGGCGCTCACCTGCCGCCTCTGCAATCAGCTGAAGGGGAGCTGGGACCCGCGTCCGACAGCCGCCGACGCAGCGGATCGAGACACGCTCGTCGCGGCGGCGCGCGCCCACGTCAGCGAGCGACGCGCCGAGCGCGAGGTCGAGCTGGCCGAGGTGCGCGCCCTCGTGGAGGCGGAGCTCTCGCGCTGAGTCGCTAGTCGCTGCCCTTCTCGCCGGCGGTCGCTATCAGCTCGCAGACCGAGTTGTAGTCGGGCTCGCCGGAGTTCGGGTCGACCCGGGTGCGGTCGAGGAGCGCGTTGCCCTCGGGCCAGTGCACTTGCAGCGTGCCGGGGCGCTGGCAGTCGCCGACGCGGGCGCGGCCGCGGTACTCGCCGTGCGGCGAGCGCAGCAGCACCGGCGCGCCGTGCGCCACACCGAGGCGCCCGGCGTCGGCGCGCGACATGAAGACGTCCTCGCGGCGGGCGCCCGTCAGCGGGTCGCGGTCGGCCTGCACCATCGAGTTGAACTGGCGACCCCTGCGGGTGCTGACGCGGAAGTGGCCGGGCGGCATGGAGAGCCGCGGCAGCTCGGGCGCGACGAAGCGCGCGCGACCGTCGGGCGTGCCGAACTCGCCGTCCTCGCAGAGTCGCTCGCCGCCCCACTGGAACGAGTCGCCCTTCGCGGCGAGGCGCTCGATGCCGGCGTAGGCGGGGACGACCCGCGCGATCTCTGCGCGCAGCTCGGCCGTGCCCGCCACGTCGAGCAGCGGCGCGCGCCCGGGGTCGGCGGCGCGCGCGATCGCGAGTGGGATCTCCCACTCGGGGCGCGCCTCGCCCACGCGGCGGCCGGGGATCTCGGGGCTGTAGATCACGCGCCGCTCGGTGCTGGTCTCGGTCACGCCGCCGGGCGTCTCGTAGCGCGTCGCGCCGGGGAGCAGCAGCGTCAGCTCGCCGGGCGGCAGCAGCATCATCGGGTTCACGACGATGTCCTGGAAGATGCGCACCGGCACGCGCTCGAGCGCCTCGCGCACGTAGCCGGGGTCGGGCAGCGTCTCGAGGAAGTCGCCGCCCACCGAGTAGAGCGCGTCGATGCGGCCCTCGTGCATCGCCTCGATCGAGGCCGAGGCGGAGAGGCCGGGGCGGGTGGGCGGGTCGAAGCCCCAGATGCGCGCCAGCTCTTCGCGCGCCGCGGGATCCGCGACGGCGCGCCCCATGCCGAGCGAGCCCGGCACCGCGCCCATCTCGGCGCCGCCCTGCACGCCCGAGTGGCCGCGGATCGGCGAGAGCCCGGTGCGGGGCCGCCCCACGCGGCCCAGCGCCAGCGCGAGGTTCGCGATCGCCAGCACGTTCTGCGTGCCGTGGGCGTGCTGGGTGACGCCCATGCTCCAGATCGTGATCGAGCTGCCGGCGTCGGCGTACATCTCGGCGAAGCGGCGGATCTCGGCGGCGGGGAGGCCCGCGCCCTCCTCGAGCTCGGGCCAGCCCAGCTCCTCGACGTGGGCGGCCAGCTCCTCGAAGCCCGCGGTGTGGCCCTCGACGAAGTCGCGGTCGACGCGGCCGGTCTCCAGCAGGTGCTTCAGCGCGCCCGTGAAGAAGGCCGCGTCGCCGCCGACCTGCACCGGGAAATGCTCGTCCATCAGCTTCGTACCGAAGAGCGCGCTCTCCACCGTCGAGGGCACCCAGTAGCGCTCCAGCCCCTCCTCGCGGTACGGGTTCACGACCACGACGCGCGTCCCGGCCTGCTTGGCGAGGTGGATGTACTTCGTCGCCACGGGCTGGTTGTTGGCGAGGTTGGAGCCCACGAGCACGAGCAGCCCCGTGCCGATCCAGTCGCTGTAGGAGCAGGTGGTGGCGCCGTAGCCGATCGACTGCGTGAGGCCGACGGTGGAGGGGGCGTGGCAGAGCCGCGCCGAGTTGTCGACGTTGTTGGTGCCGAGGAAGCGCGCCGCCTTCTGGGCCGCGTAGTAGACCTCGTTGGGGATGCCGCGCGAGGTGAGGTAGATCGAGAGGCGGTCGGGGTCGCGCTCCCGAACGGCGCGCAGGCGCTCGCCCGCCAGCGCCAGCGCCTCCTTCCACGAGACGCGGCGGAAGCCGGGCTCGCCCGCGCGCCACGCCATCGGGTACGGCAGCCGCCCCAGCTCGCGCAGCTCGCGTGAGCTCTTCGTCGCCAGCGCGGCGGGGTCCCCGAGCAGCCGGTGGTCGGCGGCGGGCATCGTGTTCAGCCGCAGCAGGTTGAGGCGCACCGTGCAGAGGTGGACGCCGTCGAGCGTCCAGTCGCGCAGCCCCGTCGTGCCCAGCGCGCAGCCGTCGCAGCAGCCGTCGCGGAGGATGCGCCGCGCGAACGGCAGCTGGTCGCGGTTCTGCCACACGACTTTCGCCATGTCGAGGTAGTGATTGGGCTTGGTGAGCCCGATGCCGTTGGGGCGCAGGCTGGCCCAGTGGCGCGGGCCGAGGAAGCGGCGCCTGCGCGGTGCGCTCTCGCGTGCCATGACGCTCCCCCTTCGCGCCCGGTCGCGCGGGCGCTCAGTCGCTCAGGCGCTCGACCCCCGCGTAGACGGTGAAGCGGCCCTCGCGCGCGAACCCGGCGAGCAGCACGCCGAGCTCGCTCGCCAGCTCGACGGCGAGCGAGGAGGGCGCCGAGACGCCGATCACCGCGCCGATGCCGGCCATCGCCGCCTTCTGCACGATCTCGAAGCTCTGCCGTCCCGAGACGACGAGCGCCGCCGGCCCCAGTGGCCAGCGCTCGCGGCTGGCGGCGCCGATCGCCTTGTCCACGGCGTTGTGGCGGCCCACGTCCTCGTGCACCGCGAGCAGCGCGCCGTCCGCGTCGAAGACGCCCGCCGCGTGCAGGCCGCCCGTCGCGTCGAAGGTCGGCTGCCGCTCGCGCAGCCGCTCCGCCAGCGCGGCGACGAGCGCGCGGCCCAGCGTGAACGGCCGCGGGCGCGGGGCGAAGAGCTGCACCGCCTCGATCGAGGCCTTGCCGCAGACGCCGCAGGAGCTCGACATGAACATCTGGCGCTGGAACTGCGCCGGGTCGGCGGCCACCCCGGGAGCGAGCCGCACCGAGAGCCGCGCGCCGGGCAGCGCCTCGGGGCGGGCCGGGGCGCCGCCGGCCTGGGGCGCCCAGGGCTCCACCGCGGCGATCTCCGCGGGCGCGAGCACGATGCCCTCCGTGAGCAGGAAGCCGCGCACCAGCTGCTCGTCGTCGCCGGGCGTGCGCATCACGACCGCCAGCGGCTCGCCGTCGAGGCGGATCTCCAGCGGCTCCTCGACGGCGACGAGCTGCTCGCGCGGGGCCTCGACGCCCGCTGCGGTGGCGCGCCACGCCGTGACGGCGCGCGCGCCGTCGGCCGCCGTCGCCGCCGAGTCTGCGGTCGAGCCAGCGCCCGTTGGTGGCGTCGCGCCGAGGGCTCCGCCGGTCGTCGTCTCGGCCGTCGTCTCTGGCATGGCGTAGAGCCTATCGCCCGCGGGCGGTCCCGGCGCGCCCGGCGAGCAGGCGGCGCGCCTCATCCAGCGCCTCGGGCGCGTCGACGTCGAGGAAGGAGTCGCCGCAGGGGTCGGTCTCGGCGTAGGCGGCGGGCTCGAGCAGCTCCGCGTCGAGGGCGCGCGCAGCGTCGAGCGGGGAGCGCTCGCCCGCGGCGACCAGCCGCGCGACCGCGGGCGCCAGCGCGACTGGCCACGCCGAGCACAGCGGCTGCGGCCGCCCCTCATGCAGCGGCAACACGACGCGCCTCGTGGCCGCGGCGGGCCCCGCGAGCAGCGCGAGCAGCGCGGGGCGCAGCGCCGGCATGTCGCCGCCGACGAGGAGCGCGACGTCGCCGCGCGCCCGCGCCAGCCCCGTCGCGAGCCCCCACAGCGGGCCGCGATGCTCGCCGGGCGCTCCGCCTGCGCCCCGGTCGACGACGCCCGCATCGTCGGCGATCCAGAGGCTCGCGGCGTCGGGGGGCACGCCCGCGGGCGGCGCCTCGCGCCCGACGACGATGCGCTCGCCCGCGACGGCTGCGCAGGCGTCGAGCGCGTGCGCGAGCAGCGGCCGCCCCTCCAGCTCGAGCGCGATCTTGTCGCGCCCCATGCGCCGCGAGGCACCGCCCGCGAGCACGAGCGCTGTGACCGCGCTCCGCGCCCCCGGCGCCGCCGCCGAGGCGCGCCGGTCGGCCTCAGCTCGCGGCGGCACGCTCGCGCTCGATGCGCTCGCGCAGCAGCGGCAGCAGCTCGGCAGCGACGCGGCGGCACTCCTCGACGTGGGGGAAGCCCGAGAGGATGAACTCGTCGATGCCGAGCCGCCAGTAGCTCAGCAGCTCCTCGGCGGCCTGCGCGGGCGTCCCCACGATCGCCGTGCCGAGGTTCACGCGCACCTCGGAGATGCCGTTCCACAGCCGCTTCGTCACGCGGTGCCGCTCGAAGCCGTGCGCCTGCGCGCGCGCGCCGACCATCGGCGTGCCGACCACCTGCGCACGGCGCTGCGCCTTCACGGAGTCCTCGGCGCGCGCCATGAGCTCTTCGGCGGCGGCCCACGCCTCCGGCTCCGTATCGCGCAGCACGAGGTGGGTGCGCAGGCCGAACTCGGCGATGCGCTCGGTGACGGCGAACTCCAGCCGCGCGCGGGTGAGCAGGTGCGCGATGACCTCGAGCGGCTGGATCCACGCGAGCAGCTGGTCGGCCTGCCGCCCCGCGAGCGTGAGCGCCGCGTCGGAGGCGCCGCCGAGGTAGAAGCGCGGCCCCGGCGGCGGCGGCGACGGCGAGACCAGCGCGCGCTGCAACCGTACCGTCTCGCCGTGGTAGTCGACGGGCGCGGGGCGCTCCCAGAGCAGCCGGCAAGCCTCGATCAGCTCCTCCGCCCGGCGGTAGCGCTGGTCGTGCGAGGCCTGCTCGCCCAGCCGCTCGACGTCGCCCTGGATGCCGCCCGGCACGACGTTGAGGTCGAGGCGCCCGCCCGAGAGGTTGGCGAGCGTGGCGGCCATCTGCGCCAGCAGCCACGGCGTGACGTAGCCGGGCCGCACCGCGACGAGGAAGCGGATGCGCCTGGTGACGGCGGCGAGCGCGTTCGCGGTGGTCCAGGTCTCCGCCAGCGGCGCCGCCTCGTCGAAGAGGCCGTTCGTGAAGCGGGTGGGGATCAGCAGCGAGTCGAAGCCCTCGTCCTCGGCCGTCTCGACGACCGAGCGCAGGTACTCGAAGCTGGGCGGGCGCTCGGCGGCGAGCGTGCCGACGTACTCGCCGTCGCCGTCGATGGGCACGAACCAGTCGAAGCGCGGGGCGGGCCGCGGGGCGCCGGCGGCGGCGGCCTCGGCCGCGGCGATCGCGGCGGCCGCGAGGTCGCGGGCGCCGCCGTCCGCGGTCACGCGCGCGCCGCCCGCCCGGCGCCGCGCTCCGGCGCCGCGTCGAGCCCGGCGCCCACCTCGGCGTAGCGGAAGCAGCTCGTCACGTGGTCGTTCACCATCCCCGCCGCCTGCATGAAGGCGTAGCAGATCGTGGGGCCGACGAAGGAGAAGCCGCGCCGGCGCAGCTCGGCGCTCATCGCTCGCGAGCGCTCCGTCTCCGCCGGCAGCTCGGCGAGCGCCGTGAAGCGGTTGCGCACAGGCGCGCCGCCGGCGAGCTCCCACAGCAGCGCGTCGAGCGACGTTCCCTTGCCCCGCAGCGCGAGCGCGGCACGCGCGTTAGCGACGGTCGCGGCGATCTTCGCGCGGTTGCGCACGATGCGCGCATCGCCGCGCAGCCGCTCGCGGTCGGCGTCGCCCCAGGCGGCGATGCGCTCGAGGTCGAAGCCCTCGAAGGCGACGCGGTAGCCCTCGCGCCGCGCGAGGATCGTGCGCCACGAGAGCCCGGCCTGCGCCCCCTCCAGCGTCAGCAGCTCGAAGAGCGCGCGGTCGCCGTGCAGCGGCACGCCCCACTCGCGGTCGTGGTAGCCGCGCATCAACGCATCGTCCCCAGCCCACTCGCAGCGGATTGGTGAGGGAGGCAGAGGCGACGCTCCACTCTCGGCGCCTGCAGCGTCGCGACGGCCGCATCGGGGGACGCCGGGTGACAGCCGCCACGCCTGCGGCGATAGTACGCGGGCGTCGCGCCCGGCGGGACCGGGCGCGGGACTCGAGCTCGCAGGCGACAACGAACGGGGCGGCCATGCGCTGGGGCATCTACCTGAATCCGCAGACGCCGGGCCCCGACGACGACGGCCGCGTCATCGACGAGGTGCTGGGGCACACAGACCTCGCGGAGCAGCTCGGCGCCTCGCACGTCTGGCTCACCGAGCACTACTTCACCGGCTACAACGCCTTCTCCGACCCGATGCTGCTCGCGGCTGCCATCACCCAGCGCAATCGCCGGCTGCGCATCGGCTTCTCGGTCGCGGTCGCGCCCTTCGCGCACCCGATCCGCTTCGTGACGCAGTGCAACCTGCTCGACCGGCTCTCGGGCGGGCGCTTCACGATCGGCGTGGGCGCCGGCAACTCGCCCGACGAGTACGCGGGCTGGGGCCTCGATCGCGAGCACCGGCACGAGCGCATGAACGAGCTGATGGAGGTGGCGGAGCGCGCGTGGAGCGCCCCGCCCGAGGGCTTCGAGTACCACGGCGAGCACTTCCATGGCTCCGTGCGCGGCCGCATGATCCCGGCGCCCGTGCAGAAGCCGCACCCGCTCATCGCCTACGCGACGGCCACGCCGGAGCGGCTGCGCATGGTGGGGAGCAAGGGCTGGGCGCTGCTGCTGGGGCCGCAGACGCCCGAGCTGCTGGCGGCGCGGCTGCACCACTACGTCGCGGGGATGGACGACGCGGCGCTGAGCGAGGAGCAGCGTGCGCTGGCCTGGGGCAACAGCGCGGTGCTGCGCCAGATCTACGTCGCCGCGCCCGGCGAGGACTGGCGCACGACGATTCGCCCCGCCATCGAGACGTACGTGCGTAAGAGCGCGCTCGCCAACACCGGCATCGACGAGCTGCCGAAGGGCGACATGGAGAAGCGCGCCGAGCGGCTCATGGAGGTGCAGCTCTTCGCGGGCCAGCCCGACGAGATCGTCGAGCGCATGCGCCCCTTCGCCGAGCTCGGCATCGACCAGCTGATGTGCTGGATGGCCTTCGGGCACATGCCCGACGAGCAGGTGCGCGGCTCGATCGCGCGCTTCGCCGAGCACGTCGCGCCCCGCCTCGCCGAGATCGCGCTGGACGCGGAGCTGCGCCAGAGCATCGTCGCCCGCGCGGGCACGGAGACGCGGACGGGCGCGCAGATCGCGGAGCGCACCGGGGTGCGCTCGGGCGGCCGCGGCTAGCGGTGGCGCGCGCCATCGCGGCCGAGGCCGGCGCGGAGATCCCCTTCCTCGCGCCCACGGGGATGCTGGGGACGGGCTTCCCCGAGGCGTCGCTGCGGGCCGGCCTCGAACGCGGCCCGGCGTTCATGGGCGTCGACTCCGGCTCCACCGACCAGGGTCCGCAAGCCCTCGGCACCGGGCAGCCGCTGCTCTCGCGGCAGGCGGTGCGCCGCGACCTCTCGCTGCTGCTGCCCGCCGCCATCGAGCACGGCATCCCGCTGCTCGTCGGCTCGGCCGGCACCTCGGGCTGCGACGACTCGCTCGACTGGCTCGCGGGCGTGCTGCGCGAGGTGGCCGCCGAGCAGGGGCTGCACCCCCGCGTCGCGCTTATCCGCGCCGAGCAGCGCGCCGAGCGGCTGATCGAGGAGCTGCGCGCCGGCCGCATCCACCCGCTGGGCAACGCGCCCCCCCTCGACGAGGCGACGCTGCGGCGCGCGCGCCGCGTGGTGGCGATGATGGGGCCGGAGCCGTTCGCCGCGGCGCTCGACGCGGGCGCGCAGGTGGTGCTCGCGGGCCGCTCCACGGACGCTGCGATCTTCGCGGCGCCGCTGCTGCGCGCGGGCGCGCCGGCCGGGCCCTCGTGGCACGCCGGCAAGATCCTCGAGTGCGGTGCCGCCGCCGTCACCGCGCGCACCGCGCCCGACGGGATGCTGGGCCGCGTCTCCGAGGCGGGCTTCACCGTCGAGCCGCTCAACCCGGCGATGCGCTGTACCCCGCTCTCGGTGGCGGCGCACGCGCTCTACGAGACGGCCGATCCCACGCGCCTCGTCGAGCCGCCCGGCACGCTCGTCACGCAGGCCTGCCGCTACGAGCAGGCCGAGGACGGTCGCTCCGTCCACGTCACGGGCAGCGCCTTCGAGCCGGCCGCGCGCTACACCGTGAAGCTGGAGGGCGCCGAGCTCGCGGGCTACCAGACGATCGTGCCCGCCGCCGTGCGCGACCCGCTGCTGCTGGCGCAGCTCGACGAGTGGGTCGAGACGCTGCTCGCGAAGATCCGCGAGCGCGCGCAGGCCATCCTCGGCGACGCGCTGGCGCCGGGCTCGTGGTCGGTGGGCGCGCGCGTCTACGGGCGCGACGGCGCGATGGGCGCGCTCGAGCCCGAGCGCCGCCTCGAGGGCCACGAGGCGCTGCTGCTCTTCGAGTTCACGGCGCCCGACCAGGAGCACGCCACGGCCATCGCCAAGACCGCGGGCCTGCTGGCGATGCACCACCCGATCGCGGGCTGGGAGGGCTTCGTGAACGCCGTCGCCTTCCCCTACGCGCCGTACGAGATCGAGCGCGGCGCGGTCTGGCGCTTCTCGCTCAACCACGTCTGGGAGCTCGACGACCCGCTGGCGCCGTTCCCGATCGAGCTGGTCGAGCTGTAGGGGGAGCTGATGGCGCGGTTGCACGAGCTGGCGCGCTTGGTGCGCAGCAAGAACGCTGGGCCGTTTCAGCTCACCTTCGACCTGCTCTTCGACGACCGCGCCACGTACGAGGCGGTGCGCGACGCGGGCGTCGTGACGCCCGCGCTCTTCGCGCGGCTCTACGGGGTGCCGGAGGAGCAGGTCGCGCTCATCGCCTACGACCCGGCGCTCGCGATCAAGGCGACGATTCCGCGGCCCGTCGCCTCGGGCGATCTCGCCGACACGGACGTCTTCGGCGCGCAGCTCTACGGCCCGCTGGTGGAGCTCGAGGTGCCGGGCGTCGAGCCGAGGCCGCGCGCGGCCGAGCGCGGCTAGCGGCGGACGAGGGGAGGCGCGCATGGAGTGGGCGGTGTTCTCGCTGGCGCAGCGCGCGAGCTGGGTGGTGCGCGAGATGGCAGCGGTGCAGCCCGGCGAGCAGGTGCTCGTGGCGGCCGACTACGCCTCGGACTTCGCGGTCGTAGAGGCGCTGACGGCAGCCGTCGCGGCGGCCGGTGCCGAGCCGACGGTGGCGGTGATGCCGCCGCGCCCGCACGCCGGCGCGCCCGCCACGCGCGTGATGTGGCACGCGGCGAACGGCGCCGACGTGGTGATCTGCCCCTCGACGACGGTGCTGCACTTCACGCGCGAGATCCGGCAGGCGCTCACCGAGAAGTGCATCCGCCTCGTCTCGATCTCGATCGGGCGCGAGCAGATGCTGCACGGCGCCGGCGCCGCCGACCCCGCCGAGGTGCGCGCGCTGACGCAGCGCGTCTACGACGTGCTGGCGCCGGCGCGCGCGCTGCGCATCACCGCGGCGAACGGGACGGAGTTCGCGTGCTCCGTCGAGGGGCGGCTGCCTAACCTCTCGATCGGGCGCGCCGACGAGCCCGGCCGCATCGGCACCTTCCCCTTCGGCGAGGTGCCGCACGCGCCGATCGAGGGCACGGCCGAGGGCGTCGTCGTCTTCGACGGGCCGATGCACACCGTCGGCCAGCTGCGCGAGCCCGTGCGCTACGAGGTGCGCGCCGGCCGCGTCGTCGAGGTCTCGGGCGGCGAGCAGGCCGACCGCATGCGCCGGCTCATCGAGACGACGGAGAACGCCGACGTGATCGGCGAGGTTTCGGTGGGCACGAACCCGGGCGCGCGCTTCGAGGCCGACGTGCAGGAGGCGAAGAAGCGGCTGGGCTGCGTGCACATCGCCGTCGGCGACGCCACCGGGCTGCGCGGGCTCACGTGGAGCCCGCTGCACATCGACGGTGTGATCCGGCACCCCACCGTGTGGGCCGACGAGACGCTGGTCGTGCGCAACGGCGAGCTGGCACTCTGAGCCGCCCGCGGCGAAGAGCATGGGTGACAGTGAGCCGCCCACGGCGAAGAGGCGCGTTGCAGTGAGGCGCGGCTTCGTCGACACGGCCGACGGGCAGCTCCACTACTGGGAGCACGGGCCGCGCGAGGCGCCCGCGCTAGTGTTGCTGCACCTCACTCCCGACGCCCGCACGTACCTCGAGGCGATGCTCCACCTCGGTGGCCACCCCGAGGGCGGCCACTCCGAGGGGGGCGGCGAGGCGCCGGCGCTGCGCGCGATCTCCGTCGACATGCCGGGCTACGGCGACTCGGCGCGCCCGCCGCGCCCCTACGAGTCGATCGCCGACTTCGCCGACGCGGTCGCACGCGTGCCGGCCGCGCTGGGCATCGAGCGCTACCACCTGCTGGGGCACATGACGGGCGCCAACGTCGCGGCGGAGATCGCGGCGCGCCACCCGGCGCGGGTTGAACGCCTCGTGCTCTCGGAGCTCGTCGACTGGCGCGCGCACCTCGAGCACCAGGGCTCGCACGCACGCCGCTTCCCGGCGCCGGCGCCCGCCCGCGACGGCTCGCACCTGCTGGCGCTGTGGCGGCAGTACGCGCCGATGCTGGTCGAGGAGGCGGGCGAGGTGACCCTCGACGATGCGCAGCGCCGCTTCCTGGCGCTGTGGCTCGCGACGTACGCAGGCCCGCCGATCGGCGCGCTGGACGCGGGCGCCGCACTCTACGGCGCGGCGGGCTGGGCCGCGGCGGCGCCGCATACCATCGAGTCGCAGCCGCTGGCCGAGCGCCTCGCCGCGATCGCGACGCCCACGCTGGTGCTGTGCGCGGGCGAGGGGGTGCTGCGCACCGGCGCCGACCCGCGCGCGGACCGCGACCGCCTGCGCGCGCTGCTGCCCCGCGGCGAGGCGCAGACGGTGGCGGGCGTCTCCCACGTGTGGGCGCACACGCGCCCCGCCGCCTTCGCGGAGACGGTCGCGCGCTTCCTGTGGGCCGCGGAGGCGTAGCGGGAGCGGCGCGCGGCTAGTTGTACTACCCAGGAAGGTTGTTCACAGGCGGGAGGCGGGGACGGCCCCGCCGACGCCGCCGTGCGGTCGGCGGTGATTGTAGCGGTAGAGCCAGCGTGGGAGCTGGCGCAGCCGCTCGGCGTTGGAGCGGTAGGGGCGGGCGTAGGCCCACTCGTTCTGCAGGATCTGGATGAAACGCTCGGCTTTGCCGTTCGTCTGCGGGCGGTAGGGCCGCGTGTGCGACAGCCGCACGTCTGCGGCAGCGGCGGCGCCGTGGAAGCTGCGGGCGACGGTGTAGGCCTTCGCGTTGTCGGTCAGGACCCGGCGCACGCGCACGCCACGCCGGCGGAAGGCCGCGAGCGCCTGCTCGAGGAAGGCGGCGCAGCTCGCGCCACGCTCGTCGGGCAGGACGGATGACGTAGGCGTAACGGCTGTGGTCGTCGACGGCGACGTGTAGGTACTCCAGCCCCAGCGAACGCCGCGAATGCGGCCCGGAGCGCGTCTCGGCGAAGCCAGGCGCCATTCGCTTGCCGCCGCCCTCGGGGACGCGCCCGAGCTTCTTCACGTCGAGATGCAGCAGGTCGCCGGGGGCGTCGTGCTCGTAGCGGACCGGCTCCCGGGTGACGCGGTGCAGGCGGTCGAGCCGGTTGAGGCCGCGGCGCCGCAGCACGGCGTAGACCGTGGAGCGGGCGACCCCGAGCGCCCACTGGATGCGATGCGGCCCGAATCCCTGCGTGCGTCGCACGGCGCAGATGCGTCGCTCCAGCTCGGGCGGCGTGCGCCGGGGATGCGCGCGCGGGGCGGAGCTGCGGTCCTCGAGCCCTGCCGCTCCCTCCGCCCGGAAGCGCCCCAGCCACTTGGCAACGGTGTGGCGGGAGACGCGGAAGTGGCGAGCGACCTCAGCCTGGGGCCAGCCGGCGTCCACTTCCCGCACGAGCTCGAGTCGGGTCAGCGGCGTCAGCCGCGCGTTACGATGGGCCATGAGGGTGTCCTCTCCTCGCTACTGCCGTGCTGTCACACACAGCAGCGGGCGAGGCCCCTCATCCTCTCAACAACCTACGTGGGAACTACAGCTAGTCGAGGCCGATCAGCCCCGCGAGCGTGCCGCCGAGGATCTGCTCGCGATCGGCGACGGAGAGGCGGGGCGCGCCCTCCAGCCACTCGACGGGCGACTCGTAGCCCATGTCGAACGGGAAGTCGCTGCCCAGCACCACGTGATCCGCGCCCATCGTCTCGATCACATAGCGGAGCGCCGGGTAGTCGTGGGTGATCGTGTCGACGTAGAGCAGCCGCAGGTAGTCGCGCGGCGGGCGCTCGATGTGGGCGTGGGGCTCGCGACGGACGCCGAAGCCGTGATCCCAGCGCCCGATCGCGTAGCAGGCGTAGCCGCCAGCGTGCGCGAACACCAGCTTGAGCGCGGGTAGCCGATCGAGCACGCCGCCGAAGATCAGGCTCGCGATCGCGATCGTCGAGTCGAGCGGGAAGCCGACGAAGTTCTCGAGGTAGTAGCCGCTCGCACGGCCCGATGCCTGCGTGGCGGGCGCGTGCGGGTGGAAGAAGATCAGCGCGCCCAGGCTCTCGGCGGCCTGGAAGAAGGGGAAGAGCGCGGGCTCGTCGAAGTCGCGGCCGTCGACGTGCGTGCCCAGCGTCGCGCCGTGGAAGCCGAGCGCCATCGCGCGCTCCAGCTCGGCGATCGCGAGCGCGGTGTCCTGCAGCGGCACCGTCGCGAGCCCGCCGATGCGGCGCGGCTCCTGTCCCATCGCCTCGGCGATCTCATCGTTCAGCTCGCGCGCGGCGGCCGCCGCCTCCTCCGCGGGGAGGTGGTAGTTGAAGAAGTACGGCGGCGTCGCCAGCAGCTGCATGTCGACGCCCTGCCGGTCCATGACGGCGAGCCGCTCGGAGAGCGAGGTGCGCCACAGCGGCTCCTGCGGCCCCGCCAGCCGGTCGCGCGTGACGATGTAGCGCTGGCCGTCCCGCTCGCGCTGCGAAGCGCGGTACCACTCGCCGCCGCCCTCGGTGGCGCGCCAGAATGCCTCCGGGATGAGGTGGGCGTGCACGTCGATGCGCACCGGCGGGCTCCGTTCGCTGCTTCGGGGCGGAGGACGGGGCGCATCCTAGCGGATCGGCGGCGCGGGTCTGGTGGCGGGCGCCCCGAGGGGTCACGCCTGCCCGGCGCGCTGTCGATGATGGCGGCAGGGTCGGCGCGCGCGCGGGCGCGCGCTGCGCCCGCGCGCCTGGAGACGGGAGCGGTGATGGGGATCGCGCAGGCGGAGCTCACCGTGCCGCTGCTGCCGCTGGCGCACGCGCGCGCGCTGGCGCTGCTCGGCGACGACCGCGCCACGATGAAGGACATCGGGCGGGTCGTGGAGAGCGACCCCGCGCTCACGGGCACCGTCCTGCGCGTCGCCAACTCGGCGGCGATGGCCTCGCGGGTGCGCATCCGCACGGCGCAGGACGCGCTCGTGCGCATTGGGCTGGCGAGCACGCGTCGCGTCATCGCGACCACCGTGGTCGACCGCGCCTTCGGCGACGCGCTCGAGCTGGCGCTGGACGTCGAGGCGCTGTGGCGGCACGTGCTGGGCACCGCGCTGCTGGCGCACGAGCTCGTGCCGGAGCCGCGCGACCGCGCGCTGGCCTTCACCGCGGGGCTGCTGCATGACGTGGGGCGGCTGGCGATGGCCGGCGCCGAGCCCGAGCGCTACATGCGCGTGCGCGCGGCCGTGGTGCGCGGCGTGGAGCCGCGGCGGGCCGAGCAGCTGCTCTTCGGGCAGGACCACTGCGCGTGAGGCGAGCGCGTCGCCGAGGACTGGGGGCTCGCCCCCGAGCTCGTCGAGGCGATCCGCGACCACCACGGCAGTCGCTCGAGCCCGCTGGCCGCCGCGGTCGCCGAGGCGCGCGACGCGACGGCGGTGCTCGGCGTCGGCGACCGCGTGGTGCGCGGCGTGCGCCAGCTCGTCGACGAGTCGAGCCGCGCCTTCGAGGCGCTGCGCCGACTCGGCGGCGTGAACGGCCTCTTCGAGCGCATCGACTGGTACCGCGGCGCTATCGATCCGGCGGCGTAGCGCCGCTACCGGTGGCGGGCCGGCCGGCCGCGGGCCAGGCGGACGGTTCGCCCCCATCCTCGGTCGCCCTGCCCTCGGTCGCGCTGCCGCCGCCGTTCCGCGCATCGCGCTGGATCAGCTCGCGCGGGCTCACCCGGAGCGTCCACATCGCCGCCAGGCCGGTGATGCTGATCCAGATCACCAGCAGGATGTGCGAGCCCACCGCGTAGGCGCCGGCCTGCGAGAGGCCGAAGCCCATGATCGCCAGCGCCTCCGTGACCGCGACCTCGTACGGGCCGATGTCCCACGGGGTGAGCGGGAGCGAGACGATGACGTTGGCCGCGATCATCACCAGCACGGCCTCCGAGAGGCCCAGCTCCAGCCCGAAGGCACGGCCCATCATCCAGTAGACGGAGACCTCGGCCATCCACGCCACGATGGACATGGCGATCGCGATCGTCACGGGTCGACCGCCGCGCAGCACCCGCATCCCGCTCACGAACGAGGGGATGACGGCGGCGAGCCGCGCGCGCGCCGGCGCCGGCAGCGGCCGCAGCAGCCGCCAGCGCTCGACGTTGGCCGCGACCTCGAGCCGCGCGACCAGCAGCGAGGCCGCGAAGATGCCGAGGATGCCCGCGGCGACCAGCGCCGCCGTCGGCGTGCGCAGCGCGCTCGGGTTCAGCAGCAGCAGCGCCGGCACCAGCAGCACCACGAAGGCGACGCCGTCCAGCACCGACTCCACCAGGAAGACGCTGCTGGTGAGCTCGGGGCGCGGGATGCCGAAGCGGCGGCGCGTCAGCTCCACGCGCAGCACGTCGCCCGCGCGCAGCGGCACCACGGCGTTCGCCAGGTTGGAGACGAGGAAGACGGAGAGCAGGTCGCCCGCGTGCAGCTCGCGGCGGTGCCACAGCAGCACCCGCCAGCGGTAGGCGTGGATCGCCTTCGAGAGCGTGAAGGCGAGGAGGCCCGGGAGCGCCCACGCGAGCCGCACCTCGGTGATCTGCTCCAGCGCCTCGTCGAGGTCGACGCGCAGCGCGAGGAAGGCGATGGAGCCGACGCTGAGCACGGCCTGCAGCAGCAGCAGCCGGCGATGCCGGCGCAGGTAGCCGCCCATCGAGCCGCCTCTCGGCGCCGCGGCCCACGGCTGCCGGTGCGGCGCGCCCCGCGAGTGTACGGGGTGGGCGCGCAGGGGCCAGCGCCGCGCGGCCGGGGCGCCGGCTCCGCGCGCGGGGCGGCCGGCCGGCGGGCAGCGTCAGGCGGGCGTCACGCGCCCGTCAGGCGCCCGCGGCGCCGGCGCCGGGGGCGAGCTCGGCGACGGCGCCGCGCAAGTAGTAGCGCGCGAAGCGGTCCGCCTCCGCCTGCTCCTGCTCCGGGACGCCGAAGGCCTTGGCGTGCGTGTACATGTACGCGGAGAGGGTGCGGTGGCGCAGCAGGTGGTGGCCGAGCGACACCACGAGCAGGTACTCGCGCGTCTCGGCGGCGCTCCCCGGCGCGAGCAGCACGACGGCGCGCGCCCCGGGGCTGAACGGCGGCAGGTAGGCGCCGAGCATCCGACCCAGCGGTCGGCGTCGCGTCAGGATTTCCAGCGCGTCCGCGGCTGCGAGCGGCGAGCGCTGGAAGCGCGCGCCCAGCGCGTCGCCCACCAGCTCGATCTCGTGCATCGCTGGGCCTCTCGCGGGATGGGCGCGTTGCACCGGCGGGACGCCGCTGCCGGGGCGCGTGCGCCCGACGCTCGGGGCTGGTGGGAGCGCGATCCAGCGTATCGAGGGCTCCGCGATGCCCACAATTGTCATGTGGCGAGAGCGCCGCAGCCGATCGGCGGGGACGCGCTGGCCGATCGGCTGAGGCAGCGACGGCCCAACGAGGCGATGGCGAGCGAGGCCGCGGCTCGGAGGGCGCTCGGCGCGCCGCCACTCGACCTCACCGCGCGACGCCTTCGAGCGCGGTTGCGGCGGGCGGGGCTCCCGAGGGCGAGCTAGAGCTAGAGCAGGCCCGCGAGCTGCGCCCCGCCGACGGCGAGCAGGCCCAGCGCGGCGATCGCCGCCACGCCCGCCACGACGTCGAGCGCGACGACCACCGGGTTGCGGCGGCGCAGATCGCCCGTGAGGGCGACGCGATCGCCGTCGAGGGCGAGCCGTATCTCGCGGCGCGGCTGCAGCAGCAGCGCGTAGACGAGGTAGACGATCCCGCCGAGCCCCACGCCCAGCACCAGCGATGCCAGGAGGCCGCGCCACGTGGCGCGCCGCGACTCGAGGAGCGTGGCGGTCCCGATCGAGCGCTCGCGCAGCCGGAAGCCGCGAGCCTCCCAGCGCGCGATGGCGATCTCCAGCGACGCGCCCATGAAGGCTCTCGGCTCGGCCGGAGCCTCGATCGCGGCGTCGGCGGCGATCGGCGCACCCGCGGCGCGGGCGTCGATCGTCGTGGCGGCGGGCGTCTCGGGGCCGTTCGGCGCGCCGGCGTCGATGGTGGTGGCGGCCGGCGTCTCCGGGCCCTCGGGAGCGATCGGCGTCGCGGCGGTGCGCCCGTCGATCGCCTGTGCCGCCGGGACGGCCGCCACCGCCATGCGGCGCGTCGCCATGGCGAGCAGCGCCAGCGCGTCGTCGTCCTCCGGGTCGAGCACGAGCGCGTCGCGTAGCCACTCGGCCGCCTGCGCCCAGTCGCCCTCGTCGGCGGCGATCTCCGCCTCGTCGAGCAGATCCTGAACGCGTCGCGCGAGCCGGGCGCTGGGGCCGCTCATCGCGGGTGCGTCGGCCGCCTGCGCGCCGAGCCCGGGCTGCGCCTGCGCCCTCCCCTGCGCGCCGCGGCCGTGCGAGAGCACGGCGGCTCGCAGCGGCTCCACGCGCTCCGCCTCCAGCTCCAGGAGGCGCACCCGCGCCTGCGCGACGGCGGCGGACCAGGGCTGCTCGGGGCTGGATCCGTCGCCGGGCGTCCCGTCCCGGGCACGCGCCGGGAACGGCAGTACCGAGGCGCGGAAGCCGGGCGCCGCGCCATCGAGCGCGTCGAACTCGAGCGCGTGGGCCTCGGCGGGGTGCGGCTCGTCGGGGGCCGCGTGCGGCAGCTCCGAGGGGCCGGGCGGCGGCAGGCCGTCCAGCGGCGGCTCCGTGCGCTCGTTCATCGCGTCCCCCACTTCTGTCCTGCCACGGGTGTGGACCAGGGCGCGGTCGCCCCGGCGCGGGCCATCCGCCGTCCGGGGTCGCGGGCGAGTGTCGCGCCGGGGGCGGCGCCCTCCCTCGGGGGAAACCCCGAGCGAGGCCCGCGCGCTCCCCGATCTCTGGGCGCGCCGGCGGCCGTCGGGGGCCGCGGCGCGCTGGCTGCGGCGCCCGGCGGCGCGTCTCTGGACGGCTTCGCGCGCGGCACCGACGATGATGGGAGCCGACGGTCGCCCCCGCCGACCGCGATCGCGTTCCGGGCCACTGCCGCGGCACGCACGGTGAGAGGGCGCTGCGATGCTGGAGCTGGACGCGCTCCGCAAGAGCTACGGCGCGGTGCTCGCTCTGGACGGCGTGAGCTTCGCGCTGCCCCCCGGACGCATGCTGGGCTTCCTGGGCCCGAACGGCGCGGGCAAGACCACGGCGATGCGCGGCATCTTCGGCCTCACCGCGCTCGATGGCGGGCAGGTGCGCGGGCGCGGGCAGCCCGTCGGCGACGACGAGCGCCTGCGCTTCGGCTACATGCCGGAGCAGCGCGGGCTCTACCCGCGGATGCGGGTCGCCGAGCAGCTGGTGTACCTCGCGCGGCTCCACGGGCGCTCCGCCGCCGACGCTCGACATCGCGCGCTGGGGTGGCTCGCGCGCCTGGGGCTCGAGGAGCGCGCCACGGACCGGCTGGAGGAGCTCTCGCACGGCAACCAGCAGCGGGTGCAGCTGGCCGCCGCGCTGGTGCACGAGCCCGAGCTGGTGGTCCTGGACGAGCCGTTCTCCGGCCTCGACCCGCTCGCCGTCGAGGTGCTCTCCGAGGTGCTGCGCGGCGAGGTGGCGCGCGGCGCCGCCGTGCTCTTCTCCAGCCACCAGCTCGACCTCGTGGAGAGCCTCTGCGAGGAGGTGGTGGTGATCGATCGCGGCCGCGTGGCGCTGCGCGGCGCCGTCGCCGAGCTGCGCGCGGCCGCGCCGAGGCGCCGCGTGGAGCTGGAGCTCGCGCCCGGCGCCTCGGCGGTGCTCGACGCGGGCTGGCTGGACGCGCGCGGGATACGCGTCCTCGACGCGGCGCCCGGCCGCCTGCTGCTCTCGGTGCCGCGCGAGGTGGAGCTGGAGCCGCTGCTCGCGCCCGCCCGCGCCGCCGGGCCCGTGCTGCGCTTCAGCTTCCACCCACCCTCGCTCTCCGAGTTCTTCGTCGATGCGGTGAGCGCCTCGCCGGCGGGCGCCGAGGCCGCCGGCGAGCCCGCCCCGCCCGACGCGACGCTCGTCGCGGTGGCGTCCGCGGACGCCGATCGCTCCCGCGGTGCGCTGCTGCGCGAGGAGCTGGACGCGGTCGTCTTCACGGACGGCCGCCTCTTCTTCCGCCGCGACAGCGACTCCGAGCTCGCGCGGGCGACGCAGGAGGCGCTGCGGGCCTGGCTCCTGCCGGCGCGCCTCGAGGCGCTGGGGCTCGACGCCGAAGCGGCGACGGCGCTCGCCACGGGCCCCCCGCTGGACATCGGCTCGCTGCTCGCCCCGGTCGAGAACGAGGAGGACCGCGTGCTCGTCGCGGTCGGCGGCGTGGTGGTGCTGCTGCTCGCGATCACCACCTACGGCCAGTGGGTGCTGCAGGGGGTGGTTGAGGAGAAGACCAGCCGGGTGGTGGAGGTGCTGCTGGTGACGATGCGTCCCTACCAGCTGCTGGCGGGGAAGGTGCTGGGCATCGGAGCGCTGGGGCTGGCGCAGCTCGCGGTGACGGTGTCGCTCGGCCTCGGCGTCGCGAGCGTAGGGGGGTTGATCGAGCTGCCCGATCGCGCGGGGGCGCTCTTCGCGCTCGAGCTGCTGTGGTTCGCGCTCGGCTTCGCGCTCTACGCCGTGGCCTACGCCGCCGCCGGCTCGCTCGTGTCGCGGCAGGAGGAGGCGGGGAACGTGGCACTGCCCGTGACCCTCGCGCTGATGGTGTCGTACTTCACCGCGGTGCTGGAGGACGCGAACGGCGTAGTGCCGCGCGTGGCGACGTTCGTGCCGCTGACGGCGCCGATCGTGATCCCGGCGCGCGCGGCTGTGGGCGCCATGTCGCCGTGGGAGCACGTGGCGGCGCTGGCGATCATGCTCGCGGCGATCGTCGTGCTGGTGCGCGTCGCGGGCCGCATCTACGCGGGCGGCCTGCTGCGCACCGGCCCGACGGCCCGCCTCCGCGATGTCTGGCGCGACCGCGAGCGTTCCGCTCGACCCTAGGGGCTGCCGCTCCTCGAAGAGGGCTGCGGTCCGTCGCTTCCGGCGCGGGCGCTATGGCTCTCGACCCGCCGCGCGACCGCAACCGCGAGCGTTCCGCTCGACCCGAGGGGCTGCCGCCGCCTCCGGCGCAGGGTCGCAATGTGCGTCGGGGCCGGGTTCGCGCTCGCTCAGATGGCGCGTTGCGCGGCAGGGCGCCCGCGCCAAGCGCCGAGCGGACCGCAGCCCTCTTGCAGGAGCGGCAGCCCCTAGGGTCGAGCGGAACGCTCGTGGCGGAGGAGGGCGCCGAGGACCAGCGCGGCGCCGAGCACCACGAGCGCCGCGGCCAGCACCAGCGCGGGCGGCACCTCCCACACATCGAGCCCGTCGAGCAGGAACGCCACGCCCAGCGCCACGAAGAGCACGCCCGCGACCGCCGCCGTCAGATCCACGTGTCGCCCGTTCATCGGTCCACCTCCGCCGAGCCGAACACCGCGTCGATTCGCAGCTCCAGCCGTCGATCGGCGTCGCGGTACTCGGGGTCCTGCACCACGTCATCGGCGCCCACGCCCGAGGACTCGCGGCCGAGCACGTCGGCCGAGCCGAAGTTCACGTCCGACTCCACGCGCAGCGCCACGTCGCGCGGCACGAGGACCCGCAGGCTGCCGAAGGCGATGCTCGCGTCGACGCGAGTGGTGCCGCGCGGCAGCTGGAGGTTGCGCAGGTCGAGGGTCAGCTCCCCGAAGGCGTGGCTGTAGTCGTCCTCCAGCTGCGCGAGAGTGCGCGGGCGCTCGGTGCGCTCGCCGAAGGCGTCGTCCACGTCGAGGTTCACGCTCGCGGTCACCGTGAGCGTGAGCGTCAGCACCACGCCCAGCGCGATCAGCCCGCCGTGCCGCCTCGTCAGCGACCCGAGCAGCAGCGCTCCGCCGACCACCATCAGCGCCACCGCGAGCAGCACGTCGGCGCGCGGCACGTCGACGTCGATCAGCGCCAGCAGCCACACGACGCCCGCTAGCAGCAGCAGCGAGCCGAGCAGCAGCCCGCCCAGCGGCGGGCCGCCGCCCGACGACGTGGCGTGCGGGGGTGCGGCGGCGGTGAGGGCGGGCCCGTCGCCCGCGTCGGCGGCCGCGGCGCCGTCGGGCGGGGGCGGAGCGAGGGGTGTGCCATCGTCGAGGGCCGCTTCCGGCATCACGATCCACGCCACGATGTAGAGCAGGACCCCCGCGCCGCCGCCGAGGATCGCCAGCAGCACGAAGGCGACGCGCACGAAGACCGGGTCGACGTCGAGGTAGTCGGCGATGCCGCCCGCGACGCCCACCAGCATCTGCTCGCTCCGGCTGCGCTCCGGCCGGGGCTCCGCCGCGGCGGAGCCCCGGCCGGAGGCGGCAGAGTCGCGGCCGCGGCCGGCTCCGGCTCCGCGCTCGGCTCGGCGGCGGGCGCGGAGCTCGGGGGCTCGTCGGCAGGCGCGGCGCTGGGGGGCTCGGCGGCAGGCGCGGCGCTGGGGGGCTCGTCGGCAGGTGTGGCGCTGGGGGGCTCGTCGGCAGGTGTGGCGCTGGGCGGCTCGGCGGGCGGCTCGGCAGGCGGCTCGGGCTCGCCGGGCGACGCGACGTCGCTCGGCTGCTCCGGCTGGTCCGGCTGGTCCGGCTGGTCCGGCTGGTCGCGCGGCTCGTCGGCCATCGTGCCCCCCTCCACAGCTGTGCATCGTAGCGGGCGAGCGATAGGGGCTGCCGGGGCGGAGGGCGCAGCGCGCACGGGACCTTCGGCGCGACGCCATGTTCCGCGCGTGCGTGGCGACGCTCGCGGCCCCCGGCGCTCGCGGGCCGCGGTACGCTGGGTCGAGGCGGGACGAGACGGGAGATGGCGCATACGCGCCGCCCGTGACTCGGAGGTGCGCGGTGGCCGAGGTCGCGATCGATGTGGGCGAGGCGAGCTTCGCCGACGAGGTGATCGAGGCCTCGCGCGAGCAGCCCGTGGTGGTCGACTTCTGGGCAGCCTGGTGCGGCCCCTGCCGCGTGCTGGGCCCCACGCTGGAGGCGCTCGCCCAGGAGTACGGCGGCGCCGTGCGCCTCGCCAAGGTGGACGTCGACGCCAACCCCGGCCTCGCCTCCCGCTACGGCATCAGCGGCATCCCCGCCGTGAAGGCGTTCGCGGGCGGCGAGCTGGTGAGCGAGTTCGTCGGCGCGCTCCCGGAGCCGCAGGTGCGCGAGTTCTTCGCCGCGCTGCTGCCCAGCGCCACCGACGACGCCGCGGAGGCCGCCGAGGCCGCACGCGCCGCCGGCGATCTGCTGGAGGCGCGCCGCCTCTTCGACGAGGCGCTGACGGCAGATCCCCGGCACGAGGAAGCCTCGCTGGGCCTCGCGGAGCTGCTGATCGAGTCGGGCGCCCCCGCCGAGGCCGAGCGCGCCCTGCAGCTCGCCTCCCGCTTCGAGGCGAGCCCGCGCGCTCGCCGCATCGAGGGGCTGGCGCGCTTCTCCGCGCTGGGCGCCGGCCTCGACGAGGGCGAGCTGCTGGCGCGCATCGCGGCCGGCGAGCACCCCGCCGAGGCGCACTACCGCCTCGGCGGGGTGCTCGCCGCGCGCGGGGAGTGGGAGGCCGCGCTGGAGGAGCTGCTCGCCACGGTGCGCCTCGACCGCGCGCTCGACGAGGACGGCGGCCGCCGCGTGATGCTCGACGTCTTCAACGTGCTCGGCAACCGCCACCCGCTGACGGAGGAGTTCCGCCGCCGCCTCGCCTCCGTTATTTTCTAGCGGGGCAGAGGTCCTGCTAGGCGCAGAGCGCTTCTTCTTGAGCGGGCGGTGCGAGCGGTGGGCGAGAGGGCCGCGCTGTCGAGCGTGCCCGGCAGCCGCCGATGCCCGAGCAGGAAGCGACGCCACCAGAGGAGTAGCCGCATGAACGAGGACTTCCCGCGCTTCCGGGCGGCCGCGGTGCAGGCCGCGCCCGTCTTCCTCGACCTCGACGCGACGCTCGAGAAGGCGCTGGGCCTCGTCGCGGAGGCGGGGCGCGGCGGCGCGCAGGTCGTCGTCTTCCCCGAGGTCTACCTGCCGGGCTACCCCTATTGGAACCGGCTGGAGAACGTCTTCCGCACCACCGGCTACTACACGGAGCTGCTGCGGAACGCCGTGCGCGTGCCCGGCCCCCAGACCGAGCGCCTGGCCGAGGCCGCGCGCCGCGCCGGCGTCTACCTGCTGATGGGCGTGAACGAGCGCGTCGCCGAGACCGTCGGCACGCTCTACAATACGAACCTGCTCTTCGGCCCCGACGGGGAGCTGCTGCTGCGCCACCGCAAGCTGATGCCGACCTACGCGGAGAAGCTGACGTGGGGCTTCGGCGACGGCAGCTCGCTGCGCGTCGTCGACACGCCGATCGGGAAGCTCGGCACGCTGATCTGCGGCGAGAACGCGAACCCGCTCTACCGCTACGCCTTGCTGGCGCAGGGCGAGCAGGTGCACCTCACGAACTACCCGGCGCTGCCGGGCGGTGACCCCGGCGGCTACGACATCGGCGAGGAGATCCGGCTGCGCTCCGCCAACCACTCGTTCGAGGGCAAGGTCTTCACCGTCACCGCCTCCGCCGTCATCGACGCGAGCGTGATCGCGCGCGTCGCCGACACGGAGGAGAAGCGCGCGGCGATGAGCGGCCCGCAGGCGTCGTTCACGGGCGTCTTCGCGCCCGGCGGGCGGCTGATGACGGAGCCGCTGCCGCCCGGCGAGGAGGGCATCGTCTACGCCGACTGCGACCTGGAGGCGCAGGTGGGGCCGAAGCTGCGTCACGACATCGTCGGCCAATACCAGCGCCCCGACGTGGTGGCGCTGCTGCTCGACCGCGAGCCACGCTCCCCGCTCATCGAGGTGGGGGGCGGGCCGCAGCAGGGCGCGCGCGACCTCGACGAGTCGGCGGAGGCCGAGCGGAACGGGCACGCGCCCGCCTCGACGGGGATCGCCGGCAGCGAGGCGCTGCGCCCGGGCCGGCGTCGAGGAGCGGAGGAGGCGCGATGACCGCGCAGGATCTGCCGCTCGATGGCCGCGTCGCGATCGTCACCGGCTCGTCCCGCGGCATTGGCCGCGACATCGCGCATGCCTACGCGGCCGCAGGCGCCGCCGTTGTGATCGGCGCGCGCTCGGAGGAGACGCGGGACGACCCGCGGCTCCCCGGCACGATCCACGAGGTCGCGAACGAGATCGAGGAGGCGGGCGGGCAGGCGCTCGCGCTGCGCCTCGAGATGCGTGACATCGAGAGCATCGAGGCCTGCGTCGCGGCCACCGTCGAGCGCTTCGGCCGCCTCGACATCGTCGTGAACAACGCCGCCGCCTTCGTCGGCAACATGCTCAAGCGCATCGAGCCGCGCCACGTCGACGTGATGATGCAGGTGAACGTGCGCGGCCCGCTGGCGATGGTGCGCGCCGCGCTGCCGCACCTGCGTACCGCCGCCGAGCGCGAGGGCGTCGCACACGTGATCAGCATCTCCTCGGGCGCCGCGCGCTTCCCCGGCCCCGGCCCCTACGCCGGCCGCGAGGGGATGCGCCCCGCCGCCGCGCCGCTCTACGGCACGACGAAGGCCGCGCTGGAGCGGCTCTCGCAGGAGCTCGCGATGGAGCTGGAGCCGGACCGCATCGCGGTCAACGTGCTCTCGCCGCAGGGCGGCATCAACACGCCCGGCGTGCTCTTCGGCCAGAGCGATCCGGAGAACCCGCGCCTCGACTTCGAGACGGCCGAGGCGATGGCGAAAGCGGCGCTCTGGATCGCGAGCCAGCCGCCCTCGTTCACCGGCCACATCCTCTACGACCAGGAGCTCTGCACGGAGCAGGGGCTCTAGCCGGCCTCGACGGGTGCCGGGCGATCGGGCGCGACGGCGGGCGGCATCGAGGGCTCGTTGCACGCTCCCCGACCCCGGGTGTTCGCGACGCGGGGCGCGATCGAGCGCAGGCGTCTCGCCGCCGCTACCGAGGCGCCGAGGCCCACGTCGAGCGGCGGCGCTAGCCCTCGCGCGCGCGCGGCAGCCCCTCGAGGGCAGCGGAACGCTGCTGCCGAAGCTCGGGGACGAGGGCGAAGACGGCGACGGAGAACGCCGAGACAGCGAGCGCGCCGAGGGCGATCGCGGTCGGCGTCCCCAGCAGCGTGGCGGCGGTGCCGGAGAGGAAGCCGCCCACCATGATCAGGAACCACGTCATGCTCCACACCCCCATCACCCGGCCGCGCAGCTCGTCCGGCACGAGGAGTTGGATCACGGTCATCGCGAGGTTCAGGTAGAGCGACTGCATCAGCCCCGCGCCCAGCAGCAGCGCCATCGCCAGCGGCAGCGAGCGCGTCATCGCGAAGCCCGCGATCAGCAGCCCGAAGAGGAACGCGCCGCCCAGCATCGCGTGGCCGGCGTAGCGGCCCGCGCCCATCCGTACGACGACGATTGTTCCCGCGAGCGCGCCGAGTCCGGCTGCCGCCTCCAGCAGCCCGAAGCCGCGGGCGCCCACTCCCAGCACGTCGTCCGCGAAGACCGGCAGCAGGATCATGTAGCTCGTCCCGAACATCGAGGTGAAGAACGAGAGCCCCGTGACGGCGAGGAAGAGGCGGTGCCGCGCGATGTAGCGCGCGCCCTCCCACATGCCGCCGCTCTGCTCCTCGAGGTCGGTGGGGCGCGGGCGGAGCGAGAGCGTGCCGATGGTGACGGCGGCCAGCGCGTAGCCGATCGCCGCCGCCAGCAGCGACGGCCCCGAGCCGATCGCCGCCACCGAGAGGCCCGCCACCGCCGGCCCCATCACCCGCGTCGTCTGCCAGATCGCGCTGGAGTAGGCGACGGCGCTGGCCATCGCGGGGCGTTCCACCAGCCGCGGGAGCAGCACGTTCTGCGCCGTCGTCGAGCCGGCCGCCAGCGAACCGACGACCATCGCCCACACGATCACCATCCACAGCTCGACGAGGCCCGCGATCGTCAGCAGCGCGATCGCGAGGTGGCTGGCGGCGATCACGGCGTGCGCGACGGCGATGATGCGCCGACTCTCGATGCGGTCGGCGAGCGCTCCCGCCGGCACCGAGAGCAGGATCGTCGGCACCGCCTGCGCGAGCGCCACCACGCCGAGCCAGAACGGCGAGCCGGTCAGCTCGACGACGAGCCAGCCGCCCGCGATGAAGCGGAAGCGCTCTCCGAAGACGGCGGCGAAGGTGCCGATCCAGTAGCGACGGTAGGCGCCGTACGCGAACGCCGAGGTGGGGTCCGCCCCGTCCTCGGGCGGCGGCGGGCCGCCGGCTCCGCTGGCCGCTGCGATGGGCGCCGGCGCGGCCTCGATCGCGGGGCCGCCGGCGAGGGGGGGCGCGCTCGCCGGGTCCCCCGGCGTCGCGCCCCCGGGCGGCGGGGCGCTCGCGGGGGTCGGTCTCGTCATCGAGGGTGGGCGGTCATCGGCATCCGGCCTCCGCGGGACCGTGGGCGGCGGCGGCCTCGCTGCGCGCTCGCGCATCTTACGCTAGCGTCCGCGAGTCGCTCCCCTGCCAGCGAAGCGGAGCCTCGCAGCGCGCGCCGGGAGGCAGTTGGGTTATGTCGACACCCCCCGACCCCGGCGCCGAGCTGCCAGGCGGCCCCGCACCGCCGATCCGGCCCTCGATCGGGGGCGTGGTCGCGAACGCCGCCTTCCGGCGGCTGTGGCTGACGGGCGCCCTGGCCTCGGCGATGCGCTGGCTCGACCTGCTGGTGCTGGGCGTCTTCGTCTTCGACCTCACCGACTCGGCGCTGAAGGTGGCGATCTTCTTCTTCTTCCGCATGATCCCGCGCGTCCTCTTCGGCGTCGCGATCGGGACGATCGCGGACCGCGTCTCGCGGCAGACGCTGCTGATCGTGGGCTTCGTGGCGCTCTCGGCCATCTCGGCGGTGCTGGGCGCGCTCGTGCTCACAGACCGCGTCGAGTACTGGCACCTGCTGGTCGGCGCCTTCCTGGCGGGGATCTTCTGGTCGAGCGAGTTCCCGGTGCGGCGCGCGATGATCGGCGACGTGGTGCCGCGGGCGCTCATCGGGCGCGCCGTGGCGCTGGACATCGGCACCAGCGCCTTCACGCGGATGCTCGGGCCGTTCGCGGGCGGGGCGCTGCTGGAGGGCGTCGGCGCGGAGGCGGCGTTCTGCGTGGAGGCGGTCACGTTCATCGCCGCGGCGCTCGTGGTCGCCTCGCTGCGCTACACGCCGCCCGCGCGCGAGGGCCCGCGATCCACGCCGTTGCGCGACGTCGCGGACGCGTTCCGCTACGTGCGCGCCAGCGAGCTGCTGATGGGCGTCTTCGCGGTGAGCTTCGTCATGAACCTGCTGGCGTTCCCGTACACCAGCATGGTGCCGGTGATCGGCCGCGACACGCTGGACATCGACGCGGTGCGCATCGGGCTGCTCTTCTCGGCCGAGGGGCTGGGCGCGGTGATCGGCTCGGCGCTGATCGCGGGCCGCGCGCCGGAGCGCTCCTACGCGCGCATCTACTACTTCGGCTCGATTTTTTTCCTCGTGTGCGTGCTGCTGTTCTCGCGCTCGGAGATCTACGCGCTCTCGCTGGCGGTGCTGTGGCTCGCGGGCTTCGGGATGACGAGCTTCGCCACGATGCAGACGACGCTGGTGGTGGCCTCGGCGGCGCCCGAGATGCGCGGGCGGGCGCTGGGCGCGCTCTCGCTCTCGATCGGCTCGAACCCGCTGGGGGCGCTGCACATCGGCGTGCTCGCGGGCTGGCTGGGCGCGCCGCTGGCGACCTCGATCTCCGCGACCGAGGGCATCGTCGCGCTCGCGCTCGTGGGGCTCGCGTGGCCGGTGCTGCGGGGCGAGTTCGCCGTGGCGCCGCAGGAGGCGCCGCGCGGCCCTGTCTGAGCGCGCGCGAGGCGTCGCCGGCCCGCTAGCGCGGGCCCAGCGCCTCGATCGCGAGCTCCAGGTTCTCCTGCGTGCGCTCGCGGTCCATCGTGTTGCTCGCCGAGTAGAAGCAGAGCGTGTCGATCACGCCCTCGTAGCGCTGCGCCTGCTCGGCGACATCGTCGGGCGTGCCGTAGATGCCGTGCTCGGCGGCCACCTCGTCGGGGATCGCGGCGGCGAGGGCGTCCGCGTCGTCGGGGTGGTTGACGAAGGCGTCCCGAATGCGCTCGCGCACGTTCTCGTAGCCCTGCGAGTCGAGCACCACGCCGTAGCTGCGCGTCGCCATGAAGCGCGCGACGTGGATCTTGAGCTCGCGCAGCGCCTGCTTCCGGTCCCGCGAGACCGCGAAGGTGAGCCAGCTCTGGTGGTCGAAGTCGGCGCGGGTGCGGCCGGAGCGGCGCAGCCCCTCGTCGATGTGCGGCCACACGTACTCGTTGATGAAGCGCACCGAGGCGATCGGGTGGCCGCAGAGGCCGTCGCAGAGGTCGCCCGCGAGCCGCAGCATCCCCGCGTTCACCGCCGCGAGGTAGATCGGCGCGGAGGCATCCTCCACGCCGCCGCTGCCCCAGCCGCGCAGCGCTGCCCCCTCGACGTTCACGTACTCGCCCTGAAAGGAGAGCGGCTCGTCGCTGGGGACGCTCCAGGCGTGGCGCAGGAAGCGGATCAGCTCGCGGATGTGGCTCGCGGGATGCGGGAAGTCGCGGCCCAGCGAGTTGATGTTCATGTACTTCGTGCCGCCGCCCAGGCCCAGGATGAAGCGGCCGCCGTAGAGCCGCTGCAGGTCCGCGGCGTGCTGCGCGAGGTTGCGCGGCTCGTACTGGAAGGCGCGGATCACGCCGCTGCCCACGCGGGCGCGGCTGGTCTGCTCCAGCATCGAGGCGAACACCGGGATGCTCTCGCCGGAGTTCCAGATCACCTCGAAGCCCGCCTCCTCGGCGCGCCGGGCGAGCCCGGGCTTCTCCTGGATCGCGCTGTCGGCGATGGAGATGGCGCGGCCTGACATCGATCGTCCCTTCGTGAGCGCGAGCGTTCCGCCCGACGAGCGTTCCGCCCGACGAGCGTTCCGCTCGACGAGCGTTCCGCTCGACCGGGTGGGCTGCCGCTTCTCGGAACGCGGCATTCGGTGATCGAGCGTGCGCCGGCGGCGGAACGATAGCACGAGCGGCCCACCCGCCACCCTCGCCTCGGGGCGGCGCGCCGTGCGAGGATCGCGCGCGATGAACGATGCCGCCACCCCGCTCGCCGAGGCGATTCGCGCTCGCCGCTCGATCCGCGGCCTCGAGGGGCCGCCGCTGTCGCGTGACGAGGTGGAACAGCTCGTCGCGCTGGCGCTGACCGCGCCCGCGCCGCATCACACCCGCCCCTGGCGCTTCGCCCACGTCGGCCCGGAGCGGCGCGCCGCTCTCGCCGAGGCGATGGGCGCGGCGTGGCACGCCGACATGGAGGCGGACGGCGTCCAGGCCGCGCAGCAGGAGCGCGCGCTCGCCCGCTCGCGCGGGCAGATCGAGGAGGCGCCGACGTTGCTCCTCGGCTGCATCGTCGGCGAGGGGCTGCGCGCGTGGCCCGACGAGCGCCGCCTGCGCGCGGAGTGGATGATGGCGGCGCACTCCTTCGGCGCGGCGCTGCAGAACGTGCTGCTGGCGGCCAGCGCCGGCGGGCTCGGCGCGTACTGGATCTCGGCGCCGCTCTACGCCGCCGACGCGGTGCGCGCCGCGCTCGCGCTGCCCGAGGAGTGGGTGCCGCAGGCCGCGATCGCCCTCGGCCGCCCGAGCGCCGACTACCGGCCGTTCGCGCGCCCGGCGCCCGACGTCGCGGGCGCGCTGCGGTGGGCGTAGCCGTGCGCATCGTCTTCGGCGCCGACGAGCGGACCGCCGTCACCGACCGCATCGCCCGCGAGCTGCGCGCGCGGCCACGAGCTGAGCGTGCTGGGCCCGCCGGGCGGCGGTTCCGGGCCGGGCGCCGAGCTGCAGTGGGCCGAGGTGGCGAGCGAGGCGGCGCGCGCCGTCGCTCGCGGCGACGCCGACGAGGCGGTGCTCTGCTACTGGACGGGGACCGGCGTCTCGATCGCGGCGAACAAGGTGCCGGGCGTGCGCGCCGCGCTCTGCGCCGACGCCGAGGCGGCGCGCGGCGCCCGCCGCTGGAACGACGCCAACGCGCTCTGCCTCTCGTTGCGCACCACGACCGAGGCGCTGGCGCGCGAGATCCTCGACGCGTGGCTCGCGGGGGACGAGCTCGAGGCCGCCGAGCGCCCCAACGTCGAGCGCCTCGACGCGCTCGACGAGCGTTCCGCTCGACCGGGTGGGCTGCCGCTCCTCGATTAGCGGGCGCAAGCGCTCGGGCACTAGCGGGCGCTCACGATAGCGGCTCGACGATCCGCGGCTGCTTCGCCCGGTCGCGCGCCTGCGCATGCCTGAGCACCGCGCGCCTCGACGCGCTCGACGCGAGCCGCTAGCGCGGGCCACGCCCCAGTGGCGGCGCGCCAGTGGCGGGCCAAGAGGGGCGCGCGCGATACTCCGGCGCGCCGCACCCCGGCGCCGGGCCGGCCCGGCGCCGCGACGACGAGGGAGACGCGCGTGCCGACACTCCGGGTCAATGGCGAGCAGCGCGAGGCACCCTTGGCGGCGCGCGGCCTGCTCTCCTACCTGCGCTTCGACCTCGGGCTGACGGGCACGAAGTACGGCTGCGGCGAGGGGCTCTGCGGCGCCTGCACGGTGCTGGTCGACGGGCAGCCGCTGCGCGCCTGCATGACCTCGGTGGGCGCGGTCGCCGGCGGCGACGTCACCACCGTCGAGGGGCTCGCGCCGGGCGCGCAGAGCCTCGAGGAGCTGCACCCCGTCCAGCGCGTCTTCGTGGAGGAGACGGCGATGCAGTGCGGCTACTGCATTCCCGGATTCGTGATGAGCACGGTGGCGCTGCTCCAGCGCGAGCCGCACCCCTCGCGCGAGCAGGTGCAGGAGGCGCTGGGCGAGCACGTCTGTCGCTGCGGCACCTATGTGCGCATCCTGCGCGCGGTGGAGCGCGCCTCTGAGCCTGCTGGCGAGCCCGCTCGCGGCGGGGGCGCCTCGTGAGCGCGGCGGGCGACGAGGAGGGCGGGGCAGCCGGGGCGACCGAGCCAGCGGGCGGCCTCGAGGTCGGTGGCCTCGCAGTGTGGGGCGACGTCACCTTCGGCATCCCGGACCGGCTGCGCGCGAGCTACCGCACCACCACCTACTTCAACACCACGCCCGACGAGCAGATGCAGCGCTGGCTCGTCGTGCGTCCGGACGGCCGCGTCGCCGCCTTCGCCGGCAAGGTCGAGTACGGGCAGGGCGTGCGCTCCGGCTTCGCGATGGAGGTCGCCGACGAGCTGCGCGTGCCGCTGGAGGCGGTGGAGGTGACGCTGGGCGACACCGACCTCGTGCCGTGGGACCTCGGCACGTTCGGCTCGGGCTCGACGGCGTACGTGGGGCTGCAGCTGCGCCGCGCCGCCGCCACCGCGCGGCGCGCGCTGCTCGACATCGCGGCCGACCGGCTCGATCTCCCCGCGAGCGACCTCGAATGCGCCGACGGCCGCGTGATGGCGGCGGGCGACCCCGCGCGCTCGCTCGGCTACGGGGAGCTCGTCGCGGGCGCCCCCCACCGCGAGGAGATTCCCGACGGCGATGTCGATCTGCTGGGCCCCGGCGAGTTCACCGTGATCGGCAGCGAGCGCGGCCGCGTCGACGCGATCGGGCGCGTCACGGGCGGCGCCGTCTACTCGCGGGACGTGTTGCTACCGGGGCTGCTCTACGCGGCGGTGCTGCGCCCGCCCTCGCTGGGGGCGGAGCTGCGCTCGCTCGACGCGAGCGCGGCGGAGCGGCTGCCCGGCGTGGTGCGCGTCGTGCACGAGGCGGCCGTCGAGGGCCACTCGGCGCTGGCCGCCGTGCTCGCCGAGAGCGACGAGCAGGCGGAGCTCGCCGCCAGCGTCGTGCAGGCGGAGTGGGAGGAGCGGCCGGCGCAGCCCTCGCGCTGGGACGTGCCGCAGATCCTGCTCGACTCGGCGCGCGACACGATGGTGACGCAGGAGGCCGGCGACGCGGGGGCGGGCCTCGCCGCCGCCGCGACCACCTTCGAGGGCACGTACTACATCCCCTACATCAGCATCGCCCCGATGGAGCCGCGCGCCGCCGTCGCGCGCTGGGAGGCCGCCCATTTGACGGGTGGGGCCGCGGGCGAGCAGGAGCGCCTCACGGTGTGGGCGGGGACGCAGCGCCCCTTCGGCATCCGCGCCGAGCTCGCCGAGCACTTCGGCATCGCCGAGGCGCGCGTGCGCGTCATCGTGCCCGAGATCGGCGGCGGCTTCGGCGGCAAGAGCATCTACCCACTGGCCGTGGAGGCGGCGCGGCTGGCGCGCGCGGCGGGGCGCCCGGTGCGCGTCGCCCTCAGCCGCGTCGAGGAGACGCAGCACTCGACGTTCCGCCCGGCCGCGCTGATCTCGATCCGCAGCGGCGTGGACGCCGAGGGCCGGCTCGCGGCGTGGGAGTTCACCGCCAGCCACGCGGGCGAGCGCGCGTTGATCGGCCGCCGCGGCTCGGAGTCGCCGTACACGGCGCCGCACGTGCGCGTCGCCGTCTCCTCGGCGGACTCGCCGCTGCCCGTCGGCTCCTACCGCTCGCTGGGCGCCGCGGTGAACCACTTCGCGCGCGAGGCGCACGTCGACGAGATCACCGCCGCGCTCGGCGTCGACCCCGTCGAGTGGCGGCGCCGCCACCTCGAGGATCCGCGCTACCACCACGTGCTGGACGAGGCCGCGCGCCGCTTCGGCTGGCAGCCCGCGGTCTCCGGCGCCCGCCCCGACGGCAGGGGCGTTGGCGTCGCCGTCGGCATCGACGTGGGGAGCTACGTCGCGCTGTGCGTCGCCGTCGAGGTGCAGGGGCAGGAAGTGCGCGTGGAGCGCGTCTCCGCCGCCATCGACTGCGGGCTCACCGTGAACCCGGACGGCGTCGTCAACCAGGTCGAGGGCGGCATCATGCAGGGGCTCGGGGGCACGCTCACCGAGGCGATCGAGTTCGAGGGCGGCGTGGTGCTCAACCCCGGCTTCGCGCGCTATCGCGTGCCGCGCATCCACAACACGCCGCGCATCGACGTGAGCATCGTGGGCGATCCGACCGTGCGCTCGACGGGGGCGGGGGAGCTGGGGATCGTGCCGATCGCGGCGGCGGTCGCGAACGCCGTCTACGACGCCACGGGCCAGCGCATCCGCGAGCTGCCGCTGCAACGCCAGCTCCAGCCGGTGGCCGGCGCATGACGGCGGCCGCCGCCGGCGCGGCGCGCGCGGAGGCGGCCGCGCCGCTGCTCGAGGGGCTGCGCGTGCTCGACCTCTCGAGCGGGCCGGCGGGCGGCCTCGCGACGATGATGCTCGCGGACTTCGGCGCCGACGTGCTGAAGATCGAGCCACCCGGCGGCGACCGCTTCCGCTCGCTCGCGGCGGCGCCGATGTGGCTGCGCGGCAAGCGCTCGCTTCAGCTCGACCTGCGCGAGGACGACGCACGGGCGCGGCTGCAGGAGCTCGCTCGCGCGGCGGACGTCGCGGTCGCGAGCTTCCGCCCCGGACACGCCGCTCCCCTCGGCGCCGACGCGCCGACGCTGCGCGCGCTCAACCCGGCGCTCGTCTACTGCGCGGTCACCGGCTTCGGGCCGGAGGGACCCTACGCGAGCTACCCGGCCTACGAGCAGGTGGTCGCCGCGAAGTCCGGCCGCATGTTGATCTTCGAGGGGTCGGTCGACCGGGCGGGGCCCGTGTACGCGGCGGTGCAGCTCGGCACGCACGTGGCCTCGCAGTCGGCGCTGCAGGGCATCCTCGCGGCGCTGCTGTCGAGGCGACAGACGGGCCTCGGCCAGCTCGTGGAGACGAGCCTGCTGCGCGGCTGCATCCCCTTCGACATCGCCGGGCTCACCATCGAGCAGCTGCGCGGCCGGCACCCCGAGCGCTTCCCGCCGCCGCCCGAGCAACTCTTCGGGCGGCTCCCCGTGGTCGGCTACAACCCGGTGCCGACGGCCGACGGCCAGTGGATACAGCTCGCGAGCATCGTCGAGCACCTCTTCCACGCCTTCATCGCGGCGGCCGATCTCGGCGAGATCTACGCGGACCCGCGCTTCGAGGGCGCGCCCTACCTCGTCGACGACGAGGCGAAGGCGGCGCTGCACGCGATCGTCACGGCACGCATGCGGACGAAGACCGCCGAGGAGTGGATGGAGATCTTCGTCGCGAACGGGAACGCTGCTGCGGAGCCGTGGCGCTCCACGCAGCAGGCGCTCAATCACCCGCAGATCGTCCACAACGGCGACGTGATCGCGCTCGACTCGCCGACGCTGGGGCCGATGCGGCAGCTCGGCCCGGTGGCGAAGCTGCCGGCGACGCCGGCCGCGCCCGCCGCCGCGCACCCCGCCGTCGACGAGCACAGCGGTGCCGGCTGGCGCCCGCGAGTGGCCGCCCTCGACGGCGCGGCGGCGCCCTCGATCGCGGGCGCCAGCGTCGGCGGAGAGGGCGGCGGTGCAGGCGCCGGCGGTCCGCTGGCGGGCGTCACGGTGCTGGAGTTCGCCTCGGTGGTGGCGGTGCCGTATGCCTGCACCGTGCTCGCCGAGCTCGGCGCGCGCGTGATCAAGGTGGAGACGCTGGCCGGCGACAGCTTCCGGCTGATGGGGAACCCCGGCGTCGTCGACATCCGCGGGCTCGGCGCCATCAAGATGACGGCGTCGAAGGAGAGCATCACGCTCGACCTGAAGACGCCCGAGGGGCGGCGCATCGCCGAGCAGCTGATCGAGCGCGCCGACGCGCTGATCCACAACTACCGCCCCGGCGCGCCCGAGCGCCTCGGCATCGGCTACGAGCAGGCGCGCGCGCTCAACCCGCGGATCGTCTACGTCTCGGCGACGGGCTACGGCATCGACGGGCCGTACGCGCACCGGCCCACCGCGCACCCCGCGCCCGGCGCGGCGCTGGGCGGCGCCTACCTGCAGGCGGGCGGCCTCGACCACCCCGTGCTCGCCGACGACCTCGCCGCCATGGGCGAGGAGGCGCGACGGATGCAGCAGGCGAACGAGATCTCACCCGACCCCAACGCCTCGGCGGTGGTGGCGACGGCGACGCTGCTGGGGCTGATGGCGCAGCGCCTGCGCGGGGTCGGGCAGCACGTGCAGTGCAACATGATGGGCGCGAACGCCTACGCGAACCACGACGACTTCGTCGACTACGCGGGGAAGCCCCCGCGCGCCCACGCCGATGCCGGGCTGCACGGCCTCTCGGCGCTCTACCGCCTCTATCGGGTCGCGCCGCCCGATGGGAGCGAGGCGCCGAGCTGGCTCTTCCTGGCCGTGACGACGCAGCGCGAGTGGGAGGCGCTGGTGGGCACGCCGGGCCTCGAGGCGCTCGCGGGCGACGCGCGCTTCGCCGACGCGGAGGCGCGGCGCGCCCACGACGGTGAGCTCGCCGAGGCGCTGGGCGAGCTGCTCGCCGCGCGGCCGGCCGACGAGTGGGAGCGGCTGCTCACCGCGCGCGACGTCGCGGGCGTCCGCGCCGACGAGCGCGAGCCCGGGGGCTTCTGGGACCGCGACCCCCATGTGGCGGCCGCCGGGCTCACCGTGGAGATGCAGCACCCCGTGTGGGGGCCCTACCGCCGGCACGCGCCGCTCGTGGAGCTGGACGGGACGCCCGCAACGCCCGGCCCGGGGATGCTCGGCGGGCAGCACGCGCGCGCGATCCTCGCCGAGCTCGGCTACGACGAGGCGGCCGTCGAGGAGCTCTACGAGCGCGGCGTCGCCGTCACCCTCGACTACTGAGCGCGCGCCTCCTCGGGGGTGCGGCCGCGCGTCGCGGCGCGCCGGCGAAGCGTAGACTCGCCGCGATCCCTCGATCGAAGGAGGCGCCATGACGAGGCAGGCGACGACGACGGGCGGCGTGGGCGGGCCCGCGATCGACGAGCGCACGGTCGTGGTGCCGACGCTGCGGCTGCCCACCTGCTACGACCCCGACCAGTTCACCCGCGTGGCGCCGTGGCGCTCGATGGTGAACTGGGACGTCCACGTCCAGCTCTACGACCAGCTGCTGCGCTACCCCATCGTCGAGCGGGACGGCCGCGCAGTGCAGGACGTGACCCGCTTCGGGCCGATGCTCGCCGAGGGCTTCGATGTCTCCGACGACGGCACGCGCTACCGCGTGCGGCTGCGCCCCGGCGTCACCTCCGAGCACGGCCACGAGCTCACCGCCGAGGACGTGGTGTGGAGCTGGGCGGCCCTCGACGCCCCCGCCGACGCGCCCTCGCCGCCCGCGCTGAACTGGCTCTCGACCGGCGTCCACGGCGAGGTCGGCCGCTGGGTGGCGTTCATGGGCTCGGCGTACGAGGGCATCCCCGGCTCGGGCGCCTGCGCCGTGCGCGCGCTCGACCGCCACACCGTCGAGTTTGCGCTCCCCGAGCCAAACGCCGCCTTCCCGCACATCCTCACGATGACCATCCCGCCGATCTACGACTCCACCGAGGCGCGACGGCACGCCACGGCGGACGACCCGTTCGCGCGCGACTGGCTCGCCGAGCACCCCGGCGGCTTCGGGCGCTACGCCGTCGAGAGCCGCACCGACGACGAGCTGGTGCTGCGGGCGCGCGCCGACCACTACGCCGGGGCGCCCGCGATCGAGCGCGTCGTCTATCGCGTGCCGGCCGAGGGCTGCGACCGCGTCGACGCGCTGCTCGCGGGCGAGATCGACGTCGTCTTCCAGCCGTCGCCCGCCGAGGCGGAGCGCCTCGCCGGCCGCCCCGAGGTCGCGCTCTTCGAGGCGCCGGGCAACTCGCAGCTCTCGCTGCAGATGGACGCGCGCGTCGCCCCCTTCGACGACGTGCACGTGCGTCGGGCGCTGGCCGCCGCCGTGCCCTACCGCGCGATCGTGGAGGAGGTGCTGCGCGGCCACGGGCGCGTCTGGCGCGGCGTGGTGCCGGAGACGAGCCTCGGCTACCTCGAGCTGTGGTCGGGGGAGCAGGACCTCGATCGGGCGCGGGCGGAGATGGCGGCGTCGGGCCGCGACGAGGTGCGCGCCACGCTCCACCACGGCGCGGGCGACGCCGTGCACGAGGAGGTGGCACAGCGCGTCGCGCGCGCGGCCGCCGAGGTCGGCATCCAGCTCGAGGTGCGGGCGATGCCCGGCGCGGAGCTGAGCGACCTCCAGAAGGAATACCGCATGCCGCTCGCGGTCGCGGGCGGCGGCCACCGCTGCAACGAGATGAGCTACGCCGTCCCGCACGACTTCGGCGATCGCTACTTCGGCATCACCAACTGGATCGACTACCAGAATCCCGGCGTGAACGAGCGCATCCTCGAGATCCGGCGCACCCGCGATCCCGAGCGCCGCCTGCAGCTGATCCACGAGACGCAGCGCATCGTGGCGGAGGACCAGCCGTGGGCGTTCATCGCGCAGCCGAATTTCCTCGTGGCGCACCGCGCGGGCCTCGAGGGCTTCGCTTGGCGCTCCCGCTCGGGCAACCGCCTCGCCTATTACGATCTGTCGTGGCACGCGGCGCGGCCGTAGCCGAGCGCGGGGCGCACTCGACCGCGGCCTGATCAGGCCGCCCCGCTCGTTGCTGCGGGGCGCCGGCGAGGTCGAGAGTCCGCCCGACGCGCGCGTGCGGGGATCCGATAGCCGCACGCCGGTGGCCGGTCCGACTACCCGTAGCTGCTGCCGATGACCCCGTCAGCCTCGAGCCGGTCGATCTCGCGGTCGTCGTAGCCATGCTCGCGCAGCAGCTCGCGGTTGTACTCGCCCACGAGGCCGCAGGGCAGGTCCCAGCTCGGCGCGTCGGGCGCGAAGCGCCAGAGGAAGCCGGCCTGTATGCGCGGGCCGGTGTAGGGGTGATCGACGGTGGGGAACCAGCCGCGCGCGTTGAGCTGCGGCGAGAGCAGCATCTCCTGCGGGCCGGCGACCGGCGCGGCGAGGCCGCCCTCCGCCTGCACCGCGTCGGCGATCGCCTCCGGCTCCGCGCCGGCCGCGTACGTGGCGAGCGCGCGATCGAGCGCCTCGCGCTCGCGCAGCCGGCCGACGACGCTGGCCCACGGGTGGCCGTCCTCGGCCCATTCCGGGTGGCCCGCGGCCCGCGCGAGGGCGCCCCACTGCGCGTCGTCCTCGGCGGCGAGCACGACCCAGCGGTCGTCGCCGGCCGCGCGGTAGCAGTCGTGCGGCGCGACGTGCTGCTCCGTGTTGCCGACGCGCGCGGGCAGCCGCCCGTTCAGCGTCCACTCGGCGAGGATCCCGGGGATCTGCGTCGCCAGCTCCTCCACCTGCGAGAGGTCGACGAGCATCCCCTCGCCCGTGCGCTCGCGCTCGCGCAGCGCCGTGACGACGGCGAAGACGAGCGTCAGCGGCACCGTGGCGTCGGAGTGCGTGATCGGCGAGGTGTCCTCCACGCCGCGCCAGGGGTAGCCACGGACCGCGGTGTGGCCGGTCACGCAGTCGAAGCCGCCGCCGAAGGCGACGTAGCCCTGGTAGGGGCCGAAGAGCCCCCAGCCCGGCAGCGAGACGCGGATCAGTCGCGGGGCGTCGGCGTGCATCCGCTCCCAGTCGAAGCCGAGCTTCTCCATCGTGCCCGCGGAGAACGAGTCGACGACCACGTCGGCGCGCGCGAGCAGCCGGCGGAACGCCGCCGCGCCCTCCTCGCGCCGCAGGTCGATCGCCATGTTGCGCTTGTTGCGGTTGCCCTGGTGCTGCGCCCACGAGTGCTCGTACGCCGGCCCCTCGCCGGGGGCGACGCGCCAGTCGGCGGGATCGAGCGGGCGCGTGGGCGAGAAGCGGGGGTAGGACTCGACCTTGATCACGTCCGCGCCGAGGTCGCCCAGCAGCGAGCCGCCGACGGGCCCCGCCCACACCTCGCACAGCTCGATCACGCGCACCCCCGCGAGCGCACGGCTCGTCATCCCGTCACCCCCGCGCGGAACAGTGCCTGCTGCTCGTCCGCCGAGTAGCCGAGCGCGTCCAGGATCTCGCCGTTGTGCTCGCCCAGGCGCGGGGCGGGGCCGGCGCGCCACGCCTCGCTCCCCACGCCGCCGAGGCGAAAGGGCGGGCCCGCGAGCGTCATCGCCCCCACGCCGGGCTGATCGACTGTGACGTAGGAGCCGCGCGCGACCGACTGCGCGCCCCGCAGCGCCTCCGAGACGTCGAGGATCGGCGTGCACAGCACGCGCTCCGCCTGCATCGAGTGGAAGACCTCGTCGCGCGTGCGCTCGTCCAGCCACGGCTGGAAGACCGCAAGGAACGCCTCGTGATTCGGCGGCCGGCTCTCCTTCGTGCGGAAGCGCGCGTCGTCGATGAACTCGGGGCGGCCGATCGCGCGGCACGCCCGCTCGAAGAACGGCGAGTCCCCCGCGGTGAGCTGCACGAAGCCGTCCTTGCAGCCGTAGGTGCCCACGGGGTAGGTGCCGCGCGAGCGCCGCGGCACGGACGGCGCGCCGCCCGAGAGCGACCACGCCACGAAGGAGGTGTCGACGTTGCCGGCGAGCGCCTCGACGGCGGCGACCTCGGCGTCGCGTCGGATGCCGTCGTGGAGCTGCCCCCACACCGCGCCGATGCCCGAGGCGGCGGCGGTCAGCCCCACCTGCATCGCCACCACGTGCGGCGCGTAGCGCAGCGGCGGCTCGTCCTCCAGCCGGTGGCGGTGCATGCGTGTGGTCCACGCGAAGATCGAGAGGTCGTTCTCGCGCCGGCCTGCGTAGGGGCCGCCGAGGCCGTGCGGGCTCAGCGCGACCGTCGAGGGCGCCTCGATCGCATCGCCCACCGTGGCGAGCACGCGGCCGGCAAGCTCGGGCGCCAGCTCTACGAGCGCGAGCTGCGCGCCCGCCGCCAGCCGCCCCAGCACCTCGCGCCCCGACGGCGTCCCCAGGTCGAGCGCCAGCGAGCGCTTCCCCGTGTCCAGCGAGAGGTGGAAGCCGCCGCGGTCGCGGTGCGGCCGGTCGTCGGGGAACGGCGGCAGGCGCCGGATCTCGCCGCCGCCGGGCCGCTCGACCTTCACGACCTCGGCGCCGAAGTCGGCGAACTGCTTGCCCGCGCAGGCGACCGCGACGCCGTCGCCGACCTCGACCACCCGGATGCCCTCGAGGGGCTGCGTCACCCGTCGCTCCCGCCCTGCCGCCCGCCGGGGCGGGTTCGCTCGCCGCGGCGCTCCGGCGCCACATGCTACGTCACGGCCTCGCCGGGGCGCACGCGGCGGTGGGGGGGGCGTGGCCGGCGCCGCTGGTACGGCGCGAGCGCCACGGCTACGCTCGCGCCGGGCCGAGGCACGAAGGCGCGCGCGAGGCGGGCCGGGCGAGAGGCGGCGCGGTGGATCTGGGGATCGCGGGACGGGTGGCGCTGGTCACGGGCGCGAGCCGCGGCATCGGCCGCGCCTGCGCGGTGGAGCTCGCACGCGAGGGCGCGCGCGTCTGCCTGGTCGCGCGCGACGAGGGGCGGCTCGCCGAGGCGCTCGCCGCAGTGCGCGAGGCCGGAGGCGAGGGCGTCACGGTCTCCGCCGATCTCGCCACCCTCGAGGGCTGCCGCGACGCCGTGGATCGCTGCGTCACCGAGCTCGGCGCGCTCGATATCCTCGTCAACAACGCGGGCGCCGCCCGCGAGCACCACGTCGCCGACGTGCCGGCCGAGCTCTTCGACGACGCCTTCGCGCTCAAGCTCTACGGCTACCTGCGCATGTCGCAGCTCGCGCTGCCGCACATGCGCGCGGTCGGGTGGGGGCGCATCGTGAACATCGCGGGCGCGGCGGGCGCGAGCCCGCTCCCCGACAACCTGCCGATGAGCGTCGCGAACGCGGGCGTGCTCAACCTCACGCGCGCGCTCTCCGACGTGGCATCAGGCGACGGCGTGAAGGTGAACGCGATCTGCCCCGGCCTGACCGACACGGAGCGCGCGCACGATCTGCGCCGCGAGCGCGCCGCCGAGGCCGGCATCGCCGTCGAGGAGTTGCTGGGGCGCATGGCCTCGCGCACCCCCGCCGGCCGCCTGGCGCAGCCCGAGGAGATCGCCCGCGTGGCGTGCTTCCTCGCCTCGCAAGCCGCGAGCTTCGTGCACGGCAGCGCGGTGTACATGGACGGCGGGGGCCGGCGCGCCACCCCGTAGCGCCCGCCCGCCGGGCGGCGGCGCCCGCTTCCCGCCTCGCGCCGCGCCCTCGTATCGTGCGCGGTGCGCGCTCGCATCGGCGCCGAAGTGGCGGAACGGCAGACGCGGCGGTCTCAAAAACCGCTGGGCTTCACGGCCCGTGTGGGTTCGAATCCCACCTTCGGCACCAATCCTCAAATCTGAGAGGAGCCTCGCGCGCACGGCCCAAATGCTAGAACTGCGCGCAATTGCCGCCGAATTGCCGCCGAAGGTCAGAAGGAGCACTCGTCACCCCCCCGGTTGGGGGTGCTAACGCTCCGTTCTGTATCTGGGTGGAGGACACGACGCTAGCCCCGGGGAGCCTCTCGCCCGATTGATCTACGCAACAAGTAGTTAGGGGCTTGACAGGCGGCGGCCGTCTCTGTAGGATCAGAATCAGAGAGGCGGCCAGCGATGGACCTACTGACCATCTTCCAGCGATTCCCCGACCAGGAAGCCTGTATCGAGCATCTTGAGCGCGTGCGCTGGGGCGACTTCCCCGCTTGCCCGCGCTGCGGCTCCATCGGCGTCGCTCCCAAGTCCGACGGCTTCCGCGTGGGGCGATGGAACTGCCACGATTGCCACGTCTCCTTCAACGTCCTCTCCGGCACCATCTTCGAGAAGACCCGCATCCCGCTACAGAAGTGGTTCATGGCTATCGGGCTCGTGGTCAACGCCAAGAAGAGCCTGTCCAGCTACCAGCTCGCGCGCGACCTCGACCTCAACCAGAAGAGCGCGTGGTACGTGCTCCAGCGCATCCGCTCGCAGATGGCGACCGAGCAGGAAGACATCCTGTTGCAGGGCATCGTCGAGGCCGATGAGACCTACGTCGGCGGGCGGCCGCGCAAGGGCAACAAGCGCACCGACGATCGCCCGGCTCCGCGTGGCCGAGCGACGAGCAAGACGCCGGTCATCGGGGCAGTCGAGCGCGGCGGCAGCGTCACGGCTAGGGTCGCTTCCGACCTCTCCGGGCGCGGCGTCATGCAGTTCATCCGCGAGACGGTCTCGCCGGACGGCAGCCTGCTCATCACCGATGAGTTCGGCGCGTACCGCGCAACGCGTGAGATCATGCCGCACGCGGTCATCAACCACAGCGTCCGCTACGCCGACGGTGACACTCACACCAACACGATCGGGAGCCTGACCCGGTTCTCCGGACAGTTCACGTGTAGACATCATGCTGCTTCGGCGGCGGCGGCGGGCCTCCTTTCGTACTCCACGGGGCTGAGATCGCCGATCGAGGTGTGACGGCGGCGCGGGTTATACCAGCCCTCGATCCATTCGAAGATCGCGGAGGCGAGCTCGGCCCGGGTCGTCCAGCTGCGGCGGTCGAGCAGCTCGAGCTGCAGCGTCCCGAAGAACGACTCCATCATCGAGTTGTCGACAGCCGACGCGACCCGGCCCATCGAGCCGAGCAGGCCGGCGGTGCGGAGGCGGTGCCCGAAGGCCCACGACGTGTACTGCTCGGGTTCAAGGGGTCGTCGCAACACCGCCTTGTGCAGGGGAGAGTAGGTGTTCGTTGAGTGCCTCGGCGGGAGTCTTCCATCCGAGGGTCTTGCGGGGTCGAGTGTTGAGCGCGAGAGCGACGGCGGCGAGGTCCTCGGCAGAGTGCTGGGACAGGTCGGTGCCTTTGGGGAAGTACTGACGCAGCAGGCCGTTGGTGTTCTCGTTGCTGCCACGCTGCCAGGGGCTGCGAGGGTCGCAGAAGTAGATCGGCAGGCCGGTGTCGATGCGCAGCTGCGCGTGCTGGGCCATCTCCGCTCCCTGGTCCCAGGCAAGCGAGCGACGCAGCTGGTCGGGCAGCGTCGTGATCGAGGCCGTGATCGCGTCACGCACCGCCTCTGCGCCGTGACCGGCCAGCGGGGGGCCGTTCTTGACGGTGGGTTGCTGTCCGTGGCCATCCATGCGGGGCAGGTGCAGCAGCATGGTGAACCGTGTCGTGCGCTCGACGAGCGTGCCGATCGCGGAGCTGCCCAGCCCGAGGATCAGATCGCCCTCCCAATGGCCGGGAACGGCGCGGTCATCGGCTTCGGCGGGCCGCTGACTGATCATGATCTCGGGGCTGACGAACTTCTTGCCGCGACCGCGGGTTCGCGCCCTGGGCACCCGCAACGCTCGTCCGCTACGCAGACATGCGATCAGCTCACGCCGCAGCGCGCCGCGACCCTGGACGTACAGGGCCTGGTAGATCGCTTCGTGGGAGATCCTCATCGACGCATCATCAGGGAAGTCGACCTGCAGCCGGTTCGAGATCTGCTCCGGGCTCCACGCCTGGGCCCAGCGTCGGTGCTGACGGCGCCCATGTCGACGGCCAATCCAGCGCACCTCAGGGCCGACCACCCCCACACCGTCGGGCCGGACGATCCTGCCTGACAGCCGTTCCTGAACGTAACCATGGAGCTGGTCGTTGCTGGCGAGCTTGGCGACCTTGGGACGCTGCGCACGTCGGTCGGCATGCCACTGCGCCGTGGTCGCTCGATACTCCAGCTTGCCGCTATGTGTCGCAGCGTTCCGGCGTACCTCGCGTGAGATCGTCGACGGAGCCCGGCGGAGCCGGCGGGCGATCGCTCGGCCGCTTGCGCCTTGGGCGCGGAGGATGGCGATCTCCTCGCGCTCAGCGAACGATAGGTAGCGCCCTAACAGCGGCGCCGGACTGGCTGTTGGCATGCCACCACCTTCACGGAACCAGCGTGCTCCGACGGCTGGAGACACACCGGCCGCCGCAGCGGCATCCTCGCTCGACAACCCTTCTGAGATCGCCAGCCAGAACCGTTGGCGATGCTCACGACGCGCAACCGGTGGACGGCCTGGAGACCGCATCGCCGGCCTTCCTGTCGCCTTCGCCGCCCACCCCGGTGACCTTCCCATCACAACCCCTCACCTCGAGGCGTTGCGATGACCACTTGAATCCGCCCTGCGATCCCCGGTCGGAGTGCACCACGGTCTCGCCCCGGGTCGGCTGTCGCCGCCAGCGGGCCATCTCCAGAGCGTCGACCACAAGCTCGGTGCGCAGGTGGTCAGCAATGGACCAGCCCACGATCCGCCGTGAGTAGACGTCCAGCACGGCGGCGCAATAGACCTCCCCCTCCCGCGTGGGGTGCTCGGTGATGTCGGTCAGCCAGAGCCGGTCCAGCGCGTCGGCCACGAAGCGCCGGCGCACCAGGTCGTCGTGGACGGCAGGCGCCGGGCGAGCGTGTCTCCCGCGCCGCCGGTAGATTCCATGCAGTCCTGCGCTCCGCATTAGCCGTGCCACCCGCTTGCGACCGCAACGGACGCCCCGCCCGAGCCGCAGTTCGGCGTGCACCCGCGGCGCTCCGTAGCTGCCTCGCGACATGGCGTGGATCTCCACGATCTGCTCGCTCAGCGCCTGGTCGGCGACGGCGCGGGCCGAGGGCGCCCGCTCTCGCCACTCGTAGTAGCCCGCTGTCGAGACCGCGAGTACCCGGCAGGCCACCGCCGCGACGACCCCGTCGGCGGCAAGCTCACGGACCAGCCGGTATCTCATTTTGGGAGCACGTTCTCGCGCGCGAAGAGGGCGGCGGCGCGCTTCAGAATCTCGTTCTCCATCTCCAGGGTGCGGTTGGCCCGGCGCAGCCGCACCAGCTCCGCCCGCTCGTCGCTCGTCAGGCCCTCTCTGTGGCCCTCGTCGACATCGGCCTGCCGCAGCCAGCGGTGCAGGCACCACCCGGCGATCCCCAGGTCCGCAGCGATCCGCGCGATCGGCTTCTCCCGCAGCCGGGCCAGTTCGACAGCACGACGGCGGAACTCGGGTGGGTAGGCTCGGGGCATCCAGGACTCCTCCCTGGGCAACATCGTCGCCTCAGGCCTAGGTGTCCGGGAAAGCGGGTCAGGCTCCCTGGTCCCGGCAGTGGTGGGCTTGCCGGTCCTCGTCTGGCTGTTTAGCGAGTACCGTGGGCGCTCCTGCTCATGCTTCTCGTGGTCTTTTGGATCGTCCCGAACGCCCTCGGACTGCTCCTTGCCACAATCCCAACTTGGGTGGTCGCCTTACGAATCCCGGCCCCGTCGTCGGAGTCGCAGCGGACCAACGAAACGAGCTGTGTACCGCTCCTGGTTTCTTGGACACATCGCTGGCGGTAATCATGCGGCCGCCCCGGTGCGCGGCGAGAGCGCCTCGCGGACGGCGGCTGAGGTGCGGTGGCCGTGCCGTTCGACGAGCCAGTGCTGGTTGTAGCGCTGCTTGAAGGCGAGCAGCGCCTGGCGTAGCTCCTCCACCGTCTCGAAGTGCTCCACCCACAGCAGCTGCTCCTTCAGCGTGCGGATGAAGCGTTCCGCGCAGCCGTTGCCCTCGGGCGCGGCTACGAAGGACGGGCTGGAGCGGATGCCGAGGAAGCGCAGCTCCTCCTGAAAGTGGTCGCTCAGGTACTGGCTGCCGTGGTCGTGGCGGAGAGCGAGTCCCCGCGCGAGGTCCGCCTCGTAGCCGTCGAAGTGCTCCCGGAGCCCCTGCCGCAGCGGCTCCAGCGCCTCGAAGCGCGTGCCCGGTCGCGCCGCGTGGATGCCGATGCACTCCTGCGTGCAGTGATCGACGGCGATGAAGACGGTGGCGTTCCCCTCGCGGGTGGTGAGGCAGGAGGTCGCGTCGGTCCCCCACATCTCGTCAGGCCGCTCGGTGGTGATCGTCCCGTCGTGCACCCGCGGTCCGCGCCGACGCCCGACGCGGGTCGGGGCGAGCAGTCCCGCCTCCCGCATCAGCCGCAGCACCCGGCCCTTCGAGGTGCGCACACCGGCCAGCCGCAGCCGCGCCCACACCTTGCGGTAGCCCTCGCCCGTGAACGGGGAGGCGGCGAGCACAGCTCGGACCTGCTCCGTGAGAGCCTCGTCCGTCCACGCCTGCCTCGGCCCGCGCTTCGCTGCTGGCCGCAGAGGCCGTCGCGCCCGTGCCCGCCGCTCGTAGACGGTCGAGCGCGGGACCTCCCACAGCTGGCAGATGCGCGTCGTGCCGTACGGCCGTCCCGTGGAGGGCGAGGTGGTTCGACTCATCACCTCGACCTCCGGCGTGCCAAAGGGAGTCCTGCCTCCAGCTGATGCGCGCGCTGGAGCAGGAGCTCGTTCGCCATCGTGATCTCGCCGACTTTCGCCTGCAGTCGGTGGATCTCCTCGTCACGCTCGTCGGCAGGCCGGCTCGTGAGCGAGGCCCGGCCGGCGGCGAGTAAGCGCTCGCGCCACTGCGACAGCGTCGCTGCGGTCACCCCCAGCTCGCGCGAGAGCGCGTCCAACTCCTCGCCGCGCAGCAGCCTCAGCACCGCCTCGCTCTTCCGTCGCGAGGAGAAGCGACCGCGCTCCGTTCGCGACGCACTACGCCCGTTCAATCCCTGTGCGGAGCTGGTCATGGACACCTCCTCTGCCGGGGCAGCCTGCCCCAATCAGGTGTCCAAGAAAACCGTGGACCGGGAGACGGTGGCGCTGCGCGATCGCTGGGAGGAGGCGCGGCCGCTGCTGCTCGCGCGGCTGGCGCTCGGCACGGCCGGCGGGCTGTTCGCGTTGGCGGCGCTCGCCGGCGCGCTCGACATCGGCGGGCGCCCGACGGTGCTGCTGCTCGCGGCCTTCCTCGCGGTGGAGCTAGCTGTAGTTCCCACGTAGGTTGTTGACAGGATGAGGGGCCTCGCCCGCTGCTGTGTGTGACAGCACGGCAGTAGCGAGGAGAGGACACCCTCATGGCCCATCGTAACGCGCGGCTGACGCCGCTGACCCGACTCGAGCTCGTGCGGGAAGTGGACGCCGGCTGGCCCCAGGCTGAGGTCGCTCGCCACTTCCGCGTCTCCCGCCACACCGTTGCCAAGTGGCTGGGGCGCTTCCGGGCGGAGGGAGCGGCAGGGCTCGAGGACCGCAGCTCCGCCCCGCGCGCGCATCCCCGGCGCACGCCGCCCGAGCTGGAGCGACGCATCTGCGCCGTGCGACGCACGCAGGGATTCGGGCCGCATCGCATCCAGTGGGCGCTCGGGGTCGCCCGCTCCACGGTCTACGCCGTGCTGCGGCGCCGCGGCCTCAACCGGCTCGACCGCCTGCACCGCGTCACCCGGGAGCCGGTCCGCTACGAGCACGACGCCCCCGGCGACCTGCTGCATCTCGACGTGAAGAAGCTCGGGCGCGTCCCCGAGGGCGGCGGCAAGCGAATGGCGCCTGGCTTCGCCGAGACGCGCTCCGGGCCGCATTCGCGGCGTTCGCTGGGGCTGGAGTACCTACACGTCGCCGTCGACGACCACAGCCGTTACGCCTACGTCTCCGTCCTGCCCGACGAGCGTGGCGCGAGCTGCGCCGCCTTCCTCGAGCAGGCGCTCGCGGCCTTCCGCCGGCGTGGCGTGCGCGTGCGCCGGGTCCTGACCGACAACGCGAAGGCCTACACCGTCGCCCGCAGCTTCCACGGCGCCGCCGCTGCCGCAGACGTGCGGCTGTCGCACACGCGGCCCTACCGCCCGCAGACGAACGGCAAAGCCGAGCGTTTCATCCAGATCCTGCAGAACGAGTGGGCCTACGCCCGCCCCTACCGCTCCAACGCCGAGCGGCTGCGCCAGCTCCCACGCTGGCTCTACCGCTACAATCACCGCCGACCGCACGGCGGCGTCGGCGGGGCCGTCCCCGCCTCCCGCCTGTGAACAACCTTCCTGGGTAGTACACCTAGCCGCGCGCGATGCTGCCCGCGGGCGGTCCGTCGGCGACCGGGCGCTCCGGCGTCGGTCGCGGGCGGGCGCTGCTGCTCGGCGCGCTCGCCTACGCCGCGATCGCTCTCGGCGCGATGCTCGCCGGTGGCGCGTCGGCCCCGTGGCCGGGCGCGGTGCTGCTGGTGCTGGTCGTCTCCGCCTCGGGTGCCGCGCTGACCGGCCGCGAGCTCGCCCTGGTGACGGCCGCCGCCGCGCTCGCTCTGCTGGGGTCGGCCGCGGGCGAGGCGAGCGGTGTGCTCGCCGTCGCCGGGGCGACCGAGCTGCTGCCGGGCGACGTCGCCGACGCGGGCAGCACGCTCTCCGGGCTGGGCGCGGCGCTGATCGCGGGCGCGGCGCTGCCGCTGGTGGCGCTCGTCACGCACGTGGCCGCTCGTCGCGGGCGCCTCGCGCGCGTGGCCGCGCGGCGGGCCGAGCGGCGACGCGCGGAGCTCGAGGTCGAGCGCGACGAGGTGGCGACGGCCCTCGAGCTCGAACGCGAGAGCCGGTCCGCGGGCCCGCTCGCGCGCGAGGCGCTGCAGCAGGCGCTGGCGCTGGAGGCGCTGGAGGAGCGCAACCGCTACCTCTCGATCGTGAACGCGGTCAGCTTCGCGCTCAGCGACCCGCTGGACGACCCGCTCGACGAGCCCGCCGCCATCGAGCGCGCCTGTCGCTTCCTCGCGCGGCTGCTGGGGCGCGAGGCGGCGCAGCTCTACCTGACGCCGCCCGCGGACGGGCCCGTCAGCGGCAACGCGATCCGCATCTTTGCCTCGCTGGGCACGGCGCCGTGGGCGCCGCTGCCGGAGGAGGAGCTGGCCGCGGTCGCCCTCCAGGCCGGCGGCGGGGGTCTCGGCGCGCCGACGACCGCGGGCGTGGACAGCCGGCACGACGGCCGCCGCTACGTGATCGTGCCCGTCTCGGCGAAGGGGCGGCCGCTCGGTGCGCTGGCGCTGCTCGGCGAGGGCCACGCCACCGCCAGCGACCAGGAGCAGCAGCTGCTGCTGCTGATCGGTCGCGAGCTCGGCGCGGCGATCGAGGGCGCGCGGCTCTACCGCGACGCCGTGGAGAAGGCCGACCGCGACGAGCTCTTCGCGGAGGTGCTGCGCGCGCTCGCCTCGGAGCCGGTGCAGGGGCGCGCGCTCGAGACGGCGCTGGAGGTGGCGGCCCGCGCGCTCGATACGCGCGTGCTGGCGGTGCTCCACGGTGGCGGGCGCGGCACGCTGCCGCAGATCCTCGCCTCGCGCGGCGACGTGGGGGCGCCGGGCGTGCGCGCGGCGCTCCTCGGTATGCTCGCGCAGGCGACCGACCGCTGGCAGCCCCTGCAGCGCGGCGAGGGCGGGGAGATGCCGCTCTCCCCCGCTCTGCGCGCGGCCGGGATCGGCGCGCTGCTTGTGGCTCCGCTGACGATGCGGCAGGCCGCGCAGGATGCCGGCGAGCGCGGCGCGGGGGAGAGCCAGCAGGCGCGGACGTCGGTCTCCCTGCCGGCCGGCGCGCTCGTGGCCGCCGCGGGGCCCGGCGCGCGCTGGGGAGCCGCCGAGCGCGCCTACCTGCAGCGCGTCGCGGAGGCGCTCGCACGCCGGCTGGAGAGCGACGCGCTCATCGAGCTGCAGGCCCGGCGCATCGTGGAGCTGTCGGCGCTCACCGAGGTCGCGCGCGTGATGCAGCACACCGCGGACCCGGAGCGGCTCTGTGCCGGCGCACACACGCTCGCCGGGATCGCCCGCTTCCGCTACCTCTACTTCGCGCGGGTCGACGAGATGGGTCGGCCCGAGCCCGTGGCCTGCTTCTCCGGCGAGGGCCAGCGGCTGCCGCCGCGCCGCGCCGCCACGCTGGACGCGCAGCACCCCTGGTTCGCCCTGCGCGAGGCCGAGGACTGGTCGCGCGAGAGCGACGGGGACGCGCCCGCCTTCCTGGACGCGGGGGACGCGCACGCGCTGGTGGTGCCGCTGCGCCCCAAGGGGCAGTCGCTCGGCGTCGCCGTGCTCGGCTTCGAGGAGCGCCCCCCGGGGGAGGAGCGGCAGCTCGCCGTGCACGCGGCGGAGCAGCTCGCGCTCGCGCTGGACTCGGCGCATCTCTACCGGCAGGCGACCGAGCGGGCCGCGCGCATCCAGGTGCAGAGCAACCTCGCGCGCATCGTCGCCTCCGTCGCCGACCTGCGCGCGGCCTTCGATGCCTTCGCGGAGGAGGTGCGCTGGCTCATCCCCTTCGATCGCGCGCTGATGCTACTGGTGGACGAGGAGGCCGGCACCGTCTCCGTCCACGCCCGCTACCCGGACGACGCCGCACTTCCCAGCGAGGTGCGGCCGCTTGCCGAAACGCCGGCCGCGATCGCCCTGGCGGCCGACGGGCCGGTCGCGCTGCGCCCCGACGACCCTCGTCTCGAGGGGCTCGACTGGTCGCTCGTCGGCGGCGCCCCGCGCGAGGTCGCGCTGGTGCCCGTGCGCGGCGGCGGCCGCACCGCGGGGATCTTCGCGCTGGCCCAGGAGAGCGACCGCAGCTACGCCGCCGACGAGCTGGCCGCCCTGCACGAGGTGTCCGGCCTGCTCGCCGTCACCATCGAGCGCCTCCAGCTCTTCGAGGCGGCGGAGCACAACGCTCGCCACGACGCCCTGACCGGCCTGCCCAACTACCGCTACCTGCAGGAGCGCATCAGCGAGCTCGACGGGGCGCTCGCCGCCGGGGCGCCGGCGGCCGTGGTGATGATCGACATGGACGAGCTGAAGCTCTTCAACGACTTGCTGGGGCACGAGGCCGGCGACCAGGTGGTGCAGGTCGTGGCGCACGAGCTGCGCGCGGTCTGCCGCACGGAGGACTTCGTGGCGCGCGCCGGCGGCGACGAGTTCGTCGTGCTGATGGAGGGCGTGGGCTCGGAGGACGCGGTGGCGGGGCGTCTGCACGGCGCGCTCGCCGAGGCGCACCGACGGGCGCCCAACGCGCCCGGCCCCGCGCGCATCTCGATCGGGATCGCCGTCGCCCCGGACGATGGTGCGACCGCCGCCGAGCTGCTGCAGGCCGCCGACCAGGCGATGTACGACGCGAAGGCCGCGGGCGGTCGCCGCACGCGGCTGGCGCGCGAGCGGCGCGACGCCGGGCCCGCTGCGCGCGGGCGGCCCAACCGGGTGGTGGAGCTGCTGGTGCGCGCGGCGCTCGCGGGCGCAAGCGAGGCTGAGCGTCACGCGGTCGCCACCGCGCAGCGCTACGCCCTGGGCGCCGGGCTCGCGCTGCACGCGCCGCAGGAGACGGCCATCCCCGTCCAGATGATGGTGGCGGGGAGGGCGGCGGCGCGCCTCGACTCGCCCTCCCACACGGTGGATCAGCGCACGACGCTGATGCTGTTGGACGGGCTCGCCGACTCGTCGGCGAGCCGCTTCCCGGCGGCGTCGTTCGCGGCGCCGCGGCTCGCCGAGCTCGCGGTCGAGCTCGCGTGGCTGCAGCTCGCGGAGGGCCGCGGCTCCGGCCTCTCGCTGGAGGAGGCGCTGGCCTCGCTCGACGCGCGCGTGAGCGGCGACGGGGAGCGGCGGATCGTCGAGGCGCTGACCCGCGCCGCCCGCGACGAGCCCCTCCCTGTCCCCAGCGAGGCCGCCTAGGGCAACGTTCCGTTGCATTCGAGGGGCTGCCGCGCCTGCTGGAGGGCCAGCGGATCGCCGCGCCTGTCGAGGGGTGCTGGCCCTGGGACACCGATCGACGGTCGTCGGGGGCCGGGCTAGGGGAACCTCGATGGCCTCGGCGAATCTCGGGTGCAGCCGCGGCGCGATCCTCGAGGTGCGGGAGCGGCGAGCGATTGCGAGAGGGGCACGGGGAGAGCGCCTGAGGCGCTCCCCCCGTGCGAGTGGGGTCGGCGGAGGCTCAGCGGGGGCTAGTTGTACTACCCAGGAAGGTTGTTCACAGGCGGGAGGCGGGGACGGCCCCGCCGACGCCGCCGTGCGGTCGGCGGTGATTGTAGCGGTAGAGCCAGCGTGGGAGCTGGCGCAGCCGCTCGGCGTTGGAGCGGTAGGGGCGGGCGTAGGCCCACTCGTTCTGCAGGATCTGGATGAAACGCTCGGCTTTGCCGTTCGTCTGCGGGCGGTAGGGCCGCGTGTGCGACAGCCGCACGTCTGCGGCAGCGGCGGCGCCGTGGAAGCTGCGGGCGACGGTGTAGGCCTTCGCGTTGTCGGTCAGGACCCGGCGCACGCGCACGCCACGCCGGCGGAAGGTCGCGAGCGCCTGCTCGAGGAAGGCGGCGCAGCTCGCGCCACGCTCGTCGGGCAGGACGGAGACGTAGGCGTAACGGCTGTGGTCGTCGACGGCGACGTGTAGGTACTCCAGCCCCAGCGAACGCCGCGAATGCGGCCCGGAGCGCGTCTCGGCGAAGCCAGGCGCCATTCGCTTGCCGCCGCCCTCGGGGACGCGCCCGAGCTTCTTCACGTCGAGATGCAGCAGGTCGCCGGGGGCGTCGTGCTCGTAGCGGACCGGCTCCCGGGTGACGCGGTGCAGGCGGTCGAGCCGGTTGAGGCCGCGGCGCCGCAGCACGGCGTAGACCGTGGAGCGGGCGACCCCGAGCGCCCACTGGATGCGATGCGGCCCGAATCCCTGCGTGCGTCGCACGGCGCAGATGCGTCGCTCCAGCTCGGGCGGCGTGCGCCGGGGATGCGCGCGCGGGGCGGAGCTGCGGTCCTCGAGCCCTGCCGCTCCCTCCGCCCGGAAGCGCCCCAGCCACTTGGCAACGGTGTGGCGGGAGACGCGGAAGTGGCGAGCGACCTCAGCCTGGGGCCAGCCGGCGTCCACTTCCCGCACGAGCTCGAGTCGGGTCAGCGGCGTCAGCCGCGCGTTACGATGGGCCATGAGGGTGTCCTCTCCTCGCTACTGCCGTGCTGTCACACACAGCAGCGGGCGAGGCCCCTCATCCTGTCAACAACCTACGTGGGAACTACAGCTAGTCGTCGTCGTCGTCCCCGTCATCGTCGTCCCCGTCATCGTCGTCCTCGCCGTCGGGGCCGTCGTCGTCGGGCTCGCTGCCGAGCACCGCGAAGCTCTCGTCGAGCTGCACCTCGACCTGGCTGCCGTCGTCGAGGCGGATCTCCACCTCGTACGCCGCGCCGTCGTCGCCGATCTCCGTCTCCGTCACCACGCCGCCGCCGGTGAACTCCAGCGCCGCCGCGACCGCGCGGTCGTACGTGGTGCCGGTCAGCGGCTCGTCGTCGCCGTTGCCGGCGACGGCGACGCCGCCGATTGCCGCGGCGCCGATCACCACGACCGCCGCGACCGCCACCGCGAGATAGGACCGTCGCACCCTCATCGGGCACCTCCTTCGTCTACGCGCGCCCTTCTGCGGGCGAATCGATGATCGCCACACTGCTCGCGCGTCGCTGAACGTCATCTGAACGCCCGCGCCCGTCTTCGGCACCCGTTCGGCGCGCGTCCAGCGACGTGACCGGGCTAGCATGGCACCGTCGCGCCTTTCAGCCGCCGTTCAGGCGACGAGCGGCACTGTGGGCCGCGAGCATCGCGCCGATGGCGGGCCGCAAGCGGCGGAGGGCGATCGTGCGCGTGCTGGTGGTGGAGGACGAGGCGCGGGTCGCGGCCGCGGTGAAGCGCGGGCTCACCGCGGAAGGCTACGCCGTCGACATCGCGGGGGACGGCGGCGACGGCCAGTGGCTCGCCGAGCAGAACCCCTACGACGTCATCATCCTCGACATCATGCTGCCGGGCATCAGCGGCTACGACCTCTGCGCGCGGCTGCGTGCGGCGGGCGACTGGACGCCGATCCTCATGCTCACGGCGAAGGACGGCGAGCGGGACGAGGCGCAGGCCCTGGACACCGGCGGCGACGACTTCCTCACGAAGCCCTTCTCGTTCGTGGTCCTGCTGGCTCGGGTGCGCGCGCTGCTCCGCCGCGGCCGCCGGGAGCGCCCCGCGCTGCTGGAGGCGGGCGATCTGCGCGTCGACCCGGCGGCGCACCGCTGCTGGCGCGCCGACACCGAGGTGCGGCTGACCGCGCGCGAGTTCGCGGTGCTGGAGTTCCTGATGCGCCACGCCGGCGACGTGGTGCCGAAGGCGGCGATCCTCGAGAACGTCTGGGACTTCAACTTCGACGGCGACCCCAACATCGTCGAGGTCTATGTGCGCCACCTGCGCCGCAAGCTCGACGAGCCGTTCGACCGCCACAGCATCGAGACGGTTCGTGGCGCGGGCTACCGGCTGCTGGCGGGAGATGGCTAGCGGGCCGCCCGCGCGCTGGCGCAGCGCCCGCCAGCGCGCGGGCTCCGTGCGCGTGCGCACCACCCTGGCGGCGTCGCTGGCGGTGGCCGTCGCGCTGACGGCGGGCGCGGTCGCCGTCAGCGAGCTGCAGACGCGCACGCTCACGCGCAACGTCGACGACGCGCTGCGGGTGCGGGCCGACGACGTGGGCGCGCTGCTGGCCGACGGCAGCCTGCCCGCGGTCCTCAGCGAGCGGCGCGGCGACGAGGCGTTCGTGCAGGTGCTCGACGCGCGCGGGCGCGTCGTCGCGGCCAGCGTCAACATCGCGGGCGAGCCGCCGCTCGTGGCCGGCTTCGCGCCGCCGGCGGGCCCCGAGCTGCGTATCTTCGAGGAGCTCGCGCTCGACGACGACCCGTTCCGCGTGATCGCGCAGCCCGCGGGCGGTGGCACGATCTACGTGGCGGCCAGCCTCGACCCGGTGTTCGAGAGCCGCGACGCGCTCAACGGCATCCTGCTGCTGGCCGTGCCGCTGCTCGTTCTGCTCGTCGGCGCGCTCACCTGGCTCGTCGTCGGCCGCGCGCTCTCGCCGGTGGAGGCGATCCGCCGCGAGGTGTCGACGATCGGCGGCGACGACCTCCATCGCCGCGTGCCGGAGCCCGCGCCGCACGACGAGGTCGGGCGCCTCGCGCGCACGATGAATGAGATGCTCGACCGGCTGGAGGAGTCGCAGCGGCGGCAGCAGCAGTTCGTGGCCGACGCCTCGCACGAGCTGCGCAGCCCGCTCACCGGCATCCGCGCGCAGCTCGAGGTCGACCTCGCGCACCCCGAGGACGCTCGCCCCGTGGAGACGGAGCGCGTCGTGCTGGAGGAGGCGATACGGCTCCAGGACCTCGTCGAGGGCCTGCTGGAGCTGGCGCGCGCCGACGCCGGCGAGACCGCGCCGATGGAGCCCGTCGACCTCGACGACGTGGTGCTCGCCGAGATCGAGCGCGTGCGCGGCCGCGACGCCGTCGCCATCGACGCGCGCGGCGTCTCGGGCGCGCAGCTCATCGGCAACCGCGAGCAGCTCACCCGAGCGGTGCGCAACGTGCTGGAGAACGCCGCTCGCCACGCCTTCGCGCGCATCGCGGTCAGCCTTGTCGAGGAGGCGGGCACCGTGGTGCTGGCGGTGACCGACGCCGGGCCGGGCGTGCCGGTCGAGGAGCGCGAGCGCATCTTCGAGCGCTTCACGCGGCTGGAGGCGTCTCGCGCGCGACGCTCGGGCGGCGCCGGCCTCGGCCTCGCGATCGCGCGCGAGATCGTGACGCGGCACGGCGGCAGCGTCGCCGTCGACGCCGCGCACTCGCCGGGCGCGCGCTTCGTGCTGCGCTTCCCGCGCCCCGCCGGCACGCCGTAGGCGCGGCACCTCGTGCGTGGTCGTGGCGCGCAGACTCGAAATCCGTTGAGGCGGTTCGCTGGTGTCCGTAGAGTGCCGTTCTAGTCTCCCGGTCCACGGTTTTCTTGGACACCTGATCGGGGCAGGCTGCCCCGGCAGAGGAGGTGTCCATGACCAGCTCCGCACAGGGATTGAACGGGCGTAGTGCGTCGCGAACGGAGCGCGTTCGCTTCTCCTCGCGACGGAAGAGCGAGGCGGTGCTGAGGCTGCTGCGCGGCGAGGAGTTGGACGCGCTCTCGCGCGAGCTGGGGGTGACCGCAGCGACGCTGTCGCAGTGGCGCGAGCGCTTACTCGCCGCCGGCCGGGCCTCGCTCACGAGCCGGCCTGCCGACGAGCGTGACGAGGAGATCCACCGACTGCAGGCGAAAGTCGGCGAGATCACGATGGCGAACGAGCTCCTGCTCCAGCGCGCGCATCAGCTGGAGGCAGGACTCCCTTTGGCACGCCGGAGGTCGAGGTGATGAGTCGAACCACCTCGCCCTCCACGGGACGGCCGTACGGCACGACGCGCATCTGCCAGCTGTGGGAGGTCCCGCGCTCGACCGTCTACGAGCGGCGGGCACGGGCGCGACGGCCTCTGCGGCCAGCAGCGAAGCGCGGGCCGAGGCAGGCGTGGACGGACGAGGCTCTCACGGAGCAGGTCCGAGCTGTGCTCGCCGCCTCCCCGTTCACGGGCGAGGGCTACCGCAAGGTGTGGGCGCGGCTGCGGCTGGCCGGTGTGCGCACCTCGAAGGGCCGGGTGCTGCGGCTGATGCGGGAGGCGGGACTGCTCGCCCCGACCCGCGTCGGGCGTCGGCGCGGACCGCGGGTGCACGACGGGACGATCACCACCGAGCGGCCTGACGAGATGTGGGGGACCGACGCGACCTCCTGCCTCACCACCCGCGAGGGGAACGCCACCGTCTTCATCGCCGTCGATCACTGCACGCAGGAGTGCATCGGCATCCACGCGGCGCGACCGGGCACGCGCTTCGAGGCGCTGGAGCCGCTGCGGCAGGGGCTCCGGGAGCACTTCGACGGCTACGAGGCGGACCTCGCGCGGGGACTCGCTCTCCGCCACGACCACGGCAGCCAGTACCTGAGCGACCACTTTCAGGAGGAGCTGCGCTTCCTCGGCATCCGCTCCAGCCCGTCCTTCGTAGCCGCGCCCGAGGGCAACGGCTGCGCGGAACGCTTCATCCGCACGCTGAAGGAGCAGCTGCTGTGGGTGGAGCACTTCGAGACGGTGGAGGAGCTACGCCAGGCGCTGCTCGCCTTCAAGCAGCGCTACAACCAGCACTGGCTCGTCGAACGGCACGGCCACCGCACCTCAGCCGCCGTCCGCGAGGCGCTCTCGCCGCGCACCGGGGCGGCCGCATGATTACCGCCAGCGATGTGTCCAAGAAACCAGGAGCGGTACACTATCCATAGAACTGCCATCAGCCAGATGGCGGTGATGGCAGGCCACGCGGCGGGCGCACACGAGGCGTGCCCTTTGTCCCGTCCACCATTCGCCCTCCGTGGCGGACAGGACGGAGGGGCTACGTGCGAGGGGATGGGAGGAGTGCGTCTCCACCTGACTACGAGGGTGGTACGCTCGCGAGCCACCGGAGGCTCGCATGAGGTGACCTGCCCCCCGGTATTCATACCACCTGCAGAGTTAGAGATTCTGCGCTCAGCACGGGCTTGTCCACCGCGACCTCGGGTGCCGGGGAGCGGTAGGCCAGCGACGAGTGCGGGCGGACCTGGTTGTACTCGTTGCGCCACGTCTCGATCAGTACCTGGGCCTCGAACAGCGTGTCGAAGCGCTCGCCGTTCAGGTGCTCGTCGCGCAGCCGCCCGTTGAACGACTCGATGTAGCCGTTCTCCCACGGGCTGCCCGGCTCGATGAAGAGGGTCTGCACGTCGATGCGCGCCAGGGCGCATGACAGTCGCGGACGCACTCGGCGAGTTCCTCGCCCACGGTCAGGTCTCGCGCGGCTGGGCGCCCGCAACGACTCGCTCCTACTTGAGCGCGATCGACCTGCACTTGAAGCCGGCCCTCGGCTCTCGCGGGCTCCGCGATCTCACTGTCAGTGACGTGCAACGACTGGTCGATCGACTCCTCGCCGCGGGGCACTCCGGGCGCCACGTCGCACACGTTCGGGGAGTTCTTCGCGCCGCCCTTGCGCACGCCATGCGCCTCGAACTGGTGAGTCGCAACGTCGCCGCACTCGCCGCCTCCCCCTCGGTCCGCCAGACGGAGATGCAGGCTCTCTCGGCCGAGCAGCTGGCGCGGCTTTTCGCGGTACTCGAAGGGGAACGGCTGCGGCCCTTGATCGTCACCGCAGCGACGCTCGGGCTGCGGCGAGGCGAGTTGATAGGTCTCCGGTGGGCTGACGTGGACTTCGCAGCCAGGACCCTCACGGTGCGGCGCACTGGCGCGCGCATCGGGGGGAAGTACGTGGAGGGGCCACCCAAGACCGCACGGGCTCGCCGTACGCTCCACGTGCCCGCCTCGCTCGTCACAGAACTCCGCCGCCAGCGCGGCGCAGTGGCCAAGAACGCCTGCGTCTCGGCGGTGCATGGCAGGACGAGGATCGTGTCTTCCCTGGCGAGCTCGGCGGCCCTCTCGGGGAGTCCTCTCCACGGAAGGCACTCGACCGCGCGCTCTGCAGCGCGAGCCTCCCGCACATCCGCGTCCACGATCTCCGGCACAGCGCCGCAACCTTGCTGCTGGCAGCCGGCGGATCGCTCCGGGACGCCCAAGAGCTGCTCGGTCACACGTCCTTCACGCTGACCGCGAACACATACGCCCACGTGCTGCACGCGCAACGGAAGGCAACGGCGGAGCGTCTCGAAGTGGCGATCGGCGAGGCGATCACGGGCTCGAGGATTCTGTAGGGGGGACGTAAGGGGGGCGACACCTCCGAACGAACCAGAATCGTATCTGAGAAGTGGTCGGGGCGCGCAGATTTGAACTGCGGGCCTCTGCGTCCCAAACGCAGCGCTCTGCCAGGCTGAGCTACGCCCCGATCGACGACGGAACGACGCTACGGCGCCCGGCGCGCGGCGGTCAACGCGCGATCCGCCGCGCTCAGGCCCGGCAGCGCTCGCAGGTGCGGGCGCGCGCGTGCTGATAGCCGCAGGCCGCGCAGCCCCAGCGGGTGAGCCCGCCCGCGAGGGCGCCGGGGCGCGAGTGCTCGTGCGTCCGGACGAGCGCCGCGGCGCAGCGCGGGCAGCTCCCCGCGGCGATCGCCTCCTCCTCGCCGTCGGCGCGCGCCCACGACCAGATCGCGAGGCCCACCGCCAGCGCCACGAGCAGCGCGAGCGCCGTCGCCGCCTCCTCCGGCCCCCAGCGGTGCAGCATACGGCTGGCGGCGAGCGCCCAGGCCAGCGCGCCCGCGAGCGCGACGCCGAGCCGTGCGCCCGTCAGCAGCCGCGGCGAGCGCGTCACGCGCCGCCCGCTCCACCGGCGTGCGCTCCACTGGCCCCCGCTCGATGCACCGCCCGCGACTCGACGGCTGCGGGCGGCGTGGCGGGACGCGCCCCGCCCGGCCGGGCGGCGCCGATCAGCTCGTCGAGGCGCTCGACGCCCTCCGACTCGCACCACGCCGTCAGCTCCTCCAGCACGCTCCACGGCGCGCGGGGGTCGCGGAAGCTCGCGGTGCCGACCTGCACGGCCGAGGCGCCGGCCAGCAGGAACTCGGCGGCGTCGAGGCCGGTCATGATGCCGCCCGACGCCACGACCGGGATCGCGGTGACCGAGGCGGCGAGCCAGACGTTGCGCAGGGCGATCGGCTTGATCGCGGGGCCCGAGAGCCCGCCGAAGACCGTGCCCAGCGCGGGGCGGCGGCGCCCGAGATCGATCGCCATGCCGGGCACCGTGTTCATCACGGTCACGGCGTCGGCGCCGGCCTCGGCGATCGCCTCCACCACGGGGCGCACGTCGGCGACGCTGGGGGTGATCTTCACGAGGCACGGCAGCGCGCTGGCTCGACGCACCTCGTGCACGACGTCGGCGGCCAGCGCGGGGTCCTGGCCGAACTCCATGCCGCCCACCTCGACGTTGGGGCAGGAGACGTTCACCTCGAGGCCGGCGACGCCCGGCACCTCATCCAGCCGCTCGGCGAGGCGGCCGTACTCGGCCAGCGTGTCGCCCATGATGTTGACGATCGCCGGGACCTCCCAGCGCGCCCACACCAGGGCCAGATCGCGGATCAGCGCGCCGACGCCCACGTTCTGGAAGCCGATCGAGTTCAGCATGCCCGCCGCGGTCTCGACGGTGCGCGGCGTGGGGTTGCCGCGGCGCGGCCGCAGCGTCGTGCCCTTCGACACGATCGCGCCCAGCGCGTCGATCTCGAAGTGCTTCGCGAGCTCGAGGGCGTTCGAGGAGGTGCCGGAGGCGGTCATGACCGGGTTGCGCAGCCACAGCTGGCGCTTCCCGTGCGGTGCCAGGTCGACGGAGAGATCCATCGGCGCGTTCCCCTCGGCGATGATACGCCGGCCGCCGCTCACGGGAGCGCCGGCACGCCGACGAGACGAAAGAGGCGGCGTCCAACGGCGCCGCCTCTTCGCGGGTTGCATGCTGCGCGAGCCGCTACTCCTCGTAGTCCTCGTCGTCGGCGAGGCGTACGGTCTGCGGCTTGCTCGCGATGCGCAGATCGCTGCGCACGGTGTTGCCGCGCTCCCACATCACGCTCTCGGTCGAGTTCGCGAAGGCGCGCTTGGCGCCGCAGTGCTTGCACGATCCGCGGCTCTCGCGCCCGTTCGGCGCGTCGATGACCCAGTGGTGCGCCTGGCAGCGGGTGCGCCGCTGTCGCGTCTCTGTCTGGCTTGCCATGGTCCTACCTCCTCCGGCGACCCCCTCCTGGAGCCGCGAATCCGCCTCGCCTGCGCCCGATTCGCTCCCTCGACGTGCGGATTATGTGAATTCTATCGCGAGTCGCACCGTGCGTCGAGCATATGATCGTAAAAAAGTAATAAAGTTCCGTTAACAGTGCGCCGCGGTTCCGCCTACACCCCGCGCTGCGTATACTCGACAGCGTCCGAGGAGCGGCGCCGCCGCCGCTCGCGCGCTTGTTCCACGCTTCACACAGTCACCGCCGGGCGACCCGACGGGGCGCTGCGAAGCGGGTGTGATCCTAAGAACGCTGCCGGGGCCCGAATGGTTCCCCACCGCCCTCCCGTTCGAGTCTCGGCGTGCCGGCAGATGAGGAGCCCACGTGGCCGCAGCCGCTGAGCAGAGCGCCGTCCTGGAGGCGCTGCGCACCGTCCGGGACCCGGAGCTTCACCGCGACATCGTCTCCCTGGGCATGGTGCGCGACCTCTCCGTCGCCGACGGCGCCGTCCGCTTCGAGCTGGAGCTGACCACACCGGCGTGCCCGCTCCAAGATCAGATTGACACCGACGTGCGAGCGGCACTGGCCGCCGTGCCGGGCGTGGAGAGCGTCGAGATCGAGTGGGGCGCGCGCGTGCGGGCGCAGGCCGCCCGCGAGGGCGGCCCACAGCCGATCGCCGGCGTGAAGAACGTCATCGCCGTCGCCTCCAACAAGGGCGGCGTCGGCAAGTCGACGGTCGCGACGAACCTCGCGGTGGCGCTGGCGCGGCACGGCGCCGCGGTCGGGCTGCTGGACGCCGACATCACTGGCCCCAACATCCCCACCATGCTGGGCCTGCCCTCAGGCGGGCTGGCGGAGGGGCAGCAGGGGATGCGCGCGCTGGAGGCGCACGGCGTGCAGGCCGTCTCGCTCGGCTTCGTGCTGCCGCCGGGCACGCCCGTGGTGTGGCGCGGGCCGATGATCGGCTCGGGCGTGCGGCAGCTCATGCACGACGTGGACTGGGGCGAGATCGACTACCTGATCATCGACCTGCCGCCCGGCACCTCCGACGCCTCGATGTCGATGGCGCAGGAGGCGGCGATCGCGGGCGCCGTGATCGTCTCCACCCCGCAGGCGGTGGCGATCGAGGATGCGAAGAAGGCAGTGGGGATGTTCGACCGTCTCAGCGTCCCGATCTTCGGCCTCGTGGAGAATATGTCGGGTGACATCTTTGGCCGCGGCGGCGCGCGCGCCGCGGCCAAGGAGCTCGGGCTCGAGTTCCTCGGCGAGATCCCGCTGAACCGCGCCGTGCGCGAAGGATCCGACAGCGGCGTGCCGGTGGTGGTCAGCGACCCCGACTCCGAGGCCGCGCGGGCCCTCGATAGCCTCGCCGAGCAGGTGGCGGCACGCTGCTCCGTACTGCAGTTCGCCGGAGAGAGCAGGGTACTGACATGACATCCGACAGCGGTCGCGCGAGCGGGAACGGGCGGCGCCGTGGCAGCAGCCGGGAGGGGCGCTCGATGATCGCGGGTCGCCGCCCCTCGCGGCGCGCGGCGACCACGGAGTCCACCGAGACGCCGCCGAGCGAGCAGGAGCCGACCACGGAGGAGCCGCGAGCAGCCGCCCGCGGGCGCGCGAGCGCGGACGCCTCCGACGCGGACGCTGCGCCGAAGAAGCCCGCGCGCCGCCGACGCTCACGCGCGAAGCCGGCGGAGAGCGCCGCTGCGGACGGCGACGCGGCCCCGGCGGAGCCCGCCGCGGAGGCGCCGTCCGCGCCGGCGGCAGAGGAGGCAGAAAAGGCAGAGGAGGCGGAGGCGGTGGCCGCGCCCCCGCAGACGGAGCCCGCCGCCGAGCCCGAGCCTGAGCCGGCCACCCCCCCGCGCCGACGCGCCGCGACCACGGGTGCGGCCGGGGCGGAGGCGGACGGGCTGCTGGCGCTCGTGGAGCAGCTCGCCTCCGAGATCGCGGGCCAGCGCAGCGCGCTCGTGCAGCTCGGCGCGGGCGTCGACGAGCTGTCGACGCGCCTCGATCGCGCGGCGCGCAAGCCGCGGCTCGGCGTCTTCGTCGACGTGCCCAACGTGCTCTACGGCCTCGAGGCCGGCGAGGACCCGCTCGATATGGGCAAGCTGCTGGCGATGCTCAGCGAGGGCCGCGAGCTGGTGCGCGCGACCGCCTACGCCCCGGTCTCCGACGACCCGCGCGAGGCGGTGGAGCGGCAGAAGTTCGTGGCGCCGTTCGTGCCGTACGCCTACCGCATCGTCACGAAGCCGATGAAGCGCTTCGCCGACGGCTCGGTGAAGGGCAACTTCGACGTCGAGATGGCGATCGACCTGGTGACGATGTCGGAGCGCCTGGACGTGGTGGCGATCGTCTCGGGCGACTCGGACTTCGCGCGCGCTGTGGAGACGGTGCAGTCGCGCGGGGTGCGGGTCGAGGTGGTCGCCTTCGCCGGCAGCACCTCGATCGAGATGCGTGCGCTGGCCGATCACTACCTGGAGCTGGACCGAGTCACCTCGCAGCTGCGCTAGCGTTCGGACCAGGTCGGCCGTGCCGCGTGGCGGATGCGCGCGCTAGCGGACGAGCAGCGCCGCGCCGACGACCGCGCCGATAGCAGCATGGCGAGCAGCCACACGACGAACGCGATGGTGACGATCTGCAGGCCTCGCATCGCCGCCTGCGCCTCTCCTGCCGCGCGCGCTCGATGCTAGAGCGCGCGCCCGTTCCCGCGCCGACCTAGCCCTGCGAGTCCCGCCGCCTCCGGCTGCTCACCCGTCGCCTCGGTCGGCTCGCCGGGGGAAGGCGCGTGCGGCGACTCGCCCTCGGACGCGTGCGCGCCGAAGTAGGCGAGCGGGTCGCGGCCGCCGCCACCGTGACCGCCGCCCGGCGGCCGCCCCGGTCCCTGGCCGCGGCCGCTCAATGGCACGCCCGCGACGATCGCCGCCACGAAGGCGCCCGCGGTGAGGCCCGCGCCCGCGCCCAGCAGCCAGCCGAGGAGGGCGGGCTCCGAGCTCGTCAGCACGCCGCCGACGAGGAGCCCCGCGAGCAGGCCGCCGACCACCAGCAGGTAGCTGGGCCAGAGCTCGCGCCTCATGCGTAGAGGTCCCGGAGGTCGAACATCGGCCCGTCCGCGCATACGAGCTTCACCCCGCCGCGCCGGGGAAATACGGCGCAGCTATAGCAGATCCCCACACCGCACGCCATCTGGGCCTCCAGCAGCGCCTGCACGGGCGTGCGCACGGCGCTCTGGCGCAGCATCTCGTGCAGCGCCTCGAACATCGGCTGCGGGCCGCAGGCGAAGGCCTGGTCGCACCAGCTCAGCAGCCGCTCGAAGGGCGCCGTGACGCGGCCCGTCTCGCCCAGCGAGCCGTCCTCCGTGGTGACGACGATCTCGACCGCGGGCGGCAGCTCGGCCGCTGGGAAGATCTGCGCCGCGCCGCGCCCGCCCAGGAGCAGCGTGACCTCGCGCCCCTGCTCGACGAGCTCGTCGGCGAGCCACACGAGCGGCGCGCAGCCGATGCCGCCGCCCACCAGCAGCATCCGCTCCACGCGCGGCCGCGGCTCGAACGGTCGCCCCAGCGGGCCGACCATTCGCACCGGGTCGCCGGGGCCGCGGCGCGCCAGCCACTCCGTGCCGCGCCCGACCACGTCGAAGAGCAGCGCGAACTCGGGGCCGGCCGCGCCCCCGCGCCGACGATGGATCGACAGCGGGCGGCCCAGCAGCGGGTCGTAACCCTCGCCGACGTAGGCCATCACGAAGGCGCCGGGGCGCGCGGAGCGCAGCTCCGGCGGCTCCGCGCACCACAGCACGTGCGTGTCGCCGTAGAGCCGCGCGCTCTCCGTGACGGACGCGACGACGCTGTTCACCGCGAGCTGCCCGCGCTCGGCGTCGGAACGCCGAGCAGCGCGCCCACGGTCGCGAGATCGGCGGCGAGGTGCGTCGCGCCGGCCGCGCGCAGCTCGCGCTCCGAGCGGATGTGCGTCATCCCGACGACCGTCGCGAGCCCGGCGTCGCGGGCGCACGCCATGTCCTCCGCGGTGTCGCCGACGAAGGCAGCGCCCCGCGCCTCCACCTCGAGCGCGGCCAGCGCGTGCAGCGCGGGCGCGGGGTGCGGCTTTGCCGCGGCGGCGGTGTCGTGGCCGACGACGACGGGGAAGCGCTCCGTCCAGCCACGGTGGGCGAGCATGGCATGCGCGTTGTCCTCGCGGCGACTCGTCACCAGCGCCCGCGGCACCTCGACTGCTGCGAGCCGCGCGATGAGCGCGTCGGCCCCGGGAAGCGCGAGGGCGCGGTGCACGTAGCGGCCGTAGTAGACGGGGACGTACGCATCGGCCACGTCGGCGGCCTCCTCCAGCGACACGCCCCCGACGCTCGCGATCACCTCCTCGAAGGGCGGGCCGAACGCCGCCACGATCGCCTCGACGGTCACCGCGCGCCCCCGCGCCGCCAGTGTCTCGACGAGCGCCTCCGTCATCGAGCGAAGCGAGTCGATCAGCGTGCCGTCGAGGTCGAAGAGCACGGCCGCGGGCAGCCCCGTCGGCGCGTCGTCGCGCAGGGCAGTGTTGCGGGGGGCGGGGCTCACTCGACGGCACCGGACGCGGCGGCAACGACGCCGTCGCGGTACTCGGCCAGCTGCCGGATCTCGTAGGAGCCGGGGTGCGCGAGCGCGCGGATCGCCGCCCCCGCGGTGTCGAGCGAGGTGAAGCAGGGGATGCGCTGCTCCACGGCCTGCCGGCGGATGTAGAAGCCGTCGCGGAGGTGCGTGGTGCTCTTGCCCTCGAGCGTGTTGATCACGGCGCGCACGCGGCCGTCGGCGATCACCTCGGCCACGGTGGGCTGGCCCTCGACGGGCTCGCGGGGCTCCGAGCCGTCGTCGCGCAGTTTGGTCGCGCGCGAGACGGGAATGCCGAGCGAGGCGACGAGGTCCGCGGTGCCGGGCGTCGCGTAGAGGGGGCAGCCGGCGAGGTGGAGTGCGCGGATGAGGGGGACGGCCTCGGTCTTGGAGCGGTCGGAGAGGGAGAGCAGCACGGGAGTGCCGGGGCGGATGTCGAGGTCGGAGGCGATGAGGGCCTTGCGGACGGCGGCCTCGAAGGTCACGTCGACGCCCATCACCTCGCCGGTGGACTTCATCTCGGGGCCGAGGAAGGTGTCGACGCCGCCGAGCTTGGACATCGAGAACACGGGCGCCTTGACCGCCACCAGCGGCGGCTCCGGCCACAGCCCGGAGGCGTAGCCCTGCGCCTCCAGCGTCCGCCCCAGCATCACGCCGACGGCGAGGTCCACCATCGGCACGCCGGTCACCTTGGAGAGGAACGGCACCGTGCGCGAGGAGCGCGGGTTGACCTCGATCACGAAGACGCCGGGGCCCTCGGTGGCCGCGTCGGGGGCGATCACGTACTGCACGTTCATCAGCCCGCGCACCTCGAGGGCGAGGGCCATGCGCGTGGTGTAGTCGATGATCGCGGCGCGCTGCTCGGGCGTGATGTGCTGCGGCGGGTAGACCGCCATCGAGTCGCCCGAGTGCACACCGGCGCGCTCCACGTGCTCCAGGATGCCGGGGATCAGCACGCGCTCGCCGTCGCAGATCGCGTCGACCTCGACCTCCATGCCCTCGAGGTAGCGGTCGATGAGGATCGGGCCCGAGCGCTCCTCGCGGGCGACGGCGAAGTAGCGGCGCAGCTCGTCTGCGTTCTGCACCACCTCCATCGCGCGGCCGCCCAGCACGTAGGAGGGGCGCACCAGCACGGGGTAGCCGACGGCGTCGGCGGTGGGCAGCGCCTCCTCCAGCGTCTCCACGGCGGCGCCGGGGGGCTGCGGGATGTCGAGGCCGGCGACCAGCGCCTCGAAGCGGCGGCGGTCCTCGGCGAGGTCGATCGCCTCGGGCTGCGAGCCCGCCACGGGCAGCGCGGCGCGGCCCAGCACGGCGGCCATGTTCACGGCCGTCTGCCCGCCGAACTGCACGATCGAGGCGGGCGCCTCGCCGGTCTTGCCGGCCTCGTTGGCCAGCAGGTCGCGGATCGACTCCTCGTCCAGCGGCTCGAAGTAGAGTCGGTCCGAGGTGTCGAAGTCCGTGGAGACCGTCTCGGGGTTGGAGTTAGCGAGGATCGCGGCGACCCCGGCGCGGCGGAGCGCGCGCGCGGCCTGCACCGAGCAGTAGTCGAACTCGATGCCCTGGCCGATGCGGATCGGGCCCGAGCCGATCACCAGCATCCGCTCGCGCTCCAGCGGCAGCGCCTCGTTCTCCTGCTCGTAGCAGGAGTAGAAGTACGGGGTCTGCACGTCGAACTCGGCGGCGCAGGTGTCCACCATCTTGTAGACGGGGCGGATGCCCCAGCCCTCGCGCAGGGAGCGCACCTGCTCGGGCAGGCGGTCGGCCAGCTCGGCGATCACGGCGTCGGCGAAGCCCATGCGCTTCGCCTCGCGCAGCAGCGCGGGCGTCAGCTCCTCGGCCAGCAGCCGGCGCTCCATGGCGACGATGCGACCGAGGCGCTCGGTGAACCACGGGTCGATGGCGGTGCGCGCCGAGAGCTCGGCGGGGCTCACGTCGCGGCGCAGATGCGCGAAGAGCGCCCACAGCCGCTCGTCGGTCGCCTGAAGCGGCGGCTCCGCGTCGCCCTGCCAGGAGGCGGCCCCCCACAAGAGCGAGCGCCCCGACACCTCGAGGGAGCGCAGCGCCTTCTGCAGCGCCGCCTCGAAGGTGCGGTCGATGGCCATCACCTCGCCGGTGGCCTTCATCTGGGTGCCGAGGCTGCGGTCGCCCGCGGGGAACTTGTCGAACGGCCAGCGCGGGATCTTCACCACGCAGTAGTCCAGCGCCGGCTCGAAGGCCGCGGTGGTGCGGCCCGTCACCGAGTTCGCGATCTCGTCGAGGCGGCGGCCGACGGCGATCTTCGCCGCCACCCGCGCGATCGGGTAGCCCGTCACCTTCGACGCCAGCGCCGAGCTCCGCGAGACCCGCGGGTTCACCTCGATCACGTAGTAGGGCAGCTCCTCGCGCGTCTCCCGCGCCTCCGCCGCGCCCTCCCATGCCACCACGTCCGGCCGCGGCGCCAGCGCGAGCTGCACGTTGCAGCCGCCCTCGATGCCCAGCGCGCGGATGATGCGCAGAGCGCTCGTCCGCAGCATCTGGTACTCCTGGTCCGAGAGCGTCTGCGACGGCGCCACGACGATCGAGTCGCCCGTGTGCACGCCCATCGGGTCCAGGTTCTCCATGTTGCAGATGGTGATGCAGGTGTCCGCGCCATCGCGCATCACCTCGTACTCGACCTCTTTCCAGCCCAGCAGCGAGCGCTCCACCAGCACCTGACTGATCGGCGAGGCCTGAAGCCCCGACCGTGCGATGCGCTCGTACTCCTCGGGCGTGTGCGCGATGCCGCCGCCCGTGCCGCCCAGCGTGTAGGCGGGGCGGATCACGGCGGGCAGGCCGATGATCTGGAGCGCGCGCTCGGCGTCCTCCCACGACTCGACGATCTCCGAGTCGGGCGTGGGCTCGCCGATCTCGCGCAGCAGATCGCGGAAGCTCTCGCGGTCCTCGGCGAGGCGGATCGAGGCGAGCGTGGTGCCCAGCATGCGCACGCCGTAGCGCTCCAGCACGCCGGCCTCGGCCAGCTCGACGGCGAGGTTGAGGCCGGTCTGCCCGCCCAGCGTCGGCAGCAGCCCGTCCGGCCGCTCGCGCGCGATCACCCGCTCCAGCGACTCGACGGTCAGAGGCTCGATGTAGACGACGTCGGCGACGCCCTCCTCGGTCATGATCGTGGCCGGGTTGGAGTTCACCAGGACGGAGGTGATCCCCTCCTCCCGCATCGCCACGCAGGCCTGCGTCCCCGCGTAGTCGAACTCCGCCGCCTGCCCAATCACGATCGGCCCCGACCCGATGATCAGCACCTTCCGCGGCCGCTCGGGAGGGCTGCCGGGCTGTGTGGGGGTGCCGGGGCTGCTCGTGGGGGGCGGGCCGCTCAGTTGTGGTACCCCGTCCGGTAGCCCTCGCCGAGCAGGCCGATCTCCGCGATCACGTCGGGCTCGGGGGTGCGGATGTCGGGGTCGGGGGACATGCGCGCCATCTTCACGTGCGTCACCTCGACCTCGCCGAGCTCGATGTCGCGCAGCCCCTCGACGGCGCGCGCCACGGCATCGCGGTCGCCCCCCGCGAAGTGCGCGAGGTGCACGACCGGCATGAAGCGGTCGCCGCGCGGCGTGAACTGCGGGTCGTCCGCGCGCAGCACCTGCGACACCTTCGGCACGCCGAGGCCGATCTGCCGCCGCACCCCGCGCAGCGCGTGGCCGTCGTCGACGCCGAGGTAGAGCGTCTCCTCGGTCGCCGAGATGCCGCCCAGCCGCAGCGTGAACGGCGCCACGCGGTGGATGCGCGGCGCGGCGTTCACGTAGAATGACTCCACCTGCGACCACATCACGTCCGACGCCATCATGTAGCCGATCTGGACCATCGCCGCGTGTAGGTACTCCACGGGGGGGATCTCCACGCCACCGGCGGCGCGCAACCGCTCGTAGAGCGGCTCCAGCGGAGCGAAGAGATCCGGGCGCTCCTTCCCCAGCGGCTGCACGAAGGCGATCCACTGCCGCCAGCCGTGCGAGCGCTCGGCGTAGCGCTCCCAGAAGTCCGGAAGCGGCCCCGAGCCCGCGAGGAGCTGCTCCCAGTCGCGCTCGCGACGGGCGCGGTACTCGGCGGCGGCACTCTCGGGCGCGCTCGCAGGCGCACTCTCGGGAGCGCTGTCGGAGGTGGCCCAGCCGGCCTCCTCCTCTTCGCTCGGGAGATACGGCGGCGGGTAGGCGTCGCTCATGACGGCTCCGGGTAGAGCGGCAGCTCGAAGCTCGCGCCGGGGTTGGTGAGCGGCACCAGCGCGCCGATCGCCGAGAGGTAGGAGAGCGCCGGCTCGTTGGCGGCGGGCAGCCGCCCGCGGATGCGCCGGTAGCCCTGCTCGCGCGCGAAGGCGAGCGCCTCCTCCGCGAGCGCCGTGCCGATGCCCTGCCGGCGGCGCGCGCGCCGCACCCACGAGCCGAAGCTGCACTCGCTGGGGTCGGCGGGGTCGGGGTCGAGCGAGCCGAACGCGACAACCTCGCCGTCCTCGTCGGCGACGAAGGTGGCGCCCACCTCGCCCTGCCGCTCCAGCAGCGTGCGCACCTCGCTGGGATCGAGCGCGCGATCGAAGGAGATCGCGAGGCCCTCGTCGAGGATCTCGCCGAGGATCACCGAGATCGCCTCGGCGTCCTCGGCTTTCGCGCGTCGTACCGTCGCCATCACGCTCCCCCTGCCCGCGCACCCGTGGTCGTCAGCGCCTCCTCGCCGCGGACGGCGGAGAGGAAGCGGTCGAAGAGGAACTCGGTGTCGTGCGGGCCGGGCGAGGCCTCGGAGTGATACTGGATCGTGAAGATCGGCAGCTCCGCGTGCTCCAGCCCCTCGACGGTGTCGTCGTTGAGGTGCCGCTGCGCCACCCGCATCTCGGGGGCCAGCCCCTCGCCGTCCACGGCGAAGCCGTGGTTCTGCGAGGTGATCCACACGCGCCCCGTGGCGAGCTCCCGCACCGGGTGGTTCGCCCCGCGGTGCCCGAACGGCAGCTTGTAGGTGCGCGCCCCGAAGACCCGCGCGAGCACCTGGTGCCCGAGGCAGATGCCGAGCAGCGGCTGCTCCCCGACGAGCCCGCGCGCCGTCTCCACCACGCCGTCGAGCAGCATCGGGTCGCCCGGCCCCGGCGAGAGCACGACGCCGTCGGGCGCGAGGCGCCGGATCTCCTCGGCGCTCGCCGTGTGCGGCACCGCCGTCACCCGACAGCCGCGCCCCGCGAGGATGCGCATGATGTTGCGCTTCACCCCGAGGTCGATGACTGCAATATGAGGTGCCTGCGGCGAGTGGCCGCGCACTGTCTCGGACGGGCTGGCGCTTCCGCCTCGGGGGTCGGGCGTGCCATCGAGCGCGAACGCGTACGGCTCGGGAGTCGACACCGACGCGACGTAGTTGCCCTCCGCGTAGTCGGGGACGGCGCGCAGCCGGGCCAGCGCCTGCTCGGCGCTCTCGTCGCTGGTCAGCGTGCCCATCAGCACGCCCTGGGTGCGCAGGTGGCGCGTCAGCGCGCGCGTGTCTATGCCCGAGATGCCGGGCACGCCCTGCTCGCGCAGGTAGCCGTCGAGAGTGCCGCGCGAGCGCCAGTGCGAGGGCAGATCGGTCAGCTCGCGCACGACGAAGCCGCGCACCTGGATGCGAGAGCTCTCCTCGTCGTTCGCGTTCACGCCGTAGTTGCCCTGCAGCGGGTAGGTCATCACCAGCATCTGCCCGCCGTAGGAGGGGTCGGTCAGCGCCTCCTGGTAGCCGGTCATCGAGGTGGTGAACACCACCTCGCCGGTCGCGCGCTCACGCGCGCCGATCGCCGCGCCCTCGAAGACGCGGCCGTCCGCCAGCACCAGCCGTGCAGCTGCGCGCTCCGCGCTCGACTCGCCGGGGATCGGGCCCGCCGTCATCGCTGCTCCCTCGACGAAGCGCTCGCCGCGATGCGCTCGCTCATAGCGATGCGCTCACAGGGCGGCGACCGGCTCGCGCTGGTGCACCAGTCGGCCCGCGACCACGGTGGCGACCACCCGCCCGCGCAGCTCCCGGCCCGCCAGCGGCGTGTTGCGCCCCAGCGAGGCGAACTCGCGCGGCTCGACGGTCCACGCCGCGTCGGGGTCGAGCAGCACGACGTCGCCGACGGCACCCGGCGCTAGCGTGCCCAGCCCCTCGAGCCCGGCTCGCTCGTCCAGCCGCCACGCGCGCGCCGGCCCCACCGTCAGCCGCTCGATCAGCGTCGGCAGCGCCAGCGCGCCCGCGTGCACCGGCACCATGCACAGCGCGAACGCCGTCTCCAGCCCGCTGATCCCGGGCAGCGCGCGGTCGAACTCGATCTCCTTCTCGTTGCCGGCGTGCGGCGCGTGGTCGGTGGCGACGGCATCGATCACGCCATCGCGCAGCGCCTCCACGCAGGCCGCCACGTCCGCCTCCTCGCGCAGCGGCGGGTTCACCTTGGCGTGCGTGTCGTAGCGCAGCCGCGCGTAGCCCTCGCCCGCGGCGAATGCCACCGCCTCGTGGGTGAGCGTGAGGTGGTGTGGCGTGACCTCGGCGGTGACGCGCGCGCCGCGAGCGCGCGCGGCCCGCACGAGCGCGACCGAGCCCGCCGTGGAGATGTGCGCCACGTGCAGGTGCGCCCCGCTCTGCTCCGCCAGCGCGATGTCGCGCGCGACCAGCGTCTCCTCCGCGCTGGCGGGGCGGCCGCGCAGCCCCAGCCGGGTGGCGACCCAGCCCTCGTGCATCTGCCCGTCGCGCACGAGCTCCGGGTCCTCGCAGTGCTGCGCGATCGGCAGGCCGAACGCCGTCGAGTAGGAGAGCGCCTGCCGCATGACGTGCGGGTCCGCCACGGCGTCGCCGTCGTCGGAGAGCGCGACGACGCCGGCCCCCGCGAGCTCGCCGGCGGGCGCCAGCTCGCGGCCCGCGCGGCCGCGCGTGATGCAGCCGATCGGCAGCACGCGCACGGCGGCCGAGAGCTCCACCTCCTTCAGCACCGACTCCACCGCCGCCCGCGAGTCCAGCGGGGGCTCGGTGTTGGGCATCGCGCACAGGGTCGTGAAGCCGCCGCGCGCGGCCGCGCGCGTGCCCGAGGCGATCGTCTCCTTGTACTCGAAGCCGGGCTCGCGCAGGTGGCAGTGCAGATCGACGAAGCCCGGCGCGACGACGAGGCCGGTGGCGTCGATGCGCTCGGCCTCGACCACCATCTCGCCCTCGCCGGGGCCGACGCGCGCGACGCGGCCGTTCACGATCACGACGTCGGCGATGCCGTCGCGACCGAGCGCCGGGTCGATCACGCGGCCGTTGTGGATCGCGAGCGTGCTCATGGGCGTGCCTCCAGCAGCGCCGGATCGACCCGGCCCGAGAGCAGGTAGAGCAGCGCCATGCGCACGGCGACGCCGTTGGTCACCTGCTGCTCGATGATCGAGTGGCTGCCCGCGGCGACGTCGGCGGCGATCTCCACGCCCTCGTTCTTGGGGCCGGGGTGCATCAGCAGCGCGCCCGGCCGCGCCAGCGCTAAGCGCTCCGACGTGACCTGGTAGAGCCGCGCGTACTCGCGGAGCGAGGGGAGCAGGCCGCCCTGCTGCCGCTCGCTCTGCAGGCGCAGCGCCATCACCACGTCGGCACCCTCGATCGCACGATCGATGTCGGTCTCCACGCGCACCGACGGCAGCGCGTCCGCCGCGTGCGCGGGCCGCTCGCCGGGGCGCAGGCCGCGGGGCAGCAGGGTCGGCGGGCCGCAGATCACCACCTCGGCGCCCATCGCGGTCAGCCCCCAGATGTCGGAGCGCGCGACGCGCGAGTGCGCGATGTCGCCGATCATCACCACGCGCCGGCCGGCGATGCTCCCGAGCTCGCGGCGGATCGTGTAGAGGTCCAGCAGCGCCTGCGTGGGGTGGGCGTGCGCGCCGTCCCCCGCGTTCACGACCGAGGCGTCGGCGTGGCCGGCCGCGAGGTAGGGCGCCCCCGCGCTCGAGTGGCGCAGCACGATCGCGTCCGCCTCCATCGCGGAGAGCGTGCGCACCGTGTCCACCAGCGACTCGCCTTTCTGCACGGAGGAGCTCTGGGGGCTGACGTTCACCACGTCGGCGCCCAGCACCTTGCCCGCCAGCTCGAACGAGGCGCGCGTGCGGGTGGACGCCTCGTAGAAGAGCGTGAAGACGGTGAAGCCGCGCAGCGTGGGCACGCGCGCGATGCGGCGCTTCAGCACCTCCAGCATGCGATCGGCGAGCAGCAGCACCGACTCGATCTCCGGAGACGGCACGACGTCCAGGTCCAGCAGGTGGCGCTGCGTCCACGGCAGCCCGCCGGCGGCGGCCGGCTCCGCGGGCGCGCCCCCCACGGTCGGAGTCGCGCCCTCGACGTGCGGCGCGGCGGCGCCGTTCGCGGCTGGCGCGGCAGGCGCATCGGGCGGAGCGCTCGACGCCTCGGGGGTCGTCGTGCGGCTCCCGGGCAGCTGGGCGGTCATGAGCGGCTCCTCCCCGGCAGCACGAGCACAGCGTCGCGGCCGTCCTCCTCCGCCAGCAGCACGCGCACCGAGTCGTCGGGCGCGGTGGGGATGTTCTTGCCGACGATGTCGGCGCGGATGGGGAGCTCGCGGTGGCCGCGGTCGACGAGCACGGCGAGGCGCGCCGAGCGCGGCCGCCCGAAGTCGGCGAGGGCGTCCAGCGCGGCGCGCACCGTGCGCCCGGTGTAGAGCACGTCGTCGACGAGGACGACCACGCGCCCCTCGATGTCGGGCAGCGCGCTCTCGCGCGGCTCGCTGCGCAGCCCGCGCGCCGCGAAGTCGTCGCGGTGCATCGTCACGTCGAGCGCGCCGAGCAGCGGCCGCTCCCGCTCGAAGCGCTCGATCTCGTCGGCGAGGCGGCGGGCCAGCGGGACGCCGCGGCTCTGCACGCCGACGAGCACCACGTCGCCCACGCCCTCGTTGCGCTCGGCGATCTCGTGCGCCATGCGGGTGATGGTGCGGCGCACGCCCGCCGCGTCGAGCACGGTGGCCCCCGCGATGTCCTCGGGCGCGGCGGCGGGTCGCGTGGCGGGCTCAGCCACGGGAGCGCCCGCCGTCGCCGCGAGATGCGGAGGGCGAAAGGCAAAAAGAAACCCTCCACGCGGAGGGCAACGGCTCCAATGCGGCGCCCCGGAGAGCGGGCGCGGAAGGCGCGCAGCAGGTGCCGGACATTCTGCGCCCCTTCCCGGCCTCGCGGGACCGGCTTAAAGACACGCGCACTTCGTTGGAGCGAGCATAGCACCGCGGCGCGAGAGGGCAAGACGGCCGGCGAGCACCGCTGCGGGGCTGCGCAGCGATCGGGCGCGGGCGCGCGAGGCTAGGAGTCGCGCTGCTCGCGGAGGAAGCGCTCCAGCTCCTCAACCATCGCCCCAGCGTCGAGGAGCTCGGCGGGGGGCTGCCCGGCGCGGGGCGCGCCCTCCTCCTCCGCCTCGTCCAGCTGCTCCTCGATGCGGCGCGCGTACTCCACCATCTGCGGATCCTTGTCGATCTCCGCCTGCACCTGCGCGTCGAACCGGGCTGCGAAGACCTCGAGGTCGTGCAGTGAGAGGTCGAGCTCGAGCCCGCCGTTGAGCCGCTCGAGGATGGCGAGCGCGCCCTTCGGGTTGGGCGAGGCGTTCACGTAGAACGGGACGCTGGCCCACAGCGACGCGGTGGCGAGACCGGCGTCGCGCACCGCCTGCGAGAGCACGCCGACCACGCCCGTCGGCCCCTCGTAGCGGCTCGCGCTCTCGGCGCTGAGATCGAGGCGCCGCGCCAGCTCCTCGTCGGCGGAGGATCCGATCAGCGGCACGGGACGCACGTGGCTGACCTCGGCGAGTAGCGCGCCCAGCGTGATCACGCCCGAGACCTCGAAGGCGCGGCAGAGCTCCAGCACGCAGCCGACGTAGTGGCGCCAGCCGAGGTGCGGCTCGATCCCCGAGAGCAGGATCAGGTCGCGGTCCGCGCCCTCGATCCGGTGCCACGAGAAGCGGTTCTGCGGCCACTCGATGACGCGCTCGCCGTCGGCGATGCGCACCGTCGGCCGCGCCTGCGTGAAGTCGTAGAAGGGCTCGGGATCGATCTCGGCGAGCGTCTCCGAGCGCCAGCGACGCAGCATGTAGCGGATCACCCCGGTGGCGGCGCTTCCCGCGTCGTTCCACCCGGCGAAGGCCGTGATCAGCAGCGGTCGACGGAGCTCCGGGCGCTCGAGGATGCGCAGCTCGCTCACCGCTAGAGGATAGCGCGGCTCGGCGGTGGTCGCTCGCGGGCAGGGCGCTCGCTCCGGCCTCGCCGGGAGCAGACGCTCTGCCCCCCTCGAAAACTAGGGCAGGAGGAGCAGCTTGCCGGCCGTCGCGCGGGAGGCGAGCAGCCGCTGCGCCTCCGCGGCCTCGGCGAGCGGGAGCTGCCGGTCGATGCGCAGCGCGAGCTCGCCAGAGGCGACCCAGCCGAAGAGCTCCGTGGCGCGGCGCTCCAGCTCCTCGCGGCGGGCGCTGTAGTGGGCGAGGCTGGGCCGCGTCAGGAAGATGCTGCCCGCGCCCTGCAGCTCGTGCGTCTCGATCGGCTCGGGCGGGCCGCTCGACTGGCCGTAGGAGACGAGCATCCCGCGCGGGCGCAGCAGCCGCATCGAGCCGCGCAGCGTGTCGCGCCCCACCGAGTCGTAGACGACGTCCACGGCGTGCGCGCCCACGAGCCGCTCCGTCTCGGCGACGAAGTCCCGGTCGCGGTAGAGGATCACGTGGTCGGCACCGGCGCGCGTCGCGAGCTCCGCCTTGTCCTCGGTCGAGACGGTGCCGATCACGGTGGCGCCGCACCGCTTCGCGATCTGCGTGAGCAGCAGCCCGACGCCGCCCGCGGCCGCGTGCACCAGCGCGGTGTGCTCTGCCGCGAGCGGGAAGGTGTCGACGGCGAGGTAGTGCGCGGTCATCCCCTGCAGCATCAGCGCCGCCGCCTGCAGCGCCTCGACGCCGGCGGGCACGCGCACGACCCGATCGGCGGCGACGACGGCCTGCTCCGCGTAGGCGCCGAGCACGCCGCTGTAGGCGACGAGGTCCCCGAGCGCGAGCCCCTCGACGCCTGCGCCCACCGCGTCGACGGTGCCCGCGGCCTCGGAGCCCGCCGTGAACGGGCGCTCCATCGGGTAGAGGCCCTCGCGCTGGTAGATGTCGATGAAGTTGACACCGGCCGCCGCGACGGCGACGCGGACCTCGCCGCGGCCGGGCTCGGGCGCCGGCAGCTCCTCGAGGCGCAGCGCCTCGGGGCCGCCCGGCTCGTGGACGCGGACCGCGCGCATCGCTCCTCCTCGCATGGGCCGCCCACGGGCAGGGCGCGGCGGCCGATCCTATCAGCGGGCGGGGGGGCGCCGCGCCCTGCCCGCGCGGGCGATATCGTGGCGGCGTCCTCGGAGGTCGGACAGGGGAGCGATGGCCGAGCCGGACGCGCGCGGCGCCTCGAGCGACGCGCCCACGCCCAGCGGCGATGACACGCCGGGCTTCGTGCCCGTGGGGCCGCTGCGCGCGCTGCTGAGCGAGGCGGCGGCGCAGCTGCTCGTGCGGCGGCGCGCCGACGACGACGCCGAGGCGCGGCTGGAGGCGGAGCTGCTCTACGGCGAGGCGGCGGGGCTGGATCGAGCGCAGGTGATCGCGCGCGGCGCCGAGCCGCCCGGCGTCGAGGCGTGGCAGCGCTTCGAGACGCTGCTCGACCGCCGGCTCGGCGGCGAGCCGCTCGCCTACATCCGAGGCGTGCGCGAGTTCCACGGGCTGAGCTACCTCGTGGGCCCCGGCGCGCTGATCCCGCGGCCGGAGACGGAGACGCTGGTGGAGGCGGCGCTCGCCGCCATCCGCGAGCACCCCGTTGTGCGGCGCCGCGTGCGAGTCGTCGATGTGGGGGCGGGGCCGGGCACGGTGGCGCTCGCGCTCGCGCGGCACGCGCCGACGGCGAGCGTGATCGCGATCGACGCCTCGACGGCGGCGCTGGCGTGGGCGGGGCGCAACCGGCGCCGCCTCGGCGTCGAGGGTCGCGTCGTGCTGCTCGCGGGCGACCTGCTGGAGCCGCTGGGCGAGCCCGTCGACGTGGTCGTCGCGAACCTGCCCTACATCCCCAGCGAGGAGCTGGCGCGCCTCCCCGCCGAGATCCGCGAGGCGGAGCCGGTGCTGGCCGTGGACGGCGGCGAGGACGGCCTCGACGTGATCCGCCGCCTCGTCGCGCAGCTCCCCGCGCACCTCGCCGCCGGCCCGCGCGCCGTGCTGCTGGAGGTGGGCGCGGGGCAGGCGGCCTTCGTCGAGGATCTGCTGCGCGAGGCGCTCGGCCCCCACATCGACCTCGATCTCCGCCGCCACCGCGATCTGCGCGGCAGCGCGCGCGTCATCGAGGCGCGCCTCGGCTACGAGCGTTCCGCTCGACCCTAGGGGCTTCCGGCAGCGTTCCGCTGCACCCGAGGGGCTGCCGCGCCTGCGAGAGGGCTTCCGAGCCGAGTGGGCGGCGAGCTAGCGGTCGCGGGACCACTCGCCGCGCACGATCGAGTAGTGCAGCGCGTCCATGCTCTGCCCGTCCTTGGTGATGCGATCGCGGAGGCGCCCCTCGCAGCGGTAGCCGCACTGCGCGAGCACGCGCGCCGATGCATCGTTGGGCGCGAAGACATCCGCCTCCATGCGCATGATGTCGAAGCTCTCTAAGCCGTAGGCCGTCATCGCCCGCACCGCCTCGGTCGCGATGCCGCGCCGCCAGTGCGCCTCGCCGAGCCAGTAGCCGATCTCGGCGGTGCGCCGATAGATGTCTTGCTGCAGCCGAAGACCCACGCTCCCCGCGGCCTCCCCGTCGAGATCGATCGCGAAGTTCGTCGCCGGATCGCGGTCGGAGTTCCGCTCGAGCCACGTCGTCGCGTCGGCCTCGGTGTACGGGAAAGGGAACGCGTCTCGCAGATACCGGGAGACGTTGCGGTTGTTCGCGTGCGTGACCAGGCACCGGCATCGCCCGGCAGCCACGGACGCAGGCGGCCCAGAGTGAGCGCGATCTCCACACGCCGATCCCGTCCGCCCGCGCGAGGGCCCCCGCCCGAGCCACTCGGCCGCTCGCGACCTCACACCCGCCGCATGCGCACGCGGCTGGCTAGCCCTCTCGCAAACGCGGCAGCCCCTCGAGTGCAGCGGAACGCTGCTGGCAGCCCCTAGGGTGCAGCGGAACGCTGCTGGGCGATCTGGTAGATCTTGCCCTCCGTCTTGATGGCGGGGGCGATCACCATCCGCGCGTAGTGGAACTCGCGGATGCTCTGCGCGCCGCAGGTCGCCATCGAGGTGCGCAGCGCGCCCACGAGGTTCTCCGTGCCGTCCGTCCGCGACGTGGGGCCAAAGAGCAGCGTCTGCAGCGAGTGCGGCTGCCCCACGCGGACCCGGACGCCGCGCGGCAGCGTCGCGTGCGGGGTCGCCATGCCCCAGTGGTAGCCGCCGCCGGGCGCCTCCTCGGTCGAGGCGAAGGGCGAGCCGATCATCACGGCGTCGGCGCCCGCGCAGATCGACTTCGCGACGTCGCCGCCGGTGCGGATGCCGCCGTCGGTGATGATCGGCACGTAGCGCCCCGTGCGCGCGAGGTAGACATCGCGTGCGTGCGCCGTCTCCAGCGTGGCCGAGACCTGCGGGATGCCGATGCCGAGCACCTCGCGCGAGGTGCAGGCGGCTCCGGGACCGACGCCCACCAGCACGCCCGCGATCCCCGTCTCCATCAGCTCCAGCGTGGCCTGGAAGTCGACGGTGTTGCCGACGAGCACGGGGACGGGCGCGAGCTGGCGCACGAGCTCGTCGAGCTGGAGGCCGCGCAGCGAGCTGGAGACGTGGCGGGCGGTGGTGACGGTGGACTGCACGACGAAGAAGTGGGCGCCCGCCTCAACGGCGAGCGGGCCGAGGCGCTTGGTGCTCTGCGGCGTGGCGGAGACGGCGACGACGCCGGCGGCGGCGCGGATCTCCTCGACGCGGCGGCCGACGAGCTCCTCGCGGACCGGCGGCGCGTAGGCGCGCTGGATCACGGCGGTCGACTCCTCGGGGCCGGCGGCGGCGATGCTCGCGAGCACCTCGGAGGGGTCGTCGTAGCGGGTTTGCACGCCCTCGAGGTTGAGCACGGCGAGCCCGCCCGCGTGCGAGAGCGCCGTCGCGAACGACGGCGAGACGACGGCGTCCATCGCCGAGGCGAGGATCGGCACCTCGAAGCTGCGCTCACCCAGCGTCAGCGCCGTGCCGACGAGCTCGGGGTTGGTGGTGACGGCGCCGGGCACGATCGCCACGTCGTCGTAGCCCCAGGCGTGCTCCAGCTGCTTGCGCGGCGGCTCGTCGGCCGCCCCCTCCATGCTCATCGGTGCCGGCCGCGTCTCCGTCGTCATCGACTCCACCCCTTAGCGATCCGCCTGCCGTCCTGCCCGACCCACCGTTGCCCGATACGCGACGACCCCCGCAAGGGGGGCCGCCGACGATCCGCTATCGCCATACACGCCGCGCCGCCCCGCAGGGCGGCGGAAAGGGGGGCGGCGCAGGCGGGGGTGAAAGAAACACAAGGACCCCGCCGCTTCCGGTGGGGTCCTGCCTCGTCGCCATGCGCTGGGTCACCCGGCCGTGTCCCCGGCTCTCCGCCCTCGGGGCGCTACCCCGTCGAGGCTTACCTGCGCGCCTGCCGCGCGTGTTGCGACGATGGTACGGCCGCGTCCCGGCGGACGCAACGCGGCCCCGTCGCGCCACCCCGCAGCGGGAGGGCGCGGGTGCGGTAGGGCGCAGCGGGCGGCGCTGCTACCATCTCGCGATGCCGGACACCGAGCGGGACGCTGACGCCGAGGGCTCGACGGTCCTCGTCTGCGTCGCGTGGCCCTACGCCAACAGCCCGCTGCACGCGGGGCAGATCGCGGGGGCCTATCTGCCCGCGGACATCGTCGCGCGCTACCACCGGATGCGCGGCCACCGCACGCTCATGGTCTCGGGCTCCGACGCGCACGGCACGCCGGTCACCGTTCGCGCCGAGCAGGAGGGCACGACCCCTGAGGCCGTCTCGCAACGCTTCCACGAGAGCTTCGTCGACGTCTGGGAGCGCTTCGGCGTCTCCTTCGACATCTTCACCTCGACGGACACCGCGAACCACATGTCCGTGGCGCAGGAGATCTTCCTGCGGCTGCGCGAGCACGGGCACCTCTACGAGGCGGAGCAGACGCTGCTCTACGACCCGCAGGCACAGCGCTTTCTGCCCGACCGCTACGTCGAGGGGACGTGCCCGGTCTGCGGCTACGAGAGCGCGCGCGGCGACCAGTGCGACGACTGCGGCTCGACGCTCGACGCGCTCGACCTCGGCAGCCCGCGCTCGCGACTCTCGGACGCGACGCCCGAGCCGCGCGCCTCGACGCACTTCCTGCTCAGGCTCTCGGCGTTCACCGAGCAGCTGCGCGAGTGGGTGGAGGCGCAGGAGCACTGGCGGCCGGCGGTGCGCAACTTCACGCTCGGCCAGCTGCGCGAGGGGCTGCACGACCGCGCGATCACGCGCGACATCGAGTGGGGCGTCCCCGTCCCCGTCGAGGGCTACGAGCGCAAGCGCATCTACGTCTGGTTCGAGGCGGTGATCGGCTACCTCTCGGCGACCCGCGAGTGGGCGCAGCGCTCGGGCGACCCGGACGCGTGGGAGGCGTTCTGGCGCGACCCCGCCTGCCGCACGATCTACTTCCAGGGCAAGGACAACGTCCCCTTCCACACGATGATCTGGCCCGCGATGCTCATGGGCTACGGCGGGCTGAATCTCCCGTACGACGTGCCCGCGAACCAGTACGTCACGATGTCCGGCTCGAAGGCGTCGTCGAGCCGCAACTGGGCCGTGTGGATGCCGGACTACCTCGATCGGCACGACCCCGACCCCCTACGTTATGTACTGACGGCGGTCATGCCCGAGACCTCCGACTCCGACTTCACCTGGGCCGACTATGTGCGGCGCGTCAACGACGAGCTGGTCGCGCGCTGGGGCAACCTCGTGAACCGCGTGCTGACGATCACCCGCCGCCACTTCGACGGCGCCGTGCCCGAGCCGCCCGCCGAGCTGGCGCCCGAGTCGCGCGCGCTGCTCGATCGGGTGGACGCGGCGTTCGAGGAGGCCGCGTCCCACCTCGAGGCCGTGCGGCTGCGCGCGGCGCTCGGCGTGCCGATGGCGGTGGCGCAGGAGGCGAACCGCTACCTGGAGGAGCGGCAGCCGTGGATCGCCGTGAAGCAGGACCGCGCGCACGCGGCGGAGACGCTGCACACCGCGCTCAACGTGGTCTCCGGCCTCGCGACGCTGCTGCAGCCCGTGCTGCCGTTCACCTCGGCCGAGACGTGGCGAATGCTGGGCCACGAGGGCGAGATCGAGGCGGCGGGCTGGCGCCGCACGCCCGTCGCGGCCGGCACGCCGCTGCCCGAGCCCCACGCGCTCTTCCGCAAGCTCGACCCCGCGCTGGCCGAGGAGGAAGAGGCGCGCCTCGGCGAAGGCTCGTGAGCGCGGGGCTCGCGGCGTGAGCGACGCCGCGAGCCCCGCGCCGCCCGGCATCGACGCGCAGCTGGTCGACGCGCACGCGCACTCCTGGTCGAAGCAGCTCGCCGCCGATCACGGCGCGCTGATGGCGCGCGCCTGGGCGGCCGGCCTCGCCGCGGTCGTCGAGGTCGGCGTCGACGCCGCGACGAGCGCGCAGGCACAGGAGCTCGCGCGCGCCGACCCGCGCGTGCATGCTGTGGCCGGGCTGCACCCGCACGAGGCGTCGCGCATGGACGTCGAGCGCGGCCCGCTGGAGGAGCTGCTGCGCGCGGGCGCCGCGAGCGGGGAGCTGTGCGCCGTCGGCGAGATCGGGCTCGACTTTTACCGCGACCGCTCGCCGCGCGCGGACCAGGAGCGGGCGCTGCGCTGGCAGCTCGACCTCGCGCGGGAGCTGGTGCTGCCCGTCGTGATCCACTCGCGCGACACCGACGAGGAGTGCTTCGCGGAGCTGGCGACGTGGGCCGCGCGGGTCGGCCGCTACCTGGGGCCGGATCGCGAGATCGGCATGATGCACTGCTTCGCGGGCGACACGGAGCTCGCGCGGCGCTACGTCGAGGCGGGCCTGCTCATCTCCGTCCCCGGCACCGTGACCTACGCCGGCAACGAGCGCGGCCGGGCGGTGGCGCGCGAGACGCCGCTCGCGGCTATGCTCGTGGAGACGGACTGCCCGTACCTGACTCCGGTGCCGCACCGCGGGCAGCGCAACGAGCCGGCCTACGTGGCGCACACGGTGCGCGAGGTGGCGGCGCTGCGCGGTGAGACGGCGGAGCAGGTGGCGCGGGCGACGGCGCAGAACTCGGCGCGGCTCTTCGGCTTCGCGCTGGCGGGCTGACGAGGGCGCGGGCTGAGGCAGGCCGCGCGCCGAGGCGCGGAAGCGGAGCGCGGAGCGAGATGGCGACGCACGCCGACGGCCACGCCCCCGCCTCGATGCCAACGCCGACGCCGTACGGGCCGGTCGCGGACGACCTGCCGCTCGTCGACGCGAAGCTCGCCGCGCTCACCGAGGTGGACGTGCCGTGGCTGCGCGAGATGCTGGTCGCGGTGCTGGGCGGCGGCGGCAAGCGCATGCGCCCCGCCGTCGCGCTGCTGGCGGGACGGCTCGGGCGCTACGATCGCGAGCTGCTGGTCCCGCTCGCCGCCAGCGTCGAGCTGCTGCACACGGCGACGCTGGTGCACGACGACGTGATCGACGCGGCACCCGAGCGCCGCGGCCGCCCCACCGCCGCCGCGCTCTTCCAAAACACGTCGAGCGTGATGCTGGGCGACTACATGTTCGCCCACGCCGCGGACTTCGTCGCCGAGACGGGGAACATCCGCGCGATCCGCGCCTTCGCGAAGACGCTGCGGGTGATGGCGAACGGGGAGCTGGAGCAGGACGTCTCCGCGTTCGAGTACTCACAGGACGTCCAGCGCTACTTCGATCGCATCGCGGGCAAGACGGCGTCGCTGTTCGCGACGGCGGCCGAGGGCGGGGCGATCGTCTCGGGCGCCGCCGAGCCCGCCGTCGAGGCGATGCGGCGCTACGGGCAGCGGCTGGGGATGGCGTTCCAGGTCGTGGACGACGTGCTCGACTTCGTGGGCGAGGCGGAGGAGATGGGGAAGCCCGTCGCGTCCGACCTGCGCGCGGGGACGCTGACGCTGCCGGCTCTGCTCTACCTGCAGCGCGAGCCCGACGACAACCCCGTGCGCCGCGCCTTCGAGGGGGTGCGGCCGCGCGCCAACCTCGATCGGGCGATCGAGGCGATCCGCTCGGGCGGCGCGCTGGAGGAGTCGATGGAGGCCGCGCGGCGCTTCGGGGCGGAGGCGCTCGACGCGCTCGACGGGCTGCCCCGGGGCGCCGCCGACGGGGAGACGCGCGAGGCGCTCGCGGGCCTCGTGGCGCAGGTGCTCGACCGACGCAGCTAGCTCGGGCAGCGTTCCGCTGTACTCGAGGGGCTGCCGCATCTGGCGGAGTCCTCGCGGTGCCCGGGCGAGGCGCGAGCGGTGCGGAGGGGCTCGGCGCGCGTTCGCGTCTCAGCCGAGCGCCCCGCTCTCGACATCGTCCGGCTCGCCGGCGCGCGCCCGCACCGCGGCGACGAAGCGCGCGGTGCCGAGGTCGCGCTCGGCCGTCGCACGGGCCAGCGCGTGCATCACCTGCTCCAGCCGCGCGGCCAGCTCCGGGTCCAGGCGGATGCGCGCCGCCTCCTCGTAGGGGCCGCGCTGGTAGGCGCGGAGCACGCGCAGCAGGCGCACCTCGATCGGCCCGGCCTCGGGATCGGCGGCGGCGCAGCTCGGGCAGAGCACGCCGCCCGCGAGCGCCGACCACGCCGCCGCGCCGCTCGCCGCACCCTCGGCGACCGGCTGCGCGCAGGAGACGCAGCGCTCCCACTCGGGGCGGAAGCCGGTGGCGTCCAGCAGCGCGAGCTCGAAGCTGCGCGAGACGAGATGCAGGCCGTCGCCTCGCTCCAGCCGCTCGAGCGCGGTGGCGAGCAGCACGAAGACCGCGCCGGCCTCGGCGTGCTCGACGGTGAGGCGATCGGTGAGCTCCAGCAGGTAGAGCGCCGCGGCCAGCCGATCGAGGTCGCCGTGCAGGTGCGGGAAGAGCTGGCGCGACTCGGCCTGTGTCACGACATCGAGGGTGCGGCCGTGCGCCAGCACGACCTCGACGTGGGCCAGCGGCTCGAGGTGGCCGGCGAGCCGGCTGCGCGTCCGCAGCGCCCCCTTCGCCACGGCGTCGCGCTTGCCGTGGCGCGGCGTCAGCAGCGTGACGATGCGGTTGGCCTCGCCGAGTCGCCGGTGCCGCAGCACGAGGGCGTCGGTACGGAGCACGCGGGGGGCTCGGCCGGGCAATGGCTACCTGTCTACGTCGGTCGGCGTGGCTGCCGGGCTCTCGGCCGCTCGATCGTATGCCATCGGCACCACCGCTGCCCTCCGCCCGGCGCGGCAGCGCGCTCCCCGCCGAGCCCTCGAGCGCGCCGCCCGAGTACCGACCCCCTCTTGCAGGAGCGGAAGCCCCTCGAGTCCAGCGGAACGCTGGCGGGACGCTGGGTTAGACCTCCTGGCGGAATTCGAGGGCGCGGCCGAGCGTGAGATCGTCCGCATACTCGAGATCGGCGCCGGCGGGGAGACCGCGCGCGAGCCGCGTCACGCGCAGGCCCAGCGGGCGCAGCAGCTTCGCGAGATACATCGCGGTCGCCTCGCCCTCGAGGTTCGGGTTGGTCGCGACGATCACCTCGCGCACCTCGTGGTCGTCACCGCGCAGCCGACGCAGCAGATCCTCGATCTTCAGATCCTCGGGGCCAACGCCGTCGACCGGCGAGATCACGCCGTGCAGCACGTGAAAGAGCCCGCGGAAGCCCTGCGTGCGCTCGATCGCGACCACGTCGAGCGGCTCCTCGACGACGCAGAGCAGGGCACGATCACGGCCGGCGTCGGCGCAGATCGAGCAGGGGCTGCGCTCGGCGAGGTTCTGGCAGCGCTCGCAGAGAACGATGCGCTCCTTCACCTCCACGAGGGCGTCGGCGAGCGAGTGCGCCTCCTCGGGCGGGGCGCGCAGCACGTGGTAGGCGAGGCGCTGCGCGCTCTTCGGCCCGATGCCGGGGAGGCGATGGAACGCCTCGACGAGGCGCGCGATCGGCGAGCCACCGCCCTCGGGCATGCCGCCGTTCACGGGCGGAGCCGCCCGCTAGCCCTCGGCACGGGTCGCGCCCTGCTCCAGCGCCTCCTCGATGAGGTGCCCGCCCGCCGAGGGCGGGGGCGGTGCCGCCTGCCGCTTCGCCTGTGCGAGCTCCTCCCACAGCACGGGCACCACCTCGACGGGCCGGCCGAGCGCGTCGGCGACCGCCTCGCGGATGGCCTGCATCACGGCGCCGCCCTCGGCGTTGGTCACGAGATCGACGTGCGTGGGGAAGCGGAAGCCGATCTCCAGCCGATCGCCGGGGAAGGCCTTGATGTAGCAGCCCGAGTTCAGGAGCGCGCCGGCCTTGCTGTGACGACGGCGCGCGCTCTCCTGGATCAGCGGCCACTTGGAGCGGGCCTGCGCGAGCTCGGCGGGTATCTCGCCCTCGTCGGGGAGCGCGGGCGGCCGCGAGGCCGCGTCGGCGGGCGGCCGACGCTCGGCGTCGCGCCGCGGCTCGGGCGCCTCGCTGCGCGCCGCCGCCTCCGCGGACGTGCGCTGAGGGGCGGCGGGGGGGGCGGACGCCTGCGCCGGAGCGCCCGCCGGTCGCGGGCGTCGCGGACGCGGCGCCGCGGGCGTGGCTGCTGCGGGCGTGGCCGCTGCCGGCGCGGTCAGCGGGCCGGGGAGCGCCGCGGCGGCGGCCTGCGCCGCGGCGCCTGGCTGTGCCGCGGCGGGCGCCACGACGAGCTCGGCGAAGGCGATCTCGGCGGGGAGCGGGTCGTAGGCGTCGCCCGCGAAGTCGACCTGCCCGAGCGCCCGCAGCGCCGCCACCACGTCGGCGACGCCGACCTCGGCGGCGAGCGCCTCGAGGTCGGCGGCCTCGCTCTGCGCGAGGCCCAGCGACCCGGCCCCCGATCCCTGTCCCGGCGCGCCGGCCATCAGCAGCAGCAGCGCGCGCAGCGTCGCGACGGACTCGCGCAGGAAGGCGCGGATCTCCAGGCCGTCGTCGCGCGCGGCGCTCAGCGCGGCGAGGCCGGCGGCGAGGTCGCGCCGGGCGGCGGCGCGCGCCAGCTCCGTCGCGCGCGAGTCGGCGACCAGCCCGAGGCCCTCGCGCACCGCCGCCGCGTCGAGCTCCCCGTCGCGGTAGGAGGAGAGCTGGTCCAGCAGGCTGACGGCGTCGCGCAACGAGCCGGTGGCGTGGCGCGCCAGCAGCTCCAGCCCCTCGTCGGTGACGGCGATGCCCTCGCCGCCCGCGACGCGGCGCAGCTCGGCGATCGTCTCGGCCGTGCCGATGCGGCGGAAGTCGAAGCGCTGGCAGCGCGAGCTGATGGTCGCCGGCACGCGGTGCGGCTCGGTGGTGGCGAGCACGAAGATGACGTGCGGCGGCGGCTCCTCCAACGTCTTCAGCAACGCGTTGAACGCCGCATCGGTGAGCATGTGCACCTCGTCGATGAGGTAGAGCTTGTAGGTCGCGGCGGCCGGCGCGTAGCCCGCGCCCTCGCGCAGGTCGCGGATCTCGTCGATGCCGCGGTTAGAGGCGGCGTCGAGCTCGATCAGGTCGAGCGCGCGGCCCGCGTCGAAGGCGCGGCAGGGGTCGCACTCGCCGCAGGGCTCGCCGCCTTCGGGCGCGCGGCAGTTCACCGCGGTCGCCAGGATGCGGCCGATGCTGGTCTTGCCGGTGCCGCGCGGGCCGGTGAAGAGGTAGGCGTGCGCCGGGCTACCCGCCGCGACGGCGTTGCGCAGCGTGGTGGTAACGGGCTCCTGCCCGACGACCTCCGCGAAGCGGCGCGGCCGCCAGCGGCGGTAGAGAACCTCGTGCGTCACGGCACCCCCGGGCGCCCGCTGGGGAGAGCGAGCGCCTCCGCGTCGAGTGTACCCCGAGCCTCGGCGGAGGCGCCCCCAGCCGCGTCACGCCCCGCCGTGAGCACGCTCGCTAGACGCCGTCGCCCGCGCGCGGGCCGGCCGCGTCGCCGGGCGCGTCCGGGGCGTCGTCGTGGATGCCCGCACCGAGGTAGCGCTCTTCGATCGCCCGCAGCTCCCGCTCCTCGGCGGCGCTCTCGTGGTCGCGGCCCAGCAGGTGCAGCAGGCCGTGCAGCGCGAGGTGGCGCAGCTCGGCGTCGAGCGCGCGCCCCGCCGCCGCGGCCTGCCGCGCCGCCGTCTCGACCGAGATCGCGATGTCGCCGAGCTCGCGTGCCCCCGCCCCATCGGCGGCGTCGGGCGCCACTGGGAACGCCCGCCCCTCCTCCGCCGCGCCCTCCTCGAGGGGGAACGAAAGAACGTCGGTGGGCTCGTCGAGGTCGCGGTGCTTGCGGTTCAACTCGTGCAGCAGCGCATCGCCCGCGAGCCGGACCGAGAGCGCCCCGCTCGCCACCCCCTCGTCGTCGAGGACGCGCGCCAGCAGCGCCTCGATCTGCGCTCCGGCGGCCGCGTCGCGAAGCTCGGCGGGGAGCGCCTCGTCGAGCTCGACGGCAAGCTCGTGGCGGCCGGGCCGCGCGCGCGTCAGGAGGCGATCGGGAGCAGCGTCTCGGCGGCGCGGCGCGCGGCCGAGATCAGCGGCGTCGGCACGAGGCCGAGGAAGAGCACGGCGACCGCGGCCAGCGCGAGCATCACCTGCGTGGGCAGCGCGGGCAGCAGCGAGGCGGGCCGCGAGGGGCGTGTGCCCTCCTCGCCGGCCCCCTCGGCGGCCGGCGGCTCCTGCACCAGCAGCCGCGCCCAGCGCAGGTAGTAGAACGCGGAGACCGCCGTGTTCAGCACGCCGATCGTGACGAGCAGCACCAGCCACTCCTCGCCGCCCCGCACCGCGGCGTTGAAGACGTAGAGCTTGGCGAGGAAGCCCGCGGTGGGCGGGATGCCCGTCAGCGAGAGCAGGCAGAGGCCAAGCACGCCCGCCAGCAGCGGCGAGCGCCGCGCCAGCCCCGCGTACTCGGCGAGCTCGTAGGAGCGGGTGCGCTGGCCGACCGCGATCACGACGAAGAACACGCCGAGGTTGGTCGCAGCGTAGGTGCCGAGGAAGAAGAGCACCGCCGAGGGGCCCACGGTGCTGCCGACCGCGACCGCCGCCAGCCCGATCGCGATGTTGCCGGCCTGCGCGATCGAGGAGTAGCCCAGCAGCCGGCGCGCGTCCGTCTGCCAGAAGGCGCCGAGGTTGCCCGCGGTCATCGAGACGGCCGCGAGCACGCCCAGCATCACCGCCCACTCGCCTGCGATGAAGGTGCCGCCGCCACCCAGCCCCACGTAGAGGATGCGCAGCACCACGGCGAAGCCCGCCGCCTTGGAGGCGACGGAGAGGAAGGAGGCGACGGGCGGGGGCGCCCCCTGGTAGACGTCCGGCACCCAGCCGTGCGAGGGCACGAGCGCCATCTTGAAGCCGAGCCCGACGAGGACGAGCGCGAAGCCGAGCAGCAGCGCCAGCTTGATGCCCTCGTCGCCGGCCTGCACCACCTCGGCGATGCCACCGAGCGAGGTCGTGCCCGCCACCCCGAAGAGGAAGACGAAGCCGTAGAGCAGCACGGCGGCGGCGACCGCGCCCGTGAGCAGGTACTTCAGCCCGGCCTCGGCGGAGCGCCCGTCGCGGCCGATGCCGGCCATCACGAACTGCGCGATCGAGGTCGTCTCCAGCGCCACGAAGATCGCGATCAGGTCGTTGGCCTGCGCCAGCAGCACCATCGCTCCGGTGGAGACGAGCAGCAGCGCGTGGAAGTCGGAGGCCTGCTCGTCGTCGAGGGTGGCCGTCCACTCGCGCGCGACGATCGCGACGGCGGCCGCGACCGCGGTGAGCAGGAAGGCGAAGAAGAGCGCGAAGCGGTCGATGACGACCGCGCCGTCGAGCACCGCGCCGTCGCTCCCGGTCTGCGCGTGCCACAGCGTCCACCCCGCCGCCACGCCGATCGCGAGCAGCGCCAGCCCCAGCGAGGGCGAGCGGCGCGGCGTCGACGGCGCGCGCTGCGCCCCCAGCCGCACCCCCACGCGCACCCACAGCGGCGAGCCGAGCTGCGCGAGCAGCACGACACCCGCCCCCGCGAACAGCGACACCGGCGCGCCGATCGCGTGGATCTGCGCGAAGCCCGTCAGCTCCACGAGAGCGCCTCCCGCCGGCGCGCCGTCACGCCGCCCCTACGATCGCAGCGATCGGCGCGACGCCTCGCTCGACCATGTCGGTGAGCGGGCGCGGGAAGACGCCGACGGCGACGATCACCACCACCAGCGAGCCCATCGCGGCGCGCTCCCACCACGCCGTGGCGTCGGTGAGGTCGCGCCAGCGCTCGGCGGGCGGGCCGGTGAAGACGCGCTCGACGGTCCACAGGATGTAGCCGGCGGCCAGCACGACGCCGACGACCCCGGCGATCGTCGCGGCGGGGTGCGCCTGCAGCGCGCCGAGGAAGACCGTGAACTCGGCGACGAAGCCGGCGAGCGCGGGCAGCCCCAGCGAGGCGAGCCCCGCCAGCAGCATCACCGCGCCGATCAGCGGCATCTGGTGCATCAGCCCGCGCAGCTCGGCGATGTCGCGCGTGTGGGCGCGGTCGTAGATCAGGCCCACGGTGACGAAGAGCAGGCCCGTGATCGCGCCGTGCGTGAACATCTGCAGCGCCGCGCCCGAGAGCCCCACCGTGCCCAGCGCCGAGACCCCCAGCAGCACGTAGCCCATGTGCGAGACGGAGGAGTACGCGACCAGCCGCTTGAGGTCGCGCTGCTGGAGCGTGATCACGGCGCCGTAGAGCACGGAGACGCCCGCGAGCACCGCGAGCACGACGTGGAAGTCGCGCGCCTCGCCGGGGAGCAGCGGCAGCGCGATGCGCAGGATGCCGTAGCCGCCCATCTTCAACAGCACGCCCGCGAGCATCACGGAGACGGCCGTCGGCGCGTCGGTGTGCGCGTCGGGGAGCCAGGTGTGGAAGGGCACGATGGGGAGCTTCACGAGGAACGCCGCCATCACCGCCCAGAAGACGAGCGAGAGCGGGATCAGCGCCTCGGTCACGGGCGCGGCGGTGAGCACATCGATGTCGAACGTCCCCGCCTCGAGGCCGAGCACGAGGAAGCCGACGAGCATGAACGCCGAGCCGGCGAGCGTGTAGAGCACGAACTTCATCGCGCTGTGCTCGCGCCGACCGGTGCCCCAGCCGCTGATCAGCAGGTACATCGGGAGCAGCTCCAGCTCCCAGAAGACGAAAAACTGCAGCAGGTCGAGCGAGAGGAAGACGCCCATCACCGCCGTCTCCAGCACCAGCAACCACGCGAAGTAGGCGCGCGGCCGCTCCGTGATGCCGAAGGAGACGAGCACGGCGACGAGCGTCAGCAGCCCGTTGAGCAGCAGCAGCGGCGCCGACAGCCCGTCCACGCCCAGCGCGTACTGCACGGAGAAGCCCGCGTCGGCGGCGCGGATCCACTCGAAGCGGTCGACGAGCTGGTAGCCGGCCTCGTCGTCGAGCGTGACGAAGACGATCGCCGTGAGCGCCAGCACCGCCGCCGTGACGCCGAGCGCCACCCAGCGCGCGTCGCGCTCGCGCGCCTGGGGCAGCGTCGCGACCAGCGCGGCGCCCAGCGCGGGCAGGAAGAGCAGCACCGTCAGCACGCCGCGCGCCCCTCGCGTCCCTGGTCGCTGCGGTGTTCGGTCATCGCTCCAGCACCTCGCCGCCGAAGATGAAGAGCAGCACCGCCGCCACCACGACGCCCGCGAAGAGCATCGAGGTGTACGCCTGCACCTGGCCGGTCTCGGTGCGGCGCACGGCGTCGCCTACCGTGCGCGAGAGCCAGCCCACGCCGTTCACCGCGCCGTCCACCACGTAGCGGTCGAATGCGTGCGCGGCGCGGCCGATCACGCCGTTCAGCAGCCCGCGCACCACCACGGTCTCGGCCAGCTCGTCGAGGTAGTACTTGCGCTCGACGAGCGTGTGCAGCGGGCCGAAGGCCGCGCGCACCCGCGCGGGGCTGGGCATGCCGTAGAGGTAGATCGCGGCGGCCGCACCGATGCCGCCGAAGGCGGCCAGCGTCGAGCTCGCGAGGACCACCGGGTCGATGTCGAACTCGAAGTGCTGCATGTCCGCGGGGAGCGCGGCTTCGACGAACTCGCCGAAGCCGCCGCCGACGTTGAGCCAGCCGATCGCCACCGCCGGCACTGCGAGGATCGCCAGCGGCACCCACATCGAGGGCGGCGACTCGTGCGGCGCGCTCGCGTGCGCGGGAGCGTCGTCGCCAGCGCCGGCGTGCGACGGCGCCTCGCCGCCGCGGTAGTCGCCGAGGAAGGTGAGGAAGATCGCGCGGAACATGTAGAGCGCCGTCAGCCCCGCCACGCCCACACCGATCGCGAAGAGCACGAACTCGTCGTGCGTCCAGGCGTCGAGCAGGATCTCGTCCTTGCTCCAGAAGCCGGCGAGCGGGAAGACGCCGGCCAGCGACAGCGCGCCGATCACGAAGGTGGCGAAGGTCACGGGCATCGCGCTGCGCAGCCCGCCCATGCGCCGCATGTCGAAGGTGCCGGTGGCGTGGTTCACCGAGCCCGAGCCCAGGAAGAGCAGCGCCTTGAAGAAGGCGTGGGTGAAGAGGTGGAAGACCGCGGCGACGTAGCCGCCGATGCCCAGCGCCATGACCATGTAGCCGAGCTGCGAGATCGTCGAGTAGGCGAGCACGCGCTTGATGTCGGTGGCGACGACGCCCATGGTCGCCGCGATCAGCGCCGTGACCCCGCCGATGTAGGCGACGAGCGTCGTGACCTCGTCGGGGGCAGCATCGAGCGTCGGGAAGAAGCGCGCCAGCAGGTAGACGCCCGCCACCACCATCGTCGCCGCGTGGATCAGGGCCGAGACGGGCGTGGGGCCCTCCATCGCGTCGGGCAGCCAGATGTGCAGCGGGAACTGCGCCGACTTGCCGACCGCGCCCGCCACGAGGCCCAGCGTGAAGCCCGCCAGCACCGCGTCCGAGAGGCCGCCCGTGTGCGCGAGGTCGTTGATCGCGGCGATGTCGAAGAAGCCGGTCTTCGAGCCGATCAGCAGCACGGCGAGCAGCAGGCCCAGGTCGCCGAAGCGGGTGACGATGAACGCCTTCTTCGCGGCCGCGGCCGCGGCGGGCCGATCGAACCAGAAGCCGATCAGCAGGTAGGAGCTGAGCCCCACGAGCTCCCAGTGCACGAAGAGCTGCAGCAGGCTCGACACCAGCACGAGGCCCAGCATCGAGCCGGTGAAGAGCGACATGTAAGCGAAGTAGCGAGCGTAGCCGGGGTCGCCGTGCATGTAGCCCGTGGAGTAGACCTGCACCAGCAGCGCCACGGACGTGACCACCACCAGCATCACGGCGGTCAGCCCGTCGAGGTGGACGCCCAGCTCGACCTGGAACTCCGCGATGCCGAACCACGAGTGCGCGGCCAGCCCCAGCGTCTCGCCGTTGTGGTCGCGCGCGGTGTCGAGCGCCCACAGCGACAGCAGCCACGCGAGGCCGATCGCAGCGATCGTGAGCCAGCCGGCCTCGCGCGGGCGGCCGCGCAGCGCCACCGCGATCACCACGAACGAGGCGAAGGGCGCGAGGTAGATCGCCCACAGCGCGGCCTCGGGGATGTCGCTGCCGATCAGCATCGCGGCGCCTGCGGGGGCGGAGTTGGGGCGGCGCGGACGAGGGTGGTGGTCGGCACGGGCGCGCTCAGATCTTGTTCAGCACTTCGCGGGCGACGTGGGTCTTGCCGTCGGGCACCCAGATCTCCCGCGGGTCGCGCATCGATCCCACCTCCAGCGGCGGGACGACGCGCACGGAGAGCGCCTCCTGGTTGAAGAGCTCCTTCCAGATCCCGGCGGCGTAGCCGTCCGGCAGCTCCATGAATCGCACCCACATCGCGCCCGCCCCCTACCAGCGCATCGAGGTGAGGCGATCGAGGTCGACGGTCTCGCGGCGGCGGTAGACGAGCACCGCGAGCGCCAGCGCGACGGCCGCCTCCGCGGCCGCGACGGTGAGCACGAAGATGACGAAGACGTGGCCGGAGAGCGCGGCCTCCTGGCTGTCGAAGGCGGCGCCGAAGCGCGAGAAGGCGACCAGCGCGAGGTTCACCCCGTTCAGCATCAGCTCCACGCCCATCAGCGCGGCGATCGCGTTGCGCTTGGAGAGCGCGATCGCCGTGCCCAGCCCGAAGACGAGCCCCGAGACGACGAGGTAGTGCGCCAGCGTCAGCGTCATGGCGCGCGCCCCTGCTCGCCGCCACCCCCCTCGGCGCCGGCGGGCGCCGGCTCGTCCTCGCGCACGAGCACGATCGCGCCGATCAGCGCGAACAGCAGGAGCACCGAGGCGACCTCGAAGGCGAGCACGTACTGGCCCAGCAGCAGCTCGCCGATCCTCGCGACGGTCGAGCCGAAGCCGCGCGCGTCGAGCGCCGCGCCCTCGAGCTCGGGCCAGCCGACGTCGAGCGCGGTGAACGCGACGAGGGCCGCGATCGCGGCGCCCAGCAGCACGCCCGGCGCCGCGTAGAGCGAGCTCGCGTTGTCGCGCGAGGCGAGCGGCGTGAGCATGATCGCGAAGACGATCAGCACGGAGATCGCGCCCGCGTAGATCAGCACCTGCGCCACTGCGAGGAAGTCGGCGGAGAGCGTGAGGAAGAGCCCCGCCGTGCCGAGGAAGGAGAGCACGAGGAAGACGAGCGCGTGCAGCAGGTTGCGCGAGAGCAGCACCAGCAGCGCCCCCGCGACGGTGGTGGCCGAGAGGATCCAGAACGCCGCGACGACCCCGGCGGACTCCACTAGGCGCCGCTCCCGCCACGCGCGCACGCGCTCGGGCCGGCGTCGAGGCGGCTCACGGCGACACCCGCATCCGCTGCGCCGCGCGCAGCCCGCCCACGGCCGTCGTGAGCACGGGGCGCCGCAGCGCGGGCGGGGCGCCCCGCGGCCCGCCCGACGCGGGCAGCGCGAAGCGCACCACGGCCGCCGCCAGCGCGAGGTTGATCGCGGTGAAGGCGGCGAGCGGCACGATCGCGGCCACGTCCAGTCGCGCGAAGATCGAGGCCTCGACTGCGACCACGGCGACGTTCGCGATGGAGATGGGGATCAGGAACTTCCACGCGAAGGCCATCAGCTGGTCGAGGCGGAAGCGCGGCAGCGTGCCTCGCAGCCACACCAGCACGAAGTAGATCGCGCCCGTCTTGGCGCCCAGCACCAGGTACGGCGGCACCCACGTCTCCAGCCCGAAGAGCGACCAGCCGCCGAGGAACAGCGTCGCCACCAGCGCGCCCACCACCACCGCGTTCCCGAGCTCGACGGCCATGAAGAGGCCCGCCTTCATCCCCGAGTACTCCGTGTGGTAGCCCGCGACGATCTCGGACTCGGCCTCGGCGATGTCGTTGGGGGTGCGATTGATCTCGGCGGTCGACGAGAAGAAGAACGTGACGAGCGCGACCGGCAGCAGCAGCCCGAGCCACAGCCGGTGCTCCTCCTGCCAGGCCACGATCTCGGAGAGCTGCAGCGTCCCCGTCATCAGCACCACGGAGAGCAGCGCGAGCGAGATCGGTATCTCGTAGGAGACCATCATCGCCACCGTGCGCATCGCCCCCAGCAGCGCGTAGTGGTTGTTGGAGGCCCAGCCCGCCATGAACAGCGCCAGGACGCCCAGCGAGCTCACGGCGATCACGTAGAGCACGCCCACGTTGATGTCGAGGTAGGTCATGTTGGGCGCCCACGGCACAGGCCCCCACGCCAGCACCGCCGGGATGAAGACGGCCAGCGGCGGGATCACGTAGAGCAGCCGATCCGCGCCGCGCGGCATCAGCACTTCCTTCTGCATCAGCTTGATCGCGTCCGCGAGCGGCTGCAGCAGGCCGAAGGGGCCGACGCGGTTGGGGCCGCGGCGGATCTGGAAGCGCGCCAGCAGCCGCCGCTCGATCCAGCTGCCCAGGAGCAGCACGCCGCCGATGAAGACGAGGATGCCGGCGGCGCCGAGGATCGCCGTCACCCAGTAGGAGACGGCGGGATCGAACTCGGCGTCGAGCTCCGTGCGCAACCGGCCGACCGCGAGGCCGAGGTCGCGCAGGTCGTACCACTCGCCCTCGAGGCGACCGTCGACGATGACGTAGCCGATCGCCGCGTTCGCCGCGCCCACGACGAGGAGCGCGCCGCCCAGCATCAGCAGCCGCCCGAGCCCGAGGCCGCGCAGCGCGGCCAGCGGGCTCGGGCGCGCGGCGCGCTCGTCGGCCGCGCCGTCGACGCCGGGCGAGGCGAAGTCCGGCACCGCGCTCATCGGTCGATCTCCCCGACCACGATGTCGAGCGAGCCGAGCGTCACCACGGCGTCCGGCAGCGAGGCGCCCACGGCGAGCTTCTTGAGCAGCGAGAGGTTGATCAGCGACGGCGCGCGCAGATGGAAGCGGTACGGCGCCGGCCCGCCGTCGGAGACGAGGTAGAAGCCGACCTCGCCGCGCGGCCCCTCCACGCGGCCGTAGACCTCGCCGGGCTCGGGGCGCAGCGCCAGCGGCACCTCGGTCTTGTGCGGACCGCCGGGGAGCGCGGCCAGCGCCTGGCGGATGATGCGCGTCGACTGCCGCACCTCCTCCATGCGCACCATGAAGCGGTCGTAGACGTCGCCCTGCCGCCCGACGGGGATCTCGAAGTCGTAGCGGTCGTAGCCGCAGTACGGCTCCGCCTTGCGCAGATCCCACGGCACGCCCGAGCCGCGCAGCTGCGGCCCCGTCAGCGAGCCGTTGATCGCGTCGGCGGCCGAGATCACGCCGACGCCGCGCGTGCGCGCGAGGAAGATCTCGTTGTCGACGAGCAGGTCCGCGTACTCGTCCACGCGCGCTGGCAGGTCGTCGAGCAGCGACTCGAGCTTGGGGAAGAACTCGGGCGGCGGGTCGAAGGCGACGCCGCCGATGCGCATGTAGTTGGTGGTGAGGCGCGCCCCGCACGTCATCTCGAAGAGGTCGAGGATGCGCTCGCGCTCGCGGAACATGTAGAGCAGCGGCGTCTGCCAGGCGCCGGCATCGGAGACCAGCGTGCCGTTGCCCATCGCGTGGCTCGCGATGCGCTGGAGCTCCGCGAAGATCACGCGCAGCACCGTCGCGCGCCCCGGCACCTCGACGCCCGCCAGCCGCTCGGCGGCGAGGCAGAGGCCGAGGTTCCCCGACATCGCCGCCAGGTAGTCGGCGCGATCGGTGAAGGGGATGTTCTGCGTGTAGGTGCGCTCCTCGGCGAGCTTCTCCATCGAGCGGTGGAGGTAGCCCACGATCATGTCCATGTCGACGATGCGCTCGCCGTCCATCGCCACGCGCAGCCGGAAGACGCCATGCGTCGAGGGGTGCTGCGGCCCGATGTTCAGGATGTACGGCTCGCCGACCCCCGGCTGGACCTCGCCCGTCGCCACTTCGCCCGTCATCGCGCCTGCACCCCGGGCTGCTCGAAGGGGAAGCTCGGCAGGCCGGGGTGGTGCCCCTGCACCTGCAGGAAGTCCTTGCGCAGCGGGTGGCCGGGGTAGCCCTCCCACAGAAAGAGCCGGCGCAGATCCGGGTGGCCCTCGAACAGCACGCCCATGAGGTCGTACGCCTCGCGCTCCTGCAGCAGCGCACCCTGGTAGACGGAGCACGCGCTGGGGACGGAGGCGTCGTCGCGGCTGGCGGTACGCGTCTTGACGACGATCTGGTGGTTCAGGTCGAGCGACTGGAGGTGGTACACGACCTCGAAGTGCGCGTGGTAGTCGACGGCGCAGAGGTCGGAGAGCTGCGCCGCGTCGAGCTCCTCAGAGTCGCGCAGCCACGTGAGCGCCTCGACGAGGCGCTCACGCGCCACCACGACCCACTCGGCGTGCACCTCGACGACGGCGCCCGGCAGCGCGGCGTTCAGCGCCTCCGCCACGCGCTCGCCCGCGAGCTGGCGCGGTCCCATCGGCATCAGCGCCACTCCAGCGCTCGGCGCCGCCATGCGTAGCCGAGCCCGAAGGCGAGGACGCCGATGAACAGCGCCGCCTTCCACAGCACGCCCAGCGCGAGCTCCGCGTGCGCCGCCGCCCACGGGTAGAGGAAGATCACCTCCACGTCGAAGATGACGAACCCCAGCGCGAAGAGGTAGTAGCGGGCGTTGAACTGCCCCCACGGGCTGCCCTCCGCCTCCACACCGCACTCGTAGGTGGATTGCTTCACGGGGTCGGGCCGCTCGGGCCGCAGGCGGAAGCGGTAGAGCAGGTGCGAGACGAGGAGCGGGAGCGCCGGGAAGAGGAGCGCGAACACCAGCAGCACGCCCGCGCGCCCGTACTGCTCTGGGATCACGTCACCCCCCTGGAGGAGCCTCCCGGAGGCGGGAGCGCGAGGCGCCCCGCGGGGGCTGCCGCGGCTCTGCGGCGCCGAGTCCGCGACGCGGCCGAACGTAGCATGGGCCCTACCCGCGCGCAACGAATCTGGCGGGGCCCCGCCGGCCCTCGTCGACGCGGCGCCGAGGCACCCGCGCCCACACGCTGAGCGCCGCGTCGACGGGCGCGTTGACCGGCGCGAGGGCCGCCCGTATCGTCGCGGCGCGGCCCGGGCCCCGCGCCCCCTCCTCGGCCGCCGCGCGGCAAGGACGGCCCCCGGTGACCACACCCGAGCAGCCCGCCGCGAGCACGTACACGCGACCGATCCCCGACCCCGACACGATCACCGCCGGCCCGTTCTGGGAGCGCGCGCGCGAGGGCCGGCTGATGCTGCCGCGCTGCCTGCAGTGCAACCGCGTGCACTTCTACCCGCGCGTGCTCTGCCCCTACTGCCACTCCTTCGACCTGGAGTGGATCGAGGCGTCGGGCGCGGGGACGGTGCACACCTTCGCGGTGCAGCAGCGCGGCCTCGGCGGCTGGAACGACGAGACGCCCTTCGTCACGGCGTTCATCGACCTGAACGAGGGCGCGCGGATGATGACGGTGCTGCTGGGCGTGGACGCGGAGCGGCCCGAGAGCATCCGCATCGGCGCGCTGGTGCGCGTCGAGTTCGAACGCGCCTCGGGCGAGGTCTCGATCCCGTTCTGGCGCGTCGTCGGCGAGCCCGTCGGCGAGCTCGGCAGCGGCGCGGGGGGCGACTGATGCCGCACCCGCTGCGGCGCGCCGCCGCCATCGTCGGTGCGGGCGAGTCCGACGAGATCGGCTTCATCGAGGGGAAGACCTCGATCCAGCTCCACGCCGAGGCGGTGCGCAACGCCATCGCGGACGCGGGCGTGCGCTGGGAGGAGATCGACGGGCTCTTCGCGACGGGCGGCAGCGGGCGCTTCCCCGCCGCGGCGCTCGCCGAGTACCTGGGCATCCGCCCGCGCTACATGGACAGCACGCGGATGGGGGGCTCGTCGTTCCTCTTCTTCGTGCACCACGCGCTGGCGGCGATCGCGACGGGGGAGATCGAGGTCGCCGTGATCTCGCACGGCGAGTGCGGCTTCTCCGGCCCTCGCCGCGGCGGGCGCGGCACCGGCGGCACGCACCAGTTCGACCCGTGGGACCCCGGCGAGCTCTACGAGCGCGTCTACGGGGCGTGGGGCGCGCCCTCCTTCTACGCGCACGCGATGAACCGCTACATGCACCGCTTCGGCGCCACCAAGGAGGACTTCGCGCGCATCGCCGTGGTGTCGCGCGAGTGGGCCACGCTCAACCCGCGCGCCGTGATGCACTCGAAGGAGACGCACCCCTACGGCGGGCCGATCGACATCGACACGGTGCTGGGCTCGCGGGTGATCGCGTGGCCGCTCTCGCTGCTCGACTGCTGCCTCGTCACCGACCACGGCGGCGCGGTGGTGCTGACTTCGCCCGAGCGCGCGCGCAGCCTGCGCAACCCGCCCGTCTGGATCGAGGGCGCCGGCGAGGCGCTCTCGCACATGAACATGACGCAGATGGAGGACTTCACCGCCACCTCGGCGCGCGACTCGGGCGCCCGCGCCTACGCGATGGCCGGCATGGGCCCGCGCGACATGGAGATGGCGATGATCTACGACTCCTTCACTTACACCGCCGCGGTCACGGCGGAGATGCTGGGGCTGACGCCGCGCGGCGAGGGCGCGAGCCTGTGGGCGGAGGACGCCGGCCCCGGCGGGCGCTTCCCCGTGAACACCAACGGCGGCGGGCTCTCCTTCTCGCACTCGGGGATGTACGGGATGATGCTGCTCGTGGAGGCGCAGCGGCAGCTCGCGCGCACCGCCGAGGGGCTGCCGGGGCGGCAGGTGGAGGCGCGCTCGGCGGTGGTCAACGGCACGGGCGGCTCGCTCTCCACCACGGCCACGCTGGTGCTGACGGCGGACTAGCGATGCGCACGTGGCCGAGCGGCCGTTGCTGATCGATCTGCACACCCACACCCACCCGCTGTCGTGGGACTCGGTGCTGACGCCGGACGACGTAATCGACGTGGCGAAGCAGCGCGGGCTGGACGGGGTGGCGTTCACCGAGCACGACTTCGCCTTCGATCCGGAGGAGGCGCGCGATCTGGCTCGCCGGCACCGCTTCCTGGTCTTCGCCGGCATCGAGATGAACGTGGAGGAGGGGCACGCGCTGGTCTACGGGCTCCACCGCTACGAGGTGGCGATGCACCGCGCGAGCGAGCTGGTGCCGCGCGTGAAACGGGCGGGCGGCGCGATCGTCGCGGCGCACCCCTACCGGCGCTGGATGCCCGAGCCGGTGGTGCTGCAGACGATGGGGTGGGACGACCTCCACGAGTACCGGCAGGCGCTGCGGCGGGCCGAGGGCGTCCGTCTCTTCGACATCGAGGGGATGAGCGCGATGGACGTGCTGAACGGCCGCGCCACCCGCAAGCAGAACGGCTTCTCGCACGAGCTCTGCGCGTGGCTGGGGCTGCCGCGCATGGGCGCCTCGGACAGCCACCAGCCCGAGGACGTGGGCCGCGCCGCCACCTACTTCGAGCGGGAGATAGCGGACGAGGGCGAGCTCGTCGCGGAGCTGCACGCAGGTCGTGTGTGGGCGATCGACCTCACGCGCGGCGAGCTGACGGACGACCCGCAGTACCACGACGTGCCTACCGATCTGCACGAGCGCTGGGAGCGGATCGCGCAGCAGCGGCGGGAGTGGAAGCACACGCGCGCCGTCGAGGGACGAGCCTAGGCGCGCCGACGCCCCCGGGTGGGGCCGAGACGCGCGTGCCGACGGGCACAGCAGAGGAGCGATTCATGGGAGCGCTGGACGGCAAGGTCGCGCTGGTGACGGGCGCCGGTCGCGGGATCGGTCAGGCGGTGGCGCAGCTGCTGGGCGCGGAGGGCGCGCGCGTCGTGGTCAACGACCCAGGCGTGAGCACCGACGGCACGGGCCACGACAACGGCCCCGCCGAGCAGACGGCCAACGCCATCGTCGCGGCGGGCGGCGAGGCGCAGGGCAACTTCGACTCCGTCGCCGAGCCCGAGGGCGGCGAGGCGATGGTGCAGCAGGCCGTCGACGCCTACGGGCGTCTCGACATCCTCGTGAACTGCGCGGGCATCCTGCGCGACCGCATGATCTTCAACATGGCGCAGGAGGAGTGGGACGCCGTGATCGCGGTCCACCTCCACGGTCACTTCCACACGATCCGCCCGGCCTCGCTGCAGATGCGCGCGCAGCGCGCCGGGCGGATCATCAACTTCACCTCCGTCTCCGGGCTGCTGGGCAACATCGGGCAGGTGAACTACGGCGCGGCGAAGGCCGCGATCGCGGGCCTGACGCGCGTGGCGGCGCGCGACGTCGGGCGCTACGGCGTGACGGTGAACGCCGTCTCGCCCGTGGCGGCCACGCGCATGACCGAGGGCGTACCGGGCGGCGGGAGCGGCCGCAGCGAGGCGCCCCGATCGGCCTTCGCCGGGATGCGCGAGGCGGAGCACGTGGCGCCGATGATCGGCTACCTCGCCTCGGACGAGGCGTGGGACATCAACGGGCAGATCTTCCACGTGCAGGGGGGCCGCGTCTCGGTGGCGCACCAGCCGGTGCCCGAGCACACGATCTTCACGCCGTCGCCGCCGTGGACGCTCCCCGAGCTGGACGACGGCGTGCACTACGTGCTGATGCGGCGGCGGCGCAACGCCTCGCCACCGCCCGACGACACGGAGGTGCCGGGGCGCGACACCCACACGCGGAAGCTCTCGTGAGGGCCGGGCGAGCGGGCCAGCGAGCGGCACGGCGAACGACGCAGGGAGCGGCGCGATGACGGCACTCGAGGGACGGACGGCGCTGGTGACGGGCGCGGCGGGCGGCATTGGCCGCGAGGTGGCGCTGCTGCTCGGCCGGCTGGGCGCGAACGTGGTGGTGAACGACCCCGGCGTCCACCTCGACGGGACGGGCGGCTCCGCCGGCCCCGCCGAGGAGGTGGCGCAGGCGATCGTCGACGAGGGCGGCTCGGCCGTCGCGGACGCGGGCACGGTCGCCACGCCCGAGGGCGGCGCCGCGATGATCCAGCACGGCGTCGACAGCTTCGGCCGCATCGACGCCGTGATCCACGCGGCCGGCATCCTGCGCGACCGCATGGTCTTCAACATGGCGAAGGACGAGTGGGACGCGGTGATCGCCGTGCACCTCGCGGGTTACTTCCACCTTGTGCGGCCCGTCTCGCAGCTGATGCGCCAGCAGCGCTTCGGGCGGCTGATCGGCTTCAGCTCCAGCTCGGGCCTGATCGGCAACTCGGGGCAGGCGAACTACGGCGCGGCGAAGGCCGGGATCGCGGGGATGACGCGCTGCCTCGCGGCCGACCTGGGCCGCTACGCCGTCACCTCGAATGCGATCGCGCCCACCGCCGACACGCGCATGACGCAGTCGGTGACGGAGAGCGCCCGCAGCGCGCGGGCCGGCTCGGGCATCGCGACGCTGGCGCCGCAGCCGACGCGCGCCGATCCCGCGCACGTGGCGCCGATGGTGGCCTACCTGTGCACGGACCAGGCCTGGGACATCAACGGCTGCGTCTTCTACGTGGGCGCCGGCAAGGTCTCGATCGCGCACGAGGCGCAGCCGCTGCGCTCGATCAACAAGCCGTACCTACACGCGCCGTGGGAGATCGCGGAGCTGGCGCAGCTCGTGCCGACGGAGCTGATGCGCGGCCTTGCGAACCCGGCGCCGCCCGTCGGCTAACCGGCACGCCGCACGGCGAGGGGCTGGGGGGCTAGTCGAGGGCGGCGGCGGAGCGGTCGCCGGCGTCGATGTCCGGCGCCCCGCCACCCGCGGGGTGGTCCGCGCGCCTCACCTCCATGAGCACGAAGTCGTGCCCCATGCGGTGGACGGCGCGCACCCGGCGGAAGCCCGCCTTGTGGAACGACTCCTGCGCCCGGTGGTTCCACGTCAGCGTGTGCAGGTAGACGCGCTCGAGGCCGACCTCCTCGAAGAGGTGGCCGAGGATCAGCCGCGTCGCCTCGGCGCCGCAGCCGCGGCTCCAGTAGTCGCGGTTGCCGATGGTGATGCCCAGCTCCGCCTCGCCGCGGGCAACGTCGTAGCCGTAGTACATGACGTTGCCGATGTGCTCGAAGCGCTCCGCCTCCTCGATGGCGAAGACGCGTCGCGTGGGGCTCCGGCTGTCGAGCTCCTCGGCGAGCGTCGTGACGAAGCTGCGGAAGGAGATCGAGAGCGGCGGCGCGGCGTCGAAGACGGCCAGCTCCGGATCGGCGCGCCACGCGTAGTCCAGCTCGGCGTCGTCGAGCTGCTTCTCGCGCAGCCGCACCAGCCGACCGCTGGCGATCACCAGCGGCGCCGTCCGCGTCACCCCGCCGCCTCCCGGGAGCCGTCGCCCCGCCCCGGCTCGAGCTCCAGCAGCTCGAGCGCCAGCCGCAGCATATCCCGCTCGTTGTCGTAGGTCAGCCGGCGCATCGCCTCCTGCGCCTCCACCCACGCCGCGAGGTCGTACTCGTGGTCGTGATCGTCGACATCGCCGCCGCGCGGCTCCATCAGGTAGTGGTGCACCACCTTGTCGACGCGGATGCCGCGCGAGCGCACGAGGTAGCTGTAGTGAATCTGAGAGATCGGGCGCGCGATCTCCACCCGCAGGCCGGTCTCCTCCTGCACCTCGCGCCGCGCCGTCTGCTCCAGCGACTCGCCGGGCTCGGGCGTGCCCTTGGGCAGCGCCCACAGCCCCTCGCGGAGCCGCGCCACCAGCACCACCTCGATGCCGGCCGCGCCGCGACGGTAGACGACGCCGCCCGCGGAGACGGCCTCGCGGCGGGCGAGCCGGCGCGGGCTCATGCGCCTGCCTCGCCCTCGTCGCCGCCGTCCCCGGACGCGTCGGCGTCGCCGTCGCCGTCGGCCTCGAGCTCGCCGGCGGCCGCCGCGTCGAAGGCGCCCAGCGGCACCATCTGCGCGTGCGCCAGCGCCTCCTGCGCCGCCGCCACCACGTGGGGCAGCCCCTTCCGCGCGAGGCGGCGCAGCACGCGGATCGCGAAGTCGCTGGCGATCTCGCCCAGCCCCGCCACCGCCGCGACCTGCACCTCCTCCTCGGCGTCGTCGACGGCGAGCTGCAGCAGCGGGTCGACGGCGTCGTCCAGCAGCAGGTAGCCGGCCGCCGTCGCCGCGGCCGCGCGCAGCTCCGGATCCTCGTCGTCCGTCGCCTCGAGGATCAGCGGCAGCCACTCGTCACGCGCGTTGCGGCCCATCGCACGCACGGCGCCCAGCCGCAGCCGGTCGCTGCCGCTCTGGTAGAAGTCGGCGATGAGCTCGGAGACCCACTCCTCGCTGGAGGCGCCCAGCGCCTCCAGCGCACGCGCACGCACGTCGTCCGGCTCGGTCACGTCCTCGGCGACCTCGCGCAGATCGCCTGAGAGCAGCGCGGTGTGCTCCTCGTCGAGCATCCCGAACTCCATCGAGACGATGAAGCGACCGAGCGCCTCGGCGACCTCGGCGCGCACGGCCGCCTCCTCGTCGTGGCGCAGCCGGTCCAGCAGCAGCCGCAGGTAGTCGGGGCGCTCCTGCTCCCACAGGCCGCGCACCGCGAGGATGCGCGTCGCCACGTCCGGGTCGAGCAGCGCCGAGAGGCAGACGCGGTGGAAATCGAGGGTCGCGTCCTCCTCGGAGAGCGCGGCGAGCGCGGCCAGCAGCTCGCGGCGGCGCTCCGGGGCCAGCCGCGGCCAGAGCCCGACGAAGCCGGCCACCACCTCGTCCGGGCAGTCGGAGAGCGCGCGCAGCCGCTCGCGCGCGGGCAGCGCGGAGCCCGCGCCGATCTCGGCGAGCACCTCCTCGGGCGGGATGACGACGGCGGGCGCGTCCCCGGCGTCGTCCGCGTCCTCGCCGTCGAGGGGCGGCTCGCCCGACGGGCGCGCGCCACCCGGCGGCTCGTCCCAGCCGCCGCCCTGCGCCGTCACCGCGCCGCTCCCGGCGCCACGGCGAGCTCGGACTTCGGCAGGCGCTCCATCAGCGCCCGCACCGCCTGCTCGGGCGAGAGGCGGCCCGCGAGGATGGCGGCGAGCCCCTCGGCGATCGGCATCTCGACGCCGAGGCGACCCGCGAGCGCGAGCGCGGCCGGCGTGGTCACGGCGCCCTCGGCGGTGCCCTCGAGCTCGGCCAGCGCCGCCTCGAGCTCGACGCCGCGCCCCAGCAGCTCGCCGAGGCGGCGGTTGCGCGCGAGCGGGCTGTACGCCGAGGCGATCAGATCGCCGACGCCCGCGAGCCCCTGGAAGGTCAGCGCCTCGGCGCCCGCCGCGACGCCGAGGCGTGTCATCTCCGCGAGGCCCCGTGTGAGGAGCGCCGCCTTCGCGTTGTCTCCGTAGCCCAGCGCGTCGACGATCCCGCCCGCGATCGCGATCACGTTCTTGAGCGCGCCGCCCAGCTCGACGCCCACCAGGTCGCTCGAGCTGTAGACGCGGAAGCTGGTGGAGTGGAAGGCGATGCGCAGCGCCGCGGCCACCTCCCCGCTGGCGCTGGCGATGACGGTGGTGCCGGGGAGGCCCGCCGCCACCTCGCGCGAGAGGTTGGGGCCGGAGAGCACGGCGATCGCGTGGCCGGGGAGCGCGTCGGCGACGAGCTCGCTCATGCGCCGGCCGCTCTCGCGCTCGATTCCCTTCGTCGCCGAGAGCACGACGGCGCCCGGCGCCACGTGCGGGGCGAGGCGCGCGAGGTTCTCCGCCATCGTGCGCGAGGGGACGGCGAGGCAGAGTAGGTCGGCCTCGCGCAGCGCCGCGGGCGCGGCCTCGACGGCGAGCGCCGCGGGGAAGCGCGCACCCGGCAGCCGACGCACGTGCTCGCCCGCCGCCGTCAGGCGCGCCGCCTCGTCTTCGTCGCGCGCGAGCAGGGTGGTGGGAACGCCGTTCCGCGTGAGCAGCAGCGCGAGCGTGGTGCCCCACGCGGTGGTGCCCACCACCGCGGCGCGTCGCACGCGGCTGGGCGCTCCCCTGGGCGCCGAGGCGGTCACGATTGCAGGCCGCTCCGCGGCACGCCGCCGCGGCCGAGCTTCGGCTCGGTGCCCGCGAGCAGCCGCCGCGCGTTGCCCAGGTGCGAGAGCTCCACGGCGGCGCCCGCCGCGACGGCGAAGAGCAGGTAGGGCGCGGGCAGCCGGTCGGCGAGCACGAGCGCGAGGATCGCGAGGAAGCCCGCCGCGGTCGCCGCCATCGAGGTCAGCGAGACGTAGCGCGTGGCGGCGAGCAGCAGCATGCCGAGCACGAAGACGGCGAGCGCGGCCGGCGGCGCCATCGCCGCGAAGGCGCCGAAGCTCGTCGCCACGCCGCGGCCGCCGCGGAAGCCCGCGAAGAGCGGCCAGTTGTGGCCGGCGACGGCGGCGACCCCGCCCACGGCCACCGCCCACGGATCGTCGAAGACGAGGCGGCCGATCAGCACGGGCAACGCGCCCTTCGCGATGTCCGCGAGCACCACGACCAGCGCCGCGCCGACGCCCGCCGAGCGCAGCGTGTTGGTGAAACCCGACTTGCCCGAGCCGTACTCGCGTACGTCACGGCCCGTGGCGAGACGGCCCACGAGCACCCCGCTCGGGATCGAGCCGAGCAGGTAGCCGATCGCCCCATTGAGCAGCCAGCTCATCCGCCCGCCCGCCCGCGCAGCCAGCTCATCCGCCCGCCCCCACCGCCGTGGGCTCCGAGGGCCCGCCCGCGGCGGGCTCGGCGGCGAGCGCGCGCCCGCGCCCCGCGCCGCGCCGGCCGGAACGGCGCTCGGCGGCGGCGGCCCGCTCCTCGGGCGGCAGGTTGGCGCGCGCGCGGAAGATCAGCCGGATGCCCGTGCCCGCGAAGTCGAAGGCGTCGCGGATGCGGTTCTCCAGGTAGCGGTGGTAGGAGAAGTGCACCAGCGACGGGTCGTTGACGAAGAGCACGAAGGTGGGCGGCTCCACCTCGGCCTGCGTCGCGTAGAGCAGCCGCAGCCGCTTGGTGCCGCTGCTGGGCGGTGCGTGCCGCGAGACGGCGCGACGCAGCGTGAGGTTCAGCTCCGAGGTCTGCACGCGGCGGCGGCGCACCTCGGCGATGTGCGACACGACCTCCAGCAGATCGCGGACGCCCTCGCCGGTGACCGAGGAGGTGACCAGCACGGGCGCCCACGGCACGAAGTGGTAGCGGCGGTCGATCGCGGAGCCCATGTCGCGCGGCTCGATCGCCTCGGGCACGAGGTCCCATTTCGCCACGGCCAGCACGAGCCCCGTGGCGTGCTCCTGCGCGTAGCCCGCGATGTGCGCGTCCTGCGCGGCCAGCGGCTCCGCCTGGTCGATCACGAGCACGACCGCGTCCGCGCGGTCGATCGCGCGCTGCGCCCGCTGCACGGAGTGGCGCTCCACGCCGCGCTCCACGCGCCCGCGGCGGCGGATCCCCGCCGTGTCGATGAGCAGCATCGACCGCCCCTCGAAGGCGAACGGCGTGTCGACGGCGTCGCGCGTGGTGCCGGGCACGTCGGAGACGATGACCCGCGACTCGCCGAGGATCGCGTTCACGAGCGAGGACTTGCCGACGTTGGGGCGCCCGACGATCGCGACGCGGATCGGCCGCTCCTCGGCGGCCGCGTCGGACTCGGGCGCCTGCGGCAGCAGATCGAGCACCGCGTCCAGCAGCTCGCCGACGCCCATGCCGTGGTACGCGGAGATCCCGATCGGGGCGCCGAGCGCCAGCGCGTGGGCCTCGCCGATCAGCGCGCGCGCGGAGGAGCGGTCGGACTTGTTCGCCACCACCAGCACGTGCAGTCCGGAGCGGCGCAGCAGCTCGGCGATCTCGTGGTCGGCCGAGGTCAGCGGCGCGGCGCCGTCGACCACCAGCAGCGCCGCGTCGGCCTCCTCGAGCGCGTGCACGATGCCCTCGCGCACCAGCGGCGCGAACGGGTCTTCGTCGGCGCCCGCCAGCCCGCCCGTGTCGACGACGGAGAGGCGCCGCCCGCGCCACTCCAGTCGGCCGTAAATGCGGTCGCGCGTAGTGCCGGGGAGATCCTCCACCAGCGCCCCGCGGCTGCGCGTCAGGCGGTTGAAGAGCGCCGACTTGCCGACGTTGGGACGGCCGACGATGGCGACCAGGGGAGCACGCTCACTCATCGAGGATCAGCGTACCGGAGAGCACCCCGGGCCGCACCGAGACCAGCGTCAGGCCCGCGGGCAGCTGCACGCGCGCCGCCACCTCGAAGGGGCCGACGGCGCCGCCGCCGAGGTCGGCGATCACGCGCACGTCCCCGCGCACCAGCTCGTTCAGCGTGGGCTGCGGCCCCTCGATCACGATCACCACGCTCTCCGCGTCCAGCACCGCGGCCAGCCCGTCGGCGACGCCCTCGGCCTCGGGTGCGAGCTCCAGCCGCAGCGTGCCGTCGACGGGGGCGATCGTCACCAGCACCGTCACCAGCTGGAGGTTGACCGGGGAGAGCTTCGGCGGCAGATCGCGGGGCGTGACCTGCCGGCTGACCGAGCCGCGCGCGCCGCTGACGTCGACGGGCGAGAGCTCGAGCGCGTCGACCCCCTGCAGCTCCGTGAGCGGGCCCCGCACGGCCAGCGTCGGCGGGAACACCGCGACGCCGGTGACGCGGAAGCCGCCCGCCGGCTCCCCGATCAGCGCGGGGGTGAGCGGGATCGCGCGGGTCAGCGTGGTCTGCGCCACCTCGACGGTGACGCGCACCGACGGCGGCTCCACCCGCACGCCGCGCACCTCGCCGCCGCTGAGTCCCTCGGGCGTCAGGTCCACGGAGATCGGGAGGCTAACCGTGAGCCCCGTGACGTTGATGTTGGCGACCACCTCCCCCACCAGCGCCACCAGCGACTCGGGGCCGGAGATCTCGACGGTCGCCACCTCGGGCGTCGTGCCCGTCACGTCGTAGCCCAGCGGCGGGGTGCCGAAGGTGCTCGCGACCACCTCGACCTCGCGCGTCACGAAGTCCTCGAGGTTGACGAGCACCGTCGCCGGAATCACCTCGATCACCCGCACGCTGCGCACGCCCGTGACCTCGACGCGCACCGGCACCTGCTGCTCGCGCGCCTCCAACCCGTTGAGGTCGGCGATCGCCTGGAAGTTCGCCGAGGTCAGCTGCTCCCAGCGGTCCTCCGGAGCCGAGACTCGCACCTGCACGGGCTCGACGGTGTTGGCGACGGCGATGCCCGAGGCCACGTTGACCGCGCCCACGGCGATCGGCACGGGGAAGGTGTCGACGACCGTGGGGTTCTGCTCCTCCGTGACGAAGATCCACAGCGAGACGCCCAGCAGCGCCGAGAGCACGGCGAGCCCCGGGGAGCGCCGCACCGCCGTGCGGCTGCGCGCCCACAGCTCGCGCGCGACGCCCACGAGCTCGCGCTGGTCGCGGCGCCCTGCGCCTCGTCGCTGCACCCTAGGAGGCCCGGTGCTCCGCGCCGCCCGAGCGCTCGGCGCCCGCCTCCACCGCCTCGTGCGGGGCGAGGCCGAAGAGGCGGTGCAGCTGCCGCGACATGCGCGTCTCGTCCAGGTCGGGAACCATGCGCCCGCTGGAGGAGATTGACATCACGCCGCGCTCCTCCGAGACGACCACCACCACCGCGTCGGCGCGCTCCGTGAGGCCGATCGCCGCGCGGTGCCGCATCCCGTACTCGGCGGGCAGCGGCGCCTCGGAGAGCGGGAGCGTGCAGCCCGCGGCCACCAGCCGATCGCCGTGCACGATCACGGCGCCATCGTGGAGCGGCGAGCTGGTCACGAAGATCGAGAGCAGCAGCTCCACGGAGAACTCGCCGTCCAGCGGGATGCCCGTGTCGATCACCTCCTGCAGCCCCGTCTCGCGCTCGACGACGATGAGCGCGCCGAGGCGCTGCCGGGCGAGCTGGCCGGCCGCGCGCACCACCAGATCGAGCGCGTCGCGCCGCTCGTCGGTGCGCAGCGAGGAGCGCAGCCCGGTGCGCCCCAGCCGCTCCAGGCCGCGGCGAATCTCGGGCTGGAAGATCACGACCATCGCGACCACCAGGCCCGTGACTGCGTTGCTGAGGATCCAGTTGATCACGAGCAGGTCGAAGACGCGCGAGAGCGCGAAGGCGCCCAGCAGCAGCACGCCGACGCCGCGCAGCACCGTCATCGCGGTGGTGCCGCGGATCAGCAGCAGCGCCCAGTAGATCGCGGCCGAGACGATCAGCACGTCGACGAGCGCCGAGGCGTCGATGCGGTCGAGCACGTCGCGCAGCTCGTCGGGCACGGCGTGTCGCCTCCATCGGCCGGGGCGCCGGCCGAGGCGCCGGCCCGCTCTCGTACGGGCGCGGCGCGCGCTCTAGCGCCCGCGGCGGCCGCGCGCGACCCCGCCTGCGATCAGGCTAGCCGTCCGCGAGCAGCAGCGCGAGCACGGCCTGCTGCGCGTGCATGCGGTTCTCCGCCTGGTCGAAGACGACCGAGCGCTCGGACTCGATCGCGGCGTCGGTGATCTCCTCGCCGCGGTGCGCGGGCAGGTCGTGCATGACGAGCGCGTCGGCCGGCGCCTCGCTCAGCAGCTCCTCGCCGAGCTGGTAGGGACGGAAGATCTCCAGCCGCTGCGGGAGCTCGTGCTCGAAGCCCATCGAGGCCCAGACGTCGGTGTACACCGCCGCCGCGCCGCGCACGGCCGCCTGCGGGTCGTGCGTCTGCTCCGCGCTGCCGCCCCCGCCCAGGTGGCGGCAGCGCTCGAGCACCTCGCCGGAGAGCCCGTACTCCTCGGGGGAGGCGCAGACGAACTCCATGCCCGCGAGCACGCAGGCGTAGGCGAGCGAGCGGGAGACGTTGTTGCCCTCTCCGACGTAGGCGAGCCGCACGCCGCGCAGCGTGCCGAGCCGCTCGCGCAGCGTCAGCAGGTCCGCCAGTGCCTGGCAGGGGTGCTCCTCGTCGGTGAGCGCGTTGATCACGGGCACGTCGGCGTAGGCGGCGAGCTCGCGCACGGTGGAGTGCGCGTGCGTGCGCGCCGCGATCGCCTGCACCATCCGCGCCAGCGCCCGCGCCACGTCGCGCGCGGGCTCGCGCTCGCCCATCTGCACCTCGGGGCCCGCGAGGTAGAGCGCGCTCCCGCCGAGCCGGCGCATCGCCTGCTCGAACGCGACGCGGGTGCGCAGCGACGGCTTCTCGAAGACGAGCGCGAGCGTCTGCCCCTGAAGCACGCGGCCGGGGCCGTCGCGCTTCATGCCGAGGGCGACCTCGAGCAGCCGCTCCAGGTCGCTTGGGGTGAGATCGAGGATGGAGGTCAGGTCGCCGCCGCGCATCGCGTCTCCCTCGAACATCGAAGTGTACCGTTCGCGCTCCGCAGCCGCCCACGGCTGCGCGCCGCATCGCCAGTCAGCGGAACGCCCCCGGCTGCGGTCGCGCCGCGCCGCGAGCCGCATGCGCTGGCCGCACGGACACGGGGCGCCTGGCCTCGCGCGCTATAGTCGCGCGCCGACGGGACGGGGGGCGCGCGTGCGACTGCCCGGCGACGCAGGCTCGACGCGGCGCGCGCTCAACGTGGCGCTCGCCGTCGCCGCCGTGCTCGCGCTGCTGCTGCTGCTGCCTGACCGCGGCTCGCGCGGCATCGAGATCGAGCGGCGTGACCCGCCGCCCGGCGTCGACGAGATCCGTGTCGACGTTGGCGGCGCGGTCGCGCGCCCCGGCGTCGTCACGGTGGCGCCGGGCGCGCACGTCGCCGACGCGATCGAGGCCGCGGGCGGCGCGCTCCCCGGCGCCGAGCTGGAGGCGCTGAACCTCGCGCTGCGGCTCCGCGACCAGGACCGCGTGCGCGTGCCCGCCCCCGGCGAGGCGACGGCGCTGCTGGACGTGAACCGCGCGGGCGCGACGGAGCTGGAGGCGCTGCCGGGGATCGGCCCCGTCTACGCCGCGCGCGTGCTCGCCTCGCGCGACGCCGAGGGCGCCTATGCCTCCGTCGAGGCGCTGCTGGAGCGCGGCGTGCTGCCGCCGCACGTCTTCGAGCAGGTGCGCACGCTGCTGGTGGCGCGCTGATGCCGGGCACGCCGCGCGCCGAGCAGGCGCCGGCCGCACGCGCCTCCCCGCGGACGCGCATCGATGGTGCGCTGCTCGCCGGGCCGCTGCTCGCGGGCGCGTATCTCGCGGGCACGCTGGTGGCGGCGGTGCTCGGCGGGCCATGGTGGGCGACGGCGGCCGTCCAGCCCGCGCGAGCCGCGCGGGCCCCACCGCCCCCGCGGCTCGCGCGGGCTGGACGGCGCGGACGCCGGCACGGCGCTGCTGCTGGGCGTGGCGCTGCTGCTCGCCGCGGCGGGGCACGCGCGGCTCGAGAGCGCGGAGTCGGCGCCGCCGGGCCCGCTGGCGATCGCGGCGTCCGAAGGCGCCGCCGCGGGGGGCGGCGCGCCGCGCGCAGTCGTGGGCGTGACGCGCGACGACGCCTCCGTGCGCGGCGCGCTGGCGCGCATCGACCTGCGCGTCGAGAGCCTCGACGGCGCGCAGGCGTCGGGCGGGCTGCGCGTCACGCTGCCCGCGCCCGCCGAGCCGCTGCTCGCGGGTGAGCGGCTCGCGCTCGTCGCGGAGATCGAGGAGCCGCCCGCGATCGAGGGCTTCGACTACGCCGCCTTACTGCGCCGCCGCGGCATCGACGCGGTCGCGGCCTTCCCCGACTCGCTGGAGCGCCTGGGCGACACGGGTGGCCCGCGCGCCGCCCTGCGCACGCTGCGCCGCGAGGCCGTGGCCAACGTCGAGCGCGCGCTGCCCGAGCCCGAGGCCGCGCTCGCGGCGGGGGTGCTGCTGGGCGAGCGCGGCGCGCTGCCCGCCGACCTCGACGAGGCGCTGCGCGTCACGGGCACCGCGCACCTCGTCGTCGTTTCGGGGCAGAACGTGGCGCTGCTGCTCGGCTCGGCGATCGCGCTGCTCACGCTCGCGCTCTCCCGACGGCGCGCGGCCGCGCTCGCGCTGCTGCTGCTGCCCGCCTACGTCGTGCTCGTCGGCGCGGAGCCGCCCGTGGTGCGCGCGGCGCTGATGGCGGTCGGCATCGCGCTCGCGCAGGCGGCCGGGCGGCGCACGCCGGGGTGGGTCTACCTGCTCTACGCGCTGGCGGCGATGCTGGCCTGGGATCCGCAGCTGGCGCGCGACGTGGCGTTCCAGCTCTCGGCGACGGCGACGGCGGGCGTGCTGCTGCTGGCGCCGCCGCTGCGCGCGCTCGCCGTCGCGGCGCTGCGCGTCTCGCCCGGCGGCGTGCTGGCGGCGCTGCTGGAGCTCGCCGCCACGGCGACCGGCGCGGCGCTCGCGGTCGCGCCCGTGCAGGCCGCGGCCTTCGGCGAGCTGCCGCTGCTCACGGTGCCGGCCAACGTCATCGTGGCGCCGCTCTACGAGGCGACGCTCGCGGTCGCGCTGCTGGCCGCGCTGCTGGGCGGCGTCGACCCCGCCGCCGAGCTGCTGCGCGCCGCCGGCGCGCTCGCGCCCGCCGCCTTCGTGCGCGTCGTGCGCGCCCTCGCGGAGCTGCCCGGCGCCTCCGTCCCCGTGGGCGCGCCGCTCCCCGCGGGCGCCGCCTGGTACGCGCTCGACCGTGGCGAGCCGCACGCCCGCGTCACGGTGCTCGACGTGGGGCAGGGCAGCGCGATCCTAGTCGAGGACGGCGGCGCGGCGGTACTCATCGACGCGGGGCCGCCCGACGGCTCGGCGCTACGCGCGCTGGGCCGCGTGCGCGACGCGCGCGCCCTCGACGCGGTGATCCTCACCCACGACGACGTCGATCACGCGGGCGGGCTGCCCTAGCTGCTGCGCCGCATGCGCGTGGGCGCCGTGCTCGTGGCGCGGGGCGCCGCGTTGCCGGGTGCGGGGGTCGGCGGCGACCGCGGCACCCTCGACATCGGCGACCGCGTGCGGCTCACCGGTCGCGTGACGCTGGAGGTGCTCTCGCCGCCCGTCCTGACCGCCGGGCGCGCCCACGCCTACGACAACGACGGCTCGCTCGTGCTGCTGCTGCGCATCGGCAAGCGCCGCGTGCTGCTCCCCGCGGACATCGAGGCGCCCGCGGAGCGCTGGCTGGTCGCGAGCGGGATGGCGCTGCACGCGGACGCGCTCGTGCTGCCGCACCACGGCTCGCGCAGCTCCTCCACGCCGGAGCTGGTGGCGGCGGTGCGCCCGGCGCTGGCCGTGGTGTCGGCGGGCGCCGGCAACCGCCACGGCCACCCGCACGCCGAGGTGCTCGCGCGCTACGCGGGCGCGCTGCTGCTGCGCACCGACGAGCATGGCGACGTGACGCTCACGAGCGACGGCGAGCGGCTCTGGGCGCGGGCGGCGCGCGGCGGCCTCGAGGCGGCGCCCTGAGCTGCGGGAGGCCGGCGAGCGGCCGGCCGCGACCCGCGAGGACGCGTGCTACCGTACGGCGCGCGCAGCCGGCGGCAGGCGCGAGGGGGCAGCGTGACGGCAGCAGCCACGGCGCAGGGCGCAGACGGCCCTCGCGCGGGCGGGCGGGGCGAGCGCGAGCTGCGCCCCGTCACGATCGAGCCCGGCTACCTGCGCCACGCCGAGGGCTCGGCGCTGATCTCCTTCGGCGACACGCGCGTGCTCTGCGCCGCCTCCGTGGAGCCCGGCGTGCCCGGCTTCCTGCGCGGCACCGGCGCGGGCTGGGTGACGGCCGAGTACGGGATGCTGCCGCGCGCCACCCACACGCGCGGCGACCGCGAGGCCGCGCGCGGCCGCCAGAGCGGGCGCACGCAGGAGATCCAGCGGCTGATCGGCCGCTCGCTGCGCGCCGCTGTCGACCTCGACCGGCTGGGCGAGACGACGATCCGCATCGACTGCGACGTGCTGCAGGCGGACGGCGGCACGCGCGCGGCGTCCGTCACCGGGGGCTGGGTCGCGCTCGGGCTGGCCGTCGCGCGCATGCAGGAGAAGGGCTCGCTCGCCACCTCGCCGCTCACGACGCAGGTGGGCGCCGTCTCCGTCGGGCTGCGCGAGGGCCACCTGCTGCTCGACCTCGACTACGACGAGGACTCGACGGCCGGCGCCGACGTCAACATCGTGATGCTCGGCACCGGCCGCTTCGTCGAGGTGCAGGGCACCGCCGAGGGCGAGGCCTTCAGCAAGGAGGACTTCGCGCGCGTCCTCGACCTCGCCGACGAGGGCATCCGCGATCTGTTCGTCGCCCAGCGCACCGCCCTCGACGAGCGTTCCGCTCGACCCTAGCGGCAGCCGCGGCAGGAGCGGCAGGAGCGGCAGCCGCTAGGGTCGGGGCTGCGTCCGGCGAGCGTTCCGGCAGCGTGCCGCTGCACTCCAAGCGCTACCGCTCCTGCGGGGGCCGCGTCCGGCATTCGATCGCCTCGATCGCGGCGGAGAGGGCTCGGCGAGCGTTCCGCTCGACTCCGCGGCTGCCGCTCCTGCCGGGGCTGCGTCCGGCGTCGATCGCTTCGATCACGGGCCGGAGGGCTTGGCTATCGGTCGTCGCTCAGCGGAGCCCGCCGCCGTGCGACGCCGGTGGCCGAGCCCTCCACGCCGCACCTGTGACGCGTCGAGCATCGGGCGCCGCCTCGGCAGGAGCGGCAGCCCTGGGGTCGAGCGGAACGCTCGCGGAACGCTGCTAGGCGTACTCGCCGAGGTAGGCGCCGCCGATCACATGCACGTGCGCGTGCTCCTGCGACTGCATCGCGTCGAAGCCGAAGTTGGAGAGCAGGCGGAAGCCGCCGGGGCAGTGCTCCTGGCCCATCTGGACGGCGGCCGCGCCCACCTCGTCCATGTCGCCCCAGAGCTCGACCTGCGTGCGGTGCTGCTTGGGCATGGAGAGCAGCATCACGGGCACCCAGCGCAGTCGGTTGCGGATCACGATCACGTCATCCGTCTCGTAGAGGATGAAGGCGGGCTCGCGGCGCGCGACGATCTCGCAGAAGACGCAGTAGCGCGGCATAGGGCGAGCGGGTACCTTCCTGCGGGCGCGCTCGGGCGACCGAGACGCGGCGCGACCGACGCCCGAGGGCGCACGCCGAGCGAGTTCCCGGAGCGCGAGCCGCGCGAAGTCTAGGCGCCGCCGAGCGACGGCCGCAACGCGCCCGGGTGCGGCAGCGGCATGCCAGCAGGCGTGGCAGCCGTGGGATGCAACGGAACGTTGCCGGGCGCCACGCGCCTCGATCGATCGCGCCGCGTGGCGAGGGAGGCCGACCGTCGTCGAGATCCGGCCCTTCCCGGCCCTGCGCTACGACCCGGCCGCGGTCGACGCCGACGCCGTGATCGCGCCCCCCTACGACGTCGTCGACGCCGCCGAGCTCGACGCGCTGCTGGCGCGCTCGCCCTACAACGCGGCGCACATCGAGAGCGCGCCCGGGCCGCCCGCGACCCGCTACGCCGACGCCGCGCGCACCCTCGAGGCGTGGCGCGACGCGGGCGTGCTGCGCCGCGACGAGCAGCCCGCCTATTACGTCTACGAGCAGCGCTCGCAGGTGCAGGGCGCGACGCGGACGCGGCGCTGCTTCTTCGCGCGGCTACGGCTCGCCGAGCCCGGCGCCGGCCCGCCCGCGGAGCAGGTCCGCCCGCACGAGGCGACGATGGAGGGGCCGCGCGCGGCGCGGCTGGCGCTGCTCACGGCCACGCGCGCGCACGTCTCGCCGATCTTCGGCATCTTCGACGACGACGCGCGCGGCCGTGCCGCCGAGGTGCTGGCGGCCGCCGCCGCCACGGAGCCCGACTTCGAGGGCGTGGACGCCCTCGGCGATCAGCACCGGCTGTGGGTGGTCGGCGACGCCGTGCTACAGCGCGCGCTGACCGAGGTGCTCGCCGCCTCGCCCGTCACCATCGCCGACGGCCACCACCGCTACGCCACCGCGCTCGCCTATCGCGCGCAGCGGCGCGCCGAGGCGAGCACGGCGCGGAACGACGACGACCCGGCCGCCTTCGTGCTCGCGGCCCTCGTTCCCGCGAGCGACCCCGGCCTCGTCGTGCTGCCGATCCACCGCCTGGTGAAGGCGCTCCGTCTCCCCGACGACCTGCTCGAGCGGCTCGCCGAGCTCTACGTGGTGGAGGACATGACGCCCAAGGGCTGGGACGGCACCGCGGCGCACCGGCTGTGGGGGCGCGTGCGCGCGAGCGAGCAGGGCCCGCTCACCTTCGGCGTGATCGGCCTGGAGGATCAGCGGCTGCATGTGCTGACGGCGCGCTCGCGCGCGGCGATCGACGCCGCGATGCCCGCGGGGCTCTCGGCGGCCTCGCGACGCGTCGACGTGCTCGCGCTCACGGAGACGGTGCTGCGCCCGCTGCTGGGCATCGACCAGGCCACGCTAGCCGCCGGCGAGCGCGTCGGCTTCACGGAGGACGTCGAGGAGGCGTGGGAGCAGGTCACCAGCGGCCGCTACCGGCTCGCCTTCCTCGTCAACCCCACGCGCGTCGATCAGCTGCTCGCCGTCGCCGAGGCCGGCGAGCTGCTGCCGCAGAAGTCGACGTTCTTCTACCCCAAGCTCGGCACGGGGCTGGTGCTGGACGCGCTCGAGTGGGGCGCCGACGCTCGCCGCGGGGGCTAGAGCTCCACCTGGCGCACGCTGTAGACGTTGTCCAGCGCCTCGACGCGCCGGAGCTCCTCGGCGGTGAGGGCGCGCGTGACGCCGAGCATCATCAGCGCGTGCTCGTGCGGCCCGGCCGCCACCGACATCGAGCTGATGTTCACCGCCAGCTCGCCGAGCTGCGTGCCGACCTGCCCCACCGCGCCCGGCCGGTCGATGTTCTCGATCGCCAGCAGGTAGGGCGCCTGCCGCGGCGAGAGCTCCACCTCGTAGTCGGCGATGCCGACGATGCGTACGCCGTCGCCGGTGTGCGTCGCGGTGACGGAAGCCTCGCCACCCTCGCTGTAGACGCGCACCGTGATCAGGTTGGCGAACGGCTCCACCGAGGGGCCGCGCTCTTCGTCGATCTCGAGGCCGTGCGCCTGCGCGAGCTGCGAGGCGTTGACGACGGTAACCGCCTCCACCGTGACGCGAGCGAGCAGCCCGACGATCGCCGCGGCCCGCAGCGGCGTCACGTCGTGGGTGCCCACCTCGCCGCGGTACTCCACGCGCGCGCGGCGCAGGCCGCCGGGCGCGAGCTGCACCGCGACCGAGGCCGCCAGCCGCGCCGCGTCCAGGTAGGGGCCGATCACCGCCATCGTCTCGGGGTCGACGAGCGGCGCGTTCACGGCGAAGCGGGCGGCGCCGCCCGCCAGCACCTCCAGCACCTGCTCCACGACGGAGAGCGCCGCGCGGTCCTGCGCCTCCGCGGTCGAGGCGCCGAGGTGCGGCGTCACGACGATTCGCGGGTCGGTCGTGAGCACGTTGCCGACCGCGGGCTCGGAGGAGAAGACGTCGATGCCCGCGCCCGCGATCCGCCCGGACTCGACGGCCGCCAGCAGCGCCGGCTCGTCGATGAGGGCGCCGCGCGCCGCGTTGATCAGCCGCAGCCCGGGCTTGGCCTGCGCCAGCAGCTCCGCGTTCACCAGCCCGCGCGTCTCGTCCAGCAGCGCCGTGTGCAGCGTGACGAAGTCCGAGCGCGCGAAGAGCTCGACGAGCTCGACCAGCTCCACGCCCAGCGAGCGGGCGCGCTCCGCCGCCACGAACGGGTCGTAGCCCAGCAGCCGCATCTCGAAGGCGCGGGCGCGGCTCGCGACCTCGGAGCCGATGCGCCCCAGCCCGACGATGCCCAGCGTGCGCCCCGCCAGCTCCACGCCCAGCAGGCGGCCGCGCTCCCAGGCGCCGGCGCGTAGCGTGGCGTCGCCCTCGGGGATGTGGCGCGCCACGGCCAGCATCAGCCCGAAGGCGTGCTCGGCGGCGGAGACGGTGTTCGCGAGCGGCGCGTTCACCACGATGATGCCGCGCTCGGTCGCCGCCTCGAGGTCGATGTTGTCCACACCGACGCCGGCGCGCGCGATGACGCGCAGCTCGCGCGCCTGCGCCAGCGCCGCGCGCGTCACCTGCGTCTGGCTGCGCACCACCAGCGCTGAGACGCCGGCCAGCGCCTCGGCGAGCTCCGCCTCCGCGAGGCCGGTGCGCACCTCCACCTCGTGGCTCTGGCGCAGCAGCTCGACGCCGGAGTCGGCGATGCTGTCGGCGACGAGGACGCGGGCCACGGCCGCGGCGCGCTAGCTCGCCGCGCCGGCGGCGGCGAAGCCGACCGTGCGCAGCGTGCCCGCGAGCGCGTCGAGGCCCGCGCGCACGTCCTCCTCCGTCACGTAGCCGAGGTGTCCGAAGCGCACGATCTTCCCGTTGAGCGGGCCCTGCCCGCCCGCGAAGACGGTGTCGTGCTGCTCGCGCGCGACGCGCAGCAGCTCCGAGGCGTCGACGCCGCCGGGGACGCGGATCGCGGTCACCGTGTCGGACTCGACGCCCTCGCCGGCGAGCAGCTCGAGGCCGAGCGCGCGCACGCCGTCGCGCGTCATCCGCGCGAGGCGGCGGTGGCGCTCGTAGATGGCGTCCAGGCCCTCGGCGAACATCAGCTCCAGCGCGCGGTCGAGCTGGAACAGCAGCGGGATCGCGGGCGTCCACGGCGTCTGCCCGGACTCGAGGCTCTGCTTCGCGCGTAGCAGGTCGAAGTAGAAGCGCGGTGTCGTGCAACGCTCCTGCGCCTCCCACGCGCGCTCGGAGACGGAGACGAAGGCGAGCCCCGGCCCCACCATCCAGCCCTTCTGCGATCCTGAGACGACGATGTCCAGCCCCCAGCCGTCGACGTCGACGGGGATGGAGGAGAGCGAGGAGATCGCGTCCACGATCAGCAGCCGGTCGTGGCGGCGCACCGCCTCGGCGACCTGCGGAAGCACCACGTTGGTCGTCCCCGTCGAGGTCTCGTTGTGCGTGATCAGCACGGCGCGGATCGACGGGTCGGCCGCCAGCGCCTGCTCGACCTGGTTGGGGTCCGCCGCGCTGCCGTGCTCGTACTCGATGACCTGCGGCACGCCGCCGTAGGCGCCCACGATGTCGACGAAGCGCTTGCCGAAGACACCGATCGTGACCACCAGCACGCGGTCGCCGGGCGAGACGTGGTTGGCGATCGCCGCCTCCATGCCGCCGGTGCCGGAGGCGGAGAGCGTGAGGACGTCGTTGGTGGTGCCGTAAACGCGTCGCACGCCCTCGGTGGTCCGGCCGATCAGCTCCGCGAACTCGGGGCCGCGGTGGTTGATCATCTCGTGGGCGCCCGCCTCCGCCACCTCCCGCGGCACAGGGGTGGGGCCGGGGATGCGCAGGTTCACGGGGCTCTCCTCCGAGGGGTTCGCAGCGCGGGCAGCGGCGGGATCGTCGAGGTGGCGCCCGGGGGCCGCCCGGCCGCGGGATCGTACGAGCACCCCCCCCCGACGATCAAACCCCCTTCGGAGGGTCTCGCGGCAGAGGGAGATGGCGACCGTTGCGCGGCCCGTCTGCCGTGCCGGCGGTAGCGCCGCCTCGCGGAGCGCGACGCGATCGAGGGGAAGCCGGGCGCCGCGCACCAAGTCCGCCGTCGACAGCGTGACGTACACTTATGTAGCGCGGTGGGGGTCGCGGCGGCACACCCGGCTGCCGCGCTCGAGCGGCCCCCACCGCATCTTCTCGAGGGGTCTGCCGGGCGCAGAGAGCTAGCTTCCGTGCCGCTCCCGGCGACGAGGGCGCGCTGCCGGGCTCGCCGCTCGCCGGCGGCGCGGCGCGGCCGGGGTCGCGCGCGGCGCGTAGCGATCGCGCGGCGGCGCCTACAATGCGCCCCTATGACGGAGAACCCGTACCGCGAGCTGCCCTCCGTGGAGCGCCTGCTCTCCGACGAGCGCGTGTTGTCGCTGATCGCACGCCACGGCCACGAGGCCGTGCTGGAGATGGCGCGCGCGCTGCTCGACGAGTACCGCGCGCGCATCGCCAGCGAGGGGCGCCCCCCCGAGCAGGAGGCGGTGGAGGCGCTGCTCGCGCGCGCCACCCGGCTGGAGCCCACGCTGCGGCCCGTCATCAACGCCACAGGCGTCATCCTGCACACCAACCTCGGCCGCGCGCCGCTCTCCGAGGCGACGCTCGAGGCGATGACGCAGCTCGGCCGCGGCTACTCGACGCTCGAGTTCGACCTCGACGCCGGCTCGCGCGGCTCGCGCTCCGCCCACCTGGAGCCGCTGCTGCGGCGCGTCACCGGCGCCGAGGACGGCATCGCCGTCAACAACAACGCGGGCGCGGTGCTGCTGGCGCTCGCCTCGCTCGCCGCCGGGCGCGAGGTGATCATCTCGCGCGGCGAGCTGATCGAGATCGGCGGCGGCTTCCGCATCCCCGACGTGCTGCGCCAGTCCGGCGCCACCCTCGTCGAGGTCGGCACCACCAACCGCACCTACGTGCACGACTACGCCGAGGCGGTCACGGAGCGCACCGCGGCGATTCTGCGCGTCCACACCTCTAACTTCCGCGTGATCGGCTTCACGGAGCAGCCCTCGCTGGGAGCGCTGGCGGAGCTGACGCGCGACCGCGGCCTGCTGCTGCTCGACGACCTGGGCTCGGGCTCGCTGGTCGAGACGCAGCGCTACGGCCTGCCCCCGGAGCCGACGGTGCAGCAGTCGGTCGCGGCCGGCGCGGACGTCGTGCTGTTCTCGGGCGACAAGCTCGTCGGCGGGCCGCAGGCGGGGATCGCCGTCGGCCGCGCCGAGTCGATCGCCGCGCTGCGCGGCCACCCGCTGGCGCGCGCGCTGCGCATGGACAAGGCCTCGATCGCGGGGCTCGCCGCCACTCTCGGCCACTACGCGCGGGGCGAGGCGGAGAGCGCCGTGCCGGTGTGGCGGATGCTCGCGCAGCCCGCCGAGGAGATCGGGCGCCGCGCGCGCCGCTGGGCGCTCGCCGCCGGCCGCTGCGCCACCGTCACCGACGGCCGCTCGATGATCGGCGGCGGCTCGCTGCCCGAGGAGTCCGTGCCCACTGTGCTGTGCGCGCTCGACCCGCCTGGCGGGCCCGACGGCGGCGGCGGCGATGGCCTGGCGCGCGCGCTGCGATCGAGCGAACCGCCCGTGATCGCGCGCATCGAGGGCGGGCGCGTCCTGCTCGACCCGCGCACCGTCGACCCGGCGGACGACCGCGCGGTCGCCGCCATCGTCGGCGCGGCGTGCGTGCGGCTGCTGGAGCGCGAGCTCGACGCCGAAGAGCGGCGCGACGCCGCCGCGGACGGAGCGACCGCGGGCAGCCCCACCGCCGGCCCCCCGCGGCAGCGCGCGCCGGGTGCGGCGCCGGCGAGCTGGCCTGCCGCTCCGCCCCCGGGGCCGCCCCCCGGCCTCGCGCAGCACTCGCCGCCCGACGCGCCCCGCTCCTCGCCGCCACAGCCCGGCCCGCCCCAGGCGTCGCCGCCCCGCCCCTCGCCGCCACAGCCCGGCCCGCCGCAGGCGTCGCCACCGCGATTCGCGCCGCCGCCGCCCGAGCACGGCGGCCCCTTCTCCGGGGGAAGCCCTCCTGGACGATAGGACGCTCGGCATCCTCGAGCTGCCGGCGGTCCTCGATCGGCTCGCCCGGCTCACCGTCTCGCCCGCCGGCCGCGAGCTCGCGCTCACACTGCGCCCCGTCACGGAGCGCGCCGCCGTGGTGCAGCGGCAGCGTCGCGCCGCCGAGGCCGCGTGGCTGCACCGCGCCGCCGTCGCGCTGGCGCTCGAGGGCGCGCGCAACGTACGTGGCCTGGCCGACGGCGCCGCCCGTGGCCGGACGCTGCTCGCGCGCGAGCTACGCGAGGTCGCCGACACGACGCGCTGCGCGGGGCGGGTGCAGCGGGCGCTGGCGCAGGTGCGCGGCGACGCGCCGCTGCTGGCCGCCGAGGGCGCGGCGATCCCCGAGCTCGATCCGCTGCGGCGGCTGATCGACTCGGCCGTCGACCCGCGCGGCGAGGTGCTCGACGGCGCGAGCGCCGAGCTGGCGTCGATCCGCGCGGAGCTGTGGCAGGCGCACGACGCGCTGCTCGCGCGCATGCAGTCGATCGCCTCCTCGCCCACGCTGCGCCCCGCGCTCTCGGACTCGATCGTGACGCAGCGCGAGGGGCGCTACGTGGTGCCCGTGCGTTCGGAGGCGCGCTCGGCGCTGCCCGGCGTGGTGCACGACACCTCCTCGTCGGGGCGCACCGTCTACGTCGAGCCGCTGGCGGTCGTGGAGCTCGGCAACCGTTGGCGCGAGCTGCAGGTGCAGGAGCGTCGCGAGGTGGAGCGCATCCTGCGCGAGCTGTCGGCGGCCGTCGGCGAGGCCGCCGCCGAGCTCGTCGAGGCCGTCGAGCGGCTGGCCGCGATCGATCTCGCGGTGGCGGCGGCGGCGCTGGGGCGCGAGCTCGGCGCGGGGCTGCCCGCCGAGGCCGGCGCGGAGCAGCCGTGGCTGCGCGAGGCGCCCGCCGAGCTGCGCCTCGTGGAGGCGCGGCACCCGCTGCTGGTGTGGGCGGGCGGCGAGGTGGTGCCGGTCTCGCTGGCCATCGGCGGCGAGCACCGCGACGCGGAGCACCGGGCGCTGCTCATCACCGGCCCCAACACGGGCGGCAAGACCGTGGTGTTGAAGAGCGCGGGACTGCTGACGCTGATGGCGCTGTGCGGCCTGCCGATCCCCGCCGAGCGCGGCTCGACGGTGCCCGTCTACGACGCGGTCTTCGCCGACATCGGCGACGAGCAGTCGATCGAGCAGTCGCTCTCGACGTTCTCCTCGCACGTGACGGCGATCATCGACGTGATCGAGCGCGCGGGGCCGCGCTCGCTGGCGCTGCTCGACGAGCTGGGCGCGGGCACCGACCCGACCGAGGGCGCCGTGCTCGCGGTCGCGATCGTGGAGCAGCTGGTCGCGGCCGGCGTCACGCTGATCGCCACGACGCACCACGGCGAGCTGAAACTGCACGCGCACCGCCACCCGCAGCTGCTCAACGCCTCCGTCGAGTTCGACATGGAGACGCTGTCGCCGACCTACCGGCTGCGCATGGGCCTGCCTGGCCAGTCGAACGCGCTGGCGATCGCCGAGCGCCTCGGCATGCCGGCCGCGGTGGTGGAGGCAGCGCGCGCGGGCATCTCGGGCGAGCAGCGCGACCTCGATCGGCTGCTGGCCGATCTGCGCGCCGAGCTGGCGAGCGCCGAGCAGCGCGCGCGCGCCGCCGAGGACGACCGCGCCGAGGCGGAGCGGCTGCACAGCGAGGTGGACGCCCGCTACGACGAGCTGGAGGCGGAGACGCGGCGGCTGCGCGAGGAGGCGCAGCGCCTCGTGCGCTCCGAGCTGCGCGAGACGGAGCGCCTGCTGGAGCGCACACGCCGGCAGGTGGAGGCGGCGCGGCTGGAGCAGGCCGACGCCGACATGGATCGCGCCCGCGAGGCCGCGCGCGCCATCCCGGCGCCGGCGCCCCCTCCTCCTCCGCGACCGCAGCGCATGCGCGCGCGCCGCGAGCCGATCGCCGTCGTGCCGGGCGCCCGCGTGTGGCTGGCCGGCGTCGAGGCGCCGGGCGAGGCGCTGACCGCGCCCGACGAGCGCGGCGAGTTCGAGCTGGCGCTGGGGGCGCTGCGGACGCGCGCGCGGCTGGCGCAGGTCGCGCGCACGGAGGCCCCCGGCGAGCGCGCGCCGGGGCGGGTGCAGCTGCGCGCCGGCCCCGCCCTCGACCCCGGCGAGTCGATCGAGGTGCGCGGCCACACGCTCGACGAGGCGCTGCCCACCGTCGAGGAGTACCTCGATCGCGCCGCCCGCGCCGGGCGCCGCCGCGTGCTGCTGATCCACGGCAAGGGCACGGGCACGCTGCGGCGCGCCGTGCGCGAGCTGCTGGCGAGCCACCCGCTCGTCGTCTCGCACGAGCCCGCCGAGCGTGCCGAAGGCGGCGAGGGCGTGACCGTCGCGCACCTCGCGGGCGTCGGCTAGCGGGAGGCGCCGCGGGCCCGCCGGCACCGGGCTCAATGAATCGGCCCCGTCGACAGACTCTTATGGCGGAGGAGCGGCCGCGCCGCGGCCTTGCTCCCGGTGCGCCCCGCAGGGGGCAGGAGGACGGAGCGTGCCCGTGGAGTGCACGAGCTGCGCCGAATCGATGCCGGCGCCGCGCGGCGTCGCCCAGGGCGCGTCCCTCTGCGCGCGCTGCCGCGCGGGCGAGGAGGGCGAGGCGCCGCTGGGGCTGCGCATGCGCGGCCTGCGGCAGACGGTCGATCCGCTGCGGCTCGTCCGCGCGATCGAGGCGCTGCCCGCGGTCGCCGCGCTCCCGGCGAGCGGCGGATCGCGCCTGGCGCGGGCGCGGGCGCTCGCCGACGCGCTCGCGGCGCTGGCCGGCCACGGCGCGACGGCGCTGGCGACGGAGATGGGCGTCGAGCTCGAGCTGTGGCCGCTACTCAAGCGGCGGGCGGCCGCGGAGCTCGCGGAGCCCGCCGGCGCGACCGCTGGGAGGCCCGCGGCGACGCCGCCCGTCGAGCCCGCCGAGGAGGCTCCTTCCACTGAGCCGCCCCCCGTGGAGGCGCCCCCCGCCGAGGGGCTCGCGGAGCCGGTCGCCCCCGCGCGTCCGACGGACGGCGCCTCGGGCGCGCCTCCCTCGGGCGGCGTCGCGCCCGAGGCGCGGCCGGGCGGCGCCGCGCCGCTCAGCGAGCACCTGACGCTCGTGGCCTCGCCGTTCCGCTCCTTTGCTCAGCTCAACGACTTCCAGGGGGCGCTGCGCGCGCTCCCCGGCGTGCGCGCAGCGCGCGTGCGCCGCTTCTACGGCGGCACCCTCCAGCTCGCCGTGGAGTACGACGACCCGGCGCCGCTGCCCACGGGCCTCGCCGAGCTGGTGGGCTTCCGCTGGCGGCTCGTCTCCGAGCGCGACGGCCGCTTCGAGATCGCGATCGACGAGGCGGTCGCCGGCGACGACCTCGCGACGCGAGCGGCCGGGTAGCGCCGTGCCCGCGCACGAGCATCCCACGGGGCGCCTCGCCTCGACGCTGCTGCTCGGCTGGGCGCTGCTGCGCGCGCTGACGGTCGCCGGCGTGGCGTTGGCCGCCCTCGTCGCGGCGCCCCTCGGCGAGCTGACTCCGCTGCTGCTCGGCCCGGTCGTCGTGCTGATCGGCCTGCGCATCGTCGCGCTCCCGCACGAGGCGCGCTGAGGTGCGCGGCGCCGTGGCTCGCGCGCTGACCGGCACCCGCCCGCGGGCAGAGCCGCCGGACGAGCACCTGCCGCCCGGCCTCGGGCGCTGGCTCCCGCCGAGCCGCCGCGCGACGCGGCCCGACCTGATCGCGGCGGCCGGCATCGAGTTCTGCCGCGAGCGGCGGCGGCTGCCGCTCGCCCCCGCCGACGGCGGAGGCTCGTCGCCGCTGCCGGTCGCCGCCGCCGACCCCGCCGATCGCCCGGCGCTGCACGAGCTGCGGCGCCGCCTGGCGCGACCGATCGAGGTCGTCGCGGCGAGCGGCGGCGAGATCGCGGTCGCGCTCGACGAGGCGCTGGGGCTCCCCGCGCACGCGAGCAGGCGCCGCCTGCTCGCCGAGCTCGGGCTGCTGTCGAGCGTCGAGGGCGACGCCTACGTCGCGGGGGCGGAGGACGCCGCCGACGCCGACCGCGGGCAGGACGAGCCGCAGCTCGGCGCCGCGCTCGTCGAGGCGGTCCTGCTGGGCGAAGAGGAGCGGCGCGAGGCCGTGGCGCTCGCGTTCGCTCTACCGCGCGTCGATCTCGCGCGCCGGCCGCCCCGCCCCGACCTCGACGCGCTGCTCCCGGCCGCCACCCTGCGCGAGCTGCGGCTGGTGCCGCTGTGGCACGTCGGCGGGCAGCTCTTCCTCGAGGCCGCCGATCCGCCGAGCGCCTCGGCGCTGGCGCGGGTCGAGGCCGAGTGCGGGCTGACCGCGCGCCCGCTGCTCGCCGACCCGGCGGCGCTGTCGGCGCTGCTGGAGGAGCGCGCCGACAGCGCCGAGCAGGAGCGCGTCTCGGCACGCGACGACGACGACGACCGGGCGGCGCTGCTCCGCGCCGGCGTGAGCCGCGGACAGCTCGAGGCGGCCGCGGCGCTCGCGCGCGAGCTCGCGATCCCGCTGGGCGAGGCGCTGGAGCGCGTCGCAGGGGTGGACGCGGCGGCGCAGCGACGGGCGCGAGCGCGCGCGGCCGGCATCGCCGCGTTCGACGGCGATCTCGACGCGGCGCCCCCCGAGGTGCAGGCGGCGCTGCCGCCGGCCCTCGCTCGGGCGCTGCGCGCGGTGCTGGTCGGCCGCAGCGGCGACGAGGCGCTGGTCGCGATGGCCGACCCCTGGGACGCGCGGGCGCGGCGCGCGCTCGCCGCGCTGCTCGGCGGGCGGGTGCGCCCGCTGCTCGCCTCGGAGCTCGCGATCGAGGCGCTGCTCGCCCGGCTGCCGACGCGACAGCGCGGCGCACCGGAGCGGGGGGCGGGGAACGCCGCGCTGGAGGCAACGCCCGCGATGTTCGGCCTCCTGCGCGAGGCGGGCTTCCTCGAGGAGCTCGCCTCGGGCGACACGGATCTGCCGACGAGGGAGCCGGCGCCGAGCGACCTTGCGGCGCTGTGGGCGAAGCTCTCGGCCGAGGAGCGCGTGGAGGCGTGGGCGCTGGCGCACGGCCTCCCGACGGTCGAGCGGCTGCTGTGGCGCGCGCGCCCCGCACCCGCGGAGGTGGCGCGATCGACGGCCGCGGGCGAGGCGGAGGCCGTCCTCCCGCTCGCGACGCTCGACGCGCTGCGCCTAGTGGCGGTCGCGCCCAAGGACGACGCGCCCGCCGAGGCGCTCCCCTGGTCGCCGTCGTCGGTCGAGGACGCCAGCGGCCCCGGGGATCGAGGGCGCCGATGGCGCAGCGAGCGGGGCGGTGCGCGTCGCGCTGGCGAGCCCGCAGGCATGGCGCTCGGCGCGGCGGGCCGTCGTGGGCGCGGCGGCGCCGAGCGCGGCGCACGAGGAGCTGGGACGACGGATCGAGCGCGCGCATGGCGTCGAGCACCCCGCGCTGCTCGCGCTGTGGCGGCGTATCGCCGAGCGCGGCGAGCCGCTCGACGTCGCGATGGGCGGGCTGCGGCTGCTGGGGGCGACGGAGCTGCGCGCCGCGCTCGCCGCGCTCGTCGGCGTCGAGTCGCTGGCGCTCGCGCGGACGGAGTCGGCGAGCGCTGCGGGTGAGCAGCGGGGCGCCCTGCACGACCCGGTCGACCACGCGATAGCGCGGCTGCTGCCGCTCGCGGAGTCGCACCGCCTCGGCGCGATCCCGGTGCGCTGCATCGAGCGCGGGGACGCGGCGGGCGGGACGCGACTGCTGATCGCGGTCGCCGACCCGCTGGACCCGACGCTCGAGGAGGAGCTCACGCGCCTCCTCGGCGGGACGGCGGGCGCGACCGTCGAGCTCGCGCCCGCGACGCGCAGCGACGTACACGAGGCGGCGCTGCGCGCGCACGGGCGCCCCGTGCTGGGCGACATGCTGCTCGACTCCGATCTGCTCTCCCGCGCCGATCTGAGCCGCGCGCTGGCGCTCGCGGAGCGCTCGGGCGTGCGGCTGGGCGACGCGCTGCAGTCGCTCCGGCTGCTCTCGGAGGAGCAGATCGCCGAGCACGTCGCGCAGCAGCGCGGGCTGCCCTTCTACGCGCTGCGCGGGACCGACCTCGACCGTGAGGTGGCGGCGCTGCTGCCGATGGACGTGGCGCTCGACACCGGGGCGCTGCCGATCGCGCGGGACGACGACGGCTGCGTGACGCTCGCCCTCGCCGACGCGGCGGACGACGGCGCTCGCGAGCGTGCGACGGCCGCGCTGCTCGCCGGCCCCGCCGCAGGGGACGCGGCGACGCCCGCGGTGGCGCGCGTGCAGCCGGTGGCGACCACGCGCTCCGACATCCGCGATGCGCTGGAGCGGCTCTACCACGACCGCTTCCTCGAGCGCTCCGCCGAGGCGCTGGCGACGCGCTCGCCCGAGGAGTCGGCGCACCGCGTGCTGAGCACCGGGCAGAAGCGCTTCTTCATCGTGGCGCTGGCGGTGCTCGCGGCCTCGCTCTGGCTGTGGACGATGCCGACGCTGATCACGCTGCTGGCCGCCGCCACCGGCTTCTACCTGGCGTTCAGCGGCTACAAGTTCTACCTGATCTACCGCGCCTTCGCGCACACCCTCGAGGTGCCGGTGACCGAGGAGGAGATCGCCGCGCTCGACGAGCGCGACCTCCCCGTCTACACGGTGCTGGTGCCGCTCTACCGCGAGGCTGCGCTGATCCCCGACCTGGTGCGCGGCCTCGCGCGGCTCGACTACCCGCTGGAGAAGCTCGACGTCAAGCTGCTGCTGGAGGAGGACGGCGCGGAGACGATCGCGGCCGCGCGCGCCCTCGCGCTGCCCGCGTTCATGGACGTCACGATCGTCCCAGACGGCCACCCGAAGGGGAAGCCGAAGGCCTGCAACTACGGGCTGATCCACGCGCGCGGCGAGTTCGTCGTGATCTTCGACGCCGAGGACATCCCCGAGCCGGACCAGCTGCGAAAGGTGCTGATCGCGTTCGCGCGCTCCCCCGCCAACGTGGTCTGCATCCAGGCGAAGCTCACTACTACAACCGCAACCAGAACGCGCTGACGAAGTGGTTCACGACCGAGTACTCGACGTGGTTCGACCTGTTCCTGCCGGGCCTCGACGCCTCGGGCGCGCCGATCCCGCTGGGCGGCACCTCCAACCACTTCCGCATCGAGGCGCTGCGCGCCGCCGGCGCCTGGGACCCCTACAACGTGACCGAGGACGCCGACCTGGGGCTGCGCATCTTCAAGCTCGGCGGCCGCACCGCCGTGGTCGACTCCACCACCTTCGAGGAGGCGAACTCCGTCCTCGACAACTGGGTGCGCCAGCGATCGCGCTGGGTGAAGGGCTACATCCAGACGTACCTGGTGCACATGCGCCACCCCTACCGGCTGTGGCGCCAGCTCGGCACGGGCGGCTTCCTCTCCTTCCAGCTCGTGATCGGCGGCACCGCATTCTCGTTCCTCCTCAACCCCGTGCTGTGGGCGCTCACCGCGCTCTGGTTCGCGACGCGCTGGGAGCCGATCCAGGAGCTCTTCCCCGCTCCCGTCTACTACATGGGCGCGCTCTCGCTGTACGGCGGGAACTTCGCGTTCGCGTACATGAACGTCGCCGGGAGCCTGCGGCGGCGCTACTACTCGCTGGTGATCTGGGCGCTGCTCTCGCCCGTGTACTGCTCGGGTTCAAGTGGTCGTCGCAACACCGCCTTGTGCAGCGGAGAGTAGGTGTTCGTTGAGTGCCTCGGCGGGAGTCTTCCATCCAGGGTCTTGCGGGGTCGAGTGTTGAGCGCGAGAGCGACGGCGGCGAGGTCCTCGGCAGAGTGCCGAGACAGGTCGGTGCCTTTGGGGAAGTACTGACGCAGCAGGCCGTTGGTGTTCTCGTTGCTGCCACGCTGCCAGGGGCTGCGAGGGTCGCAGAAGTAGATCGGCAGGCCGGTGTCGATGCGCAGCTGCGCGTGCTGGGCCATCTCCGCTCCCTGGTCCCAGGCAAGCGAGCGACGCAGCTGCTCGGGCAGCGTCGTGATCGAGGCCGTGATCGCGTCACGCACCGCCTCTGCGCCGTGACCGGCCAGCGGGGGGCCGTTCTTGACGGTGGGTTGCTGTCCGTGGCCATCCATGCGGGGCAGGTGCAGCAGCATTGAACCGTGTCGTGCGCTCGACGAGCGTGCCGATCGCTGCCCAGCCCGAGGATGAGATCGCCCTCCCAATGGCCGGGAACGGCGCGGTCATCGGCTTCGGCGGGCCGCTGACTGATCATGATCTCGGGGCTGACGAACTTCTTGCCGCGACCGCGGGTTCGCGCTCTGGGCACCCGCAGCGCTCGTCCGTGCGCAGACATGCGGTCAGCTCACGCCGCAGCGCGCCGCGACCCTGGACGTACAGGGCCTGGTAGATCGCTTCGTGGGAGATCCTCATCGACGCATCATCAGGGAAGTCGACCTGCAGCCGGTTCGAGATCTGCTCCGGGCTCCACGCCTGGGCCCAGCGTCGGTGCTGACGGCGCCCATGTCGACGGCCAATCCAGCTCACCTCAGGGCCGACCACCCCCACACCGTCGGGCCGGACGATCCTGCCTGACAGCCGTTCCTGAACGTAACCATGGAGCTGGTCGTTGCTGGCGAGCTTGGCGACCTTGGGACGCTGCGCACGTCGCGGCATGCCACTGCGCCGTGGTCGCTCGATACTCCAGCTTGCCGCTATGTGTCGCAGCGTTCCGGCGTACCTCGCGTGAGATCGTCGACGGAGCCCGGCGGAGCCGGCGGGCGATCGCTCGGCCGCTTGCGCCTTGGGCGCGGAGGATGGCGATCTCCTCGCGCTCAGCGAACGATAGGTAGCGCCCTAACAGCGGCGCCGGACTGGCTGTTGGCATGCCACCACCTTCACGGAACCAGCGTGCTCCGACGGCTGGAGACACACCGGCCGCCGCAGCGGCATCCTCGCTCGACAACCCTTCTGAGATCGCCAGCCAGAACCGTTGGCTCTCGCCCGTGTACTGGGTGCTGATGTCCGTCGCGGCGTGGAAGGGGCTGCTGCAGCTCTTCTACCGGCCCTTCTACTGGGAGAAGACCGTGCACGGCCTCTCCTCCGTCGCGGGGCTGGAGGCCGCCGACGCGATCGGCGGCGGGGACGCGCCGCGCCCCGATGCGCGATGAGCGAGCACGCGCTGCCCGCCGTCGGCGCTCCGGCCGCGCCGCTCGCGCCCGTCCGCGGCGCGCTGCTCCCGGGGCGCCTGGGCCTGCGCCTCCGCGGCGAGTGGCTCGGCGCGGGCGCGTTCGCGCTGCTGGCGGGGGCGCTCGCCGGCTGGCTCTCGGGCGCGCTCGGCTACGCGTCGCAGGAGGCGACGGCCCGCGCCGCCCACCTGGCGCTGCTGCTGGAGCACGCGGAGATCGGCGCCTTCGGCTGGGCGCGCCCGCCGCTGCCCTCGGCGCTGGCGCTCCCGCTCTCGGCGCTGCCCGGCCTCTCGGGCGATGCCACCGCCGTCACGCTCCCCGTGGCCGCGCTGGGCGCGGCGCTCGGCTTCGTCGTCGCGCGGCGGCTCGCTCGATGGGCCGGCTTCGCGCCCGCGCCCGCCGCGCTGGTCGGCGTGGCCTTCGCGGCGCACCCGGCGCTGCTGCTGGCGGGTGCGAGCGGTGCGGCGACGCGCTCTACGCGGCGCTGCTGCTGGGCGCATGCCTGGCGCTGCTGCGCTGGATCGAGAGCGACGAGGTGAGCGCGCTCACCGTCGCGGGCCTCGCGATCGGCGTCGCGCTGCTGCTGCGCTACAGCGCGCTGCCGGTGGCGCTGGCGCTGGGCGGCGCGTTCTGGTGGATCGCACGCGCGCGCGACGCGGTCACCGCCCCGCATGGGGAGCATCGAGGGGCGCAGCGTGCCGAGCGCGACCGGCGCGCCCTCGCCACGCTGCTCGCCTACGCCGCGCCCGCGCTCTTTCCGGTGGGGCTGTTGGTGCTCGTCGCCGCGCTGGCCGGGACGCCGCCGCACGAGCTGCTGAGCGAGGCGTGGGCGCTCTCCGCGCTCGCGGCGGACGACCCGGCGCTGCTCGCCGAGGCGCGCCGCCTGGACGGCGACCCGCTGGCGCTCGGTCGCTGGCTGGGGCGCTGGGCGGTGGGGCTCGCGCCGCTCTCGATCGCGGCGCTCGGCTGGCTGGCGCTGCGCGGCGTGCGCAGGGGCGGCCGGCCGAGCGGCGCCGCGGGCGCCCCGGCGCACGGCGCGACCGGCGGCGGGCGGGCGCTCGCGGGCGTATGGCTGGTGCTCACGAGCATCGCGCTCACCCAGCCGCTCGCGATGCTGCTCGGCCCCGCGCAGCCGTGGCCGCTCCACCTCACCCCGCTGGTCGTGCCGGCCTTCGTCGCGATCGCGTTGCTGGAGCGGCAGGCGAGCGGCGGGCGGCGGCCCGCGCGCTACCAGCGGGGACGCAGGCGGCGGCAGGCGGCGCTGGCCGCGGCGCTCGTGGCCGGCTCGCTCGCGGCGCTGCCGGCGCTGGGCGCGTTGCCCGCGTGGGAGGCGGCCGCCCAGCCGCTGCGCGCGGCGACGCGCGGCGAGGTCCCCGCGGCGGCCGCAGCGCCCGCGGACGCGCGCGCGATCGCCGCGTGGATCGAGGCGCGAGCGGGCCGCGGCGAGCTGCTCGTCGATCCGGAGCGCCACGCGCCAGTGCTGGCGGCGCTCGCCGGCCACGACTCGGCGCGGCTCGCGGGCGGCGCCGAGCTGCGACGCCTCGCCGGGCTCGCACCCGAGGAGCCGGGCGCGCACGCCGTCGGCGGGCCCGCGCTGCGGCTCGCGCTCGAGGCGGGGGAGTACCGCCTCTACGAGCGACGCTCGCCGCCGGCTACGGCCGCGGACGCCCCCATCCGATTCTCATCTCAGGCGATCGGCGCGCTCCGGCCACCGCACGAGGCCGGCGCCGCGGCGCGCGAGGATGGACGATGAGCGACAGCGCACGCGGGATCTGGGTACGCGTCTTCCTGCTCGCGCTGTGGGTCGCCGCCGCAGCCGGCGCCATCGGCGTGATCGATCCGGAGCCGAGCGGCGCCGCGCTGGGCGTGGGGCTGGCGGGCGTGGCCGCCGCGGGCTACGTCGCGCTGCAGGCGCTGCGGCTCACCGACGCCGACGCCGACCCGGACGCGCCGCACGTGCCGGGGGCCGCCGTGGGCGCGCTGCCGCTCGCGCTGACCGCCGTGATCGTCGAGGACACGCGACGCGCCGTGGAGCGCTTCGACGCGGAGCTGGGCGCGCGCGGCCGCGCGCTGAGCGCGATGCAGTCCGTGGACGCCTCCACCGGCGCCACGAAGCGCGAGCACGCCGAGCGCATCCTGGCGGGCGAGGTGGATCGCGCGCGCCGCTACGGTCGCTCGCTGGCGCTCGTCGTCGTCGGACCGGATGCGTGGGAGCGCCTCGCGATCCCCGCGCGGACGAGCAGCAGCTCGCGCGCGCGGCGGCCGGCTTCCATGCGCGGCTGCGCACGGTCGACACGCTGGTGCGCATGGACGGCGCGGACTTCGCGGCGCTGCTGCCGGAGACCGACCTCGAGGGCGCACAGATCGTCGCGCGGAAGCTCGCCGAGGCGGGCAGCGAGGCGCTCGGCGTCGCGGCGCGCGCCGGCGTCGCCACCTTCCCCGACGACGTGGTGACGGGCGAGGGCCTGCTGGAGGCGGCGGCCCAGGCGCGCGACTTCGCTCGCGCCGCCTCGCTCCCCGTCGCGAGCCGCTCGCTGCTCGGCTAGGTGTAGTTCCCACGTAGGTTGTTGACAGGATGAGGGGCCTCGCCCGCTGCTGTGTGTGACAGCACGGCAGTAGCGAGGAGAGGACACCCTCATGGCCCATCGTAACGCGCGGCTGACGCCGCTGACCCGACTCGAGCTCGTGCGGGAAGTGGACGCCGGCTGGCCCCAGGCTGAGGTCGCTCGCCACTTCCGCGTCTCCCGCCACACCGTTGCCAAGTGGCTGGGGCGCTTCCGGGCGGAGGGAGCGGCAGGGCTCGAGGACCGCAGCTCCGCCCCGCGCGCGCATCCCCGGCGCACGCCGCCCGAGCTGGAGCGACGCATCTGCGCCGTGCGACGCACGCAGGGATTCGGGCCGCATCGCATCCAGTGGGCGCTCGGGGTCGCCCGCTCCACGGTCTACGCCGTGCTGCGGCGCCGCGGCCTCAACCGGCTCGACCGCCTGCACCGCGTCACCCGGGAGCCGGTCCGCTACGAGCACGACGCCCCCGGCGACCTGCTGCATCTCGACGTGAAGAAGCTCGGGCGCGTCCCCGAGGGCGGCGGCAAGCGAATGGCGCCTGGCTTCGCCGAGACGCGCTCCGGGCCGCATTCGCGGCGTTCGCTGGGGCTGGAGTACCTACACGTCGCCGTCGACGACCACAGCCGTTACGCCTACGTCTCCGTCCTGCCCGACGAGCGTGGCGCGAGCTGCGCCGCCTTCCTCGAGCAGGCGCTCGCGGCCTTCCGCCGGCGTGGCGTGCGCGTGCGCCGGGTCCTGACCGACAACGCGAAGGCCTACACCGTCGCCCGCAGCTTCCACGGCGCCGCCGCTGCCGCAGACGTGCGGCTGTCGCACACGCGGCCCTACCGCCCGCAGACGAACGGCAAAGCCGAGCGTTTCATCCAGATCCTGCAGAACGAGTGGGCCTACGCCCGCCCCTACCGCTCCAACGCCGAGCGGCTGCGCCAGCTCCCACGCTGGCTCTACCGCTACAATCACCGCCGACCGCACGGCGGCGTCGGCGGGGCCGTCCCCGCCTCCCGCCTGTGAACAACCTTCCTGGGTAGTACAGCTAGCCCGCGGGCCCGCGGGGCGGCGCGAGCGCCTCGACGTGGCAGTCGTCGTTGAGCAAGACGAGCGCGTGCTCGCCGCGCTCCGTCGCGATCACCGTCAGCGAGCCGTTGCCGAGGTAGATGCGCGGCGGCGCATCTACCCGCAGCCCCAGCACGCCCGCGACGACGCGGGTGATGACGCCACCGTGGGTGACGACGGTGGCGACCTCGTGCTGGTGGCGCTCGGCGAGCTCGGCGATGCAGCGGCCGACGCGCTCCTCGAAGGCGGCGGGTCCCTCCTCGCCGGGGAGCGTGCCGCTGCCCCACTGGCCCAGCGTGAGGCCGAAGCGCTCCTCGATCTGTGCCCAGCGCAGCCCCTCCGCCTCGCCGTAGCCGTACTCGCGCAGCTCCGCGCGCTTGTCGAGCGGCAGCTCGAGCGCCGCGGCGATCGGCGCCGCGGTGTCGCGCGCCCGCGCGAGCGTGCTGCTGTAGACGGCGGCCACGCGCGGCTCGTGCGCGGCCAGCCGCTCCGCGACGGCCGCGGCCTGCGCACGCCCGAACTCGGTCAGCGGCTCGTCGCGCCAACCCTGGACGACGCGGGCCACGTTGCCGGCGGACTCCCCGTGCCGGACCAGCAGCAGCGTCACGCGCCGCCGCCCCGCGCATCGGCGGCGGCCGCCCCCTCGGCGGCCAGCACCCCCCCGGAGGCCAGCACGTCGAGGAAGTTGTGCAGGATGCGGCCCGTCGCGCCCCAGATCAGCGCCCGCTCGAAGAGGAACGCCTCCTCCGAGCGCGGCCGGTCGCTCACCACCACCGTCGCGCGCACGCGCCCGCGGGGCGAGCGCAGGTGCGCGAGCGGCACCTCCAGCAGCTGCTCCACCTCGGCGGGGTGCGGGCGGAAGCGGCCCGGCCACGCCGGGGCGAGCGCGCCGACGAAGGGGGAGACGGCGTAGCCCGTGCCCGTGGTGATGTCGTCCAGCCGGCCCAGCACCTCGACGGCGTCCGGCGGCACGCCGATCTCCTCGTGCGTCTCGCGCAGCGCCGTCGCCAGCAGCGAGGCGTCGCCCTCGTCGCGGCGACCGCCCGGCAGGCTGATCTGGCCCTTGTGATGCTCGACGTGCGCCGTGCGCCGCTGGAAGATCAGGCGCTCCTCGCCCGCCCGCGCGTCGAGTAGCAACAGCACCGCCGCGGGGTGGAAGCGACCTTCGCCCGGCACCGTCGCGCCGGGGCCGGCGCCCGGCGCCTCCCAGCCCGAGAGCCGCGGCTCGTACGCGTCGAGCAGCGCGCGCAGCCGCTCGCGATCGCTCACGCCCGCCCTCTCGTCCTCGCCGTCCGCGCCGCGCACGGCGACTGCTGGTGGGCCCGCCAGGATTCGAACCTGGGATCGATCGGTTATGAGCCGACTGCTCTAGGCCGCTGAGCTACGGGCCCCCGGATGGCGTCGCGCCCGAGTATAGGACGCGCCCGGCAGTGCCCGCGGGCGCGCCGGTCAGCGCGTGTCGAGGCGCATAACCGAGAGCGCCAGCAGCCGGCGGAGAAGCTCGCGCCACTCGACGAGCGTCGCGGGCTTCTCCGCCGCCTCGTGCGCGCCCGCGGCGAGCGCGCGGCCGCGCTCCTCCTCCGACAGCGCCGCCGAGAGCACGGCGAGCGTCAGGTCGGGGCGCTCGCAGGCGCAGCGACCGAGCATCGGGTAGCAGTCACGGCCGGCGAGCAGCCGGTCGATCAGCACGAGCGCCCCGGCCGGCGCGCCATCGATCGAGGGGGGGAGCGCGCCGTGCGTCGAACTCGCGCCCGCCACCAGCTCCACGGAGAGCCCCGGCTCGGCCATCGCCAGCAGCTCGCGGACGATCAGCGCGTGGTCGTGCTCGTCGTCGACGACCAGCACGGCGGGCGGGCGCAGTGCGCCGCTCACAGCGCGCGCTCGATCGCCAGCGCGGGCGCGCCTTCGAGCGCTCGAGCGGCGGCGTCCGTCGCGCCGGGCGCGAGCGGCAGCCACAGCCGCGCCTCGGCCGCCTCGAGCTGAAGCGCCGCGCCCTGCCGCTCGAGGAGCAGCTGCAGCACCGCCAGCTCCGCCAGCGCCGTTCCCGCGTAGGCGGTCAGCGAGCCGCACAGCGCGGCCAACGGCGAGTCCTCGAAGGGGGGCAGCTCCAGCGCCGGAACGAGGCAGAGCACCACGTCCCCGCCGCTGCGCTGCAGCTCCACGCGAAGCGGCGCGGCGTCGCCCGCCAGCAGTGCCAGCAGCTCGCGCGCGGGCGCGGGATCGAGGTGCACCGCGAGCGTCGGCAGCGCCGCGTCGGCGGCCACGAGCTGCGAGCCCGCCAGCAGCTCGGCGAGCGGGAGCGTGCGCGGCGTGAGATCGCGCTGCAGGGCGCGCGAGAGCGCCGTGACGGCGCCCAGCATGCGCTCGAGGTCGCGCCCACCCTCGCGCAGGCCGTGGAGCGCCACGTCGAGGCGCTCGCCCGGCGCCGCGGGGGCGGCCGTCGCGCGGGCTGGCGAGCGCACCGCGTCCTCGACCAGCTCACCCGAGAGCGAGAGCGTGAGCGCGGGCGAGCGGAGGTCGTGCGAGACGGCGTAGATCAGCCGCGACAGCAGCTCCGCGGCGGGCGCGGGCGCGGGGCGCACGACATCGACCACCGGCTGGCTCCCCGGTCGCGGTCCCCACCCGCCGTCGATGATGGCGCGCGCGGCGGGGCCCCTGCAAGCGCGGGATGCCGGGGCGGGGTCGGGCGCGGCCGGCGCGAGCCCGCTCAGCCCGCCTCGACGAGTGGCACGACGCGCTCCGCGAAGCGCTCGAGCTGGCGCGTGGGCTCGGCGAGCGGCCACAGGAAGAGGCGCTCGAGCCCCGCCTCGGCGTAGGCGCGGACGACGCCGGCGCAGTGCTCGGCCGAGCCGATCGGCAGGCGCGACGCGAACTCCGCCGGGTCGCGCCCGAGCGTCGGCGCGAGGACCTCGTGGAGCACGCGGCTCGCCTCGGCGGCGTCCTCCGTGACCTAGAGCCACGCCGAGGAGAGCGCGTTGGGGAACGTCGCAGCGTCGCGCCCGCGCGCAGCGAGCGCGGCGGCCAGCCCCTCGCGCGCCTCGCCGAAGGCCGTCGGCGTCGTGTTGTAGGCGGAGGCGATCCAGCCGTCGCCGAGCCGCGCCGTGCGGCGCAGCCCCGCCGGCGAGCCTCACGTGCCGATCCAGATCGGCGGCCCCGGCCGCTGCGCGGGCGGCGGCGCGAGCGCGATGCCCGCCGTCGAGTAGTGGCGGCCCACGAACGGCTCGCCGCCCGCCCACAGCGCGCGCAGCGCCGCGATGGCCTCGTCGAGGCGCGCCCAGCGCTCCTCGAAGGGGACGCCCACCGCCTCGTAGTCGCGCGCCGACGAGCCCGCGCCCACGCCGGCCACGAGCCGGCCGCCCGAGAGCCGGTCGATCGCGGCCAGGCTCTTCGCCGCCTGCACCGGGCCGCGCACGACGGGGATCGAGACGCTGGTCACGAGCCGCATCCCGCCCGAGGCCGCCAGCACCGCGGCGAGCGCGCTCGGCCCGTCCAGCCACGGCCGCCCGAAGAGCAGGTGGTCGTTGCCGCAGAGGAAGCGGAAGCCCAGCCGCTCGGCGGTGGCGGCGTAGCCGTTCAGCTCGTCGAGGCTCGGCGTTCCCTCGCCGAGTCGATCAGCGGCAGGTGCGCGCCGTACTCCACGTCTGTCCCTCCCGCGTGCTACGCCAGCGGCCCCAGCGGCGCGCCGCCGAGGACATGCAGGTGCAGGTGCGGCACCGTCTGCCCGGCGTCCGGCCCACAGTTGAGCACCAGCCGGTAGCCGCCCGCCTCCAGCCCCTCGACGCGCGCGATCTCGGCGGCGACGCGCAGCATGCGGCCGGCCAGCGCCTCGTGCGCGGCGTCGATGCCGGCGGGCGAGGTCGGCGGCTCGCCGCGGGGTATCAGCACGATGTGCGTGGGCGCCTGTGGCGCGATGTCGCGGAAGGCGACGAACTCGTCGTCCTCGTGCACGCGCTCGCTGGGGATCTCGCCGCGCAGAATGCGAGCGAAGATGTTCAAGGCGTCGTAGGGCGCGTGGATGTCGATGCCGCCGTCGTTCGCGCTCTCGCTCATCACGCTCCCCCTCCCACGCGCCGACCGTCCGAGGCTACGCCGGCGCCAGCGGCAGCCGGCCGACGCCGCGCAGCAGCAGCGTGCCACGCCGCTCGACCTCGCCGGCCGCCTCCAGCCGCGGGAACGCCTCCAGTAGCGCGCCCAGGGCCGCCTCCGCCTCCAGCCGCGCGAGCGGCGCGCCCAGGCAGAAGTGCGGCCCCAGCCCGAAGCTGAGGTGGCGACCGCCCTCGCGAGTGAGCCGCAGCTCGTCGGGGGCGTCGAAGGCGCGCGGGTCGCGGTTGGCCGCGCCGACGAGCAGCAGCAGCATCTCGCCCGCGGCGATCGGCACCTCGCCCAGCTTGCTCGTCTCGCGGGCGAAGCGCACGACGCCCTGCACGGGGCTGTCGAAGCGCAGCAGCTCCTCCACGGCGCGCGACAGCGCCTCGTCGTCGCCGGCGGCGAGCCGCTCGCGCAGCGCAGCCAGCTCGGCGGGCGCGTCGAGCAGCGCCACGACCACGTTGCCGAGGAGGCTCGTCGTCGTCTCGTTCCCTGCGACCAGCAGCAGGATCACGAAGGCGAGCAGCTCCTCGTGCGAGAGCCGCGCGCCCTCACCCTCCGCCGTGGCCTCCTCGGCCGCGACCAGCGCCGAGATCAGATCCTCCCGCGGCGAGGCGCGCCGCTCCGCTATCACGCGATCGAGGTAGTCGATCAGCTCGCGCACACCGGCGCTCGCCTCCTCCACCAGCAGGTCGGTGGTCAGCACGTCGGCGGTCGCCGCGATCGAGTGCGACCAGCCGGCGAAGAGGTCGCGGTCGGCGGGCGGCACGCCCAGCAGCTCGGCGATCACGATCACCGGCAGCGGCTCCGCGAGCCCCGCGGTCAGCTCGAACGGCTCGCCCGCCACTCGGCGCGCCAGCAGCTCGGCCGCGACCTCGCCGACGTGCGGGCGCAGCCCCTCCACGCGGCGCGGCGTGAAGGCGCGCGAGACGAGCGCGCGCAGCCGCGTGTGCGCGGGCGGGTCGGAGTTCAGCACCGTCGCCGTCTCGCCCAGCGGCGACTCGCGGCGGCGGCGCTGCAGCTGCTCCGCGAGCGGCCCGCGAGCGAGCGCCGGGTCGGAGGAGTAGCGCGCCGGCTCGCGCAGCACCTCGCGGCACTCCTCGTAGCCCGTCACCACCCATGCCTGCAGCACCGTCGATCGGTGGACCGGCTCGCTGTCGCGCAGCCGGCGGTACGCCGCGTACGGGTCGCGCACGTAGGACGGCAGGAACGGGTTGAAGATCGGCACGCGCGCCCCCTCGACGATCCTACTGTTGATCCGTCTGGCGATCCGTCTGACGATCCGCCTGGCGATCCCGCGCCGACCCCGCGGGCGATTGCCCGAGGCGCGACGACACCCCTACGGTGGATCGACGAGGCGGGACCGCTCCCGCCGGCGCGCGGCGGAGGTCCGATGCCCCCCAGCTCGATCGCGGGCGCGGCGGCGCCCTCGCGCGCGCCGCGCGGCTTCCTGCGGCGCTTCGTACCGATGACGGCGACCGTGGCCGGGATCTGGCTGCGCTGGCGCTGGCTGCGGCTGCTGCGCCGCCTCCGCCAGGACGAGCTCGCCGAGCGCACCGCGCGCTTCCACGAGGGCGCCGCCACCGCGATGGTGCACCGCGCCGTGCGGCAGCAGGGGCTGATCATCAAGAGCTGCCAGTTCCTCGGCAGCCGCGCCGACATCCTGCGCGATGAGTACGTGCGCATCCTCTCGCTGCTGCAGGACGCCGTGCCGCCGCGCCCGTGGCCGGAGATGCGCGCGCTCATCGAGTCCGAGCTCGGCGGCCCCGTCGAGGAGCTCTACGCCGCGTTCGACCCGCAGCCGGTCGCGGCCGCCTCTCTGGCGCAGGTCTACCGCGCGCGCCTGCACGACGGGAGCGACGTGGCGGTGAAGGTGCAGTACCCGGGCATCGGCCCGATCGTCGGCACGGACCTGCGCACAATCCGCTTCCTGGCCGCGGTGTGGGCCCGCATCGAGAGCACGATCGACTTCCGCCCGCTCGTCGCGGAGCTCGAGCGCAACGCGCCCGAGGAGCTGGACTTCGTGCACGAGGGGCGCGCTGCCGAGGACATCGCCGCGCTCTTCGCCGACCGCGATGACGTGGCCGTGCCGGCCATCCACTGGGCGCTCTCGACGCGCCGCGTGCTGACCATGGAGTACCTCGACGGCATCAAGATCACGAACCTCGACGAGCTGGAGGCCGCCGGCATCCGCCCGCCCGAGGTGTCGGCGACGCTGATCGACCTCTACAACAACATGGTGCTGCGCTACGGCGTCTTCCACGCCGACCCGCACCCCGGCAACCTGCTGGTGCTGCCCGCGAGCGAGGGGCGGCGCTGGCGCGTCGGCCTCGTCGACTTCGGGCTCACCAAGCGCCTCGAGGAGCGCTTCCGGCAGGAGATGATCGTGCTGACCAGCGCGATCATCTCGCAGCGGCCGGAGCTGGTCTCCGCCTCGATGCAGGGCATGGGCTTCCGCACCCGCGAGCACGACGACCAGACCTACTACGAGCTGGGCGAAGCGTTCCTCGGCGAGGTGCTGCGCTCCGGACGCCCCTACGCGGACCAGGAGCTGTTCGCGGAGATCAACGTGCGGCTGTCGCGGGTGCTGCGCGCCAACCCGCTGGTCGACGTGCCCGGCGACGTGGTGCTGGTCGCGCGCGTGATGGGCCTGCTCTCCGGCCTCGGCCGCGCGCTGAACTCCGAGACCGACCTCATCGAGAGCCTCGTGCCATTCCTCGAGGCGGAGAGCGCGCGCGAGGCCTCGTAGGCAGCGTTCCGCTGCACCGAGTCGGGCAGCGTTTCGCTGCACCGGGTCGGCTGCCGCTCCTGCCCGCGCCAGGCCCGTGCTCGACGCGACGCTGCGCCGAGGAGGCGGCCCTCGCCACACCGCCGGCACGCGCCGCTCGAACGTCCGACGGCGCCGTCACCTATCCGACCGACGTGCCCGCGGGCGACGAGCCGTAGGCTCGCTCGGTGAACGCGCGTTCAGCGCCGGTGAGCGGCAGTTCACCGCCCGCGATAGCGCATCGACCCGGCCGGCCCCGAGCCGCCCTGTAGCGAACAGCGAAGCGACATGAGCCGAGCCGCGCACGCGTACCCGGAGGCCCGCGCTGAGGAGATCCTCGACGCGGCGATGGAGGTCTTCGCGCGTCAGGGCATCGAGGCCGCCACGATGTCCGAGATCGGCCGCGCCGCCGATCTCTCGTCGGGCGCCATCTATCGCTACTACCACTCCAAGGAGCAGCTGGTGCGCGCGGTCTTCGCGCTGTGCGAGCAGGAGAGCGCCGCGCTCTTCGCGCAGGCGCGCGCCGAGGCGAACGGCTCGCCGCTGGCCGCGATCCTCGCGCTGGGGCGGGTGGGGTGGGAGCAGTTCCGCGACGAGCACGCACGCGCCCACGCGCTGATCTCCATCGAGCTCGCGCTGGCCGGGGCGCGCGATCCGTCGCGGGTCGCGGGGGTGGAGCGACCGGGCGCGAGCGTCCTCCAGGAGCTCGAGGCGTTGGCCCGCGCCGCGCAGGCCGCGGGCCAGCTGGGGGCGGGCGTCTCGCCGCGCAGGCGGCGGTCGCCCGATGCAGGGGAGGAGAGAGGCAATGCCGAAGCTGTGCATCACGGGCCGGCTCGCGCTGTGGAGCGCACTCCATCGCTGGCCGGTCGTCGGCGTGTGGGTAGCGGTGTTCGTCGTCGGACTCGTGCTGGTGGCCGGGATCACCGAAGTGCTGAACAACGACCAGCGGCAGACCAACAGCCCGGAGTCGCAACGAGCCGAGGATCTGCTGAAGGAGCGAGGCGTCCGCGAGGAGCAGCCGCTCGACGAGCTGGTGATCGTGACCTCGACGACGCTGACCGTGGACGACGCGGCGTTCCGCGAGCAGGTCGGCGAGGTGCTCAGCGCCCTGCGCGCGCTCGGCGACGAGGTGGTCGCCTCGGCGACCAGCTTCTACGAGACGGACGCGCCGTCGCTCGTCTCGGCGGACCGGCGCACGACGCTGCTGCCGGTGACGCTCGCGGGCTCGGTCGCCGACACGGACGAGGCCGGTGAGCCGTTCGTGGAGGCGATCCGCGAGCTGGAGGAGGAGATCGAGGCGTTCAGCGTCGGCACCGCCGGCTTCGCCTCGCTCAACGTGGTCTTCACGGAGCTGGCGGAGGAGGACCTGCAGACGGAGTTCCGGGCGCTGCCCGTGGCGCTGCTGGTGCTGGTGCTGGTCTTCGCGGCCGTCGTGGCCTCCTTCGTGCCGATGATCATCGCCTTCGTCGCCATCATCGCGGCGACGGGGATCGCGGCGATGATCGGGCAGATCTGGCCGCTCTCCTTCTTCATCACGAACTTCATTCTCTCGATCGGCCTCGCCGTCGGCATCGACTACTCGCTCCTCATCGTCGCGCGCTTCCGCGAGGAGCGCGCGCGCGGCCGCGAGCGGACGGAGGCGATCGCGGTGGCGGGTGACACCGCCGCGCGCGCGGTGCTCTTCTCCGGCATCACGGTGGTGATCGCGCTGTTCGGCATGTTCATCGTGCCGCAGGCGATCTTCCGCAGCCTGGCGACGGGCGCGATCCTGGTCGCGAGCCTCGCGGTGGTGGCGTCGCTGACGCTGCAGCCCGCGCTGCTGGCGCTGCTGGGCGACCGCGTCAACTCGCTCTCCGTGCGGCCGTCGCTGGTCGCGGCCGGGGTCGTGCTGATCGGCGTGCCGGCCTTCGTGCTGCTCTCGCTGGCCGGCGCCGGCGGGCTCGACGCGATGGCGCTCACGGCGCTGCTGGTGCTCGCGGTCGCGATCGCCGCCTCGGTGACGGACTCGCGCGTCGGCCTCGGCGAGCGTGACTGGATCGGCGCGGGGCGCTTCCGCCACGGCGCCGTCGACCCGGAGACGGGCTTCTGGGCCGGCGCCGCGCAGCTCGTGATGCGCTACCACGTGGTCAGCGCGATCGGCGCGACGACGCTGCTGGTCGCGCTCTCCGTCTCCTACTTCAACATCAACACCGGCTTCGCGGGCGCATCGACGCTGCCCGAGGACACGGAGCCGCGAGCGGCCTTCGATCTGCTCAACGCGGAGTTCTCCGCGGGCGAGGCGACGCCGGCCGAGATCGTGATCGACGCGCCGAGCGTCGCCGCGGCGCCGGTCCAGGAGGCGATCCAGCGGCTGCTCGGCGAGCTGGAGGCGGCGCCGATCTTCGGCAAGCCGAGCGTGATCGCGCTCGACTCGCCCAGCACCGCGCTGATCGAGGTGCCGCTGCGCGCCGAGTCCGCGACGCCCGAGGAGCGCGACGCGATCATCGAGCTGCGTGACGAGATCATCCCGCGCGCCTTCGGCGGCGTCGACGCGGAGGTGCTGGTCGGCGGCGTGCCGGGCGGCAACACCGACTTCTTCGGCATGGTCGACACCTACCTGCCGATCGTCTTCGCCTTCGTGCTGAGCTTCAGCTTCCTGCTGCTGCTGCTGGTGTTCCGCTCGATCGTGGTGCCGCTGAAGGCGATCGTGATGAACCTGCTCTCCGTGGGCGCCGCCTACGGTCTGCTGGTGCTCGTCTTCCAGGAGGGGGTGGCCGCCGACTTCTTCGGCTTCCAGACCGTCGACACCGTCGAGGCGTGGATCCCGCTCTTCCTGTTCGCGGTCCTCTTCGGCCTCTCGATGGACTACCACGTCTTCCTGCTGTCGCGGATCCGCGAGCGCTACGACGTGACGCACGACAACCGTGGCTCGGTGGCGTTCGGGCTGCGCTCCACGGCGAACATCATTACCGGGGCCGCGGCGATCATGATCGTGGTCTTCGGCGGCTTCGCGGCCGGCCAGCTCGTGCCGTTCCAGCAGCTGGGCTTCGGGCTCTCCGTGGCGATCCTGCTGGACGCCACGGTCGTGCGCACCGTGCTGGTGCCCGCGACGATGGCGATGCTGGGCGACTGGAACTGGCACCTGCCGTCGTGGCTGTCGTGGCTCCCCGACCTGCGCGTCGAGGGCGCGAGCTACGACGACCTCGGTCGGGCGCCGGAGCCCGCGACGGGCGGCTCTGTGCCGCCGCGCTAGCGGGCTCGCGCGGCACGACGAGCCACGGTGCTCGGGCGTGAAGCGGCGGGCACGCGGCCGGCGCGCGCTAGCCGCGGATCGCCTGGTAGATGGCATCGGCCTGCTCGAGCACGCTGTCCCGCCCGCCGAGCTTCGAGATCAGGCGCTCACCGGCGCTGAGCTCGGCGTCCCCGTCGGCACCGCGCGTCGCGTCGCCGGTCGCCCCCGGGCTCGCGACGGCCGCGCGCGGCGCGGCGGCGACGGCGAGCGACCTGCCCGCGTCACGCCCGCTGCCGGCGTCGCCGCCGATCACCAGCGGTGGCGCCACGGCGGGCTCCGTCTCGTCATCGTCGGAGCCGGGAGCCGTCGCCCGCGGCCGGATGCCGTCGCCCAGGCCCAGCAGCTCCGCCGCCTCGCGCGCGTCCGCCACCGCTCGCGCAGCCCGTGAGCGCCCGCCGCCGTGGTGCTAGGCGACGCCTTCCGCGACGTCCTCGGGCAGGCTCCACGCCGCCGCGATCTGCTCGCCGACGGTCACGTGATCGATCTGGAAGACGGCGAGCTCGGCCTCGCGCGCGTCCGTGCCCCCGCGAGCGAAGGCCACCACCTGCGCGTAGGCGCGCGGTGCCTGCGCCGCCATCGCCATCCGTCCGACATCGTGGAGCAGGCCGGCGGTGAAGGCATCGTGGCACTGGACCGGGAGCCGCTCCCACTCCTGCGCGAACATCGCCGTCGTCACGAGGTGACGCCACAGCTCCTCGACCTCGATCTCGGAGTCGCGCAGCGGGAACGCCTCTTGCAGCGCCGACGCCGCGACGATCTGGCGGGTCTGACGCAGCCCGATGCGAACCACGGCGTCGCGCGTGTCGCCGATGCGCGTGAGCGGCGAGGAGGCCGCGGAGTTCGCGGCGCGCAGCACGCCCGCCGTCAGCGCGGGGTCGGCATCGATGGCCGGCACCACGTCCGCGACGTTGACGCCGCCGTCACGCAGCGCCGCCAGCGCGCGCGCCCCTGTGGCAGCACCGGGATCTCGGGACGGAACTCCACGCGCTGCCTCCCGTCCCGAGTCGGCCTCCGCGCCGCGAGAGCCCCGACGGCCGCTCGGCGCGGCCGGCGGAGTAGGCGCACGGCGGCCCGGGTGCGGCGATCTGCTCGCCCTCATCATCGGCGGCACGGCGGCGCTCCCGGAGTCCGGCCGCGGCCGGGCCCCGCTCGCTCGCGAGGCGCACCCCCCTCGGCGTGGCCGCGCCCGGCCGCGCTCAGCCCCTCGTCAGATTCCCGCGCGCGAGGAATGGGCGAGGGGTTCAGTGCTCCGCCGCGCTGCCGATGATCGCCTCGAAGGACTGGCGTTCGCGACGAAGGCAAACCCGCCGAGAGGCGGGGGCGCAAAGGCACGGGCCCGCCAGCGCGAAGGCGCGATTGCGCACTCGCGGAAGGGTCGCCGGCCTACCGAAGGAGCCTGCCCGGGCGTGGAGCCGCAAGGCGCGCGCCGCCGGCCCATCGGCGCCATCGCTGCGGAGCCCGAGCGGGCCCGCGGGGAAGGTCGCTTTCGAGGTACGTCGTGCACGCGCCAGGCCACGGGAGGACGCACCACGAAGGACGGAGTCGCTCGTGTCCGGGCGCTCAGCGTGTTCTGGGTGTGATCCGCGGTCCTCGGGTTCTCCGGCGCGACGCTGCTATCGGCGACGGGCACAAGGCATTCGCTCGAGGCGAACGAGGACACACAGGGAGAACCACCAAGATGATCGCTCTGCTTGCGATGACGCGCACCTATCTCGCCGGCTGGCTCGGCGACCGCGAGCTCGGCCAGGGCATGGTCGAGTACACGCTGATCGTCGGCACGATCTCGCTCGTGATCGTCGCCGCGTTCCTGACCACCGGCATCGGCACGTCGATCGGCAACCTGGCGAGCCACGTCGCCTGTGACATCGGCAACGGCACGTGGGACGCGACCACGAACACCTGCGGGTAGTCGGGCGGGTGTCGCGCGCGGGGCGAGCACGGCTCCCCCGGCGAGCGCGGCGCCGCCTCTGATCGATGGGACGGCCCGGGTGGCACCCGCCCCCGGGCCGTCCTCGCATCGACCTAGTCACGCACGCGCGAGGGGGCCCTGGTCGCGGTCACCCGCAGTGCGCGCTCACATCGCGAGCACGCAGAGGGGTCGGGCGGATGCGAGGCTCTCAGCGACTCCGGCCGCGCCTGCCGCGCGGGCATCGCCCGCCCTGGCCGAGAGGCGAGCGGGGCCAGGCGATGGTCGAGTTCGTCCTGATCTTCCCGATGGTGCTGGTGTTCGCGCTCTCGCTGATGGAGTTCGGCTTCATGCTGCACACCAACATCAGCGTGAACAGCGCCGCCCGCGAGGGCGCCCGCTTCGCCGCCGTCGCCAACCTGCCCAGCGCCACGCCCGGCACCTGCGACGCCGGCTCGATCGAGGAGCGCACCGTCGACTCCTCGAGCGCGCTGCTGGCCTGCTCCGAGATCGCGATCGGCTACATCGAGCAGACGGGCGACACCGTGTTCGGCCGCGGCGACGAGGTGGTCGTGAACATCGACCACACCTACACCACGAAGACGCCGCTCGGGCTGCTGCTGAATACCCTCTCGTTCGGGTCGATCCCATCGACAGTTCAGGTACGAGCGTGCGCAGACGCGCGGCTGTAGGTCCCACCGCTCGATCAGGGGGTGCTGGTCGTGGGGACCGGCAACTGCGGCTCGTAGCGACGACGCCGCGGGGGCCGCGACATCGGCTCTGCGACATCGACTCCGGGGACCGAGCGCCCGCCGGGCGCCCGAGGAGGAGCGAGAGATGGTCCGTCGGCTGAGGTTCAGCTCAGGGAGCGCCCTGATGTTCGCGGGGCTCACCATCGGCGCGCTGACGGCGCTGGCCACGGCGGTCTGGCTCACCGGCCAGGAGAGCGCCGACAGCACGGGCGCCGCCGTCGATGGCGCGCCCGCCGCCTGGCCCACCGTGGGCCCCACGGCGCGCGTGGTCGTGCTGCGCGAGCCGGTGCGCGCCGGCACGGAGCTCGCCGCGCCGCTGCTGCGCTACGTCGAGTTCCCCGCCGAGACGCTGCTCGAGGGCGCGTTCGCCGAGATCGAGGAGCTGACCGGCCGCGTCACCCGCTACCCGATGGTCAGCGGGGAGCCCGTGCTGGAGAGCCGGCTGGTCAACGACGACCTGGAGCCGGGCGCCGGCCTCGCCTTCGTGGCGCCGTCCGGGTTCCGCGCCGTCTCGGCGCCGTTCTCGGAGCTGCTCGGCGCGGGCGGCCTGGTGGTCCCGGGCGACCGCGTGGACGTGCTGGTCGCGACCAGGTACGAGTGGCTGTTCGGGCCAGAGCAGGTCATCGACCCGCTGATCGACAAGGAGCACCCCGTCGTCGTCACGGTGCTGCAGGACGTGCTCGTCGTCGCCGTCGGCCAGGAGGTCTCCAGCCGTGCCGAGGGGGGCCGTGACCCCGCGACGCTGCGCCCCGAGGAGGTGGAGGCGCAGCCCTCCGCCCGCTCGCTCACGCTCGCCGTGACGGCGGAGCAGGCGCAGGAGCTGATGTTCGCCTCGCAGGAGGGGACGCTCGGCTTCGCCCTGCGCGCGTTCGGCGACGACCGCCGGCCCGCGCTGAACCCCGAGTTCAAGCTGGAGGCGTCGAGCCTGCCAGCGGTCTCGCGGTAGGCGGAGGCACCCCACGTGGCCCGCAACCTCAGCGTGCTGGTGATCGATCCCAACCCGGACAGCCGGTTGGAGATCGCGCGCGCCGTGCAGGGCGTGGGGCTCGATCTCGCGGGCGAGGCCACCTACGGCACCGAGGCGTCGGTGATGGCGGCGGAGCTGCGGCCCAACGTGGTGCTGATCGCGGTGGAGGATCCGCCCGCCCGCGCGCTCGCCAGCATCGAGTCCTTGCAGCAGGTGATCCCGGACACGCCCATCGTCGCGTTCTCCTCCTCCAGCGACATGGACCTCGTGCGGCAGGCGATGCGCTGGGGCGCTCGCGACTTCCTGCAGAAGCCGTTGCGTGCCGACCCGCTGCGCGATGCGATCCACACCGTGCTCGCGCAGGAGGAGCAGCGTCAGCTCGCCCGCTGGGGCGAGAGCTCCGTCGCCTCGGCGCGCGGCACCGTGATCACGGTCGCCGGCGCGAAGGGCGGGATCGGCAAGAGCACGATCGCCGCCAACCTCGCGATCGCGCTTCGGCAGACGACCGGCCAGGAGGTGGCGCTGGTCGACGGCGACGCGCAGTTCGGCGACGTCTCGGTGATGCTCGACCTCGACGTCGAGCGCAGCATCGCCGACCTCGCTCGCGAAGAGGGCGAGATCACCCGCGAGACGGTGCTCTCCTACCTCCACAAGCACCGCAGCGGCATCGACGTGCTGATGGCCGCCTCCGAGCCCGACGACTGGCGCGCCCTGCACCCGGAGCACGTCTCCGGCATCGCGCGCGCGCTCTCGGAGACGCACGAGTTCGTCGTCTTCGACACGCCGGGGACCATGAACGACGTGGTCGCCGCCTCGCTGAACGAGGCCGCGATCGTGCTGCTGGTGACCAGCCTCGACATCTCGAGCGTGAAGGAAACGCGCACCGCGCTGCGCATCCTGGACGCGTGGGGCTTCTCCCGCGATCGCGTGCGCCTGATCGTGAACGACAACAACCGCGCGGCCGCGGTCACCCCGGAGGACGTCGCGCGCGCCACCGGCATGCCGGTCACCGAGCACCTGCAGTACGAGGCGCGCGTGGGCCTCTCGGTACAGACCGGGATGCCGATGGTGGAGGCGCAGCCCCGCGCGAAGTTCTCGCGTGCCGTCCGCAACCTCGCCGAGACGATCTCCGGCGTCGGCGCCGCCGAGGGCCGGAGCTCGCGCAGCGCGCTGTCCCGGCTGCCGCTGGTCGGGAGAATCTCCGCGTGAGCGACAACATCCGCAGCTTTACCGTGATGGAGGGCGGCGAGAGCGAGCGCCTCCACTCGATCGCCGCGCGCGTGCATGACCAGCTGCTGGACGACCTGGACGTGGGCGTGCTCAGGCGGCTGCCCCGCGACGAGGCGCGCGCGCACGTCGAGGAAGCCGTCGCGAACGTGCTCAAGGAGCTCGCGCCCGGCCTCGCCGGCGTCTCGCGCCAGGCGGTGATCCACGAGGTCACCAACGAGGTGATCGGCTTCGGCCCGATCCAGCCGCTGCTGGACGACCCGGACGTCACCGAGGTGATGGTGAACGGCCCCCAGGAGGTCTTCTACGAGCGTGCGGGCGTGCTCTACGCCAGCGCCGCGCGCTTTCGCGACGAGCAGCACATTCGCCGCATCGCGGACCGCATCGTGGCCCCGCTGGGGCGCCGCCTCGACGAGTACTCGCCGATGGTGGACGCGCGGCTCCCCGACGGCTCGCGCGTGAACGTGGTACTGCCGCCTGTCGCCGTCGGCAGCCCCGCGATGACGATCCGCAAGTTCCAGTCGGACCGCTTCGGCATCGGCGATCTGATCCGCATCGGCTCGATGACCGAGCAGGTCGCGGGCTTCCTGCGCGCCTCCGTGATCGCGAAGGTCAACGTCGTCATTTCCGGCGGCACCGGCTCCGGGAAGACAACGCTGCTAAACGCGCTCTCCTCCTTCATTCCGGAGCAGGAGCGCCTGGTGACGATCGAGGACCCGAAGGAGCTGCAGCTGCGCCAGCAGCACGCCGTGAACCTGGAGGCGCGCCCGCCCGGCGTGAACGGCGCCGGCGAGGTGACCCAGCGCGACCTGGTGCGGAACGCGCTGCGCATGCGCCCCGACCGCGTGATCGTCGGCGAGGTCCGCGGCTCCGAGGCCTTCGACATGCTGCAGGCGATGAACACGGGCCACGAGGGCTCCATCACCACCGTGCACGCCAACACCCCGCGCGACGCGGTGGCGCGCATCGAGAACATGGTGATGATGGCGGGCTTCGACCTGCCGACTCGATCCATCCGCGAGCAGACGTCCTCCGCGCTGCACCTGCTGGTGCAAACCAACCGCATGGTGGACGGCTCGCGCCGAGTGACCCACGTGACCGAGGTGGCGGGGATGGAAGGGGATGTCGTGTCCCTGCAGGACATCTTCATCTTCGAGCATCAGCCCATGGGCCAGGATCGCCGCGTGCGTGGCGGGCTGGTATCCACCGGCATTCGCCCCGGCTTCGCCGACCGCTTCGAGCGCTTCGGCGTCTCCGAGCTGTGGGCGGAGCGGGCGTCGGCGTGATGGAGGGGCTGGACGGCGCGGTGGTGCTGCCCACCTCCGGGGCGGGCCTCGCGGCGACGCTGTTGGTGTCGGGGCTGCTGATCGCGGTGCGCGGCGGCGGCTCCGCCGTCGAGCACCGCGTCGCGGCGCTCCGCGGCGAATCGCCCTACCTGCGGCCGGCGGACGCCGCGCCGCAGGGCGCCCGCGGCTCCACGATGCTCCGCGACCGTCGCGAGTCGCGCATCCGCATCCTCGACGCCCTGCTGAAGGGGCGCAGCTCCACGGCCGGCACCCGACTGCGCCTGGAGCGCGCCGGCCTGCGGCTGCGCGTGGGCGAGTACCTGCTGCTGCGGCTGCTCACCGCCATGCTCGGCGTCGGCCTGGCGGTGGCGTTCACGGGGCCGCTGGGCGCCGACCGCATCCTGCCGGTCCTGCTCGGCATCGGCGCCGTCGCGGGCTTCGCGCTGCCGGCGATCCTGCTGCGGCTGCGCATCAACCGGCGGGCCCACCAGGTCGACCTCCAGATCGTCGAGCTCTGCGAGCTGATGTCCTCGATGCTGGAGTCCGGCTTCGGATACATGCAGACGCTCGCCTCGGCGGCCGACCAGCTCGAGGAGCCGCTGGCCGGCGAGGTGCAGCGGCTCGTCGACGCGGTGCGCATCGGCGGCGACGTGGACGAGGCGCTGGACGCGATGGCGCTGCGACTCGGCAGCCCCGACTTCGACATGGTGACGACGGCGATCACGATCCACCGCTCGGCGGGCGGCGACCTGGGCGAGATCCTGCGCGGAGTCGCGGCCACCGTGCGCGACCGCCAGAGCTTCGGGCGCGAGCTCAGCGCGCTCACCTCGCGCGAGCGCTACTCCGCGCTGATCGTGGCGGGCTTCCCGATCGTGATCTGGGGCGCGCTCGCGCTGCTGGCGCCCGAGCTCTTCGGCAGGCTCGTCACCGAGCCCGTCGGCAAGCTGATCCTCGCGGCCGCGCTCGGCCTCGACCTCTTCGGCTACCTCGTCATCCGTCGCATCGCGAAGATCGACGTCTAATGGGCACCCCACTCGTGATCGCACTCGCCTTCGGGGCGGCGGCGGGGCTGCTGGTGATCGGCGTGTTCCGGACCAACCGCCAGTCGCTGGTCCAGGAGCGCATCGAGAAGCTGGGCGTGGTCCCGGAGATGGACGACTACGACGAGTCCTTCCACGAACGCGTGCTCGCGCCGCTCCTCGGGTGGTTGGGCCACTTCACCCGCGCGCTGCTGCCCTCGCGCGTGCCGATCGCCGTGGCGACGATGCTGCGCGAGGCTGGGCGCAGCACGCCGCCCGGCCGCTTCATCGCGATCTGGCTCAGCAGCGGCGGCGGGCTCTTCCTGCTGATGCTGCTTGTGCTGCTGCCGGCCGGCTCGCCGCTGATCGCGCTCGGGCTCGCCTTCGTCGTCGGCTGCGTAGGGCTCTACCTGCCGTGGATGCTGCTGCGGCGGGCGGCGCGCGGGCGCGGGCGGCTGATTCGACCGCCAGCTCCCCGACGCGATCGACCTGATCGTCACCTGCGTGGAGTCCGGGCTCGGCCTCCAGGCCGCGACGCTGAAGGTCGCCGAGCACTTCGAGGGCCCCGTCTCCGAGGAGTTCAACCGCGCCTCGCGCGAAGTGGCGATGGGCCGCCCCCGCGACGAGGCGCTGCACGCGATGGCCGAGCGCTCAGGCTCCCGCTAGCTGAAGCTGCTGGTGCGCGCAATCGTGCAGGCGGAGCAGATGGGCGTCTCCATCGGCCACGTGCTACGCAATCAGTCGCGGGAGCTCCGCGAGCGCCGCCGCCAGCTCGCCCGTGAGAAGGCGAACATGGTGCCCGTGAAGATGACCATCCCCACGGTGCTCTTCATCTTCCCCACGCTGTTCCTGCTGATGCTGGGCCCGGTGGCGCTGCAGATGCTGGAGTCCTTCGGTGGCGAGTAGCGCGAGCGCGCCGCTGCGCCCCGGCTACGTCGACGTGCGCGCGGCCGATGGGCGGCACGTGGCGAGCGCGCTGGACGCGCGCAGCGCGGCGCAGCGCGTGCGCGGACTGATCGGCCGCCGCCTCGACGCGGGGCAGGGGCTGCTGCTGCGCCGCTGCGGATCCGTGCACACGAACTTCATGGGTTACCCGATCGACGTCGTCTACCTCTCGCGCGAGGGTGAGATCGTGAAGCTGGTAGGCGCGCTGTGGCCGTGGCGCTTCTCCTGGGGCGGCCGCCGCGCCGCCGAGACGCTCGAGCTCGCGAGCGGCGAGGCGCAGCGCCTCGGCCTCGCGAGCGGCGAGCGCCTCGACATGGGGCGGTCCGCCGCGCACGCGATGACCACCACGGAGGCACTATGAGCGCGCCCGGCCTCCCGCACTCCCTCCCCGCCGCGCCCGCGCCCGCGCCGCGCGTCGCGAGCCACCTACGCGTAGAGCACGTCGTCGCGGCCGGCGCCGGCGCGCTCGGGCTGGCCGCGGCGATCGCCGCGGGGCGCTCGCCGCTCGGCGTGGTGGTGACCGCCGGCGCCTTCGCCGCCCTCGCGGCGATCTCGCTCGTCGACGTCCGGGAGCGGCGCATCCCCAACTCATGGAGCTACCCCGCCGTGGCCGGCGCGCTCGCGGCGGCCGCGCTGCGCGGCCCGGAGGAGGTGCGAGCTCGCTCGCGCTCGGGCTGACGGGCGCGGGCGCCGCGGGGCGGCGTTTTCACGAACCTGCTGGTGTTCTTCGTCCTGGGGCGCGGCCCCGACTCGGCTTCGGCGACGTGAAGCTCGCGGCGCTCGGCGGCGCGCTCGTCGGCCTCGCCGGCGTGCCCGCCTTCCTGCTCGCCGGGACGCTGCTGGGCACGGCCGCGGCGCTGCCGCTGCTGGCGGACGGGCCGAGGCCGACGCACGACGTTCCCCTACGGCCCCGCCCTGGCCGCCGGCGCCGCCGCCGTGCTGCTTGTGCGCGGCCCCCTGGGGGCCCGCGAGCTAGATGTAGTTCCCACGTAGGTTGTTGACAGGATGAGGGGCCTCGCCCGCTGCTGTGTGTGACAGCACGGCAGTAGCGAGGAGAGGACACCCTCATGGCCCATCGTAACGCGCGGCTGACGCCGCTGACCCGACTCGAGCTCGTGCGGGAAGTGGACGCCGGCTGGCCCCAGGCTGAGGTCGCTCGCCACTTCCGCGTCTCCCGCCACACCGTTGCCAAGTGGCTGGGGCGCTTCCGGACGGAGGGAGCGGCAGGGCTCGAGGACCGCAGCTCCGCCCCGCGCGCGCATCCCCGGCGCACGCCGCCCGAGCTGGAGCGACGCATCTGCGCCGTGCGACGCACGCAGGGATTCGGGCCGCATCGCATCCAGTGGGCGCTCGGGGTCGCCCGCTCCACGGTCTACGCCGTGCTGCGGCGCCGTGGCCTCAACCGGCTCGACCGCCTGCACCGCGTCACCCGGGAGCCGGTCCGCTACGAGCACGACGCCCCCGGCGACCTGCTGCATCTCGACGTGAAGAAGCTCGGGCGCGTCCCCGAGGGCGGCGGCAAGCGAATGGCGCCTGGCTTCGCCGAGACGCGCTCCGGGCCGCATTCGCGGCGTTCGCTGGGGCTGGAGTACCTACACGTCGCCGTCGACGACCACAGCCGTTACGCCTACGTCTCCGTCCTGCCCGACGAGCGTGGCGCGAGCTGCGCCGCCTTCCTCGAGCAGGCGCTCGCGGCCTTCCGCCGGCGTGGCGTGCGCGTGCGCCGGGTCCTGACCGACAACGCGAAGGCCTACACCGTCGCCCGCAGCTTCCACGGCGCCGCCGCTGCCGCAGACGTGCGGCTGTCGCACACGCGGCCCTACCGCCCGCAGACGAACGGCAAAGCCGAGCGTTTCATCCAGATCCTGCAGAACGAGTGGGCCTACGCCCGCCCCTACCGCTCCAACGCCGAGCGGCTGCGCCAGCTCCCACGCTGGCTCTACCGCTACAATCACCGCCGACCGCACGGCGGCGTCGGCGGGGCCGTCCCCGCCTCCCGCCTGTGAACAACCTTCCTGGGTAGTACACCTAGGCACGCCGGCGGGCCGCCCGCCACGGCACGCCTGCTACAGCACGCCCGCCTGCTACAGAACCACCGACGCCGCGGAGCCCGTGGAGTTGCCGCCGGAGGATGTCGCCACGTCCAGCGCCTCCTCGGCACGGTGCAGCAGTTCCTCGGCGGAGAGCGTGGTGCCGGGCAGCGCGCTCGCCACGCCGATCGAGAGCGCGATCGCGGCATCCGGGCCGCCCACGCCCATGCGCTCCACGGCGGCGCGCGCCCGCTCCGCGATCGCCAGCGCCTGCGAGGCGTTCGTGCTGGGCAGCAGCATCAGGAAGCGCTGGTCGTCCCAGCGCCCCAGCCAGTCGTAGGAGCGCGTCCCCGCGGTCAGCTCGCGCGCCACGGTGCGTAGCTCCTCGTCCCGCTCGGCGTCGCCCCCCACCGCCTCCACCGCGCGCGGACCCGCGGGCTGCCCGCGCTCGACGGCACAGAGCGCGAGCGAGAGCGACGCGACGCCGCGCGCGCAGCGGTCGAGCTCGGCCGTCAGGTGCTCGGAGATCGCCTGGCGGTTGAAGAGGCCGGTCAGCTCGTCGCGCGAGACGAGGCGATGCAGCGTCTGCCGCGCCGCCGCCAGCTCGTGGCCGCGCTGCTCCAGATCGACGAGCGTCGACTCCAGCTGCTCGGCGGAGCGCCGCTCCACGGTGCGGTCCCAGCCGCTGGCGCAGATCGAGCCGTCGAGAGCCGGGACCGCGCTCCACTTGATCGCGCGGTAGGCGCCCTCGCGATCGCGCAGTCGCGCCTCGAAGCTCGCAGCGACGCCGCTGGCGGCCAGCGAGGCGAGCGCCGCGCGCATCGCGTCGCGGTCGGCGGGGTGCGCCAGCGCCACCAGCGGCTGCCCGCGCAGCTCCTCCGCGCCGTAGCCCAGCGCGGCCAGCGCCGCCGGGTTGGCGATCTCGATGTCGCCGGCGGCGCTCAGCACCCACTGCAGGTCGTGGGAGACGCCCCACAACGCCTCGTAGCTCTCGACGGGGAGTCGCGTCATCGCCTCGCCTCTCGCTGCCCCCGTGCCACCCCGGGGGGCGGGCGCGGCGGCGCGCTCGCCCCCCCGCGCGAGGATCGCCGTGCCCCCGTCACCGTAGCCGTGGCGCGCGCCGCCCCGGTGTCGGGGGAGCCCCGATTTCCCGGCTGCGCCGGGACAGCGCCGTGCGGGGGATCGCCCGGGCGCGGGCCTACGGATCGAGCGTCCCCAGGTCGATGATCGGGGGATCGCCTATGAAGAATCTGATTATGTTCGCGGCTCTCCTCGCCGGGCTCGGCGCCGTCGTCATCGTGGCGTCGGGGAACGGGCCGCTGCTGGGCGGGCTCGTGCCCGGCGCCGTGCGCACCGCCGCCGAGGATGCGGGCGACGAGCTCGCGCGCGTCGCGAGCCAGCGGCCGAGCGCCGACGACATCCCCGGGCGGATCATCGGATCGGGCGGCGGCGAGCCGACCCCCACGCCGACCGCGAGCGCCACGGCGACCGCCGAGGCCAGTCCCGCCGCCACGCCAGGCGCGCTGCTGCCGCCGCAGGTGCTGGTGGTCGGCGCGACGGGCGGGCTGGGCATCGCGCTGCGGCACGACTGCGTCGCCGAGGCACAGAGCGGCGGGGCGATCCCGGAGGACGCGCCGGTGACGCTGCTGGAGCACGGCGCGGGCCGCTGCGCCGGCTGGCTGTGGGTCGCGAGCGACTTCGGTGACACCTGGGTGCGCGAGAGCTTCGTCTTCAGCGGGACGCCGAGCAGCCTCGCCGGCACGGGGGTCGCGGCCGCACCGCCGCCGCCGACCGCGCCACCGCCGCCGGCCCCGACGGCCAGCCCGACGCCCACGCCGAGTCCGACGCCCACGCCCCCGCCCGGCGTGGTGCAGGTCGCCACCTGGTTCGGGGATATCGCGGGAAGCCCCGGCGACACCGTCAGCGCACACGTCAACGGCGTCGCCTGCGCGAGCGCCGAGGCGCTCGGCAGCAGCCTGGCCGCGCGCTACGTGCTGAGCGTCTCGAGCGCCGCACCCTGCGGGCCCACGGCGAGCGTGACGGTCACCTTCCTGCTGGACGGCGTGCCGCTCTCGCCCGCCTCCAGCTGGCAGCCCTCGTCCACCACCGAGCTCAACCTGCAGTAGCCGCCGCATCGGCCCCGCGGCGAGGTCGCACCGCGCGGCGGGAGCGGGAAGCCGCTCGCCCGGCCATGCCGTACCCTGTTCGCCGCGGCGAACACGGGAGCGCATGAGTCGGCCGGCCATCGAGCTCGAGCACGTCGCGAAGCGCTACCCCGGCACCTCCTCGCCCGCCGTCGGCGACCTCTCGCTCGCCGTCCCCCAGGGCGAGATCGCGGTGCTCGTCGGCCCCTCGGGCTGCGGCAAGACCACCGTGCTGAAGATGATCAACCGCCTCATCGAGCCCACCGCCGGCCGCATCACCGTCGGCGGCGTCGAGGTGCGCGAGCTCCAGCCGCACCTGCTGCGCCAGGGGATCGGCTACGTGATCCAGCAGATCGGGCTGTTCCCGCATCGCACGGTGGCGCAGAACATGGCGACCGTGCCGCGGCTGCTGGGCTGGGACCGCCGCCGCATCGCCAGCCGCGTCGAGGAGCTGCTGGAGCTGGTGGCGTTGGAGCCGGAGCTGCTGGGCCGCTACCCGGCCGAGCTCTCGGGCGGGCAGCGGCAGCGCGTGGGCGTCGCGCGCGCTCTGGCCGCCGACCCGCCGGTGCTGCTGATGGACGAGCCGTTCGGCGCCGTCGACCCGATCGTGCGCGCGCGGCTGCAGGAGGAGCTGCTGGAGCTCCAGCGCCGCGTGCGCAAGACCATCGTCTTCGTCACGCACGACATCGACGAGGCGATCCAGCTCGGCGACCGCGTGGCGATCCTCAACGTCGGCGGCGTGCTGGAGCAGTACGCGCCCCCCGAGGAGATGCTGCGCGTCCCCGCCTCGGAGTTCGTCGAGGAGTTCCTGGGCGCCGAGCGCGGGCTGAAGCGGCTCTCGCTGATGACGGTCGCCTCGGTGATCGCAGGGGTGGAGCGTGGGCTCGCGGCGGCGGCGGGCGGGCTCGCGGCGCCGCAGCACGGCCCGCGGGCGCAGCTCGCCGAGGGGCTGGACGCGGCGCGGCGGGCGATCGCGGAGCACGACGCCGAGTGGCTGGCGCTGCTGGACGGCGAGCGGCTGCTGGGCTGGGTGTGGGGCCGCGAGCTGCAGACCGCGTCCTCGCTCGCCGAGCTGGAGCCGCGCCCGTTCCTCGCCACGGTGCAGCCCGCGTCGAGCCTGCGCGAGGCGCTGGACGCGATCGTCAGCTCGCACACGGAGGTCGCCGTGGTCTGCGAGGGCGACCTCTACCGCGGGATGCTGGCGCTCTCCGACATCGTCGGCGAGATCCGGGAGGCGGCCGCGCCCCCCGGCGTCGCCCGCTGACGTGGCGGCGAAAGCGTGACGGCCTCGGGCGAGCTCGCGCGGCCGCTGGTCGAGGTGGGGCCGCTCGCGACGAGCGAGCCGCTCATCCGCTGGGGCTGGATCGTCGATCACCTCGACGACATCTGGGTGGCCACCGTCGAGCACGTGCAGCTCACCGCGATCGCGGTCGGCCTCGGCTTCGTGATCGCGCTCGCGCTCTCGATCGTCGCGCTGCGCTTCCGCGCGAGCTACGTGCCGATCACCTGGGTGACCGGCACGCTCTACACGATCCCCAGCCTCGCGCTGTTCGCCTTCCTCGTGCCGTTCACTGGGCTCTCCGTGCTCTCGGCCGAGATCGGGCTCGTGAGCTACACGCTGCTGATCCTCTTCCGCAACACGGTGGCCGGCATCGACGGCGTGCCCGGCGAGGTACGCGAGGCGGCGCTGGGCATGGGCTACCGCCGCTGGCGCCTCTTCCTGGAGATCGAGCTACCGCTGGCGCTGCCGGTGATCGTGGCGGGGCTGCGCATCGCGTCGGTGACGATCGTGGGGCTGGTCACGGTGACCTCGCTGATCTCGCTGGGCGGGCTGGGCGTCTTCATCCTCGACGGGCTGCAGCGCGACTTCACGACGCCGCTGATCGTCGGCGCCGTGCTCTCGGTGGCGCTGGCCTCGGCGATCGACCTGGCGCTGGTGCTCGTCGAGCGTGCGCTGGCGCCGTGGGAGCGGCGGGGCGCCGCGTGAGCGCGCACCTCGGCGGCATGCCGAGCGGCGGCGGGCCGAGCGGCGGCGGGGCGGCGCGCTGATGGATCTGCTGCCGGACATCGTCGCGTGGCTCACCGATCCCGCCAACTGGGAGGGGAGCAACGGCATCCCCCACCGCATGCAGGAGCACGTGCGCATCTCCGTGCTCTCCGTGGGGCTCGCGGCGCTGGTGGGCGTGCCGCCGGCCGCGTGGCTGGGGCACACGGGACGCGGGGCGCTGGTCGCGGTGTGGCTGGTCAACGTGGGGCGTGCGGTGCCCTCGTTCGCGATCGTCGCGCTGGCGCTGCCGTTCTCAATCCGGCTCGGCCTCGGCATCGGCTACTGGCCGACCTTCCTCGCGCTGTTCGCGCTGGCGCTGCCGCCGATCTTCACCAACGCCTTCACGGGCGTTCGCGGCGTCGACCGCGGGATGGTGGAGGCGGCGCGCGGCATGGGGATGCGCAAGCGCGAGCTGCTGCTCGGCATCGAGCTCCCGCTGGCGACGCCGCTGATCGTGGCGGGGCTGCGCGTGGCGGCGGTGCAGGTGGTCGCGACGGCCACGCTGGGGGCGCTGGTGGGGTGGGGCGGCCTCGGCCGCTACATCGTCGACGGCTTCGCGGTGCAGGACAGCGTGCGCATCCTGGCGGGCGCGCTGCTGGTCGCGCTGCTCGCGCTGGTCACGGAGCTGGGCTTCAGCCTCGCCGAGCGCCTGCTGCTGCCGCGCGGGGTGCGCCGCCAGCTGCGGCCCGCCGTCGAGGCGCGCGCGGGCGGCTGAGCGCCCGACGCCGAGCACCTCCGAGGGGGAGCGCGCGTCGGCGCCATGTGCGATGCTTCGCCGCCGTGGCACCGCCGCCGGGCACACCACCCGGGCGGCGCGCTCACGCGGGCAGGGCAGACACGCGGGTGGGAACACCTGCCGGGCGAGGGGAGATCGAGTCAGATGAGGCGAATGCTGAGGCCCTGGGCGCTGATCGCGATCGTGGCGATCGCGGCGCTGGCCCTCGCGGCCTGTGACGACGACGACAAGGACGGGCCCACGATCCGGGCCGCCGGCTTCAACTTCGCGGAGAGCCACATCCTGTCGTGGATCTACGCGATCGCGCTGGAGGAGAACGGCTTCCCGGTCGACACCGGCGCCATCCAGCCCGGCAGCACGCGCGAGATCATCAAGCCGGCGCTGGAGTCCGGCGATCTGGACTACGTGCCCGAGTATGTCGGCACCCTGCTGCGCTTCCTCGGCGGCGAGCCGACCTCCGACGGCGCCTTCAACCACGCGGAGGCGCAGCGCCTCTACGCCGCGAATGGCGTCAGCGTGCTCGACTTCGCCCCGGCGCAGGACACCAACGCCTTCGTCGTGACGGCCGAGTTCGCGGCCGCGAACAGCCTCACCGCGATCAGCGACCTCGTGCCGATCGCCGGCGAGATCACCTTCGGCGCACCGCCCGAGTGCCCCGAGCGCCCGTTCTGCCTGCTGGGGCTGCGCGACGTCTACGGCGTCGACCCCGGCGAGTTCGTGCCGCTGGACGGCGGCGCGCGCGTGACGGCGCTGCGCGAGGGCGCGATCAACCTGGCGCTGCTCTTCAGCACCCAGGCCGTGATCGCCGACGAGGGCTGGGTCGTGCTCGAGGACGACCGCGGCCTGGAGCCGGCGGAGAACATCGCGATGGCCGTCCGCGACGAGATCGTCGAGGCGTACGGCGACGAGCTCGTCGACCTCGTCAACGAGGTCACGGCCGCGATCACCACCGCGGGGCTTACCGAGCTCAACAAGCGGGTGGAGATCGACAAGGAAGACGCGGAGGACGTGGCGCGCGCCTGGCTGACGGAGAACGACTTCATCTAGACCGCGCAGCCCGAGCGGCACACGAAGAAGGGGGCGGACCGAGTGGCCCGCCCCCTTCCCGATCGCGCGCGCGACGGGGCGCCGAGGCTCCCTAGCGCTCCACGTCCACGCCGTGCCAGAACGCGATGTGATCGACGATGTTCGCCGCCGCGTCCTTCGGCTCTGGGTAGTACCAGGCGGCGTCGTCGTTCTGCTTGCCGTCCACCTCCAGCGAGTAGTAGCTCGCCGTGCCCTTCCACGGGCAGATCGTGTGGGAGTCGCTCTCCCGCAGGTACTCGGCCTTCACGGCTGAGCGCGGGAAGTAGACGTTGCCCTCGACGATCTCGAACTCGTCGCTCTCGGCGATGACCTCGCCGTTCCACGTGGCGCGCGCCATCGTGCCTCCCTTGCGTCTCGCTGCCACGGCCTTCGCGCTCGATTCTAGCAACGCCGCCGCAAGCCGGACCGTGCGCTGCGCTACGCCGGCGGCCGCTGCGCTCGCGACCCCGGACCTCGGCGAGCGGCCGCTGTTGCGCCGCTGGAGCGCGCCGTGCGATGAACGTGCGCGTCCCACACGCCACACCGCGACGAGAGGCCGCCCGTGACCAGCCCACCCGCCACGACCCCCGGGGACGCCGCCGAGCGGCTGCCGATGCCGCTGGGCGAGGCGCTCTACACGCTGCGCGCGATCCGCCGCTTCCGCCCCGAGCCCCTGCCCGACGCCGAGCTGCGCGCGATCCTCGAGGCCGCCACGCGCGCCCCCTCCTGCGGCAACTCGCAGGGCTGGCGCTTCGTCGCGGTGCGCGAGCGCGCGCAGATCGAGGCGTTCTCGCCGCTCTACCTCGAGGCGTGGTGGGCGAAGCGCGCCGAGGTCGGCATCCGCTCGGTGGCCGACTTCCCCGCGGGGCACCGCGTGATGCCGCAGGCGCACCGGCTCGCCGAGGGCTTCGCGGCGGTGCCGGCGATGGTGCTGCTCTGCGCCACCGAGCGCGGCCCCGACGCGGCGAGCTGCGTCGTCCCGGCGGCGCAGAACCTGCTGCTGGCGGCGCGGGCGCTCGGCATCGGCGGCACGATCACGACGCTCCACCCGGTCATCGAGGATCGGGTGCACGCGCTCTTCGGCATCCCCGCGGAGGCGCAGCTCGTCTACTGCATCCCGCTCGGCTACCCGGACGCGGCCTTCGGCGCGGTCCGCCGCCGCCCGCTCGACGAGGTGGTCGCCGAGGGGCGCTGGGATGCGCCGGCGCCCTGGGCGTAGGGACGGGGGCGCGACGGCCCCGCGCGAGTGGCGCCGCGCTCGCGCGTCTAGGTGTACTACCCAGGAAGGTTGTTCACAGGCGGGAGGCGGGGACGGCCCCGCCGACGCCGCCGTGCGGTCGGCGGTGATTGTAGCGGTAGAGCCAGCGTGGGAGCTGGCGCAGCCGCTCGGCGTTGGAGCGGTAGGGGCGGGCGTAGGCCCACTCGTTCTGCAGGATCTGGATGAAACGCTCGGCTTTGCCGTTCGTCTGCGGGCGGTAGGGCCGCGTGTGCGACAGCCGCACGTCTGCGGCAGCGGCGGCGCCGTGGAAGCTGCGGGCGACGGTGTAGGCCTTCGCGTTGTCGGTCAGGACCCGGCGCACGCGCACGCCACGCCGGCGGAAGGCCGCGAGCGCCTGCTCGAGGAAGGCGGCGCAGCTCGCGCCACGCTCGTCGGGCAGGACGGAGACGTAGGCGTAACGGCTGTGGTCGTCGACGGCGACGTGTAGGTACTCCAGCCCCAGCGAACGCCGCGAATGCGGCCCGGAGCGCGTCTCGGCGAAGCCAGGCGCCATTCGCTTGCCGCCGCCCTCGGGGACGCGCCCGAGCTTCTTCACGTCGAGATGCAGCAGGTCGCCGGGGGCGTCGTGCTCGTAGCGGACCGGCTCCCGGGTGACGCGGTGCAGGCGGTCGAGCCGGTTGAGGCCGCGGCGCCGCAGCACGGCGTAGACCGTGGAGCGGGCGACCCCGAGCGCCCACTGGATGCGATGCGGCCCGAATCCCTGCGTGCGTCGCACGGCGCAGATGCGTCGCTCCAGCTCGGGCGGCGTGCGCCGGGGATGCGCGCGCGGGGCGGAGCTGCGGTCCTCGAGCCCTGCCGCTCCCTCCGCCCGGAAGCGCCCCAGCCACTTGGCAACGGTGTGGCGGGAGACGCGGAAGTGGCGAGCGACCTCAGCCTGGGGCCAGCCGGCGTCCACTTCCCGCACGAGCTCGAGTCGGGTCAGCGGCGTCAGCCGCGCGTTACGATGGGCCATGAGGGTGTCCTCTCCTCGCTACTGCCGTGCTGTCACACACAGCAGCGGGCGAGGCCCATCATCCTGTCAACAACCTACGTGGGAACTACAACTAGACGCTCAGAGAGTTGCGAGCGGCGTCCGCTGGTAGGCACTAGCGCGCCTTGCGGAGCACCGCGTCGATTGCCTCCGCCGCCTCCTTCTGCATGTCCGGGAGCACGTGGCTGTAGGTGTCGAGCGTGATCGCGATCGTCGAGTGGCCGAGCCGCTCTGAGACGACCTTCGGATGAACGCCTGCGCGCAGCATCAGCGGGGCGCTCGTGTGGCGCAGGTTGTGGAAGCGCAATCCTCCGAAGCCGCACGAGTCAGCGAGCCGCCGGAAGGCGCCGAGGGGGCGCGCCGCGTCGCTAGCTTCCGCGGGGCTGGCGGGGCGGCGACAATCGATCCTCGCGGGTGGAGCGGGCCCCGAGGGAGGAGCGCCACGATGGCGCGTCTGCGCGCTGCGCTGCGGCTGCTCGCCGTCGCCGTGCTGCTCGTCGTCGCGTGCGACGACGGGAGCGAGGCGCCGCCGCCGGAGCTCGCCGCGCTCGCGGTGCGCCTCGACGAGGCGCGGCTCTCGGGCGCCACGCCCGGCGTCGGTCCGGCGCCGGACGCGACGCCCGACGGGGGTGGCGGCTCGCCGGCCTCGCCGGTGGGCACGCTCGTGACGATCGGCGCGACCGGGGGCGACGGCGTGAGCCTGCGCTCCGCGTGCAGCGCGGACGCCCGCGTCGACGGCGGCTGGGCCGACGGCACCGAGGTCACCGTTCTCGAGGTGGGCGTCGGCGAGTGCGCGGGCTGGACGCGCGGGCAGGCGGCGGGGGTCGGCTCCTGGGTCAGCGACCGCTACCTGTCCGGCCTCGGCGCGGGGACGCCCGCGCCGCCGGTGGAGGGCGGGGCGTCCGAGCCGCGGCCCGAGGCGGCGGCCGTCGCGTCGTGGGTGGCGGCGCTCGACGAGGCGTCGAGCCGCCTGGCGCTGATCGCGCGCACCGCGACGGCCAGCAGCATGCCGCACGAGGCGGACTTCCTGCGCGTGATCGAGGGCGAGCTGGGCATGCTCCATGCGAGCATCGCGGGCTCGCCGGCGGTCGCCTCAGGCTTGGCCTGCGGGGGCGCCGCGGGGACGCTGGCCGACGCCGCCTCGACGCTCGCGTCGGCGGCGGAGCGGCTCGCCGAGCTCTTCGAGCAGTGGCCGGCCGCGCCCTACCCCGCCGAGGTCGATCGGCTCGCCGGGCAGTACGCCGCACTCGTCGCGGAGGCGGACGTCGCGAGCTGCCTCGAGGCTGCCTAGCGAGGGCGCGGCGTGCGCCTGGGAAAGCGGGGCGCATTCGCGAGGCCGGCTGCTAGGCGCGCGTGGCCGCGGCGCGGAAGCCCGCGACCTGCTGGCGGTACTCGGCGAGGCGCGAGGGCGTGCGCCCCAGCGACTCGCAGAGCGCGTCCAGGCCGTCGAAGACGGCCGGCACCTCTCGTTCCGCGAACAGGCCGATCAGCCGCGGATCGCCGCCGCGCCCCACCTCCTCCATCGCCTCGGCGAGGTGCTCCATGATGTGCAGCGGCTCGAAGTCGATCTCGCGCGCGCCGGCCCCGCCCGGCTCCTCGGCGAGCAGCTCCGGGGCGACCATCGCCTCGCGGTTCGCCTCCTGCAGCTCGAGCACGCGGTCCAACTGCGCGGCGAGCAGCGGCTCGTACACCGCTCGATCGGCGTCGCCGTCGCCCTCGCGGTGGATCATCGAGAGCCGCGCGACGGTCGCGAGCAGGTGTATGGAGTGGCGCAGGTTGCGCATCTGCTCCTCGAACCCGGGCTCGCCCGGCAGCCCCTGCTCCATGTAGGGCACGGCCGCGTCGTCGATCGCGCCGCGGGAGACCGGGTAGAGCGCCGTCGTGGGGTGGAGGCTGCGCAGGATGCCGGCGGCCATCACGGTGTGCAGCATCAGGTTGTAGCGCGTCGCGGGGTCGCGGAGCACCGCCTCGATCACCGCGGCGATGCCGGCGGCGGCCGACCCCGGGACGAGCTCAGGGTGGTGCAGCCGGTTGACCGCGAGGCGGCGATCCGCCCAGTGCAGCGAGGCGTCCTCGAGCATGGAGCAGCAGAGCTCCCACGTGTCGATGCCGCTGGCCGCGGCGCGCCGCTCCGCGCGCGCGAACGCCTCCTCCAGCAGCGGGGCGAAGTCACGCTGCGACAGCTCGCCCGCGCGGACGCGCTGCCGCGCGGGGGCGATCTCCTCGCCGAACGCGGCGCGGATCGCATCGAGGGTCGGCATGCCCGCCTCCTCGCAGGTGCTCGCGCGACGACGGGGGCCCGGCCGTCGGGCCGCCCCGTCGACGCCGGGCCGCTCGCTAGACGCCCGGGTCGCGCAGGAAGGAGCGCACCTCTTCCGCCCACAGCTCGGGCGCCTGCGGCGGGTTGAAGTTGCCCGTGCTGGGCAGCCGCACGCCGCGCGAGCGCGGGATGGTCGAGAGGAAGCGGTCGTGGGAGCGGCCGAGCTCGCTGGTGGTGCCGTGGATCACCAGCGTCGGCGCCTGGATCTTGGGGGCCGACTCCCAGATGTCGTGGTGGGTCATCGCGTAGGGGCCGGCGCCCTCCCAACCCATCTCGCCGTAGACCTCGGCGTGCTCGTTCGAGTTGACGATGAGGTTGTTGACGAAGCGCTCGGAGGTGCGCTTCAGGTCGGCGCCCGGGCGGGCGCCGCCCACCTTGTTCCACAGCTCGACGAGGTGGCTACCGTCCGGCTTCTCCTCGAAGTAACGGTGGACACGCTCGTGCACGGCGCGTCGCGAGGGGGTCCCCCAGTTGAAGACCTCCTCCAGGATCAGCTTGTCGACGCGTTCGGGGAACTTGGCGGCGAGCACCGCGGCGATCTCGGAGCCGGTGCTGTTGCCATAGACGCTCGCTTTCTCGATCCCGAGGCCGTCCAGCAGCCAGGTGATCGCGCGCGCGAACTCGGTGAGCGTCGTGTAGGGCTCGGGCGGGCGGTCCGACTGGCCGTAGCCCATCGTCGTCATCGCGATGGCGCGGCAGTCGCCGGCCAGCAGCGGCGCGATGTTGCGGTACGCCATGCACGAGCCGGGCGTCGAGTGCAGCATGATGAGCGGCTCGCCCTGCCCCACCTCGAAGTGCTCGATGTTGCCGTGCGGGCTCAGGACGAAGCCCCGCTTCAGCCGCATCGTCCCGGTCGTGACCATCGCTCTCCTCCTTCGGTGGCGGCGCGCGCGCGTCCGGCCCGTTGGTGCGCGGATAGTACGACGCGGGGCCGCGGCTGCGCGCGCTCGGCGCTGGCGGGGGAGGAGGCGTGCGCTAGCGGAGGGTGAGCGAGACGCCGGTCGCGACGTTGGGCGGCACGCCGCCCGCGGACCACTCCAGCCGCTCGTTCGTGGGGGCGCCCTCGAGCGCGAAGGTGATCGCGGAGCCAGCGCGCGCGTCGCACTCGACGGCGTGGACCTGCGTCGACCACAACAGCCCCGTGGCGCTCGATGGCTCGGCGACGGCCTCGACGGTCTTGCACGGCCGGCCGTCGATGAGGATGAGCACGGAGGCGCCGGCCGCCGCGGGGCCGTAGACGATCATCGGCGCCGCGCCCGACATCGCGGACCCCGCCGCCGCTGGCGGCGGCGTCGCGGCGGCGGCGGCAGCGTTGCCACCCGCGCCGCTGGCCGCGCCGGCGGGCGGCGCGGGCGCGCTCGAACCGATCGTGGCGCCCGCGGGTCGCTCCTGCACGAGGTAGAGCTCCGAGACCCACGAGGTCGCGCCGCCCGCCTCGGCCAGGCTCCAGCCCTCGCAGCCCGCTTCGTCGCTGTCGAGCAGCCGCACCTCGGTCGCCTCGGGCCAGCCGCCTGGGCTGCGCGCGTCCGCCGCGCACGCCGAGCGCAGGCTGACGCCGACGCCGCCGGTGTTGCCGATGTAGCGCATCGCGAGCTCTGCGTCCGCGGTCGGCTCGAGCGCCGCGGCGCTCCCCGCGGCCTCGCCGGCCGTCGCGTCGGGCACGGCCGTCGCCTCGGGGGCGGGCGTCGACTCCTCGCCGCCGAACGCGTCCTGCAGCTCGGCGCAGGCGCCCGTCAGCAGCAGCGCGGCGAAGGCGCCGAGCAGCCACGAGCGGCGGAGCAGGCGGGAGCGCGTCTCCATGCCTCGATCGTCGGTCGTCGCGCCGAGCCTCGCATGAGGGGAGTCCCCGAGGCGCGAGCGCCGGGTGGCTCCTGCGGTCGCGGCCGCCGCGCCCGCCACGGGGGCGCGTGGGCGGCGCGCGCGACTAGAATCGCGGCGGCCGAGCGAGTGCAGCGCGAGGGGGATGCCGTGGCCGAGGCGGAGCTGATCGTGGAGCGGGCGCCGGTGGCGAGCGGCGGCGAGACGCTGACCATCGCGCTCAACCGCCCCGACAAGGTGAACGCGATGACCGAGCCGATGCTCGCCGCGATGGACGCCGCCCTCGACGAGGCGGAGCGTGACGACGAGGTGCGCGTCGTGCTGCTGCGCGGCACGGGGCCGCGAGGCTTCTGCGCGGGGCTCGACCGCGCGGAGATGGATCGCTATCGGGACCAGGGTGTGCGGCCGGCGGGCAACGTGGCCGAGATGTACCGCATCGCGAAGCGGATCGACGCGCTGCCGAAGCCCGTCGTGAGCCTGGTGCACGGGCACTGCATCGGCGCCGGCACGCAGATCGCGGCGGCCGCCGACATCGTGATCGCCGCCGAGGGTGCCCGCATCTCCGAGCCCGAGCCGCGCATGGGCGGCTTCGCCGACGACGAGTGGCTGCGGCGCATCGGCCACGTGATGGGGCCGATGCGCGCCAAGAGCTACCTGCTGATCGGCACGCCGCTCTCCGGCCGCGAGGCCGTCGAGGCGGGGATCGCGAGCATGGTCGTCCCCGACGCCGAGCTGCTGGACGCGGGCCGGCGCGTGGCGGAGCGGCTGGCGGACGCGCAGCCCGCGATCGTGGCGCGCACGCTGCGCCTCATCGACGAGGGCGCGACGGGCGCCTGGCGCGCGACGGCGCTCGGCGGGACGCCCTGAGCGCACCCACCGTCCGCGAGGCGGGCCGCGGTGACGCGGACGCGGTGGCGCGCGTGCTGCGCAGCGCCTTCGACGCCGATCCGCTCATCAGCTGGCTGCTGCGCGCCGACGGGCGGCGCGAGCGGGCGCTGCGCGACTTCGTCGCGGGGAGCGTCGGCAAGTACCTCGAGGGCGGCCGTCGGGTCGACGTGGCGGAGCTGGACGGCGCGGTGGCGGGCACCGCGCTGTGGACCTCGCCACCGGGGGCGCAGCCCTCGCCGTGGCGGCAGCTCCCGAGCCTGTTGGGGCTGCGGCGCTGGACGGGCCTCGGGCGGCTGCCGCGGCTCGGCTGGCTTGTCGTCGCCAGCGAGCGCCGCTACCCGCGCATCCCGCACTGGTACCTCTACATGCTCGCCGTCGAGCCGGGGCGGCAGGGCGCGGGCGTCGGCTCGGCGCTGCTCGCGGCCGGGCTCGCGCGCGTCGACGCCGACGCGCTGCCCGCCTACCTCGAGGCGACGAGCGAGCGCAACCGCGCGCTCTACGCCCGCGCCCGGCTTCGAGCGGGCGGGCCGGCTCCGCTATCCGCTGGGCGGGCCGCCGCTCTTCCCGATGCTGCGCCCGGCAGCGCGCGCCTGAGCGCGGCGTCGCCCGGCCTCGACCCTCGCGCCGCGCGAGGCGTCGAGCGCTCGGCCCGCTCACGGAGGGCGCTCTGCCCCTCACGAGACTCTGGCCTGCCCGCGGGGAACGTTCAGCCCACCCCAGAAAGAGCTCTGCCCCCTCAGAAGATCGCCAGCGGGTTGACCGGGGAGGCGGTGCCGCGGGCGAGGCGCAGCGGCGCGATCGTCAGCAGGAACTCCCAGCGCTCGCGCTCGGCGCAGGCACGCGCGAGCCGGTCGAGCCGCGCGTTGTCGACGAGGTGCACGCCCATCGCGACGATCGCGATGTGGTGGATCGGCGAGTTCCAGCCCGGCACGCCCGCGTTGCTGGAGTCCGAGATGCCGTCGCAGCCGAGCACCGCGACGCCGCGCTCGTGGAGCCACGGCAGCGCGTCGACGTGGAGGCCGGGCAGGCCGCGCCGCATCGGCTGCGGCCCCTCGGCCTCGCGCAGCGCGTCGCGTCCGTCGAGACGAGCAGGACGTCGCCCTCCTCGACGCGCACGCCCTGCCGCTCCTCGGCGGCCTCGAGGTCGGCGCGCGTGACGTGATCGGGGAGGGCGCCGCGCTCCTCGGAGCGCCGCTGCCGGAGCCACGGCACGCCGCGCAGCGCGGGGATGTCCAGCAGCACGCCGCGCCCCACGATGCCGTCGGCGGCCGCCATGATGCTGCCGCGGTGCGCGCCGTCCGTCCGCACCTCGCTGTGGTAGAAGCCGTTGTACATCTTGCCGTCCATGAACTGGTGGCAGAGCGCGTCCAGGTGCGTGTTGGCGAAGCCGTGCGGCGCGATCGCGAAGTAGTCGGCGGAGCCGCCGAAGCGCTCGCCGTCGCGCAGCAGGTCGCCGCCGCGGAGCATGTGGTGCTGCACGGCGGCGCTCGTTGTCGGGCGCGGCCTCGGTGGCGAGCTCGCGCGCGCAGCTCACCGCGATGCCTTCGCGCCCCAGCGCCGCCGCGCGCCGCCGTCGCTCGGGCGTGATCAGGTTCAGCGCGCCGCGCTCGTCGTCCTCGCCCCAGCGCCCCCAGTTGGAGAGCTCGCGCGCCATGCGCTGAGGTCCGCGCCGGTCATCGGCGCCTGCTCCGTGCTCATCGCCTCCCCCTCTCGGCGGCGACAGCATAGGCGCCGATGTCGCGCCGATGTCGCGCCGATGTCGCGCCGATGTCGCGCCGATGTCGCGCCGATGTCGCGCCGATGTCGCGCCGATGCGGCGACGGCGGCGGTGCCTCAACGCAGCGAGAGCACGTCTTCGCCACCCACGACGCGCATCCGCGGGTGCAGCACTGCGTGCGCCTCCTGCTCGGGGCAGGGGCGCGGCCGGAAGGCGACGCGGTCGTTGTCCACGAGCAGGCAGCGCAGCCGCAGCTCCACGAGGCCGCGGCCGTCGAGCACGGTCGTTGCGACGAGGCCGTAGCCGGGGAAGCGCTCGGAGAAGCGCCCCGGCGTGCCGAAGACGAAGTTGCCCAGCGAGTGCAGCACCGGCATCCCGTCCACGACCTCGATCGGCTGCGCGACGTGCGGCCCGTGCCCGACCACGAGGTCGTAGCCGCTCTCCGCGAAGAAGCCCGCGAGCACGCGCTGCCGGTCGCGCACCTCCGAGTAGTTGGCGCCCCAGTGCACGAAGGCCACGAGCCAGCGCGCGCCCTCGGAGCGGGCCCGCGCGGCCGTCTCCACCACGTCGCACGGCGCGAAGGCCGCGCCGCCCGGCTGCTCCTCGCCCGCGGTGCGCGCGAGGCCGTAGTGATCGCCGAGCGCCACCACGCCGACCGCGCCGTGCGCGGTGGGGAGCAGCAGCGGGCGCAGCGCCGCCTCGCGGTCGGGGCCGGCGCCGAGGGGCGCGATGCCCGCACGCGCCAGCGCCGCGAGCGTGTCGGCGAGGCCCAGCGGGCCGCGGTCCATTGCGTGGTTGTTGGCGAGGCCGGCGATGGTGACGCCCGCCTCGGCCAGCGCGGCTGCCGCCCGGGGCTGCGCGTTGTAGCTCCAGCGGCCGCGCCGCGCGTAGACCTCCGTGCGCTCGGTGAGCGGCCCCTCGAGGTTCGCGATCACGTGGTCGCCGTCGAGCAGCCCCGCGAGCTGCGCGAACGGCGCCGCTTAGCCCTCGCCTTCGAGCAGCCGCTGCGCGGCGTCTGCGAGCAGCGTGTCGCCGAGCCAGACGAGCCGCGCGGGCGCGGCAGCCTCGCCTGTCGGGCCGACGGCTGCCTCCCTCGGGGCTGGCGAGGCGGCCGCGGCGCCCGCCTCGTGCGGCGCCGCTGGCGTGGCGTCGCACGCGAGCGGCTGCGGCGCCGCCCCCTCGCCCAGCGCCAGCGCGAGCAGCAGCAGCGCCGCCCCCGCCGCGGCGAGCAGCGGCCCGCGCGCCGCGCCTCGCGCCGGGAGCCGTCGTCGAGGGCTCATTGCGCGGGCATCGCGGGCGCCGCGGCGGCTCGCTAGGCCGGGAGCGGGGCGGAGCCGGCCTCAGCGAGGCGCCGCTTGGCCTCGGCGTAGAGCTCGGCGGGGAGCGGGCCGGCCTCGGCGGCGCGCACGTTGTCGCGCAGATGCTCGGCGCTCGTCGTGCCCACGATCGTCGTGTGCAGATCGGGGTGCGAGAGCGTGAAGCGCAGAGTGAACTCCATGCGGCTCATCTCGCCCCGCAGCTCGTCGAGCGCGGCGGCCTCCCACACGGCCTGCGGCACGCCTTTCTGCATCCCGATGATGCGCGCGGCCCAGCCCTTCTCCGCCGAAGGGGCGCCGCGCGCGGCGCCGCCACGGATCACGGTGCCCGCGCCGTCCGCCGCGACGGTGCTGATCGCCGCCTCGTGCTCGCGCTGGAGCGCCGAGTACGGGATCTGGAACGCGTCGAAGACGCCCAGCGCGCGCAGCTCCGAGAGCTGCGGCTCCGTGCTCGACGCGCCGACGAAGCGCACCGTCCCCTGCTCGCGCAGCTCCAGCAGCGCCGCGAGCGCGCCGTGCTCCTCCAGCTGCGCGCGCGTGGGGTTGCCGTGGAACTGCACCAGGTCGAGGTGGTCCGTGCGCATCCGCCGCAGGCTCTGTTCCACGCCCGCGATCACGTTCTCGCGCGTGAACAGGTGCGGCGGCGGCCCGCCTCCCGCGCCGGCGCTCGCGGCGTCGCCGACGAGGCAGCCGCACTTCGACGCGAGCAGGAACTCCGAGCGCCGCCCGGCGAGGTGGCGGCCGATCCGCTCCTCGCTGAGCCCGTAGTCGGGCGAGGTGTCGATGAAGGTGATGCCGGCGTCGAGCACGGCGTGCAGGACCTCGGCGACCTGCTCCTCCGGCACGTCGCGGCCGCGAGCGCCGCCGCGCAGCTCCATCGCCCCGTAGCCGAGGCGCGTCACCGGCAGGCCGGTGCGCCCCAGCGTGCTCGTCGGCAGACCGCTCGCCATCGCCCGCCCCCGTCCGCGCTGCCCCGCGAGGCGGGGCGCCCCGCGCATCGTAGGCGCGGCCGCGCCCGCGCCGCGAGCGGACCGCGGGCGCCCCGCCTCGCCTCGGCGCTACTCTGGCGCGACCGACGACGCGACGAGGGGGGCGCATGCTGACGCACCACAACCCGCCGGGCCTGCGCGAGCCCACGGGGCGCTACAGCCAGCTCGTGACGGCGACGGGGACCACCACCGTCTACGTCGCCGGGCAGGTGGCGACGGACGCCGCGGGCTCGCTGGTCGGTGGCAGCGACCTCGGCGCGCAGGCGGCGCAGGTGTTCGCGAACCTGCGCACCGCGCTCGCGGCCGCGGGGGCCGGGCCGGAGCACGTCGCGAAGCTCACGATCTACGTCGTCGGCTTCGGGCCCGACTCGCGCGACGCGCTGCTCCCGGAGCTCGAGGCGATGTTCGGCGAGCACCCGCCGGCCAACACGCTGCTGGGCGTGCAGGCGCTGGCACGGCCCGAGTACCGCCTCGAGATCGACGCCGTCGCCGTCCTCGACTGAGGTCACGCGGCGCCGAGCGAGCAGCGAGCCGCCGAGGGAGGAACACCGTGCCGCGACTGCCCAACTACACCGAGCGCGAGGAAGCGCCGCCCGAGCTGCGCGACGCCTGGGACGCTGTCGCCGCCGAGCGCGGCGGCGCCGTCTCGGGGCCGTGGGGGGTGCTGCTGCACAGCCCCGAGCTCGCGACGCGCGGCGCCCGCCTCGGCAACTACGTGCGCTTCGGCGCCACGCTGAGCGACGCGCAGCGCGAGACGGCGATCGTGGCGGCGGCGCGCGAGCACGACGCGCGCGTCGAGTGGGGCGCCCACGTCCGCCTCGCGCGCGAGGCCGGCGTCCGCGAGCAGGTGATCGGGGCGATCGGCCACCGCGCCGCGCTCGACGCGCTGACGGAGGAGGAGGCAGAGCTCGTGCGCTACGTGCGCGAGCTGGTGGGGGCGAACCGCGTCACGGACGCCACCTTCGAGGCGCTGCATGCGCGGCTCGGCGACCGCGGGATCGTGGAGCTGACGGGCCTGCTCGGCTACTACGCGCTCGTCGCCTTCACGCTCAACGCCTTCGAGCTGGAGCCGCCGCCGGGATCGCCGGAGCTGCCGCCCCTCGATCGCTGAGCCTCGCGCGACCTGCGGCGTCGGCCCGGCGGGGCGCTCCGCGCGCGCTAGAATCCTCGCGCGCTCGACCGGAGCGCGCGCGGAGGGGGCGAGCGTGAGCTACGACGACTACCAGCACCTGGCGATCGAGGTCGAAGACGGCATGGCCGTCGTCCGCATGAACCGGCCGGAGCGGCTGAACGCCTTCAACGTCACCATGGCGCTGGAGCTGCTGCGCGTGCCCGGTGACCTGCGCGAGGACCCGGACGTGCGCTGCGTGGTGCTGACGGGCACCGGGCGCGGCTTCTGCTCCGGCCTCGACATCAAGGAGGTCGCCGACGCGGAGCGCACGATGTTCGGCCACGCGCCGATGGACGAGATCGGCATCAGCGGCCGCTTCACCCTCGCGTGGTACGAGATCGACAAGCCGACGATCGCGGCGATCAACGGCGTGGCGGCGGGCGGCGGTCTCGGCTTCGCGCTGATGCAGGACATCCGCATCGCGGCGGAGTCGGCGCGGCTGATCCCGATGTTCACCAAGCGCGGCGTGGCGCCCGAGGTGGGCGTGAGCTGGACCGCCGTGCACGCTGTGGGGCTGCAGCGCGCGCTCGCCTGGTACTACACCGACCGCGAGCTCTCCGCGCAGCAGGCGCTGGAGTGGGGCGCCGTGCTGCAGGTGGTGCCCGACGACCAGCTCATGGACGTGACGATGGAGCTCGCGGCGAGCATCGCGGCCGGTCCGCCGCTGACCGTGCGGCTGGTTCGGCGCTCCCTCTACCACGCGGCGGAGCGGCCCGAGCTGCGCGACCACCTGCGCTACGCGTGGACCAACGTCGGCATCTCCGGCCGCACGGACGACATCCGCGAGGGCGGCGCCGCCGTCGCGGAGAAGCGCGCGCCGACGTTCGTCGGCCGCTAGCCGGGGAGCGCCCCTCGGCGCGCGCAGAAGCGGACGGCGCGCCTCGGGCCGGCGCAGAGGCGGGGGGCGCGAGAAGGGGCGGCGCCAGCGGCGCCGCCCCTCTCGACGGTCCTGCGTCGAGGCCCGGCGGGCCGCTAGGCGGGCACGACCGTGTCGTACTCGATGAACGGGTATGTCCGCGGCGTCCAGGCGACGGTGTCCGGACGCCAGCCCGTGAGCGACACTGACTCCAGCGCCCAGAACGCCGGCGGGTCGTTGAACGCGATCACGGAGGCGTCCCCGTAGAGCGCTCGGCGCTTCTCGTCGTCGATCTCGGAGACGGCCGCGTCGTGCGCGGCCTCCGACTCCGGGTTGTCGTAGAATTTCCCGGGGTTGTCCTTGCGGTACCAGGTCATCGCGAAGGAGACCTCGGCGGCGAGCACGACCACGGGCTGTAGTGGATCGGCGCCCGCTTCTTGTTGCCGTAGAGGCCGTCGCGCCAGACGTTGAGCTCGACCGGGATCACGCTGGTCCCGATCGTTGAGGTAGCCGGCGGATGCCTCGGCGAAGGGCTTCGTCTCCGGCTGGTACGGCGAGACGAACTCGAAGTCGATGTCGAAGCCGTTGGGGAAGCCGGCGTCGGCCCTGAGCTTGCGCGACTCGTCGGGGTCGAAGCCGAACGGCTGCAGCCCGATCGGTGAAGCCGAAGATCCCCTCGGGCGCGATCTGGCCGCGCATCGGCTGCGTCCTGCCGTTCCAGACCACCTCGATGATGGTCGGCACGTCGATGGAGTGCGCGATCGCGGTGCGCACCCGGGGGTCCGCCGTGGGCCCCTCGAAGTACTCCATGTCCCAGTCGAGCTGGCTGGTGGACTTGCCGCTGGCAACCGTCACACCGGGGAAGCCCGCGACGCGGTCGCCCTCCAGCGTGGGGATGGCGGCGACGATCTCGATCTCGTTGGTCTCGAAGGCCGCGATCCGCGTCGTCTGCTCCGGGATCTGGAAGGCGGTGAGGCTCGAGACGCCGGCGTGCTTGGGCCAGGCGGTCGGGCTCTCGATGAGGTCCGTCCTGGCGTCCAGGAAGTCGTCGACGATGTAGGAGCCCGTGCCGACGCCGTTCTGGGCCTGGAAGGCCGCGCCCTTCGCCGGGTCCTCGAAGATGTGCTTCGGGATCGTCAGCACGAACATCGCGCGCCGCGGCTGGATCGGGTCGAGCAACTTCGTCTTGATGCCGACCGTCTGGTCGTCGATGACGCGCGTCGAGGCGACGGTGCCGACCCGCGAGATCAGCCGCGATCCGTTGTCGGGGTTGCGGTAGTAGTCATAGCTGAACGCTACGTCCGCCGCCGTCATCTTCGTGCCGTCGGACCACTCCGCCTCGTTGAGGTGGAAGATCCACTCGAGCTCGTCGGCGGGGTTGACCTCCCAGGAGCTCGCAAGGTGCGGGATCACGTTGAAGTCGCGGTCCAGCCGCGTCGGTGCGTCGTAGATGCCCCAGAAGATGTCGTCCGAGGTGGCGGTGGAGCTCGGGTCCAGCGAGGGCGGCTGACCGGAGGCGCCGTTCGTCAGGTGGATCGTCTTCGCCACCTCCGCGGGAGTCGAGCTGGCGCCGGTGGCCGGCGCGCCCGTCGAGCCGCCGGTGCTTCCGCCGGCCGCGGGCGGCGTCGTGACTGCGTCGTCATCGTCATCGTCGTCGTCGCAGCCGATGACGGCCGCGGTGGCGAGGCCCACACCGCCGACGGCACTCGGCGCTAGCTGTAGTTCCCACGTAGGTTGTTGAGAGGATGAGGGGCCTCGCCCGCTGCTGTGTGTGACAGCACGGCAGTAGCGAGGAGAGGACACCCTCATGGCCCATCGTAACGCGCGGCTGACGCCGCTGACCCGACTCGAGCTCGTGCGGGAAGTGGACGCCGGCTGGCCCCAGGCTGAGGTCGCTCGCCACTTCCGCGTCTCCCGCCACACCGTTGCCAAGTGGCTGGGGCGCTTCCGGGCGGAGGGAGCGGCAGGGCTCGAGGACCGCAGCTCCGCCCCGCGCGCGCATCCCCGGCGCACGCCGCCCGAGCTGGAGCGACGCATCTGCGCCGTGCGACGCACGCAGGGATTCGGGCCGCATCGCATCCAGTGGGCGCTCGGGGTCGCCCGCTCCACGGTCTACGCCGTGCTGCGGCGCCGCGGCCTCAACCGGCTCGACCGCCTGCACCGCGTCACCCGGGAGCCGGTCCGCTACGAGCACGACGCCCCCGGCGACCTGCTGCATCTCGACGTGAAGAAGCTCGGGCGCGTCCCCGAGGGCGGCGGCAAGCGAATGGCGCCTGGCTTCGCCGAGACGCGCTCCGGGCCGCATTCGCGGCGTTCGCTGGGGCTGGAGTACCTACACGTCGCCGTCGACGACCACAGCCGTTACGCCTACGTCTCCGTCCTGCCCGACGAGCGTGGCGCGAGCTGCGCCGCCTTCCTCGAGCAGGCGCTCGCGGCCTTCCGCCGGCGTGGCGTGCGCGTGCGCCGGGTCCTGACCGACAACGCGAAGGCCTACACCGTCGCCCGCAGCTTCCACGGCGCCGCCGCTGCCGCAGACGTGCGGCTGTCGCACACGCGGCCCTACCGCCCGCAGACGAACGGCAAAGCCGAGCGTTTCATCCAGATCCTGCAGAACGAGTGGGCCTACGCCCGCCCCTACCGCTCCAACGCCGAGCGGCTGCGCCAGCTCCCACGCTGGCTCTACCGCTACAATCACCGCCGACCGCACGGCGGCGTCGGCGGGGCCGTCCCCGCCTCCCGCCTGTGAACAACCTTCCTGGGTAGTACAGCTAGCTGAGGATGCCCGCCGCCTCGAGCTCCTCGAGGGCGCGGGCGTCGAGGCCGAGCAGGCCGCCCAGCACCTCGCGCGTGTGCTGGCCGAGCAGCAGCGCCGGCGCGAGATCGGGGCTGCCGGCACCGCACCACGGGACGCTGTAGTGCCGGCGGCGGCCGGAGACGGGGTGCTCCGTCTCCACCACGAAGCCGCGGTGGATGAGCTGCGGGTCGCTCAGCGCCTCGGCGGAGCGCAGCACCGGCGCCGCCGTGACGCCCGCGCGCTGCAGCTCCTCGGCGGCGGCGAGCGGCGAGCGCTCGGCCGTCCACGCGGCGATCGCGTCGTCGATCGCGTCTTCGTGCGCCCGGCGCCCCGCGGCCGTCGCGAGCCCCGCGTCGCGCGCCCACTCCGCGAGGCCGAGCGCGTCGCAGAGGGCGCGCCACTCGGCCTCATCGGCGACGGAGAGCGCGACCCACTCGTCCTCGCCGAGGCAGGGGTAGACGCCGTGCGGAACGCGGAGCTCGTCGCGGTTCCCACGGCGCCGAGGCTCGCGCCCGTTCATCGAGTGGTCGGCGATCGGCGCCGCGATCAGCGGCAGCAGCGCCTCGTACATCGCGCCGTCGATGTACTGGCCCTCGCCGGTGCGGTCGCGGTGCCGCAGCGCCGCCAGCAGCGCCCACGCCACGTGCGCCCCCGCGATCGCGTCGGGCAGCAGCCCGCCGAGCAGCCTCGGCGCCCCGCCCGCGTAGCCCGTGACGTCCGCGACCCCCGAGAAGAGATTGACCGCACTGTGTAGCCCCAGCTGGTGGCGCATGGGCCCCGTGCGCCCGAAGGCGCCCAGCGAGAGCTGGACGATCGAGGGCTGGAGCGCCCGCACTGCCTCCGCGCCCAGCCCCATGCGCTCCAGCACGCCGCTCTTGAAGTTGTCGACCAGCACGTCGCAGAGCGGCACCAGCCGGCGCACCAGCTCGCGGCCCCGCTCGGTCTCCAGGTCGATCCGCAGGCCGCGCTTCGCCCCGTTGAGCAGGTTGAAGTGGCCGGCGTCGTCGTAGTGCCGCGGGCCGCCGTCGCCGTAAGGCGGCAGCTCGCGCGTGGTGAGGTGCTTCGACGACTCGACGAGCAGCACCTCGGCGCCCATCCGCGCCAGCCACTGCGTCGCGAAGGGGATCGCGACCACCTGCCCGAGGTCGAGCACGCGCAGCCCCGCGAGCGGCGACCCGCCTCCGCCCTCGGGCGCCGCGGCGGGCGGGCCGGCCTCGCCGCGCTCGTGACGCTCCCCGTGCCGAGCCGGCGGCGAGCCGCCCGCGCCGCCCTCGGCGTCGAGGCGGGCGATCTCCGCCTCGTCCCAGCCCAGCCAGCCGCCCAGCACCTCGCGCGTGTGCTCGCCGAGCGCGGGCGCGGGGCGGCGCAGCCGCCACGGCGTGCCGTGCAGCTGCATCGGTGCGCCCGGCATGCGCAGCGTCGCGTCGCCGCAGCGCGCCTCGACGAGGCTGCCGCGCTCGGCGACCTGCGCCGAGCCCGCCACCGCCGCCACGGAGTGGAAGTGGAAGAACGGGAGCCCGTGCTCGCTCGCGAGCCGCGTGATCTGCTCGCCGCGCAGCGAGCCCGTCCACTCGCCGAGCAGGAGCTGCAGCGCCTCCCAGTTCTCGCCGCGCGCCGCCGCGCTGGCGAAGAGCGGCGAGCGCGCCCACTCCGGCTCGCCGAGCATCACCACCAGCCGCTGCCACTGGTGCTCCCACGGCGCCGCCACCGCGACGTAGCCGTCGGCGCAGGGGAGATAGCAGTTCGGCATGCTCCCGATGCTGGTGGCGAGCCGGTTGAGCGAGAGCCCCGCGTACGACCACGCGATGTGGTCGCGCTGCTCCAGCGCGGCGACCGCCACCTGCATCGAGAGGTCGACGAAGGCGCCGCGAGCCGTCCCCTCGCGGGTGTCGCGGGCGCGCAGCGCGATCAGCGCGCCGACGGCCGCCGTCACGCCGGTCAGCGTCTCGGCGATGGGGGCGCCCGGGTGCAGCGGCGGCTCGGCGCGGCCGTCGAGGGCGTGGTCGGGCATGCCGGGCGTGCCGTGCGCCAGCCCGCTCGTCGCCCACGCCGTCAGCTCGTCGCCGCGCCAGCCGGCGCGCGGCCCGTCGAGGCCGAACGGCGTGATCGCGACGGTGACGAGCCGCGGGTGCCGCTCGGCGAGCTGCGCCGCCGTCAGCCCCAGCGCCTCCAGCTCGGCGGGCGGGCGGTCCGTCAGCAGCAGGTCCGCGCGCCCCAGCAGCGCGTCGAGCGCACGGCCGCCGCCGTCGGCGTGCACGTCGAGCGCCACACCGAGCTTGTTCGTGTTCTCGTAGAGGAAGAGCGCGCTCGCCTCGGGGTCGGCGCGGCCCTGCGGGAAGGGCCCGGAGGTACGCGCGCGGTCGCCCCCCGGCGGCTCGATCTTCACGACCTCGGCGCCGAGGTCGGCGAGGAGCTTGGCGGCGTAGGGGGCGGCCACGCCCTCGCCCAGCTCGACGACGCGCAGCCCGTCGAGCGCGCCCGGCTCGCCCGAGTCGGGCGCGTCGGCGTCGCGCCGAGGGTCGGCGCTCACGACGCGCTCGTCGCGGCGCCGAGGCCGGCGGCCTCGGCGAACGTCTCCAGCTCGCGCTCGATCGCCTCGCCGAGGGGCGCCCAGATCAGCTCGCTGGCGCCGGCCGCCTCCAGCTCGGCGAGGCGATCGAGCAGCTCGGCGGCGGTGCCGGTGAGCACCGAGCGGCTGCGTCGCGGCTCGACGTGCGCGGCGTCGCGCTCGTTCAGGGCGACGAGGTGGCCGACGTGCGTATGCAGGTGGCGCGAGGCGGCCGGGTGGCGCTCCAGGTCGCGTCGCCAGGCCGCCCCGCCGGGCAGCGCGTCGACGGAGGCGGGGTCGCGCTCGTACGCGGCGTGATAGCGCAGCGCCGACCAGATGCGCGCGGGCAGCAGCGCGCGCTCCGAGTCGGCGGCCTCGCCCTCGTCGAGCACCGCGCCGACGGCGAGCACGGCGCAGCGCGCGAGGCCCGGCTCGGGGCGCGTGCAGACGATGCCGTCGGCGAGCTCGCGCGCCAGCTCGCGGCCGCGCGGGCCGTCCGTCGCCAGCAGCAGCGGCACCGCGATCGGCCGCGGCGGCGCGAAGCCGGGGAGCTGCAGCAGCCGCGCCGGCGCGCCGTCAATCTCCACCGTGTCGCCCGCCAGCAGCGCGCGCACCTGGACGATGCAGCGCGCGACCTCGGCCCAGAGCAGCGGGCGCTGCCCCAGCGCGCGGCGGCTCGTCAGCCCCGTGCCGAAGGCGGCGGCGACGCGGCCGGGCGCCGCCTCCTCCAGCGTGGCGAGCGCCGAGGCCTGCGCCAGCGGGTGCCGCAGGTGCGGCCCCAGCACCGCCGGCCCGAGGCCGATGCGCTGCGTGCGGTCGGCGATGCGCGCGAGCGTCATCCAGACGTCGGCGTAGAGCGCCGGCGAGTCGAAGAGCCAGACGCGCGCGAAGCCCAGCGCCTCGGCGCGGGCCGCGTGCTCGACGGCGGCGGGGCGGGGCGCGAGCCCCAGCGAGATCTGCACCGCCGCGCCTCCCCTCGACGCCTCGCCCGGGGCCTCGTGTGCGGAAGTCTAGGCGAGCGCCACGCGCGGCGCCGGGCCGCGCGACCTGCGCCCCTCGTCGAGCACCACCGTGTCGAGCGCCACGGCGGCAGCGCGCGTCGGCGGGCTAGACTCGGGCGCGCCGCCCCCCGCGGGCCGGGAGCGGGCCCATCGGCGTGGCGCGGCGAGGGGAGCGCGCGTGAGCGAACCGGCGTCGTGGCTCGTCGAGGAGCGGCGGCGGCTGGGGCTGTCGCGCGTGCAGCTCGCCGCCCGGCTCGGCGTCGCGAGCAGCACGGTGGCGCGCTGGGAGCGCGACGAGCGTCGCGTCGCCCACCCCTCGATGCTCCGTCTGGCACTGGAGGGTCTCGCGCTCGAGGGTCTCGCGCGGCGGGGCGTGGCGCTGACGAGCGAGGCGCTGACGAGCGAGGCGCACGAAGCGCGGGCGCGCGGGCGGCACGCGGTGACGTGGCGCCTCTGGCGCGCCGGCGGCGGCCACTGAGCGCGCACGAGCGCGGCGCGAAGGGCGAGCGATGAGCGAGCAGCCGGCCGTCCCCTACCTCACGACCGAGCAGATGATCGAGGTCGATCGCGCGATGATCGAGGACTTCGGAATCGAGCTCGCGCAGATGATGGAGAGCGCGGGGCGGAACCTTGCGGCGCTCTCCCGCTCGCGCTTCCTCGACGGCGATCCGCGCGGCCGCCGCGTCGTCGCGCTCGCGGGGCCCGGCGGCAACGGCGGCGGCGCGCTGGTCGCGGCGCGGCGGCTGCACGGCTGGGGCGCCGAGCCGGTCGTGGCGCTGGGCGCGCCCGCCGAGCGCTTCGCGCCCGTGCCGGCGCAGCAGCTCGCGATCGTGCGGCGGCTCGGCGTGCCGGTGATCGAGGGTGACGCCGAGGCCGAGCCGGCGGCGGGCGCCGAGCTCGTGCTCGACGGGCTCCTGGGCTACAGCCTGCGCGGCGCGCCGCGCGGGCGCGCCGCCGCGCTCATCGCCTGGGCAAACGGGCAGCCCGCGCCCGTGCTCGCGCTCGACGTGCCGTCCGGCGTCGACGCGGGGAGCGGCGAGGTCCGCGACCCTGCCGTGCGCGCCGCGGCGACGCTCACGCTGGCGCTGCCCAAGCGCGGCCTGCGCGAGCCCGCCGCGCGCGAGCGAGTCGGCGAGCTCTACCTCGGCGACATCGGCGTGCCGTCGGGCCTCTACGCGCGGCCGCCGCTGGGGCTCGACGTACCGGCGCTGTTCGCGCGCGAGGAGATCGTGCGGCTCGCCTGAGCGCGGCCCCCCGCCTCGGCGCGGCGCGCGCCCCCGCCCCGGCTCCCGCTACGGCCAGTCGAAGTTCGCGAAGGCCCAGTCGAGCAGCCGCTCGGCGTCCGTGAAGCGCTCGGGCGCGTTCAGCAGCACCACGTGCAGCCGCCGACCCTCGCGCGTGGCGGAGGCGGCGAGCGTGCGCCCGGCCTCCTCGGTGAAGCCGGTCTTCACGCCGTCGGCGCCGCCGTAGCGCGCGAGGAAGGAGTTGACGTTGCGCATCGTCAGCGTGCGCGAGCCGTCCGCCGTCCACGCGCGCGTCGTCACCATCTCGGCGAAGTCGGGGAGCTGCATGGCGTAGCGCGCGAGCATCGCGATGTCGTGCGCCGAGCTGGCGTGGCCGTCGCCGCCGAGGCCGTGCGGGTCGATGAAGCGCGTGTCGTCCAGGCCGAGGCGGTCGAGCATCGTGTGCAGCCGCGTCACGAACGCCTCGTCACTCCCCGCGACGTAGCGGCCCAGCGCCAGCGCGGCGTCGTTGCCCGAGGGCAGCAGCAGGCCGTGGAGCAGGTCGCGCACGGAGAAGCAGTCGCCGGGGCGCAGCCCCATCACGCTCGAGCCCGGCATGTCGCGCGCGTCGACCGAGCTCGCGACGGCGGCGCCCAGCTCCGCGCCCTCCAGCGCCACGATCGCCGTCGCGATCTTGGTGAGGCTCGCGGGCGCGAGCGCGAGGTGGCCGCTCTTGTCGAAGAGCACGGCGCCCGAGGCCTCGTCGACGACGATCGCGGCCTGCGCGCTCACGCTCGGCGTCGCCCCCGAGCCGACGCGCAGCGGCGCCGAGGCCGAGGCGGCCGGCAGCGGCGTGCGCGTGGAGGAGGCGGCGACGGCGCCGCCGCCGGGCGAGCCGCAGCGCAGCAGCAGCGCGCGCGGCGCGGGGATACGCCCGCCTGGGAAGAGCGCCAGCCAGGCGCGGTTCACGGAGTCGGGCGCGCCGAAGATGTAGCCGACCAGGGCGCCGTCCGCACCCGTGGCCCACACCGACCGCGGCTCGCAGCCGCGCTCCACCGCGGCGTCGCGCAGCCCCTCGGCGGTGCCGCCGCCCCACACGAGCAGCGAGATGCCGTCGCCCGTGGGCACGCCGCCCGAGATCCCGGCCGCCGTGGAGCTCGACGTCGCGCCTCCGCAGCTCGCGCCGACACCGCTCGCGGCGGGGGCCGCGACGATGTAGCGCTCCGCGACCCAGCCGTGCAGCGCGTGCGTGGCCACCTCGCGCCAGGCGAAGCCATCGAGCGTGGCGGCGCCCGCGAGCGCCGTCACGGTGCTGCCCTCGGCGAGGCAGGTCAGCACGCCGCCGCTCAGGCCGGGCGCCTCGCGCAGCCGCAGGCAGTCGCCGTCGGCGCGGACCACCGCGATCTCGCCAGCGACGAGGGCGGCCGTGCGCGCGTCGAGCGGTGGTGGGTGGCCGCCCCGTGCGACGGCGTGCGCGACAGGAGCGGCCGGCGCGACGAGCGCCAGCAGCGCGGCGGCGAGTGCGATCGCGGGGAGCAGGCGGCGGCGGTGCACGGGCGTGCTCTCGTTCCCCCCGCCAGCCCGCGCACAGGATGGCAGGGGGGACGCGCCGCGTCGACGGGCGAACTGTAAAACCTCGCGCCGCGCGAGGGCCCGCCCCCGCGCGCCGCCGAGTGGCGGCCGGGCGCTACTCCGCGAAGAAGCGGTAGGAGCCGACCACCGTCGCGTCCTGCGGCGCCGGGGGCTCGTCGCAGCGGTCCACGATCTCGCGCTGGAACTCCTGGAAGGCCGGCGTCTCGCCCAGCGGGTTGCGCCCCTCCTCCTCGACGAAGGCGACGTGCACGAAGCTCACGCCGTCGGCGAGCCGGAACGTCGCGTAGCGCAGGCCGCCGGGGTCGCGCTCGGCGAGCTCGGCGAAGACGCGCTCCACCAGCCGCTGGTTCTCGTCGGCGCGATCGGGCTTCGTCCTGTAGCGGACCACCACCTGCTGCACCCCCGGCCTCCTCGTCCCCTGGTGTCTCGTCCCGTCGTGGGCGAACGTAACCGAGATGTTACCGTAGCAACCCTGTTACCGTATCGCAATGAGCCTCGACGCCCTCGCGCGCGACCCCTTCGACGCGCTTGGCGACGCGCAGCGACGCGCGATCGTCGAGCTGCTGGCGGCGCGCGATCGCTCGGTCGGCGAGCTCGCGGCCGCGCTCCCCATCAGCCGGCCCGCCGTCTCACGCCACCTGCGGTTGCTGCGCGAGGCGGGGCTCGTCACGCGCCGCGCCGAGGGCACGCGCCGCCTCTATCGCCTGCACGACGAGGGGATCGCCGCGGTGCGCTCCTACCTGGAGCAGGTCTGGGGCGACGCGGCCGCGCGCTTCCGCCTGCTCGCCGAGAACACGGCGCCGGGGGACGAGGGCGCGTTCGGCGGCGGGGGGCGGCGCGCGCCATGACGGAGCCGCTGCGGATCGACCTCACGGTGCGCTGCTCGCCCGTGCACGCCTTCGAGGTGTGGGCGCGGCGGACGGCGCTGTGGTGGCCGAGCGACCACACGGTCGCCGGAGAGCGGCCCGAGGCGATCACCTTCGAGCCCCGCGCGGGCGGCCGCATCTTCGAGCGGACGGGCGCGGGCGCCGAGCACGACTGGGGAGAGGTGCTCGCGTGGGAGCCGCCGCGGCGGCTGGTCTACCTGTGGCACATCCGCGCCGACCGCGGCGACGCCACCGAGGTGGAGATTACCTTCGAGGCCGCGGGCACGCGCGTCCGCATCGAGCATCGCGGCTGGGAGCGCCTCGGCGCGGCGGCACAGGAGCGGCGCGACGCCAACCGCCGCGGCTGGGGCGGCGTGCTGCCGCTCTACGAGCGCGCCTGCGTCGAGCTCGCCTGAGCCCCCTCGGCCTGCGATCCGACGCCGGCGAACGCCATGGCACGCCGCCGACGCCGGATCGCATGCCGAGGTGGGGAAGCCTCGGGGAGGGCCGTCAGGAGGCCTGACGTTCCTCTCCCGGGGCACTGGCGCGCTCGATCCACCTGAGGTGGTCCATCAGGAACGCGTCCCCCCCCCCGCGCGCTGGACGATGCGAGTCGTGTCGGCATCGAGGGTCTCCGCGGGCTGGGGGTCGGGCGTCGCGCCGTCTCCGATGCCGAGCGCCAAGGCGACATCGCGCGCGCGGCGGACGGCGGTGGCCAGGCCGCTGGCGGCGCCCCCGTGGTGGTCGGCGGCGGCCTCGATGATCGCGGGCTCGACGCCCCACCTGCCCAGCACGTGCGGCAGCAGCTCCACGTGGTCGATGCCGAACTCGCTCCGCTCGGCCTCCAGCAGCGGCGCACCCTCGGCGTGGGCGGCCAGCACGCGCCGAGGGTGCACCGGGTCGGCGTTCGCGATCGCCAGTCGCCCCGCGTCGTGCAGTAGCCCCGCGAGGTGCGCAGCGGGGGCGATCGCGGCGGGGGTGTTGGGCGCCAGCGCGGCCTGTGCGAGCAGCGCGCAGGCGACGAGGTGCCGCCACAGCGCCACCTCGTCGAAGCCCGCCTCCGTCAGCACGCCCGGGTGGGAGTGCTGCGCGTACGCGCTCGCGATCTGCCGCGTCTGGTCCGAGCCGAGAAGGATGATGGCGCGATCCACCGATAGCACGCGCTCGCGCTGCACGGCGGCGGCGAAGCTCGCGGCCTGCAGCACCCCCCCCGCGAGCGCCGTGTCGGCGCGGATCAGTCGCGCGATCTCCACGGGGCTGCCCTTGGGGAGCAACGTCAGCAGCCGCTGCCGCGTGGGGGAGAGCAAGGGGACCGCAAGCGCGTTGGAGGCGCGGCCCCATCCTGACATCCTCCTGACGGGTCCCTCCACGATCCTCGGCACGCGTGCGATCGCTCACCAGCCACCGGACGCGCCTTTCGCGCGCGCGTCCGCCGAAGTCGGGCGGCGCGCAGGGCGCGGGGGCGGTGCGGGGGGCGCGGGGGGGCGCGGGGGCGTCGCCTAGCAGTCCACCACGGCCTCGTACTGCGCGCCCATGCGGCGGCAGCCGCGCGCGCTCTCCACGCTCAGCAGCGCGAGGTCGCCCGAGAGGAGCGCGCGCGCGTTGCGCTCGTGCGACTCGAGGAAGAGGTGCGGCGCCACGCCGTCCACGTCGGCGATCGTGGCCACGGCGCGGCCTTGCGGGTCGAGCAGCGTCACTCGCGCGGTGACGCCCTCCGCGGCGAGCTCCACGCGCGGGCGGCCCTGCTCGTCCACGACCTCGACGCCGCGCACGCGCAGCACGCCCGGCTGGGCCCCGCGCAGCGAGGCGTTCTCGCGCTCGACCTCCAGCACGCGCCGCTCGAGCGCGTCCAGGCGTTCGCCGTCGTCGCCGCCGCACGCCGAGGCGGCGAGCGCCGTGAGCGAGAGCGCCAGCAGCAGCGCCAGCGCCAGCGGCCGTGCGGGCAGTGGTGGCGGCCCCAGCCGCCGCGCGCGCGTGTCGAGGCGCATGGCGCCCTCCCTCCGGTGCGTTCGTGCTCGGCGTCGCGTCAGATCGGCGCGAGCGCCGCCAGCGAGCCGACCGTCCAGCGCAGCCCGGGCCTCCACTCGCCGATGCGCAGCCCGTGGTCGCCCAGGCGGTTGCAGAAGCCGAAGACGACGATCGCCGCCGGGATGACGAGGTAGAGCACGGTGCGCTCGACGGCGCTGGAGCGCGCGCCGCTCCCGACGGCGTCCGATGGCAGCACGCGGTGGTACTCGTCGAGGAGCAGCAGCATCGTGCTGGCGAGCACGACGACGGTGAGCCGCACGTTCAGCCGCAGCCCGAGGATCGTCACCTCGTCGCGCGTCTCGGCCTCCCGCCCCGCGTCGCCTCGGAGCCCCACGCCTCCGAGCGCCGGCAGCATAGCGAAGGGCCGGCCCCGGAGGGCCGGCCCCTGCTTTCGGCGTCTCGCGTGGCTGTTGGCTACAGCGGAACCACCTGGTCGAAGAACACCATCGGCTGACCGGCCGGGTGCACGTCGGCGAACTTGTCGTCGCGCCAGGCGTGGTACTCCTCGGCCTGGACGGTCCACAGCGCCACCGGGTCGGCGTTCAGCTCGAACGTCGCCTTCTCGTAGAGGGCGCGCCGCGCGTCGTTGTCGACGGTGGTCAGGCCCTCGACGAACGGCTCCTCGAACTTCGGGTTGTCGTAGTACGCCGACGGCGCGTCCTTCTGGATCCACGAGTAGGCGAACGACGCGTCCGCGAGCACGAACGCCGAGAACGGCATGTGGTAGATGTGCGGCGTCCGCTTGGCACGACCGTAGATCCCATCCCGCCATGCGGCCGTCTCGATGTTCGCGATGTCGATGTCGATGCCGATGTCGGAGATGTTGTCGGCGGCAGCCAGCGCCTGCGCCGCGAACTCCGGGTTGCCCTCCGTGCGCGAGGTGATCGTGGTCTTGAAGCCGTTCTCCAGCCCCGCGTCCTTCAGCAGCTGCCGGGACATGTCCGGGTCGTAGGCGAACGGCTCGAGGTTCGGGTTGTGGCCGAAGACGTTCTCCGTCAGCGGCTGGCCCTTCATCTTGATCGCGCGGCCGAAGTAGATCTCGTCGATCACGCTGTCGAGCTCGAGCGAGTGCGAGAGCGCCTGGCGCACGCGCACGTCGTTGGTCGGCTCGTCGAAGTACTCCATCGACCAGCCGCGCCACTGCGTGCTCGGGTTCTTGCCCAGCACGATGTTGTCGAAGCCGTCGATGCGCTCCAGGTCCTTCGCCGGGAGGCCGGTCGTCATGTCGATGTCGCCGGTCTGGAGCGCGGCGATGCGCGTCGTCGTCTCCTTGATGACCAGGAGCTGGACGTCGTCCAGGCCCTTCGTCCCACGCCACGACGACGGGCTCGCCAGCAGCGGGATCTCCGCGCCGGGCTTGTAGTTGTAGGGCACGTAGGCGCCGCTGCCCACGGCCTGCTCGGCCTGGAACTCCTTGCCCTTCGAGGCGTCCTCGAAGATGTGCTTGGGGAGCACGAAGACCAGGTGCTGCCGGCGCGGCAGGATCGGGTCCGGACCCTTGGTGTTGACCCGCACCGTCAGGGGGTCGATCACGTCCACTGTGTCGACGGTGCTCACGCGCGAGCGCAGGCTCGACTTGTTATCGGCGTCTTGGTAGTACTCGAAGGCGAACTTGACGTCCTCCGCGGTCACCTTCACGCTGTCCGAGAACTCCGCGTCGCGGATATGGAAGATCCAGTGCGCCGGGTCTCCGCCCTCCGGCTCGAACGACGCGGCGAACGATGGGATGATCGTGTTCGTGACCGGGTCCAGCCGGGTCAGCGTGTCGTACATCGCGTGGAACTCTTGGACGCTGCCCGCCGTGGAGTTCGGGTCAAGCGTGTTGCCGGGGTTCACGACGGCGGGCGTCATCTTCCCGGACTTGACCGTCTCCGCGGGCGCGCTCGCCGTGGGTGCGGACGCGGCCGGCGCGGGTGCCGCCGGCGCGGTCGAGGCCGCGTCGTCATCGTCGTCGTCGCAGCCGATCACGGCTGCCGTTGCGAGGCCGACACCGCCCAGCGCCGCCCCCCGCAGGAAGCCGCGACGCGTCACGTTCTGACCGATGCCCTTGATGCCTATCAACGCAAGTCCCTCCTTGGCGCCTTCGCGCCGACGTGCCTCGTTGCGCTGGCGCGAGCGCCAGCGCTCCCTCCCCGTGTGATCGCGATCACACGGGCCAGTGTAATTGTAACGCTTGCCAGCGCTCCGTGGATCGCTTCCGAGCCGCCGCCGGCGGTGGCCAACCGGCTACCCGCGTGGCTGGCCGCCTTCGGGGCGGCGGCGCCGTCGCCCTTCCCGACGCGCGTAGGATGCGCGCAAGCGAGCGAGGCTGCGCTTGGCCCGCGAGGGGACGAGCACATGGATTGACCCGCGAGGGGACGAGCACATGGATTGGCCCGCGAGGGGACCAGCACATGGATTGGTCTGACACGGCCGACGAGGCGGCGTTCCGCGGCCGCGTTCGCGAGCTGATCGCGACGAAGCTGCCCGCGCGCTACCGCGAGCTCGCCGAGCGCGACCACCGAGAGAGCTACTACGCGTGGGCGGTGGATCGCGCCTCGGGAGACCCCGAGCGTGAGCGCGCCTCGGGAGACCCCGAGCGTGAGCGCGCCTCCCGCGAGTGGCTGGACGCGGTCGCCGTCGAGCGCTAGGTGGCGCCGCACTGGCCGGCGGAGTACGGCGGCGGCGGCCTGTCGTGGATGGAGCAGTTCCTGCTCAACGCGGAGCTGGCCCGCGCCAACGTCGCCGCGCCCGCCAGCAACGTCGGGCTCAGCATGCTCGGCCCCACGCTGATCGTGCACGGCACCGACGAGCAGAAGCGCCGCTTCCTGCCGCCGATCCTCACGGGGGAGACGGTGTGGGCGCAGGGCTTCTCCGAGCCGGGCGCCGGCTCCGACCTCGCCTCGCTGCAGACGCGCGCGCTGCGCGACGGCGACGAGTACGTGGTCAACGGCCAGAAGGTGTGGACCAGCGACGCGCACTACGCCGACTGGATCATGCTGCTGTCGCGCACGGACCCCGAGGCGCCGAAGCACCGCGGCATCACCTTCCTCCTCGTCGATCTGCGCTCGCCGGGCGTCACGATCAACCCGCTGATCAACATGGCCTGGGGCAACGAGTTCAACGAGGAGTTCTTCGAGGATGTGCGCGTCCCCGCCGACCAGATGGTCGGGGAGGAGAACCGCGGCTGATACGTCGCGATGACGCTGCTGGACAACGAGCGCTCCAACATCACGGGCGCGATGTCGACGCAGCTCAAGATCGACCGCCTGCTCGCCTACCTCGCGAGCGAGCGGGGGGCGCGGCGCTCGCGCGTGGCGCGGCTGGACGCGCTCCGCCAGCAGATCGCGCAGCGCGCCGTGGAGTCGGCGGTGCTCTTCAACCTGTCGCTGCGCATCATCACGATGCAGCGGCAGGGCGTCGTGCCCAACTACGAGGCCTCGGTCTCCAAGGTCTTCGGCTACGAGGCGGAGCAGGGGCTGAACATCGTGGCGACGAAGGTGTTCGGGCTGTACGCGAATCTCTGGGACCCGGAGGGGCCACACGCGCCGATGGAGGCCGGCTTCACCCACGGCTACATCGAGCGCGCCGCGTCGATCGGCGGCGGCACGCTGGAGATCCAGCGCAACGTGATCGCCACGCGCGGCCTCGGCCTCCCCCGCGGCTAGGCAGCGTTCCGCTGCACCCTAGGGGCTGCCGCGAGCGTTCCGCTCGACCTCAGGGGCTGCCGCCGCTGCTGACGGGGTCGGTTTCCGGGCGAGCCTGGTGGCCGTAGAGGGCTCGGCGAGCGGGTGCGCAGCCGGTTCCGAGGTCGGGCGCTGACCGCCGCTGCCCTTCTCGCGGCGGCGGCCGGGGGCGCTACATGCCCATGCCCATCCCGGGCATGTCGGGCATCCCGCCGCCGCCCATCGCGGCGGCGGCCATCGCCGCCTCGGCGGCCTCGGCCTCCGCGTCGTCTACGGGCGGGTCGGTGATCAGCGACTCCGTGGTCAGCATCATCGCCGCCGCCGAGACCGCGTTCTCCAGCGCCACGCGCGCGACCTTCACCGGGTCGACGATGCCCAGCTCCATCATGTCGCCGAAGCGCTCCTCGGCCGCGTCGTAGCCGGTGTTGCCGGAGGCCGTCTCCACGTCGCGCACCACCACGTCGCCCTGCCCGCCGGCGTTCTCCACGATCTGGTGCAGCGGCGAGGCGAGGGCGGTGTGCAGGATGCGGATCGCCGTGCCCTCGTCCGAGCGGCCGAGCTCCGCCATCAGTGGCTCCAGCGCCGCGCGCGCCCGAATGAAGGCGACGCCGCCGCCCGGCACCACGCCCTCCTCCAGCGCCGCGCGCATCGCGTTCAGCGCGTCCTCCACGCGGTACTTCTTCTCGCGGATGTCCACCTCGCTGGCGCCGCCCACGCGGATGATGCCGACACCGCCCGCGACCGCCGCCAGGCGCTTCTGGATCGCCTCGCGCTCGTAGGAGTCCGTGGTCAGCTCCAGCTGGCCGCGCAGCTCCTCGACGCGGGCGCGGATGCGCTCTTCCGAGCCGTGGCCGCCCACGATCGTCGTGCGCCGCGGCCCGCTGACCACGCGGTCGGCGCGGCCCAGCATCTCGATGGTCGCCTCCTCGAGCCGCTGGCCCATCTCGCCCACGATCACGGTGCCGCCCGTGAGGGTCGCGATGTCCTCCAGCATCTGCTTGCGGCGGTCGCCGAAGCCCGGCGCGCGCACCACCAGCGGATGCAGGTTCCCGCGCATCTTGTTGAGGATGAGGGTGGAGAGCACCTCGTTCTCGGCGGTCTCGCAGAGGATCACGAGGTCCTTGGACTTCTGCAGGAAGCGCTCCAGGAACGGCACGATCTGCTGCAGGCTCTCGAGCTTCAGGTCGGTGATGAGGATGTACGGCTTCTCGATGATGCACTCGAGGCGGTCGGTGTCGGTGTTGAAGTGCGGCGAGAGCCAGCCGTTGGCGATGTCGAGGCCCTCGACGACCTCGGTCTCGAAGTCGGTGCCCTGCCCCTCCTCGATCGTGATCACGCCGTCGCGCCCGACCTTGTCCAGCACCTCGGCGAGCAGCGCGCCGATGGTGGCGTCGCCGTTGGCGGCGATGGTCGCGACCTGCTCGACCGTCTCGGGCTTCTCCACCGGCACGGCGAGCGCCGCCAGCTCCTTGGTGACGATGCCCAGCGCGCGGTCGAGGCCGCGGCGCAGCGCCATCGGGTCCGCGCCGGCCGCGATGTTGCGCACGCCCTCGTCGAAGATCGCCTGCCCCAGCACCACGGCGGTGGTGGTGCCGTCGCCCGCGATGTCGTTGGTCTTCTCGGCGGCCTGCTTCAAGAGCTGCACGCCGATGTTCGTGAAGGGGTCGCGCAGCTCGATCTCGCGCGCGACGGTGACGCCGTCCTTCGTGAACGTGCCACCGCCGCCGCCGCGGTTGAGCACCACGTTGCGTCCGCGCGGCCCCAGCGTGACTTTGACCGCGCGCGAGAGCGCCGCGATGCCGGTCTGCAGCTCGCGCCGCGCGCCGTCCCCGAAGTGCAGCACCTTGCCGGATCCGGCCATTGTCTCCCCCGTGCTGTGGTGGGCCGCGGGGCGGACCGCCCCGCCGCGCCGGCTGTCGATAGTTGCGAGCAGGGCGCTCGGCGAGCGGCCACGCGCCCCGCGCGGAGCCGTTCGGCCGGCGCCGGTGGGGGATGTTAGCACTCGACTGTGGAGAGTGCTAGTGCGTCGCTGACGCGTCTGTCGTGCCCGCGTCCGCCTCAGCCGCGCGGCGCGCGGCGTACCCGCGTTCGCAGTACGCCGATGCGCTCCACCTCCAGCTCCACGAGGTCGCCGTCCGCCAGCTCGCGGCCGAGCTCGAAGGCGCAGCCGGTGCCGACGGTGCCCGAGGCCAGCACCTCGCCGGGGTGGAGCGTGCTGCCGCGGGAGACGTGCGCGATCATCGCCGCGAAGTCGTGGTGCATCGCCCGCGAGCTGCCGCCGCCCCAGCGCTCGCCGTTGACGCGCACCTCCATCGCGAGGTCCTGCGGGTCGCCGATCTCGTCCAGCGTCGTGATCCACGGCCCCAGCACATTGCCGCCGTCGAAGTCCTTGCCGGTGCCCGGCCCCAGCCCCGCCGGCATCTCCCGCATCTGCGCGTCGCGCGCCGAGAGGTCGTTGAGGATCGTGAAGCCCGCGACGTGCTCCAGCGCTCGCTCGCGCGGGATCGCCTTGCCGGGCCGCCCGATGACGCAGGCGAGCTCCAGCTCGTAGTCCATCGACGAGGAGTAGGCGGGCCAGCTCACCTCGACATCGGGGCCGACCACGGCGAGCGCGTTCGCCGTGTAGAAGACGGGCTGCTGGTACCAGACCGGCGCGATGCCCAGCGCGCTCGCGGCGCCGCGGCGCTTCATCTGCTCCACGACGTTCTGCAGGTGCTCCTCGAAGCAGAGGAAGTCGCGGATCTGCCGGGGGCGCGGCAGCGGCGCCAGCAGCCGCAGCTCCTCCAGCGGGCGCGTCGCGGCGGCGGGCGCCGCCTCGGCGCGCTCGCGCGCCAGCGCCATCGCCGGCTCGCCGCCGTCGAGCAGCGCGAGCATGCTCTCGAGGTGCGGCGAGCGCTCGCCGCGGCGCGCCTCGTGCGCCGCCTGCAGGTCGACGACGGCGCGCCCTGCGTCGACGACTGCGCCGATCCGCTCGCCGCCCGCGCCTTCCCTGTCGTCCCGCGCCGCGCCCTCGGCCACGCCCCTCGGCACGAACGTAGCGAGCTTCACGCCGCCTCCCCTCTCCCCCGCGGTGCGCGAGTGTACGCGGCGCCCGGCGGGGGAAGGCGGTAACGTGGAGCGCCCCCACCGCGCCGTCGAGGGAGCGCACCGATAAGCCGCGGCAGCGCACGCCTCCGCCGGCCGCACCTCCCGCTGGGCCGTTCGGCGCTCGTCGCCGCGCTCGCTACCGCTGCACTGGTCGCGGCCGCGTGCGGCGGAGACGGCGCGGCCGACGGCGGCGCCGGCGCAGCGCTCCCCCGGTCGACGCCGCCCGCGGCGACCGCGGAGCCGACTGCGTCGCCCACCTCGGCGGTCGCGCCATCGACCTCGCCTCCGACGGCCGCCGCGACGGTCGCGCCCACTCCGCAGCCGCTGCCGCCGTCCTCGACGCTCGAGCTGGTCGCCTACCAGGTGCCCGCGGGCTCGCGGCCGCACGACGTGGCACCCGCCCTCGACGGCGGCGTCTGGTACACCGCGCAGGGCACGGGGCGCCTCGGCTGGCTCGACCCGGCGAGCGGCGAGGTGCGGGAGGTGGCGCTCGGCGCCGGCTCGCGTCCACACGGCGTGATCGTGGGGCCCGACGGCGCGCCCTGGATCACCGATGGCGGGCTCAACGCCATCGTCCGCGTCGATCCGGAGACGCAGCGCATCGACCTCTTCCCGCTGCCGCCCGAGCGCCCCGGCGCCAACCTCAACACCGCCACCTTCGACGCGGCGGGGCGGCTCTGGTTCACCGGGCAGGGCGGCGTGCTCGGGCGCCTCGACCCGGCGAGCGGCGCGATGCTGGTCGTCGACGCGCCGCGCGGGCGCGGCCCCTACGGCATCGCGAGCACGCCCCGGGGCGAGGTCTACCTCGCATCGCTGGCCGGGAGCTACGTCGGCCGCGTCGACCTCGACAGCGGCGCGGTGGAGGTGCTGGAGCCGCCGACGCCGGGGCAGGGCGCGCGCCGCGTCTGGTCCGACTCGGGCGGCCGCATCTGGGTCAGCGAATGGAACGCCGGGCAGCTCGCGCGCCTGGATCCCGCGAGCGGCGAGTGGCGCGAGTGGCGACTGCCCGGCGACTCGCCGCGCGCCTACGCCGTCTACGTCGATGAGCGCGACGTCGTCTGGGTCTCGGACTTCGGCGCGAACGCGCTCGTGCGCTTCGATCCGGAGAGCGAGACGTTCGACTCCTTCGCGCTCCCCGGTGGCCCCGGGAACGTGCGCCAGATCCTCGGGCGGCCCGGCGAGCTGTGGGGCGCCGAGTCGGCCGCCGACACGCTCGTGGTCGTGCGCGAGCGCGCGACTGGCTAGCCCTCGACGCTAGCGCTCGAGCAGTGCGCCGAAGCCGGGCACCGCGTCGTCGACGCCGAGGCCGCGCAGCGCGTGCCAGTAGCCAGCCTGGTTGATCGAGACGACGGGCTTCCCCAGCCGCTGCTCGGCGCCCGCGATCAGATGCGCCATCGGGAGGTTGGTGCCGGCCTGCACGATCGCTTCCACGTCGTCGCCGTCGAGCTCGTCGAGCGCCTCCTCAATGCGCGCGGCCGGCACCTGCGCGATCGCGAGGGCGCCCGTGCAGCGCAGCCCCAGCACGCGCCGTACCTCGAAGCCCGCGTCCACGAAGAACGCCTCCGACACCTCGTCGCCCGGCGGCATGTACGGCGTGAGCAGCGCGATGCGACGGATGCCGCCCAGCGCCTCCAGCGCCGCCGCCGCCGCGAGCGAGGGCACGACCACCGGCACCCCGGCGTGCCCCGTGAGATCGGCGGCGAGCCGCTCCGCGCCCGCCACCCCGCCCAGGAACGAGTCGATCGAGTGCCCCAGCAGGATCGCGCCCGGCTCGCACGGCACCACCAGGTCGATAGCGTCGCGCGCCGCGTCCTCGCCGCGGCCGATGCTCGCGCGGTAGCCCTCCATGTCGTCGGTGGGGCGTCGCGCCGGCGCCATCCGCGAGACGTGGTTGGTGACGCCCGGCGGCCGCAGCGCCTCGCACTCGGGCTCGGCGACGGTGTTGGTCGCGGGCACCAGCACGCCGATCTTCGCGCGCCGCCCCAGCTGGTCGATGCCCGCCTCCGCCTCGCTCACGCCGTCCCCCTCGCCTCGCTCGCTCGTCGTCGCCCCGCTTCCGCTCGACGCTCGGATGGTACGGCGCGCGTGCGAGAATCGGCGGCGCGGGTGGAGGAGGGGCCCCGATGAAGCGCCTCGTCGTCTGCTCGGACGGGACGTGGAACGCCGCCGACGCGCGCCACCCCACCAACGTCGTCACGCTCTCGCGCGCGATCCTGCCCGCCGACGCGGCGGGTGTGGCGCAGCCGCTGCTCTACGACCCCGGAGTCGGCACGGGCAACCTGCCCGACAGGCTGCTGGGCGGCGTGCTCGGCGTCGGCCTCTCGCGCAACGTCGAGGAGGGCTACCGCTTCCTCGTCCAGCACTATGAGCCCGGCGATCGCGTCTACCTGTTCGGCTTCAGCCGCGGTGCGTACACGGTGCGCAGCCTCGCCGGGCTGCTGCGCAACGCCGGACTGCTGCGCCGCGAGCACGCCGACCGCGCCGGCGAGGCGATGCGCCTCTACCGTGGCCCGGCGCACCCGGAGTCGCCGCAGGCGCGGCGCTTCCGCGACGAGCACGCGCACGAGGTGGGGTGCGCCTTCCTCGGCGTGTGGGACACGGTGGGCGCGCTGGGCATCCCCGGCCGCTGGCTCAACGCGATCGGCCGCCGCCGGCACCAGTTCCACGACGTGGCGCTGAGCCGCTCGGTCGAGAGCGCCTTCCACGCGCTCGCCATCGACGAGCGGCGGCGCTCCTTCGCGCCCGCGCTGTGGGAGCGGCAGCCGCATCCGACGCAGCGCGTGGAGCAGACGTGGTTCGCGGGCGCGCACTCCGATGTCGGCGGCGGCTACGGCGACGCGGCGCTCGCCGACCTGGCGCTGCTGTGGATAGCGGAGCGCGCCGCCGAGTGCGGGCTCGCCGTCGACCTCGACGCGCTGCGGCGGGCGGCGCGCCCCGCCCACGACGGCCGCCTCCACGACTCGCGGCGCGGCATCTTCCGCCTGCTGCCGAGCCGCGCGCGCGCTGGGCGGGCGCTCCGCCGAGTCGGTGCACGAGAGCGTGCTGAGCCGCCGCGCCGATCCGTCGCAGAGCTACGCCCCGCGGAACCTCGAGGCGTACCTCGCGAGCCACCCCGGCGGCTGAGGCGTCGGCGTCCGAGGGCGACGCAGGTCGCCAGGCGAGGCGGGCGGGTGGCTGCGCTAGGTGTAGTTCCCACGTAGGTTGTTGACAGGATGAGGGGCCTCGCCCGCTGCTGTGTGTGACAGCACGGCAGTAGCGAGGAGAGGACACCCTCATGGCCCATCGTAACGCGCGGCTGACGCCGCTGACCCGACTCGAGCTCGTGCGGGAAGTGGACGCCGGCTGGCCCCAGGCTGAGGTCGCTCGCCACTTCCGCGTCTCCCGCCACACCGTTGCCAAGTGGCTGGGGCGCTTCCGGGCGGAGGGAGCGGCAGGGCTCGAGGACCGCAGCTCCGCCCCGCGCGCGCATCCCCGGCGCACGCCGCCCGAGCTGGAGCGACGCATCTGCGCCGTGCGACGCACGCAGGGATTCGGGCCGCATCGCATCCAGTGGGCGCTCGGGGTCGCCCGCTCCACGGTCTACGCCGTGCTGCGGCGCCGCGGCCTCAACCGGCTCGACCGCCTGCACCGCGTCACCCGGGAGCCGGTCCGCTACGAGCACGACGCCCCCGGCGACCTGCTGCATCTCGACGTGAAGAAGCTCGGGCGCGTCCCCGAGGGCGGCGGCAAGCGAATGGCGCCTGGCTTCGCCGAGACGCGCTCCGGGCCGCATTCGCGGCGTTCGCTGGGGCTGGAGTACCTACACGTCGCCGTCGACGACCACAGCCGTTACGCCTACGTCTCCGTCCTGCCCGACGAGCGTGGCGCGAGCTGCGCCGCCTTCCTCGAGCAGGCGCTCGCGGCCTTCCGCCGGCGTGGCGTGCGCGTGCGCCGGGTCCTGACCGACAACGCGAAGGCCTACACCGTCGCCCGCAGCTTCCACGGCGCCGCCGCTGCCGCAGACGTGCGGCTGTCGCACACGCGGCCCTACCGCCCGCAGACGAACGGCAAAGCCGAGCGTTTCATCCAGATCCTGCAGAACGAGTGGGCCTACGCCCGCCCCTACCGCTCCAACGCCGAGCGGCTGCGCCAGCTCCCACGCTGGCTCTACCGCTACAATCACCGCCGACCGCACGGCGGCGTCGGCGGGGCCGTCCCCGCCTCCCGCCTGTGAACAACCTTCCTGGGTAGTACAGCTAGGCGGCGCGCTGCGGGGGAGGCGCGAAGACGGGGCGCTCGGGGTCGAGCAGGGTGCGCACGTCGGGGCACGGCGGCGGCTCCTCGCCCGTGACGCCGAGCGCGCCGCGGCCCCCCGCGGCCTCGCCCGCCAGCGCATCGACGCGGTCGAGCACGTGCGCGAGCAGCAGCGCGAAGATCTCGCGGTCGCCGTCCTCGTCCAGGGGGGCGCGCCACTGCTCGGGGAAGCGCCGCACCACGGGCTCGGCGTCGTCGGCGAGGTAGAGCGCGCGCCAGATCTCCAGCGGATCGCCGGGGAGGCGGGCGTAGCGCTCGTGCTCCACGTTCGCCGCGCCCAGCGCGACGAGGTAGCGCTCCACCTGCCAGTAGGCATCTAGCGCGCGCCAGTACTCGTGGATGCCGTCCTCGGCGAAGAGCCGGCGCGGGGTGGTCGTCTCGGCGATCGCACAGCTCCCGCAGCGGTGCACCACGCGCACGTCCACGGCCAGCTCGCCGTCCGGCTGCGGCTCCACGAAGCGCTGGAAAGGGAGGCCGCGGCAGACCTCGGGCCGATTGCGGTGCGCGCCGCAGAGCGCGGCCGCCACCCACTCGGGCGCGTCCGAGTCCGCGGCCCGCTGCAGGCGCGGCGGGAGCGAGGCGAAGCGCTCCGGGTCGCTCTCGCGCAGCTCGCGCGCGGAGACGTTGGTGACCTCCTCGTAGAAGACGCAGGGCTCGCGGCTGCGCACGGGCGGGCGGGCGGGCTGCGGGTCGCGCCGCAGCAGCGCCATCAGCGCGCCGCTCTGCGCGCTCCACGCGAGGCTCGCGTAGCGTTCGACGACCTCGCGCGCAGGGGCGCTCACGGCGTGGCGCAGCCGCAGCACGTCGTAGGGCCGCAGGAAGACGGCCTTGTCGACGCAGCAGTTCCAGCCCTTGAGCGAGCAGCCCCAGCGCACCTCGCCGTCGAGGTCGATCGGGAGGAAGCTCGCGCCTCCGCCCAGCGAGACGCGGGGCGCCGCCGACATGCGCGGATCGTGGGCGCGGGCGCGCCCGCCCGGTAGCGGGACAATCCCTACGGCCGCGCGCCGCGTCGGCCGGCCGCGCGCGCGTCTACCGGCCTCGACCCGAGGGCGAGCGTGCGCCTAGCGCCGCGCCTCGGCGGCGAGCGGGGCCACCGCCTCGATCGCGCGCAGGAAGTTGGCTCCGCTCACGCCGCCCTCCTCCTGCCCGCGCAGGTAGGAGTCGTGAAGCGAGTAGAGCAGCACCGTGTCGGCGCGGCCCTCGAAGCGTTCGCGCAGCATGTCGCGCAGCTCCGCCGCCGTGCCCACCAGGCAGCCCTCCTCGACCATCGCGTCGGGGATGATCGCCTCCATGTCGGTGTGGTCGACGCGCCGGCCCTGCGCCTGCGCGTGCTCCCAGACGCCGCGGATCGCCTCGCGCTCGGCGTCCCAGCCGTGGAGCGACATGAAGCCGCTGTAGGCGCGCGTGGAGAAGTAGAACGAGAGCGCCCGGCGCGCGATCTGCGCGCCCTGCTCGTGCGGGTGCTCGGCGTCGACGACCCACACCATCGGCGCGACGGCGAGGTCGAAGGCGGAGCGCTCGCGGCCCGCGCGCCCGAGCCCGTCGGCGACCTGCGGCCCCACCACCTCGTCCAGGTAGCGCGCGGTGAAGATCGGGTGGCCGACGAGCCCGTCGGCGACCTCGCCGGCGACGCGCAGGTTCAGCGGGTTCACGCCCGAGTGGTAGATCGGCGGCGGCGGCTCGTCGCCGGGCTCGAGCCCGAAGCCGCCCGGCGGGTCCGAGCTGTAGTACTCGCCCTCGTAGGCGTCGCCCGCCATCAGCGCGCGGATCGCGCGGATCATGTCGCGCGAGCGCATCGCGGGGCGGTCGATGGTCACGCCCGCCATGCGGCGCACCTGCCCCTTCGTCTGGGAGCCGACGCCGAGCACGAAGCGCCCGCGCGCCATCTTCTGCAGCTGCAGCGCCGTCGAGGCGTGCAGGAACGGCGTGCCGTGGAAGAGCGGGATGATCCCGGTGCCGATGCGCACGCGCGAGGTGGCCGCGATCAGCCCCGGCACCGCGACGTAGAAGCCCGTCGCCGCGACGAAGGCGTCGTCCAGCCCCGCCTCCTCGGCGGCGCGCGCCAGCGCCGGTGCGTCGTAGGCGCCTGGCGAGGCGAGCTGGATCCCGTAGCGCATCGCGTCTCCCCTCGTGCGCCGCTCAGGCGGGCGCCGGCCGGGCGCCGGCCGGGCGGCGGGCGGGGCGGGCGCCGACGCCGAGTATCGGCGGGCACGGCGCTCGCCGCACGTGCGCGCCGTGGCTCGCGCATCGGCCGCCGCCGGTCGCGTACGATCGCGGGCGCAGGGGCGGGGCTGCTCGTGTTCCCGATCCACGACCTGAACCCCACGCGCTCGCGGCCGCTGCTCACGATCGCGCTGATCGTGGCGAACGTGCTCGTCTTCTTCGCGTGGCAGCCGAGCAGCGGCAGCGCCGACGAGGTCGAGTTCCTCTACGAGCGCGCGACGATCGCCTGCGAGGTGACGACCGGCGACCCGCTCTCCGCGCGCGAGGTGCTGACGGGCGCCTGCTCCTCCTCACCCGACGACCGCCCGATCTTTCCCGACAAGATCGTGCCGCTCTCGGTCGTCACGTCGATGTTCCTGCACGGCGGGCTGCTGCACCTGGCGGGGAACATGTGGTTCCTGTGGATCTTCGGGAACAACGTGGAGGAGGCGTTCGGCCGCGCGCGCTACGCGGCGCTCTACGTCGCGGCGGGGGTGGTGGCGACGCTCGCCTTCGTGCTGCTCAACGCGGGCAGCACACAGCCGCTGGTCGGCGCCTCGGGCGCGATCGCCGGGGTGCTGGGCGCCTACCTCGTGCTCTACCCGCGGCGGCCGGTGCTCTCGCTCGTCTTCGTCGCGGTGCTGCCGGTGCCGGCCGCGCTCTTCCTCGGCATCTGGCTGATCGGTCAGTTCGCGGTGGCCGACGGCGGCGTCGCGTGGGAGTCGCACGTCGCGGGCTTCCTCTTCGGCATGCTGGTGACGGCGGTCGTGCGCGAGCCCCTCGCGCGGCGCCTCGCCACGCTGCACGGGCTGCCGCGCGCGCGCGGCGGCTAGCCGAGGCGTCGGCGGGCGAGCGGCCGAACGAAGGAGCGGAGGCGCGGATGGCGTACGACGAGGCGCTGGCGGAGCGGGTGCGCGCGCTGATCGGCACCGACCCCGCGCTCGGCGAGCGCGCGATGTTCGGCGGGCTCTCGTTCCTGCTGGGCGGCAACGTCGCCTGCGGCGTGCTCGGGAGCGAGCTCGTGGTGCGCGTCGGCCCCGACGCCCACGACGAGGCGCTGGCGCGGCCGCATGCGCGCCCGATGGACTTCACAGGGCGACCGATGGCGGGCTGGGTCTACGTCGCGGCCGAGGGCGTGTCAGGCGACGAGGCGCTGCGCGAGTGGGTGGAGGCCGGCGCCCGCTTTGCGCGCAGCCTCCCGCCGAAGGGGTAGCGCGGCGGCGCGCCGCGATTCGTTCGAGCGCTCGCGCGCAGCTGCTCGTGGGAGCGCTCGCGCGCAGCTACTCGCGGAAGCGCTCGCGCGCGGGCACGACCAGCGGGCCGCCGCCGCGCGGGTCGGCGATCACCTCGACGCCGGCGCCGTAGACGCGCGCCACGTTCTCGGCGCTCACGACGGCCTCGGGCGGCCCGTGCGCCACCACGCGACCACCCGCAAGCAGCAGCAGCCGCTCGCAGTGCACCGCGGCCAGCGTGAGGTCGTGCGCCACGACCAGCACGCCGGCGCCGCCGGCGGCCAGCTCGCGCAGCACCGCGAACAGCTCCGCCTGCGCGGCCACGTCCAGGTGCGCGGTCGGCTCGTCCAGCAGCAGCAGCGTCGGCTCCTGCGCCAGCGCCCGCGCGATGAAGGCGCGGCGCCGCTCGCCGCCCGAGAGCGTGCCCAGCTCGCGCCCCGCGAGCGCGAGGCAGCCCGCGCGGCGCATCGCGTCGGCGGCGTAGTCGCGGTCGCGCGCGCTCTCGCGGCCCAGCAGCCCCAGGTGCGGGTAGCGGCCCAGCAGCACCAGCTCCGCGACCGTGATCGAGTGCGGCGCCTCGGGGAGCTGCTGCACGACGGCGACGTGCTTCGCGCGCTCGCGCCGCGCCACCGACGACAGCGCGCGGCCGCCCAGCGTCACGCTGCCCGCGGCGAGCGGCACCATCCCCGTCAGCGCGCGCAGCAGCGTGCTCTTCCCGGCGCCGTTCGGCCCGACGAGCCCCACGAGCTCGCCCGCCCCCAGCGCGAGGTCGACGCCGGAGAGCAGCCGCCGGCCGCCCGCCTCGACCGCGACGCCCCGCGCCTCGAGAGTGGGCGCCTCCAGCGTGGGCGTGCTTCGCGGCGGGGGCGCGGGGGGCGCCTGCCCCTCGGCGACGGGGGCGCGCGCGGCCGTCACCGCGGGCCCAGCCCGGCGCGGTGCGCGCGCAGCAGGTAGAGGAAGAACGGGCCGCCCGCCAGCGCCGTCACGATGCCGACCGGCACCTCCTGCGGCGCCAGCGCCGTGCGCGCCACCACGTCGGCCGCGATCAGGAGGCTCGCGCCGACGAGCGCGGCCAGCGGCAGCAGCCGCGCGTGCCCCGCGCCGACGAGCATGCGCACCGCGTGCGGCACGATCAGCCCGACGAAGCCGATGATGCCCGCCATCGCCACCGCGGTCGCCGCCATCAGCGAGGCCGCGGCGAGCACCGTGAGTCGCACGCGATTGACGTTCACGCCGAGCTGCCCGGCCTGCTCGCTGTCGAGCTGCAGCACGTCGAGGACGCGCGCGTGCAGCGCCACGACCGCCGCTCCCGCCACGATGTACGGCGTCCCGATCGCGATGCGCTGCCACGTCGCGGTGTTGAAGCCGCCGAAGAGGAACGAGAAGATCGGCCGCGCCTGCTCGCCCCCCGTCAGCAGCAGGAACGAAGTCGCCGCCGAGAGCACCGCGGAGAGCGCGACCCCCGCGAGTATCAGCGTCGCGTCGTTCGCCGCCGCGCCCGCACGCGCCAGCAGGTAGACCAGCACCACCGTCAGCGCCGCCCCCGCGAACGCGAACGCCGGCACCCAGCTGAAGCCGTAGGCGCCCGTCGGCAGCGGCGAGAGGATGGCGATCGCCGCGCCCAGCGCCGCCCCCGAAGAGACGCCGAGCAGGAACGGCTCCGCCAGCGGGTTGCGGAACACCCCCTGGTAGGAGGCGCCCGCGAAGCCGAGCGCGGCGCCCACGATCCCCGCCGCGACCACGCGCGGCAGCCGCACCTCCAGCACGATGCGCTCCCAGGTCGCCGGCGCGTCGACCTCGAAGGGGAGCAGCGGCAGCCGCTCCAGCAGCACGCCCAGCGCGGTGGCGGGCGGGATCGCGGCGGCGCCGCGCGTGAGCGCGAAGGCCGCGACCGCGAGCAGCAGCGCGCCCGCCAGCGCGAGCGGCGGCAGCGACGCGCGCCGCTGCGAGGCGAACGTCGCGCCGCCGGCGAGCTCGCGGGCGCGACCGCGCGCGCTCACGCGCCCGCGCCGATCGGGGTGGCGCGGGCGGTCGCGGTGGCCACGGGCGCCGCGGTGGCGCGGGCGGCCCGGGTCGCGGGCGTGGCTGGGGCGCTCGAGCGCACGCCGCACCTCCTGCGCGCTGCCGCGTGCGCGAGGGCGGCGCCCTCCCGCTGCGCGAGGCGGCCCGGGACGAGGAACGAGGTGAGGCGAGGGCTACGCGGGTAGCCGGCCGTCGCCTGTCCTCGCAGGCCGACACGATGGCGCAGGCTGGTGCTCTGGCTCGCCGCGCCACCCGGGTTGGAGGGCGCGGCTCACAGTTGCGGGACAGCGCCGGATTCGCACCGGCTTCCCCAGTCACTACGCCGTGACGCGCGCGATGGTAGCACGGTGCGTGGGGCTCCCTTGGCGGGCCGCGCTGCGTGCCGAGGCGGCTGCGGGCGCGGCGCGGGGGGCGCGTGCGGGGCTAGGAGGCGCGGCGCTCCCCGCCCGCCGCGACGGGGGCGCGCGCGGCGACGACGCGATCGCGGCCGGCGGCCTTCGCCTCGTACAGCGCGCCGTCGGCGCGCTCGAGCAGCTCTTCGAAGGCGAGGCTCTCGTGGTCGAGCGTCGCCACGCCGATGCTCACCGTCAGCGGATACGGCGTCCCGTCGACGAGCAGGAACGGATCCTCCCCGAAGGCGGCTCGCACGCGCTCGGCGATGCGCATGCCGGCCGCTGCGCTCGCCTGTGGCAGCAGCAGCAGGAACTCCTCGCCGCCCCAGCGGCCGACCATGTCGTAGCTGCGCATGTGGCGCCCCAGCAGCAGCGCCACGTGCCGCAGCGCCTCGTCCCCGGCCGCATGGCCGAACCCGTCGTTCACGCGCTTGAAGTGGTCGACATCGACCATTGCGACGCTCATGGGCGCGCCCAGGCGCGTGGAGCGCCGAGCCTCGGCGATGGCGCGGGTGCGGATCTCGCCGCGGTTGAGCAGCCCCGTGAGGTGATCGCGCGTCGCAAGCCGGCGCAGCTCGTCCTCGGCGCGCTTCTGCGCGGTCACGTCGGAGCCGATGCCGAGCACCGAGTAGCCGCCGCCCTCGCCGAGCGCCAGCGCGCTGAAGGACATCTGGACCCAGATCTCGCGGTCGCGGACGCGGGCGCGCAGCGTCACGTTGGAGAGCGGATGCCCGTTGCGCCGCACCTGCTCCGCCGGGTGCTCGCCGGGGGCGAGCGGCTGGCCGTTCTCGCCGCCGTACTCGATGGCGTCGGCGGGGTCGTCCGCTCCCAGCTCGAGCGCGTCGCGCACGAAGCGCCCCGCGTGCAGCAGCGTGCCGCCCGGCTCCCACACGAAGACGACGACGCGCGCCGCCTCGCAGGCCTCGAGCACCCCGGACGCCTCGAGGTGCGGCGCGATGCCGCGCAGCGCCCGGAACAGCGACAGCTGGGTCACGCTGACTCCCTCGCAGCCCGTGACGCCGCGGAGTTCGCGGTCGTACGCGGTGTGTTTCGGGATCATCGGAATGTCAGGGAGGGTGCGTACCGTCAGCTCACAATCAGATCCGGCCGCGCCCCGCCCTCTGCCGGCCGCGCGCGCTCAGTCGCGGGCGGGCGCCGCCGACTCGCTGGTAGCGGGGCCGCCGCCGCCCGCTGCGGGCTCGCCGTCGCCGCCCGCGCCGATGCCGCGCGCGATACGGCCGCCCAGCGCGCTGAACGGGGCGCCCAGCAGCCCGGCGGCGCGCCCGAACACTGAGCGTGAGGGCCGCCCGATGCGCCGCAGCCGCGCCTCCCGGCGGCGGCGGCGGTGCACGCCCCGCCCGGCCATCGCCTCGGCGAGCGCGCGCGCCAGCGACTCGCCCAAGAGGCGCGCCGCGCCCTCCGGGTCGGCGTGTGCGCCGCCCGCGGGCTCGGGCACGACCTCGTCGATCGCGCCCAGCGCCAGCAGGTCGCCGGCCGAGACGCCTAGCGCTTCGGCGAGCTCGGGCGCGCGCGAACGGTCGCGGTAGAGGATCGCGGCCGCGCCCTCGGGCGAGGTGACGGCGAAGATCGCGTTCTGTTGCATGAGCACGCGGTCGCCGACGGTGAGCGCCAGCGCCCCGCCCGAGCCGCCCTCGCCGATCACGACGGCGACGGCGGGGGTGGTGAGCGCGGCCATGGTGGCGAGGCAGTCCGAGATCGCGATCGCCACGCCCTGCGCCTCGTCCACGAGGCCGTCGTGCGCGCCGGGCGTGTCGACGACCGTGACGAGCGGGAGCTGCAACCGCTCCGCGAGCAGCATCAGCCGCCGCGCCTTGCGGTAGCCGGCGGCGCCCACGCGCCCGTCGCGCCGCTCGCCCTCCAGCCGGCGGTCGCCTCGCTCCTGCGCGATGACCACGACGTTTGTCTCCGCGATGCGCGCAAGCCCGCCGACGAGCGCCGGGTCGTCGACCCCCGAGCGGTCGCCCCGCAGCTCCATGAAGTCGCTGGCGAGCCGCGACAGGTAGGCGAGCGCCGTGGGGCGCTCCGCGTGGCGCGCGCGCTCCACGGCGCGCCAGCCGGCCAGCTGGCCGCGCACCTCGGCGGGCGGCGGCAGCCGCTCGCGGTCGGGCGGCGGCGAGGGCTGGAGCAGCGCCACCAGCCGCTCCAGCAGCTCGCGCAGCCGCTCGCGCGGGGCGACGGCGTCCAACCTGCCCCGCGGCCAGCAGATCCTCGGCGTGCAGCGCCTCGCGCGTCTCGCCGGGGTCGGTGACGGCGCGCACGCGCGGCCCCGCGAAGCCGATCATCGCCACGCGCTCCGCGATCACCACGTCGCCCTGCGAGGCGTAGGAGGCGTAGACGCCGCCCGTGGTCGGATCCGCGAGCACGGTGAGGATCGGCAGCCCCGCCTCGTGCAGCCGCTGCGCGGCGCCCGCAGTCTTCGCCATCTGCAGCAGCGCGACCATGCCCTCCTGCATGCGGGCGCCGCCGGAGCAGGTGACCGCGACGAAGGGGAGCCGCGCCTCCAGCGCGCGCCCCATCGCCTCGGCGACCCGCTCGCCCACCGCGTAGCCCATCGAGCCGCCGATGAAGCGGAAGTCGGAGACGGCCGCCACCACGCGGCGCCCGCGGATGTGCGCGCTGCCCATGAGCACGGCGCCGCTCTCGCCGGAGCGGCGCTGCGCGTCGCGCAGCCGCTCCGGGTAGGAGCGCGAGTCGGTGAACTGCAGCGGGTCCGGGGAGTCGACGCCCGAGAAGCGCTCGTCGAAGGAGTCGGTGTCGAAGAGCAGGTCGATCCACTGGCGGGCGGAGAGCGCCTCGCGGTGGCCGCAGGCTGAGCAGATGCCGGTGGCGGCGAAGCCCTCGTCGTCGCCGACGTCGACGCCGCAGTCGGGGCACAGTAGCGGCGGCGCGATCGTGCCGGCGGCGGCGGCCCCCGCCTCGCCCGGCGTCGCGTCAGCTGATCGAGTGAACCAGCGCATCCGTCTGCTCCACGATCCATTGTAGGCAGCGCCGCCGCCCCGCAGGTTAGGGAAGTGTGCGCGCCCGGGCGTCGGGCGAAGCCCTACCCGCGCGCGAGTGGTGCGCCTCAGGCGCCGGGGCGCTCCCCGGCGGGCAGCGCCGGCTCGCCGCCGCCGAGGAACGCGCGCGCCAGCTCCACGACCGCCGGCAGCCGATCGTGGTGCACCCAGTGCCCCGGTCCTCCAGCACCAGCGCGCGGCCGTCCGCGAAGAAGCCGGCGTCGCGCGGATCCTGCTGCCCGCGCTGGTGCGACTCCGCGCCGATGAGCAGCAGCACGGGGCAGCGCACGTCGGCCCAGATCGCCTGCGCCTCCTCCGGCCGCAGCTCCACGGGCGGCCGCGCGTCCACCTAGTTGTCGAACTTCCAGACATATCCGCCCGCACCGGGGCCGCCCGCGCCCGCGCCGCCCTCGACGGGGGCGCTCGGCGCGGCCCCCGCCCGCCGCGTCGCGTGGCGAGCCAGGCGCAGCGCCAGCTCATCCGAGAGCCGCGGGTTGACCTCGCGCATGCGCCCCGCCGCCGCCTCGATCGAGGGGTAGACGCGCGGCAGCCGGCGCTCGTAGCCGCGGGTGCGCTCCACCCACTCGCGCAGCGCCTGCGGCGTGGCGATGCGCCGGCGGTAGATGCGGGCGCCCGTGCCCTCGATCGCCACCACGCGCTCGAACCGCTCGGGGAAGAGCCCCGCGGCGAGCGTGACGAGCAGCCCGCCGAAGGAGTGGCCGATCACCGAGGCGCGGCCGCCCAACACGTCGATGAACGCGACCAGATCCAGCAGGTGGTCGCTGACGCTGTAGTGGCTGCCCGTCGCCCACTGCGAGTCGCCGTGGCCGCGAAGGCCTGCGCCACGTCGTCCCAGGAGCGCGCGTTGTCGCGCCCGCCGTGCACCAGCACCAGCGACGGCTGCGACTCGTCGCCCGGATCGGCAACGGTGCCCCACGACCAGTAGGAGAGCCGCAGCCGCTGCGACTCGAAGAAGTGCTGCGTCGGCTGCCTCACGCGTCCCCGCCATCATCCTCGCAGCGCCGACCGTCGAGGCTAGCTGTACTACCCAGGAAGGTTGTTCACAGGCGGGAGGCGGGGACGGCCCCGCCGACGCCGCCGTGCGGTCGGCGGTGATTGTAGCGGTAGAGCCAGCGTGGGAGCTGGCGCAGCCGCTCGGCGTTGGAGCGGTAGGGGCGGGCGTAGGCCCACTCGTTCTGCAGGATCTGGATGAAACGCTCGGCTTTGCCGTTCGTCTGCGGGCGGTAGGGCCGCGTGTGCGACAGCCGCACGTCTGCGGCAGCGGCGGCGCCGTGGAAGCTGCGGGCGACGGTGTAGGCCTTCGCGTTGTCGGTCAGGACCCGGCGCACGCGCACGCCACGCCGGCGGAAGGCCGCGAGCGCCTGCTCGAGGAAGGCGGCGCAGCTCGCGCCACGCTCGTCGGGCAGGACGGAGACGTAGGCGTAACGGCTGTGGTCGTCGACGGCGACGTGTAGGTACTCCAGCCCCAGCGAACGCCGCGAATGCGGCCCGGAGCGCGTCTCGGCGAAGCCAGGCGCCATTCGCTTGCCGCCGCCCTCGGGGACGCGCCCGAGCTTCTTCACGTCGAGATGCAGCAGGTCGCCGGGGGCGTCGTGCTCGTAGCGGACCGGCTCCCGGGTGACGCGGTGCAGGCGGTCGAGCCGGTTGAGGCCGCGGCGCCGCAGCACGGCGTAGACCGTGGAGCGGGCGACCCCGAGCGCCCACTGGATGCGATGCGGCCCGAATCCCTGCGTGCGTCGCACGGCGCAGATGCGTCGCTCCAGCTCGGGCGGCGTGCGCCGGGGATGCGCGCGCGGGGCGGAGCTGCGGTCCTCGAGCCCTGCCGCTCCCTCCGCCCGGAAGCGCCCCAGCCACTTGGCAACGGTGTGGCGGGAGACGCGGAAGTGGCGAGCGACCTCAGCCTGGGGCCAGCCGGCGTCCACTTCCCGCACGAGCTCGAGTCGGGTCAGCGGCGTCAGCCGCGCGTTACGATGGGCCATGAGGGTGTCCTCTCCTCGCTACTGCCGTGCTGTCACACACAGCAGCGGGCGAGGCCCCTCATCCTGTCAACAACCTACGTGGGAACTACACCTAGCACGCGCTCCGGCGGGCGCAGGCCGCTCCCCGATTGACGCGCCGCGAGCGCCCTCCCTACCGTCCGGGGGTGAGCGACGGCGCCCTGCCGGGCTGGGTGAGCGACCTCTGCGAGCCACGCGCCCACCCCGGCGCGCCGGCCGACGTCGAGCTGGTGCAGACGCACATCTCCTACGTCTTCCTCGCGGGCGAGGTCGTCTACAAGGCGAAGAAGCCCGTCGACTTCGGCTTCATCGAGCAGCTCAGCCTGGAGCGGCGCGAGCACTTCTGCCACGAGGAGGTGCGCATCAACGCGCGGCTCGCGCCCGAGGTCTACCTCGGCGTGGTGCCGATCGTGCGGCTCCCGGACGGGCGCCACCTCGTCGACCCGGCGGCGCATGGCGCGGGTGCCGAGCGCGGCGAGGTCGTGGAGTGGGCGGTGAAGATGCGCCGCCTCCCCGACGACCGCACGCTCGACCGGCTGCTCGCCGACCGCGCCGAGCCCGTGGACGCGGTGGAGCTGCTGGCGCGCACGCTGCTCGGCTTCCACGAGGCCGCCGCGCGCGCCCCCGGCGGCAGCGCCTTCGCGGGCGCCGCGGCCGAGCGCGGCTGGTGGGAGCGCGGGAGCGGCGAGGCGTGCGTCAACGTGGGCGGCACGTGGGCCCCCGCCGACGCCGAGCTGACCACCGCCTTCATCGACGCGGCGCTCGAGCGCGACGCCGCCCTCTTCGACGAGCGCGCGGAGGCCGGCCGCGTCGTCGAGGGGCACGGCGATCTCCAGGCGAAGCACGTCTACCTGCTGCCCGCCGAGGGCGGGGGCACGCGGGTGATCGCCGTCGACGGGATCGAGTTCAGCGAGGAGTACCGCTTCCGCTACGTCGACGTCGGCTACGACCTCGCGTTCCTCGCGATGGATCTGGAGGCGCAGGGCCACGCCGAGCTGGGCGACGAGCTCGCGGGGCGCTACATCGCGGGCTCCCACGACGAGACGCTCGGCGTGCTGCAGCCGCTGCACCGCAGCCAGCGCGCCTTCGTGCGGGGCAAGGTGGAGTCGATCGGCGCGCGCGCCGAGGAGATCTCCGCCGCCGAGCGCGAGCGGCTGACCGCCTCGGCGGCGCGCTACTTCGCGCTGGCGGCCGCCTACGCGGGGCGGCGGGCGGCGCCCTCGCTCGTCCTCGTCTGCGGGCTCGCGGGGACGGGCAAGTCGATGCTCGCGGGGACGGTCGCGGGGCGCATCGGCGCGGCGTATCTCTCCTCGGACGCGACCCGCAAGCAGCTCGCCGGCCTCGACCCGCGGCAGCCGGCGCCCGCCGGCGTCGGCGCGGGGCTCTACAGCGCCGAGATGGGCGACCGCACTTACGCGGAGCTGCGCCGACGCGCCGCCGGGCACCTGCGCGCGGGCCGCCCCGTGGTCATGGACGCGACGCACGCGCTGCTCGCCCACCGCGAGGCGGCGCGCCGCGTGGCGGCGGAGGCGGGCGTGCCCGCGCTCACGGTGGAGCTGCGGCTCTCGGACGACGCCGCGCTGGCGCGCATCGGCGCGCGCAGCTCCGATCCGCTGCGCACCTCCGACGCCGACGAGACGGTCTACCGCCGCCAGCGCGACCACTTCGAGCCGATCGGCGCGGACGAGTGGTCGCGGCTCGCGCTGGACGGCGCCACCCCGCCGGGCGCCCTCGCGCTCGAGGTCGCGGAGGCGCTGCCCGTCGCCACACCCTGACGCGCGCGCCCCCGACGCCCGCTGCGGCGCGGTCGGGGCTGCGGGTTAGCGTCGCGTGATAGGATAACCTTACCGTGAACGTCACACTCTTGGAGTGGCTCTCCACGCGCCGAGGGCCGGCCGCGCTCTCGATGTCTCCGACGCGTCGGCGCCGCGCGCGGCAGCGCCCGTGACCACGAGCGGGCCCCCCAAGGCGCCGCTCGTGGCGCCGCCCGCGGAGCTCCCCCTCGAGGGCGGCGCGCCGCCGGTCGCGGGGCGCCCGCCTGACGCCTCGGCGCCGCTCGAGCGCGCCGCCGAGGCGGGCGCCCTGGCCGGGTCCGGAGCGGGCCAAGGCGGCGGTCGGCTGCGCTCGCTGGGCACCTTCGACTCGCTGCGCGAGCCGATCTTCCGCTGGTTCTTCCTGGGCCAGATGGGGCAGTCCGGCGCGATGCAGCTCCAGCAGCTGCTGCGCGGCTACCTCGTCTTCCAGCTCACCGGCTCGTTCACCGCGCTGGGCGTGATGTCGCTCGCGCAGTCCGTGCCGATGCTCACGCTCTCGCTGCCGGGCGGCGTGCTGGCGGATCGCCTGCCGCGCAAGCACCTGGTGCAGGCGGGGCAGGCGGTGAACGTCGCGAACGCCGTGGTCCTGGTCGCGGTGATCGCCGGCGGCTGGCTGCGCGTCGAGTACCTGATCGCGAGCGCCGTGGTGCAGGGCATCGTGATGTCGCTGATGATGCCGGCGCGGCAGTCGATGATCCCCGACATCGTCGCACCGGGCCGGCTGACCAACGCGATCGCGCTGAACAGCGCGGGCATGCAATCGATGCGGCTGTTCGCGCCGGGGCTCGGCGGGGCGATCACGGCGTGGGCCGGCGCCGACTGGGGCTACGGGCTGACTGCGGTGCTCTACCTCGTCGCGCTGCTCGGCATCATGCCGATCCCGACGAGCATCACCGCCCCCGCGCCGCACGAGCGAGCGGGCGGCGTGGGCTCGGCGATCGAGGATGCGAGCAAGAGCATCCGCTACATCACGGGCGACCCGACGATGCGCACGCTGCTCGCTGTCAATCTGGCGACCGTGGTGCTGGCGATGCCGTACATCATCATCCTCCCCGGCTTCGTGGAGACGGTGTTCGGCGGCGGCGCGGGCTCGCTCGGCGTGCTGCTCTCGATCACGGGCGTCGGCTCGCTCGCGGGCTCGCTGGTGATCGCATCGCTGCCGGACCGGCGGCGCGGGCTGCTGCTGATGGCGAGCTCGTTCCTGACCGGCGCGGGGCTCTTCGCCTTCGCGGTGTCGAGCGTGTTCTGGCTCTCGGCGCTCATCCTCGTCGTGGTCGGCGTCGGCACCGCGGGGCGCCTCTCGCTCTCCAACGTGCTCGTGCAGGCGTACGTGGAGCCGCGCTACCGCGGCCGCGTGATGTCGATCTACATGACGCAGTTCTCGCTGCTCTTCATCGGCGCCTTCTTCATCGGCCTGCTCGCCGAGGTGTACGGCGTGCAGCAGGTGATGGCGGCGGTGGCGCTGGCGCTGATGGTCACCTCGCTGGCCGTGGTGGCGTTCGTGCCGCGGATGCGCCGGCTCGACTAGAAGCCGCGGTCAGTCGCCGTTCATGTACTCGCGGAAGTCCTGCCACAAGATCGGAATGCCGTGTTCACGTGTGGTCTTGCCTTCGCACCATATGAGCTTGCTATTGGTGACGACGAGATCACCGATGAATTCACCACTGGGAGTTCTGATCTCAAGTTCGATTCCCTTTTGCTTGACCTCCATGCCGACGGCGAAGTCCTTGATCATGACCTTCATCAGCTAGCTCCGATTCCAGCGACTAGGTGTACTACCCAGGAAGGTTGTTCACAGGCGGGAGGCGGGGACGGCCCCGCCGACGCCGCCGTGCGGTCGGCGGTGATTGTAGCGGTAGAGCCAGCGTGGGAGCTGGCGCAGCCGCTCGGCGTTGGAGCGGTAGGGGCGGGCGTAGGCCCACTCGTTCTGCAGGATCTGGATGAAACGCTCGGCTTTGCCGTTCGTCTGCGGGCGGTAGGGCCGTGTGTGCGACAGCCGCACGTCTGCGGCAGCGGCGGCGCCGTGGAAGCTGCGGGCGACGGTGTAGGCCTTCGCGTTGTCGGTCAGGACCCGGCGCACGCGCACGCCACGCCGGCGGAAGGCCGCGAGCGCCTGCTCGAGGAAGGCGGCGCAGCTCGCGCCACGCTCGTCGGGCAGGACGGAGACGTAGGCGTAACGGCTGTGGTCGTCGACGGCGACGTGTAGGTACTCCAGCCCCAGCGAACGCCGCGAATGCGGCCCGGAGCGCGTCTCGGCGAAGCCAGGCGCCATTCGCTTGCCGCCGCCCTCGGGGACGCGCCCGAGCTTCTTCACGTCGAGATGCAGCAGGTCGCCGGGGGCGTCGTGCTCGTAGCGGACCGGCTCCCGGGTGACGCGGTGCAGGCGGTCGAGCCGGTTGAGGCCGCGGCGCCGCAGCACGGCGTAGACCGTGGAGCGGGCGACCCCGAGCGCCCACTGGATGCGATGCGGCCCGAATCCCTGCGTGCGTCGCACGGCGCAGATGCGTCGCTCCAGCTCGGGCGGCGTGCGCCGGGGATGCGCGCGCGGGGCGGAGCTGCGGTCCTCGAGCCCTGCCGCTCCCTCCGCACGGAAGCGCCCCAGCCACTTGGCAACGGTGTGGCGGGAGACGCGGAAGTGGCGAGCGACCTCAGCCTGGGGCCAGCCGGCGTCCACTTCCCGCACGAGCTCGAGTCGGGTCAGCGGCGTCAGCCGCGCGTTACGATGGGCCATGAGGGTGTCCTCTCCTCGCTACTGCCGTGCTGTCACACACAGCAGCGGGCGAGGCCCCTCATCCTGTCAACAACCTACGTGGGAACTACAGCTAGGCGCGGCTTCCAGCTTGTGGGGCGGACTCAAGACAAAGTCGATGTAGCGACGCAACAGAAGCCGCCCCACGCTCCCTGCTCTCAGACCGACCGCGCGCCTTGACCGGCCGCGCCCCCCTCTGCGATGCTTCCGCCGAATCAGGAGGACCGCTGGGGGTGCCTGCGGGCTGAGAGGCGGCCACGAGCCGCCAACCCCTTGAACCTGATCACGTTGATGCGTGCGTAGGGATGCGGTCGTCGGCCCCCGGCTCGCCCCACCCCACTCCGTGGAGCGGAGCGCCGAGCGCCGGCGTCGCGGGGCGCCGGTGCGATCCGCGTCGGCCCCCGCCTCGGGCCCCCGATCCCCCTGCGCCGCGGCTTCGGCGGTCCGCTGAAGGGGGGACGCATGCCTGTGGCGATGTTCGGGACATGGCGGCGCGCCGCGGCCGCGCTCGCGCTGCTCGTCGGGGCGCTGCTGCTCGGCGGGGCCGCGTGCGGCGACGATGGGCCGCGCGAGCTGACGATCCTCGCGCACGACTCCTTCGACATGGACGCGGAGCTGCTCGCGCGCTTCGAGGAGGAGCACGACGCCACGGTCACGGTGCTGGGCGGCGGCGACGCGATCGAGGTGGTCTCGCGCGCGATCCTCAACGCCGGCAACCCCGAGGCCGACCTGCTCTTCGGCGTCGACAACCTCTCCTACCGCCGCGCCCTCGACGCCGGCGTCTTCGAGCCCTACCGCGCCGAGCGACGCGACGAGCTGCCCGCGGAGCTGCTCGACGCCGTCGGCGGCGGCCTCGAGCTGACGCCGATCGACTACGGCTTCGTCGACGTCAACGTCGACCTCGCGGCGGACGTCGGCGCGCCGCCCGCGAGCCTCCAGGAGCTGGCCGAGCCTCGCTGGCGCGGTGCGCTGGTGGTGCAGGACCCCGCGACCTCCTCGCCGGGGCTGCAGTTCCTCGCGCTGACCGTGGCGCTGCTGGGCGAGGGCGGCTGGCAGGAGTTCTGGGAGGCGCTGCGCGCGAACGACGTGCGGGTCACCGGCGGCTGGTCCGCGGCCTACCTCACGGAGTTCTCGCACAACGGAGGCCAGCGCCCGCTGGTCGTCTCCTACACCTCGAGCCCGGCCGCCGAGGTCTTCTTCGCCGACCTCGACGCGCCGCCGACCGCCTCGCTGGCGGCGTGGCCGCTGCTGCGGCAGGTGGAGGCGGCGGGCGTGCTCGCGGGCGCCGACGAGCCCGAGCTGGCGCGCGCCTTCATCGACTTCATGCTCACGGACGCCTTCCAGGCGCAGATCCCGCGCACGATGTTCGTCTACCCCGCGATTCCCGGCACGCCGACGCCCGCGTGGTGGCGCTGGGCCGAGGTCGACGTCGAGCCCGCGCGCCTCGACGCCAGCGCCGAGGACATCGACCGCTGGGTGCGCGAGTGGACGCGTATCCTGCGCCGGTGAGCACCGCGAGCGCCGGGCTCGGCCGGCCGGGGACGGGCGCGTGGCGCTGGGGGCTCCCCGTCGTGCTCGTGCTGCTACCGCTGCTCGCGTGGCCGCTCGCGGCGGTGCTGTGGCGTGGCGTGGCGCCGGACGGGGCGCTCTCCGCCGAGGCGCTGCGCACCGTGGCCAGCGACCGCTTCTACTGGGAGCGGCTGGGCTTCACGATGGCGCAGGCGCTCGCCTCGACGGCGCTGGCGCTCGCCGTGGGGCTGCCCGGCGCCGCGCTCTTCGCCCTCGTGCGCTTCCCCGGGCGCGGCCTCGCGCTGGCGCTGGTGACTGTGCCGTTCGTGCTGCCGACGCTCGTCGTCGCGGTGGCGTTCCTGCAGCTCGCGGGGCCGGACGGCTGGCTCTCGGACGGGCTTGCCCTCGTGGGGCTGCCGAGGCTCGAGCCGCAGGGGGCGCTGTGGGCGATCCTCGCGGCGCACGTCTTCTTCAACGTCGCGATCGTGATCCGGCTGGTCGGCGGCGTCTGGGCGAATCTCGATCCGCGCGCCGAGGAGGCGGCGCGGCTGCTGGGCGCGGGGCCGCTGGCCACGCTCCGCCTCGTCACGCTGCCCGCGCTCGGGCCCGCGATCGCCGCGGCCGGGGCCCTCGTCTTCCTCTTCACCTTCACCTCGTTCGGCGTGGTGCTGGTGCTGGGCGGCCCCGGCCTCGACACGCTCGAGGTGACGATCTTCCGCCTCGCCGTGCGGCTGGTGCAGCTGCCCGAGGCGGCGATCCTCTCGCTGGTGCAGCTCGGCGCGACGCTGGCCGCGCTCAGCGCCTACGCGTGGCTGCAGCGCCGCGCCGCCGCCCGGCAGCCGCTGCGCGCCGACCGCGCGCGCCCGCTCTCCGCGCTGTCGTGGCGCGCGCGCGCGCTCGCCGCCGCCGAGGGGCTGGCGCTGGCGCTCTTCCTCGGCGCGCCGCTGGCCGCGCTCGCGTGGGGCGCGCTCTCCGTCGACGCGGACGGCCCGACGCTCGCGCACTTCCGCGCGCTCTTCGAGGAGACGGGGCGCATCTCCTTCATCGCGCCGCTGGACGCGCTGCGCTGGAGCCTCGCCTACGCAGCCGGCGCGACGGCGCTCGCGCTGCTGCTGGGCGTGGCGGGGGCGACGGCGGTGGCGCGCGCGCGCGGCCGGCTCGGCACGCTGCTGGACGCGGCGCTGATGCTGCCGCTCGCGGTGCCCGCCGTCGTGCTCGGCTTCGGCTACCTCACGACCTTCGATCGCGGCTGGTACGACCTGCGCGGCTCGCCGTGGCTGGTGCTGCTGGCGCACACGCTAGTCGCCTACCCCTTCGTGCTGCGCGCCACGCTGGCGGTGCAGCGCTCGCTCGACCCGCGGCTGCCGGAGGCGGCGCGGCTGCTGGGCGCGGGCCCGGCGCGCGCCTGGCGCCACGTCGAGCTGCCGCTGATGGCGCGCGGGGTGCTGGCGGGCGCGGTCTTCGCCTTCGCCGTCTCGCTGGGCGAGTTCGGCGCCACCTCCGTGCTGCGCCGCCGCGAGTTCGCGACGCTGCCGATCGCCATATTCGACGCCCTGGGCCGCCCCGGCGGGCTGGGCCGGGCGCTGGCGCTCTCGACGATCCTGATGCTGGTGACAGCGGCGAGCGTGCTCGTCATCTCGCGCGCGCGCTATCGCGAGATCGGCGAGTTCTGATGGCGACGCTGACGGCGAGGAGCCTGACCCGCGCCTACCTCGACGCGGGCCCGAGCGGCGGCGCGTCCGATGCGGGGGGGCCCGCGAGCGACGGCGCGGCGAGCGACGCGGGGGGCGCCGACGCCGGCGAGGGCTTCGCACTGCGCGGCGTCGACCTCGAGGTGGCGGACGGCCGCATCGCCGCGCTGCTCGGCCCCTCGGGCTGCGGCAAGACCACGCTGCTGCGGCTGATCGCGGGCCTCGATCGGCCGGACGCGGGCGACGTGCTGCTGGACGGCGAGTCGCTGCTGGGTCGGCCGCCGCATCGCCGCGGCATCGGGCTCGTCTTCCAGGAGCTGGCGCTGTTCCCGCACCTGGACGTGGCGAGGAACGTCGAGTTCGGGCTGCGCATGGCGCGCTGGCCGCGCGCGCGCCGGCGCGAGCGGGTGGCCGAGCTGCTGGCGCTCTTCGAGCTCGACGGCCTCGGCGCGCGTCGTATCCACGAGCTCTCGGGCGGCGAGCGGCAGCGCGTCGCGCTCGCGAGGGCCGTGGCGCCCGAGCCCGGCGTGCTGCTGCTCGACGAGCCGCTGGGATCGCTCGACGAGCCGCTAAAGGCGCAGCTCCGCCCGCAGCTGCGCGCGCTGCTGGGGCGGCTCGGCACGACGGCGCTGCTCGTCTCGCACGACCTGCGCGACGCCGTCGAGGTCGCGGACGACCTACTGGTGATGGCGGACGGGCGGCTGCTGCAGGCGGGCCCGCTGCCCGAGGTGTTCGCGGCGCCGGCCTCGCTGCGCGTCGCGGAGATGCTGGGCTACGTGACGCTGGCGCACGGGCCGCTGCGGCCCGGCCCGCACGGGCGGCCCGCGGTGGTCGAGGAGGGCGTCGGGGCCCTCGAGCTGCCGCCCGCGCTGGCGGAGGTGGCGGCCGCCGCCTCGACGAGCGCCGCCGACGCGGGGGGCGTCGCGCGCGCGCGCGCGGCCGCGCTCAGCGTGCTCGCGCACCCGGCCAGCCTGCTCTGCGTGCCGGCGGGCCGCGGGCTCGGCTGCGGCGCCGAGGGGCGCGTGCGGCGCGTGCGGCCGGAGGGCCCGCTCGCGCGGATCGAGCTGGCGCTGGGCCGGGGCGCGGAGGTGGGGCCAGCGGCGGGCGCCGCGGCGGGCGCGCGCGACGCCCGGCCGCGCGGCGTCGAGGTGCGCTGGGAGTGGGACGCGCAGCCGCCGGCTCCGGGCACCCGCCTGGCGATCGCGGCGCGGCCGGAGACGTTGCGCCTCTTCGGGCCACGGGGCGAGGCACTCCCCGGCGCACGTAACGCGCAGGGCGTGGCGCCGAGCGGTCGCGAGAGCGATGCGAGCGCGCCGGGTGCAGCCCCGAGCGCCCGGCGTAGCCTGTGCCCGTGACCAGCGCGCCCCCCCGCGAGCGCCTCGCCGCCGCTGCCTCCGACCCGGAGGCGCGGGCGTTGCGGGCCCTCGCGCGCGGGCTGGGCGGCCTGCCGGCGCGTCCCTCGCCCGCGGCCTCGCTCGACCTCGTCGTGGAGCTTGCGCGCGAGCTGGCGGGCGCTCGCTACGGCGCGCTCGCCGTCACCGACGAGGGCGACCGCACCATCGGCTTCTACACGGCGGGGCTGCCGCCCGAGCTGCTGCGCCGGCTGAAGGCGCCGCCGCAGGGCCACGGCCCGCTGGGCTCGCTGCGCGCCGAAGGCCGGCCCGTGCGCTTCGATGACGTCTCGGAGCACGCACGCGCCTTCGGCTTCCCGCCCAGCCACCCGGCGATGCGCTCGCTGCTGGGGCTGCCGCTGTGGGCGAGCGGCTCCGTGTGCGGCGCGCTTTACGTGACCGACCGCGAGGACGGCCTCCCCTTCGACGACGACGACGAGCGCCTGCTCTGGCCGCTCGCGACGCACGCGGGCCACGTCATCGAGCGCGACTGGTACTAGCGGCGGGCGGGCGCCGCTACTCCGGCAGCGCGACGCCCGGCGGGAGCCGCAGCAGCGCACCCTCGACGATCCCGCGCGCGGCGTACCAGCCTGCTGGAGCCTCGACGGCGTAGCGGTAGACGCCGCCCGGCCGCACGAGGTCCAGCGACTCCGCCTCCATCTGGCGGATCGCGATCACCCGGTCGTCGAGGCCGACGAAGGCGATCGCCAGATCGATGTGCGTGTTCTTCATGTAGAAGCCGATCGCGCTGGTGCCCTGCGGGTAGTGGAAGACCATGCCGCGCCCTTCGAGCTCATAGCGGCCCGAGAGCCCGAGGCCGTAGTCTGAGCGCGGCGGGATCTCGACGGGCAGCGCGACGGCGCTCCCGTCGGCGCGCACGAACTCGACGCGCGGCAGCTCTGCCAGCGCGATTGACGCCGTCGAGGCAACCGGCTCCGCCGGCGTCGGCTCGGGCGTGGGCATGGGGGCGGCGGTGGGCGTGGGCATGACGGTCGGGGTAGCCGAGGGCGAGGATGCCGATGTCGCGGCGGGGCTCGGCGAGGGCTTGGCGGTGGGGGCCGGCACCGGGGTCGGGCGTGGCGTGGCGCCGGGCGGCACGGGCACGGGCGCGGGCACGGGCGCGGGCTCGGGCGCCGGGGCCGGCGCGGGTGTCGGTGTCGCGGTGGCGGTCGCGGGCGGCGTCGCGGTGGGCGCGCGCTCGGCGGTAGCGGCGTCGCCGCCGTCGCCGCAGGCCGCGAGCAGCAGCGCGAGCGCCGCCGCGCCGGCGAGCAGGGCGCGAGCCGGCCACGCCCGACGACGTGGGCGCGCGAGGCCGCCGTGCGGCGCTGCGGAGCGAGAGCGCGCGGGGAACACTGCGCTCGATCGTAGGGTCGGGCGGCGCGCGTTGACAATGAAGCGAGGCCGTCGGTAGCGTCGCGGCCGTGCCCGACGCCCCGATCATCGACCTGGTGCTGCGGCTGTGGCTGGCCGCGCGCGACGAGGGCGTCGTGGCCGATCCGGCCGACCTCGACCTGCTGCTCGCGACGCAGGGCGGTCCCGGCGCCCCCGGCGGCGACTGCGGGCTGCGGCACACCTTCGCCTGCTTCGGGCCCGACCGCGAGGCCGCGCTCGAGCTGCCAACGGGCGAGCGCACCGCCTCGGACGCCGAGGCGCGCTTCGTCGGTCACCTGCTCGTCACGCGGCTGATGCTCGCGGCCGGCCTCGCCATCGACGAGCGCGTGACGCAGGCGATGTGCGACGCGTACGGGCTCTCGTGGACCGCCTCCACGGGCGGCCACTACGGGCAGACGCCGCTCGCTCTGGCCGTCTCGCTCTGGCTCGTCGCGCTCGACCCGCTCTCGATCTCCGACCGGCCGCTGCCCATCGAGTGGGACGCCGCCTGCTACGAGGACACGACGCGCTGGGACCCGGAGTACCGCCTCTTCTCGCACTACGACATGCGCGAGCGCGCGCTCGACTGGGCGAGCTACGTGAGCACCGAGCCCGGCCGCAACACCGGCGTCTCGATCTGGACGATCGTGGAGCCGCTGCTGCGCATGACGGACGACAGCCGCTCGCGGCTGGCGCTCGCGCAGCTCCCCGAGGCCGGGGACGTGGGCGCGCCCTCCGGCTCGGCGGCCGCGATGCTGGACCGCAACCGCGTGGCGCAGCTGCTGCGCGCGGAGCAGCTCGGCAGCACGGGCAACGGCACGCGCCCGGTCGGCGGCACGCCAGCGCACTAGCGGCGCACCAGCGGGCACTGAGGGACACGGAGGAGGGCCGCGGCGGCCCGCGTGCGGGGGACGGCCTAGCGGGCGACCGTGCCGGGCTCGCCGTCGGAGGGCAGGACGCGCTCCGAGTCGCCGTCGGCCTCGCCCCGGGCGCGCGTCTCGATCGCCTCGGCGACGCGCAGCAGCTCCTCGTCGTCCGGGGCCGCGACATCGGGGATGTAGTAGCCGCCGAAGACCTCCACCACGGAGAGGTGGTCGTCGATCACGAAGTCCGGCTCCACCCTCACGCCCAGCTTCGGCAGCCGCGCGCGATGGTCGTAGAGCGGCTTGATGAAGTAGTCCGTCACGTAGTGGTCGAGCTTGTTCATCTCCATCTCCCAGCGCCGGATGCCGACGCCGGACCAGATGTAGATCGTGTGCTCGGCGGCGAGGATGCGCTCGAAGACGTCGCGCGTGTGGTTGCGCAGCGAGCCGTCCCACATCAGCAGCGTGTTGTCGACGTCGAAGAAGACGTTCAGCTTCCGCACCCGTGCCCTCCGCGCCGCGCTTGCGCGCCCCGCCTCGGCGCCCTGCCTGCCTCGTCGCCCGTCGCGTGCAGGTCCCGCGCGGCACGCCGCGCCGTTGTTCGCCGCGCCCGTGGCGAGGGTGGCGGAGCGAGGCTCGCGCCGGCCACTGGCCGGCGCCGCCCCACTCTACGGAGGCCGCCCTACGGCGTCGAGCGCCGGCCGCGCGGCGCGCCGCGCCCGCCGCCGCGCCCTGGAGGCGCCGCGCGCCCGCGGGGAGCAGCCGGGGACGCGCTCGCGTCGCCGAGGCGCGCCTCCAGCTTCGTCATGCGGTCGCGCAGCTCGTCGTTGCGCTGCCGCAGCTTCTCCAGCTCCCCCTGCAGCGAGCGCACCTCGTCGCCCTTGTCGGCGCGCTCGGCGAGGTCGCGCGCGGCGACGCGGCAGGTGCGGCGCAGCCGGCCGTCCAGCGCGCGGCCAGCGGCGGCGCGCAGCGCGGGCACCGCGCGCGCGTCGCCCAGCTCGATCAGCGACGCCGCGGCGGCGAGCTGCACGCGCAGCCAGCGGTCGTCCAGCAGCTCGACCAGTCGCTCTCGCGCGCGGGTGCGCCCGCCCTCGCCTGCGAACCGCGCGAGCTGGCCGAGCGCGGCGGCGGCCGCGCGGCGCGCGCTCTGGTGGCGCCCCCACTCGGTGTAGGCGAGCAGCGTGTCGAGGGCGCGCGGATCGCGCAGCGCGCCCAGGCCTGCCAGCGCGCCGGCCGTGATCGCGTCGTTGTGCGCCGGGCGATCGAGCGCGCGGCGCAACGCGGCGAACGCCGAGGGCTGCCGCGTCGCGCCCAGCGCCGAGGCGGCAGCGGCCTGCACGTAGTAGGAGCGGTCGCCGCGTCCGCGCAGCAGCCCGGCGAGCGCGGCGGCCGCGACGCCGTCGCGGCTCTTCCCGAGCGCGGCCGCGGCGGCGCGGCGCACCCGCGACGGCTTCGCGCTGAGCGCGGCGACGAGCGCGTCGCGCGCCGCCTCCGCGCGCACCGTGCCGAGCGCGGTCGCCACCTCGGCGCGCACCAGCTCGCTCTCGCGCTCGGAGAGCAGCGCCGTGCGCAGCGCCTCGATCGCCTGCGGCGAGCCGAGCTTCGCCAGCCCCTCCGCTGCCTCGATGCGCCCGACGGCCTGCGTATCCTCGACGATCCGCGCGCGCAGCTGCGCCTCCCCCGGCGCGAACTCGAGCTTCTTCAGCACGCGGTTCGCGGGGTCGATCGCGACCCATCGCGGCTCGCCGTCGAGCGGGAAGACGAAGGAATGCGACGCCTCGGAGAGCTCGACTCGGAACGAGCGCAGCCCGCGCGGCGTCTGGAACGCGATCTCCATCGGCGTGCGGTAGATCGAGGTGAGCGGGTCGTCCTCGGCCTTCTGCGTCTGCGTGAGCTGCACCGTCGCGAGCGCGTGCTCGGCGTCCCAGGAGTACGTGGCGCGTAGCTCGGGGTGGCCGCCCTTCCACACCCACTGGTCGAAGAACCAGTCGACGTTGCGGCCGGTCGCCTCCTCCACGGCGCGCTGCAGGTCGTGGGTGAGCACGCCCTGCTCGCGGTGCGCGCGCACGTAGTGGCCGATGGCGCGCCACCACAGCTCGTCGCCCAGCACGTAGCGCAGCATGTCCAGCACCTGCGCGCCGCGCTCGTAGAGGTGGCGGTCGAAGATGTCGATCGGCTCGGCGAAGACGTTCTGCACCAGCGGCCGGCGGTAGCTCTGCGCGTCCTCGCCGAAGTACGCCTGCGCCTTCTCGCGCAGGTCGTGGCGGAAGGCGTCCCAGCCGCGCGCGTGCTCCACCCACAGCGCGTCGAAGTAGGTGGCGAAGCTCTCGTTCAGCCAGCCGTGCGACCACTCGCGGCAGGTCAGCAGGTCGCCGAACCACTGGTGCGCCAGCTCGTGCGCGGTGATGGAGTCCGCGAGCTCGGCGATGTCCTCGTGCGCGCGCGCGTCGTGCAGCAGCACGTCGGTCATCGTCGTCGCCGAGGTGTTCTCCATCCCGCCGAAGATGAAATCGGCGACGACGACGGTCGCGTACTTCGCCCACGGGTAGGGCGTGCCGATGCGCTCGGCGAAGAAGCGCACCATCTCGGGCGTGCGGCCGAAGGCACGGCGCAGCGCCGGCCGGCTCCCGGGCGGGCCGTAGTACTGCACCGGCACGTCGGCGCCGCCCTCGCCCGCGCCCTCGGCGCGCTCCTCGACGGCGGCGAGCTCGCCGGCGACCAGCGTCACGAGGTAGGCGGGGTGCGGCCGCTCCTGCCGCCAGTGGTAGCTCGCGGTGCGTCGGCGGCCGCTCTCGCGGCGGGAGACGAGGCGGCCGTTGGAGAGCGCGAACCAGCCGGCCGGCACGGTCACGGTCAGCTCGGAGGTCGCCTTCTCGCCGGGGTAGTCGAAGCAGGGGAAGTAGTAGGCGGAGTCCTCGGCCTGCCCCTGTGTCCAGATCTGCCGCGGGCGGTCGGGGTAGGCCGCCTCCGGGGCGTTGAAGTAGAGCCCGCGGCGCGGGCGCGCGGCGTAGCGCACGACGGTCGTGATCCGCCGCCGCGAGGAGCGCGGCCGCCCGAGGTCGACGCGCAGCGTGCGCTCGCCGACGGTGAAGGGAAGCGCACGCCCCGACGCGTCGCTGACCGACTCGACGTCGAGCTCGATCGCATCGAAGACGGCCTCGCGGAGGCCGTCGACGCGCGGGCGGAAGGTGGTGGTGGCGACGCCCCGCACCTCGCCGCGTGGCAGATCGAAGGAGAGATCGAGCGCGATGTGCTCGACGGCGAACGGGCGGTCGCGGCCCCACACCGGCCGGTCGCCTGGCAGTGCGAAGGCGTGCCGCCCCTCGAGCGCGGCCGCGCCGACCCGCCCGCCCTCGCGCCCCCCGCCGCCGCCGCCGACGCCGAGCCCGGCGTCGCCGCCGCAGGCCGCCTCCGCCAGCAGCCGTCCCGCCTCGCGTTCAGCCACGCCGCTCCCCCTCCGTCACGCCGACTCCGTGCTCGATTCGCCCGAACTCGATGCGCCGGGGCTCGACTCGGCCACGCTCGAGACGGGCGTTGCCCCGTCGAGGCAGACGAGCACCAGCCGCAGCGCCGCCTCGGATGCCGCCCACTGTGTCTCGGCGCGCCCGCCTTCGAAGCTCGCGCGCTCCGCCAGCTCGCAGCCGGGGCCGACCGCCGCGAGGTAGTAGAGCCCCGCGGGCTTCGCCTCGCTCGCCGTCGCGCCGCCCGCCGTCGCGCCGCCTACCGGCGGGCCGGCGACGCCGGTCTCGGCGACGGCGACCGCCACGCCGAAGGCCGTGCGCGCGCCGCGCGCCATCGCCGCGGCGACCTCGGGCGAGACGGCGCCGCGCTCCGCGAGCAGCTCGGCCGGCACGCCGAGCAGCCCCGTCTTCGCCTCGTTCGCGTAGGCGGCGATGCCGCCGGCGAGCACCGCCGAGGCGCCGGGCACCGCCGCGAGGCGGTGGCCGACCAGCCCCCCGGTCGTCGACTCCGCCGTCGCGAGCCGCAGCCCCGCCGCGCGTAGCCGCGCCACGACCTCCGCCTCGACGCCCTCGCCGATCGCCGCCATGCGCGCGCTAGCCGCGCTCAGCGCCGGTGGCGGCGCCGCCACCGGTGACCCGCTCGGTGGCGGCGCCGCCACCGGTGACCCGCTCGGTGGCGGCGCGGAAGCGCTCGAGGTTGTCGGCGGAGCCGCGCGTCATGCGGTCGGCCTGCTCCTCGACGGCGCGCGCGTCGGCGCCGTCGGCGGCCGCGTCGACGACGCGCTTCAGCCAGCCGATCGCCTGCGCCGAGGAGCGCACGATCGCGCCCGTCAGCTCGGCGAGCGCCTCCTCCAGCGCCTCCGCCGCGACGAGGCGGTTCGCGAGGCCGAGCCGCACCGCCTCCTCCGCCTCGACGCTGCGCGAGCTGAACAGCAGCTCTTTCGCCACGGCCGGGCCGACGAGCCGCGTGAGCGCAACGGGCGCGACGATCAGCCCGTTCTCGGCGCCGGGGAAGCGGAAGCGCCCGCGCTCGGTGACCAGCCGTAGGTCGCAGGCGAGCGCGAGCACGGCGCCCCCGCCGTAGGCGGGGCCGTCGACGGCGGCGATCGTGGGCTTCGGCGAGTACTGGATGCGCCGCGCGGCGTCGCCCACCGGGTTCGCGAGCGCGCTGCCGCCCTCGCTCCCCGCCTCGTCGCCCGCGTGCTCGGCGCCCCGATGCTCGGCGTAGGTCGCGAGCGCCTCCGTCATGTCGGCGCCCGCGCAGAAGATGCCGGGGCCGCCCGTGAGCACGATCGCCGCGACCGCCGGGTCGGCGTCGGCGCGGGCCAGCGCCTGCTGGAGCGCGAGCGAGAGCGCGCGGTGCATCGCGTTGCGCTTCTCGGGGCGGTTGAGCCGCAGCGTCGCGACGCCATCGGCGACGCGCTCGACGACGAGCGGCTCGCTCGATCCGGCTGCCGGCGCGCTGTCGGCCATCGCCCCGCCCTCGCTCGCTCGCGACCCCGTCGCCGCGGCCGGGCGACGATAGCAGGCGCGCCTCGCGCCGACGACGGCGCCCGCGCGATGCCTCGCACCTCGGCCTCGCACCCGATGCCGCTGCCGGGGCCGGCTGCTACGCTGCCGCCCCCATGGCGAGCCGAGGCGACGACGACGGGCCGGGCGCGACGAGCGCCGAGGAGCTGGAGCGGCTGGAGCGGCTGCTCGCCCCGGTGGTGCGCGCGCTGCCCCCGCCCACCTCGCTCTCGCCGCTGCCCTTCGACCTGAACGCGGGCCTCCCCGACGCCGCGAGCCTCCCCGCCAGCGAGCTCGCCGAGGCGGCGACGCGGGCTCTCCGCCGCGACCCGGCGGGCGCCCTCACCTACGGCGGCCCGCTGGGCCACGAGCCGTTGCGCGCCTGGATCGCCGAGCGGCAGGCGCGCGAGTCGGGCGTCCCGCTGACCGCGGCACACGTCACGCTGACCTCGGGCTCGGCGCACGCCATCGACAACATCGCGGCGACCTTCCTCGGTCCCGGCGACGTGGTGGTCACGCCGGCGCCCACCTACCCCGGCGCGGTCCGCGCCTTCCGCGCGCGCGGCGCCCGCATCGCGGCCGTGCCTCAGGACGAGGACGGCGTCGACCCCTCGGCGCTCGCGCACACGCTCGAGCGGCTGCGCGGCGGCGGGGCGGCGGCGAAGCTGCTCTACCTCGTCGCGAACTACGACAACCCCAGCGGCTCGACGCTGCCGCCCGAGCGGCGCGAGCAGGTCGCGGGGCTGGCGCGCGAGCACGACGTGCTGATCGTCGAGGACGACGCCTACACCGGCATCGACCTGGACGGGCCGCCGCCGCCGCCGCTCTTCGCTGCCGCGGTGGGGCGCGGCATCCTGCGGGTCGGCACCTTCTCCAAGACGATCGCGACGGGGCTGCGCGTCGGCTGGATCACCGCCGCTCCGCTCTACATCGAGCGGCTCGCGTTCATGCGCTTCGACAACGGCGCCTCGCCCTTCGTGCAGCGGACGGTTGCCGAGTACCTCGACGCCGGCCACTACGAGGCGCACGTCGAGGCGCTGCGCGCCCTCTACCGCGAGCGTCGCGACGCCTCGGCGCAGGCGCTCGTCGAGCTGTGCGAGCCGTACCTGCGCTTCCGCAGCCCCGCGGGCGGCTTCTTCCACTGGCTGCTCCTCGCCGAGGGGCTGACGGCGGGGGCCGTGGTCGCCGCCGCCGCGCGGCGCGGCGTGGCGGTGACGCCCGGCACCGGTTACTACCCGCAGCCCGAGGCCGACCTCGAGGGCCTGGTCGCCCCGCTCGGGGAGCGGGGCGAGCGCCGGCTGCGGCTGGTGTACTCGGCGCTGCCGCCCGAGCGGCTGCGCGAGGCGATTCGCCGCTTCGCGGACGCGCTCGCGGAGGTCGCCGCGCGCTAGCACTCGCCGGGGTGGCCCTGCGCTGGCGGGTGCTGGCCGGGAGCCGCCCACGGGCGGACGCCGGTGCAGTAGTATCGCGCCCCCGGACGCACGCGACACATTACGAGGCGCGCGGCGGCCGGCCGAGGCGCCCGCGCCCGCCGTCGGCTCAGGGGCGGCAGGTGGGCAGCGACAGTTCGCCGAAGGGGGTCACCGATGCCGCAGCGACGCGTGCCGCGCCAGTTCTCGCTCCCCTGGGGCACGGGGCTGATCCTGGAGGAGGCGGCGATCGAGGGCGGGCTGCACCAGCCCGCGTTGCAGCTCCTCCGCTACGAGCTCGGCGAGAAGAAGGGGCAGTACGCGATCCGCTTCTCCGCCTACAGCCCGGACGGCCGCTTCGAGCGGCAGCCCCTGATCGTGAACGAACGCGAGATCCTGCGGCTGCGCAAGGAGGTGCGGCGCTCGCCGCGGCTGCGCCAGCTGCTCATGCGCCTCGTCGAGGAGGAGCCGGAGCGCCCCGCGTGAGCCTCGACGCCTCGCCCCGCATTGCCGCGTCGAGCGGCGCCTGATGGGGACGCGCCGCCGCCCCGACGGCACCGTCCCGTGGATGCCGGGCTTCCGCTACGGGGCGCTGCTGCCGCCGCTCTCGATCAACCTGCTGGTGCGCGACACGGAGCGCTCGGCGGCGTTCTACCGCGATGTCTTCGAGGCCGAGGTGCACTACCGCGACGTGGACTTCGCGGCGGTGCGCGCCGGCCCCGTCGAGGTGATGCTGCACGCCGACCACACGCACGACGAGCACCCGTGGCACGCGGAGCTCGCCTCCGGCGCTCGCCGCGGCCTGGGCGCGCAGCTGCGGCTCCTGGGCCTCGACCCCGACGCCGCGGAGCGACGCGCGCTCGCCCACGGCGCGGAGGTGGTCGCGCCCGCGACGAACAAGGGCCACGGCTGGCGCGAGGTGCTGCTGCGCGACCCGGATGGCTACGAGTGGGCGGTCGGCGTGCTGGTGCCCCCGGCCACGGAGCCGTTCGGCCCGCAGCCCGCGCCCTGAGGCGGCTCGCGCGCTGACGAGGTCTCGCCCGTGCCGCGAGGCCGCGCGACGCGCCGCCTACGGCGTCCCCGCGCCATACTGCGCCCCATGTACGACTCGCTGGCGGGGCGGCGCGCGCTGGTGCTGGGCGGCTCGCGCGGGATCGGCCGCGCCATCGCGCTGCGGCTCGCGCGCGAGGGCGCGCACGTCCTGCTCACCTACGCGCGCTCACAGGAGTCGGCCGAGGCCACCGCCGAGGAGTGCCGCGCGCTCGGCGTCGAGGCGGAGGCGCTGCGCACCGATGCCGGCGCGCCCGAGGAGCTGGCGGCGCTGCTCGATCGGGCGCGCGAGACGGGCGGCCTCGATGTCCTCGTCAACAACGCGGCGCGCGGGCTGGAGCGGCCGCGCCCCGCCATCGAGCAGCGCCCCGGCCACCTCCACCGCGCGATGGAGGTGAACCTCTTCGGGCCGTGGCGCGCCTCGCAGCTCGCCGCGCCGCTGCTGGAGGAGCGCGGTGGCGGCGCGATCGTGAACCTGCTCTCGCCGGGCGCGCGGCACTACATGGCGGGCTACTCCGCCGTCGGCGTCAGCAAGGCCGCGCTGGAGTCGCTCACGCTCTACCTCGCCGTCGAGCTGGCGCCGCGCGGCGTCCGCGTCAACGGCGTCTCGGCGGGCTGGGTGGAGGGCGCCGACGGCGAGCGCAGCGTGCGTGACTCGGTCTCGGACCGCGTGCGGCCGTACGTGCCGGCGGGCCGCAACGTGGCGCCCGAGGACGTGGCGGCGGCGGTGGCGTGGGCCTGCTCCGACGAGGCGTCGATGCTCGTCGGCCACACGCTGCACCTCGACGGTGGCTTCGGCCACGCCGCGTGGCGCGCCGTCCTCGACCCGATCGCCCCCGACGAGGGCGCCCCCGAGGGGCCGGCCGGAGGCCCCGCCGAGGGCTAGGCCCGCCTCTCGTCCCTCGCGAGCTCGGCGATGGCGGCGGCGTAGCCGAGAGGGCGGCGCGGCAGCGGTAAGCGGCTGGACGGGTCGGCGCAGATCTGCCGCTCCTGCAGCGGCTCCAGCAGCAGCCGGTTGCGGCGCCAGCGGCGCGGCCGCCGCGGCGAGGCGAGCGCCGAGGCGATCGCGGGGCGCGTCCCCGCGGCAGGCAGCAGCAGGCGGCGCCCGCCGCGCGCGCGCCCAGGCGCGGGCCAGCTCACGCCCCGTGACACGCTCGGCACCGCACAGGTCGAAGCTGCGGTCCTCGAGCTCCGGGTCGTCGATCGCCATGCGCAGCGCCTCCGCCACGTCGGCCAGCGCCACCGGCTCCAGCGCCACGTCGGCGGGGAGCAGCAGCGGCGCCAGCGGCGCGCGCTCGGCGGCGGCGGCCACGAGCGTGAGCGGCCGGCAGCCCGCGCCCACGATCAGCGGCGCGCGCACGATCACGGGGCGTAGCCGGCTCTGGCGCACGGCGAGCTCGGCGGCCCAGCTCCCGACCAGCAGCAGCGCGCGCGCCTCCTCGCCCGCCCCGACGCAGCCGAGAAAGACGACGCGATCCACACCCGCGGCCCGCGCCGCGAGCAGCGCGTTCTGCGCGGCGCGCAGCTTGCTCGCGACGGCGTCGCGGCGGCTGGTGGCGGCGCGCACGAGGTAGACGAGCGTGTGCACGCCGCGGGTGGCGCCGGCCAGCCCGCGCCCCGCGACGAGGTCGCCGGACTCGGCCTCGATCCCGTCGGCGCGCAGGCGCGCCGCGTCCGCCTCGCGCCGCACCAGCGCGCGCACCCGGCGCTGGCCGTGCGCGGGGTCTGAGCGCGCCAGCTCGTCGAGCAGCGCGCGGCCCACCGCGCCGCCCGCGCCGGCGACCAGCACCAGCGGTGCGGGCTCGCGTTCGTCCACGGTGCGGCCCCCGGCGTCCCCCTCGCCCGGCGCCCCGCAACGGCGTCGACGGAGGGCGCGCTCGCTAGCGGGTGATCGCGCCCTCCTCGGCGCCCGAGACGCTGCGCGCGTACTTGGCGAAGACGCCGCGCGTGTAGGGCGGCGGCAGCGGCCGCCACGCCGCGCGGCGGCGTGCCAGCTCCGCCTCGTCCACCTCGAGGTCGAGGCGGCGGTTGGGGATGTCGACGTGGATCGTGTCGCCCTCCGCGACGAGCGCGATCGGGCCGCCGGCCGCGGCCTCGGGCGCGACGTGGCCTGCCATCAGCCCGCGCGTGGCGCCCGAGAAGCGGCCGTCGGTGAGCAGCGCCACCGAGTCGTCGAGACCCTCGCCGACCAGCGCCGCGGTCACGCCCAGCATCTCGCGCATGCCGGGGCCGCCGCGCGGGCCCTCGTTGCGGATCACGACGACGTCGCCCGCGACGATGCGCCGCTCCAGCGCCGCCTGCATCGCGTCCTCCTCGCGCTCGAAGACGCGCGCGGGGCCACTGTGGGTCATGCGCTCGTGCCCCGCCACCTTGATCACGCAGCCCTCGGGCGCGATGTTGCCGCGCAGGATCACCAGGCCACCCGTCGACTTCAGCGGGTCGTCCAGGCTGCGCACCACCTCCTGGCCGGGCGTCTCCTCTGCGTCGGCCGACTCCTCGGCGATGGTGCGGCCGGTCACCGTCATCACGTCGCCGTGGATCTTGCCGCCGGCGAGCAGCCGCTGCGCCAGCAGCGGCGTCCCGCCCGCGCGATCCCAGTCCAGCGCGACGAAGCGGCCGCCCGGGCGCAGGTCGCCGATCAGCGGCGTCTGCTCGCTGATGCGGTCGAAGTCGTCGATGTCGAGCTCGACGCCCGCCTCGCGCGCGATCGCCAGCAGGTGCAGCACCACGTTGGTGGAGCCGCCGGTGGCGGCCGCGCAGGCGATGCCGTTCTCCAGCGCGCGCCGCGTGAGGATGTCGCGCGGCAGCACGCCGCGGCGCAGCACGTCCATCACCAGCTCGCCGGCGCGGCGCCCCACCTCGTCCTTGCGCGGGTCCGTGGCGCCGACGGTGGCGCTGCCCATAGGCGAGAGGCCGACGAACTCCAGCACGGTCGCCATCGTGTTCGCGGTGTACTGGGCGCCGCAGGCGCCGGCGCCGGGGCACGCCACGTCCTCCAGCGCGGTGAGCTCGCGCTCCGAGAGATCTCCCGCGGCGTGGCGGCCGACCGCCTCGAAGACGTCCTGGATCGTCACGTCGCGCTCCTCGTAGCGGCCGGGGGCGATCGAGCCCGAGTAGAGCACGACGCCGGGGATGTTGAGCCGCGCGAGCGACATCGCGCCCGCGGGGATCGTCTTGTCGCAGCCGACGATCACCACCGCCGCGTCGAAGGAGTAGCCGACGCCGCAGAGCTCGATCGAGTCGGCGATCAGCTCGCGGCTGATCAGCGACGCCTTCATCCCCTCCGTGCCCATCGAGATGCCGTCGGAGATGGAGACGGTGTTGACCTCCATCGGCGTGCCGCCGGCGGCGCGCACGCCCGCCATCACCTGCTGCGCCAGCGCGCGCTGGCTGAGGTTGCACGGCATCGTGCCGATCCAGCTGTGCGCGACCATCACCAGCGGCCGCTTGAGGTCCTCGCCCGTGAGGCCCACAGACTTGAAGTAGGAGCGCGCCGGCGCGCGGTCCGGCCCGTCCACCAGGGTGCGGCTGCGGTGACGCGGATCGAAGGACATCGGCCGGCTCTCCTGCTGCTCGCGGCCGCGCGTTCGTCCGAGCGGATCGCGCGGTGACGATCGAAAGGGTCGCCGCCCGCGCGGCGCCCGCCCGGCGGCGAAGCCTAGCAGGCGCCGCGCACACCCCCCGTGCGCGGCCCCGCCTCCCGCCCTATGATGCGCCGGGCTCCGGGGCACCGCGCACCATGCGAGCGGCCCGCCACCCGCGAAGGGGCAGCCGTGTACCGCAAGATCCTCCTGACTCTGGATGGCTCCGACCTGGCTCGCGAGGCAGTGCCGCATGCTCGCGAGCTGGCGCTCGCGCTGCATTCCGAGGTCACGCTGCTGGAGGTCGTGGACTCGGTGGCGCACCTCCTGGCGCAGACCGCGACGATCGAGCCGATCGCCGCGGGCGGCGTCACGGCGGACGTGGCCGAGGAGGCCGTCTCCGCGCAGCGCGCCGCGGCGCAGGAGTACCTCGCGGTCGAGCAGCAAGAGCTGCGCGACGCGGGCGTGGAGGCGGTCGAGACGGTGGTCCGCGAAGGCCGCCCGACCGAGGAGATCGAGGCGGCCGTCCAGGAGCTCGGCGCCGACCTGGTCGTGATGGCCACGCGAGGTCGCTCCGGGCTGCGGCGCGCCGTGCTCGGCTCCGTCGCCGACCACGTGGTGCGCCACACGCCGGGCGCGCCCGTGCTGCTGGTCCACCTGGATCCAGCGCGCTAGCCGCGCCGGGCCCCGAGCGCGAGGGCCTGCCGAGGCCCGCCCCCGAGTCGAGGCGCGACGGATCGTCGCTCGGCGCTACGCGGCCGGGGCCGCTACCTGGTCTCGCCCTCCTCGGGCAGTGGAAGCTCCTCCGAGTGGCCGTTGGTGCGCGGGCAGAAGTGCTCGGCGCCCGACGCCTCCAGCGGCCGCGCGCAGAGCGGGCAGCGCGGGCGGCCGCCGGCCACCACCTCGCGGATGCGACGGATCGCCACCAGCGCCTGCGGCCGCGCGAGCTCCATGCGGAAGCGCGGACTCTCCCCGCCCTCGATCGCCTCGCGGTCGTCGGCGAGCAGCACGAGGCGCTCCTCCTCGGCGAGGAAGTCGATGCCGAGGCGCGCCACCTGCAGCTCGACGTCCGGCGTCTCCGGGTGCTCCCCGAACGGCGGCAGCGCCGGCTCGGGCTCGCCGCGGCGCGCGGAGCGCTCTGCGAGCAGCTGCGAGAGCCCGCGGCCCAGCGCCGCGAGCTGCTCCTTCTCCAGCCACAGCGTCGCGTGGCGGCCCGCCGCGCGCGCGACCAGCCGGAAGGTGCGCTCGCCGGGTGGGCCGATGGCCTCGGCCTCGACGGCGTCGACCAGTCCGAAGTCGATCATCGGGCTCCCGCCCCTGCCCCACGCGACGGCGTCCCACGCGACGCTGGACCGCGCGATTGCCCCGCGCGCGACGGCGGCGAGCGTACAGGCTCGTCGCGGCCACCGCGAGACGCGATGGGCGTGCGCCGTTCGCGTGCGACAGGCGCGGCCGCGTCGGCCGGTGCCGCTCGCCGTACCATTCGCCGATGAGTGGCGACGCATGAGCGAGCGGCGCAGCAGCGAGCGCGGCGCGACGAGCGGCCCGGCCGCCGCTGGCGCGCTGCCGCCGCCGCCCGCCGGCGTGGAGCTGCGCGAGGCGGAGCCGCTCGCGAGGCACACCTACCTGCGGCTCGGCGGGCCCGCGCGCCTCTACGCGGAGCCCGCGGACCGCGAGGAGCTGGCGCGGCTGCTCGCGTGGGCGGCCGCCGCCTCGCTTCCCGCGCGCGTGCTCGGCGGCGGCTCCAACCTGCTGGTCGCCGACGAAGGCTGGCCGGGGCTCGTGCTCTCGCTGCGGCGCTGCTGCGGCGACCTCGTCTTCGAGGGGGCCTTCGAGGGCGCCTCCGCGGCCGCCTCGGGCGGATCGCTCGTGCGGGCGGGCGCGGCCGTGATGCTGCCCGCGCTGGCGCGAGCCGCGGCCGAACGCGGCCTCGGCGGCCTCGAGTTCGCGATCGGCATCCCCGGCTCGCTCGGCGGTGCGCTGCAGACGAACGCCGGCATCGGCGACGGCCGCTGTGTCGGCCCGCTCGTGCGGGAGGTCGAGCTGTGGCGCGACGGGGCCGCCGCCACCGTGAAGGCCGGCGCCATCCGCTTCGGCTACCGCGAGAGCAGCCTGCGCGGCTCGGGCGCGCTGGTGCTGGGCGCCACGCTGGCGCTGGAGCGGCGGCCGCGCGCCGAGGTCGAGGCGGAGATGCGGCGGCTGCTGGCCGCGCGCCAGGCGACGCAGCCGACCGCCGAGCGCAACGCCGGCTCGATCTTCCGCAACCCACCGAGCGAGGCGGCCGGCCGCCTCATCGAGGCCGCGGGCTGCACGGGTCTCGCGATCGGCGGCGCGCGCGTCTCGGAGCTGCACGCGAACTTCATCGTGCACGACGGCGCGGCCCGCGCCGCCGACGTGGCCGCGCTGATGGCGGGGGTGCAGCGCCGCGTGCTGGCCCACGCCGGCGTGCGCCTCGTGCCCGAGATCGAGTGGTGGGGGCCGGGCGAGCCGCCCGAGGCGTTCGCGCCGTCCCCTGGATCGGCGCGCGACTGAATCGGCGCGGCTCGCTCGGGCGCCGTCGGCGTGGCGCCCCGTCCGCGGCGAGACGCGGCGGCGGGGCCCTCCCTTCGCGCTGCTATGATTGCGGTGGGCGGGGGAGCGGCGTGGCGAACGTCACCGAGCTGTACGAGCGCGAGCGCGAGGTGTCGGCCGAGGCGGGCGCCGAGCACGCCGCGGCGATCCAGCGCTTCATCGCCGACGCCTCCGCGCGCTGCGCCTACCTGGTCACCTCCCGCCGCGATGGCCGGCCGGTGAGCCGCCCCGTGGCGGCCTTCGTCGATGGCTGGCGCATCCACACCGTCACGCAGGCCGTGCACGTGAAGACGCAGCACGTCCGCCACCACCCCACGGTCGGCTACCTCTTCGTGGGGCTGGAGCCGTACACGACAATCTCGCCCGCGCCGCATCTGCAGAACGTCTGGGTCGAGGGGCACGCGGAGCTCGTCGAGGAGCGCGGCGAGCTCGATGCCTTCTACGCGCGGCGGGAGCAGGTCTCGGGCCGCGGCGATCCGCACGCCGGCGACGAGGCGTGGCAGCCGCTGCTGATCCGCGTGACGCCGCGCTACCTGCGCGCGGAGGGCTTCGTCGAGGGGCTGCACCCGGTGGTGCTTCGCGACGGCGAGCTCAGCGAGGACGCGCCACGGTCGTAGGTGCAGCGGAGCGCGGCTGCCGAGCCCGGCGTTGCGCACGAGAATCGCCGGCCGCGCCGGTGCACAGGGAGGGTGCTGTGGGCGAGACCTACGAGAGCGAGCGCGAGGTGCCGGGGGCGGACGCCGCTGCGCTTAGCGAGCAGATACGCGAGTTCATCGCCGACTGGAGCGGCAACCGCGCCTTCCTGATGACGCGGCGCCGGGACGGCCGCGAGATCATGCGGCCGGTCGGCAGCTTCCTCGAGGGGTGGACCGCCAACACCATCACGCAGGACCTGCACCTCAAGACGGGTCACGTGCGGCGCGACCCGATCGTCGGCTACCTGTGGGTGGAGGTGGACGGCGAGCGCTACGGCCGCCTCGACTTCCCGCGCAACGTCTGGATGCAGGGCGTCGCCGAGCTCGTCGAGGACCCCACCGAGGTGGCGGCGTTCTTCGAGCGTCGCGCGTCCGCCACGGGGCGCGGCGACGCGCACCCGCAGGACGAGGGCTACCGGCGCATCCTGATCCGCACGCGGCCGCAGTACGTGCGCGCCGAGGGCTTCTACCCTGGCGAGCCGATGCGCGCCGTGATCCTTCGCGAGTTCCCCGAGCTCGCGGCGGCGCGGTAGCGAGCCGGCACCGCCAGCCGAGAACGAGGCGGGACGACCGGGGACGAGGAGAGGACGCAGCAATGACATCGATGCCGCAGCGGGTGTGGGACGGCGAGAAGGCGGTCGACGCCGACGCCGGCGAGAGGCTTCGCGACGAGATCCACGACTTCATCTCCCGGTACCACGCGGGCACGCTCTCCTTCCTGATGACGACGCGGAAGAACGGGACGCCGGTGATGCGCCCGGTCTCCACCTTCGTCGAGGGCTGGACGATCCAGACCATCAGCCAGGACCACCAGGTGAAGGTGCGGCACGTCCGCAACAACCCGACTGTGGGCTACCTCTTCATCGACGCGGAGGGGCCGCCGTACATGCCGCTGGGCTACACGAAGAACGTCTGGGTCGCCGGCCGCGCCGAGGTCATCGACGACCAGGACGCGATCGCCGACTTCTTCCGTCGGCGCGAGGCGCAGACGGGGCAGGGCGACGCGCACCCGCACGACGCGACGTACACGCGGCTGCTCTTCCGCACTACGCCCACCTACCTGCGCGCCGAGGGCTTCGCGGAGCACGCGCGCCCGGTGATCCTCACGAGCTTCGACTAGCGGCGGGCGCGCCCGGGACGTCGCCGAGGACGAGCGCCCGCGAACGGCAGCGGCAGCGCCGCAGGTCCAGCGGAACGCTGGCTCAGGCCTCGCCGTAGGCGCGGTGGCGCAGCTCGCGGTCGTGGCGCGGCTCGCACGCGGGGCACACGAGGTGCGCGCAGGCGAGGCAGGCGCGCTGTGTGGGCGCGGCGCAGTGCGCGCAGCGTCCGCCGCTCGCCGCCGCCAGCTCGGGCCGCTCGCCGAAGGGCATGCACCCACGGTAGCAGCGAGCGTCGCGCCCCCGCCTCGCCAGGGTGGCCGCCGCGCCGGGGTGGCCCGCCCGCGGCGTGGCGAGCGCTGGGCCGCGACCCGAGGCGGCGCTAGGATGCGCCGGACGGCCCGCCGCAGGGCCGCCGAAGCTGGACGGGGAACGATGCTCGACGACGCTCTCGCCTGGATCCTGTCGCTCGCGCTGCTCGGCTCGATGGCGCTGCTCGCCTCGATGGCGCTGCGCGCCGGCGAGTCGGCGGGGCACCAGTCGATCAGGCGCCCGATGCGGCCAGCTCCGGCCGAGGACGCAGGAGCCGCCGAGGGGGAAGCCGCCGTTGCCGAGGGGGAGGTCGTCGCCGGGCCTCGCCGCCTCTGGGCCGTGCTCCGGCAGCTTCGCCGCGGAATGCGACGGAGCCGCTAGGCGCCGCCTCAGATCCCGCGCGTGCGCCCGCCGTCGATGGTGACGCTGGCGCCCGTGACGTAGGCCGCCCGGTCCGAGGCGAGGAACACGATGAGGTCGGCGAGCTCCTCGGGCGCGCCGGCCCGCCCCGCGGGCACGCCCGCCACCGATGCGGCCTCCGCCTCGCCTCCGCCGCGACGCTCTGCCCCCTCACGAAAAGTCCCGGGGGAGACGGCGTTGATGGTCACGCCGTGCGGGGCGAACTCGTCGGCGGTCGCCTTCGTCAGGTTCAGCACGGCGATCGCCGCGGTGCTCGCGGGGAGGCGGCGCGGGTCGGGGTTGCGCGCGGCGACGCCCGTGAGGTTCACGACGCGGCCGTGCCCGCGCTCGCGCATGCCGGGCGTGACGGCGCGCATGAAGCGCAGGTAGGCGAGCAGATGATCGCGCGCGACGCGCTCCCACGCGGCGTCCTCCACCTCGTGCAGCGGCGCGGGCGCGGGCTCGACGGGCGCGGCGTTGACGAGGATGTCGACGCCGCCCCACTCGCGCTCGACGGCGGCGACGGCGCCCTCGATCTGCTCGCGGCTCGCGGGGTCGCCGGGCAGCGCGAGCGCGCCGAGCTCGGCGGCGACGCGGCGGAGCGCCTCGGCGTCCGCGTCGAAGACGGCGACGCGCGCCCCCTCGGCGGCGAGGGCGCGCGCGCAGGCGAGGCCGAGGCCGTGCGCCCCGCCGTTGAGCAGCGCGCGCCGCCCGCGGAGCCCCAGCTCGAACATCGCCACCCCCCTGCCGACGCGCGCCGCGTCTTGTCGTCCCCTCGTCGTCGCCGCTAGAAGCTGCGCGAGCGCCCGCCGTCCACCAGCAGCTCGACCCCGGTGACGAAGCTCGCGCGTTCGGAGCAGAGATAGGCGATCGCCTCGCCGGTCTCGCGCGGGGTGCCGTAGCGGCGCAGCGGCACGCCGGCGACGAAGCGCTCGCGCGCCGCCTCGGCGCTGATGCCGGCCTCGCGCGCCTGCACGCCGAGGATGAGGGGGTGGTGCCCCGTCTCGATCGGGCCGGGGGAGAGCGCCGTCACCAGCACGTTATCGGGCCCGTACTCGTCGGCCATCCCCTTGGCGAGGGTGAGCAGCGCCGTGTGCACGGGGCCGCCCGCGAGGTAGCGCGGATTCGGCCCGCGGCCGCCCATCCCCGAGACGTGGACGATGCGCCCCCAGCGCTGGCCCCGCATGTGCGGCAGCACCGCGCGCGAGAAGCGCACGTAGCCGATGAACTTGGCGCGCCAGGTCTCGAGCCACTCCTCGTCGTCGACCTCGGCGAGCACCGGGCCCCACATCGAGGGCGAGTCCGTGGGGCTGCCGTTGTTCACGAGGATGTGGACCGTGCCGAAGCGCTCGACCCGGGGCGGCTCGCGGCGGCGCGCGAGCGCCTCCTGGTCGCGCAGGTCGCAGGGCGCCGCGAGCCGCCCCGGGTCGAGCGCGCAGATCGCGACGTGGCAGCCCTCCTCGGCCAGCACCTCGGCGGCCGCGTAGCCGATGCCGCGGCTGCCGCCGGAGACGATCGCCACCTTGCCCGCGATGCCCAGGTCCACGCCGCGCTCGCCTCCTCCGGCCGCTCGCCCGCGCGCCGAGGGTAGCGCCGCCCCGCCTGGGCCGCTCACCCGCTCGCCGCGGGCAGGAGCGCGCCGCTATCGTCATCCGCACCCGCAGCGGGCGGGGCCGACGACGAGGCCGGCGAGGCAAGGCCGACGAGCGGGGAGCGCGATGGCGGGGGACGACGGCGGCGCGGCCGAGCTCGCGATCCGCGGCGGCACGCTCTGGTCGGGCGAGGGCGCGCGTGAGGCCGACCTCTACCTCGCGGGCGGGCGCGTGCTCGCCGTCGGCGGGCCGCCGCGCGAGGCCGCCCGCAGCATCGACGCGCGCGGGCTGTGGGTGATGCCGGGGGTCGTCGACGGCCACGTGCACATCCCCGATCCCGACCGCGCCGACCGCGAGGACTTCGAGAGCGGCACCGCCGCTGCGGCGAGCAACGGCACCACCTTCCTGCTGGAGCACCACCACTCGGCGCCGGTGCTCGACGCCGACGCGCTGCACGCGAAGGCGCGCTACCTCGAGGGCCGCGCCCACGTCGACGTGGGGCTGATCGGCGCGCTGCACCCCGGCAACATCGGCTCGCTCGCGGGGCTCTGGGACGCCGGCGCCTACGCCTTCAAGCTCTTCACCTGCGCGCTCCACGGTGCGCCCGCGGTGACGGGCGAGACGCTCGATCGCGCGCTCGCGACGGTCGCCGGCTTCGACGGCCTCGTGCTCACGCACTGCGAGGACGAGGAGCTGACGGCCGACGCCGAGCGAGAGCTGCGCGCGGCGGGCGCGCGCGACGGTGCCGCGCTGCTCGCCTGGCGCACGCTGGAGGCGGAGCTCGCTGCGGTGGAGGCGATGGGGGCGGCGTTGCGCCGCTCGGGCGCGCGCGCGGTGATCGCGCACGCCTCGCACCCCGCGGTCGTCGATCGGCTGCGCGCGGCGCGCGACGCGGGCGCTCGGCTGCTGATCGAGAGCTGCCCACACTACCTCTGGCTCACCGACGACGACGTGCGCGAGCGCGGCCCGTGGGCGAAGTGCACGCCGCCGCCGCGGCCCGAGGGCGCGCGCCGCGAGCTGTGGCGGCGCGTCGCCGACCGCGAGATCGATCTGATCTCCGCCGACCACGCCCCCACCACCATCGAGGAGAAGCGCGCCGGCGAGGCCGACATCTGGGACTGCCCCTTCGGCCTGCCCGGCGTCGAGACCACGCTCTCGGCGATGCTCACCGGGGTCGCCGAGGGGCTGGTTGAGATGTCGACGGTGGTGGCGCTGATGTGCGAGGGGCCGGCCCGCGCCTACGGCCTGCACCCGCGCAAGGGCGTGCTCGCGCCGGGCTCCGACGCCGACGTGGTGCTGGTCGACCCCGCACGCGAGCGTCCGATACGGCGCGAGGACGTGCGCTCGAAGGCCGGGTGGTCCGCCTTCGAGGGGCGAACGCTCACGGGCGCCGCGGTGCGCACACTCGTCCGCGGCGTCACGGCCTGGGAGGACGGCGCGCTGCCCGCGGGCCCGGCCCACGGCGCGTACGTGTCGCGGCCCGGCAGCGCGTCTGCACCGGCCTAGCTGTAGTTCCCACGTAGGTTGTTGACAGGATGAGGGGCCTCGCCCGCTGCTGTGTGTGACAGCACGGCAGTAGCGAGGAGAGGACACCCTCATGGCCCATCGTAACGCGCGGCTGACGCCGCTGACCCGACTCGAGCTCGTGCGGGAAGTGGACGCCGGCTGGCCCCAGGCTGAGGTCGCTCGCCACTTCCGCGTCTCCCGCCACACCGTTGCCAAGTGGCTGGGGCGCTTCCGGACGGAGGGAGCGGCAGGGCTCGAGGACCGCAGCTCCGCCCCGCGCGCGCATCCTCGGCGCACGCCGCCCGAGCTGGAGCGACGCATCTGCGCCGTGCGACGCACGCAGGGATTCGGGCCGCATCGCATCCAGTGGGCGCTCGGGGTCGCCCGCTCCACGGTCTACGCCGTGCTGCGGCGCCGCGGCCTCAACCGGCTCGACCGCCTGCACCGCGTCACCCGCGAGCCGGTCCGCTACGAGCACGACGCCCCCGGCGACCTGCTGCATCTCGACGTGAAGAAGCTCGGGCGCGTCCCCGAGGGCGGCGGCAAGCGAATGGCGCCTGGCTTCGCCGAGACGCGCTCCGGGCCGCATTCGCGGCGTTCGCTGGGGCTGGAGTACCTACACGTCGCCGTCGACGACCACAGCCGTTACGCCTACGTCTCCGTCCTGCCCGACGAGCGTGGCGCGAGCTGCGCCGCCTTCCTCGAGCAGGCGCTCGCGGCCTTCCGCCGGCGTGGCGTGCGCGTGCGCCGGGTCCTGACCGACAACGCGAAGGCCTACACCGTCGCCCGCAGCTTCCACGGCGCCGCCGCTGCCGCAGACGTGCGGCTGTCGCACACGCGGCCCTACCGCCCGCAGACGAACGGCAAAGCCGAGCGTTTCATCCAGATTCTGCAGAACGAGTGGGCCTACGCCCGCCCCTACCGCTCCAACGCCGAGCGGCTGCGCCAGCTCCCACGCTGGCTCTACCGCTACAATCACCGCCGACCGCACGGCGGCGTCGGCGGGGCCGTCCCCGCCTCCCGCCTGTGAACAACCTTCCTGGGTAGTACACCTAGCCTGCCGGCTCCTCCGCCCGAGGAGGGAAATCGCCGTAGCTGGTGCCGATGACGCCGTCGGCGGTGAGCCGCGCGATCTCCTCGTCGTCGTAGCCGTGCTCGCGCAGCACCTCGACGTTGTGCTCGCCGACGAGGCCGCAGGGGCGGTCCCACGAAGGCGCGTCGGGCGCCAGCCGCCAGAGGAAGCCCGGCTGGATGCGCGGCCCGGTGAACGGGTGGTCCACCGTCTGGAGCCAGCCGCGCTCCGCGAGCTGCGGCGAGAGCAGCTGATCCTGCGGATCGGCGACCGGCGCCGCCACCGCACCCGCCGCCTGCACCGCCTCGACGAGCTCGTCGCGCGACGCGGTGCGGGCGTAGGCGGCCACCGCCTCGTCCACGGCGGCGCGCTCGCGGATGCGTCCCGCGATCGAGGCCCACGGGTGGCCGTCCTTGGCCCACTCGGGGTGGCCCGCCGCGCCCGCCAGCGCCGCCCACTGCGCGTCGTCCTTGGCGATCAGCACCGCCCACTCGTCGTCGCCCGCGGCGGCGTAACAGCCGTGCGGCACGACGTGGGGGTCGCCGTCGCCGACGCGCGGCGGCTCGCGGTGGTTCAGCGCCCACTCCGCGTACGGCCACGCGAGCTGCGAGGCGAGCTGCTCCACCTGCGAGAGGTCGACGAAGCTGCCCTCGCCGCTGCGGTCGCGTAGCCTGAGCGCCGCCACCGTGGCGAAGACGATCGAGAGCGGCACCGTGGCGTCCGAGTGCGTCGAGCCGGGCGAGTCCTCCTCGCGCCGCCACGGGTGGCCGCGCACGAAGCTGTGGCCCGTCACGCAGTCGAAGCCCACGCCGAAGCTGACGTAGCCGCGGTACGGTCCCTCGACGCCCCAGCCGGGGAGCGAGATCGCGGTCAGCCGGGGGTTGAGCGTGTGCAGCGCCTCCCAGCCGAAGCCGAGGCGCTCCATCGTGCCCGCCGAGAAGCTGTCGATGACGACGTCGGCCTCCCGCAGCAGCCGCCGCAACAGCTCGGCGCCCGCCGGCGCGCGCACGTCCAGCGCCACGTTGCGCTTGTTGCGGTTCGCCTGGTGCTGCGCCCACGAGCGCTCGTAGGGCGGTCCCTCGCCCGGCGCGACGCGCCAGTCCGGCACCTGCACCGGTCGCGTCGCGGGGACGCGCGGGAAGGACTCGACCTTGATCACGTCGGCGCCGAGGTCGCCCAGCAGGCAGCCGCCGAAGGGCCCCGCCCATACCTCGGAGAGCTCGATCACGCGCACCCCGCGCAGCGCCGTCGAGGTCACCGTTTCCTCCGCACGACGCGGCGTTCGGGGTGCGCGGAGACGCGCGCCCCGAACGCCTGATCAGGTCGCGCGGTCGCTGCTGCCGCCGCTGCCGCGGCTCTCATCCCGTCACGCCTGCGCGGCGCGTCTGGCGCGCGTCGCGTGCGGGGAGGCCGGCCGATGTCCCCGGGCGGTGGGCGGCGGCGCGTAACGCGGTCATCCCGTCACGCCCGCGCGGAAGAGCGAGATCTGCTCGTCGCGGCTGTAGCCGAGCTCGTCGAGCAGCTCGGCGTTGTGCTCGCCGAGGCGGGGTGCGGGCAGCGCGCGCCAGGCGTCGCCCTCGACGCCGCCCAGGCGGAACGGCGCGCCCGCGAGCAGCATCTCGCCCACCTCGGGCTGCTCCACCGTGACGAACGAGGCACGGGCCGCGGCCACGGGCTCGGCGACCGCCTCCTCCACCGAGAGCACGGGGGTGCACAGCACGCCGTGGCCCTGCATCTCGCGGAACACCTCGAGCTTGGTGCGCGCGCCGATCCAGGGCAGGAACGCCTCCATGTAGTCGTCGTGGTAGTCGGCGCGCGTGGCCGGGTCGCGGAAGCGCGGGTCCTCGGGCCATTCGGGGTGGCCGATCGCGGCGCAGGAGCGCTGGAAGAACGGCGGCTCGCCCGCCGTGAACTGCACGAAGCCGTCGCGGCAGGGGTAGGTGCCGACGGGGAAGATGCGCACGGAGCGCGTCGCCGAGGCGGGGGCGATGCCCTGGTTCAGCGACCACGCCGTGAAGTTCGTGTCGACGTTGCCCGAGTGCGCCTCCACCGCGGCGATGTCCGCGTCGCGGCGCTCGCCGCCGCGCTCGCGGTCCCACAGCGCGGCGGCGCCCACGGCCGCCGCGGTGAAGCCGACCTGCATCGCCACGGTGTGCGGCGCGTAGCGCAGCGGCGGCCCGTCCGGCGGGCGCTGCCGCGCCATGCGCGTGCTCCACGCGAAAACCGACATCTCGGACTCTCGGCGGCCCGCGTAGGGGCCGTCGAGGCCGTGCGGGGTGATCGCGACGGTGGAGGGCGCGGGCGTCGCGCGCCGGCCGGCGTCGAGGGTGCGCACGGCCTCCTCGGGCGGCAGCTCGACGAGCAGTAGGTCGGCGCCGCCCGCGAGCCGCGTCAACACCTCGCGCCCCGAGGGCGTGCGCACGTCGAGCGCGAGCGAGCGCTTCCCCGTGTCGAGCGCGAGGTGCATCCCGCCCGTCTCGAGGTGCGGCCGGTCCTCCGCGAAGGGCGCGAGCCGCCGCAGCTCCCCGCCGCCGGGGCGCTCCACCTTCACCACGCGCGCGCCGAAGTCCGAGAACTGCTTCGCCGCGGCGGCCACCGCCACGCCGTCGCCGACCTCCACCACCCGCGCACCCTCGAACGGCTGCTCCATCGTGCCCCCGCTGTCTCGCGGCCCCGCGCCGGTGGCGAGGCGGGCGCGATGATGCACCATCGAGGGTGCGCTGCGCGACGACGGCCCTCGCGGCCAGCCTCGCCGCCGCCTCAGCGCGAGCGCGTCGCGCCCGGCACGCCCCCGTCGAACTCGTCGCGCAGGTAGCTCACGAGATCCCAGATCTGCTCGTCGCTCAGCTCCTCGGCCCAGCCCGGCATCGCCGTGCCGGGGAAGCCCTGCGCGATGAAGACGTAGGTGTCGGACTCCGGGTGCAGCGGCACGTGGAGCGAGAGGTCGGCGGGCGCCGGCACGAGCCCGGCCGCGTCCGGCCCGTCGCCGAGGCCATGCGCGCCGTGGCAGCCCACGCAGCTCGTCGCGTAGAGGGCGCGCCCGCGCTCGACAGAGGCGGAGTCGCCCGCGAACGGGTTCCGCAGGGCGGGGGTGCCGGTGCCGTGGCTGTCGGCGGAGAGCCAGAGGATGCCCGAGGCGGCGAGCGCGCCGACGGCCGCCGTGCGGGCGTGGGGCGAGCCGCCACCGGCTGCGCCACGTCGCCAGCAGCGCGCCCGCGCCGCCCGCGGCCAGCAGCACCGCCCCCAGCGCGTTGGCGGGGAGCTGCGGCGCGGGCGATGCGAAGAGCCCGCCTCCGTCCGCCGCCAGCGGCGCCTCGATGGGGACGCGGAACTCGGCGCGCGCGTCGTCCTCGCCGGCACGGCGGACATCCGCCGTCACCGTTCACGTCGGCGAGAGGCTCGAGATCGTCGCGGTGGTGGTGAAGATGCCCGAGCCCTGCGGCTCCGCGTCGAAGCTCGCGCCGCCCTCGCCCAGCGTCTCGTTGGCGAGCGTGACGCGCACGCTCCCGAACTTGCCGGGGTCGCTGCCGTCGGCGTGGTAGGCATGGACGCGCAGCTCGTTGGGCCCGGCGCGCGCCGGGGTGACCTGCAGGTGCACGGTGAGGTCGTCTGCCGCCACGATGCTGTTGAAGGGGATGGCGACCGAGGCCGCGCTCACCTCGCCGCCGCGCGGGTTGGGGAGCTGCCCCAGCACCGCGACCGCTCCCAGCATGAGCAGCGCGAGCGCCGCCTCGGCGGGGAGCGAGCGGCGTAGCGCTCCGAGGGTGGCGCGCGCCCCGGCCCCCGCAGCGAAGCGAGCCAGCGCGCGGCGGCTCGCCAGCGCCAGCAGCAGCGCCACCGCCACCAGCGCCAGCTTCGCGAGCAGCCAGCGACCGTACTCCGAGTCGGTGAGCGCGCCGGCGCTCGGCAGCTCGCCCAGCGTCCGCACGAGGCCGGTGACGGCGCGCGCCGCGATCGCCACCGTCGCGAGCGCCGAGAAGCGCGTCACCAGCGGGAGCAGCTCCTCCTCGTGCGCGAGCCGCAGGCGCCGTGCGCGCATCAGCGCCGCCGCGAGCGCCAGCAGGCCGCCCGCCCACAGCGCCGCGAGCGCCAGGTGCAGCGCGTCCGCGAGCACGGCCCAGAAGGTGCCGGGCGCCGCCGCCGCATGGCTCACGAACGGCACCGTGAGCAGCGCCAGCCCCGCGAGCACGGCGGCCGCCGCCGTGCCCGCCCGCTCGACATCGAGCCGGCCCCGCCTCGCTCCACACGCGGCGGCGCCGAGCGCCCCCGCGCTCGCGAGCAAGAGGAGACTCTGCCCAGAGGAAAAGATCCCGAAGCGGGTGTCGCGCAGCAGGGTGCCGAGCGGGGCGCCCAGCTGCTGCTGCTGCTGCGCGTGCACCTCGAGCAGCAGGCCGGCCACCGCGAGCGGCACCCCGGCGAGCGCCAGCCGGCGCGCCAGCGTGCCCAGCTCGGCCGTCCACCGCTGCGAGAGCACGCCTCGGCGTCCCCCGCCGCGCCGAGGCGTGGCGAGCGCGATCAGCAGACCGCCGCCCACGATCGCCGAGAGCCCGGCGAAGCTGAGCCAGCGACCCGCGATCTCCGGTGGCGAGCTGTTTCCGCCGAGGCCCGGATCGAAGGCACTGCCGGCCGGCGTCGAGCCGTCGGCCTCGAGCATCGTGAAGCTGAACGAGCCGCTCCAGCCGTGCCCGTCCAGCGTCGAGAGCGTGCGGTAGACGACAGTGTAGAAGCCGGGGCGCAGCGGCCGCGGCAGGGCCGAGAGGTGCATGTCGTCCGCGGGGTCGATGCGCACCCGTCCAGCGGGAGCGCGCGTCCGTCCGCGCCCAACAGCTCGAAGCTCGACAGCCCCTCCTCGAGGGGCTCGGAGAACCACAGGTCGATCGCCGCGGGCGGGCGGCGCAGCCGGGCCTCGGCGCTGGGCTCGGAGCGCACGAGCACCGCGTGCGCCTGCGCCCGCTGCGGCCACAGCGAGCCGAGCGTCGCGGCGAGCAGCGCGCCCGCGCGCGCGCCCGCGAGCAGCAGCGCGCCCGCGCGCCGGCGCCGCCGGCGCCGCCGGCGCGAGCAGCGCACGCGCGCCGAGGGCGAGCGAGGCGGCGACCGCCGCCGTCGCCGCGAGCCCCCACCACCGCGCGCCGCCGCCCGCGCCCGCGATCTCGCCTCCCTGCGCCTCCTCGACGGTCGCGCCGCCGCTCGGGCTGCCGACCGCACCGCCTGTCGGAGGTGGCGGCGTGGGCTCCGGGGCCGCGGGGTCGACGCTGAAGCCGAAGCTGCCCTCGGCGGTGTCGCCGTCGACGGCGGAGAGCGTTCGCCACGCGACGACGTAGCGGCCGGGCGGCAGCTCCGCCGGCAGCCCCACCGAGAGGTGCGTGCGGTCCTCCTCGTCCAGCGCGAGATCGTCCGCGTCCAGCCGCTGCCCGGCCTCGTCCCGCACCTCGAGCGCGTTCGCGCCCTCGCGGCGGAAGAGCTCCTGCGTGAACCAGACATCGAGGCGCGCGCGCGCGGGATCACCGCCCCGTCGGCCGGCGAGGAGCGGTCGTAGCCGGCGTGGGCGAGCGCCACGTCCGGCGCCGCGCCCGCGGCCAGCAGCATCGCCGCCGCGAGCGCGCCCGAGGCGATCGCCAGCGCCGACCACCGCCGCCGCCCGCTAGTCGTGATCGTCGTCGTCGTGGCCCGCACCCGCCGCGATGCCCGCCTCCTCGGCGAGCGCCGCGTAGGCGCCCCCCGTGAGCGCGTGGAAGGCGCCGTGCGCTGGCGAGACGGTCGTGATCGCGGCGTCGAGGTCGTCGGCGTCGAGCGCGGCGACGTAGTGCTCCGACCCGCGAGGAAGGTGTCGGCGAGCTCCTGCACGTCGTGCGGCCAATCGACGACGGCGACCGCGGTGCGCACGTTGCGCCCGCGGCCCAGCCACGCGGGGTGGATCGCCGGCGAGTCGGAGACGGTGAGCGTCTCCTCCTGGTGGTGGAACTCGGCGCGCTCCAGCACCTCGACGGCCGCGAGCACCGCGCCGACGTCGGTGCCGTGCCCGTGCCCGGCGCCATCGTCGTCGTCGGAGCAGGCGGCGAGCAGCGCGCCCGCGAGCGCGAGCCCGATCAGCGGTAGCAGAAGTAGCGACGCATGTCAGTCCCTTTCGATTCGAGCCGGCAGGTCGGAGGGAGGGGCGCGTGGATGCGTGGCGCGTCCCGGGGCGTCAGCGGCGCGGCGGCTCCGTGGGGACGGGCGCGCGCCACTCGGCGGGCCCGTCGCGCTCCCCGGCCGCCAGCGCGCGCGGCGGGGCGAGCTCCGTGGGCCGCGCGGAGGGCGCGGCCGCCGGCAGCGCCGGCGAGAGGCCCGGCGCCGCGCTCCCCTCGGCCGAGGGGGTGAAGGCGATGGAGGCGGCGCCGCCGCTCGCCGCCTCGCCGGGCGCTGCGAGCTCGTAGGGGTGCTGGTGCTCGTGGTCGTGCGCGCCGAGCTGGATGTGGCCGTGCTAGGTGTAGTTCCCACGTAGGTTGTTGACAGGATGAGGGGCCTCGCCCGCTGCTGTGTGTGACAGCACGGCAGTAGCGAGGAGAGGACACCCTCATGGCCCATCGTAACGCGCGGCTGACGCCGCTGACCCGACTCGAGCTCGTGCGGGAAGTGGACGCCGGCTGGCCCCAGGCTGAGGTCGCTCGCCACTTCCGCGTCTCCCGCCACACCGTTGCCAAGTGGCTGGGGCGCTTCCGGACGGAGGGAGCGGCAGGGCTCGAGGACCGCAGCTCCGCCCCGCGCGCGCATCCCCGGCGCACGCCGCCCGAGCTGGAGCGACGCATCTGCGCCGTGCGACGCACGCAGGGATTCGGGCCGCATCGCATCCAGTGGGCGCTCGGGGTCGCCCGCTCCACGGTCTACGCCGTGCTGCGGCGCCGCGGCCTCAACCGGCTCGACCGCCTGCACCGCGTCACCCGGGAGCCGGTCCGCTACGAGCACGACGCCCCCGGCGACCTGCTGCATCTCGACGTGAAGAAGCTCGGGCGCGTCCCCGAGGGCGGCGGCAAGCGAATGGCGCCTGGCTTCGCCGAGACGCGCTCCGGGCCGCATTCGCGGCGTTCGCTGGGGCTGGAGTACCTACACGTCGCCGTCGACGACCACAGCCGTTACGCCTACGTCTCCGTCCTGCCCGACGAGCGTGGCGCGAGCTGCGCCGCCTTCCTCGAGCAGGCGCTCGCGGCCTTCCGCCGGCGTGGCGTGCGCGTGCGCCGGGTCCTGACCGACAACGCGAAGGCCTACACCGTCGCCCGCAGCTTCCACGGCGCCGCCGCTGCCGCAGACGTGCGGCTGTCGCACACGCGGCCCTACCGCCCGCAGACGAACGGCAAAGCCGAGCGTTTCATCCAGATCCTGCAGAACGAGTGGGCCTACGCCCGCCCCTACCGCTCCAACGCCGAGCGGCTGCGCCAGCTCCCACGCTGGCTCTACCGCTACAATCACCGCCGACCGCACGGCGGCGTCGGCGGGGCCGTCCCCGCCTCCCGCCTGTGAACAACCTTCCTGGGTAGTACAGCTAGGGCTGCCACCCCGCGAGCTGCTCGGCGGCGACGACCGGGAGCAGCGGCAGCAGCAGCGCGAGCAGCGCGGCGGCCGCGAGGGCGCGTGCCGCGCCGCCCCCGACCAGCCCTGGCGCGACGGCGAGCTGCTGGGCGTGCATAGCGCGATCAGTATCGACTCGGCGGCCGCCCCGGGCCAGCGCGCCTGCTCGCCCAGCGACGCGCGCGCTAGCGGACGGTCGCCGAGGGCGGCTCCACGCGCTCGTAGCGGTAGCCGGCGCCGTCGCGCCGCACCCTGCCGAGCGTGAGCAGCGGGAAGTGCGGCCCCGTCACCAGCGCGTCCGTCTCGATGGCGAGCTCGCAGATGCGGCGGCGGGCCTCCTGCGACTGCGCGCCGTCCCACTCGTGGATCGAGAGCCAGTCGTGATGCTCGACGTGCGTCCAGTGGTGCATCGCGTCGCCGACGAGGATCAGCGCCTCGCCCTGCGACTGGATCAGCTGCACCGTGTGCCCGGGGGTGTGGCCCGGCGTCGCGATCATCGTGATGGCGGGAGTGATCTGCGCGTCGGCCTCAAAGGTGCGCACCTGCCCCGCCTCCAGCAGCGGGCGGAAGTGCTCGTTCGCGAAGAGCACGTGGCGCTCGGGCGCGTCGGGGTGCGGCGCCATCCAGAAATCGAGCTCCGTGCGCGAGAGGTGGACCTCGGCGTTCGGGTAGGCGATGGCGCCCTCGCGCGTCACGTCCCAGCCGACGTGGTCCCAGTGCAGGTGCGAGTGCACCAGCACGTCTACCTCGTGCGGCTCGACCCCGGCCTCGGCGAGGCGCTCCGGGAACTCGGCGCAGGAGAGCACGCCGGGCTCGCAGTCGCGCTGGCGGAGCGCGGTGTCGACGAGCGTCGTGTGCCCGTCGCCCCGCACGAGGTAGCCGCTGTACGCCCACGGCACCGGCTCCTCGGCGCTGGCGATGCCGCAGGCGCGCGTCCACTCGGCGTCGTCGACCCCGTCGAAGAAGTTGCGCGCGTCCCGCCCGAACGACCCGTCCGAGAGCTGGACGACCTCCAGCGCACCGACCTGGAAGCTCGCGCTCTGCCGGTACGGAAACGCCATTGCCGCCCCCTTGCTCCTCGACGCTCTCCGATGGCCCCGCGGGGCCACCTCGCGCGCCCGAGGATAGCGGCACTGCGCGCGTCGAGCGTTGCCCGCGCCGCGCTGCGCCGGGTCGGGTCGGGTCGGGTCGGGTCGGGTCGGGTCGGGTCGGGTCGGGTCGGGTCGGGTCGGGTCGGGTCGGGTCGGGTCGGGTCGGGTGTCGGTGGCACGCCAGCCGCCGAACGAAGGCCGCGCCGCCTCGCGCCTCGGCGCCGCGCTGGAGGGGAGGTGCTAGCCGCCGCGCGCCGTCTCGACGAAGGCGGAGACGCGCTCGCCGACGCCGTCGATGCCGCCCTGCTGCTCCAACGCGGTGGAGACGGGCGGCAGCGACCACTCCTCGGGGGCGGTCACACCGCTCGCGGGGATGTCGACGCTGTCGTGCACGCCGCAGGCGCGGGCGTAGAGCCGCGCCCGCACCACGAAAGCGGAGAGGCTCTCCGGATCGGGGAGCGCGTTCGGGTCGAGCTGGTGGAGCCGGACGGCCTCGGCGAGCTCGGCCGGGAAGCTCCGGCGGATCGCGAGCGCGCCGCCGAGCTTGGCGTCGGTGAACCCGAGCAGCTCGCGCTGCGCCTGCTCGATCGTGACGCCGTTGCGGCGGGCGGCCATGCGCGCCTGCGCCAGCGCCTCGGGCCGCTGCTGCGCCAGGGCGAGCCGGCCAGCGTTGTGCAGCACGCCGGCCGTGAACGCCTCGTCTACGTGGCGGCGGCGCGCTCGCGCCAGCACCTCCGCCAGCAGCCCCACGGTGATCGAGTGCCGCCAGAAGTCGGCGGCGTTCACCCCGCGCGCGTCCGGCATCGCCTGAATCACCGAGGCGGCCAGCGTCGCCGAGCGCACGGCGGGGAAGCCCAGCAGCACCACGGCGTCACGCACCGTCGCGATGCGCCGCGGGAAGCCGTAGTACGCGGAGTTCGCGAGGCGCAGCACCCGCGCCGTGAGCGCGGGATCGGCGGCGACGGCGCCCGCCAGCTCGTGTGCCGAGAAGCGGTCGCCATCGGCGAGCTGGAGCGCGCGCGCGGCCACCGCCGGCAGCGGGCGCAGCTCCGCGATCTCCTCGACGAGGGCGTCCAGCTCGGGCGGGGTCGAGGCGATCGACATGCCGTTCCTCGCGTGTGACGCGCGCGAATCCTCGGCGCGCGCCCTTACATCATCGTCAGCCAGCCAGCCGGCTACAGGGCGGCGCCCGCGCCCGTCCGCGCATGCCGGCGGCGCGACCCCGCGCACGGCGGCGCGTTGCCGCACGCGAATCGGCCGTGCTACCACCATCGCGCGGGTGGCGGGCGAGCCCCGTCGCCCCGCGAGAGGGAGGGATCCGCCGATGGTCGCGCCGCTCGATGGGGTACGCGTGCTGGAGGTGGCGAACTGGGTGGCCGCCCCCAGCTGCGCCGCGCTAATGGCAGACATGGGCGCCGACGTGGTGAAGGTGGAGCCGCCGGGCGGCGACGCGCTGCGCGGCATCATGGAGCAGCCGCCCGTCGAGGCCTTCGCCGGCAACCTCACCTTCGAGCTCGACAACCGCGGCAAGCGCTCGATCACCGTGGACATGGAGCGGCCCGGCGGCGCCGAGCTCGTGCGGCGGCTGGCGCGCGACGTCGACATCTTCGTCACCAACCTGACGCAGCCGCGCGCCGTGCGCTTCGGCCTGACCTTCGAGAGCCTGCGCGAGGTGAGCCCGCGCGTGGTCTACTCCGTCTTCACCGGCTACGGCACCAGCGGCCCGGACGCCGCCCGCCGCGGCTTCGACTTCACCTCGTTCTGGGCGCACTCCGGCATCCAGTCGGTGATCGGCGAGCCGCCCTCGGCGCCCCCGCTCTGTCGCCGTTCGCAGGGCGATCACACCTCGGCGCTCAACCTGCTCGCCGCGACGCTCGCCGCGCTGCGGCTGCGCGACGCCACCGGCGAGGCGCAGCGCTGCGAGGTGGCTCTGCAGCGCACCGGCATGTGGACGATCGCGGGCGATGTGCAGCGCGCGCTCGTCACCGGCGAGCAGCCGCCGCGCCACGACCGCGCCCACCCCTCGAACCCGATCTTCAACAGCTACCCGACGAGCGACGGCCGCTGGGTGATGCTGGCGATGGCGCAGACCGACCGCTACTGGCGCCGCTTCGCCGAGATGCTGGAGGAGCCCGAGTGGCCCGCGCGCTACCCGGACTTCGCGTCGCTGCTGGCCGGCGCCGAGGATCTGGCGCCCGAGATCGAGCGCCGCTTCCGCGAGCACGACCTCGCCTACTGGGGCGCCCGCCTCGACGAGTTCGACCTGACGTGGGCGCCCGTGGCGGAGCTGCCGGAGGTGGTGCGGAGCCCGCAGCTGCGGCACATCGGCGCCTTCACCGCGGTCGATCACCCCGGCATCGAGGGCTTCGAGACGATCGCCGCGCCGTTTTCGATCGACGGCGCCGACGTGCGCGTCCGCGGCCGCGCCCCCGATCCCGGGGAGCACTCGCACGAGGTGCTGCGCGACTTCGGCCTCGCCGACGCCGAGATCGCCGACCTCGCCGCCGCTCGCGTCCTCGGCTGAGGAACGAGGGCCAGGCTTGTCAGTCGGCGCGGCCTTGAACCATGTTCAGCGGTGAACGGTAGAGGAAGGGGACCCAATAGCTGCGCCGACCGCCGCGATTCCGCGGCTCGAAGAAACCGATGTCCGCTAGTTCCTGTGCGTGGGTAGCGGCTCGCTCGTCGCTCACGCTCCAGAGGCGTCCGAGGGTCACTACGGTCTGCTCCGTACTTCTGCCCGTCGAGCGCATCCACGCGCCCCCGCAGATCGTGGTACTCGGCGTAGATGGTCTGTTCGAGCCGGCCTTGGCGACCGGGTCAAGAGCGGACTTGATAGCAGATCCCCCGATCATGATCTCTCCCTCTGGCTCTTCTTGGCCAACATCAAGTTGACTGAGTTGATCGTCTCGCGCCGCCTGCAGCAAGTGAATCAGCTCGCGAGGTGCCGTACGTCCTGTCCCGTCGCGCGTTCGGTTCAGCATCCATGTGAGCGCGTTCGAGCGCCGTCCTCCTGCCTCGACTTGGCGTGGAAAGAGCCGATAGAATAGCGCTCGTTGCCGGGGACCACTAGAGAGAACGGCGTCGCGGTCGACGCGGTAGTAATCTCTCACGGCTGCGTTGCTCAGCGCGCGTCGAATGATCAGGTTAAGAAGCGACACCTCATCCCACGTAATGCTCAAGTCGCGAGTGACGTGACTCGCTTCCCTGAAACCTTCACGGATGATGCGCTCCCAGATGTCGTCTCTGAGGAATATCTTCAGGCGAAGGCGCGAGTACGACGAGAAATCGCGGTATACGTGGAAGAGCGCGCGCAGGGCGTTCGCTTCCAGTTCGCGCGTCTCCGCGAAAGCGACATCCAGTCGGTCCAGCAGGATCCGTACATGGAGACTCGAGCGACCGAGCGCCGCGTCCGCGTCTGCGAGGATGTTGTCGGCCGATACGATCCCATGAGCTCGCTGTTCCGCCGTGGGCTCGCGGAATGCGATCCGCGCCCGTAGGGCGGGGAGGTCACTTACCGGATCGATTTGCAGGCCACCCTCAAGTGCTTCGACGGGACCCGTTTCACCTTGGCGGCGGACGTAGTCAAGCGCGCTGCGGAGTCGCTGGCGTAGATTCTTCGGTTCGCTGCGTAGACCGGCGTCTGCGAGCGCGGCACGGACTCGCCGCGCCTCGTCGTTGTCAACCTCGTAGTCCGTGAGGACGTCGCCGACGAGGCTAAGGAGGTACAGCTTCCATAGCCGCTGGAACTCCAGCTCCGACGCTGGCGGGTCCGCAACGAGGTCCTGAAAGGCAGGGGCTCCACGTGGGTTCTCGGCAGCGATAACCGCGATGCCGCGGTCGAAGAGATCATCCTCGCGCTCCAGCAAGAGGAAGTACGCGGCGCTCTTTCCGGATCCCTTGGGGCCGCGCACGATATCAACACGGCCACCGTACAGGCGGCGCCATTGGTCAGTCTCGACGAAGTAGTCGCTGAGCGCATCGCGTTCATCCTCAGCGACTCGCTCGCCAAAGGTCGTCTGCTCAAGAAGAGCTCGCTTCTCCAAGCTCATGTGCAGAGCCTACCTCATCCGAGAGTTGGGTTCGGGAGGCGCACGCTGCTGCCCTCGTCGGAGGAGCGGCGCACGGCGTCCAGCACCTCCTGCGTGCGCAGCGCGTCCTCGATGTCGGGCGACTGCCGCTCACCGGTCTCGATCGCGTGAAGCAGCTTCTCGATCATCAGGCCGAAGCGCGGCACGGCGCTCGCGCGGGCGGCGTCGCCCAGCTCCAGCGGTGGCACCTCCACCTCGGAGAGCGCGCTCTCGCCGGGGCGGGCCACCAGCACCTGCGCGCCGCCGGGCGCCAGCTCGTCGCCCTCGATCACCACCGTGCCCTGATCGCCGTAGAGCTCGATGCGGCGCGCCGGCCCCGGCCGCACGGCGTAGCTCATGTGCACCGTCACCGCGGCGCCCGAGCGCATGGAGCCGGCCAACGCGAAGCCGTCGTCGGAGGTCACCTCGTGCATCTGCCCGGCGTCGTCGGGCGCCTCGCGCTGCCAGGTGCGGAGCTGCCCCGACACCTCGGCGAAGTCGCCGAGCCAGTAGCGCGCGAGGTCGATGTAGTGGCTCCCCATCGCCCCCAGCAGGCCCCCGCCCTGCGCGCGGTCCGACCACCAGCTGAAGCCGCGCGGCGGCGAGCCGACGGCGCTGCCGCCGAACTGCGTGATCGCCAGGTGGCGCTGCGCGCCGATCACGCCCTCGTCGATCAGCCGGCGCACCAGGACGTGCGTGGCGAAGTGGCGCATCGTGAACGCGACGATGTGCTGGACGCCTGCGCTCTGCGCCGCCTCCAGCATCTCGCGCCCGCGCTCCGCGTTCAGCGCCAGCGGCTTCTCCAGCAGCAGGTGCTTCCCCGCCTCGGCGGCGGCGACGGCCATCGGGTGGTGCAGCGCCACGGGGCTCCCGACGTAGACGATGTCGACCTCGGGCATCGCGACGAGCTCGCGGTAGTCGTCGAGGGCGACGGGCGCGCCGAACTGCTCGGCCGTCGCCTGCGCGCGCTCGAGGCGGCCGCTGCAGACGGCGTCCAGCTCGACGCCCTCGTAGCTCTGGAAGGTCGGCAGCGGGCTCTTCGCCGCCCACGACGTGCCGATTACGCCCACCCGGTAGCTCGTCGCCATCGCGCTCCCCCTCCGCTCAGCGCCGATGTGGGCGCGTCGCGCGGCGCAGTATAGGCGGGCGTTCGAGGCCGGGCCCCGCCCGCGCCTCCGCTCGCTCCTGGCCCGCGCTTCGCCGCTCCTTGAGCCTCGGTCGGGCCGCGGCTACGATGCGCCGGCTCGCGCTCGCGGTCGGGAGTGGCGGCGGGCGGCCGCGACGAGCGGCGAGCGCCGACGAGCGGAGCCCCCTCATGAAGCTCGGCCACGCATGAAGCTCCACGAGTACCAGGCGAAGGCGCTGCTCGCCGGCCACGGCGTGCCCGTGCCGGCCGGCCGCGTCGTGCGCACGCCGGAGGACGCCGCCGCGGCCGCGCGCGAGCTCGGTGGCGCGGTGGTCGTGAAGGCGCAGGCGCACACCGGCGGGCGCGGCAAGGGTGGCGGCGTGAAGCTCGCCGCCACCCCCGAGGACGCGAGCGCCGCGGCCGCCGCCATCCTCGGCATGCGCCTCGTCACGCCCCAGACCGGCCCCGCCGGCCTCCCCGTCGACTCCGTGCTCGTCGAGGAGCAGATCGACATCGCCCGCGAGATCTACCTCGGCGTCGTGATCGACAACGCGGTCGGCGCGCCCGTCGTGATCTGCTCCTCGGCCGGCGGGATGGACATCGAGCAGATCGCCGAGGAGCACCCCGAGCAGATCCACCGCGCGCCGATCGACCCCACGCTCGGCTTCATGCCCCACCAGGCGCGACAGCTCGCGTTCGCCACCGGCCTCGACGGCGAGCTGCTGCGGCCCGCGGTGGCGCTGATGGAGGCGCTCGCGCGCGCCTTCCTCGACGCCGACGGCACGCTCGCCGAGATCAACCCGCTGGTCGTGACGGCGGAGGGTCGCCTGCTGGCCGCCGACGCCAAGCTCTCCATCGACGACAACACCGACTTCCGCCAGAAGGCGCTCTTCGAGCAGCGCGACCGCGCGCAGGAGGACCGCCTCGAGGTCGAGGCGCAGGACGCGGGCATCCAGAACTACGTGAAGCTCGACGGCTCGATCGGCTGCCTCGTCAACGGCGCAGGCCTGGCGATGGCGACGATGGACGCGATCCAGTTCGCGGGCGGGGAGCCCGCGAACTTCCTCGACATCGGCACCGCGAACGACCCCGAGGCCGTGGTCGCCGCACTGCGGCTGATCGGCTCGGACCCGGACGTGCGCGCGGTGCTCGTCAACATCTTCGGCGGCCTCGCGCGCACCGACGTGATCGCCGAGGGCATCGTGCGCGCCCGGCGGGAGGGGCTGATCCCGCAGCCGACGGTCGTGCGGCTCGCCGGCACGAACCTCTCCGAAGGCCAGCGCATCCTCGACGAGGCGGGGCTCGACGTGATCCGAGCCGACGGCTTCGCCGAGGGCGCGCGCATGGTCGTCGAGGCGGCCGCGCAGGCCGCGGGCTAGCCGCCGCCGAGGGACGCGGGAAGGGGGCGCTGGTGGCGGTACTGCTCGATGGGGGGAGCCGCGTCGTCATCCAGGGGATGGGCGCCGCCGGCCAGCGCGAGGCGGAGGTCAGTCGCGCCTTCGGCACGCAGGTGGTCGCGGGCGTCACGCCGGGCCGCGGCGGGCAGGAGCTCGCGGGCGTGCCGATCCGCAACACCGTGCGCGAGGCCGCCGACGAGTTCGGCGCCAACGTCTCGCTGATCTTCGTGCCGGCGCCCTTCGCGGCCGACGCCATCGCCGAGGCCGCCGACGCCGGCGTGCCCGTCGCGATCTGCATCACCGAGGGCATCCCCACGCTCGACATGGTGCGCGTGCGGCGCTACCTGCAGGGCTCGGCGACGCGGCTGATCGGGCCCAACTGCCCGGGCGTGATGTCGCCAGGGGAGCGGGCGCGCGCCGGCATCATGCCGCCCGACGTCTACCTCCCCGGCAACGTCGGCGTGATCTCGCGCTCCGGCACGCTGGTCTACGAGACGGTCGACCAGCTCACGCGCCTCGGCATCGGCCAGTCGAGCTCGGTGGGCGTCGGCGGCGACCCGATCATCGGCACCACCCAGCGCGAGGCGCTCGAGCTCTTCGAGGCCGACGCGGAGACGGCGGCGGTGGTGCTGATCGGCGAGATCGGCGGCACCGCCGAGCAGGAGGCCGCCGACTACGTGCGCGGCATGTCGAAGCCCGTCGTCGCCTTCATCGCGGGCGCCACCGCGCCTCCTGGCCGCCGCATGGGCCACGCCGGCGCGATCATCGCGGGCCGCGCCGGCACCGCCTCCGCCAAGCAGCAGGCGCTGCGCGAGGCCGGCGCCGCCGTCGTCGAGTCCCCCGCCGAGATCGGCGCGACGATGCAGCAGGTGCTCCGCGACGCCGGGCTCGCCTAGCCCGATGCGCCATCTCGAGTAGGGGCTCGCGAGCGTGGGCCGCAGTTGCCGCGACGAGCGGGCCTGCTACGATCGCGCGGGCGACCGGAGGGGTCGCATAGTGGCCTAGTGCGGGCGCCTGCTAAGCGCTTACCCCGGTTTCGGGGTCGTGGGTTCGACTCCCACCCCCTCCGCCATCCCGCCGGCCGGCGCTTGCGAGCGTCCCGGTCGCCCCCGGAGGACTGCGCGTGCCCAGCTACCACATCTGGACGCTCGGCTGCCAGATGAACCAGGCGGACTCGCTGAAGCTCGCGGCGGGACTCGACCGGCTGGGCTTCGAGGCGGCGGGCTCCGACCTCGAGGCCGACCTCGTCGTCATCAACACCTGCGCCGTCCGGCAGCACGCCGAGGACCGCGCCGCCTCCCGGCTCGGCGTCCACGCGAAGCGCAAGCGGCAGGGCGAGCGCTTCACGCTGGCGGTCATGGGCTGCATGGTCGGCCCGCGCGACACGGAGCTCGCGCGGCGCTTCCCCTACGTCGACGCGTGGGCGCAGCCGCAGCAGTTCCAGCCGATCCTCGAGGCCGCGCGCGAGGCCGGGACGCTCGACGTGCTGACGCTGCGCGATGTCTCGGAGGGCGAGTTCTGGCCCGAGACCTACGGCGTGCCGGAGGGCCCCACGGCCTTCGTTCCCGTGGTGCACGGCTGCGACAAGATGTGCACCTACTGCATCGTTCCGCTGCGCCGCGGCCGGGAGCGCTCGCGCCCCGTCGCCGAGGTGCTCGCCGAGGTGCGTCACCTCGCCGAGCACGGCGTCCGCGAGGTGACGCTCGTCGGTCAGACCGTCGAGGCGTACGGCCACGACCTGGAGCCCGCCGTCACGAGCGGCCTCGACGGCGACCCCGACGAGCCCCGCAGCGCGCCCCTCGACCTGCGCCCGGATGGCCGCCCCGACCTCGCGACGCTCTTCCAGGGCATCGAGCGCGTGGACGGCATCGAGCGCATCCGCTTCCTCACCTCCTACCCGCGCGACATGACCGATCGCATCGTCGACGCCGTCGCGGACTCGCCGCGCGTCTGCGAGCACTTCAACATCCCGGTGCAGTCGGGCGCGGACTCGATGCTGGAGCGGATGCGGCGCGGCTACACCGTCGCGCAGTTCGAGGAGCGCGTCGCGCGCATCCGCGAGCGCATGCCGCACGCTACGCTCGCCACCGACGTGATCGTGGGCTGCCCCGGCGAGACGGAGGCCGAGTTCCGCGCCACCCTCGAGCTGCTGGAGCGGGTGCGCTTCAACGTGATCCACGTCGCCGCCTACTCGCCGCGGCCCGGCACCTTCGCCGCTCGCCGCATGCAGGACGACATCCCCGCCGAGCTGAAGCGCGAGCGGTTGCAGGCCGTCGAGCGGCTGCACGCCGAGTCGGCGCAGGCGCACAACCGCCCGCTGCTTGGCGGCCGCGTCGAGGTGCTGGTGGAGCGCGAGCAGGACGGCCGCGCCAGCGGTCGCGCTCGCGGCGGCCAGCTCGTGCACTTCGACGGCAGCGGGCTCGTCGGCCGCCTCGTCGAGGTCGACGTGGACGAGGTCAGCGCGTGGTCGCTCCAGGGCCGCCGCGCGGACGACCTCACGCTCGCGGTGCTCTAGGGCCACGCCGTGACCGGTCCCGCGCGCGTCGGCAGCTCCGGCGGCTCAGCGAGCCGCGCCGGCGGCCGCTCGGAAGGCCGCTCGGGCGCTCGGCCGCTCGTCGCCACCATCGTCGTCATCTTCGAGGTCTTCGAGGGGCGGCTGCGCGTGCTGCTCGTGCGCCGCTCCGGGCCGCCCGAGCGCGGGCGCTGGGCGCTCCCCGGCGGCCGCTGGGACGGCGCCGAGGCGCTACAGGAGGCCGCGCAGCGCAAGCTCGTGGACGAGACCGGCGCCACCGACCTCTACCTGGAGCAGCTCTTCACCGTCTCCGGCCTCGACGCCGCGCACCCCGCCGCCGTCGCGGTCTGCTACGTCGCGCTCGTCGACGGCGGGACCGTGCGGCTGCGCGAGGAGCAAACGTGGCGCCCCGCATGGCACGAGGTGGACGCGCTCCCGCCGCTCGCCTTCCGCAACGAGGAGGTGATCGAGCAGGCCGTCGATCGCATCCGCGCCAAGCTGGAGTACACGAACGCCGCTTACGGGCTGCTCCCCGAGCACTTCACGCTCCCCGAGCTGCAGCGCACCTACGAGGCGATCGCCGGCCGCCCCCTCGATCGCCGCAATTTCCGCAAGCGCATGCTGGGCACGGGCCTCATCGAGCTGACGGGCGAGCTCCGCCGCACCGGCGCACACCGCCCCGCCCGCCTCTACCGCTTCACCGCCCGCGAGCCCGTGTTTTTGTAGGGGGCAGATTCTTGTAGGGGGCGGAGGTTGGGTGGGCCCCGTGGCGTGGGGCCGGGCCTGGCACCCGGCCCCGCTGGCGCTACGTGCAGAGGTCGATCCACCAGTGGAGCTGCACCTCGCTCGCGATCGCTCGGCCTCGCTGGCGTATGCGTGGTGGACGATGCCCCGCAGCTCGGCGCCGCGCGCCGCGCGCCGCGTAGAAGCGGCAGGCGGCGACGTTCGTGTCCTGCGTCTCGATCTTGAGCTGCGTCATGCCCTCGGCGCGGCTCCACTCGACGGCGCGGTCGAGGAGCGCGCTCCCCACGCCGCTGCGCTGGTGGTCGGGGTGGACGCGGAGATCCCAGAGCACCGCCAGGTCGTCGCGTCTGTCCAGCATGCAGACCTCGGCCGTTCGCGTCGCGACCGTCGCGCCGCCGACCGTGGTCCCGCCGACCGAAGCGAGGAGGAACGCCCAGCCTGAGGTGTCCCAGCGCTGAATCCAGTCCGTCAGCAGCCCCTGGTCCTTGATCCACGGCCGCTCGATCGGCCCTTGACGAGCCGGAAGCCTCCGAGGCCGCCGTCGATGCCGTGCACGGCGAGCCGCGAGTCGATCGGCGTGAGCATCGGGACACCGTTGTAGTCGGCGAGGCGGTCGAGGCCGATCCGCTCGATCTCGATCATGGTCTCCCCCTTCGGCGCCATCATCCATCGCCCGACCTGCCCGCGTGCGGGTGCGCATACCCGCATTGACCGGCGGAAGTCGCTCGGCGTACCATCTACGCAAAGTGGTTTGTGTAGCCGATACACGAAGTGTGGGAACGGCGTCGGCGATATGCCGATCGCGGATACCGCGGCCCGGCCCCGCGAGCAGCGAGGCGCGACAAGACGAGGCGATGCGATGACCACGAGCACCACGCGCCCGACCGTGCCGCTGCTGGCGCAGCTCCAGTGCGAGTCCGACGTCGGCATCGAGACGATCCCGCTGGCCGAGGAGGGCGCCCTCGGGAGCTGGCAGCTCGACATCCCGGAGCGCTACCGCGGGCTCGGCGGATCGGAGCTCGTCGAGCGGGTGCGCGCCGCGCGGGCCGCCCTCGCCGGGCGCGCGATCGTGCTCGGCCATCACTACCAGCGCGAGGACGTGATCCAGTTCGCCGACCGTCGCGGCGACTCCTTCGACCTCTCGCGGTACGCGGCGTCGCACCCGGAGTCGGAGTACATCGTCTTCTGCGGCGTGCACTTCATGGCCGAGGCCGCCGACATCCTCTCGGCGCCGCATCAGCAGGTGGTGCTGCCCAACCTCGAGGCCGGCTGCTCCATGGCGGACATGGCAGCGCAGCCCGACGTGCTCACGGCGTGGCGCGAGCTGGGCGAGCAGTTCGGCGGCACCGACGAGATCATCCCCGTCACCTACATGAACTCGGCCGCGTCGCTGAAGGCGTTCTGCGGCGAGCACGGCGGCGTGGTCTGCACCTCCTCCAACGCCGCGAAGGTGCTCGAATGGGCCTTCGAGCGCGGGCGCCGCGTCTTCTTCTTCCCCGACCAGCACCTCGGCCGCAACACCGCGCACGCGATGGGCATCCCCGACGCGGAGATGGCGCTGTGGAACTGGCGGTTGCCGCCGGGCAGCCGCGGCGGGCTCGCCGCGGAGCAGCTGGAGCGCTCGCGCGTGGTCCTCTGGCAGGGCCACTGCTCCGTGCACCAGCGCTTCTCGCTGACGCAGGTGGAGCGCGCGCGCGAGCAGCACCCCGAGGTGCGTATCGTCGTGCACCCGGAGTGCCGCGCCGAGGTGGTGCAGGCCGCCGACGCCGTCGGCTCCACCGCCTACATAGCGCGCTACGTCGCGGACGCGCCCGAGGGCGCCGCCATCGGCGTGGGCACGGAGATCAACCTCGTCTCGCGGCTGGCGAAGGAGAACCCGGGGAAGACCGTCTTCTGCCTCGACCCCGTGGTCTGCCCGTGCAGCACGATGTATCGCGTGCACCCCGCCTACCTCGCGTGGGTGATGGAGGAGCTGGCCGAGGGCCGCGTGGTGAACCGCATCGAGGTGCCGGCCGAGCAGAAGGCGCACGCGCGCGTCGCGCTCGAGCGCATGCTCGCGCTGGCGTAGCGCCGCCCACCGCTCGCTTGTGACACTGCCGAAGCTCGCGCATCACCTCGTCCTCCGCGCCGCGCCCGGGGCAACGGCCACGCCCCTCATCGCGCCGGCCCCCGCCTCGCCGGGGCTGCGGTAGGGTGACGGCGATGGAGGCGGCGTGAACGCTGCGGCCCAGCCCTGCGACCCCGTGGCCCTGCGCGAGGCGGTGGCGCGCGCCCTCGTCGAGGACCGCGCCTGGCACGACGTCACGACGCGCGCCGTCGTCCCGGCGGAGCAGCATGGCAACGCCGTGCTGCGCGTGCGGGAGCCCGGCGTGGTCTGCGGGCTGGAGGCAGCGCGCGAGGCCTTCGCGCAGCTCGCCGAGGAGCTGGTCTTCGTGCTGCTGGCGCCGGACGGCTCCTCCGTGGAGGCGGGCGAGGCGATCGCCGAGGTCTCGGGGCCGCTCGGGCCGCTGCTCTCGGCGGAGCGCGTCGCGCTCAACTTCGTGCAGCGGCTCTCGGGCATCGCGACGCTGACGCGCCGCCTCGTGGAGCGCGCGGCCGAGGGCGGCCCGGCGCAGATCGTCGACACACGCAAGACCACGCCGGGGCTGCGCGATCTGGAGCGCTACGCCGTGCGCGTCGGCGGCGCGCGCAACCACCGCAACACGCTGGAGGACGGCGTGCTGATCAAGGACAACCACGTGGCCGCGGCGGCCGCGCGCGGCGTCGGCGTCGCGGAGCTGGTGCAGGAGGCGCGGATGCGCGCGCCCCACACCCTGCGCGTGGAGGTCGAGGTGTCGGACGCGGCGGGCGCCCTCGTCGCGCTCGCGGCCGACGCCGACGTGATCCTGCTCGACAACATGAGCCCGGAGGCGATGCGGCAGGTGGTGGAGAGCGCGGAGCGCGACCGCGTGCTGTTCGAGGCGTCGGGCGGCATCACGCTGGAGACGGTGCGCGAGGTGGCGGCGACTGGCGTGCAGCTGATCTCGTCAGGCGCGCTGATGCATTCGGTGCCGGCGCTCGACGTGGCGCTCGATGTCGAGGCGTCGTAGCGGCCGGGAGGGCGGGCCGCGTGCACCAGGTCGTGCTGATCACGGGGCCGCCGGGCGCGGGCAAGACCGCCGTCGCCGCCGCGCTCTGCGAGCGTTTCGACCGCATGCTGCACGTGGAGGTCGACGTGCTGCGCCGCTGGGTGCGCGCTGGCTACCGCCACCCCTGGGCCGACGACGAGCAGGCGCACGAGCAGCGGCTGCTCGCGACCCGCAACGCCAGCGCCATCGCCCGCGAGTGCGCGGCGCTGCGCTACGCCTGCCTGCTGGACGACACCGTGCTCTCCGCCGACCTCGACGCGTACCGCGAGGCGCTCGCCGGGGTGGGGGCGCCGGTGCACGTGGTCACGCTGCTGCCCTCGCTGGAGGTGGCGCTGGCGCGGGACGCCGGCCGCAGCGCCGCGGTGCCGGAGCGGGTGCGCGCGCTGCATGCCGAGTTCGCGCGCGAGGCGGCCGCGGGGCTGCTGCCGGGCGCGATCCTCGACAGCTCGCGCGACGCCGACCAGCACTACACCGCGGACCGCGTGCAGGACGCGGTGGCCGCCGGCGAGACGCTCGCATTCGCGGACGGCGTGCCGGCGGGCTAGGTGTAGTTCCCACGTAGGTTGTTGACAGGATGAGGGGCCTCGCCCGCTGCTGTGTGTGACAGCACGGCAGTAGCGAGGAGAGGACACCCTCATGGCCCATCGTAACGCGCGGCTGACGCCGCTGACCCGACTCGAGCTTGTGCGGGAAGTGGACGCCGGCTGGCCCCAGGCTGAGGTCGCTCGCCACTTCCGCGTCTCCCGCCACACCGTTGCCAAGTGGCTGGGGCGCTTCCGGGCGGAGGGAGCGGCAGGGCTCGAGGACCGCAGCTCCGCCCCGCGCGCGCATCCCCGGCGCACGCCGCCCGAGCTGGAGCGACGCATCTGCGCCGTGCGACGCACGCAGGGATTCGGGCCGCATCGCATCCAGTGGGCGCTCGGGGTCGCCCGCTCCACGGTCTACGCCGTGCTGCGGCGCCGCGGCCTCAACCGGCTCGACCGCCTGCACCGCGTCACCCGGGAGCCGGTCCGCTACGAGCACGACGCCCCCGGCGACCTGCTGCATCTCGACGTGAAGAAGCTCGGGCGCGTCCCCGAGGGCGGCGGCAAGCGAATGGCGCCTGGCTTCGCCGAGACGCGCTCCGGGCCGCATTCGCGGCGTTCGCTGGGGCTGGAGTACCTACACGTCGCCGTCGACGACCACAGCCGTTACGCCTACGTCTCCGTCCTGCCCGACGAGCGTGGCGCGAGCTGCGCCGCCTTCCTCGAGCAGGCGCTCGCGGCCTTCCGCCGGCGTGGCGTGCGCGTGCGCCGGGTCCTGACCGACAACGCGAAGGCCTACACCGTCGCCCGCAGCTTCCACGGCGCCGCCGCTGCCGCAGACGTGCGGCTGTCGCACACGCGGCCCTACCGCCCGCAGACGAACGGCAAAGCCGAGCGTTTCATCCAGATCCTGCAGAACGAGTGGGCCTACGCCCGCCCCTACCGCTCCAACGCCGAGCGGCTGCGCCAGCTCCCACGCTGGCTCTACCGCTACAATCACCGCCGACCGCACGGCGGCGTCGGCGGGGCCGTCCCCGCCTCCCGCCTGTGAACAACCTTCCTGGGTAGTACAGCTAGCGGGCGGGCGCCTCCTCGTCGCCCGGCGCCTCGTCGCCGCCGAGCAGCGGCCGGCGCACGGCGATCGTCGAGTCGAGCCAGAGCGTGACAGGGCCGTCGTTCTCGCTGGCGACGAGCATCTGCGCACCGAAGCGGCCGGTCGCCACCTCGACGCCGCGCGAGCGCAGCTCGCTCGCCACCGCCTCCAGCAGCGGCTCCGCGCGCTCGGGCGCCGCCGCCTGCGTGAACGCGGGGCGGCGGCCCGTGCGGATCTCGGCGAGCAGCGTGAACTGCGAGACGACGAGCGCCGCCGCCCGCCCCCGCTTCCACGCGATCGGCGAGCGAGCGGTCGAAGCGCCCGTCCCGCCCGGCGAAGAGCCGCAGCTCCGCCAGCTTGCGCGCGATCCACCCGGCGTCGGCGCCTGCGTCGTCGGCCGCGACGCCGACGTAGGCGAGCAGGCCCTCGCCGATCGCGCCGACCTCCTCGCCCGCGACCGTGACGCGGGCTGCGCGGACGCGCTGAACCACCGCGCGCACTAGCGCCGCCGGGAGATCGTGCGGCCGGGAGGTCGAGGCGGCCGCGGGACGCGAGCGCTCAGCGGGCGGAGCCCCGCCCCGGAGGGCGCGCGTCGCGCGTGCCTCGCAGGCGGCTCCTGCGGGGCGCGGCGCTCTTGGAGCTGTCTGCGCTCTTGGAGCTCTTCGACCCGTCGGCGTCCCCGCCGCTCCCGTTGGAGGAGCGGCCGCTGCGCGGCCGCGAGCCGCGGACGATGCCGGCCGTGGGCGCGTCGGCGTCGCCGTGCTTCGTCTGGTCCTGCTGCGGCAGGCCGCCGGGGGGAGGCTCCTTCGTGCGCCCCGAGGTCTCGGGGTCCTTCTCGGGCTTGCGGTGGTTCTTGCGCGTGTCGGTGGTGTAGAAGCCCATCCCCCGGTAGCGGAAGAGCGGCGAGTGGAAGCCGCGGCGCGCGGTCTTGTCGCAGCGCGCGCAGGGCTGCTCCATGTTGGAGCCGAAGGGTAGCTCCAGCTCGAAGCGGTGTCCCGCCTCGCAGCGGAAGTCATACCGGGGCACGCGAACCTCCTGCCGTGAGCTGCGTCCGTCGCGTGGGCCGCCGCCGCGGACGCGTCCGCGGGCTCGCGTCGCTCGACGCCCCTCGTTCGTGGTAGCCGTAAAGTGTACGGGCGGCTCCCGCGCGAGACAACGAGCAGGGGCGTCACGTCGGCGTCGGTCGCGCCCCCTCCCGCGCTGGCCGCTGCCGGAGGCGGCCCCGTATACTGATTGCCGACGAACGCGGGAGCGCCGAGGCGCGCCCGTGACCCCGCTGGCGCGTAGCCCTCGTGCTCGCGCGCCGACACCGAGCGCGGGACGCCGGGTCGAGGAATGACGAGCGCCGCCGCCGGCGTCGCGTGCCGATGCGCGGCGGATGTTGGCGGCGGCGGGACGCAGGGGGACACGTGGCGACGACGATGCGCGAGCTGCTGGAGGCGGGCGTCCACTTCGGCCACCAGACGCGCCGCTGGAACCCGCGCATGCGCCCGTTCATCTTCACCGAGCGCAACGGCATCCACATCCTCGACCTCGCGCAGACCGTGCGCCGCCTCGACGAGGCGCTGACGCAGGTGCGCGAGACGGTCTCCGCGGGCGACGCGGTGCTCTTCGTCGGCACGAAGAAGCAGGCGCGCGAGATCGTGAGCCGCGAGGCCGAGCGCTGCGGCATGCCCTTCGTGAACACGCGCTGGCTGGGCGGCACGCTCACCAACTGGCAGACGATCGCGCGCCGCATCGAGCGGCTCAAGGAGCACGACGAGCGCGCGGAGACCGGCTCCGACGCCGCGCTCCCCAAGAAGGAGCGGCTGCGGCTGGACAAGGAGCGCAGCCGCATGGAGCGCTCCTTCGGTGGGCTGCGCCGGCTCACGCGGCCGCCCGGCCTCGTCTTCGTCGTGGACCCGACGATGGAGGACATCGCGGTCAAGGAGGCGAACCGCGTTCGCATCCCCGTGGTGGCGATGTGCGACACCAACGCCGACCCGGACATCGTGAACTTCCCCGTGCCGTCCAACGACGACGCGATCCGCGCGATCCAGCTGATCACCGGCCAGGTCGCGGACTCCGTGCTGGAGGGCCGCGCCTACAGCGAGGTGGAGGAGGAGCTCGCCGCGCAGCGGCGCGCCCAGGTGGCCGCCGCCAGCGCCGAGGCCGCCGCAGCGGCCGAGGCGGCCGCAGCGGCAGCGGCTGAGCCCGGGGCCGCCCCCGCGACGCCCGCGCAGGGCTAGCCGCCGACCCTCGATCGGCACCCGCGCCGAGGCAGATGGCACGAGATCGCCGGCACGAGACAGACAGCACGAGATCGATAGCACGAGGAGTACGCAGGTGGTCACCGCGGACGACGTGAAGCGGCTGCGCGCCGAGACGGGCGCGGGCGTCATGGACAGCAAGCGCGCGCTGGAGGAGGCGGACGGCGACTTCGAGGGCGCGCGCCGGCTGCTGCGCGAGCGCGGCGTAGCCTTGGCCGCGAAGCGCTCGGAGCGCAGCACGGGGCAGGGCCTGGTCGAGGCGTACATCCACGGCGACGGTCGCATCGGCGCGCTCGTCGAGGTCAACTGCGAGACGGACTTCGTCGCCCGCACCGACACCTTCCGCCAGCTCGCGCGCGACATCGCGATGCAGGTGGCCGCGATGAACCCGCTGGCGCTGACGGAGGCGGACGTGCCGGAGGACGCCGCGGGCGATCGCGCGCAGCACGCGCTGCTCGCCCAGCCCTTCATCAAGGACGGCTCCCACACGATCGGCGAGCTGGTGCAGGAGGCGATCGCCCAGACCGGCGAGAACATTCGGGTGGCGCACTTCGCCCGCTTCGAGCTCGGCGGCTAGCGCCGCTGCTCGCGGCATGCCCGGCGGTCGCCGCCCGAGCCGCCCCGGGCCGGGCCGCCGTCCGGGTTTCCCCGCTCCCGCCCCAGCGAGGGCTGCGCTATCGTGGAACGCCTCGGCGCGCGTGCGCGGCCGCCTCGGCGGCTGGTGGCGCGTGGGGAGGAGGGGGCGATGTCGGAGGCCGTACTCGCCGACGCGTCCGAGCGCATGGACAAGGCAGTCGATGCGTTCGATCACGTGATCGCGACTATCCGCACCGGGCGCGCGCACACCTCGCTGGTGGAGCATCTCTCCGTCACGCACTACGGGCAGTCGATGCCGCTGAACCAGCTGGCGACGCTGGCCGCCCCGGACGCGCAGCTCATCACCGTGCAGCCGTGGGACCGCGGTGCCGTCGACTCGATCGTCAAGGCGATCCAGCAGAGCGACCTGGGGATCAACCCCGCCTCCGACGGCACGATGATCCGCCTGCCCATCCCTCCGCTCACCGAGGAGCGGCGGAGCGAGCTCGCGAAGCAGCTAGGCGGGCGGCTGGAGGAGGCGCGCATCGCCGTGCGCAACGTGCGGCGCCACGCCATCGACGAGCTGCGCAAGCAGCTGCGCGACAGCGATCTCTCCGAGGACGAGGAGCATCGCGAGCTCGAGCAGATGGAGCGCACCACGCACGAGCACGTCGAGACGCTCGAGGGGCGGGCGAAGGCGAAGGAGCGCGAGCTCCTGGAGGTCTAGCGCGGGCGCTCGCGGCGGCGCGCGGATCGGCCTCGCGGTGGCGGCGTCGGTGGTGGCGAGGGGCGGAAGCGGAGGACGCTCGTGGTAGTGGAACCGGCCCGGCACCCGGCCGAGGCGCCGCCGCTCCCGCGGCTCGCGGGCGTGCCGCGCCACGTCGCCGTCATCATGGACGGCAACGGGCGCTGGGCGAAGGCGCGCGGCCTCTCGCGGCAGGAGGGGCACCGCGCGGGCACGCTGGCGATCCGCACGGTGGCCGAGCGGCTCTCCGCGCATGGCGTCCCGGTGCTCACGCTCTTCGCCTTCTCGACGGAGAACTGGGGGCGGCCGCGCGCCGAGGTCGAGGCGATCCTGCGGCTGGCCGGCGACTTCCTCGACACGCAGCTCGCCGAGCTGGACGAGGCCGACGTGCGGCTCTCGCACATCGGCGAGATCGAGCGGCTGCCGCGCTCGCTGCGCGGCAAGGTGCGGCGCGCGGTGGAGCGTACAGCCGACAACGGCGGGCTGCTGCTCAACGTCGCGTTCAACTACGGCGGCCGCGCCGACATCGTGGACGCGGTGCGGCGGCTGGTCGCCGAGGGCGTGCGCGCCGAGGACGTCACGGAGGAGGCGATCGCGGAGCGCCTCGCCACGGCCCACCTCCCCGAGCCCGATCTGCTGATCCGCACGGGCGGCGAGCGCCGCATCTCCAACTTCCTCGTCTGGCAGGCGGCCTACTCCGAGTACTACTTCACGCCCACGCTGTGGCCGGACTTCGACGCCGTCGCGGTGGACTCGGCGCTCGTCGAGTACGGTCGTCGCGCGCGTCGCTTCGGGCTGGTGCCGGAGGACGGCGCCCCCGAGGAGCTGTCCAGCTCCGCCGGCGGCTAGCCGCCTCACCCCCGAGGATCGAGGCCCCGTGGAGCGCGGCACCGCGGCACCGCAGCCCGCCGGCCTCGCCTCGCCGGGTCGCGGCGCGCTCGGCCGCCGGCTCGCGGTCGCGGCAGCCGGCCTGCCCTTCCTCGCGCTGCTGCTCGCGCTCCCCGAGGAGCCCTTCCTCGCGGCGCTGCTCGTGCTCGCGGCGATCGCCGGCCTCGAGGTGGTGCGGGCCGCCGGCGTGGGTCGCGGCTCGGCGCTGCGCGCCGGCGTGGCCGTCGCCGCGCTGGCGGGCGGGCTGCGCTCCGCCGACGCCGTCGCGAGCGCGGTCGCACTCCCGCTCGTCGCGCTCGCTCTGGCGGCGGCGCTCTCCGCCCCGCGCGAGCGGCGCCCCGCGTGGGCGTGGTGGGCGGCCGGCGTGCTCTACGTCGCGGTGCCGGCCGCGCACCTCGCCCTGCTGCGCGGCGAGCCGGAGGGGCAGCGCTGGCTGCTGGCGCTGGTCGCCGGGGTCTTCGCCACCGACACCGGCGCCTACGCCGTCGGGCGCGCGCTGGGGCGCCACCGCCTCGCGCCGCGGCTCTCGCCGCGCAAGACGTGGGAGGGCGCGGCGGGCGGCTTCGTCGCAGGCGCGGCCGCGACGGCCGGCGCCGCCTGGGCGCTCGACCTCAGGAGCGGCGACGGGGCGATCACGGGCGCGGCGCTGCTCGTGGCGGCGCTTGCGCTGCCGCTGGCGGCGCAGGCCGGCGACCTGCTCGCCTCCGCCATCAAGCGACGGCTCGGCGCCAAGGACTTCTCGCGGCTGCTGCCGGGGCACGGGGGGCTGCTGGACCGCATGGACTCGCTGCTCGCGGCGGGCCCGACCCTATACTGGATCGTGGCATGGGGAACGTGACCGGCCTCGCGATTCTCGGCTCGACGGGCTCGATCGGGCGGCAGTCCCTCGACGTGGTGCGGGCGCTCCCCGGGCGCTTCGCCGTGCGCGCGCTCGCCTGCGGCGGCGACGTCGAGGAGCTGGCGCGGCAGGTCGTCGAGCACCGCCCCGCCGCCGTCTGGGCGGACGCCCCGCCCCCCGGCTGGGCGCCGTCGCTCGACCACGGCGCGCCGACGCTCGCCCCGCTGCACGAGCTGGCCACCCGCGACGACGTGGAGGTGGTGCTCGTCGCCACCTCGGGGCTCGCCGGCCTCGCCCCGACGCTCGCCGCGCTGCGCGCCGGCAAGAAGGTGGCGATCGCGAACAAGGAGGTGCTCGTCGTGGCGGGCGCCGAGGTGCAGCGCGCGCTCGACGCGGGCGCCGCCGCCGGCGCCGAGCTGCGCCCCGTCGACTCCGAGCACTCGGCGATCTGGCAGTGCCTGTGGGGCGAGCGCCCGGACGCCGTCGAGCGGCTGACGCTCACCGCCTCGGGCGGCGCTTTCCGCGACATGGACGCCGCGGCGCTCGGGCGGGTCACGCCGCAGCAGGCGCTCGACCACCCCACCTGGACGATGGGGCGCAAGGTGACGGTGGACAGCGCCACGCTCTTCAACAAGGGGCTGGAGGCGATCGAGGCGCGCTGGCTCTTCGACGTGCCGCTCGAGCGCATCGACATCGTGCAGCACCGCGAGAGCGTGGTGCACTCGCTCGTGCAGTTCGTGGACGGCTCGGTGAAGGCGCAGCTCGGCGAGCCGGACATGCGGCTGCCGATCCAGTGCGCGCTGACCTACCCGGAGCGGCTGCCCGCGCGGCACACGCCCGCGCTCGACCTCGCGGCGCGCGGCGCGCTGCGCTTCGAGCCCATCGACCACGAGCGCTTCCCCGCGCTGGGGCTCGCGCTGGAGGCGGGGCGCCGCGAGGACGGCTCGGCGGCCGCGCTCTCCGGCGCCGACGAGGCCGCGGTCGCGCACTTCCTCGCGGGGCGCTGCGGCTTCACGGAGATCCCGCGGCTGCTCGCGCGCGCGCTCGACGCGCACGAGCCGGTGGCCGAGGCGGACCTCGACGCGCTGCTCGCGGCCGAGGCGCAGGGGCGCCGCTTCGTCGACGAGGCGGTTGCGGCGGGCGTCGCATGACCCGACGATCGATCGAGCGAGGCGCGAACGAGCGACAGGCACGCGAGCGACGGGCGAGCGCGCCCGCAACCAGCACGGCGCGGGCGCGGCGCGCTCGCGGGAGGTTGCGTCGATGAGCGAGGGTCACGACGTGACGCCCCCGCCAGAGGAGTCGACCGTGCAGACGCCGCCCGCCGTGGGCGGTCGGCGCGTGGGCCCCGGTCGGATCGGGCTGCTGATCGCGGTCATCGTCGCGATCGCGGTCGCGAGCCGCGCGGGCAGCGCCGTCGTCTCGGCGGGGCTCTTCATCCTCGTCATCACGGGGCTCGTGCTGGCGCACGAGGCCGCGCACTTCGCGACCGCGAAGCTCTTCGGCATCCGCGTGCTCGAGTTCGGCGTGGGCTTCCCGCCGCGCATCGGCGCGGTACGCCGGGGCGAGGTCGAGTACTCGATCAACTGGCTCCCGCTGGGCGGCTTCGTGCGGCTCATGGGCGAGGAGGACCCGACCGACCCGCGCTCGCTGGCCGCCGCGCCCGCGTGGAAGCGCTTCATCGTCCTCGCCTCGGGCGCGGTCGTGAACCTGCTGCTGCCGATCCTGCTCTTCGGCCTCGCCTTCATGCTCCCGCACGAGGAGTCCGCCGCGCGCGCCGTGATCACGGAGGTGGTGCCCGGCGCGCCCGCGGAGATCGCGGGGCTGGAGGCGGGCGACATCATCTACGAGATCGGCGGCCGCGACACGAAGAACGTAGCGGAGACGGGGCGCCTGGTGCGCCTCAACCAGGGCCGCGAGGTCGACTTCCGCGTGCGCCGCGCCGGCGAGTTCGTGACGGTGCCCGTGGAGCCGCGCTGGGCGCCGCCCGAGGGGCAGGGGCCCACCGGCATCGGCATCGCGGCGCAGTACCCGTTTACCGACACCGTCGCGCTGCCGCCGTGGGAGGCGGCCGGCGAGGGCCTGCAGGCCACGATCGACTCGATGATCCTGTTCCGCAACGAGGTGATCGGCTGGGTGAAGGGCTCGGGCGGGCCCGCCGTCGCCGGGCCCGTCGGCATCGCGCAGACCACCGGTGAGGTCGCGCGCGAGGGTGGCGTCTCGCCGCTGCTGTCGCTGGCGGCCGTGCTCTCGATCAACCTCGGCGTGCTCAACCTGCTGCCGCTGCCGATGCTCGACGGCGGCCGCATCTTCTTCCTGTTCATCGAGGTCGCGCGCCGCGGCAAGCGCGTGACGCCCGAGCGCGAGGCGCTCGTCCACCTCGCGGGCTTCGTGGTCTTCATCGGCCTCGCCGTGGTCATCACATTCGCCGACATCGCGCGCATCGCCAACGGCGAGTCGCTCTTCCGCTAGATAGCCACCGCTCACGAGCGGACGCCTTCCGCTAGGTGTACTACCCAGGAAGGTTGTTCACAGGCGGGAGGCGGGGACGGCCCCGCCGACGCCGCCGTGCGGTCGGCGGTGATTGTAGCGGTAGAGCCAGCGTGGGAGCTGGCGCAGCCGCTCGGCGTTGGAGCGGTAGGGGCGGGCGTAGGCCCACTCGTTCTGCAGGATCTGGATGAAACGCTCGGCTTTGCCGTTCGTCTGCGGGCGGTAGGGCCGTGTGTGCGACAGCCGCACGTCTGCGGCAGCGGCGGCGCCGTGGAAGCTGCGGGCGACGGTGTAGGCCTTCGCGTTGTCGGTCAGGACCCGGCGCACGCGCACGCCACGCCGGCGGAAGGCCGCGAGCGCCTGCTCGAGGAAGGCGGCGCAGCTCGCGCCACGCTCGTCGGGCAGGACGGAGACGTAGGCGTAACGGCTGTGGTCGTCGACGGCGACGTGTAGGTACTCCAGCCCCAGCGAACGCCGCGAATGCGGCCCGGAGCGCGTCTCGGCGAAGCCAGGCGCCATTCGCTTGCCGCCGCCCTCGGGGACGCGCCCGAGCTTCTTCACGTCGAGATGCAGCAGGTCGCCGGGGGCGTCGTGCTCGTAGCGGACCGGCTCCCGGGTGACGCGGTGCAGGCGGTCGAGCCGGTTGAGGCCGCGGCGCCGCAGCACGGCGTAGACCGTGGAGCGGGCGACCCCGAGCGCCCACTGGATGCGATGCGGCCCGAATCCCTGCGTGCGTCGCACGGCGCAGATGCGTCGCTCCAGCTCGGGCGGCGTGCGCCGGGGATGCGCGCGCGGGGCGGAGCTGCGGTCCTCGAGCCCTGCCGCTCCCTCCGCCCGGAAGCGCCCCAGCCACTTGGCAACGGTGTGGCGGGAGACGCGGAAGTGGCGAGCGACCTCAGCCTGGGGCCAGCCGGCGTCCACTTCCCGCACGAGCTCGAGTCGGGTCAGCGGCGTCAGCCGCGCGTTACGATGGGCCATGAGGGTGTCCTCTCCTCGCTACTGCCGTGCTGTCACACACAGCAGCGGGCGAGGCCCCTCATCCTGTCAACAACCTACGTGGGAACTACAGCTAGCCGGCGGCTGGCGCCCCGTGCGAGGATCGGCGGGCGTCGAGGAGCGACGAGCACGGAGGGCGGCGGGCGTGAGCGCGGAGCGCAACCCCACGCGGGCGGTGCGGGTCGGGCCGATCACCATCGGCGGCGTCGCGGCCATCGCCGTGCAGTCGATGGCGGCGACGCGCACACAGGACGTGGACGCCACGGTGCGGCAGGTCGAGCTGCTGCAGGCCGCGGGCGTCGACCTCGTGCGCATCGCCGTCGACTCGAAGCGAGACGTCGAGGCGCTCGCGCAGGTGCGGGAGCGCACCTCGGCGACGCTCTCCGTCGACCTGCAGGAGAACTACCGCCTCGCGACGCTGGTCGCGCCGCTGGTCGACAAGGTGCGCTACAACCCCGGCCACCTCCACCACCACGAGCGCGACAAACCCGTGCGCGAGAAGGTCGCGTTCCTCGTCGAGACCGCCGAGCGCCATGACGTGGCGCTGCGCGTGGGCGTGAACTGCGGCTCGGTCGACCCCGCGCTCACCGAGCGCTTCGGCGCGGACGACGTGGGCGCGATGGTGGAGAGCGCGCTGCAGCACACCGCGCTCCTCGACGAGCTCGGCTTCACGCGCTACGTCGTCTCGCTGAAGGACTCGGACTGGCGCAAGGTCGTGGAGGCGAACCGCCGCTTCGCCGCCGAGCGCCCGGAGGTGCCGTTGCACCTCGGCGTGACGGAGGCGGGGATGCCGCCCGAGGGCGTGATCAAGACCCGCGCCGCCTTCGAGCAGCTGCTGGCTGCGGGCATCGGCGACACGGTCCGTGTCTCGCTCACCGTGCCGTTCGAAGAGAAGGGCGAGGAGGTGCGCGCGGGCCGCGAGATCCTCGCCGACGTCGCCGCGGGGCGCTTCCGCTCCGTGCCCACCTTTCTCGACAGCGGGCTCAACATCATCTCCTGCCCCTCCTGCTCGCGCGTGGAGAACGAGGCCTTCGTCGACCTCGCGCGGCAGGTGAAGGAGATGAGCGCCTACGCCAGCGAGGAGCGCGTGACGATCGCGGTGATGGGCTGCCGCGTCAATGGCCCCGGCGAGACGGACGACGCCGACATCGGCCTCTGGTGCGGCCCCACGGGCGTCAACCTGAAGCGCGGCGCGGAGCTGGTCGGCCACTACCCGTACGACGCGATCCTGGGGCGCACCCACGAGCTGCTGGACGCCGTGATCGCGGAGCGCCGCGCCGCCGCGCCCGCGCGCTGACCGCCGCCGCGGCCCACGTGTGACATCGAGCGCCGCCGCGCCGACCCCCGCCCCGCGCGCCGCGCCGCCGGCCGCCGCGCTCTCCACGATGTGGGCGGTGCAGCCGCGCTTCCAGCACGACCTCGGCGCCTTCCTCGAGCGCGCGGCCGAGCTGGGCTTCTCGGGCGTCGAGATCAACCACTCGATGGACGCCGCGCAGGTCGGAGCGATCCTCGCGCAGCGGCTGCTGCCCGTGGTCGCGGTCCACGCCCCGGCGCCGCTGGAGCGCCACCCGAGCGCGGGCTGGAACCGCTTGCTCGATCTCGCGGCGGAGGAGCCGGCGGAGCGCGCGCTCGCCGTCCGCTACACGAAGCGCTCGATCGAGCTCGCGGCGCAGGCCGGCGCGCGTATCGTCGTCGTGCACCTCGGCGCCGTCGCGGGCGGGCAGCTCCGCGCCGAGCGCGCGCTGCGGCGGCTCGTCGAGCGGGGCGCGACCGCGGGCGAGGAGTGGGAGGCCGCCGCCGACGAGGCGGTGCGCGAGCGGGCGCTGCGCGCGCCCCGCGCGCTCGATCGGGCGCGCCGCTCGCTGGCGGAGCTGGCGCGGGCGGCCGGGGAGCGCGGCGTGACGCTCGGCCTCGAGTGCCGGCTGCACTACCACGAGATCCCGCTGCCCGCCGAGGCGGCCGAGCTGCTGGGCGCGCACCCGCCCGAGCTCGTCGGCTACGTGCACGACGTGGGCCACGCCGAGGTGCAGCACCGCCTCGGCCTCACCGACCGCGGCGCCTGGTTCGATCTGCTGGGCGAGCGCGTGGTCGAGAGCCATCTCTCGGACGTGCGCGGGCTGCTGGACCACCGCGCGCCGGGCAACGGCGACGTGGACTTCGGCTGGCTCGCCGAGCGCCTCCCCGCCTCGGCCGTGCGCACGCTCGAGGTGAATCAGCACGAGCCCGACGACGAGCTCGCGCGCGGCCTCGCGCTGCTCGTCGAGGCGGGGGTGGTGGCGCCGCCGGGCGCGCCCGCCGCTGCGGGCTAGGAGCGCGGGACGAGCGTGACGCCGCGGGGCTACCCCGCCCGCGTGATCGGCGGCGGCGCGATCTCGGGCGGGGGCGCGCCGCTCTGCTCGGCGCGCGCGAAGGCGGCTGCGTGCGGCGCCACCGCCGAGGCCAGCGCGTCCACGTCGATGCCGCGGTGCGGCGAGCCGCGCAGGCCGATGCGGGAGAGCGCGCGGCTCAGCAGCGTCTGCGCGCCGTGCGCGTTGCCGCGCCGGTAGTGCGTGTAGCCCGCACCCAGCTGCGAGAGCCCCTTGAAGAACTCCTCGTCGTCCGCGCCGCGCGCCTGCTGCCAGCACGTCTCCCACGCCTCGTGCGCGCCGAAATAGTTGCCGCCCTCGAACAGCTCGATGGCGAGCGCGTGGTTCTGCTCGAGCGAGAGCGCGTCGAAATCCGGTAGCACCAGCCGGTTCGCCGAGCCCGCGGGGAGCGGGCGACCCAGCTCGTCGCGGGGGCGCTCCAGCTTCGGGCGCTGCTGCGCCTCGATGCCGCGCGCCGCGTCGTCGCCCTCGCCGCTCGCCGAGCGCGTCTCCGCCATCGCTGCCCCGTCCCCCCCCGCGCGGCGGATGCTGCGCCCGGCCCACGATACACTCGCGAGCATGGCGGACGGCATGCGCATGACGCGCCTCTTCGGGCACACGCTACGCGAGGCGCCGGCCGACGCGGAGCTCGCCTCGCATCGGCTGCTGCTGCGCGGCGGCTTCGTCGATCAGCTCGCATCGGGCATCTACTCCTACATGCCGCTGGGCTGGCGGACCAAGCGCCGCGTCGAGCAGATCGTGCGCGAGGAGATGGACCGCACGGGCGCGCAGGAGGTGCTGCTGCCGGCGATCCACCCGCTGGAGCTGTGGGAGCGCAGCGGCCGCGATCGCGCGTTCGGCGACACGCTGTTCGTGGTCAACGACCGCCGCGAGCGGAAGCTCGTGCTCGCGCCCACCCACGAGGAGGCGATCACCCGCCTCTTCACCGACCACGCGCGCTCCTACCGCGACCTTCCGGTGACGCTCTACCAGATCCAGACGAAGTTCCGTGACGAGGCGCGGCCGCGCGGCGGGCTGGTGCGCGTCCGCGAGTTCACGATGAAGGACGCCTACAGCTTCGACCTGGACGACGCGGGGCTCGACGCCTCCTACGACGCGATGTTCGAGGCGTATCGCCGCATCTTCGCGCGCGCGGGCGTGCCCACGATCGCCGCGGAGGCGGACTCGGGCGCGATCGGCGGCAAGGGCTCGCAGGAGTTCCTCTTCCTCACCGAGGCCGGCGAGGACACCGTGCTGCTGTGCGAGTGCGGCTACGCGGCGAACGCCGAGAAGGCCGAGTTTCTGCGCCCCGCCGTGCCCGCCGAGGAGCCGCTCCCCATGGAGGAGGTGGCGACCCCCGGCACGACCACCATCGACGCGCTCACGGAGCTGCTCGACGTGCCGGCCGCGAAGACGGCGAAGGCCGTCTTCTACACCGCGACCTGGCCGGACGAGCGCAGCGCGCCCGTCTTCGCCGTGCTGCGCGGCGACCTGCAGGTGAACGAGGTGAAGCTCGCGAACGCGCTCGCCGAAGGCGGCGGGCCGCCGCAGCTGCGCGCCATGACCGACCTCGAGGCGCGGGGCGCGGGCCTCGTCACGGGCTATGCTTCGCCGGTGGGCCTCGCCGGCCCCGACGGAGGGAAGGCCGGCCTGCGCGTGGTCGCCGACCTCTCGATACCGGACTCGCCGAACCTCGTCGCGGGCGCCAATCGCGAGGGCTTCCACCTGCGCAACGTGAACCACGGCCGCGACTGGGAGGCCACGGTCGTCGCCGACATCGCGCTCGCCGAGCCCGGCCACCGCTGCGCGCGCTGCTCCACCGCTGCCGGCGGGGACGGCGGGCGCACGCTGCGCGCCGAGCGCGCGATCGAGCTCGGGCACGTCTTTCGCCTGGGGCGCCTCTACACCGAGGCGTTCGAGTCGAAGGTGCTGGACGAGCAGGGCGCGCAGCGCGTGCCGACGATGGGCTGCTACGGCATCGGCATCGATCGCATCGTCGCCTCGGCGGTGGAGGCGCACCACGACGCCGACGGCATCGCCTGGCCCGCCTCGCTCGCGCCGTACGACGTGCACCTGGTGGCGCTTGGCGCCTCGCGCGACGCCGAGGTCGGCGCGGAGGCCGACGCGCTCTTCGAGGAGCTGCGCGCCGCCGGCCTCACCGTGCTCTACGACGACCGCGACGAGTCGCCCGGCGTGAAGTTCGCCGACGCCGACCTGATGGGTCTGCCTCTACGCATGACCGTCTCCTCCCGCAACCGCAAGGAGGGCGCGGTCGAGCTGCAGCGCCGCGCGGGGGGCGAGGCGGAGCGCGTCCCGCGCGACGCCGTGGTGGCGCGCGCCGCGGAGCTGCATGCGTCGGAGCTCGCCGCCCTCGATGGGCCCGCGCCGAGCTGACGGCTCGCCCCGAGCGGTCACGCTGACGGAGCGCGCCGAGAGGGGGCGCCGGCTGTCCTCGGCGAGTGGGGCGCGGCATGTGGGTGTCGCGGCTAGGACTCAGCGACCGGCTCGCGGTCGGCAACCGGCGGCGGGAGCGGCGCGCGCACGGCGACGCGCGTGCCGCGCCCCGGCACCGACTCGACCAGCGCCGAGCCGCCGACGTCGTCGACTCGCTGCTCCAGGCTGCGCAGCCCCACGGCGTCCTCGCGCACCGAGCCGCGGTCGAAGCCGCGACCGTCGTCCACCACGTCGAGCCGCAGCTCGCCGTCCTCGACGAGCAGCGAGAGGCTTGCCTCGCCCGCCTCGGCGTGGCGCTCGACGTTGGAGATCAGCTCGCGCGAGACGAGGTAGATCTGCCGCTCGAAGGCGGGCGGCAGCGGCGCGTCGCCCAGCTCGATGCGGCTCTGCCAGTGCGTGGGCCCCGCGCCCTGCGCCAGCAGCGTCGTCAGCCGCGTGCGCAGCAGCGAGCCCGAGGCCACGTCGCCCGGGTCGGCCGTGAGGTGGTGGATGTAGGAGCGCAGCTCGGCGATCACCGCGTTGAGCTCGCGGCCCGCGCGATCGAGCGCGTCGTCCTTGCTCACCGACTCGGCGGAGCGGGCGGCGCGCAGCCCCAGGCCCGCGGCGTAGACGGCCTGGATAATGTCGTCGTGCAGGTCGCGCGCGATCACGTCGCGCACGGTGTAGCGCTCGCGCGCGCGCTGCGGCAGCGCGGTGAAGCCGCCCACGCCGAGCTCCTGCGGCGCCCGCAACGCCACGCGGCTGTCGCCGTTGCCGTCCGGCGGGCGCGGCGTGCACACCGCCAGCACGAGCCGGCCGCCGTTCGAGAGGTCGGTCACCTGCAGCGTCTCGCGGCACGCCTCCACGCCGGAGCCGTCGGGGAGCCGGAGGTCCCATCACGATCACGTCGGGTCGCAGCTGCTCGGCGAGCGTTACGCTCTCGCGGACGGTGGCCGCCTCGCCGACCACGGCGATCTCCGGCCGCTCCTCGAGCACCGTCTTGAGGCCGCGGCGCACGATCTCGTGGTCGTCGACAGCATGACGCGGTACTGCGCGACGCCCGCCATCCTCGGTCGCCTCCGCTGCCCGGTGCCTCGAGTGCCCATGCGGCCGATCGGACACCGCTCGCCGTCGCCACCCGTGGTATCGCGGTTCGCCGGGGGTCGCGGAGAGCCGTTCGTCCCGCCCGGCGCGGGACCGTCGCCCGGCGCGGGGCCGCCCGGCAGCGCCGCACGGCGGCCGGGCGCGGCCCGGATGGACGCTCCCGCGACGCGCCGCTACGATCCGCCCGGCCCGGCGCGCTGGCCTCGATGCCGCGCGTTGTCGCCGCTCGGACGGAGGCTCCCGCCGTGACGTTCGTGATCACGCAGCCCTGCATCGACACGATGGACCAGTCGTGCGTCGAGGTCTGCCCCGTCGACTGCATCCACTTCGACGAGGGCGCCGACCGCATGCTCTACATCAGCCCCATCGAGTGCATCGACTGCGGCGCCTGCCAGCCGGCGTGCCCGGTCACCGCGATCTTCCCCGAGGACGACGTCCCGGCCGATCAGGCCTTCTTCACGGAGATCAACTCGCTCTGGTTCGACGACCCGGCCGCGGCCCGCGCGAAGGTGCCCGCCGAGGGCGGCGCTCCCGTCCCTGCCGCCGCCCCGGCCCCGACAGCCGAGGCGCCTGCCGCGGCTCCGGCTGCCGAGATGCCCGCAGCCGGCGGCGAGGCCGCTGCCGAGAGTGGCGAGGCCGCCGCGCCCGCCGCGCCCGCCGCTGCCGCGCCGCCCCCCGCCGAGGAGCCCGCCGCGCCGGTCGCTGCCGGCGCCGCGCAGGTCGCGCCGCCGGCCGGGCGAGCCGCCGCCGCGAGTGCGCTGCCCTCGCCGCGCGCGCTCGTTGCGCTCGTCGCCTTCGCGGCGCTGTTCTACGCGATGTGGGTCTTCCCCGGCCCGACGTGGCTGACGATCGCTGACGTCGAGGTCGGCGCGACCGTGATACTCGCGCTGCCGCTCGCCGTGATCTTCGCGCTCGGCATCCTCCTGAACGAGGCAACGCAGCTTGCGCGCTTCTCGGCGAGCCACGAGCGGCGCCTGTCGTCGTGGCGGGAGGCGCCGGTGGCGTGGCGTCGCGCGGAGGAGTCGCGCCGCTACGAGCTCGTGCGGCTGGTGCAGGAGATCGCGGCGGAGCGCTTCCCCTACCCCAGCGAGGACGCGCCGACGTACCGCACGCACGTCAACCTGCCCGAGCCGGCGCTCGGCCTGACGATCGCGGGGCGCGGGGTGGGGGCGCTCTACCCCGACATCCTCGTCGTCGAGTACCCCGGCAACCATCCCGCGATGGTGGTGCAGGTCGAGTCCAGGGAGACCGTGACGCGCGAGCAAGCGGAGCTCGTGTGGGCGCCGCTGGAGACGACGGACGCGCCGCTCTTCGTCTACGTGCCCGCCGGGCAGCTGGCGCGGGCGCAGGACTATGCGCGCGCGGCCGGCATCGGCAGCGTCCGCTTCCGCACGTGGCGCCGCCAGCCGCGCGGCGTGCTCGTCGAGGAGTTCTAGGCTCGCCGAGGGCCTAGGAGCCGCTCGAGGGCCGTGCGCTGCGGGCGCCGCCCTTCCGGCGTGGCCGCGCTCCTGCGAACTCGCTCCGAACGTGCGCCGCCAGCAGCGTGCGATGGCAACGCTCCTCGGGGTGCGAGCCGCAGAGCAGAGTCACGCCGCCCTCGCGCGCGAGCGCGACGACCTCCGCCAGCGCCTCGGGCCGCCTGGCGAACTCCGCCTCGTAGCGCTCGGCGAAGCCCTCCCACGGAAGCTCGTCCGCGAGGAACTCCGCGAGCAGCGGGTCGGAGGGCGCGAGCTCGCGCATCCAGTGGTCGACGGCGTCCTTGCGGATGCCCCGCGGCCAGCGCCGCATCACGAGCACGCGCGGATGGGGCGCGTCCGGCGGGCGGTAGACGGTCCCTGTGACCACGTCGGGCGCCGTGCCGCCGGCGGCGGCGCTCACGCCGGCTCGCGGCGGGGGTTGGAGCGGGGGAGCGCGCCCGGCAGGCCGAGGTCCGGCGCGCCCGACAGCGAGGCGATCGTCGCGAGCTCGCCGGCGTGCGCGAAGATGTGCGCCACGCTGCGCGCCAGCAGATCGCCCAGCGTCTGCTCGGCCGGGCGCGCCCGCGAGCGACGCAGCACTTGGTCGAAATCCGGGCATCGCACCGCCTCGAGGTAGGGGCGGCAGCGCTCGTCGACGCGCGCGAGCGCGGCGCGCGCCTCGGCGAACGGCGGGCGGCTGGGCTCCGAGCCGTAGGTGACGCGCTGCTCGGAGAGCCACGGGTCGGGATCGAGGCCCCGGCCCGCGACGTTCCAGTACTGGTCCTGCTGGTCGGCGACGTGCGCGAGCGTCCAGCCCGCGGCGTTGAGGCCGGTCACGAGCCCGTCGCGTGCCTCCTCGGGCATCGCGTCGGCGATGCGCGCGAGCTCATCGAGCGCGTCGAGCTGCATCTTCACGAGCAGCGGGGGGCCGGGGGCGGCGGGCTGCGTCACGAGCGCAGTGTAGCCGCGCTCGTGACGGCTCGTGACGGCTCGTGACGGCTCGTGACGGCTCGTGACGGCTCGTGACGGCTCGTGACGGCTCGTGACGGCTCGTGACGGCTCGTGACGGCTCGTGACGGCCTCGTGCGCGCTCGCCGCGCGGCCGACGGGTACGCACGAGGCCGGCGGGCTCTCGGCTGGCCGGGCCCTCGACTAGCTGTACTACCCAGGAAGGTTGTTCACAGGCGGGAGGCGGGGACGGCCCCGCCGACGCCGCCGTGCGGTCGGCGGTGATTGTAGCGGTAGAGCCAGCGTGGGAGCTGGCGCAGCCGCTCGGCGTTGGAGCGGTAGGGGCGGGCGTAGGCCCACTCGTTCTGCAGGATCTGGATGAAACGCTCGGCTTTGCCGTTCGTCTGCGGGCGGTAGGGCCGCGTGTGCGACAGCCGCACGTCTGCGGCAGCGGCGGCGCCGTGGAAGCTGCGGGCGACGGTGTAGGCCTTCGCGTTGTCGGTCAGGACCCGGCGCACGCGCACGCCACGCCGGCGGAAGGCCGCGAGCGCCTGCTCGAGGAAGGCGGCGCAGCTCGCGCCACGCTCGTCGGGCAGGACGGAGACGTAGGCGTAACGGCTGTGGTCGTCGACGGCGACGTGTAGGTACTCCAGCCCCAGCGAACGCCGCGAATGCGGCCCGGAGCGCGTCTCGGCGAAGCCAGGCGCCATTCGCTTGCCGCCGCCCTCGGGGACGCGCCCGAGCTTCTTCACGTCGAGATGCAGCAGGTCGCCGGGGGCGTCGTGCTCGTAGCGGACCGGCTCCCGGGTGACGCGGTGCAGGCGGTCGAGCCGGTTGAGGCCGCGGCGCCGCAGCACGGCGTAGACCGTGGAGCGGGCGACCCCGAGCGCCCACTGGATGCGATGCGGCCCGAATCCCTGCGTGCGTCGCACGGCGCAGATGCGTCGCTCCAGCTCGGGCGGCGTGCGCCGGGGATGCGCGCGCGGGGCGGAGCTGCGGTCCTCGAGCCCTGCCGCTCCCTCCGCCCGGAAGCGCCCCAGCCACTTGGCAACGGTGTGGCGGGAGACGCGGAAGTGGCGAGCGACCTCAGCCTGGGGCCAGCCGGCGTCCACTTCCCGCACGAGCTCGAGTCGGGTCAGCGGTGTCAGCCGCGCGTTACGATGGGCCATGAGAGTGTCCTCTCCTCGCTACTGCCGTGCTGTCACACACAGCAGCGGGCGAGGCCCCTCATCCTCTCAACAACCTACGTGGGAACTACAACTAGCCGCGCTGGATAGGGTGCCAGCGCATCTTCATGTAGCGATCACCCGCGGCTAGCTCGTCGAGCATCTGCGCGAGCCGGCGCTCGCGCGTCTCCTCGCGCTTGGCGCGCGTGATCCAGCTGATGTAGTCGTTGCGCTGGTAGGGCGGTCGCCCGCGGTAGGCGTCGAGCAGCCCGCGCTCGATAAGCGCGCGCCGCACGTGCACCGGCATCGCGTGGACGGGTCGCTTCAGCGCCACGCGGCGATGTTACGCGGCGGGGAGGCGGCTCGGCGCTGCTGCTGCTCGGCGGCGCTGCGGTGCCCTCAGGCGGCGCGACCGCGGGCGCGCTGCGTGCCTCGAGGCGGCCGCGCGGGCCGCCAGTTCGCGTCGCCGAACGGGCGCACCGCCGCCACGAGCGCGCGCCGACGCAGGCGCTCGCTCGCGCGCCCGCCGATGCGCTCGGCGCCGCGGCCGCCCCGGCGCTCAGCGGCGGGCACCAGCGCCTCGTGCGCCCACTGCTGCCAGAGCAGCACGGCCGCCCCGCCGACCAGCGCCCCCACCACCAGCGCGAACAGCATCCGGGCCACCCTCGCTCGCCGAGCCACGTTGCGGCCGTGGCCCGATGTTCCGAACAGCGAGCGAGAGCGTAGAACAAACGTGCGGTCGCGTCAAGATCCCCGCGAAGCGAGCGCGGGCGGTCAGGCGGGCGGCAGCCGCGAGAGCCCGTCGAGGTAGGGATGCAGCACCTCCGGGAGCTCGACGCTGCCGTCTGGCCGCCAGCCCTGCTCCAGCAGCGCCGCGAGGGTGCGCGGCATGCCGAGGCCGGAGCCGTTGATGGTGTGCACGTGCCGCACCTGCCCCTCGGCGTCGCGGTAGCGGATCGACGCGCGCCGCGCCTGAAAGTCGAGGAAGTTCGTGGCGGAGGAGACCTCCAGCCACTCGCGCGAGCCGGGCGCCCAGACCTCGACGTCGTACGTCAGCGCCCCGGCGAAGCTCACGTCCCCGGCGGCGAGCCGCAGCACGCGGTAGCGCAGCCCCAGTGCTCGCACCACGGCGATCGCGTCGTCGAGGAGCTGCTCTAGCGCCTCCCACGAGCGCTCCGGCTCCACGAAGCGCACCAGCTCGACCTTGTCGAACTGGTGCCCGCGCTTCAGCCCGCGCACCTCGCGGCCCGCGCTCATCCGCTCGCGGCGGAAGCACGGCGAGTAGGCGCAGTGCTGCAGCGGCAGCGCGTCGGCCGCGAGGATCTCGTCGCGGTAGAGGTTGGTGACGGGCACCTCGGCGGTCGGCACGAGCCAGAGGTCCTCCTCCGCGTCGTGGTACATCGTCTCGGCGAACTTCGGCAGCTGCCCCGTGCCGACGAGCATCTCCCCGCGCACGACGAACGGCGTGTAGACCTCTCGGTAGCCGCGCGAGCGGTGCAGATCGAGCATCCACGTGATGAGCGCCCGCTGCAGGCGCGCGCCGTCGCCGTAGAGCACGTAGAAGTGCGGGCCCGAGAGCTTCACGCCGCGCTCGAAGTCCAGGATCCCGAGCGCCTCGCCGATCTCCCAGTGTGGCGGCGTCGCCGGTGCGGCGTCGCTCGCAGCCGGCGGGTCGGGGGCGTCGCGGCGCGCGACGGGCGTGGCGAGCGCCGTCTCGGGCGCGCCGCCGCCGTCGGCCTCGCGCACGACGAGCGCGTCGTCGCCGCCGCCCTCGTGCACCCGCTCGTCGAGGAGGTTGGGCAGCTCGAGGGCGAGCCGCTCCAGCTCCGCCTCGACGTCGCGCAGCCTTGCCTCCTGCGCGTCGAGCTCAGCGGCGCCCGTGCGCTGCTCCTCGATCAGTCGCGCGCGCTCGCCCGCCTCCCGCGCCGCGCCGATCGCCTTGCCGGCGCGATTGCGCTCGGCGCGCATCGCCTCGACCGCGCCGAGCAGCGTGCGCCGCTCCTCGTCCAGCGCCAGCACGCGGTCCAGCGGCGCCTCGGTGCCGCGAGCACGGTAGTCGGCGCGCAGCCGGTCGCTCTGCTCGCGGATCGTCTGCGGCGGCAGCACTACGCCACTCCGCCGCTCGAGATCGCCCGCTGCGTCGAGGGGGTGGCCACGCCCGCGCGGTCGCAGCGCTCCCACTCGATCGCGGCGAGCCCGAGCGCGCGCACATCGTCGGTCAGCGGTGCCCCGCGCCCCCCCGCGGCGAGCGGCGCGCCCGAGCGCAGCTCGGCCTCGCTCACCCACGCCCACGGCGGGTCGCCCTCGGGCAGGCGGGGGGCCGGGCTCGCCGCGAGGGGGCGCGCGAAGTAGACGAAGTCGATGTGCTCGTGTGCGTCGGGCGCGTGCGTGTCGCCCGGTATCTCGTAGATGCCGATCGAGGCGGGAGCCGGCAGGTGGGGCCGGCCGCCGTGTGGGTACGGCGCGGCGGTGTGGATCACGCGTGCCGCGATGCCGGTCTCCTCCGCCACCTCGCGCAGCATCGCCTGCACGGGATCCTCATTCGGCTCGAGGTGCCCGCCGGGCGGGAGCCACATGCCGAGGCGGTGCCAGTGCAGCGCGGTGCGGCCGTCGTGCGAGAGGAAGCCCGAGGCGGTGAAGTGACGCACGGAAGGGCGCGCGATCGACGCGGGCGCGGCGTGCGGCTCCATGCGCGCGAGACTAGCGCGGCGCCCGCACCCGGTCGAGCCAGCCCCGGTCGAGCCGGCGCTCGTCGAGTCAGGCTCCGTCGAGCCAGCGCAGGTCGAAGTCGCGGAGCGACTCGACGACGGCGGCGACGCCGGGCTGCGGCGGGAACGGGTGGCTCGTCTGCCGCGACTGCACCACCGTCATCCCGGCGGCGAGCGCGGCCGTCACCCCGTGGGCCGAGTCCTCGACGGAGGCAGGCGGCGGGGTCGGCGCCCAGCAGCTCGGCGGCGCGCAGGTAGACGTCGGGCGCCGGCTTGCCGCGGGCCACGTGCTGCGCCGACGCGACGATGGGAAAGTGCTGCGCCAGTCCCGCCGAGCGAAGCGTCCGCACCACGCCGTGCTCGTCGCTCTGCGACGCGACGGCGAGCGCCAAGCCGCGCGTCGCGATCGCCTCGATGAGCTCCCCCGCGCCATCGACCGGCTCGATGGACTGCTCCGCGATGTAGGCGTCGAACGCGGCGTCGAAGTCGCGGCGCAGCTCCTCGGGTGCGATGCCGTAGGTCTCCGAGAGCCAGCGCACGATCCCGCCCCCACCGATGAAGCGCGCGTAGTCCTCCTCGCGCAGCTCGGCGGGGGCGACGATCCGGCGCGAGAGCTCGAGGTGGACCGGCTCCGAGTCGACGAGCACGCCGTCGAGGTCGAAGACGACCGCCTGCACCGCCCGCCCGCTCACGGGAGCGGCCGCGCCTCGACGAGGTGCTTGAGGCGCCACAGCGCGTCGCGCAGCGCCTGCCGCCGCTGCGGGCGGAACAGCAGCAGGTCGAGCAGCGGCCCCGCGATGCCGCCGGGCACGCGGTAGCCCGCCGCCAGCGTCACGTGCACCTCGCCGCGCCCCTCGGGCTGGAGCTCCCAGCGCAGCGACTCGATGGCCGGCGTGGGCCCGGCGCCGTTCTCGCCCCCCAGCGCGGTAGCGCGCCCGAGAGGGCCGGTGTCGGTGACGAGCGTCAGCGTGTACGGCTCCGCGCCGCCCTCGACGCGCAGCCGGGCGCCCTCGGCGCGCAGCGGCAGCGCGAGCGTGAAGGCGCAGCGCTCCCCCTCGGCGCGCACGTCGCGGAAGCGCTCGGGCAGCCACTCGGCCAGCGCCTCCAGCTCCGCGAGCCGGCGGTAGACCGCGGGCGCCTCCGCGTGGATGTGCACGTCCTCGCGGATCGCCGTCATGGCACGTCGAGCGACGACGGTCGATCGCTCGCGATCTCGCCCTCGGGAGCTTCGGGGGCGGTCGAGGCTCGGGCGTCGCGGTCGCGGAGCGCCGGGAACAGGACGACCTCGCGGATCGAGTGCTCGCCGGTCATCAGCATCATCAGCCGCTCGAGGCCCATGCCGAGCCCGCCGGCGGGCGGCATCCCCGCCTCCAGCGCCTCCAGGAACGCCTCGTCGGCGATCTCCGCCTCCTCGTCGCCCGCGGCGCGCTTGCGCGCCTGCTGCGTCATGCGCTCACGCTGCTCCACGGGGTCGTTCAGCTCGGAGTAGGCGTTCGCGAACTCGTAACCGAGGATGAAGAGTTCGAAGCGCTCGACCAGCTCCGGGTCGTCCTCGCGCGCCTTGGCGAGCGGGGAGAGCGCGGTTGGGTAGTCGAAGACGAAGGTGGGCTGCACCAGCTTCGGCTCCACGAGGCGCTGCATCAGCCCGTCGAGCACCGTCGCCCACGAGGCGCCGGCCTCCACCGGCACGCCGCGATCGGCGGCCAGGCGTGCGAGCGAGTCGCGATCGGGGTGGTCGCGGTAGTCGATGCCGGCGTGCTCGCGCAGCGCCTCGCGGTAGGTGGTGCGCGCCCACGGCGACTCTAGGTCGACGATGTGGTCGCCGTGCGCCAAGTGCTGCGTGCCGCGCACCTCCTGCGCCACGCCGCGCACCAGCTCCTCCACCATGCGCGCGACGTCCTCGTAGTCGGCGTACGCCTCGTACGACTCGACGAGCAGGAACTCGGGGTTGTGGCGGTGCGAGACGCCCTCGTTGCGGAAGACGCGGCCGATCTCGAAGACGCGGTCGAAGCCGCCGACCAGCAGCCGCTTGAGGTGCAGCTCCAGCGAGATGCGCAGGAAGAGATCGCGGTCGAGCGCGTTGTGATGGGTGCGGAACGGTCGGGCGGCGGCGCCGCCCGCCTGCTCCTGCAGCACGGGCGTGGCCACCTCGAGGAAGGCGCGGCCCTCGAAGAAGCGGCGCACGGCGGTGACGGTGGCGGCCGCCAGCCGCGCCACCTCCCGCGAGCGCTCGTTGGCCACGAGATCGAGGTGGCGCTGCCGGTAGCGCGTCTCCGGGTCGGTGAGCCCGGCGCGCTTCTCCGGCAGCGGGCGCAGCGCCTTGACGAGGATGCGCCAGCTCTCGACGGCGAGCGTGACCTCGCCGGTGCGCGTGCGGAAGAGCGTCCCCTCCGCCTCCACGAAGTCGCCGAGATCCAGCAGCTCCAGCAGCGCGTACTGCTCCTCCTGCAGCACGTCGCGGCGCAGATGGAGCTGCAGCCGCCCCGAGCCGTCGCGCGCGTCGAGGAAGGCGGCCTTGCCGAGCACGCGCTGCCCTGTGACGCGACCGCAGACGACGGCGCGCAGCTCGCGTGCGGGTGCCGGCTCGGGCGGGCCGCCCTCGCCTTCCAGGCGCTGCTCGGACTCGCTGGGCGCCTCGGTCGCCTCGAACGCGGCGACCGCCGCCGCGCAGTCGTGCGTGCGCCGCGTCCGCGCCGGGTAGCCGCCGCCGAGCGCCAGCAGCCGCTCGCGCTTCCCCTGCCGCTGCGCGATGAGCTCGCCCTCGGTGGGCATGACGCGCTCCCGTCGTGGCGGCGTGGGGGGCCCGGGGCGCCGCGCCCCCATCGTACGCGCGCGCCCACGCACGCTCGACCGCGCGCCGAGCGGCTGTGGAGCCAGCGTCGCGCAGCCGTGGCCAGGGGGAGCGGGGCGGGGAGCCGCGGCCGCGCTACGAGCCAGAGCTGGCAGACGAGGCTAAGAGACCGAGGTGACCGTCAGCTCGATCGTGCCGCTGGGGGTGGACACCGTGACCTTCTCGCCGCGCTTCCTGCCGATCAGCGCGCGGCCCACCGGCGACTCGTGGCTGATCCGCCCCTCGGCGGGATCCGCCTCGGTGGAGCCGACGATGTGGTACTTCTGGCTCTTCCCCTTGGCCGACTTCACCGTGACGTTGGAGCCGACCTGCACCACCTTCGAGTGGTGCGCGGCCTCCTCGTCGATGACGGTGGCGACCTCGAGCAGCTTCTCGATCTCGAGAATGCGGCCCTCGACGAACGCCTGCTGGTTCTTGGCGTCCTCGTACTGGCCGTCGATCTGCGACATCCCGAGCTCCTGCGCCTCGTGGATCGCGAGCGCGACCTCGGCGCGGCCCTTCGTGCGCAGCTCCTCGAGCTCTGCCGTGAGCTTGGCGAGCCCGTCGGGCGTCAGCAGCACTGCGTTGTTGGTCATCGCTCCGCTTTCCCATGTCCGCGGACGCCCCGTGAGCCGCCCACCCCACTGGCCCGTCGGGATGGCGGCCCGTCGGAATCGCGGCGCGACGGCACAGAAAAGGACTCGCCGAACGGCCAGTCCTCACCTCACGCCCGCCGAGCGCGGATCGTACCGCTCGCGGGCGCGGGCCGTAAAGGTGCCGATTGGCCAGCGTCGAGGCGGGGGCGGCGGCGCGACGCCCGAGGCCCCCGCGGGGCGCGGTGATACACTGGCTCGCGGGCGGGGGATCCGGCCGGGCGGAGCCGCGGGAGCGCCATCACGCCCTCCACGACCGAGGCGATGAACGACCCGCAGCACGGCGACCCGGGTGGGCATCCGGGCGGCCGCCCGCCGGCGCGCCTCCCGGCCGGCTGGCCGCTGCTGCTCGCGATCGCGCTCGTGATCGGGCTGCTCGCGGGCGGCGTGGGCGGCGGCGTCGCGAGCCTGCTCATCGCCGGCGACGACGAGGCGGCTGCGCCCGCCGCCGTCGCCGCTGCGGCGCCCGCGGGCGCGGGGACGGGCACCGCCGTCGCACACACCGCCTCCCTCGCCGACGCCATCGCGCGCGTGCTCCCGGCCGTCGTCACCGTCGTCGCCGAGCTGCCCGACCGCGTGGACGCGCAGGGCCGCGTGATCGGCAGCAACAACATCGGCTCGGGCATCGTCGTCACGGACGCGGGGCACGTGCTCACCAACTTCCACATCGTGCAGGACGCCGAGCGCGTGATCGTCGTGCTGTCCACAGGCGAGCGGCGCGAGGCGCTGGTCGTGGGCTCCGACGCGCCGTACACGGACATGGCGGTGCTGCAGGTGGCGCCCGGCGGCCTGCGCCGCGCCGAGCTCGGCTCCGCGCGCGCGCTGCGCCCCGGCGACCCGGTGGCCGCGATCGCGGGCGGGCTGATCAGCGCCGAGAACAAGGTCACGACGGGCGTCATCTCCGCCCTCGGCGTCCCGTGGCCGCGCATCGGCGTGGTGCTCGAGGACCTCGTGCAGACGGACGCCGCGGTGAACCACGGCGACTCCGGGGGCGCGCTCGTCACCGCGGCGGGCGAGGTGGTGGGGCTGCTGACCACGGTGGTGCGCCTCGACCCGGCCGCCCGCGCGATGGAGGGCGTCGCGTTTGCGCAGTCGACGGACTCGCTCGGGCCCGCCATCGATTCGATCATCGCCACGGGCTCCTTCCCGCGGCCGCGCCCCGGCATCGAGCAGCCGGGCCGCCACCACGTGGAGGTCACGGCCAGCCTCGCGCAGGAGCTGGCGCTGCCTGTGGCCGCGGGCGCGCTGCTCACGGCGGTGGAGCCGGGCAGCCCGGCGGCGGCGGTGGGGCTGGCGGCGGGGGACATTGTGGTCGGGGTGAACGGCCGCGCGATAGACTCCAGCCATCCGCTCGTGAACCTGCTGAAGCCGCTTCCCGCCGCCGGGAGCGCCGAGTTGCTGATCGTTCGCGACGGCCGTGAGATCGTGGTGACGGTGCCCCTCGCATGAGGGGCCGCCGCGAACGGGTCGGCCGTTCCCGGGCCGCCCCGAAGGTGCACGCAGCCTCTTGCTCCCCGCTCGAGGAGACGCCCGATGGATGAGCGTGACCGCGACTACTTCGCTGATCCGCCGCGCTTCGCGCCGGTGCTGTTCGGCGACGACGAGGACGGCGGGGACGGAGGCGAGCCCCCCTACGGGCTCGGTGGCCCGCCCGACGACGGCGGCGCCGGCGACGGGCAGCTCCTGCGCGTGGCCGCGATCGTGGTCGGGCTCGGCATCGTGATCGCGGCGCTGCTGCTGCCGCCGATCTCGATCCTCGACCGCACGAGCGGCGGCGACGCCGAGGCCTTCGCGATCCGCGCGCGCGACGAGCTGCCCGAGTTCCCCGAGGGGCTGAGCGCGCTCTCCGCCCTCTACGACATCGAGGTTGCGAACCCCGAGGCGTTCGCGGGCTCGGCACGGCTCACGGTGGAGCTCGCCGAGCCCACCGAGGACGCGCGCAACCTCGCGTTCTACAGCTGGCGGGACGGGAGCTGGGAGCGGCTCGCCTCCGCCACCCTCGTCGACGGCGGCAACTCGGCGCAGGGCGAGGTGGAGACGGTCCCGGAGACGATCGCCGTGCTGCGGCGCGAGGCGCTGGCGCGCGAGCTGGCGCTGCTCGTCGGCCCCGGGGAGGCGCCGGACGCGAGCGCGCCCGCCGACGCCGTGGTCAGCGTGCTGGCGGCGATGCCGGCGACGCCGCAGGAGGGCGAGGCCCCCGGCGCCGTCGAGCTCGATCCCGAGGCGCTGGACGCCGCGCGCGAGGCGGCGCGCGGGCGCGGCCACGCCGTCTACCTCGGCGTGAGCGCGCCCGCCGGGCCGCGCTCGGCCGCCGTCGACCGCGTGCTCGCGGACACGGCGCTGGTGGAGAGTCACGCGCAGGCGATCGCCGCCGCGGCCGCCGATGTCGAGGCGGCGGGCGTGCACCTGGACTACGGCGCCGTCGACCCCGCCCGCCGCGACGCCTTCACCGGCTTCGTGCAGCGCCTCGGCTCGCTGCTCGGCGAGTCGGGGCGCGAGCTCGCCGTCGGCGTGCCGACGCCGGCCGGCGCCGACGGCGGCGCCTACGACTGGCGGGCGCTCGGCACCGCGGCGGCGCGGCTGTGGCTGCGCGCCCCCGCCGACCGCGACGCCTACTACGACCAGCTCACCGTGGCGCTGGAGGCCGCGCGGCAGGACGGCGCGCCGCTGGAGCGGGTGCTGCTGGTGGTGGACCGCCGCTCGCAGCAGCGCACCGCCGAGGGGCTGGCGCCGCTCTCGCTGCGCGCGGCGCTCTCGCTGGCGAGCGCGATCGAGACGCAGGTGGAGGCGGGCATCGCGCCGGGCGACGGCGTCACCGTGCGCGCCGCGGTGCTCGACCGCTCGCGCACCGGTACCGGGCTCGCCTGGGACGCGCGCGCGAACGCCGTCGCCTTCCGCTTCGAGGGCCGCGGCGGCGAGCGCACGGTGTGGCTAGAGAACCGTTACTCGCTGGCGTTCCGCCTCGACCTCGCGGGGCGCTTCGGTCTAGCGGGCGTGGCGCTCACGCCGGCCGCCGCCGACGAGACGCTCCCCGACCTCTGGGAGCCGCTGGCGGCCTACGTGGAGGAGGGGAGCACGCGGCTGACGCTGCCGTACGGCCCCTACCTCGACCCGAGCTGGCGCGTCTCGGCGGGCGCCGTCGAGGGCGACGATGGCTCGGGCGCCGTGACCTGGCGCGCGCCCGCCGAGCCCGGCGTCTACGAGCTGACGCTCGTCGTCTCGGACGGCGTTGTCTTCGTGGGGCAGCAGGTGTCGCTGCGGGTGTCGGCGGCCGAGACGGCGCAGGCAGCGCCCCCGCCCCCGCCCCCGAGCCCTGAGCCGACCGCCGAGGCGACGCCGGAGACGGGGGGCTCGGCCGGCGGCAGCACCCAGCAGCCCGCCACGCCGGAGCCCACCCCCGAGCCGACGTCGACGCCCGTGCCCACCCCCGCGCCGACGCCGGAGCCCACGCCGGAGCCCACGCCGACGCCCACGCCGACGCCGACCGCGACCGCGACGCCACCGCCCGGCCCGCCGGGCCCCGCGGGGAACGAGTGAGCCGGCGCCGCCCAGCGGCGGTCGCGGCGGCAGCGGTCGCCGCGTGCGCGTGATCGCGGGGAGCGCGGGCGGGCGCGAGCTGCGGGCGCCGCCCGGCCGCAGCTCGCGCCCCACCTCCGAGCGGCTGCGCGAGTCGCTGTTCGCGATGCTGGAGGCGGCCGACGTCGAGATGACGGAGACCCTCGACCTCTACGCGGGAAGCGGCGCGCTCGGCATCGAGGCGCTGTCGCGCGGCGCCGAGCGCTGCACGTTTGTGGAGGAGGACGCGCGCGCCTGCGCCACCGCGCGCGAGAACCTGCGCCGCGTCGGCCTCGAGGAGCGCGGGGAGGTGCTGCGCGGCCGCGTGGGGCGCTGGCGCGCGCCGGCGGGCCGCGCCTGCACGCTCGTGCTCGCCGATCCCCCGTATGATGACGCCGCCGCGTGGGCCGCCATCGAGCACTCGCTGGCGGATGCGCTCGCGGAGGGTGCTGTGCTCGCCGTCGAGCACGCCGCGCGCCGGGAGCCGCCGGCCGCGCTCGCGGGGCTGCCGCTGTGGCGCGATCGCCGGCAGGGCGCCTGCGCCGTCGCGCTCTACCGCCGGCCGCCCGCTGACGGGGCGCCGGGCGAGCCCCCCGGCGGCACGGCGAGCGAGGCCGAACGGGCCGTCGAGCGCGCGGGAGGGGCGCCGTGACGATCGCGATGTACCCCGGCCGCTTCGACCCGGTGACGCTGGGCCACGTGGACATCGTGCGTCGCTCCGCTGCCGTCTTCGACGAGGTCGTGGTCTCCATCGCCGAGAGCACGAGCAGCCTCTTCAGCACCGAGCAGCGCGTTGCGCTCTTCACGGAGGCGGTGGCGGGCATCCCTAACGCGCGGGTGCGCGCGCACGCCGGCCTCACCGTCGACGCGGCGCGCGAGGAGGGGGCGCGCGTGCTGGTGCGCGGCCTGCGCGCGGTCACGGACTTCACCGCAGAGTTCGACATGGCGCTGATGAACCGGGAGATGGCGGCGGAGGTGGAGTCCGTCTACCTGATGACGGCGGTGGAGCACCTCTTCATCAGCGCCAGCCGCATCCGCGAGCTGGCGGCCTTCGGCCGCGACGTGTCGAAGCACGTCCCCCCCTGCGTAGCCGATGCGCTGCGCGAGAAGTTCGCGCAGCCCACCGCGCCGTCGGGCGCGAGCGGCGCTCGATGAGGGCATCGCGCGCGGCGCGGGCAGTCCCCTCGAACATTGCGTCGCGACCGGGCGCGGCCGCCTCCACGACGAACGCGCCCGACGCAGGCGCGGCAGCCCCTCGAAGAGAAGGAGGCGCGCGATGAATCTGCTGCACCTGGTCGATCGGCTGGAGGAGCTCGTCGGCGGCGCCCAGCGCATGCCGATCGGCAGCCGCGTGATGATCGACCGTCGTCGGCTGCTCGACCTCGTCGACCAGATGCGCGTCGCCATCCCGCAGGAGGTGCGTGAGGCGCAGCGCATGGTCGCGGACCAGGAGCGGCTGCATCGCGAGGCGGCGGAGGAGGCGCGGCTGATCGTCGCGCGCGCGGAGGAGCAGGCCGCGCGGCTGATCACCGAGCACGAGATCACGCGGCAGGCCGAGCGCCACGCGGAGGACCTCGCGCGGCAGGCGGAGGCGCGGCTGGAGCAGCGCGTCTCCGGCGCCAACGCCGACATCCGCGACCGCATCGAGGAGTCGCGGCGGCTCGCCGAGCAGCAGATGCGCGCGGCCGATGACTACGCGCGCGAGCTGCTGCTGCGGCTGGAGCGCCAGCTCCAGGCCTTCGTCGGCTCCATCGAGTCGGGGATCGCGCAGCTGGAGCCGCCGCCCGCGCCCTCGTCCTCGCCGTGGGACGGCCTCGTCGGCACGGTCGGTGCGAGCTCCGAGTTCGTCGCGCCTGCGCCTGACGAGAGCCTCGCTGACGAGGGCCGGGCCGATGAGCCCTGGGGCGACGAGGAGCGGGACGACGCCGCCGGTGGCGCCAAGGGCGCGGAGACGGCCGCCGGCCGCCGTGCCGCGATCGCTCCGCTGCTGCGCCCCGCCGAGGAGCCGGAGCGGGAGCTGCCGCCGTCGGCGCCCGGCGTGATCGACGATTTCTCGCTACCGTCGCTGGACGACGAGCGCGGCTACGAAGCGCCGCCCGACGAGCGGACGGCCGACGAGGAGGGCTGGCGCTAGGTGTACTACCCAGGAAGGTTGTTCACAGGCGGGAGGCGGGGACGGCCCCGCCGACGCCGCCGTGCGGTCGGCGGTGATTGTAGCGGTAGAGCCAGCGTGGGAGCTGGCGCAGCCGCTCGGCGTTGGAGCGGTAGGGGCGGGCGTAGGCCCACTCGTTCTGCAGGATCTGGATGAAACGCTCGGCTTTGCCGTTCGTCTGCGGGCGGTAGGGCCGCGTGTGCGACAGCCGCACGTCTGCGGCAGCGGCGGCGCCGTGGAAGCTGCGGGCGACGGTGTAGGCCTTCGCGTTGTCGGTCAGGACCCGGCGCACGCGCACGCCACGCCGGCGGAAGGCCGCGAGCGCCTGCTCGAGGAAGGCGGCGCAGCTCGCGCCACGCTCGTCGGGCAGGACGGAGACGTAGGCGTAACGGCTGTGGTCGTCGACGGCGACGTGTAGGTACTCCAGCCCCAGCGAACGCCGCGAATGCGGCCCGGAGCGCGTCTCGGCGAAGCCAGGCGCCATTCGCTTGCCGCCGCCCTCGGGGACGCGCCCGAGCTTCTTCACGTCGAGATGCAGCAGGTCGCCGGGGGCGTCGTGCTCGTAGCGGACCGGCTCCCGGGTGACGCGGTGCAGGCGGTCGAGCCGGTTGAGGCCGCGGCGCCGCAGCACGGCGTAGACCGTGGAGCGGGCGACCCCGAGCGCCCACTGGATGCGATGCGGCCCGAATCCCTGCGTGCGTCGCACGGCGCAGATGCGTCGCTCCAGCTCGGGCGGCGTGCGCCGGGGATGCGCGCGCGGGGCGGAGCTGCGGTCCTCGAGCCCTGCCGCTCCCTCCGCACGGAAGCGCCCCAGCCACTTGGCAACGGTGTGGCGGGAGACGCGGAAGTGGCGAGCGACCTCAGCCTGGGGCCAGCCGGCGTCCACTTCCCGCACGAGCTCGAGTCGGGTCAGCGGCGTCAGCCGCGCGTTACGATGGGCCATGAGGGTGTCCTCTCCTCGCTACTGCCGTGCTGTCACACACAGCAGCGGGCGAGGCCCCTCATCCTGTCAACAACCTACGTGGGAACTACAGCTAGGCGCCTGCCCCCGGCACCCCATCGCCGCATCGAGCTTCGCTCAGCGCAGACCCGCTCAGCCCCAGACCCGCTCCAGCAAGGCGTCCAGCGCTCCGCGCACGCGGGGGCCCTCTCGCGTCTCCAGCAGATCGGTGCCGTGCCCGCGGCCGGGCAGCAGCGTGAGCTGGCAGCGGCCCGGCGCGCAGCGCTCCTCGAAGCGCTCGAGCGACTCGGCGGCGGAGACGTCGTCCTCGGCCGCCAGCGCCACCAGCGGCACGCCCAGCTCGGGCAGCGCGCGGTCGGCGTCGAGGCCGCGGAAGCTCGACGGTGCCGATAGCGCCAGCACGCCGTCGGCGCCGCCCACCTCGCTCGCGGCCACGATCGCCGCGGTCCCGCCCATGGAGGCGCCCGCGAGCACGACGCGGTCGTAGCCGCGCTCGCGCGCCCACGCCAGCGCGGCGATGACGTCGCGCTCGATCTCGGAGCCGTTTTTCTCGCCCTCGGAGGCGCCGAACCCGCGGAAGTCGAGGGTCAACGCGGCCACGCCGCCGGCCGCGAGATCGCGTGCCGTCTCCCACCAGGCGCTCTGGTCCGCGTGGTACATGTGCAGCAGCACCACGAGGTGGCCGGCGCGCTCGGCGGCGCCCGCCGGCGGCGCGAACAGCCGAGCGTCCAGCGCGAGCCCGTCCGCGGTGGTGACGCGCTCGATGCTGGCGCCGGCGGCGGGGAGCGGCTTGCCCGGCGTGTCGTCCGCGCAGGCCGCCGCGAGCAGCAGCACGAGCGGGAGGAGCGAGGCCGACGCGAGGACGCGGCGGCGCCGCGCCTCCCTCACGTCCCGACCGTCACTGCACCACCCTCACTTGACCACGAGGTTGAGCATGCGGCCGGGGACGTAGATGGCGCGCACGATCTCGTGCCCCTCGATGTGCGCGCGCACCCGCTCGGAGGCGAGCGCGGCCGCGCGCACGGCGGCCTCGTCGGCGTCGGCGGGCACCTCGAGGCGCTCGCGCACGCGGCCGTTCACCTGCACCGGCAGCTCCACGGTGTCGCGGCGCACGAGGTCGGCGTCGGCCTCGGGCCACGGCTGGCCGTGCACGAAGCCCGCGCGGCCGGCGCGCTGCCACAGCTCCTCCGCGAGGTGCGGGCAGGCGGGCGCCAGCATCAGCGCCAGCAGCGACAGCGCCTCGTCCCACGCCGCGCGGTCCTGCGCGCCGGACTCGCGCGCGCGCCACAGCGCGTTCGTGTACTCCATCAGCGCCGCGACCATCGTGTTGAAGCGCAGCCGCTCCAGGTCGTGGGTGACGCGCGCCAGCGTCTGGTGGGCCTGCTGCCGCAGCGCGCGCGCTTGCTCGGCGTCGCCGCCGTCGACGAGGGCGGGCGGCTCCGTCGCCACCGTCCACGCGCGGTTTAGCCAGCGCGCCACGCCGACGATCCCGTCGACGTCGTAGGGCCCGCCCTGCTCCCACGGGCCCAGGAACATCAGGTAGGCGCGGAAGGCGTCGGCGCCCCAGCGCTCCACCTGCGCGTCGGGCGCCACGGCGTTTCCGCGCGACTTCGACATGCGGCGGCCGTCCGGCCCGAGGATCTGGCCCTGGCTGAAGTAGCGCGTGAAGGGCTCGTCGCCGGGGACGATGCCGGCGTCGCGCGCGGCCTTGTAGAAGAAGCGCGCGTAGAGCAGGTGCATCGTCGCGTGCTCGGAGCCGCCGGTGTACTGGTCGACGGGCAGCCAGCTCTCGGCGAGCTGCGGCGAGAGCGCGTGCTCCGCGTCCTGCGGATCGCAGTAGCGCATGAAGTACCACGACGAGCACATGAAGGTGTCCATCGTGTCGGTCTCGCGGCGGGCCGCGCCGCCGCAGGCCGGGCAGGTCGTGTTCACGAACTCCTCGGAGAGCGCGAGCGGCGACTGGCCGGTGGGCAGGAACTCGACGTCGTAGGGGAGCTTCACGGGCAGCTCGGCGTCGGGCACGGGCTGCTCGCCGCAGTCGTCGCAGTAGACGATCGGGATCGGCGCGCCCCAGTAGCGCTGCCGCGAGATCAGCCAGTCGCGCAGCCGGTAGGTCACGGTGGGCCCGCCCCAGTCCCGCTCCCCGAGGTGGCGGGCGATCGCGCCCTTCGCCTCCTCCGAGGGCAGGCCGTCGAACTGACCGGAGCAGACCATCGTCCCCGCCTCGACGTGCGCCGCGTCGAGTGGTTCGCCGTCCCACTCGGGCGGCGCGACCACGACGGTGATCGGCAGCCCGTACTGCTGCGCGAACTCGAAGTCGCGCTGGTCGTGCGCGGGCACGCCCATGACCGCGCCCGTCCCGTAGGAGGCGAGCACGTAGTCGGCGATCCAGATCGGCACGCGCTCGCCGGTCAGCCGGTTCACGCAGGAGGAGCCGGTGAAGACGCCGCTCTTGGGGCGGTCGGTCGCCTGCCGCTCGATCTCCGTGGCGCTCTCGGCGTCGTACACGTACGCCTCGACGGCGGCGCGCTGCTCCTCGGTCGTGAGGCGCTCCACCAGCGGGTGCTCCGGCGCCAGCACCATGAAGGTGACGCCGCAGAGCGTGTCGGGCCGCGTGGTGAAGACGCGGATCTCGCTCGGCTCGTCCGCTGCGTCGCCCTCGGCCTCGCCACCGGCGAGCGCGCCCGCATCGAGGGCGAACGCGGCCTCGGCGCCCTCGGAGCGGCCGATCCAGTTGCGCTGCATCACCTTCACGTGCTCGGGCCAGTCGAGCTGCTCGTTGGCCAGCAGCTCCTCGGCGTAGTTCGTGATGCGCAGGAACCACTGCGCCAGCCGCCGCTGCTCCACCGGCGTCTCGCAGCGCTCGCAGCGGCCGTCGACCACCTGCTCGTTGGCCAGCGTGGTGTTGCAGGAGGGGCACCAGTTCGCCGGCGCCTCGTGCCGGTAGGCGAGCCCCTGCTTGTAGAGCTGGAGGAACCACCACTGCGTCCAGCGGTAGTAGTCGGGGGCGTTGGTGGCGACCTCGCGGCTCCAGTCGAACATCGCGCCCATCGAGCGCAGCTGGCCGCGCATGCGCTCGATGTTGGCGCGCGTCCAGTCGGCGGGGTGCGCGCCGCCCTTGATGGCGGCGTTCTCCGCGGGCAGCCCGAAGGCGTCGAAGCCGATCGGGAACAGCACGTTGCTGCCGCGCATGCGGTGGAAGCGCGCCAGCGCGTCCGACGGCGCGATCGCGAACCAGTGGCCGATGTGCAGGTCGCCCGAGGTGTAGGGGAACATCGTCAGGTGGTAGCGGTTGGGCCGCTGCGGGTCGTGGTCGGGGGTGCGGTAGAGGCCCTCGGCGGCCCAGCGCTGCTGCCAGCGCCGCTCGATAGCCGTGTGGTCGTACCGCTCGGCGCGCGTGCGGCCGCCGGGGGCGCCCGCGTCGCCTGCGGCGGGCTCGTCGCCGGCGGTGGTGCCGCTGCCAGAGGCGGGGCTGCCGGTCGCGGGGCTCACGGTCGCTCTCCTCCGCTGTCGCCACGCGCGCCACGCTCGAGGGGGGCCATCGATCGTGGCCCCGGCACGAGGGCGGGGCCGCACCCCCCGACGATCGTGGGGCCCCAGCTCGCCGAGCGCTGGCAGCAGGAGCCGCCTCCGGCCGTCGCCGAGGGCATCGCCGCCGCCCCACGCTGATTCTGGCCTGCCTGCCAGTATCCCGGCGCCCGCGCGAGAGCGTCAACGCGGCGCCCGCCCGCGCCCGGTCGCGCTGTTCGCTTCCTAGGCGACGAGCAGGATGAAGGCCGGCGCCAGGGGCACGCCGAACGTGGCGAGCAGCAGCAGCCGCCGTGCCTCGGTGAGCCGCGCCTGCGGCTCGTCGGCGGCCAGCGCGCGGCGCATCTGCCGGCTCACCAGCGCCACGTAGAGCGCGAACAGCGCGGCGAGGCCGGCGGTCAGCGGGCTCACGGGCTCGCCGCCCGCAGCACGGAGCCGCCGAAGCGCAGCAGCCACAGCTCCTCGCCGACCTGCGCGAAGGAGGCGATCGAGGCGCCGGTGTCGGCGACGCGCACCGCCGCGCCTCGGCTCGCCGCGTCGAGCGCCCAGACGCGGCCGCTGCAGAAGTCGCCATAGACATACGCGCCCGCGAGCTCGGGCACCGCCGCGCCGCGGTAGACGACGCCGCCGCTCACCGAGCAGCCCTTGCCGTGGTCGTAGCTCGCGACGGGGGCCACCGTGCCCGCGCGGTCGCAGCCCGAGCGCGGCCGGAAGCAGTCGTCGCCCTCGAGGCGGTTCCAGCCGTAGTTGCCGCCGCGCACCACCACGTCCACCTCCTCGACGCTGCTCTGCCCCACGTCGCCCAGCCAGAGCTCGCCGCTGGCCGGGTCGAACGCCATGCGCCACGGGTTGCGCAGCCCGAGCGCCCAGATTTCGGGGCGTGCGCCGGGGGCGCCGACGAAGGGGTTGTCGGCGGGGACGCGGTACGGCGCCGCCTCGCTCGGCTCCCGCACGTCGAGGCGCAGCACGGAGCCGAGCAGCGTGCCCGCGTTCTGCCCGTTGCCCTGTGGATCGCCGCCCGAGCCGCCGTCGCCCAGCCCGAGGTAGAGCATCGCGTCCGGCCCGAAGCGCACCGCGCCGCCGTTGTGGTTGGAGAAGGGCTGCGCGACCTCGAGGATCACGAGCTCGCTCGCCGGGTCGGCCACGCCGCCGGCGATCGTGAAGCGGGACAGCCGCGTGCGCCGCGGTCCGCCCTCCACCGAGTAGTAGGCATAGAGCCGGCCGTTCGCCGCGAACCCCGGGTCGAGCGCGAGCGACAGCAGGCCCTCCTCGTTGCCACGGCGGCTCACGCGCGGCCGAAGGTCGAGGAAGGCGCCGCCCTCGCCGCTCGCCGCGTCCAGCAGGAGCACGAGGCCCGACTGCTCGGCGATCAGCGCGCGCCTGCCGGGGTAGGGCAACGCCTCGGTCGGCCGATCGAAGCGCCGCCCGCCCAGCGCCTCGACGAAGCGCACGGGCGCGGGCGCCGCGGCCCGGGGAGCGGGCGTCGCGCTGGCGGTCGGAGTCGCGGTGGGGGTGGGGGACGCGGTCACCGTCGGTGCCGCGGTCGCGGTGGCGGTGGCGGCGGCGCTGGCGGTGGCGCCCGGAGTCTGAGCGGGGGCCGGCGTGGAGTCGGGCGTCTGCGGTGGCTCGGCGGTCGCCGAGGGAGAGGCTGCGCTCGGCGCCGGCCTTCCCGCCTCGCCGTCGTCGTCGCCGCAGGCGCCGATGACGACGGCCAGCGCGGCGAGCGCCAGCAACACGAGGGGCCAGCCGGCTCTCATCGTCGGTGCGCTCCCTCGGGGCTGCGGGTGGCCGATCGAGGGAGCGCGAGACGCCCGACCTCGCACGCGCCGCGTGGAAGCCGGGCGCACTCCCCCACCCGCGCCGACCGGCTCGGGAGGGCGCCGGGCGCGGGGGGGGGGGGGGGGCGTGCCGAGGCGCGCGCGGCGTGCCGCTGCTACTCCTGGAACGGCACCGGCATCAGCTCGAAGACGTCGATCGCGAAGTTGCCCTTGCCCTCGCTGAGGTGGGGGTGGCCGGCGATCAGCGCCTGGGCCGCGGCGAGGTCCGCCGCCTCCACGATCGAGTGCCGCTGCTCGCGGCCGCCGCGCCGGAGCTGCCGTCGTCGATGACCGACGCGCCCGGTCCGAACGGCGCGCCGATGTCGCTGAGCGCGGAGCCGACGCTCTCCATCCACACGCCCCACTTGGCCATCACCTCGGCGCTCTGCTCGGGCGTCATCTGGGACATGTCGGTCGCTTCGTCGGAGCCTGACCCGGTTCTCCGGACAGTTCACGTGTAGACATCATGCTGCTTCGGCGGCGGCGGCGGGCCTCCTTTCGTACTCCACGGGGCTGAGATCGCCGATCGAGGTGTGACGGCGGCGCGGGTTATACTAGCCCTCGATCCATTCGAAGATCGCGGAGGCGAGCTCGGCCCGGGTCGTCCAGCTGCGGCGGTCGAGCAGCTCGAGCTGCAGCGTCCCGAAGAACGACTCCATCATCGAGTTGTCGACAGCCGACGCGACCCGGCCCATCGAGCCGAGCAGGCCGGCGGTGCGGAGGCGGTGCCCGAAGGCCCACGACGTGTACTGCTCGGGTTCAAGGGGTCGTCGCAACACCGCCTTGTGCAGGGGAGAGTAGGTGTTCGTTGAGTGCCTCGGCGGGAGTCTTCCATCCGAGGGTCTTGCGGGGTCGAGTGTTGAGCGCGAGAGCGACGGCGGCGAGGTCCTCGGCAGAGTGCTGGGACAGGTCGGTGCCTTTGGGGAAGTACTGACGCAGCAGGCCGTTGGTGTTCTCGTTGCTGCCACGCTGCCAGGGGCTGCGAGGGTCGCAGAAGTAGATCGGCAGGCCGGTGTCGATGCGCAGCTGCGCGTGCTGGGCCATCTCCGCTCCCTGGTCCCAGGCAAGCGAGCGACGCAGCTGGTCGGGCAGCGTCGTGATCGAGGCCGTGATCGCGTCACGCACCGCCTCTGCGCCGTGACCGGCCAGCGGGGGGCCGTTCTTGACGGTGGGTTGCTGTCCGTGGCCATCCATGCGGGGCAGGTGCAGCAGCATGGTGAACCGTGTCGTGCGCTCGACGAGCGTGCCGATCGCGGAGCTGCCCAGCCCGAGGATCAGATCGCCCTCCCAATGGCCGGGAACGGCGCGGTCATCGGCTTCGGCGGGCCGCTGACTGATCATGATCTCGGGGCTGACGAACTTCTTGCCGCGACCGCGGGTTCGCGCCCTGGGCACCCGCAACGCTCGTCCGCTACGCAGACATGCGATCAGCTCACGCCGCAGCGCGCCGCGACCCTGGACGTACAGGGCCTGGTAGATCGCTTCGTGGGAGATCCTCATCGACGCATCATCAGGGAAGTCGACCTGCAGCCGGTTCGAGATCTGCTCCGGGCTCCACGCCTGGGCCCAGCGTCGGTGCTGACGGCGCCCATGTCGACGGCCAATCCAGCGCACCTCAGGGCCGACCACCCCCACACCGTCGGGCCGGACGATCCTGCCTGACAGCCGTTCCTGAACGTAACCATGGAGCTGGTCGTTGCCGGCGAGCTTGGCGACCTTGGGACGCTGCGCACGTCGCTCGGCATGCCACTGCGCCGTGGTCGCTCGATACTCCAGCTTGCCGCTATGTGTCGCAGCGTTCCGGCGTACCTCGCGTGAGATCGTCGACGGAGCCCGGCGGAGCCGGCGGGCGATCGCTCGGCCGCTTGCGCCTTGGGCGCGGAGGATGGCGATCTCCTCGCGCTCAGCGAACGATAGGTAGCGCCCTAACAGCGGCGCCGGACTGGCTGTTGGCATGCCACCACCTTCACGGAACCAGCGTGCTCCGACGGCTGGAGACACACCGGCCGCCGCAGCGGCATCCTCGCTCGACAACCCTTCTGAGATCGCCAGCCAGAACCGTTGGCGATGCTCACGACGCGCAACCGGTGGACGGCCTGGAGACCGCATCGCCGGCCTTCCTGTCGCCTTCGCCGCCCACCCCGGTGACCTTCCCATCACAACCCCTCACCTCGAGGCGTTGCGATGACCACTTGAATCCGCCCTGCGATCCCCGGTCGGAGTGCACCACGGTCTCGCCCCGGGTCGGCTGTCGCCGCCAGCGGGCCATCTCCAGAGCGTCGACCACAAGCTCGGTGCGCAGGTGGTCAGCAATGGACCAGCCCACGATCCGCCGTGAGTAGACGTCCAGCACGGCGGCGCAATAGACCTTCCCCTCCCGCGTGGGGTGCTCGGTGATGTCGGTCAGCCAGAGCCGGTCCAGCGCGTCGGCCACGAAGCGCCGGCGCACGAGGTCGTCGTGGACGGCAGGCGCCGGGCGAGCGTGTCTCCCGCGCCGCCGGTAGATTCCATGCAGTCCTGCGCTCCGCATTAGCCGTGCCACCCGCTTGCGACCGCAACGGACGCCCCGCCCGAGCCGCAGTTCGGCGTGCACCCGCGGCGCTCCGTAGCTGCCTCGCGACATGGCGTGGAGCTCCACGATCTGCTCGCTCAGCGCCTGGTCGGCGACGGCGCGGGCCGAGGGCGCCCGCTCTCGCCACTCGTAGTAGCCCGCTGTCGAGACCGCGAGTACCCGGCAGGCCACCGCCGCGACGACCCCGTCGGCGGCAAGCTCACGGACCAGCCGGTATCTCATTTTGGGAGCACGTTCTCGCGCGCGAAGAGGGCGGCGGCGCGCTTCAGAATCTCGTTCTCCATCTCCAGGGTGCGGTTGGCCCGGCGCAGCCGCACCAGCTCCGCCCGCTCGTCGCTCGTCAGGCCCTCTCTGTGGCCCTCGTCGACATCGGCCTGCCGCAGCCAGCGGTGCAGGCACTACCCGGCGATCCCCAGGTCCGCAGCGATCCGCACGATCGGCTTCTCCCGCAGCCGGGCCAGTTCGACAGCATGACGGCGGAACTCGGGTGGGTAGGCTCGGGGCATCCAGGACTCCTCCCTGGGCAACATCGTCGCCTCAGGCTAGGTGTCCGGGAAAGCGGGTCAGGCTCCGCCCTTGTAGAGCAGCATGAACTGTGGCATCGGCATCCCCTTCCGCGGTTCGCTAGACGGCGATTCTACGTGGATCGCCCGACTCCGTGCCTCCCGCAGCCACGGGCTCGCCCGGAGCACAGCTCCGCAGCGACGCGATCGCCCGGCGAGGCAAGGCGAGGGCGAATCGAGGTGACGAGCGATGGTGGACCTGAGGGGGCTCGAACCCCTGACCTCCACACTGCCAGTGTGGCGCTCTCCCAGCTGAGCTACAGGCCCACGCCGCAGATACGAATCTCAGCGGCTCACTGCGAATGGCTAGACGTACAGCGTTGACTGAGCGTATAATTATAGGGGTCTGGCAGCTCCCCCGAAGCTCGGATCAGCGCGTTGACGATGTCTCCTTCCGCCTCTGGCATTGAAGCGCCCACCCTCCCTCAGGTCAACGAGGCCGACGTCTTCGGTGGCGAGCTCGAGGTCTGGCTCCGCCACCTTGCCGCCGAGAACAAGGCGCCGCGCACGCTCAAGCGGTACTCCGAGGACGTGCGACAGTGCCACCGCTTCCTCGCGTACCAGGGCATGCCGACGAACGTTGAGCATGTCACTCGCGAGCACCTCGAGTCCTGGATGGTGTGGCTGCTCCAGCACTGGACGCCGGTGTCGGCCGAGTCCCGCTACAAGGGCATCCAGCAGTTCTTCCGCTGGGCCACCGACGAGGGTGTGCTACCACAAAACCCCGTCCGCCTCTAAGTTGACCTGTGGGACGAGTTCACGGAAGCGTCTCTCCCGCACGGACGGGAGACAGCGATGCGGACGTATCTCGGACTGGCCGCGAACGTGGTGCGTGGCGCCCTTCGTTCGCGGCGTGACCTGGTGCTCGAGAACCTCGCGCTGCGACATCAACTCGCTGTCTGCACGCGACAGACGAGGCGGCTGCAGCTACGGCCGTCTGACCGGCGGCTGTGGTCGCTGCTCGCCCGCGGCTGGTCGGGCTGGCGTTCGGCATTGGTGATCGTGGAACCCGATACAGTCGTCCGCTGGCATCGCACGGCCTGGCGGCGCTACTGGACATGGAAGAGCAGGCGCCGTCTGGGCGTGGGCGCATCAGTGCCGAGCTCCGAGAACTGATCTTTCGGATTGCCATCGAGAATCCTCGCTGGGCGCAGCGCGGATCCAGGGCGAACTGCTCGCGCTGGGCTTCGCGGTGAGCACCGAGACCGTGCGGCGCTACCGGCTTCGGGCGTTGCGGCGTCCACCGTCGCAATCCTGGCGCAGGTTCTCTCCCGGTCCACGGTTTTCTTGGACACCTGATTGGGGCAGGCTGCCCCGGCAGAGGAGGTGTCCATGACCAGCTCCGCACAGGGATTGAACGGGCGTAGTGGGTCGCGAACGGAACGCGGTCGCTTCTCTTCGCGACGGAAGAGCGAGGCGGTGCTGAGGCTGCTGCGCGGCGAGGAGTTGGACGCGCTCTCGCGCGAGCTGGGGGTGACCGCAGCGACGCTGTCGCAGTGGCGCGAGCGCTTACTCGCCGCCGGCCGGGCCTCGCTCACGAGCCGGCCTGCCGACGAGCGTGACGAGGAGATCCACCGACTGCAGGCGAAAGTCGGCGAGATCACGATGGCGAACGAGCTCCTGCTCCAGCGCGCGCATCAGCTGGAGGCAGGACTCCCTTTGGCACGCCGGAGGTCGAGGTGATGAGTCGAACCACCTCGCCCTCCACGGGACGGCCGTACGGCACGACGCGCATCTGCCAGCTGTGGGAGGTCCCGCGCTCGACCGTCTACGAGCGGCGGGCACGGGCGCGACGGCCTCTGCGGCCAGCAGCGAAGCGCGGGCCGAGGCAGGCGTGGACGGACGAGGCTCTCACGGAGCAGGTCCGAGCTGTGCTCGCCGCCTCCCCGTTCACGGGCGAGGGCTACCGCAAGGTGTGGGCGCGGCTGCGGCTGGCCGGTGTGCGCACCTCGAAGGGCCGGGTGCTGCGGCTGATGCGGGAGGCGGGACTGCTCGCCCCGACCCGCGTCGGGCGTCGGCGCGGACCGCGGGTGCACGACGGGACGATCACCACCGAGCGGCCTGACGAGATGTGGGGGACCGACGCGACCTCCTGCCTCACCACCCGCGAGGGGAACGCCACCGTCTTCATCGCCGTCGATCACTGCACGCAGGAGTGCATCGGCATCCACGCGGCGCGACCGGGCACGCGCTTCGAGGCGCTGGAGCCGCTGCGGCAGGGGCTCCGGGAGCACTTCGACGGCTACGAGGCGGACCTCGCGCGGGGACTCGCTCTCCGCCACGACCACGGCAGCCAGTACCTGAGCGACCACTTTCAGGAGGAGCTGCGCTTCCTCGGCATCCGCTCCAGCCCGTCCTTCGTAGCCGCGCCCGAGGGCAACGGCTGCGCGGAACGCTTCATCCGCACGCTGAAGGAGCAGCTGCTGTGGGTGGAGCACTTCGAGACGGTGGAGGAGCTACGCCAGGCGCTGCTCGCCTTCAAGCAGCGCTACAACCAGCACTGGCTCGTCGAACGGCACGGCCACCGCACCCCAGCCGCCGTCCGCGAGGCGCTCTCGCCGCGCACCGGGGCGGCCGCATGATTACCGCCAGCGATGTGTCCAAGAAACCAGGAGCGGTACAGTTCCTCACGAACCATCGTCCGCAGATTTGGGCGGCGGCTTCTTCACGGTGCAGACGCTCAGCTTCCGGACGCTCTACGTGTTCTTCTTCATCGCGCACGCGCGACGCCGCGTCGTTCACTTCGAACTCACGGCGCACCCGACGGCGCGGTGGGTGTGGCGCCAGCTTCTCGAGGCGACGCCGTGGGGAGAGGGCCCGCGCTACCTGGTGCGAGACCGCGACCGGGCGTACGGGAGTGATTTCATCCCGCGGGCGCGGGCGATCGGAATCGAGACAGTGCTGACACCGGTGCGGGCGCCACAGGCGAACGCGATCGCGGAGCGGGTGATCGGCACGCTGCGGCGTGAGTGTCTGGATCACCTGATAGTGGTGAACGAGCGGCGCCTACGGGTGGTGCTTCGCGAGTACGTGGCGCACTACAACTATGCGCGGCCGCACCAGTCGCTGATGCAGCAGGCCCCTGAAGACCGCCGTCCTCGACCACCGCCGGACGCGCGCGGCACGGTCGTCGGCCACCCGGTATTGGGAGGGCTACACCACGAATACGAGCGTGAGGCCGCCTGACGGCAGCACGGACGGAGTTTTGTGGTAGCACAGCGCGGTGGGTGCTCCCCACGGGGTGTCGAGGCCGCCTGGCGGCCTCGTGTTCGCAGGTTGTCGACTACTCGCTGCCCGCGTCGCCGCCCGCGTCGCACGCAAGCGCGGCGTGCCCCCGCCCTAGGTGTAGTTCCCACGTAGGTTGTTGACAGGATGAGGGGCCTCGCCCGCTGCTGTGTGTGACAGCACGGCAGTAGCGAGGAGAGGACACCCTCATGGCCCATCGTAACGCGCGGCTGACGCCGCTGACCCGACTCGAGCTCGTGCGGGAAGTGGACGCCGGCTGGCCCCAGGCTGAGGTCGCTCGCCACTTCCGCGTCTCCCGCCACACCGTTGCCAAGTGGCTGGGGCGCTTCCGTGCGGAGGGAGCGGCAGGGCTCGAGGACCGCAGCTCCGCCCCGCGCGCGCATCCCCGGCGCACGCCGCCCGAGCTGGAGCGACGCATCTGCGCCGTGCGACGCACGCAGGGATTCGGGCCGCATCGCATCCAGTGGGCGCTCGGGGTCGCCCGCTCCACGGTCTACGCCGTGCTGCGGCGCCGCGGCCTCAACCGGCTCGACCGCCTGCACCGCGTCACCCGGGAGCCGGTCCGCTACGAGCACGACGCCCCCGGCGACCTGCTGCATCTCGACGTGAAGAAGCTCGGGCGCGTCCCCGAGGGCGGCGGCAAGCGAATGGCGCCTGGCTTCGCCGAGACGCGCTCCGGGCCGCATTCGCGGCGTTCGCTGGGGCTGGAGTACCTACACGTCGCCGTCGACGACCACAGCCGTTACGCCTACGTCTCCGTCCTGCCCGACGAGCGTGGCGCGAGCTGCGCCGCCTTCCTCGAGCAGGCGCTCGCGGCCTTCCGCCGGCGTGGCGTGCGCGTGCGCCGGGTCCTGACCGACAAGGCGAAGGCCTACACCGTCGCCCGCAGCTTCCACGGCGCCGCCGCTGCCGCAGACGTGCGGCTGTCGCACACGCGGCCCTACCGCCCGCAGACGAACGGCAAAGCCGAGCGTTTCATCCAGATCCTGCAGAACGAGTGGGCCTACGCCCGCCCCTACCGCTCCAACGCCGAGCGGCTGCGCCAGCTCCCACGCTGGCTCTACCGCTACAATCACCGCCGACCGCACGGCGGCGTCGGCGGGTCCGTCCCCGCCTCCCGCCTGTGAACAACCTTCCTGGGTAGTACAACTAGGCGGGGGCGCCACGGGAGCCGAGCTGCGACAAGCTCCCGAGTCGGGCAGTACGGAACCTAGTTCAGAGGCGCGCATCCCCAGGTACCGGGGGGTGCGCGTTTTGTATCTCCGACGGGGGGACCTGACCGCTACCGCGCCGCCTTCACCTCGACCTCGATGGCGTGGACCGGTCCGATCAGGACGGTCGCGGAGTGCACCTCGCCGTCCGACCACGACACGTCGGACGGTCGGCGGTCGACGACGCTCACCTCCCCGGCGGCGTCGGTGGACCTGAGTCGGTAGGAGCCGATCGCGACGACGGATCGCGGCGGGTGGGAGTGAAGCGCGAGATCTGTCCCCTCGGCGACGCGGACCTCCAGCACCCGCACGTGGTCGTTCTCGAGCACCACCCGGTGCCCGTCGGGGTCGAGCTCCGTCGAGTCCGGTGCGTCGCTCACCTCGCTACCTCCTCGTTGCTGGCCAGCGGGCGCGCAGGCCGCCCACACAGGTCACCCCTCGTCGAGCAGTATCTCGAGCCTGCCCGTTCGCATGTGCGGATAGGGCGGCCTGGAGGCGCCGAGGGGGCTCCCGAGGGCCGAAGAACTGCTTAGGTTGGCTAGCTTTTCGCTACCATTGAACAAACATCGGCATGACTACGCGCTCATGCGAAATGCAGGGCGTGCCAGGATCAACAACTCGAGCTTCCACTACAGCCCGCGTCCGGACGCCGATCTGGTTGCAAAGACAACTGCCGCTGGGGAGCCGGCCGCGCCGGCCAGCGATGCCTGGACAGCCGGCGCGGGCACCGAGCCCGTTGACTGGGCCAGGCAGCGTTTCGTGGAGGAGATCGAGGTCGGCGACGAGGTGCCACCGGTCGCGATCAACCTCACCGTCGCTAGCCTCGTGGTGGAGGCGGACGCGAACCGCGACTTCAGCCCGGTGCACTACAACTCGGCGGTGGCCCGTGCGTGGGGCGCGCCTGCCATGTTCGCGAACAGCATCTTCATCCAGGGCTGGTGGGAGCGCGCGGTGCGCGAGTACATCGGGCTTGCCGGGCGCGTGCGCAGCGTCGGCCCCCTGCGCATGGGCGTCTTCAACACCGTCGGCGAGACGGTGGTGACGCACGGTGTCGTGCGGCGGGTCTGGGACGAGGATGGCGAGCACCTGGTCGAACTGGAGATGCGCAGCGAGATCTCTCGCGGGGTCTCGGTTGGTCCCGGCCCCGTCGTGGTCTCTCTCCCCGCACGCGGCGCCTGAGCGCTAGAGGCGTGTCGGTCGTGTAGAGGCGGCGCGCGCGCTCGAGTCGCACCGCCCAGCTGCTGCTAGCATCGCGCGGTGCATGAAGACCTTCGTGCTCGCGTCGATGAGGCGTTCCCGCTCACCCGGGACGCTCTTGCGAGGCTCATCCGCATCGTCTCCGACAGCGCGGCGGGCCCCCTGTCGGGCCAACTCCGCGACGCCGCCGGGGTGACGCGCGATCTCCTCTCCGACTCGGGGATGCAGCGAGTCGGACTGCTCGAGGTCGACGGCGGCGCTCCCGCTGTTCTCGGCGAGCTAGCTGTACTACCCAGGAAGGTTGTTCACAGGCGGGAGGCGGGGACGGACCCGCCGACGCCGCCGTGCGGTCGGCGGTGATTGTAGCGGTAGAGCCAGCGTGGGAGCTGGCGCAGCCGCTCGGCGTTGGAGCGGTAGGGGCGGGCGTAGGTCCACTCGTTCTGCAGGATCTGGATGAAACGCTCGGCTTTGCCGTTCGTCTGCGGGCGGTAGGGCCGCGTGTGCGACAGCCGCACGTCTGCGGCAGCGGCGGCGCCGTGGAAGCTGCGGGCGACGGTGTAGGCCTTCGCGTTGTCGGTCAGGACCCGGCGCACGCGCACGCCACGCCGGCGGAAGGCCGCGAGCGCCTGCTCGAGGAAGGCGGCGCAGCTCGCGCCACGCTCGTCGGGCAGGACGGAGACGTAGGCGTAACGGCTGTGGTCATCGACGGCGACGTGTAGGTACTCCAGCCCCAGCGAACGCCGCGAATGCGGCCCGGAGCGCGTCTCGGCGAAGCCAGGCGCCATTCGCTTGCCGCCGCCCTCGGGGACGCGCCCGAGCTTCTTCACGTCGAGATGCAGCAGGTCGCCGGGGGCGTCGTGCTCGTAGCGGACCGGCTCCCGGGTGACGCGGTGCAGGCGGTCGAGCCGGTTGAGGCCGCGGCGCCGCAGCACGGCGTAGACCGTGGAGCGGGCGACCCCGAGCGCCCACTGGATGCGATGCGGCCCGAATCCCTGCGTGCGTCGCACGGCGCAGATGCGTCGCTCCAGCTCGGGCGGCGTGCGCCGGGGATGCGCGCGCGGGGCGGAGCTGCGGTCCTCGAGCCCTGCCGCTCCCTCCGCCCGGAAGCGCCCCAGCCACTTGGCAACGGTGTGGCGGGAGACGCGGAAGTGGCGAGCGACCTCAGCCTGGGGCCAGCCGGCGTCCACTTCCCGCACGAGCTCGAGTCGGGTCAGCGGCGTCAGCCGCGCGTTACGATGGGCCATGAGGGTGTCCTCTCCTCGCTACTGCCGTGCTGTCACACACAGCAGCGGGCGAGGCCCCTCATCCTGTCAACAACCTACGTGGGAACTACAGCTAGCCGGGCCACCGGGCTCGCGCACTGTGCTGCTCTACGCGCACTACGACGTGCAGCCGCCGGGGGACGATCGTGCTTGGACGACCCCGCCGTTCGAGCCGACTGAGCGCGGCGGCCGCATCTACGGTCGTGGCGCCTCGGACGACAAGTCTGGGATCGCGATCCATCTCGGGGCTTTGCGCGCGCTCGCCGAAGCGCCACCGGTGACCATCAAGGTCCTGGTCGAGGGCGAGGAGGAGATCGGCTCGCCTCACCTCGAGGCGTTTCTGGAGCGTCACGGAGAGCGGCTTGCTGCCGATATCGTCGTGGTCGCGGACTCCCTGAACTGGCGTGTCGGCGAGCCCGCTCTCACCACCTCGCTTCGCGGCATCGTCGATTGCGTGGTGGAGGTCCGCACTCTCAGGAGCGGCGTGCACAGCGGCCTCTTCGGCGGCCCCGTCCCCGACGCGCTCACGGCGCTCGCGCGGCTTCTCGCCACGCTGCACGATGCTGACGGCCGACCGGCAGTCGAGGGACTGAGTTCCGGACAGGCGCCATCCGTCGACCTCAGCGAGGCGGAGCTGCGGGAGCAGGCTGGCGTGCTCGCGAGCGTCGAGCTGCTCGGCAGCGGGAGCGTCACGCAGCGTCTCTGGATGGAGCCTGCGATTTCGGTGCTCGCACTGGACGCTCCCGGCGTCGACGACGCGATCAACCAGCTCGTCCCGTCAGCACGCGCGAAGGTCAGCGTCCGGCTCGCCCCAGGGGACGAGCCAGGTCGAGCAATGCAGGCCCTGCGGCGTCACCTGGAATCGCATGCGCCGTGGGGTGCAGAGGTCGTCGTCACCGAGGGTGCCCAGGGAGCCCCCTTCGAGCTCGACTCCACGGGCCCGGCGTACGCCGCCTTCCGGGAGGGGCTGGCTCAGGCCTGTGGGCGCCCGGCTGCGGAGGTCGGCATCGGCGGCTCGATTCCGCTCGTGGCGGCGCTCGCGGCTGCGTATCCGGAGGCCGAGATCCTCCTGACCGGAGTCGGGGACCCTTCCAGCGCCGTGCACGCGCCTGATGAGAGCCAGGACCTCGGAGAGCTCAAGCGCGCATGCCTCGCGGAGGCGATCGCGCTGCGGCTCCTCGCGGAGAGATAGCGCTTCGGGAGGGACTGGCCATGCAGAGTCGGACTCGGGCTCGACTTCACGCTCGGGCTCAGCTTCGAAGAGCAGGCGATGCTCGCCCGCGAGGCGGCCGAGCTCGGCTACGAGCAGCTGTGGACGCCCGAGGGAGCTGGCCTGGACTCCTTCCAGCTGTGCGCCCTGCGCTGGCGCGCGAGCTGCGAAGTGACGCCCGGGGGAATCTCGACGGGGATCTCGGTCTCGCCCGTCGCATACCGGACGCCCATGGGTTTCGCGATGAGCGCCGGAACTCTCGGTGCCATGACCGGCGGACGCTTCGTCCTCGGGATAGGCACCGGTGGTCTCTACCGACCGGAGTTCCGGAAGGCGATGGGCTTTCGGACGGACTCGACGCTCGCGATCATGCGCGACTACCTCACGGTCCTTCGCGCTCTGCTTGCCGGCGAGGCCGTGGAGTACGAGGGCCCCGCGCTGGCGATCCACGGGCAGCGTCTCGGGATCGAGCCGCCTCCCCGCACGCCGGTGTACTTGGGCGCTCTCGGCCCGCGGATGCTCGAACTCGGCGGGGAGCTCGCCGACGGCGTCTGCCTGAACTGGTGCACGTCAGCCCAGGTTGCCGATGCGCGGCGAGCCGTCGACCTGGGGGCTGCTGGTGTGGGTCGCGCTGCGGGAACGGTGCCCCTCGTCGAATACATCCGCGTCTCCGTCGATGAGGATGTTGCCGTGGCTCGCCGTGCGCTTGCGCGGGCCACCGTCGGTTATGCCCTCGGACCGGAGGTCGGCGCTCGCGACCGCCGCTTCGGATACCGACCGCACTTCGAGCGGATGGGATTCACCGACGAACTCGCCGAGCTCGACCAGCGACGAAGCGGGGGAGCGTCTGCAGACGAGATCGCCGACGCGGCGACGGACGAGTTGTTGTTGAGCGTGGGGTACTTCGGGACGGCGGCGGGCGCCCGCGAGCACTTCGAGGCCCTGGGCGCTGGCCTCGATGTCGCCCTCGTTCGCGTCGTGCCCGCGCGACCGGAGTTCGACGCGGTGCGCGCGGTGATGCAGGCATGCGCACCGGGTGCGGCGTAGCCATCGCGGAAGTGCGCGCACTGCGGGGAGGAGCGACGGCCGTGTCGGAGCAGATGGGGATCTTCGAGGTGATCTACAGCTGCCGGGCGATGCGCCGACTGACGCCCGAACCTGTGCCCGAGGAGCTGTTGCTGAAGCTCTGCGAGGCCGGTAACCAGGGCCCCTCGGGATCGAACATCCAGGGTGTGCGTTGGGTCATCGTCCGCGCGCAGGCGCAGAAGGATCGCCTTGCCGAGCTGAACAAGACTGCGGTCGAGGCATATGGGGTGGGCAGTCGCGTCGACGTGCTGCCTCATCAGAGCGTCGAGAAGCGCCGGCGCATGCTCGACGCGGTGATCTGGCAGGCTGAGCACCTCGCAGAGATTCCCGCCATCGTGGTCGCCTGCCACGAATGGGCCGAGGCCCCACCCGACGTTCGCGCGCGAGCGGCAGCCGGTGCCGTGTGGCCCGCCGTCCAGAACCTGCTGCTCGCGGCGCGCGCGCTCGGCCTGGGGGCCGCCCCGACCACCCTCGGTCTCACCGACGGCGGTGCCGTCAGAGAAGCTCTCGGTCTGCCGGACACGGTCGAACCCTACGTACTCGTGCCAGTCGGCTACCCGAAGGGCAAGTTCGGTCCCGTCACGCGGCTCCCCGTGAGCGAGACCGTCCACTTCGATCGCTGGTAAGCGTGCTCGAATGCGAGCGCCCACGCTCCTCGAAACGCCACCTCCGGCGGTCTCAGAACGATTCACGGCTTGACCTCGAGCCGCGCCGCCGGGGGCTCCGTGGTGTGCTGCGCAAGTTCAGATCGGCGGCGATCCGAGTTTTGTGTTCCTACAGGCATCTGCGAGCACATCGCTAAGAGCGGGAGCACTGCCAGTGTGATGCAGAGGGTCTCGGGGTGCGACCGGCCAGTAGCCCAGCGAGCTATGCCGGTGCAGTTGGTTGTGGTCGCAGCGCCGGCCGTGGGCGGGCAAGACTCTAACCGGGGCGGCCCGTCGAGGTTGTCTCAGCTCCAGATCCAGGCGGGCAGAGTTTTCGCGCCGCACAGGTGTCGGCGCCCGGAGCGGACACCGTCGTGCAGAATGAGGTCAAGCGAACGGCGCGCCGGGCGACGCCGCTCTCGACGCTCATGGCTTCACGGGCGCTGACGGGTGCAGGCCCGCGTGGTCAGCCTGCTGCGCGGTGATGCGCATGGGGTCGCGAGCAGTGATCATGCGGACACGAAGATCGGACCGCGGGCTGCCTCAGCTCCCGATCGCGAGCGGACGGAGAGTCGTGGCCGACAGCGCGAGCCGAGGACCGGGCATCGGCGACTACGCTCTAATCAGCGACATGCACTCGTGTGCACTGGTCGCGTTGGACGGCTCGATCGACTGGGCTTGCTTCCCTCGCTTCGACAGCCCAGCGGTCTTTGCCCGAATCCTCGACCGCGACCGTGGAGGCTACTTCCTGGTAGCCCCAGAGAACGTCGCATCGGTGAGCCGGCGCTATCTCCCTGAGACCAATGTCGTGGAGACGACGTTCGTCACGGATTCAGGCGTCGCGCGCCTCATCGACTTCATGCCGGTGCATCCGCATGGCGGCCCGGAAGATCCGCACGACATCGGCTGCGACCAGCAGATCGTGCGCGAGCTCCGTTGCGAAAGCGGCTTCATCCGCTTCGGGCTTGAGTGCCGCCCGCGCTTCGACTACGGGCACATCCTGCCTCACGTGTCGCTGAGCGACCCGCGCAGCGGCTATGCGCATGGGGGCGCGGACGCGATCTCCCTGTACTCGTCCGTCCCGCTCGTGGCTTCCCAAGACGACGGATTCGCTGCAAGTGGAACGCTTCGTGCCGGCGAGAGCGCTCGAGCGGCGGTGACGTACAGCACGCGGTCCGAGCGGAGCGTGGAGCATCTCGACGAGATCACCCTGTCGGAGCGGCTCCAGGAGACCATCGCGTTCTGGGAGCAGTGGTCTGAGATGTGCACGTACGACGGGCCCTATCGAGCTGCCGTTCTTCGCTCCGCTTTGACGCTCAAGGCGCTCCATCACGCGCCGTCCGGCGGCCTGGTCGCAGCGGCCACGACCTCGCTGCCGGAAGCGCCTGGCGGCGACCGAAATTGGGACTACCGCTTCACGTGGATTCGCGACGCGTCGTTTGCCCTCTACGCCTTATCGCTCCTCGGTTACGACGAGGAAGCGAATTCGTTCAAGGCGTGGCTTGAATGGAGCACCGCGGGGCGGGCGAGAGACCTGCAGATCATGTACGGCCTCGGCGGCGAGCGGCGGCTCCCCGAGGTGGAGCTGAACTGGCTGGACGGGCACGGTGGCGCCCGCCCCGTACGCATTGGCAACGCCGCGCACTCGCAGTTCCAGCTCGACATCTATGGCGAGGTTCTCGACTCGGCGCACATCTACCGTCGGCGCGGCGGCGAGATGGACCCGGAGTACTGGCGCTTCTTGCAGCGAGTCGTCGAGTTCGTCATCGCGCACTGGCGCGAGCCTGACGAAGGGATCTGGGAGACGAGAGGGGGCGCGCGCCATTTCGTCTTCTCGAAGGCGATGTGCTGGGTCGCTATCGACCGGGCCATCAAGGCTGCCACCGCCCTCGATCTTGATGGTGACATCGCTGGATGGACGGTGGTGCGGGAGGAGATCCGAGAGGACGTCCTCCGCCGCGGTTATAGCGAGAAGCGCGGGGCGTTCGTGCAGGCGTACGAAACAGATGACCTGGACGCCTCAAACCTGCTGCTGCCCCTCTTCGGTTTCATCCGGGCGGACGATCCGCGGATGCGCAGCACGATCGCGGCCATCGAGCGCGAGCTCACGTCCCCGAACGGGTTCGTGTACCGCTACCGAGGCTACGACGACGGCCTGTCGGGCGATGAGGGGACGTTCATCGCGTGCACGCTGTGGCTTGCCGACAATCTGCTGCTGCTTGGTGAGACCGAGAAGGCGCAGCGCCTGTTCGAGAAGGTGCTGGGTTGCGGAAACGATGTTGGATTACTGTCCGAAGAGCTGGATGGCGATGGCGGGCTGCTGGGCAACTTCCCGCAGGCTTTCAGCCATCTCGGGGTGATCAACACGGCCGTTCAACTGCAGCGCGCTCAGACGATAGCGTGAGCCGCGAGCGACGACCGCGTATTCGCCGGCGCCTTACCAGCCCGCCTCTAGGGCGGCCCATAGATCGGATGCGAGGCGCTCGCCGTCGTGCTGAGGAGCACCGGTAGCGTGAGCGCGACGACGATGACGAGCGCCCAGATCGCCGGCGCCGACGTCAGCACCTGCTCGCGCCGCCGACGCGCGCGGGCAGCGTTGGCCATATGCTGCGGCACCCACCAGGGGCTGAACCGCGCCTCGAAGTAGTGAAACTGTACCGCTTCTGGTTTCTTGGACACATCGCTGGCGGTAATCATGCGGCCGCCCCGGTGCGCGGCGAGAGCGCCTCGCGGACGGCGGCTGGGGTGCGGTGGCCGTGACGTTCGACGAGCCAGTGCTGGTTGTAGCGCTGCTTGAAGGCGAGCAGCGCCTGGCGTAGCTCCTCCACCGTCTCGAAGTGCTCCACCCACAGCAGCTGCTCCTTCAGCGTGCGGATGAAGCGTTCCGCGCAGCCGTTGCCCTCGGGCGCGGCTACGAAGGACGGGCTGGAGCGGATGCCGAGGAAGCGCAGCTCCTCCTGAAAGTGGTCGCTCAGGTACTGGCTGCCGTGGTCGTGGCGGAGAGCGAGTCCCCGCGCGAGGTCCGCCTCGTAGCCGTCGAAGTGCTCCCGGAGCCCCTGCCGCAGCGGCTCCAGCGCCTCGAAGCGCGTGCCCGGTCGCGCCGCGTGGATGCCGATGCACTCCTGCGTGCAGTGATCGACGGCGATGAAGACGGTGGCGTTCCCCTCGCGGGTGGTGAGGCAGGAGGTCGCGTCGGTCCCCCACATCTCGTCAGGCCGCTCGGTGGTGATCGTCCCGTCGTGCACCCGCGGTCCGCGCCGACGCCCGACGCGGGTCGGGGCGAGCAGTCCCGCCTCCCGCATCAGCCGCAGCACCCGGCCCTTCGAGGTGCGCACACCGGCCAGCCGCAGCCGCGCCCACACCTTGCGGTAGCCCTCGCCCGTGAACGGGGAGGCGGCGAGCACAGCTCGGACCTGCTCCGTGAGAGCCTCGTCCGTCCACGCCTGCCTCGGCCCGCGCTTCGCTGCTGGCCGCAGAGGCCGTCGCGCCCGTGCCCGCCGCTCGTAGACGGTCGAGCGCGGGACCTCCCACAGCTGGCAGATGCGCGTCGTGCCGTACGGCCGTCCCGTGGAGGGCGAGGTGGTTCGACTCATCACCTCGACCTCCGGCGTGCCAAAGGGAGTCCTGCCTCCAGCTGATGCGCGCGCTGGAGCAGGAGCTCGTTCGCCATCGTGATCTCGCCGACTTTCGCCTGCAGTCGGTGGATCTCCTCGTCACGCTCGTCGGCAGGCCGGCTCGTGAGCGAGGCCCGGCCGGCGGCGAGGAAGCGCTCGCGCCACTGCGACAGCGTCGCTGCGGTCACCCCCAGCTCGCGCGAGAGCGCGTCCAACTCCTCGCCGCGCAGCAGCCTCAGCACCGCCTCGCTCTTCCGTCGCGAGGAGAAGCGACCGCGCTCCGTTCGCGACGCACTACGCCCGTTCAATCCCTGTGCGGAGCTGGTCATGGACACCTCCTCTGCCGGGGCAGCCTGCCCCAATCAGGTGTCCAAGAAAACCGTGGACCGGGAGAAAACGTCAGACCGAGGCCCGCACCATAAGCAAGGTGCCCCACGAGGCTCGCAGTCAGACCGGCCGCGCTGTCGGCGGTCCAGTTGGGCGTCGTCCCAAGCAGGATCGGCATCAGCGTGTTTGGCCCGATCACCCAGACGACGAAGCCGAATGACACACCCCAGCCGATCGCGGACGCGCGGTCGTAGCTCTGCCGCCGGAACAACAGCCCGTACGTCGCCCCCCCACGTCACCGCGATGAGGAAGTGCACCACGATCCCGGCGAGCTCGGACTCGATGCGCGCGAGGTTGCCGACGTCTTCGAGCGCGCCGATCTCCACCATCACGTAGGTGAAGAGCAGCCCACCGACCACACCAGCGAGCGCGCCACGCCCGATCGCCCGCAGGCCCTGGGTGCCCGCGCCCTCGTGGTCCTCGTGTGGAAGTTCGTCGGAGAAGAGGGCCCGCCAGAGGGCGTCCAGCCACTGGTAGCCGAGCCCAATCGCGCCGCCGAGCAGGATGTAGGCGAACAGCGCCGCAAAGTCAGTGCGCGCGTCGTTCGCCGACCAGCTCAGTCCGTCGCCCGCAATCAGCGGCAGCAGGCTGCGGCTCAGCACCACCCAGAGCAGGAAGCCGAACATGCTGCCTCGGACCAGCGCTGCCCCGGCGCTGTCCCGCGGGCGCGGGACGAGCAGCGCGAACGCGATGCCCGAGCCGATGGCGATCGCGATCATCGCCAGCCAGGCGAGCCCAGCGGAAGCGTCCTCGGACATCGCCGAGAACATCGACAACCGCTCCTGCACGTCCAGCAGCCGGCCGACGATGAGCCCCGCTGCCAGCCCGGCAAGCGCCCCCCGCACGAGCGCGCCGAGGGTCGCCCAGTCCAGCGAGGCGCGTCGTACCGCAAGCAGCGCGAGGCCAGTCGAGGCCTCGTAGAGGAGGTGCCCGAGCAGCGGCGGGAACGCCGCCTGCGCCGAGGGCAGGTCCCAGGTGATGCCCTCGCCCACAAGGAGTGGACGCAGCGTCAGTGGCCCGGCGAACCACCACAGCGCGCCGTAGCTCACGCCCCAGAAGATCGTCTCGCCAGCGTCCAGCCGCTGACGCGAGACCAGGGCACCGAAGCCCGCCCCGACCACCGCGGCGATCGACATGTGCACGATCACCCCGAGTGCCACCGAGTCGTCCTCGCGCACCACCGACGCGATCGAGTCGAGCACGCCCAACTCGACCATCGCCGCTCCGAACACCGACCCCCCCGCCAGTCCGGCAAGCGCGCCCGAAAGCATCCAGCTCTTCCGGTCCACGGTTTTCTTGGACACCTGATTGGGGCAGGCTGCCCCGGCAGAGGAGGTGTCCATGACCAGCTCCGCACAGGGATTGAACGGGCGTAGTGCGTCGCGAACGGAGCGCGGTCGCTTCTCCTCGCGACGGAAGAGCGAGGCGGTGCTGAGGCTGCTGCGCGGCGAGGAGTTGGACGCGCTCTCGCGCGAGCTGGGGGTGACCGCAGCGACGCTGTCGCAGTGGCGCGAGCGCTTACTCGCCGCCGGCCGGGCCTCGCTCACGAGCCGGCCTGCCGACGAGCGTGACGAGGAGATCCACCGACTGCAGGCGAAAGTCGGCGAGATCACGATGGCGAACGAGCTCCTGCTCCAGCGCGCGCATCAGCTGGAGGCAGGACTCCCTTTGGCACGCCGGAGGTCGAGGTGATGAGTCGAACCACCTCGCCCTCCACGGGACGGCCGTACGGCACGACGCGCATCTGCCAGCTGTGGGAGGTCCCGCGCTCGACCGTCTACGAGCGGCGGGCACGGGCGCGACGGCCTCTGCGGCCAGCAGCGAAGCGCGGGCCGAGGCAGGCGTGGACGGACGAGGCTCTCACGGAGCAGGTCCGAGCTGTGCTCGCCGCCTCCCCGTTCACGGGCGAGGGCTACCGCAAGGTGTGGGCGCGGCTGCGGCTGGCCGGTGTGCGCACCTCGAAGGGCCGGGTGCTGCGGCTGATGCGGGAGGCGGGACTGCTCGCCCCGACCCGCGTCGGGCGTCGGCGCGGACCGCGGGTGCACGACGGGACGATCACCACCGAGCGGCCTGACGAGATGTGGGGGACCGACGCGACCTCCTGCCTCACCACCCGCGAGGGGAACGCCACCGTCTTCATCGCCGTCGATCACTGCACGCAGGAGTGCATCGGCATCCACGCGGCGCGACCGGGCACGCGCTTCGAGGCGCTGGAGCCGCTGCGGCAGGGGCTCCGGGAGCACTTCGACGGCTACGAGGCGGACCTCGCGCGGGGACTCGCTCTCCGCCACGACCACGGCAGCCAGTACCTGAGCGACCACTTTCAGGAGGAGCTGCGCTTCCTCGGCATCCGCTCCAGCCCGTCCTTCGTAGCCGCGCCCGAGGGCAACGGCTGCGCGGAACGCTTCATCCGCACGCTGAAGGAGCAGCTGCTGTGGGTGGAGCACTTCGAGACGGTGGAGGAGCTACGCCAGGCGCTGCTCGCCTTCAAGCAGCGCTACAACCAGCACTGGCTCGTCGAACGTCACGGCCACCGCACCCCAGCCGCCGTCCGCGAGGCGCTCTCGCCGCGCACCGGGGCGGCCGCATGATTACCGCCAGCGATGTGTCCAAGAAACCAGGAGCGGTACACAGCTCCAGAGATCCGCAGTCCGTGTCACCGGCGCTCGCCCTCGTCTGTGCCGCCGCCAGTGCCGCGGGTCGCCCCCTCGGTCGCCCGCGACGACGTCCGCGGCGGGGCGTCGAGCGTCGAGACATCCGCGGTCAGCACGACGTCCCGCGGGAAGAACAACTCGATCGACCAGTCGACGGCGACCCGCACCTTCTTCTCGAGGCCAGGCAGCTTGCTGAGGTAGGCCGTGCGCCACATCATCCACGCCAGCAGGCCAGAGAATTGCCGGCCGCGGATCTCCGCCGCCGCGGTGCGCCGCCCGAGCGCGACGAGCGAGCCAAGCGCGCGGAAGCGGAATGGGCGAGGCGCATCGCCGCGCAGCGTCGCTGCGACGTTCTCGGCCGCCGCCCTGCCCTCGCGCAGCGCATGCTGCGCGGTCGGCGGGTAGAACCCACCATCCCGGTCCGGGTCCGGCACCTGCGCACAATCCCCGACGGCCCAGACGCCCTCGATGCCGCGCACCTGCAGCGTTGGCTCGACGACAACCTGCCCGGCCGGGGTGAGCTCGCAGGGGAGCTCCATGAGCCGCGGATTGGGCTGGTTGCCGGCGGTCCAGACGAGAGTGCGCGTAGGAAGCTCGGTGTCGTCGTTGAGCTGCACGGCCTCGGCGCTGGCGCCGGCGACGCGCTTGCCCAGCAGGAACTCGATGCCGCGCGCCTCGAGCCTGCGCTGCGCGTACGCGCCCAGCTCCTCGCTCAGCTCCGGCAGAATCCGATCACCGGAGTGCACGAGGGCGAAGCGCATCTCTGAGTGATCGAGGTCCGGGTAGTAGCGCCGCGCGCTGTGCACGAGGTCGAGCAGCTCCGCGACAGTCTCCGTCCCGGCGAAGCCGCCGCCCGCGACCACGAAGGTTAGCTGCCGCCGCCGCTCCTCGGGATCGGATTCGGCGTCTGCGAGCTCCAGGGAACGCAGGACCTGGTTGCGCAGGTCCGTCGCGTCATCGAGTGTCTTCAGCGTGTAGGCGTGCTCCTCGAGCCCGGGTAGGCCGAAGAAGTTCGGCTCGGAGCCGAGCCCGACGATCAGCTGATCGTACGGCAGGGGTAGCGCGCGCGTCGACCCTCCGGGGCGGACCATGACCAGCCGCTGTTCGGTGTCGATCGACTCGATCGCCGCGTTGCGGAAGCGCGTCCGCGGGCAGGCCGCCCGCACCGACGCGCTGATGTGCTGCGCCTCCAGCGCGCTGGACGCGACCTCCGCCAGCATCGGGGTGAACAACAGGTAGTTCTTGCGGCTGACGAGCGTGATCTCGAGGCTCGGGTCGCGCAGGTAGATCCGCTCCAGGCGCTGCGCCGCAGCCACCCCCCCGAATCCGCCCCCGAGGATCACGACCCGGCGCGTCGGCGCCGCGGCGACCGGCGTCTCCTCGACGCGCGGGACGTAGCGCAGGGCGCCCAGTCCGAGGTGGAACCCGAGCCCCGTGACCGCGCCGTACATCATGTGGCCGACCAGGCTCGGGAAAGCCTCCGACGCCGCGGTGGCTGACCAGGTCGGGCTCGCGCCCTCAAGTAACGGCCGCACCGTCAGCGGCCCTATGATCCAGAGGAGTAGACCGAACACAACGCCAAAGGCGATCGCGGTCGCGTAGCTCTCGGGCTGGTATCGAGAGATTGCCGCGAAGGCTGTGCCCCCCAGCGCGGCGAGTAGCAGGTGCGCGAGCAACTCCGCCCCGCTCGACTCGAAGCCGGCGAGGCCGGTGACCTCGACCGTCATGCCCTGCTCTTGCATCGCGATCGCGAAGAGTGCCCCGCCTAGCAGGCCTGCCGCCGCGCCGACGGCCAGCTCTCCGCGCTGACGATCGATCGTCACGTGCGTGCCCACCCCGCCTCCCGGGCTCCAGTCGCGATCCGCCGCCCGATACTATCGCCTGGCGCGGGAGTGGGAGGTCTCGGTGGAGACGAGGCTCCCTGCCGGCGCTTCTCTCCACCCCACTCGACTAGAACGCCAGCTAGCGTTCAGCACGCCTTGATCGAGGTTGCAACTGAGCGGATAACAGCGGTGGATTCGGTGAGGGCGTGCCATCTGGCGGCACATCCCTGCGAGCGGGAGCACTGCCAGTGTGGCGCTCTCCCAGCTGAGCTACAGGCCCACGGCTCACCGTCGAGCGGGGGGAGGCGAGTGTAGGCAGCGCCTCGGCGCTCGGTCCACAGCGAACTCGTCGCTCGGCGGGCGGGAGCTGCCCGCTAGCCCGTGATGAACGAGCGTCCGGTCTCGAAGCCGGTGAGCGCCTCCCAGATCGACTCGGCGAGGAACGGGCCGACGCCGAGCTGGTTGCTCCCCGTCGACAGCAGCGACATGCCCAGCGCCCAGGCCGCGAAGCCGGCGGCGTTGGCAAGCATCGCGGTCGCCCCGCCGATACCCGCCGCGCGCTCGATCGCGGTCTGCGTCAGCAGCAGCCACGCGCCGATCGCCAGCAGCCCGATGCCGAAGGAGGCGGCGGGGATCACCATCAGCACGCCGAGCGCCGCCGGCGTCGCGGCGAAGCCGGCGCAGCGCAGCAGCCGCTCGGCGGGCACGGTCACCGCCGCCACGCGCTGCAGCACCGCGTAGGCGACGAGCAGCCAGACAAGCCACAGGCCCAGCGCGAAGGCGCTTCCCAGCACGACGCTCTTGAGGAACACCGAGCCGGTGTCGCTCAGGTCGGAGACCACCCACCACAGCCAGCCGCCGAGGCCCAGCAGCAGGATCGAGGCGGCGGCGACCACGAGCGCGGGGATGGTGGCGTTCGGGTCGTCCCGCACCTCGTCCAGCACGCGCAGGTCGAGGCGGGCGAGCCGGTAGAGCCGGGAGAGAGTGGTGGTGAGCAGCGGGGGCCGCCTTCGCGCGCGCGGAGTGTCCGCGGCGCGAGTCTACCGCGCCGGGCGCGCCCCGGCGGGGCCGGCCGCCGGCCGGCGCGGCGCGCCCAGCGGGCGCCGTGCGGGGACGCCGGGGCGCCGCGGGAGGTGCGCGGGGAGCTCGCCGGCGCGGCGCACGAGCAGCACGCGCTGCGTCGGCGCGCCCGGGGGCAGCGGCAGCGATAGCGGCGCCAGCGCCTCGCCGCCGAGCTCGGTGATGGCGGGGCGCGCCGCCTCCAGCTCCGCCGCGCCGCGGCTGCCCTTGGGCGCCGCGAGCAGCCCGCCCGGCGCCAGCAGCGGCAGCGCGTACTCCACGAGCACGGGCAGCGGCGCCACGGCGCGCGCGACGGCGAGGTCGAAGCGCTCGCGCAGCTCCGGGTCGTGGCCGGCCTGCTCGGCGCGGGCCTGCACCACTCGCACCTCCTCGAGGCCGAGCGCGGCGGCCGTCTCGCGCAGGAAGGCGCAGCGCCGCGCGCTCGCCTCGAGCAGGGTGAGGCGCAGCGCGGGCTCGGCGATGCGCATCGCGAGGCCGGGGAGCCCCGCGCCGCTGCCGATGTCGACGACGCGCGTGGGCTCTGCGCGTGCGATCTCTGGGCGCGCGAGCTCCGGCGCGAGCCGCCCCGACTCGCGCAGCGCCGCGAGCAGCGCCAGCGACTCGCCGAGGTGGCGACGCGCGATCCCCAGCGGGTCGCGGACGGAGGTCAGGCCGGTGCGCGCCGCGCCCGCGGCGATCCGCTCGCCGTAGCGGGCGAGCCGCTCGCGCGCCACGGCGTCCAGCGCGACGCCGAGGCGCTCGGCCTCCGCCGCGAGCCACGCGGCGGCGCGCTGCTGCTCGTCGATCGCGCTCGGGGCCGGGTCGCGGGGGTCGCCGTCGGGACGGGTCATCGTTGACATCGTACGCCGCCGATCTTCTAGACTCGGAGCAGACCCGCGCGCGGCTCCGGCCGGCGCGGCGCGGCGCCGAGCAGCGGCGCCCGGACGGACCGCCGAGCACACCACGAGCGAGCGGCGCGAGCGCCGCGCGGGAGCGGGAGGCCGCCTGCATGGCGGATCCGATGACGGCCGGCGAGGCCAGCGCGCACTACGTCAACAGCCTCGAGCCCGAGAAGGCGCGGGAGGAGCGCCCGGCGCTCGATCGCTTCGTGGAGGCGCTGGGCGGCGAGGACCGCGCCGTGGGCGAGATCACGGGCAGCGAGGTGGAGGAGTACGCCGCCACCCATGCCGAGGCGCTGGAGCACGACGCCGACCACGCGGAGCCGATCCGCGGCTTCCTGGCCTACGCCTCGCGGCTCGCCTTCACGGAGGAGAACCTGGTCCCGCACCTGGGCGAGTTCGCGGGCGGCGCGCGTGGCGGGCAGGGCGCGATCGAGGAGCTGGGCGGCGAAGCGTTCTACATGACCTTCGAGGGCATCCAGGCTCTCGAGGTGGAGCTCACGAAGCTCAAGGACGAGCGGCCGCGCATCGCCGACGAGCTGCGCGCGGCGATGGCCGACAAGGACTTCCGCGAGAACGCGCCGCTGGACGCCGCGCGCGACTCGCAGGCGCACCTGGAGGCGCGCATCCGCGAGATCGAGGGCCGGCTGCGCCACGCCGTGGTGATCGACGCGGAGGCGAAGGGCGGTCGCGCGCACGTGGGCTCCACGGTGCGCGTGCTCAACGTCGATCGCGAGACGGAGCAGACCTTCCACCTCGTCAGCCCGTCGCAGGTGGATCCCGCCAGCGGCAAGATCTCTGTCGAGTCGCCCGTGGGCCTCGCCGTCGCCAATCACTCCGCCGGCGACGAGGTGACGGTGACGGCGCCGGGCGGCGCGATGCGCCTGCGCCTGCTCGAGGTCGAGGGCTAGCCTCGGCCGGCCTCGCCCGCCCGTCGCGGCGTCGTGCCCCCGCTGGCACGCCGCGCTCGCGTAAGAAGCGTCACGAAGCACCCGCGCTCGCCCTCTACACTGGATCGCGGGACGGCTCCCGCCCCGATGGTGGTACGCGATGGCTGACGAGACACGGACGACCGCGCCTGATGGGCCGCGCGAAGGGCGCTCGCGGCGGCTGATCTCGCGCGCCCGCTTCCTCGGGCTGGTTGTGGGAGGGGTGGCCGTGGGCGCGCTCTCCATGCGCGTCTTCGGGCTGGTCGACGGCTGGCGCGAGAACACCGTCGAGTCCAGCCGCCCGGTCTTCGACCCGGAGAGCTACCGGCTGACCGTCGACGGCATGGTGGAGCGGCCGCTCACCGTCGGCTACGACGCGCTGCGCGGGCTCCCCGCCGTCCGCCAGGTCTCGGACTTCCACTGCGTCGAGGGCTGGAAGGTGCCGGACGCGCGGTGGGACGGCGTGCGCTTCCAGACGCTCGCCGACCTCGTCGGGCCGCTTCCCGAGGCGAAGTTCGTGACGTTCCACTCGCTGGGCGGCGTCTACCGCGACGCGCTGACGCTCGACCAGGCGCTGCTGCCGGACGTGCTGATCGCCTACGACCTGGACGGCGCGCCGCTCTCGCAGGTGCGGGGCGCGCCCGCGCGGCTCGTCATGCCGCGCATGTTCGGCTACAAGGGCCCGAAGTGGCTGACGCGCATCGAGTTCCGCGACGGCCGCGACGTGGGCTACTGGGAGCGGCGGGGCTGGCGGGTCGACGCGTGGATTCGCAGCAGCAGCTAGCCGCCGAGCCCCCGAGCGACCTCGAGGGTGGCGCGCTCTCCGAGTTCCTCGATCGCTTCGCCCCGCCCAGCCGGCAGCTGCACTGGCTCGTCGCGATCCCGGTGCTGCTGCTCTTCATCACGGGGCTCACGAACTTCTGGCCGGAGGCGAAGGCGCTGCACCTGGGCGGCGCGCGGCTCTTCGCGTGGCTGCACGTGCTGCTCGGCTTCGCGTTCGCGGGGGCGCTGGTGCTGGCGCTGCTCACGGTCATGCCGCGCCGCTCGGCGCGCCGCGACGCGCGCGAGCTGCTGACGGTGCGTCTCGCGGACTACCTCTGGCTCCAGCACCAGGCGCTGCGCGCCGCGGGGCAGCGCTCCGTCGGCCCGCGCGTGGGCAAGTTCAACGCGGGGCAGAAGCTGAACGCCGTGCTCACGACGGCAGCGACGCTCGCGCTCACGGGGACGGGGCTCATGCTGGGGGTGAACTACTGGCGCAAGGACGTCTTCGACGTCGACTTCGTGGCGGGGCTCTTCCGCTGGCACACGGTGCTCTCCGTGCTGCTGCTGCCGCTGGTGCTGGGCCACATCTACATGGCGACGTTGAACCCCGGGACGCGCGAGTCGCTGCGCGGCATCGTGCTGGGGCGGGTGCGGCGAGCGTGGGCGGAGCGCCACCACCCGGCGTGGGCGGAGCGCGCGCTCAGCGAGCAGACCGCTTCGAGGCGCGAGCGCGACGAGCGCGACGAGCGGGACGAGCGCGACGCGTAGCGCTGCCGCCTCGACATCGCAGCGGGTCGCGCGCCCGTTGATCGGCAGCGCCGCCGGTGCGAGCCTGCCGAGGTGAGCGCACCGCAGAGCCCGCACGAGGAGCCGCCGACCGATCCCTCGGGGCCGGCCGCCAGCGCGGCTGCGGACCCCAGCGCCGTGGCGGAAGGCGGCGCGGCGCCGCTCGCGATCGAGGTGCGCGGGCTGACGCGGCGCTACGGCGAGCTGGTCGCGCTCGACGGCGTCTCGTTCGAGGTGCGGCGCGGCGAGATCTTCGGCGTGCTCGGCCCCAACGGCGCGGGCAAGACCACGCTGCTCGACACGCTGGAGGGGTTGGCGCCGCCGCAGGCCGGCTCGGCGCACGTGCTGGGCCTGGACGTGGCGCGCGCGCCGCAGCGGGTGAAGCAGCGCATCGGCGTGCAGCTGCAGGCGTCGAGCTACCCCGCCTACCTCACGCTCACCGAGATCCTCGAGCTCTTCGGCTCGTTCTACGAGCGGCGCGCCGACCCGGCCGCGCTGCTGGCGCGCGTGGGGCTGGAGGGGCGGGCGAGATCGCGTGTGGGGCAGCTCTCGGGCGGGCTGGCGCAGCGCTTCTCGATCGTCGCGGCGCTGGTGAACGAGCCCGAGCTGGTCTTCCTCGACGAGCCGACGGCGGGCCTCGACCCCGACGCGCGGCGCGCGCTGTGGGAGCTGGTGCGCGAGGTGCGCGCCGCGGGCACGACCGTGGTGCTGACCACCCACTACATGGAGGAGGCGGAGCTGCTTTGCGACCGCGTCGCGATCCTCGAGGGCGGGCGCGTGGTGGCGATGGACACCCCGCTGGCGCTGGTGCGCCGGCTCGACGCGCCGTACCGCGTGCGGCTGCTGACGCGCGAGCCGCTGCCTCGGGCGCGCCTCGAGGGCCTGCCCGGCGTGGTCGGCGTCGAGCAGGAGCGCACGGAGGAGGGCGCGCTGGCGCGCCTGCACGCGGCCAGCGCTGAGGCGGCGGCGGCGGCCTCGGCGCTGGCGGCCGAGGCGGGAGCGGGGCTGCTCGACCTGCTCGTCGAGCCCGCCACGCTGGAGGAGCTCTTCCTCGCGCTCACCGGCCGCCACCTCGGCGCCGACCGGCACGAAGCGGGCGCACCATCCGCGAGCGCGCCGCCCGCCGGCGCCGGGGACGCGGACGGGCCGCCCGGTGGCGGGGGCGGCTGATGCGCATCCTGCTGGGCGCGCAGGTGAAGGTGCTGGTGCGCGACCGCCAGTCGCTGTTCTGGGCGCTCATCTTCCCGCTGATGCTGCTCGGCATCTTCCGGCTCTTCTCCTTCGACTCCTTCGCCGAGGAGGATCTGGTGGTGAGCGACCGCTCGGGCGTCGCGGCCGGGGCCCGCCTCGAGGCGGCCGTCGCCGCGCTCGACTTCCTCGAGGTGGAGGCGCGCTCCGGGCTCGACGACGGGGCGGCGCACGAGCTGCTCGACGATGGCGACGCCGACGCGGTGCTGCTGATCGGTCCGCCGGCCGCAGGCGGCGGCCCGCTCCCCGCCGAGCTGCTGCACGCGATCGACGACCCGGGCCGCCTCGCCGCGCTGCGCGCCGCGCTGGGCTCTGTGGTCGACGACGTGAACATCGGCCTCACCGGCGCCCCCCGCGCCGTGGAGCTGACGACGCGCGCCTCGGGCGCCTCCGAGACGACCTACTTCGACTTCCTCGCGCCGGGCATCGTCGGGCTCGCGCTGCTGACCTTCAGCACCATCGGCCTCGCCTCGTCGCTCGCGCGCTACCGCGAGGAGGGGGTGCTGCGCCGCGTGCGCGCGACGCCGCTGCCGCCGTGGCGCTTCTTCAGCTCGCTGGTCGGGAGCTACGTGCTGCTGGCGGTGGTGCAGATCGCGCTGCTGCTGCTCGCCGCCACAGCGCTGGGCGCCGAGGTGTTGGAGGGCGTGCTCGCGCTCGCGCTGTTCGCGCTGGTAGGGAACCTCGTCTTCCTCAACCTCGGCGTGGTGGTGGCGGGGCTGGTGCACGGCCGCTACGCCGTCGAGGGCGCGGCCAACGCCATCACCTTCCCGATGATGTTCCTCTCGGGCTCGTTCTTCCCCACCAGCGCGCTGCCGGAGCTCGTGCAGCGACTGGTCGAGCTGCTGCCGCTCACGCACATGCTGCGCGCGATGCGCGCGGTGAGCCTCGACGGCGCGTCGGTGTGGTCGCAGGCGCCGGAGCTCGCGGTCCTGCTGGCGTGGGTCGCCCTCAGCGCGCTGCTCGCGCGCGCCGTCTTCCGCCTGCAGGACGCGTAGCGAGGGGCTCGGGGGCCGCGCGCGCCTCGGTCGGGGGCGGCGCGCTAGCCGAGCAGCAGCTCGTCGGCCGCCATCGAGGCGAAGAGCAGCGCGAGGTAGAGGATGGAGAAGCGGAACAGGGCGCGCGCCCCCTCGATGCCCGGCCGCTGCCGGAGCGCGTGGACGTACCAGAGGAAGCCGGCGCCACCCGCCACCGCCGTCGCGAAGTAGATCCAGCGCAGCTCCGCCACCGCCCCGAAGATCAGCGTCAACGGCAGCAGCAGCAACGTGTAGAGCAGGATCTGCCTCTTGGTCTCCGCCTCGCCCCTGACGACCGGGAGCATCGGCACGCCGGCGCGCGCGTAGTCATCCTTGAGCAGCAGCGCGAGCGCCCAGAAGTGCGGCGGCGTCCAGTAGAAGACGACGAGGAAGAGCAGCGCCGCTTCCACCTCGACGCTGCCGGTGACGGCGGCCCAGCCGATCACGGGCGGCGCCGCGCCCGCCGCCCCGCCGATCACGATGTTCTGCGTCGTCGAGCGCTTCAGGTAGTAGGTGTAGGCGAGGACGTAGAAGGCGATCGCCCCCGCGGCCAGCGCGGCCGCGAGCGCGTTGACGGTGGCGAGCAGCCACGCGATCGAGATCGCCGACAGCACCAGCCCCAGCACCACCGCGTGACGTGGCGGCACCGCCCCGCGCACCAGCGGGCGCTCGCTGGTGCGCCGCATCAGCCGATCGATGTCGCGGTCGGCGTACTGGTTGATGGCGTTGGCGCCGCCCGCCGCCAGCATCCCGCCCAGCAGCGTCGCGCCCACCAGCCCGCCGCCGGGCCAGCCCTCGTCGGCGACCACCATCGCGGGCACCGTCGTGATCAGCAGCAGCCAGATGATGTTGGGCTTCGTGAGCGCGACGTAGGCGCGCACCGTCGCGAGCGCGCCGCCTACCGGCGCCGCGCCGCCGAGGGCGAGGGCGGCCGGCCGGCCGCCCTCGCCCTCGCCCACGCCGGCGTCGGGTGCGTGCGTCGAGCTAGACACGGGCGCCCCCACCTCCTGTGGCGCCGGAGGTGGCGGGCGTCGAGAGCGGCGCGGGCGATCGCTGGGCGGCGGGCCCCGGCGCGAAGCGCCCCGCCACCACGATCGTCACCAGCAGCGCCCAGATCGCGGCGGCGAGCGCGAGGTGGGCGGAGCGCACGGCCGCCGAGTGGTCGGTCCAGATGTTTGCGGCGCCCACGACCACCTGCGCGGCGTAGAGCGCCGCGAGCAGGCCGACGCCGCGGCGCAGCGACGGCCCCGCGCGCACGACCCACGTCGAGGCCCACGCGACGAAGGCCACGGCGAGCGCGCCGACCACCACCGTCGCGCGGTGCAGCCAGTGCACGTGCTGCAACCGCTCGCCGTCGAGGAAGGGCGTGGGCGCCTCGGCGCAGCCCGGCCAGCTCGAGCACGCGGGCCCCGCGCCCTCGCCCACGAGGTAGGAGCCCGCGATCAGCACCGCGAAGGTGATCGCGGTGCCGACGGCGGCGACCCGCAGGAAGCGCTCGCGGTCCGCGTCGTGCAGGCGTCGCCGCGCCGGGCCCAGCCACGCCAGCGCCGCGATCAGCGCCACGACCGCGAACAGCACGAGCCCGGTGGCGAGGTGCAGCGTCACCACCTCGGGCGGGAGCTCGCGCTCCACCGTCTCCTTGCCCAGCCACGCCTGCACGGCGAGCAGCGGCAGCGAGATGGCGGCGAGGCGCGCGAGTGCGCGGTCGTCGCGGTGGCGCCACAGCGCCCAGCCGGCGACCCACACGATGAGCAGCCCCACGATCGAGGCCGCGGTGCGGTGCGTGTACTCGATGATCGCGATGCGCTCCAGCGGCGGCAGCAGGCCGCCGTGGCAGAGCGGCCAGTCGGGGCAGCCGAGGCCGGACTCGGTGGTGCGCACCACGGCGCCGATCGCGATCAGCACCAGCGTGCCGGCGGCGGTGACGAGCGTCAGCAGCTGGAAGCCGGTGAGCGGCCGCCCGAGCACGATGCGCACGCCGACCCCCTTCCGGGCGCGCTGCCCTGCTGCCGTGGCGCGTGTGGGACGCCGAGTGGGCGACGCGGGCCCCCCCGGCCCCGCCGACATCCTACCCGCCGCGCCCCGTGGGCGCCGCGCCACCCGGCGCCGAGCCGGGCGCCAGCGCTCCTCCCGCCGCTCGCGGCTCCCCGGCCGCCCCGGCGGCCAACGAGGGGGCGGGCGCGGGCTCGGGCGCGGGCTCGGCCTCGGCGAGGCGCTCCTCCAGCCGCTCGATCTCGCGGGTGAGCTGGCGCAGCTGCGCCTGCAGCAGCAGCAGGTAGACGAAGAGCCCGGCCCAGAACACCGCGAAGCCCGCGAACAGGAACTCCAGGTGGTCCATCAGCGCGCCTCCCGCCGGTCGATCCCCTGGCGCAGGCCGATCGCGCGCTGCGTCAGCCCCTCGGCCTCGGCGCGCAGCACGATCAGCCACAGGGCCAGCGCCCCGATCGCCACCATCCCGATCGCCAGCACCAGCAGCATCGAGCCGGGGAGCGCCTGCTCGCCGAAGGGGTCGAAGACGATCGGCTGCGGGTGCAGCGTGCGCCACCAACGCACCGACATGTTGATGATCGGGATGTCGATGAAGGCGACGATCGCGAACACCGCCGCGAAGCGCGCCGCCTGCTCGTCAGTCTCGTCGGCGAGCTGTCGCGCGAGCAGGTAGCCGGCGTAGAGCAGGAAGAGGATTAGGGTGCTGGTGAGGCGCGCGTCCCACGTCCACCACACGCCCCAGATCGGCTTGCCCCAGATCATCCCCGTGGTCAGCGTGAAGCCCGTGAACAGCACGCCCACCATCGCGCTCGAGCGCGCCACCGCGTCCCAGCGCATGTCGCGCCGCCACAGCAGCACCGCCGAGGCGAGGAAGGTGATGCCGAAGGCGAGGTAGGCGGCGATCGCGGACGGCACGTGGATGTAGAAGATGCGCTGGACCTCGCCCTCCACGACCTCGCGCGGTGCCGCGAGCACCGCGCCCACCAGCAGCGCGAACATCGCGACGCCGACCACGGGGGGCAGCACGGCCCAGCGCAGCGCGTAGCCGCGGCCCGCCCAGCCCCACGCGAGCGCGCCGAGCGCGGTCATCGCTCGACCGCCAGCGGGAAGAGCAGCGCGCTGCCGGCGGCCGCCCACACGGCGAAGACCGCAAGCAGCAGCAGCCACGGGGCGTCGCCCGTCGGCTCGCCCAGCGCGCCCCCGGTGGCGCGCACCGCCGCGATCAGCAGCGGCACCAGCAGCGGCAGCGCGAGCACGGGCATCAGCACGGCGCGCGCGCGCACACGGCTACCCAGCGTCGCGAGGACGGTGACGAGCGAGACGTAGCCAACGGTGCCCAAGAGCACGATCCCGCCGAGCTCGAGCGTGAGGAGCGACTCGTCGAACAGGATAGTGGCGAGGCCGAGAGTGGCAACCTCGACGACGAGCAGCGCCAGCAGGTTCGCGAGCAGCTTGCCCGCGTAGAGCGCCGTGCGCGCGACCGGCGCCAGCAGCTGCGCGTCCAGCGTCCCGCGCTCGCCCTCCGTCTGGAACGACGCTCCCGAGGAGACGATGCCCGCGAAGAGGAAGGTCACCCACAGCAGCCCCGGCAGCAGCGGCCGCACTTCGCGCGCGGCGAGGTCGAGCGCGAACGAGTAGATGAGCACGGAGATCGCCGCGAAGCTCACCGCCGTCAGCCAGCCCGCGCGGTCGCGCCAGGCGAGCCGGAGATCCTTCTCCATCACGGCCAGCGCGGCCCTCATCGCGGCGGCTCCCCCGCCGAGGACGTGGCCGCGGACAGCGCCGGCGCGCCCGCCTCCGCCGGCACGGGCGGGGCGGCGGGCGGCCGCTCGATGGCGTCCTCCACGACGCGCCCGCGATCGAGCACGAGGCGGCCCGAGGCCCAGCCCTCGATGCGCTCGTGGCGGTGGGTGGCGGCGAGCACGGTCGTGCCGGGCGCGGCCAGCGCGAGCCGCTCCAGCAGCTCCACGCCCGCGGCGTCGAGGCCCGTCTCCGGCTCGTCGAGCAGCAGCACGGGCGGGCGGTGCAGCACCGCGCGCGCCAGCGCGAGGCGCTGGTGCATCCCCCGCGAGAGCACGGCCGTGGGCTCGTCGCGGCGGCCCCAAAGGCCGACGGCGTGCAGCAGCTCGGCGCCCCGCTCCGCGCCGTCCTCGAGGCTGTAGAGCCGCGCGAAGAAGCGCAGGTTCTCGGCGGGCGTCAGCTCCTCGTAGAGCATCGGCAGGTGCGCCATCACGCCGATGCGGCGCCGCAGCTCCGGTCCCGCCGCCGCAAGGTCCTCGCCCGCGACGCGCGCCGAGCCCTCCGTGGGCGCGACCAGCGTGGCGAGCAGCGATAGCAGCGTGCTCTTGCCCGCGCCGTTCGCTCCCAGCAGCGCCGTCCGCGAGCCCGCCGGCAGCGCGAAGCTCACACGGTCGACCGCCGCGACGCCGCGGTAGCTCTTGCTCAGCCCGACTGCCTCGACGGCTGGCTCGACGGCCGGCCCGACCGAGGTCTCGATGGGCGCGTCCGGCGGGCGCTCGGCGCTCACGAGGTCGGCGCCCCGCCCCGGCCCGCCCGCGCGAGCGCCCACACCGCAGCCGGCAGCAGCAGCAGCGCCAGCGCCGTCGCGAGCAGCGGGCCGCGGCCCTCCGTCAGCGGGTTGGAGGCAGTGCTCCCGGAGAGGCCGCGCAGCTCCACGAGCGTCCCCTGCCCCTCGCGCGCGGCGCCCGCGCTCTCGGCCACGAGCAGCCGCTCGCCCTCCAGCTCCGCGTCGGGGGCGCGCTCGGCGCCGTCGAGCGCGCGCAGCTCGCGCACGAAGCGCGCCGGCACCCGCACCTCCACGCGCTCCGTGGGCAGCGGCGCGGTGACGCGCAGCCGGTAGGCGTCGCGGGCGCGATCGTAGCCGACCGTATAGCGCGTGACGATGGAGGTCACGCCCGGCCGCAGCGGCAGGTCCGCGTCCAGCGTGCCCGCGCCGCGCACGAAGCTGCCCTCCTCCGTGAGGCCGGTGGCGTCGCGCGTCCCCTCGGGCAGCGGCAGGCGCAGCGTGGCGCCGCCGCTGTCGGCGCCGGGAGCGCGAGCAGCGACGTAGACGCGGTCGGCGCCGTTCGCCACGAGGTCCTCGCGCACGAGGGTCAGCTCCGCCGCGTCGCGGTCGAGCGCGAGCACGGTGACGACCGTGCTCGTCACGGAGAGCGCGGGCTGCTCGGTCGTCGTCTCGTAGACGCGCACCTCGACCTCGGCCGCGGGCAGCTCGGGCGAGAGCAGCACCGGGTCCCCGAAGTACTGGACGCCCGCGTAGATCACGCGAAGAACGTGCGTGAGCGCGGGGTCCGCGGTCGCCGCGAACTCGGCGCGGCCGTCGTTCGCCTCGCCGCGCTGCACCTCCAGCTCGCCCGCGCCGCCGAGGGTGATCAGCTCCACGGGCACCCCGTCCGCGAGGCTCGTCCCGGCCGTGCCCGCCACCAGCCGCGCCACGACCGTGCCCGCCATCGCCTCGGCCGCCCCGCCTGCCGCGGGCGTGGCCGGCGACTGCGCCCCGGCCGGGGCGGCTGCCGGCCACGCCGGCGCCGCTGCGGTTGCCGCGCCCGCGGCGAGGCCGCCGACCAGCAGCGCCCCCGCCAGCGCCAGCCCGCGCCCGCCGCGCCCGGGGGAGCGCGTCACGCGCCGCCGTCGCGCGTCGGCGCCGTTTCTCCGCCCGGCGCCGGCCCGCCCCCCGGGGCCGTCTCCGGCGGAGCGGTGCGCGGAGGCTCGGTGGATGCGTGTCGCGCTGCCTCGCTCTCGGGGAGCCAGCCGCTGGCGCGTAGCTCCTCCGTGGCGGCGAGCAGCCGTGGCGCCAGCGCCCGCCGCCGCTCGCGGCGCTCCTCCGCGCTGAGACGGCCCGCCGCCGCCTCGGCGTCGATCTCGGCGAGCAGCAGGCGCCGCTCCTCGAGCGCCTCGCGCGCGCTGCCCGGCGGCTCGGCCGGCTCCTCGCCCGGCGCTCGCAGGCCGCGGGCGACGAAGGCCGCGGTCGCGAGCACGATCGCCGCGAGCAGCAGCCACTCCACGTCAGCGCCCCCGCCCGGCCGCGCGCGAGAGCGAGGAGCGGCGCATTCGCCACAGCGCCCAGCCGCCGCCCACGCCCATTAGCAGCACGGAGCCCGCGACCCAGCCGAAGAGCAGCAGGTTGAAGCCCTCGCGCGGGAGATCGGCCAGCACCCGCTCCCCGTAGCGCGCACGAAAGAAGAACACGATCTGATCGGGTGGCGTCCCCTTGGCGAGCTGCTGGCGGATGATCGTCCGCATGTCCTCGCAGATCGGCAGCTCGCACTGGTCGAGGCGCTCGTTGACGCACTGCGGGCAGAGCAGCTGCCGCTCGATGGCGAGCTGCTGCTCGCTGTCGACCTGCTGCGCGTGCGCCACAGGCGCGCCCCCGCCGAGGCCGGCGCGGCCCGCGAGCGAGAGCGCGCCCAGCGCCAGCCCACCGAGCGCGAGCCCGAGCGCGACGGCGAGGAGGGCGCCCCTCGCGGCGCGACGCCCGGGCGCTCGTGCGTGACGCGGCGGCATGCGGGCTCAGGCGCGCTGCGCCGCGCCGGGCGCGGGCGGTGTCACGCGCTCGCGCGCGGGTGCGGGGCGCTGCCAGCCGAAGGCGAGCAGCCCGCCTGCGACGTAGACGCCGGCCCCCGCCCACAGCCAGATCATCAGCGGGTTCACGAAGACCTGGAACTCCGCGACGAGGTCCTCGTCCCAGCCCTGCACGAAGAGGTAGAGGTCCTCTCGCCAGCTGCTGCGCAGCGCCACGATGCCCATGGGCTGGCCGGGGAAGTTCGTGAAGAAGCGGCGGCCCGGCTGCAGCTCTCCGAGCAGGCGGTCGCCCTCGCGCACGGTGACCGTCGCCACCGCCTCGGTCTCGACGCCGTTCGCCGTGCCGGCGCGGCCGTCCAGGCTCACGTAGGTCAGCGTGTAGCGGCCCGCCTCGAAGGACTCGCCGGGCGCCACGGTGGCGCGCACCTGTTGCTGGTACACGGTGGAGCCAATGACGGCGATCGCCATCACCGCGAGGCCGAGGTGGACCAGGTAGCCGCCGTAGCGCCCTGGGTCGCGGCGGAAGAGCGCGCCCACGGCACCGGGCCACGCGAAGGCGCCGCCCCCGGCCGCGCGGTGCGCGCCGCGGGCGCCGTGCCAGTACTCGCGCAGCGTGACCGCGATCAGCGTCACCGCGAACACCACCCCGGCGAGCGCGAACGGGTCGCGCACGCCGGCCGCCGCGAGCCCGACGGCGGAGAGCACGAGCAGCGCGGCCGGCCACGCGAAGCGGCGCGCCAGCGTCCGGGGCGCGCCGCGGCGCCAGGGCAGCAGCATGCCGATCGCCGCCACCAGCAATAGCGCCGCCAGCAGCGGGCCCACCGCCTGGTCGTAGAACGGCGCGGAGACCGTGATGCGGACGTCGCGCACCAGCTCCGAGGCCACCGGGAACAGCGTGCCGCCGAGGATCACCAGCGCGATCGCCGTCAGCAGGTAGTTGTTCACGATGAGGCCGGTCTCGCGCGACAGCAGCGACTCGAAGTCGTGGTCGGACGAGAGCCGCGAGGAGCGCCACGCCAGCAGCGCCACCGAGCCCAGCAGCGCCGCGCCCAGCAGCCCCAGGAAGTACGGCCCGATGTCGGACTGCGCGAACGAGTGCACCGAGGAGACGAGCCCGCTGCGCACGTTGAACGTGCCGAAGACCGCGAGCGAGAACGCCGCGAACGCCATCGCGAGGTTCCACAGCTTCAGCATCCCGCGGCGCTCCTGCACCGCGAAGCCATGGAGCAGCGCGATCATCGGGAGCAGCGGCAGGATCGCCGAGTTCTCGACGGGGTCCCACGCCCAGTAGCCGCCCCAGCCCAGCACCGTGTACGCCCACCAGCCGCCCAGCACGTTGCCCGCCGAGAGCACGACGAAGGAGGCGAGCGCCCACGGCCGCGCGGCGCGCACCCAGCTCGCGTCGACGCGGCCGGCGAGCAGCGCGGCGGCGGCGATGATGAACGGCGCGACCGTCGAGGCCAGCCCCGCGAGCAGCATCGGCGGGTGGATCAGCATCGCGCGGTCGACCAGCAGCGGGTTCAGCCCCACGCCGTCGGCGGGCGTCAGCGCCGACACCTCGAACGGCGAGGCGAGGAAGACCAGCGGCACGAGGAACGCCGCCAGCGCGCCGCTGCCCACGGCCTGCGCGTGGCCTCGCGCCCAGCGCAGGCGCGCGCCGGCGTGCCACACCACGCCCGCCACCGCCAGCGACATCAGCCACGTCCACAGCAGCAGCGAGCCGGGCTGCCCGCTGTAGAGCGCCGCCCACTTGAAGGCCGTCTGCATCTCGCGCGAGGACACCGACGCGACGTAGGCGAGGCCGAAGTCGTCGCGCAGCAGCGCCACGGCCAGCGTCGCGATAGCCGCGGTGAGCAGCGCCGCGGTGGCGTAGATCGCGCGGCGCCCCGCGGCCAGCGCGCCGGGGTGGGCGCGCCGCACACCCCACGTCGAGGCGACGACGGCGAAGATCGCCGAGGCGAGCGCCGTCAGCAGCGCGGAGGCGCCCAGCGCCCCCGCGAGGTTCATGGGTTGCCGGGGGCGGTGGGGACGTAGACATCGGTGTCGTCGGCGTCGGTCACAAACTCGTTCTCGTGCTTGATGATCACCGACGAGGCGTCCAGGTGGCCGGGGCCGTCGGCCAGCCCCTCGACGACGACGAAGGTGCGCGGGCCGAAGAGGCCGGGGATGACGCCGTCGTAGGCGATGTCCATGCGCTCGCCCTGCTCGCCCTCGATCTGGAAGGCGATCGGCCGGCCGCCGCTCTCGACGATCGTGCCGGGGACTACGCGCCCGCCCACGCGCCAGCGCGAGCCGTCCGGGTCGAGCTCCTGCGCGAACTCCTCGGGCGTGACGTAGTAGGAGAGCGAGGAGCTGGCGGCGGCCACCGCGAGCGTGCCGATCGCGATCGAGGCAAGGGCGAGCACGCCCAGCAGGCGGGCCCGCCTGCTGGAGAGCCGGGACGACAGGGAGCCGGCGCGAAGGCGCATGCTCACGCCCCCTCCGCGAGCCGGTCCAGCATCGCACGGAACTCCGCCTCGCGCAGCTCGCCCACGTACTTGCGCGAGACCTCCAGCCCCGGCCTGAGGAAGAACGCCTCGGGCAGCCCCGAGACGCCGAAGTCGAGGTAGACCTCGCCGCCGCGCAGCACGGGGAAGCTCAGCCCGTGGCGGGCCGCGAAGGCATCGGCGTCGCCGCGGTTGTCCATCACGTTGACGCCCACGAAGCTGTAGCCGCGCGCCTCGTACTCCGGCCACAGCTGCTGGATCAGCGGCGCCTCGCGCTCGCAGGGCGCGCACCACGAGGCCCAGAAGTAGACGAAGACCGGCCGGTCGCCGTGCCGCCCCAGGTCGAAGGGCTCGCCGCCCAGCGTCTCCGCGGCGAAGGCCGGCGCGCGCTCGAAGCCGGCGTCCGTCTCGCCCAGCGGCGAGTCGCCGACGCCGCGAAACATCGCCACGCCCAGCGCGACGATCAGCAGCGCCAGCAGCGCGCCGGCGCCGCCGAGGGCCAGGCGGAGCGCCCCCGCCCGCCGCACCAGCTCCGCGAGGGATTCGAACATCGGATCGAGGCTACGACCGCCTCGCCCGCGGAGCAACGCGCGAGGCGCCGCCGACGCGGGCGGCGGGCCGGTTGACCGCAGCACAGGCCGGTGCGACTGTACGCGCTGCTCGGGGCGGCCCGCTTCGCGGGTCGGGTGCGGCCGACGGGAGGTGGCGGTGCGCCTCGATCGCCTGCGCGGGCGGCGCCTCATCGCGACCGCCGCGATCCTCGTCCTCGGGCTCGCCCTCGCCGCGTGCAGCGACCCGCAGAGCACCGTCGACCCGAAATCCGACCACACCGAGACGATCAACGACCTCTACATCATCGTCTTCTGGCTCGCGATGGTGGTGTTCGTGGCCGTGCTGGGCGCCACGCTGGCGCTGAGCCTCATGTTCCGCGAGCGCCCGGGTCGCGTGGCCAAGCAGATCCACGGCAACAGCCGGCTCGAGGTGGTGTGGACGCTCATTCCTGTCGTCATCCTCGTGGCCATCTTCGTGCCGACGGTGGCGGCGATCTCCGACCTTGACCACGGCGACGAGGACGAGCTCCCTGCCAACACCGTGCGGGTGGAAGCGATCGGCCACCAGTGGTGGTTCGAGTTCCGCTACCCCGACCTAGGCATCGTGACCGCGAACGAGATGCACGTGCCGGTGGACACGCCGGTGCTGGTCACGCTGCTCTCGGACGACGTGATCCACTCGTTCGGAGTGCCGCAGCTCGCCGGCAAGGTGGACATGGTGCCCGGCCGCGAGCACAGGATCCTCTTCACCCCGAACGAGGCGCGCCCCAACGCCTATCTTGGGCAGTGCGTCGAGTTCTGCGGCACCTCGCACGCGAACATGCGCTTCCGCGTCTTCGTGGATGAGCAGGGCGTCTTCGACGCCTGGGCCCGCAACGAGATCGCGGACGCCGTCGCCGTGGAGTCGCTCTCCGCCCTCGCGCAGGAGGGCGGCGCGCTCTTCACCAACCCCCTGCTCGCCGCTGGCGCCACGCCCTGCATCGGCTGCCACACCGTGAGCGGCTCGCTCGCCTCGGGCACGATTGGGCCGAACCTGACGCACGTGGGCGGCCGCTCGACGCTGTTCGCGGGCGTCCGCGACGGCTTCGCGGGCGCGGCGAACCCGGACGCCGTGCAGCGCGAGCTCGAGCGTTGGATCTCGAACCCGGACGATATCAAGCCCGGCGTGACGACGCGCCAGAGCGGCATGCCCGCGTGGGGCGAGCTGCTGACGGGCGAGCAGATCCGCGCGATAGCCGCGTATCTGCGGGAGCTGCGTTAGGCGGCGTCGAGCGCCGCATGGCCGGGCGCCCCGAGCGCCGGGCGAGTGAGGGAGGCTGGGGAGATGGCGACCGCCGCCGGAGCGCTGGCACCGCCCGCCGTCCCGGCGCCCTCCGTGGTCTGGTCGTGGCTGACGACCGTCGACCACAAGCGCATCGGCACGCTCTACGGCGTCTCCGGCATGGCGTTCTTCGTGCTGGGCGGCATCGAGGCGCTGATGATCCGCGGCCAGCTCGCCGTGCCCAACGGCGACGTGGTGGACGCAGAGCACTTCAACGCGCTCTTCAGCATGCACGCGCTCACGATGATCTTCCTCGCGATCATGCCGCTGGGTGCCGCGTTCTTCAACTGGCTTGTACCGCTGATGATCGGCGCACGCGATGTCGCCTTCCCGCGGCTGAACGCGCTCTCGTACTGGTTCTTCCTCGCGGGCGCGCTGATGCTGAACGCCAGCTGGTTCCTGGGCGGCGCGCCCGACACCGGCTGGTTCGCCTACCCGCCGCTCACGGAGGAGCCGTTCTCCACCAGTCGCGCGATGGACTTCTATACCGTGTCGCTGCTGATCCTCGGCGTCGCGTCGCTGATCGCCGCCTTGAACTTCATCGTTACCATCATCAACCTGCGAGCGCCCGGGATGACGATGCTCCGCCTCCCTGTCTTCGTGTGGATGACGATGATCGTCTCTTGGCTGCTAGCGCTCTCCCTGCCGGTGCTGACCGTCGGCCTGGTGCAGCTCTACTTCGACCGCAACTTCACGACGCACTTCTTCATACCCGACGGCGGCGGCGATCCGATCCTGTGGCAGCACATCTTCTGGATCTTCGGGCATCCAGAGGTTTACGTCCTGATCCTGCCCGCGATGGGCATCGTCTCGGAGGTCCTGCCGACCTTCGCGCGCAAGCCGCTGTTCGGCTATGCGGCGGTAGTGTTCGCCGGCCTCTCGATCGCCGTGCTCGGCTTCGCCGTGTGGAGCCACCACATGTTCACGACGGGGCTCGGGCCCGTGCCGCGCGTCGTCTTCTCGGCGACAACGATGACGATCGCCGTGCCGACGGGTGTGAAGATCTTCAACTGGCTCGCCACTCTCTACGGCGGCAACATCCGCTTCACCACCGCGATGTACTTCGCGGTCGGGTTCATCGCGACCTTCACCATCGGTGGCATCTCCGGAGTGATGCACGCCTCTCCGCCCATCGACTCGCAGCAGCAGGACACGTACTTCATCGTGGCGCACCTGCACTACGTGCTCTTCGGCGGCGCGATCATGGGCATCTTCGCGGGCGTCTACTACTGGTTCCCGAAGTTCACCGGTCGCTTCCTCAACGAGGGCATCGGGAAGCTCCACTTCTGGCTCTTCTTCATCGGCATGAACCTCACCTTCTTCCCCATGCACTTCCTGGGCGTCGCGGGGATGCCGCGCCGCATCTACACCTACGACGCCGACCTCGGCTGGGAGACGTGGAACTTCGTCGCGACCATCGGCGCGTTCGTGATCGCCGCCGGGATGCTGACGTTCCTCTGGAACTTCGTGCGCTCGCTGCGCGCGGAGGCGAACGCGCCCGACAACCCGTGGGACGCGCCCACGCTGGAGTGGGCGACCAGCTCGCCGCCGCCCGAGCATGACTTCGACGTGGTGCCGGTGGTGCGCGCGCGCGACCCGCTGTGGCACGACCGCGACAACGGCCTCGCGCCGCCCGAGCCCGACCCCAACGAGCACATCCACCTGCCGCCGCCGTCCTACTATCCGTTGCTGATCGCCATCGGCTTCGCGCTGTTTGGCATCGGCGCGCTCTCGCACCTCGCGGTGCTGGCGCTGGGCGCGGTGGTGATCGTCTACGGCGTCTGGGGCTGGGTGCTGGAGCCGACGGGCCCTGAGCCCGGCGGCGCGCACTAGCTGCGAGGGGAGAGCGAGATGGCCGAGGCCGCCCACGCCCCGTCGCCCGCCGCCGGTGCGCGGCACAGCACCACGGGGATCGACAGCCGCAAGCTGCTGATGTGGATCTTCCTCGCGTCGGAGTGCCTCTTCTTCGGCTCGCTGATCTCGACCTACCTCATCTTCAAGGGCGACATCCCGTTCCCCTCGCCGGCCTTCATCACCGAGCACATGCACGGCGGCGAGGTGACCGGATGGTTCCCCGCGGACCGCACGGGGCCGGACGGGACCGAGTACGCGGGCGTGCTGAACATCCCCGTGACGTCAGCCTCGACGTTCGTGCTGCTGATGAGCTCGGTGGCGATGGTGCTGGCCGTCTTCGGCGCGCAGAACGGGCGCCCGAAGATGATGAAGCTGTGGCTCTTCGCCACGATGCTGCTGGGGATCGTCTTCCTCGGCTTCCAGGTCTTCGAGTTCCACGAGTTCGGCGCCGAGGGCCTGAACCTCTCGACCAACCAGTTCGGCGCCTCGTTCTTCGTGCTGACCGGATTCCACGGCGCGCACGTCACCGTCGGCGTGCTGATGCTCGGCTCGCTGCTCGTCGGGTCGATGCGTCGCACGGGGCTCGGCCCGGACTCGGGCTTTCACGTGGAGACCGTCGGCCTCTACTGGCACTTCGTCGATATCGTGTGGATCGTGATCTTCACGATCATCTACCTGATACCGGCATGACCTCGGTGCGTGCGGGCGCAAGCGGCGGCGGGGCGAGCGGCAGGAGCGAGCGATGAGCGTCGAGGGCGGGCACGCGGCCGGCGCGCACCAGCGCAGTCACCCCACGGTGCGGCAGTACCTGCTGATCGGGCTGCTGCTGATGCTGATCACCGTCGTCGAGCTGATCGCGTCCTACTCGGACATCGGCTCGCTGCTGATCCCGATCCTGATCGTGCTCTCCGCCGTGAAGTTCGCGGTGGTGGTCGCCTACTTCATGCACCTGCGGTTCGAGGACCCGCTGCTGACGCGGCTATTCGTCTTCGGCTTCGTCCTCGCGGGCGCGATCCTGATCGCGCTGATCGCCCTGTTCTGGACCGACTCCGCGATCTCGAACCGCTAGCCCCGCGCAGCCCAACCCCCGCTCCCGCCGCTCGACGCGCGCTGCGCGGCTCCCCCGTGCGCCGGCCGCGCGAGCGCTACGTGCCGCTGGGCGTGGCGAGGGTGGGGGGCGGCTCGGCGCCCGGCGGCAGCTCGTCGGGGCGCCCCTGGCCGCTCTTGTCGTACCAGACGGCGAAGAGGATCGCGGCCACGCCCAGCATCAGCATCTGGCTGGGCGCCCACATCAGCAGCCCCGCGATCTGCTGGTCGGTGACGAGCGAGATATCCAGGAGCTGCCGTCCTTCGTAGATCTCGTAGAACGGGTCGGCGGCGAAGGTGAGGAACGCGCCCAGCAGGTGCTTCGGCAGGCCGATCGCCAGCAAGAAGAGGATGCGCGGCATGTAGCCGAGCCGCGCGCGCAGCGGCGCCGGGTCGATCAGGTTCCACCACACCAGCAGCGCGACCGCGGCGAACGAGAAGTGCTGCAGCTCGTGGAGCCACTGGTTCCGGAGCGCCGCCTCGTACCAGCCGGGCGCGAGGTGCCAGAGCCACAGCGTCGCCGTGAACGCCCCTCCCGCGAAGACCGGGTGGGTGACGGCGCGCCAGCCGACGCGCACCGCGTGGCGCCTCGCCAGCGGGCGCACGACGCCGAGGCGCAGCCCGCGCGGCAGGCCGCGCAGCAACGGCGTCGTGGGGGCGCCCAGCAGCATCAGCGGCGGCGCGATCAGCACCAGCAGCTCGTGCTGCAGCATGTGGAAGGTCAGGTGGTGCTCGGCCGCCGCATCGAGCGGCGACTCGAGCGCCAGCGCGAGCACGACCACGCCGAGGTAGAAGCTCGCCGTCCGCCACCACGGGTGGGCGCGGCTGCGCTCGGGCCAGCGCGCGAGGCCGCGCGCGTACCACGCCGCCGCCAGCGCGAGCGGCAGCAGCAGCTGCGGATCGACGTTCCAGCTCGACCACACGTCGCCCTCGTGGCCGACGTGCGCGGGCGCGGCGACCTCCAGCACGAGGGCGGCGGCGTCGATCTGCACGGGGCCTCCCCGGCGCGGCGGTCGAGGGCGTGGCGAGGGCGCCTCCGAGTGTGCACCGCGCGCCGCTCTCGCGCACCCACGGCCGGCCCGCCCGCCGGGGGCGCACGCGGGACGCGACTGCTAGCCTGAGCACGCCGGCAGACGCCGGCGTGACGGAGGGAAGCCGGATGCCGGCGCGCACGCTCCGGCTCGCGCTCGCGCAGCTCAACACCACGGTCGGCGACCTCGCGGGCAACGCGCGGCTCGTGCTCGAGGCCGCGCGCGAGGCGGCCGCGCAGGGCGCCGCGCTGATCGCCGCTCCCGAGCTCGCGATCACCGGCTACCCGCCCGAGGATCTGCTGCTGCGCCCCGCCTTCGTCGCGGACGCCGAGGGCGCGCTCCAGCGCCTCGCGCGCGACGCGGACGGCCTGCCGCCGCTCGTCGTCGGCGCGCTGGAGCAGGGGGCGGCACCCCGGCTCGGCTCGCCCGTCGGCGCGCTCTACAACACCGCGGCACTGCTCCACGAGGGCCGCGTCGTCGCGCGCTACCGCAAGCAGCGGCTGCCCAACTACGGCGTCTTCGACGAGCAGCGCTACTTCGTGCCGGGCGAGGACGCGCCGCTCTTCGCCGTCGGGGGCGCCGTGGTCGGCCTCACGGTGTGCGAGGACCTCTGGTACGCCGACGGCCCCGTGGGGGCGCTCTGCGCGGCCGGCGCCCAGCTCGTCGTGAACATCAACGCCTCGCCCTTCTGGGCCGGCAAGACCGCCGAGCGCCTGGGCGTGGCGGCGGAGCGCGCGCGCGAGCACGGTGCCGCCGTCGCCTACGTGAACCAGGTCGGCGGGCAGGACGAGCTGGTCTTCGACGGCAACTCGCTGGTGGTCGACGGGCGCGGTGAGCTGCTGGCGCGCGGCGCCTGCTTCGAGCAGGAGCTGCTGCTGGTCGACGTGCCGCTGCCGGAGCGCCGCGTGGCGGCGGCGCCGCTCGCCGTCAGCGCGGCGCCCGCCGCGCCGCCCGCGCCGCTGCCGCCGCGCGCGCGCGTCGAGCCCCCCGGCGAGCTCGACGAGATCTACCGGGCGCTGGTCGTCGGCACGCGCGACTACGTCCGCAAGTCCGCCTTCGCGGAGGTGATCGTCTCGCTCTCGGGCGGCATCGACTCGGCGCTGGTCGCGGCGATCGCGGTCGACGCGCTGGGGGCGGCGCGCGTGCGCGGCGTCGCGCTGCCCTCGCGCTACTCCTCGGAGGGATCGCTCGCCGACGCTCGCGGGCTCGCCACGCGCCTCGGCATCGAGCTGGCGACGCTGCCGATCGAGCCGCTGCACGCCGCCGCGCTCGAGGTGCTCGCCAGCGAGCTGGCGGGCGGCGAGCCCGGCAGCACCGAGGAGAACGTGCAGGCGCGCATTCGCGGGCTGCTGGTGATGGCGCTCTCCAACAAGAGCGGCGCGATGGTGCTGACCACGGGCAACAAGTCCGAGTACGCCTGCGGCTACGCGACGCTCTACGGCGACATGGCGGGCGGCTTCGCCGTGATCAAGGACGTGCCGAAGACGCTGGTCTACCGCCTCGCGCGGCGCCGCAACGAGGCGGGCGCGGCCGTGATCCCCGAGAGCTCGATCGAGAAGCCGCCCTCGGCCGAGCTGCGCCCCGATCAGCTCGACTCGGACTCGCTGCCGCCCTACGAGGTGCTGGACGCGATCCTCGAGGCGTACGTGGAGCAGGACCGCTCGCTCGCCGAGATCGTCGCCGCCGGCCACGACGAGGCGACGGCGCGGGGCGTCATCGGCATCGTCGACCGCAACGAGTACAAGCGCCGGCAGGCGCCGCCCGGCGTGAAGATCACGCCGCGCGCCTTCGGTCGCGACCGCCGCCTCCCCCTCGCCTCGCGCTACGTCGAGGGCGGAGCCGCCCCGCGCGAGGGCCGCGGCTAGGCGTCCCTCCCACCGGCGTCGCCACCGTCGCCATCGGCGCGTGGCGGCGTGGCGCCGCCGTTCGGCGAGCGGGTCGTCGCCTCCAGCTCCTCGAGGCGCTGCTCGAGCGCCACGGCCATCGTGTCGGCGGCGGTGAGGCGCACCCAGCGCTCGAAGGCGCCGCGCACGCGCGCGAACGCCTCCTCGATCTGGGCCTGCGTCGCGGCGTCCTCGACGGCGGCGGCGCGCGCGCCGCCGACGAGCGCGGCCAGCCGGTTCACCGCGGGCGCCAGCTCGTCGTGCAGCTCGTGCAGCTCCTCCTCGTCCTGCGAGTGGCCGCGATCCTTGAGGACCTCGAGCGCGCCGAGCACCCAGGCGCAGGCGCCCAGCAGCGTGCCCGCCTCCTCGGGCGAGAGCGCCAGCCTCAGGCGGCCCGCGCGCCCCTCGCCGCCGGTCCCGCCCCCGCCCGCGCTCACGCCTCGAGCCCCGCCTCGAAGGCGAGCGTGGCGGCGATCTGCAGCGCCCCCGCAAGCGCGGCCTCGGCGCCCAGCGCCGCCGGCTCGACGCGGGGGCCGGGCGCGACCTCGGCGATCATCCGCCGCAGCACCGGGAGCAGCGTCTCTATGTGGCGCGGCAGCGCGTCCACGACCACGAGCTGCGGATCGAGCAGCGCGGCGGCGTCCGCCAGCGGCCCCGCCACGGCCTCCAGCGACTCGCCGCCCAGGCGCTCCTCGGGGTCGAGCTCGGGCACCGCGGGGAGCGCCCCCGCCTCGCCGTGCGCGCCGCGCACCGCTCGCCCGCCGAGCAGCAGCGCGGCCTCGGGCTCGCCGCGCACCGAGAGGTAGAGCGCGCTGTCGGCGCCTCGCGCCGCGCCCTCCACCTGCTCGCCCAGCAGCGCTGCCCTGACGCGGCTCTCGACGGAGGCCGGTGCGTCGATGTGGCGGCGCAGCGCCTCGACGACCGCCAGCCCCTCCCACTCCGGCTGGCCACCGCGCAGCAGCCGACCCGCGATCGGGTCCACGGCGCCGGGCGCGGCCATCGCGATGGCGAGGGCGGAGCGGCCGTCGCCCTGCTCCGCGAAGGTCGTGGCGATGCGGCCGCCCACCTCCCACGCCCACGCCTCTTCGTCGGCGAGGGCGGGGAGCTCCCAGCGCCGGCGCTCCCCCACGGCCTCGCCGCCGAGCTCGGCCAGGGCGATGCGCAGCTCGCTCGCCGTGAACTCGATCCCCACCAGCAGCCGCTCGGACATCGCGCTCCCTGCCGCGCCCTCGTGCCGCGCGCGCTGGCCTTCGCTTCTGCGCCGCGCCGACTCTACGGAGGGCCGCGGGAGCGCGCCAGCCACCCGCCACCCATCGCGGTCGCAACGCTCGGCGAGCGTGAGGCGGCGCGCCTGCCGCCGCTAGAATCGGTCGCGCCGGGAAGCGTTCGGGGCACGGCCGACGAGCGCCGTTCGAGCGCCCCGGTCGAGGTGTGTGGTGGGGGGTGCGATGACGGAGCCCGGGCCCGGCGGCGGCGCGCGACTCGCGCCGAAGGGCCGGCACCGGCTCGCGGTCGGCGTGGTCGGCTGCGGGCGGCTCGGCGCCTCGCTGGCGCTCGCGCTGGCGGCGGCCGGCTACCGCGTCGTCGCGCTCGCGGGCCGCGACCCGGTGCGAGCGCAGGCGCTGGCCGCCGCGATCCCCGACGCGCGCGCCGTCGTGCCCTACGTGGCCGTGCGCGCCACCGAGCTCGTGCTGCTCGCGGTGCCGGACGACGCCGTCGAGGAGCTGGCGTCCGCGCTTCCGTGGCGGCCGGGGCAGGCTGTCGTGCACTGCGCCGGTGCCCTCGACCTCGCGCCGCTCGCCGCTGCTGCGGGTGTCGGGGCCGCGACCGGCTGCCTGCACCCGCTGCAGGCCTTCCCCGAGCCCGGCGGCTCGCCCGAGCGGCTGCGCGGCGTCGCGATCGGCGTCGAGGCGGCGGAGGCCGGGGGCTCCGCGTTGGGCGCGCTGCTGGAGGCGCTCGCGCTCGACCTCGGCGCGGCGCGCACTCTGCGGCTGGAGAGCGTCCATCGCGCGCGCTACCACGCCGCCGCCGTGCTCGCCTCCAACGACGTGGTGGCGCTCGCCGCGGCGGCGGGCCGAGCCTGGGCGCTCGCGGGTCTCCCCGCCGAGCAGGCGGCGCCGGCGCTGGGGCCGCTGCTCGCGGGCGCCGCCGAGGCGGTGGCGGCGCTGCCGCCCGGCAAGCCGCTCGCGGCGGCGCTCACGGGGCCGCTGGCTCGCGGCGACGTCGCGACGGTGCGCCGCCACCTCGACGCGCTCGCCGAGGATCCGCGACTCGCGGCGCTCTACCGCGCGCTCGGCCGCGAGCTGCTCGCGCTGGGCCTCGCGCACCCGCCCGCCGTGGCCGCCGAGCTGCGCGCGCTGCTCGGGGGGGAGCCCGGGGGCGCCCCGTAGACTGGCCGGGGCTGGCGCGCGAGGCCGGAGCGTCGGTGGCGAGGGGAGGCAGCGTGCGGCTCGAGCTCGGCGGGCACCGCATCGAGGCGACGCACCGCACGGCCGTGATGGCGATCGTCAACGTCTCCGCCGACTCGCCGGTGACGCCCTCCGTGGTGGCGCCCGGGGAGGCGGTGGCGCGGGCGCGGGCGCTCGTCGCCGAGGGCGCGGAGATCGTCGACGTGGGCGCGCACTCGACGCGCACCGGCGGCGAGGCGCTCCCGCTCGACGAGGAGATCGGCCGCGTCTGCCCGGTCATCGAGGCGCTCGTCGCCGAGGGAACGCCCGTCTCGCTCGACAGCTGGAAGCCCGAGGTGGCGCGGGAGGCCGCCCGCTGCGGCGTCCACCTGCTGAACGACGTGACCGGGCTGCGCGACCCCGCGATGGTCGCCGTCGCCGTCGAGCACCGGCTCCCCGTGCTGGCGATGCACATGCGCGGCGAGGCGACGCGCCACGCCGAGGCCGACCAGCGCTACGACGACATCGCCGCCGAGGTGCCGCGCGAGCTGAGCGCTCGCGCGATCGAGCTGGACGCGGCGGGCGTCCCCGCCGTCTGGCTCGACCCGGGCTTCGGCTTCGGGCGCTCCGCCGCCGACAACGCGCGGCTGCTCGCGGCGCTCCCCGCGCTGCTCGCGACGGGGCGGCCGGTCGCGATCTCGGCCTCGCGCAAGGGCTTCCTGGGCGAGCTCGTGGGCGTCGGCTACACGCAGGCGGCGCCCGAGCTGCTGGGCGCCACGGTGGCGTTCAACGTGCTCGCGGCCGCGATGGGGGCGCACGTGGTGCGCGTGCACGACGTCGCCGAGGTGGCGCGCGCCCTGCGCGTGGTGAACGCCGCGCGCGCCGCCGCCCTCGAGCGCGGCGCCCCGCTCGCCCTATCGGGGCTGAACGCGGCGCCGGGCCTCGGCGGAGCGCCGGCCGCCCGCTAGCTGTACTACCCAGGAAGGTTGTTCACAGGCGGGAGGCGGGGACGGCCCCGCCGACGCCGCCGTGCGGTCGGCGGTGATTGTAGCGGTAGAGCCAGCGTGGGAGCTGGCGCAGCCGCTCGGCGTTGGAGCGGTAGGGGCGGGCGTAGGCCCACTCGTTCTGCAGGATCTGGATGAAACGCTCGGCTTTGCCGTTCGTCTGCGGGCGGTAGGGCCGCGTGTGCGACAGCCGCACGTCTGCGGCAGCGGCGGCGCCGTGGAAGCTGCGGGCGACGGTGTAGGCCTTCGCGTTGTCGGTCAGGACCCGGCGCACGCGCACGCCACGCCGGCGGAAGGCCGCGAGCGCCTGCTCGAGGAAGGCGGCGCAGCTCGCGCCACGCTCGTCGGGCAGGACGGAGACGTAGGCGTAACGGCTGTGGTCGTCGACGGCGACGTGTAGGTACTCCAGCCCCAGCGAACGCCGCGAATGCGGCCCGGAGCGCGTCTCGGCGAAGCCAGGCGCCATTCGCTTGCCGCCGCCCTCGGGGACGCGCCCGAGCTTCTTCACGTCGAGATGCAGCAGGTCGCCGGGGGCGTCGTGCTCGTAGCGGACCGGCTCCCGGGTGACGCGGTGCAGGCGGTCGAGCCGGTTGAGGCCGCGGCGCCGCAGCACGGCGTAGACCGTGGAGCGGGCGACCCCGAGCGCCCACTGGATGCGATGCGGCCCGAATCCCTGCGTGCGTCGCACGGCGCAGATGCGTCGCTCCAGCTCGGGCGGCGTGCGCCGGGGATGCGCGCGCGGGGCGGAGCTGCGGTCCTCGAGCCCTGCCGCTCCCTCCGCACGGAAGCGCCCCAGCCACTTGGCAACGGTGTGGCGGGAGACGCGGAAGTGGCGAGCGACCTCAGCCTGGGGCCAGCCGGCGTCCACTTCCCGCACGAGCTCGAGTCGGGTCAGCGGCGTCAGCCGCGCGTTACGATGGGCCATGAGGGTGTCCTCTCCTCGCTACTGCCGTGCTGTCACACACAGCAGCGGGCGAGGCCCATCATCCTGTCAACAACCTACGTGGGAACTACAGGCCGAGCAGCGCGAGCAGCCGCGCCAGCTCCGCCGGTCGCTGCGCTGGCTCCACCGGCAGCAGCGCCTCGATCGCCGGCAGCGGCGCTCGCGCAGCGCGGCAGCCTCGGCGGCGTCGAGCGCGGCCGTGGCGAGCACGTCGTCGTGCCCCAGAGCAGCGCCTGGCGGAAGCCGTAGTCGGCGATCGCCGACGAGCCCCCGCAGCGCCTCGCGGCCACGTGTGCCTCCCCCGATGCGCCGCCCGGGCCCGAGCCTGCGCCGAGCCCGCTCGGCGCCACCCGCCGGGCTACCCCGCCGTGCGGCCGCCGTCGACGACGTACTCCGCGCCCGTCACGTAGGACGCCTCGTCCGAGGCGAGGAAGAGGATCACGGGCGCGATCTCCTCCGGCTGCGCGGCGCGGCCGAGCGGCAGCCGCTGCTCCCACGCCTCGAACGCCTCGCGGCTCCCCGTCGAGCCGCGCGCCTGCGGCGTGTCGGTCAGCCCCGGCACCACCGCGTTCACGCGGATGCCGTCGGCCGCGTACTCCAGCGCGGCGGTGCGCGTGAGGTGCAGGATCGCCGCCTTCGTCGCGCCGTACGCCGCGCCGTGCGGGGCGCCCCGCAGCCCCGAGCCCGACGAGAGATTCACGATCGCGCCGCCGCTCTCGAGCATGCGCGGGATGGCCGCGCGGCAGCAGAGGAAGGTGCCCCGCAGGTTGGTGTCGACCGTGAGATCCCACTCGAGCTCGTCGATCTCGTGCAGGCGTCCGGTGCGCGGGTAGATCGCGGCGTTGTTGACGAGCACGTCGAGCCGGCCGTGGCGATCGAGGGCGGCCGCGACCATCGCCTCGGCGTCGGCGGCGCGCGAGATGTCGGTCGCCACGAAGGCGGCGTCGGCGCCGCCGTCGGCGAGCTCCGCCGCCAGCCGCTCGCCGCCCGCGCGGTTGCGATCCGCGAGCACCAGCCGCGCGCCCTCGCGCGCGAAGAGCAGCGCCGTGGCGAGCCCGATGCCCGAGGCCGCGCCCGTCACGATCGCGACCCGTCCGTCGAGCCTGCCTGCCATCCGCGCTCCCGCCGCCTGTCTGCCGCGGCCGCCCGGCCTCGGCGGGACGATAGCAGCTCGACGGCCCGCTGCCCGCCGCCCGCTCCCCTCTCCCACCATCCGGTCGAGCGGAACGCTCGCGCGCGCGAGCTGGTATCGTCGCGCCGCGATGAGCGCGCACCCGGAGCTCGCGACGCTGACGCTGGCCGAGGCCGCCCGCCGCATCGCCGCGCGCGAGCTCTCGCCCGTCGAGCTGACGCGCGCCACCATCGAGCGCATCGAGGCGCTCAACGGCCACCTCGCGGCGTTCATCACCGTGCCCGCCGAGCTCGCCGAGCGGCAGGCCGCCGACGCCGAGCGCGAGATCGCGGCGTCGGGCCCGCGCTCGCCGTTGCACGGCATCCCCGTCGCGCTGAAGGACAACATCGCGACGGCGGGCGTCGAGACGACGGCCGCCTCCGAGGTGCTGCGCGGCTGGGTGCCCGAGGAGGACGCGACCTGCTGGGCGCGCCAGCGCGAGGCCGGCGCGGTGCTCGCCGGCAAGACGCTCCTCCACGAGTTCGCGATCGCGGGATCGCTGTGGTCCGCGGGCTTCGGGGCGGCGCGCAACCCGTGGGACCTCACGCGCTCGACGAACGGCTCCTCCAGCGGCTCGGCGGCGGCCGTGGCGGCGGGGCTCGCCTTCGCAGCGCTGGGCACGGAGACGGGTGCCTCGGTGCGGCGGCCCGCGGCCTTCTGCGGGCTCGTCGGGCTGCTGGGCAGCTTCGGCCGCGTGAGCCGGCGTGGCGTCATCGTGAACTCGTGGTCGCTCGACCACGTTGGCCCGCTGACGCGCTCCGTCGAGGACGCGGCGATCGTGCTGGAGGCGATCTCCGGCGCCGACTCCGGCGACCCCTCCTCCTTCGGCGAGCCGCTGCGCGGGCTGCGCGAGGCCTGCGTGCGCGGCGCCGAGGGGCTGCGCGGCCTGCGCGTCGGCGTCTCCTGGCGCCACGCCGAGGGCAGCGTCGACGACGCGGTGCTCGCCCTCGTGCGCGCGGCCGTCGGGGCGCTGGAGGACGCAGGCGCGACCGTCGTCGAGCTGGAGCTCGGGCGCACGGAGTACGCGGCCGCCTGCTCCAGCGCGATCATGCGCGCCGAGGCCACGGCCGCCCACGCGGCCCGCCTCGACGGGGGCGCCCGCTACTCGACGCAGCTCGCCGCGCGCCTCGTGGGGGACCGCGCGATCCCGGCGCACGACTACCTGCTGGCGCAGCGCGCCCGCCGCGCCATCGGCGAGGAGATCGGGCGCGCCTTCGAGCAGGTCGACGTGATCGCGGCGCCGACCACGGCGACCGCCGCCACCCCCCTCGACGGCGGCTTCGGCGTGATGCGCGACCGGCCGCTGGAGGTCGGGCCGCAGTGGCACAACCTGCACCGCGTCTCCTCGCTGCTGGGGCTGCCCGCGATCACGCTGCCCTGCGGCCGCGTGCCCGCGGAGGGCGCCGCGTCAGGCCTGCCCGTGGGGCTGCAGCTCATCGGCCGCCGCTTCGAGGAGGCGACGCTGCTGCGCGCGGCGGCCGGCGCCGAGGCGCTGGCGCCGCCGTGGCAGCCCCCGCCGCTCGACCCGGCCGTGCCGCCGCCGCCGTACCCGCCGGGGATGGAGCAGCAGGGCGGGCAGGGCTCACTCTCGATCGAGCCGCTGCGCGAGGCGGTGCTGCGGCTGCGCGAGCTCGACCTCGATGGCTTCGAGGGCGATCCGGCCTTCTCGTTCCGCCCGGAGCTGGAGGGCCGCCCCAGGCCCGAGGCGCGACGCTAGCGGGCCTCGACCTCTGCCCCGCTCAAAAACACGAGCAGCCGGCGCGCGTAGTCGGCGGGCCGGTGCTGCATCGGCGAGGCGCCGGCGCCGTCCATCCGCTCGGCGCGCGCGTCGGCGAAGAGCGCGGCGAGCGCGGGCTGGCGCGCGGCGAAGGGGTCGCGCTCGCCGTAGAGCAGCAGCGTCGGCGCCTCGACCAGCGGGATGCGCGCCCGCCCCTCGAAGCGGAACACCGCGAGCGGGCCGTGGTGGCGGTCGGGGAGCGCGCGCACCGAGTCGACGGCCGCGCGCGTGATCTGCGCGAGCTCGCCGCGCCCCCACATCGGATCGGCGGCGCGCGCCCACGCGTCATGCAGGTGGCCGCCGTCCGCGTCGAGCGGCACCGCCGTCGCCGAGGCGATCTTCGCGGGGCGCTCGCCGGGCTCGTAGTCGGGCAGCCCGCTGAGCACGAGGCGCGTGACGAGCGCCGGCCTCGACGCCGCCAGCTCGAGGGCGATCGCGGCCCCCGTGTGCGTGCCGAGCAGCGCCGCCCGCCCCACGCCCAGCGCGGCCAGCAGCTCCGCCATCGCGCGTGCGTAGTCCGCGATGGCGGGAGGCTCGGCGCCCGCCGCGAGGCGGTCCGAGTCGCCGTAGCCCGGCGTGTCGGCCGCGATCGCGCGCACCCGGCCCGCGAGGTGGGGCAGCAGCTCCAGGAACTGCGCCGAGGAGTCGGCCGTCTGGTGCAGCAGCAGCAGCGCCTCGCCGGCGCCCGCGATCGGCGGGCCCGCGACTTCGCGGTAGTGGAGCTGCCCCAGCGAGGTCGAGGCGTAGCCGCGGCGGATGCTCGGGGGTGCGGGTGCGCTGCTCACGGCGCAGGGCTACGGGATGAGCAGCACGCGACCCAGCGCCTGCCGGCTCTCGGCGTAGGCGTGGGCGTCGGCGGCCTCGGCCAGCGGGAAGCGGCGGTCGATCAGCACGCGCAGCTCGCCGCTCGCGACGCGCGCGAGCATGTCCGCGATCAGCGCCTGCACCCGCGCGAAGTTGCGCCCCTGCTCGGCCGCGAGGTAGACGCCGGTGAGCGAGCGGTTGCCGTTCATCAGCGGGCTGACGTCGATCGTCGTGTCGCCGCGGCTCGCGTTGCCGACGGTGATCGCGCGCCCGCGGTAGGCGAGCATCGCGAGGCTTCGCTGCAGCGTCGCGCCGCCGATGGGGTCGATCACGAGGTCGACGCCGCGCTCCTCGGTCAGCTCCTGCACGGCGGCCACGGCATCGCCCTCGGCGCCGTTCACGCCGTGGTCGAGCCCCAGCTCGGCGAGCCGCGCGAGCTTCGCGTCCGACGACGAGGTGCCGATCACGGTCGCGCCCGCGCCCTTCGCGAGCTGGATCGCGGCGATGCCCAGACCGCCCGTCGCGCCCTGGATCAGCACCGTCTCCCCCGCCACGAGCCGCCCGAACTCGAAGAGGCAGTCGTGCGCGGTGGCGAAGGGGACGGGGATGCACGCGGCCTCCTCCGCGCCCAGGCCTTCGGGGAGCAGCCAGGTGGCGCGCGCCGGCACGGAGCGCAGCTCCGCGTGCGAGCCCGCGCCGGAGACGGCGACCACGCGCTGGCCGACCGCGCGGCCCTCGACCTCGGCGCCGACCTCGCGGATCACGCCGGCGCACTGGTAGCCGACGACGTGCGGCGTGCGCGGCAGCGGCCCCAGCGCGCGCGCCCGCAGGTCGCCGCCCTCGATGCTGGCCGCCTGCACCTCGATCACGACGCCGCGCGGGTGGCACCCGGGGTCGGGCAGCTGCTCGTAGCGGAGCGCCTCGGGCGGGCCCGGCTCGTGGACGACGGCGGCGTGCATTCGGCTCCCCCCGACCCCCGCCCCGGCCTGCGGGGCGCTGGGCAGGCTAGCGGGCGCGCGTGCCGCCGTCGATGGAGTGCACGCTGCCCGTGATGAACGCGGCCTCGTCCGAGAGCAGGAAGCAGGCGAGCGCCGCTACCTCGGCGGGCGCGGCGGCGCGGCCCAGCGGGATCTGCTCGACGCGGTCCTCGCGCGAGCGCCCCAGCCCGCGCTCCAGCTCCTCGAGGATCGGCGTCTCGACGGCGCCCGGCGCGATCGCGTTGACGCGGATGCCGTCCGGCGCCAGCGCCAGCGCCGCCGAGCGCGTCAGCCCGATCACCGCGTGCTTGCTGGCGCCGTATGCGATGTGCCACGGCGCCCCGCCCAGCCCCGAGGTGGACGAGACGTTCACCACCGCGCCGCCGCCGCGCTGCCGCATCGACGGGGCGCAGGCGCGCAGGCAGAGCCACGGCCCCTTCACGTTCACGGCGAGCACGCGGTCGAAGCGCTCCTCGGGGTAGTCGAGCGGCGGCCCGACGTAGCCGAGCGTGGCGGCGTTGTTCACGAGCAGGTCGATGCCGCCCAGCCGCTCGACGGTCGCGGCGGCGGCGGCCTCCACCTCGGCCGCGACGGAGACATCAGCGGTCCGAGCGATCGCGAGCGGCCCGGCGTCGCCGTCGGCGGGAGCGGCGGTGGCCGCCTCGGCGCGCGCCTGCTCGAGCTCCGTGCCCGGGAGGTCGAGCAGCAGCACGCGCGCGCCCTCGGCGACCAGCCGCGCCGCGGTGGCGCGACCGATGCCGGACGCCGCGCCCGTCACGACCGCGACGCGACCGTCGAGGCGGCGCGCGATCGGCCGCTCCATGGGGGCGCGCCCGCCTAGCTGCGCTCGCCGACCAGCACGGTCGCGGAGTCGGCCGCGCCGGCGACGGCGAACGCCTCGATCTCGATCAGCAGGCCGTACTGCGCCAGGCCGCCCTGCACCGTGGCGCGCGCCGGGTAGGGCGGCGTGAAGTACTCGGCGTAGACCTCGTTGTAGGCGCCGTAGTGCCGCCAGTCGACGAGCGAGACCTGCGTCTTCACCACGTCGTCCAGCTGCGAGCCGAGCTTCTCCAACGCGTAGCCGATGCCCGTGAGCACGGCGTGTGTCTGCGCCGCCACGTCGGCGGGGCCGATCAGCTTCCCCTCGAGGTCGGTCGCCACCATGCCCGAGACGGAGATGAAGTCGCCCGAGCGGATGCCCGCGGCGTGCGGCGCCACCCCCGGCGTCATGCGGTCGTCGAGGATGATGCGCTCCGCCGGCACGAGGTAGCTCTCGCGGTCCTGGTATGCGCCGAGCTTCCCGGTGTCGACGTAGGTGCGGTCGCCGCCGTCGAGCACGGCGATCATCTCGAACTCGATGAGGCGGTCGGGGTCGGCGAGCGTGCCCTGGATCGAGGCGCGCGTGGGGTAGGGCTGACCGAAGAACTCGGCGTAGATCTCGTTGTAGGCGTCGAAGTCGCGCCAGTCCACGATCGTCGTGTGGTTCTTGATCACGTCGCGCGGGGTGGCGCCGGCCGCGGCCAGCGCGGCGCGCGCGTTCTCCAGCGCCTGCCGCGTCTGGGCGCGCACGTCGCCCTTCGCCACGACCTTCCCGTCCGCGCCGACGCCCGCCATCCCCGAGAGGAAGAGCAGGTTGCCCGCGCGCACCGCCGCCGGCACGCCCGCGGGCGTGACCTGCCCGGGCAGCGCGAAGCGCTCGAGCGTGGCGCCCGAGACGGCGATGCCCTCGAGCTCCAACAGGAAGGCGGGCGCGACGAGGCCGTGGCCCACCGTCGAACGAGCGGGCTGCGCCTCCCCGTAGTGCGCGGAGAGCGCCGCCTCCACGCGCTCCAGCCCCGCCCACGGCGCGTTGTAGGCGACGAGGCGCGCCAGCTCTTCGCGGCGCGAGCCCAGCGCCTCGAGCGCCGAGTCCAGCACGGCGACCGTGCCCTCGGCCTGCGCGCCGGGGTTGGGGTGGCCGCGGCGGCCGCCCGGCAGCTCGCCGCTGGCGGGGTCCGCGCCCACGGAGCCGGCGAGGAAGGTGAGGTCGCCCGCGCGCACCGCGGCGCTGAACGGCGCGGCTGTGCCGGAGACGAGCGGCGAGCTGATGGTGGTGCGTGGCACGGGCGCTTCCCTTCGGCGCGCGGCGAGTCTGCCACGGGCGCCCGCCCCACGCGACCCGCCTCGCGAGCCCCCCTGCGGGTCGCTGCGCGAGCCGTCCTGCGAGCCGGCGTCCGCGGCGCTGCGGTAGAGTCCGTGCGAGGGGGTGCCGTGCCCGCAGAGCCGCCGATCCCCTGGCCCGAGCTCGCTGCGAAGATCGAGCGCTGGATTGCGCTGGAGGCGGAGGCCGGCGAAGCGTTCGCGCTGCCCGCCGAGGAGTTCGCCTCGGACCGCGAGGAGAAGTTCGCGCGCTGGGTGGTGATGGCGGCCTCGGTCCACCGGCGCTTCCGCTTCGTGCGCAACGAGACGGTCCACTGGTCGCCGCCCACGAAGCCCCTCGACGCCTCGCGCGTGGCGCTGCTCTCCACGGGCGGCATCCGCCTCGCCTCGCAGCCCCCGTACGAGGTGGACTGCGAGCGCGCCGACGCCGCGTGGAACGAGATCCCGCGGGATGCGAGCGCGAGCGACTTCGCCATTGACCACGAGCACTACAACCACGCCGACGCCGACCGCGACGTCAACGTGATGCTGCCCCTCGAGCGGCTGCGCGAGGCGGCGGCCGCGGGCGAGATCGGCGAGCTGGCGCCCCGCCACGTCGGGCTGATGGGCTGCATCTCCGACCCGACCGAGGTACAGCAGCGCACGGCCCCCGCCATCGCCGAGCTGCTCGTGCGCGACGGCGTCGACCTCGTGCTGCTGACGCCCGGGTGATGGTTCTGCCATCGGTCCGTGGGGCTGATCCAGAACGCGATCGAGGGCGCCGGCATCACCACGATCTCGGCGACGATGAAGCCCGAGATCACGCACTACGTTCGTGCGCCCCGCGCCGCGCGCATGCGCTTCCCGCAGGGCAATCCGCTGGGCGAGGCGGGGCGCGCCGATCAGCAGCGCGTGATCCTCGGCGACCTGCTGCGGCTGCCGTGGGTGGTGGAGGAGCCGGAGAGCATCGTGACGCTGGCGCCGCGAGGCGCGGCCCTCCGTCCTGCTCCCCGGCGAGCGTCGAGCCGCCGGGCAGCGTGAGGGCCGCTAGCGGTGCTCTTCGAGCAGGTCGACGGGATTCGCGAGGCGTGGGACCGCCTGCTCGACCGCGCCGAGGGCTATCGCGCGCGGCTGGACGAGCTGCGCGAGGAGGAGCGGGCGCGGCCGGAGCCCGAGGCGCGGCGCCTGCGCACCCTCGACGTTGCGATCCGCGAGGCGGACGATCTGGTGGCGGCGATCGACGACACGGTCGGCGACCGCCTGCTGCGGGTGCAGGACCGCCAGGTGATCCTCCAGAAGATCCCGTTCGCCGAGGAGGAGGGGGCCAGCGCGCCTGCCCCCGAGGCGGGCGCACCGGGGGGCTGACGCGACGCGCGGGCGCTCGTGTGGTAGTTATCTGTTAGCGGGGGGGAGTGTCAGATGCTCGAATCGACAACGGTAGCCGGGGGCTGCGTCCACCACTGGATGCTCGCCACGCCGGGCCCGGACGGCACGTCCGCCACCTGCACGAACTGCGGCGCCGACCGCCAGTTCGCGCCCGAGGCGCGCCCGACGCTGCGCGCGCCGAAGCCGCGCCGCCCGAAGCAGGGCGAACGTTCCGCTCGACCCGAGCGTTCCGCTCGACCCTAGGGGCTGCCGCTCCTACCTACGCGCTGGTGTGGCTCGGGCGGGGCGATCGCGGTGCCCGTCGGCCTGCGTCGCGCCCGGTCCCGAGAGCCCGAGCGGATCGCGAGCGCCCTCGTTCACCGAGCAGCTTCCCGCAGGTACCGCGCCCCGCTGCCCTCCAGCCTGCCGCGCGCCACACCCGAGCACGAGCGCCGCTCCGGCAGGAGCGGAAGCCCTGACGGTCGAGCGGAACGCTCGTTAGCCGCGGGGGAGGCCGAGGCCGCGCGTGGCGATCACGTTGCGCTGGATCTCGGACGTGCCGCCGCCGATCGAGCGGGCCACCGTGAAGCAGTAGTTGTGCGTGTGCCGGGCCATCATCGGGGTGCGCGGGTCGTCGGGGTCCCAGAGGTGCGCGTAGAGGCCGAAGAGCTTCGTGCCCGTGCGCGCGACCGCCTTGTCCAGCGCCTCGCCGAAGATCTTCGAGACGGACGCCTCGTAGTTCGGCACCTGCCCGCGCCGCTGCATCGAGATGATGCGCAGCGAGAACGTGAGCAGCACTTCGGACTCGATCGCGAGCTGGGCGAGCTGCTGGCGCAGCGCCTCGCCCTCGCCGCCGCGACCGAGGCGGGAGCGCGCCGCGCCCTCGCCGGTCGTGAACTCCACGAGGCGGCGGATCTGCCGCTGCGCCGCCACGGCGCCCGTCACGTTGGAGCGCTCGTGGTCCAGCAACGTCATCGCCACGTACCAGCCGCGATTCTCCTCGCCCACGCGCTGGTCCGCGGGAACGCGCACGTCCTCGAAGAACGTCTCGTTGAACTCGTGCTGCCAGCCCATGTTCACCAGCGGGCGCACGGTGATGCCGGGCGTGCGGATGTCCATCAGCAGGAACGAGATGCCGCGGTGCTTGGGCGCGTCGGGCTCGGTGCGGGTGAGCGCGAAGATCCAGTCCGCCTGGTGCGCGTGCGTGGTCCAGATCTTCTGCCCGTTGATGACGTAGTCGTCGCCGTCGTGCACGGCGCGCGTGCGCAGCGAGCCGAGGTCCGAGCCCGCGCCCGGCTCCGAGTAGCCCTGCGCCCAGACCACGGAGGCGTCGAGGATGCGCGGCAGGTGGGTGCGACGCAGCTCCTCCGAGCCGTGGAGGATCAGCACCGGCCCCAGCATGTCGATGCCGACGTTCGAGCCGGGGGGCGGGGCGTCGGCGGCGGCCATCTCCTGCTTGAGGATGAACTGCTCCAGCATGCCGAGGCCGCCGCCGCCGTACTCGGTGGGCCACGCGGGCGCGAACCAGCCGCGCGAGCGCACCGACTCCGCCCACGCCGCGGAGGCCTCGCGCTTCGCAAGGTCGTCGGAGGCGCGGTCCTCCTCCCAGAGGAACGCCGTCTCGGGCCGCCCGTTCGCGGCGAGCTCGCGGTAGCGCGGGGGCAGCTCGCGCTCGATCAGCTCGCGTACCTGCGCGCGGAACGCGGCCTGCTCGGTCGTGTCGGCGAAGTCCATCGTGGCTCCCTCGGCCCCGCGCCCGGCTCCGAGCGCGGCGTGTGGTGGTCGTGTCGGGCCTCGATGGCCCGCGGCGGAGGATCGCGCGCCCACGAGCGCGCCGCAACCGCGGGGGGCGACTAGCCCGCCTCGCTCGCCGGCGCGGCGTCGAGGCCGCAGGCCTCCGCGATCAGCTCGTAGGAGCGCAGCCGGTCGGCGAAGTCGTGGGTGATCGTGACCAGCAGCAGCTCGTCGGTGCCGTACTCGCGGCCGAACGCCTCGAGCTGCGCGCGCACCTTCGCGGGGTCGCCGATCGCCGAGCGCGAGCGCGCGTACTCGACGTAGTCGAGCTCGGCCGGCGTGTAGCCGAAGGCCAGCGCCTCGTCCACGGGCGGCACGCCGCCGCGCCCGCCGTCCTCGGAGCGGCGAAAGCGCCAGCAGAAGCGGCTCCACGAGAGGCGGTGCGCGCGCTCCTCCGTGTCGGCGCAGAGCGCGGTGACGGCGACCGAGAGCCGCGGCTCGTCGAGCCACGGCGAGGGGCGGAAGCGCTCGCGGTAGAGCCGCGCCGCGCGCTCGCCCAGCTCGCCCACGGGGTTGATGAACTGCGCGTAGGAGAAGGCGAGCCCCTGCTCCGCCGCGATCTCCGCGCTCTCCGTCGACGAGCCGAGCAGCCAGACCTCGGGCATCGCGTCGGGGGACAGGGCGCCGTCGGCGTCGCGGGCGGGCGCGGGCGTGACCAGCACGCCCGCGAGCGGGTGGCCCGGCGGCAGCGCGTCCGGGGACGCCCCCGCCAGCAGCGCGACGAGCTCCGCGACCTGCTGCGGGTAGCGCTCGAGCGCGGCGGGGCCGGCCAGCGGCGACAGCGCGCGCGCGGTGCGCATGTCGCTGCCCGGCGCGCGCCCCACGCCGAGGTCGATGCGGCCGGGGAAGAGCTCGGCGAGCAGCCGGAACTGCTCGGCGACCTTGAGCGAGGCGTAGTGGGTGAGCATCACGCCGCCGGAGCCGACGCGCATGCGCCGCGTCTCGCGCGCGACCAGCGGGATCAGCACCTCGGGGCTGGCGCTGGCGAGGCCGCCCGCGCTGTGGTGCTCGGCGAGCCAGTAGCGCCGGTAGCCCAGTGCGTCGCAGGCCCGTGCGAGGCGGAGCGTCTCGTCCAGCGCCTCGCGCGCGCTCCCGCCCTGCCGGATCGGCGACTGGTCGACCACGCCCAGCGTCAGCGCCACCGGCCCTCCTCGCCGCCCGATCGACGGTACACGGCGCCGTCGTGCGCCGCCCCCCCGGCGGCCGCTACGCTGGGGGCGCCGGCGGGGCACGGGTGTGGCGAGCGGCGAGGGGGAGCGAGCTGCGCACGATCCGCGTGCTCCGGCGGAGCTACGCGAGCGCCGAGGCGCTGGCGCTCGACACCGCGCTCTCGCGCGCGCTGCTGGAGCGTGCCTCCGCGGGCGCCGAGCCGGAGACGCTGCGCCTCTACCGCGCCCGGCCCGAGGTGGCGTTCGGGCCCGCCGACACGGCCTCCCCCGGCTACGCGCGCGCCGCCGCCGCCGCGCGCGCCCTCGGCTTCGCGCCGATCGAGCGGCTCGCGGGCGGGCGCGCCGCCGTCTTCCACAAGGGGACGCTCGCCTTCGCGTGGGCCGTGCCCGCGGAGACGCCGCGCCTCGGCATCCGCGCCCGTTTCGAGGAGCTGGCCGCGCTCGTGGAGTCGGCGCTGGGCGCCCTCGGCGTCGACGCCCGCGTCGGCGAGGTGCCCGGCGAGTACTGCCCCGGCCCCTACTCGGTGAGCGCGCGCGGCGAGCGCAAGCTGATGGGTGTGGGGCAGCGGCTGCTGGCGGGCGCGGCGCACGTCGGCGGCGTGATCGTGGTGCACGACGCCGCGCGCGTCCGCGAGGCGCTGCTGCCGGTCTACGAGGCGCTCGGCGTCGCGTGGCGGCCCGAGGCGACCGGCGCCGTCGAGGAGGAGGCGCCCGGCGCCACCACCGAGGCCGTGGCCGACGCGCTGCTCGCCGCCTTCGGCGAGCGCTACGAGCTGCTGCCCGGCGCGCCCTCGACGGCGGCGCTCACGCGTGCCCGCGCGCTGGAGCCCGTGCATCGCTCGAGCGTGGCGCCGCACGCGGAGGGCGAGTCCGCCTCCAAGGCGGTCGAGGGCTTCGCGCGCGCCTGAGCGGACGCTCGCGCGCTGGACGGCGGTCGTAGGATCGCCGCCTCGCCCGCGCCGGCGCCGAACGTGCACGAGCATCGTGCGCGGGGCGGTCGCGCAAGCGCGGGCGCCGGTCGGGTGAGCCGCGAGTGGACCGAGGAGGCACGATGGCGCAGCAGCCGGAGGGCGCAGCGAGCGACACGGGCGCGCTCGACGGGCTCGTCGTGCTCGAGCTGGCCGAGGGCGTCGCCGGCGCCTACGCGGGGCGGCTGCTCGCCGACCTCGGCGCGCGCGTCGTCCTCGTCGAGCCGCCGGGCGGCGGCCGGCTGCGGCGGCTCGGCCCTTTCCCCGGCGAGGATCCGCATCCCGACCCGGCCGCGCTCGACGCCGAGCGGCTGGAGCGGGGCGGCCTGCACCTCGCGCTCGACGCGGGGAAGGAGAGCGTGGCGCTCGACCTCGACGCTCCCGCGGGCCGGGAGCGGCTCGCCCAGCTCGTGCGCGGCGCCGATGCGCTGATCGGCTCCGCCCCGCCCGCCGAGCTGGCGGGGCGCGGCGTCGACCTCGACGCGCTCGAGGCCGCGCAGCCGGCGCTCGTCTACGCGGCCGCCACGGCGTTCGGCTGGGACGGCCCGCACGCGCGGCGCCACGTCTCGGAGATCACGAGCTACGCGGCGGGCGGATCGATGTACTTCTGCGGCGACCCGGAGCGCGCGCCGCTGATGGTGCACAGCTACCAGGCCGAGCTGCACGCGGGGATGCAGCTCGCGCTGGGCGCGCTGGCGGCGCTGCGCGAGGCGGCGGCGAGCGGCCGCGGCCGGCGCGTCGAGGTCTCGGCGCAGGAGGCGATGGTCTCCGACCAGGTGTGGCTCGGCTCCTCGTGGCAGTGGGGCGGGCAGGTCTGGCGCCGCCGCGGCACGGGCCTCATCCCCTGCGCCGACGGCGCCGTGATCTGGGGCCGCGCCTCGCCCGAGGTGTTCCTGATGATCGGCCGCCCCGAGCTGATGGACGACCCGCGCGCCGCGAGCCAGGACGGCTGGCTGGCGTGGCTCCCCGAGGTCCGCGAGATGCTCATCGAGTGGGCGGCCGACCAGCCGATGCAGGAGCTCTACCACCTGGGGCAGACGCTGGGGCTGAAGATGACGCCCGTGAACACCGTCGCCGACCTGGACGCCTCGGCGCAGCTCCGCGAGCGCGGCTGGTGGCGCGAGCTGGAGCACCCGCGCGTCGGCGCGACGGAGCTGCCGGGCGCGCCGTGGCGGCTCTCGGGCGCCCCGTCCGGGCCGTGGCGGGCCGCGCCGCTGCTCGACGAGCAGGCGGGGCTGGCGCTGCCGCCGCGCGCGCTCGCGCCCGACGCTCCGGCCGCCGACGCGCCCGCGCTCCCGCTCGCCGGCGTGCGCGTCGTCGAGGTGACGAACGCGTGGGCCGGGCCGCTCTGCGGCCGCCATCTCGCGGACCTCGGCGCCGAGGTGGTGGTGGTGGAGCGCGCGATCGTCCAGTCGACCCGCTCGCAGCACTTCCCCGGCGGCGACCAGCGCTGGCCCGGCTTCTACAACCGCGGCTCCTCCTACAACATGCTCAACCGCAACAAGCGCGCGATCGTGCTCGACCTGAAGGCGCCGCCCGGGCGCGAGGCGCTGCTGCGCCTCGTCGAGCAGGCCGACGTCGTGATCGAGAACAGCAGCCCGCGCGTCCTGCCCTCGCTCGGGATCGGCTACGAGCAGCTCGCCCAGCGCAATCCGCGCATCGTGCTCTGCTCCATCTCCGGCTTCGGCGCCACGGGGCCCGAGTCGCACTACACGGCGCTCGGCTCCAACATCGAGGGCTCGTGCGGCCTCGTCGCGCAGACCGGCTACGGGCCGGGCGAGCGCTACGCCACCGGCTCCTTCCACGCCGACCCGATCGGCGGCACGCTGGGCGCGGTCGCGACGCTGGCGGCGCTCGCCCAGCGCGAGCGCAGCGGCCGCGGCCAGCACGTGGACATCTCGCTGCTGGAGTGCGCCGCCTCCTTCCTCGTCGAGTCGATCGCCGACTACCGGCTCTCGGGGCGGATCGCCGAGCCGCGCGGCAACCGCTCGCCGCGGATCGCGCCGCAGGGCGCCTACCGCTCGGCCGGCGACGACTGCTGGCTCGCGATCGGCGTCGAGGACGACGCGCAGTGGCGCGCGCTGTGCGGGGCGATCGACCGCCCCGAGCTCGCCGAGCGCTGGCCCGACCTCGCCGCGCGCCGCGCCGCCCACGACGCGATCGACGAGGCGATCACCGCGTGGAGCGAGCCGCTGGACCACCAGCGCGCGGCGGAGCTGCTGCAGCAGGCGGGCGTCCCGGCCTCGCCCGTGCTCGCGAACTGGGAGGTCATCTCCGACCCGCACCTCTACGAGCGCGGCTACTGGGTGGAGCTGGTGCACCCGGAGACGGGCGTCGAGCGCTGGGAGGGGCTGCCGTGGCGGCTCTCGCGGATGCCCGCGCGCGAGCATCGGCCGGCGCCGCTGCTTGGCGAGCACTCCGACGAGGTGCTGGCCGAGGCCGGGCTGAGCGCCGAGGAGATCGCCGCGCTGCGCGCCTCGGGCGTCGTCGCCGACGAGCCCGGCGACCTCGCGCTCTTCGTCCCCTCGCTCTCGGGGCCGACGGCGCCCGGCTAGCGCTCCCGCTGCCGCGCGCTAGCTGCCCAGTTGGCTGCGCAGCCGCGCCACCACCGTCTCCAGCACCTGCGCGCGGGCGTGGTACTTGTCCTCCGCGGAGACGAGCGTCCACGGCGCCTCCGCCGAGTGCGTGCGGCGCAGCATCTCCCCGGCGGCCGCCGCGTAGTCGTCAGCGCGCTCGCGGTTGCGCCAGTCGTCGTCGGTGAGCTTGTACTCCTTGAAGGGGTCGGCGGCGCGCGCCTCGAAGCGGCGCAGCTGCTCCTCGGGCGTGATCTGCAGCCAGAGCTTGACGATCGCAGTGCCCGTGGCGGCGTAGGCGCCCTCGAAGGCGACGATACTCCTCGTAGGCGCGCTCCCGCTGCTCGCGGCGGGCGAGCCCCTCGACGCGCTCCACCAGCACGCGGCCATACCACGAGCGGTCGAAGATCGCGATGCGCCCGGCGGGCGGCATCCGCAGGTGGAAGCGCCGCAGGTAGTGGCGGCGCTGCTCCTCCTCGCTGGGCGCGCCGATGGGGTAGACGCGCAGGCCGCGCGGGTCGAGGCGGCCGGTGAGCCGGCGGATCGCCCCGCCCTTGCCGGCCGCGTCCATCCCCTCGAAGACCACTGCGAGCGAGCAGGGGGCGTCGTCGCGCATGCGGTTCTGCATGCGCAGCAGCTCCAGCTGCGCCGCCTTCACTCGGCGCTGGTAGGCGCGCTTCGACAGCGAGAGCGCGGGGTCGAAGTCGGCGAGGGAGGGCGCCGGCCCCGCCTCGTTCGCGGGCGGGCTCGCGGGCTCGCTCGTCGGGCGGCTCATGGGGCGGCTTCCTCCAGCGCGCGCCGCACGCGCCGGCCGACGCCGATCGCCTCCTGCTCCATCGGGTGCCGGTCGTGCGCGAGGCGCGACGCCAGCAGACCTCGCCCGTAGCGCAGAAGGAAGCGCGCGACGCCGAGCCGCGCGTAGTCGCGCACGTGCACCGCCTCGTGCGCCAGCAGCGCCAGCCCGCGGGGCGAGTCCGGGTCGTAATGGCCGCGCCGGATCAGCACGCGGCGCCCGAGCGTCGTCGCGTTCGCGCGCAGCAGCGGCGGCAGCCAGCGGCCCGGCGCGCCGGTGACGACGCGCATCCGCGCCAGCGCCTCGCGCTGCGCCTCATCGAGGAGCGGCGTCAGCCGCGCGCGCGCCTCCTCCGGCACCGCGGCGCTCACGGCGCGCCTCGACGTGGGATCGAGCGCCGGGGACTCGCGGGGCGAGGTGGCGTACGCACCGCCCGAGGATAGCGCCGCGCACGTCCGCGCCGCTGGCCCGCCGCACCGTCACCGCCCCCGCCCGCGGCGCGCGCGTCGCGTACGCTTCGCGGGTGAGCCTCGCCGGCGACTCGCCCGCCCCGCCCGCTCCTCGGCGCCCGCTGCCGCCCCCGCCGCGGCGCGCACTGCCGCTCGCGACGGCGGCGATCGCCTGCTTCTGGATATCGCTTTACCTCTACGTGCCGGTGCTCCCGCTGCATGCGGAGGCGCTGGGCGCCTCGCTGGCGATGGTGGGCGCGATCGTCGCCTCCTACGCCATCGCGCAGCTGCTGCTGCGCATCCCGATCGGCGTGGGCGTGGACCTGCTGGGGCGTCGACGCCCCTTCGCGCTCGCCAGCCTCGCGCTGTCGGGGGTAGCGGCGCTCTGGCTCGCGCTCGCGGACGATCCGTGGTCGCTGTTCTGGGCGCGCTCGCTCACGGGGCTCGCGGCGGCGGGCTGGGTGGCGATCAGCGTGCTCTACGCCGCGTACTTCCCGCCCAGCCGCGAGACGGCGGCCACCTCGTGGCTGATGGCGGCGAACACCGGCGGCATCCTGATCGCGACGCCGATCGGCTCGCTGGTCGCCGAGCTGTGGGGCGTGCGCGCGACCTTCGCGCTGGCGGCCGCGATGGCGGCGCTGGGGATGGCGCTGCTGGCCGCCGCGCCCGAGCCCCGCATCGAGCGCGTGCGCTACTCGGCGGCCACCTTCGGGCGCGTGATCCGGCGCGCCGAGCTGTGGCAGGTGTCGCTCGTCGCCGTCTCGCTCATCTTCGTCACCTTCGCCACCACCTTCGGCTTCCTCCCGCTGCTCTCCGAGGAGGCCAGCGCCAGCACCGTCGAGGTCGGCTGGGTGGCGACGGTGGCCGTCGGCGCGGCGCTGCCCGGCGTGCTGGCGACGCCGCGGCTCGTCGATCGGCTGGGGATGCGCGGCACGCTGCTCGTGGCGTCGGTGGTCAGCGCGCTGGCGCTGGCGGCGATGCCGGCGGCGGGCTCCTGGGAGCTCGTCGCGGCGCTCCAGCTCCCGGCCGGCGTCGGCCGCGGCGTGCTGACGACGGTGCTGCTGAGCCTCGCGCTGCTGGTGGCGCCGCCGGCGGAGCAGGCGACGGCCATGGGCGCCTACCAGGCGATCTACGCCGTCGGGATGTTCCTGGGTCCCGCCGCCTCCGGGCCGGTGGCCGAGCAGTGGGGCATCGGCGCCGTCTTCTACCTCTCCGCCGCGGTCACGCTCGGCGGGCTCGCGCTCGCCTACGCGCGGCCGCGCGCCTTCCGTTCGAGCCGCGAGGTGGCCGCCGACGCGCGCGCCGCCCCCTGAGCCGCGCCTATACTCGCGCGGCAGCGTCCCGCTGCACCTCTGAGGCTGCCGCGCGAGTCGGTGCGGCCGCGGGCGCCGGGACGCGACGCCGCCGGGCTCGAGGGCGAGGCGAGATGAGCCCACCGGACGTGCACACGGAGCAGGACGGCGTCCCTGTCTGGGGCTACCTCGCCGAGCCCGCGGGCGGCGCGGGGGCGGGGCGGCGCGCCGGCCTCATCGTGATCCAGGAGTGGTGGGGCCTCACCACCGACATCAAGGAGGTCGCCGACCGCTACGCCGCCGAGGGCTACCTGGCGCTCTGCCCCGACCTCTACCACGGCGAGGTGGCCGACGAGCCGGACGAGGCGCGCAAGCGCGCGATGATGCTCGACCATGCGCGTGCCGTCGACGAGATCCTCGCGGGCGTCCGCTGGCTGCGCGCCGAGCACGGCGTGGAGCGGGTCGGCGTGACCGGCTTCTGCGTCGGCGGCTCGCTGACGCTGGAGGCGCTGCTGCGCCGGGACGCGGGCCCCGCCGCCAGCATCGACGCCGCACACGCCTACTACGGCGGCGGGCAGGTCACGGAGGAGCAGGTCGCGACGATCGCGGTGCCCGTCGCCGGCTCCTTCGGCTCGCTCGACCAGAGCATCCCGGCCGAGCAGGTCGACAGGATCCGCGCCACGCTCGAGCGGGTCGGCACCCCGAACGACATCGTGATGTACGAGGGCGCGCGCCACGCCTTCTTCAACCCCACCCGCGAGGCGCACCATGCCGAGGCCGCCGCGGACTCGTGGCGCCGCTCGCTCGCCTGGTGGGACCGCCACCTCGGCTAGCTGTACTACCCAGGAAGGTTGTTCACAGGCGGGAGGCGGGGACGGCCCCGCCGCCGCCGCCGTGCGGTCGGCGGTGATTGTAGCGGTAGAGCCAGCGTGGGAGCTGGCGCAGCCGCTCGGCGTTGGAGCGGTAGGGGCGGGCGTAGGCCCACTCGTTCTGCAGGATCTGGATGAAACGCTCGGCTTTGCCGTTCGTCTGCGGGCGGTAGGGCCGCGTGTGCGACAGCCGCACGTCTGCGGCAGCGGCGGCGCCGTGGAAGCTGCGGGCGACGGTGTAGGCCTTCGCGTTGTCGGTCAGGACCCGGCGCACGCGCACGCCACGCCGGCGGAAGGCCGCGAGCGCCTGCTCGAGGAAGGCGGCGCAGCTCGCGCCACGCTCGTCGGGCAGGACGGAGACGTAGGCGTAACGACTGTGGTCGTCGACGGCGACGTGTAGGTACTCCAGCCCCAGCGAACGCCGCGAATGCGGCCCGGAGCGCGTCTCGGCGAAGCCAGGCGCCATTCGCTTGCCGCCGCCCTCGGGGACGCGCCCGAGCTTCTTCACGTCGAGATGCAGCAGGTCGCCGGGGGCGTCGTACTCGTAGCGGACCGGCTCCCGGGTGACGCGGTGCAGGCGGTCGAGCCGGTTGAGGCCGCGGCGCCGCAGCACGGCGTAGACCGTGGAGCGGGCGACCCCGAGCGCCCACTGGATGCGATGCGGCCCGAATCCCTGCGTGCGTCGCACGGCGCAGATGCGTCGCTCCAGCTCGGGCGGCGTGCGCCGGGGATGCGCGCGCGGGGCGGAGCTGCGGTCCTCGAGCCCTGCCGCTCCCTCCGCCCGGAAGCGCCCCAGCCACTTGGCAACGGTGTGGCGGGAGACGCGGAAGTGGCGAGCGACCTCAGCCTGGGGCCAGCCGGCGTCCACTTCCCGCACGAGCTCGAGTCGGGTCAGCGGCGTCAGCCGCGCGTTACGATGGGCCATGAGGGTGTCCTCTCCTCGCTACTGCCGTGCTGTCACACACAGCAGCGGGCGAGGCCCCTCATCCTGTCAACAACCTACGTGGGAACTACAGCTAGCGAGGCAGCGTTCCGCTGCACCGTCCGGGCTGCCGCTCCTGCCGCCGCGCGGCTGGGCCGGGCGGGGGCGTCAGTGATACCCGAGGCGTGGGCGAGTCGCGCGGCGGCGCGGGACGAGGTCGGCGCGCGGCTGCTATAAGAGCACGCGGCGGCCGCGCCTCGAGCGGGGGCCGCCGATGCGCAGGCGGGCGCCCGCCGCGGGAATGGGGTTCGCCGTGCCGAAGCTGATGCTCTCCCACTACGCCCTCGCCGTGCATGACCTCGACGAGGCCGTCGACACCTACGCGCGGCTGTTCGGGCTCACGGAGCAGGGCCGCGGCGAGCAGGAGTGGGGCGGCTTCGCCTCGGCGGAGCTCGGCTACGGGGGCGAGCGCACGCTGCTGCTGATGGCTCCCACGCGCGAGGACACCAACCTCACGCGCATGATGAAGCTGCGCGCCAACGAGCGGAATCCGCACGGCGAGGGCGTGCAGCTCGTCGTCTGCCAGGCGGACGACCCGCCGGCGATCGCGAAGGAGATCGAGGCGGCCGGCGGCCGCGTCGTCCCCTCGAGCGAGCCGGGCGGCATGTTCCTGGTGCACCCGCTGTCCGCGCACTACGTGCTGTGGGAGGTGCAGCCGACGCGCCCCGCGCCCGCGAGCGACGAGCGGCCGCTGCGCCTCTCGCACATGGGGATCGCCGTGCACGACCGCGACGAGGCCGAGGCGACCTACGCCCGCCTCTTGGGCATGAGCGCGACCTCGCCGCGCTGGGAGAGCGAGGAGGGCAACTTCGTCGCCTCGCCGTGGGGTATCGACGGCCGGCAGTGGCTCACGATCATCCAGCCGAAGCCCGGGCCCGGCACCGTCGAGCGCCACATGGCCCGGAACCGCGACGACCAGAACCCCCACGGCGAGGGCGTCTTCCTCACGATCTGGGGCGCCAGCGACCCGCCCGCCCTCGCCGAGCGCGTGCAGGCGGCGGGCGGCAAGATCATCCCCACGGGCGACCCCAGCGGCCGCTTCTTCGTGCACCCGCTTTCGACGCATGGCGTGTTCATGGAGATCGGCGGGTCCAACATCCAGGGCACCGAGCCCTAGCGCCGCGCGCTCCCGCCGCGCCCCGGCGTTCGGCCTCCGCTCGAGCGGGCGACGACGCTCGTCTTCGGGCGCCCCGATCCGCCGAGGCGTGCCGCGCACTGGCGCGAGGCTGAGCGCCGCCCCCTCCGCAGCCGACGATCCTCCCAGGGGCGCCGCGCGCCGCGGCCGCTCCGCCCGCCGCGGGCCGGGGAGCGCTCATGGTCACGCCCTACCCGTTCGACACCCCTCGCCACCGCTCGCGGGTGCTGGTCTGCACCTCGTCCGGGGCGTTCGAGGGCCATTTCCACTACGCGGAGGGCGACCGCGTCAGCGACGCTCTGCGCTCCGCGGAGCGCTATCTGCTGCTCTCCGACGTCGCGATCCAGCTCACCGCCGATCTCGGCCGCACCATCCGCAACGCGCCGTTCCTGCTGATCTCGGTCGCCAACATCGAGGTCATCGTCCCGCTGGACGAGCCCGTGCCCGAGGCGGAGGATCGCCGCTCGGCCTGAGCGGGCGCGCGGTCGGCGCGCGGGGACGCGCTCAGCCCGCGGGCGCCCGGCCGAGGCGCTCGCCGGCGGGCAGCAGCTCGGCGGCGGCCTGCTTCGGCGCCCCGTCGCGCCGCGCGCGCCCCACGGTCAGCACGCCGCCGATCACCGCCACCTCCGCCGCGCCCTCGGCGGTCGCGCCGAGCACCGTGCCGGGGCGCGTGTGGTGCGCCGCCTCGCGCAGCTCGCCGTCGAAGAGCCGGATCTCGGCCTCGCCCAGCAGTGCGCGCGCGCCGGGCTGCGGGTCGCAGCTGCGCAGCTGGTCGTAGAGCCGGCGCGCCGGCCGCGACCAGTCGATCGCTGCGTGCGCGCGGCCCATCGGCGGCTCGTAGGTCGCCAGCGCCTCGTTCTGCGGCTCGCGCGGGGCGCGTCCCTCGCGCACCAGGCCCACGGCTTCCACCAGCGCCTCGATCCCCTGCGGGTAGAGGCGATCGAAGTAGAGTGAGCCGACCGTGTCGTCGGGGCCGATCGGCACCTCGCGCGAGAGCAGCACGGGGCCGGTGTCGATGCCCTCGTCGACCCAGAACACGGTGAGCCCCGTCGTCGTCTCGCCGGCCGCGATCGCCCAGTTCATCGCCGAGCGCCCGCGGTGCCGCGGCAGCAGCGAGGGGTGGTACTGGATCGCGCCGTGGCGCGGCACGGCCAGCACCTCGGGGCGCACGATCTCCGTGACGAACGCGAACACCAGCAGCTCCGGCTCCCACGCGCGGAACGCCTCGAGCGGCTCCGCCTCGCGCAGCGAGCGGGTGTCGAGGACGGGCACGCCCGCGTCCTCGGCGGCCGCCCAGAGCGCGTCGGGGCGAGCGTCGGGGCGAGCGCCCGGCGCGTCGGCCGCCGGCGCCGAGACGCCGACGATCTGCTCGCCCGCCTCGCGGAGCGCGACCAGCGCGTCGCGCCCGAACGCCGCCTGCCCGAAGAGCGCGACCCGCACCCCTGCCGCCTCCCCCGCCCTGTCCCCACTGAGCCGGCGCCGACTCTACACGAGCGCCCTCCCACGCTCGATGGGGCGGGCGTTGCCTCGACGGGTCGGCTCTGCGAGGGTTCGCCGGGGGCGCTGGGGTTCGCCGCGGCGCTGGCGTTTGCCGCGGCGCTGGGGTGCGCGGCTGCCGAGAGGCCGCGAATGACGGGGGCGCGCGTGACCGAGGCCGACTCCTTCTTCGTGCGCGACGGCGCGCGCTACCGTCCCACGGAGCGCTCGCGCGGCCCGTGGAGCGACGAGCAGCTCTCGGGTTCGATGATCGCGGCGCTGCTGGCGCACGGCGTGGAGGGTGCGCGGCCGGAGGGCTTCCACACCGCGCGGCTCACCGTCGACATGTTCCGCTCCGTGCCGTGGGCGCCGCTGGCCGTGCGCACGGAGGTGGTGCGCGCGGGCCGGCGGCTGCACGCGCTCGACGCGTGGCTGGAGCACGAGGGAGGCGTGGTCGCCCGCGCCTCGGCGCTGCTGCTACGCCCCAGCGAGGAGCCGCCCGGCCGCATCGCCGAGGTCCCCGCGCCCGCGCCTCCGCCGCCCGCCGACATCCCCGTCGATCCGGAGGCGCTGCCGCTGCTGGAGGGCTCGTGGGAGCGGCGCACGCTGCCCGCGGAGGCGCCCGACGCGCCCGCGACGCGCTGGGTGCGGGTGCTGCTGCCGCTGCTTCCCGGCGAGCCGGTCACGCCGCTGGTGCGCACCGCGGCCGCGGCGGACATGACGAACCCGAGCGCCAACCGCAGCGAGCGCGGGCTCTTCTTCATCAACGGCGACGTGACGCTCTACCTGCACCGCCCGCCCGAGGGCGAGTGGCTGTGCATGCGCGTGGCGTCGCGCCAGAGCGTCGAGGGCATCGCGACCGCCGAGTGCGCCCTCTTCGACGAGCGCGGGGAGGTCGGGCGCTCCGCCGTCGCCTCGCTCGCGATGCCGCAGGACTCGCGCACCCTCCGCGAACGCCGCGGCGAGTCGCGCCGAGCCGCGCCGAGCCGCGCGCGGCGCTTCCCCGTGCCGCGCACGGCGGTAGAGTGACGGGGCGGCGGCCCTGCGGGGAGGCCCGGCTGCGGGGAGGCCCCGTCGAGGGGAGGGCCGGTGCGGAGGGTCGGTCGGCGGCCCGGCGACGTTCGCGTCCGTCGCGGGCGGCGTCGCACGGCGATCGTCGATGTCGTCGTGCAGCGGCGGCGGCGGCAGCTGCGGCTGCGGCTGTGGATGGTGCCGGCCGCGTTCGCCCTCGTGATCCTGCTGGGCGCGCTGCTGCTCGCGCTCCCCGTCTCCTCCGAGTCGCGCGAGTGGACCAGCGGCTGGGACGCGCTCTTCACCTCGGCGTCGGCGATCTGCGTCACCGGGCTCGTGCGGGTCGACACCGCCGACCACTGGAGCGCGTTCGGCGAGGTCGTGCTCGCCGTGCTGATCCACGCCGGCGGGCTGGGCGTCACCATGTACGCGGGCGCGCTGCTGCTCATCCTCGGGCGGCGCTTCGGGCTGCGCGAGCGGCAGTTCTTCGGCATCGAGCTGGCCGACGTGGCGGTGCGCGACATCCGTGTGCTGCTGCGCCGGCTGATGCGCTTCGTCGTCGTCGTCGAGGGCACGACCTTCGCGCTGCTGCTGCCCTGGTTCATCGCCGAGGATGGCCTCCGCGCGGGCGTCTGGCGCGCGGCCTTCCACGCGATCTCCGCCTTCAACAACGCCGGCTTCGACCTCATGGGCGGCGGGCGCAGCTTCACCGGCCAGGCCGGGGACGCCTACCCGCTGTTGGTGATGGGCGTCTCCGCCTTCCTCGGCAGCCTCTCCTTCGTCACCGTTTTCAACCTGCGGCGGCTGCCGAGGCTATGGTCGCTGGACACGCGGCTGGTCGTCTACGGGATGGTGGGCCTGCTACTCGTCGGCATGCTCGTCTTCCTGGGCGCCGAGCGTGGCTCGGGGCGCGTGCTGGAAGGGCAGGGCATCCCCTCGGCGCTCGCCAACGCTTTCTTCCTCTCCGTCAACCGCACGACGGGGATGGCGAGCGTCGACATGTCGCAGCTCGCGGACTCGACGGCGGCGGCGCTGCTCGTGCTGATGTTCATCGGCGGCGCCTCGACCTCGGTGGCGGGCGGCATCAAGGTGGGGGCGTTCATGGTCAGCGTCGTCGTGGTCGCCTCGACGCTGCGCGGGCAGCACCGGCCACAGGCGTTCGGTCGCGAGATCCCGCAGGTGATCGTGCTGCGCGCCATCGCGATCACGATGATCGGCTTCGCGACGCACGTCGTCGGCACGTGGCTGCTGGCGCTGACCGAGGTCGACATCGAGTTCCTGCCGCTGCTCTTCGAATCGATGTCGGCGCTGGCCAACGTCGGCTGGTCGCAGGGCGTGACGACGCAGCTCTCGGATCGGGGCGCGATGATCGTGGTGATGCTGATGTTCTTCGGGCGGCTGGGGTCGCTGCTGGTGGCGCTCTCCGTGCCCGACCGCCCCGAGGAGGTGATCCGCTACCCCGAGGCCTCCCTCCGCATCGGCTGAGCGCGGCGCGCCCGCGCCTCCCTCCCGCACCCGCTTGCCCCCTCGACACACGATCACCCCGATGCCGGCGACCGGTCGGGAGCTCGCGCGTCTCTCACGTCGCGAGAGCGAGGCAGGGCCGCTGCGCTTCCTGGAACCAGAGGCCAGCACGAGCGCCCCCGGGCGGGTGACGCTGGGGGACCGGAGGCCTGGACGAGAGCCCGCTATGCCGCCTGCTGCCGGCGTCGCTCGGCGAGTCGCAGCGTCACGGCGAAGGTGGTGCCGTGGCCGACGGTGCTCTCGACGTCGACCTGTCCGCCCATGCGCCGCAGGAGCTCGTCCACGACGTAGAGACCAAGTCCGGTGCCGCGGATGTTCTCGTGGCCGGGGAGCGGGGCGCGGTAGAAGCGGTCGAACAGCTTCGGCAGAGCGTCGCGAGGGATCCCCATCCCTTCGTCGGCGATGCAGACGCGGAGCCCGTCCGCCTGCACCTCGGACGAGACCCGAACGGTGCCACCGTCGGGTGAATACTTCACCGCATTCTCGATCAGGTTGTGGAAGACCTGCACGAGCCTGTTGCGGTCGCCCATGACGGCGACGTCGTCCACGGCCACCAGCTCGATCGCATGGTGGCTGCCGTCCACCCGCACGGACTCGATCGCTTCGGCGAGCAGCTCCGCGGACCCGACCGCGACCTCCTCGATCTCGAGGCGCCCGCCGTCGATACCCGAGACGTCGAGCAAGTCGTCGACGATCCGCGTCAACCGGCGGGCTGCCGCAAGGATGTGACTCGCCCAGGTCCGCTGCGTCTCGGGGGTCGATTCGTCCTCAGCGAGGAGGTGCGAGAAGCCCAGCATACCGGTGAGCGGGGTGCGCAGCTCGTGGCACACCAGCGCGACGAACTCGCCCTTCACCCGAGCCGCGGCGCGCGCCTCGGCGGCTCGCCGCATCGGGAACCAGGCGAGGCCGAGGGACAGCACGAGCAAAGCGAGCGGGATCTCGTCGATCTCGATGTGCTCGTGCGACTCGAGGCCCTCGACCAGGAGCTCGAAGGCGTCGAGCCGGACTGATAGCGCATACGTGACGAGCGTCGCGCCGACCAGGAGCAACAGGTCTCGCCGGGCCCTGTGGCGGAGCAGCCCCACGATCGACGAGGTCATCACGGTTGGCTGTCCATGCTAAGACTCTCGGCCGCATCCTCGCGACTACGAGACGAGGGAGCTGTCAGCGATCTGACGAGTGGGCCGAACGCCCGCGCCCGCTAGCCGGCGTCGCCCACGGCCCGGCCACGAACCGCCTCCCCGCTCGCCGGCACCTCAGTCTCGACCCGCACGCGGGACGTTGGCGGTGCCGGGCGGGCGCGGTGCCGGGGACTCCTGCTCCCACGTCTGGGGCGCGACCGTCCGGCACCATCATCTCGCGGGCGTCACCGGGTGGCGAACGTGTCGCTCACGAAATCTACGCTGCGGATTGGCCCTCGCTCGAACTGAATCCTGGCTTGTACGAAGTGGCTGATACCGAACGCCGGATAGCGGTCATAAGATTTGGCTAGGGGGTTCCGCTCCAAGCGAGGTCGGTATTCTCGGCTCCCAAGGAACCCGGGAGCCTGACCCGGTTTCCCGGACGGATCGCAGGGCACCCATCCCTTCGGCGCGCTCCGACATCGGCACCCATCGAGAGGGAGCCTCGCTGGTGGGTGCGGGCAACGGCTTCGGCGCCACCGGACCCCCGGCTAGGACGGCCGAGCTATTCGGTCCTCTGCAAGCCGCAGTCCAGCCTGTCAGATCCGGGGGGCAGCGCCTCTCCAGCGCGGAGGTCCGCCGGAGAATGGACCCGCGGGCGTTCGCTAGGTCGGCGGCGCGCTCCAGATTGCAGGGCACCCATCCCTCCGGCGCGCTCCCGGGGGACTCCCGAAGCGAGGGCGGATCCGCCGGAGAACCGAGCCGCCCGGCCGCCGGACCTCAGGCGCGCGGGTCCGAGAGAGCTCGCTCAGGACCCGAGGCGCCGTACGGCGCTCTCAGGGCCGCTGGTGGCCTCCCGCGGCCGTCGGGGGTCGGGGCGAGGGTTTCCCTGTTTACGCTTACGGTTCACCGAACAAGCGCTAGGGCGCCACCGAAAGAAGTGCCGCTTCGGGGGAGGGGCGGGAGAGGCGATCAGAGGCGGTGGGCCGCGGTCTGCCCGCTGCCGACGGACGACCGTCTCGCCTGGACGCAGGGCCCGGGTGCGTGGCCCCGAACACGCTCGCGGGGCACCTCGAGGGCGGGGCGAGGGGTCGTCGACCCGAACCGCCCAGCGGCCCTGAGAGCCCCCGTCGGGCAGTATCGCGAGCGTGCCCGCTCACATGTCCGGATTGGGCGTCACGACGCGCCGATCGGGCTCCCGAAGGGCGAAGAACTGCTCAGGTTAGCTAGCTTTTCGCTACCACTGGACGAACAACGGCATGACAGTGCGGTCACGCGGAAGGGCGGCATCCCCTTCGAGCTGCGTTTCGTGTTCTGACATCGCCGCGGCGCTCAACCGCGCGGGAGACCGAGCCCGCGAGTCGCGATCACGTTGCGCTGGACCTCGGAGGAGCCGCCCGTGAGCGTGTTCGGGATCGAGAGCACGTAGTTCTGCGCCACCGAGCCCTCCATCGGCGACCATGGTGACTCCTGATCCCAGAGCTCACCGTAGAGCCCGAAGAGCTTCGCCGCCGAGTGCGTGATGCGCTGCGCGAGCTCCGAGCCGAAGACCTTGGAGATGGAGGCTTCGTAGTCCGGCACGCCCCCGGTCGCCTGAATCGAGATGATGCGCAGCGAGAAGTTGTAGAGCACCTGCGTCTCGATGTAGCGGTCGGCAAGTACTGCCCGCACCGAGTCGAGCTGGCTCAGCCGCGCCTGTCGGCCCCCACTCTCACTCCGGGCATAGTCGACGAGCCTCTGCACACCTCGCTCTAGCCGGACGGCGCGCGCTACGGCGGAACGCTCGAAGGCCAGGAGTGTCATCGCGACGTACCATCCGCGATTCTCCTCGCCCACGAGGTTCGTCGCCGGGATGCGCACGTCCTCGAAGAAGACCTCGTTGAAGTTGTGCATCCACGCGGCGTTGATCAGCGGCTGCACCGTGACCCCCGGCATCGCTTTGTCCACGAGGACGAAGCTGATGCCGCGGTGCTTCGGAGCGTCTGGGTCGGTCCGGACGAGCGCGAAGATCCAGTCGGACTGATGGGCCAGCGTCGTCCAGATCTTCTGCCCATTGACGACGAACTCGTCGCCGTCGCGGACGGCGCGCGTGGAGAGCGCGGCGAGGTCCGAGCCTGCGCCAGGCTCGGAGAAGCCCTGCGCCCATACTCGCTCGCCGGTGAGGATGAGCGGAAGCTGCCGGCGCTTCTGCTCATCTGTCCCGTGGACGATGACTGAAGGGCCCAGCATGTTCACGGCGGTGCTGTTGACTAGCGGCGCACCCGAGCGCGCCATCTCCTCGTTGAGGATGAACTGCTCCGTCACCCCGAGACCGGCGCCCCCGTACTCCTCCGGCCATGCGGGAGCGACCCAGCGGCGCTCGACGAGCGCACGCCGCCACTCGTCTGCCACCTCCCGCTCCCCTGCCCTCTCGGAGAGGCGGTCGGCCTGCCAGGGCTGCTCCTCGTGGACGGCGTCGCTCTCGGCGAGTACGCGGTATCGGGCGGGCAGACTCGTCGAGAGGAAGTCTTGGACCTCGCGCCTGAATCGCGCCTGCTCGGGCGCGTCTTCCCAGTCCATGACTGCCTCCTTCGAGTCGCGCTTCGAGTTCGGTCTCGAAGCGTATCCCCGCCATCTGCGTTACGCATCAGGCGCCACCCCGTGCCAGCCGGAAGGGCGGCTCTGGCAGGCAGGATTGGGGGGCTGAGGCTCTCGGGCAGGCTCTTGCACTACCCCGGTTACGTACTCGGCACCGTCCCGGCCCAGTCGGAAGGCGGTGCCGCGTGGGCGGCTTGGGGGCCAGCAGGGTTGACGTAGGTCGTCGCACTAAGCCGATTACTTATCCGGGGCCGTCCCGAGCCAGTCGGAAGGCGATGCGGGCACTCAGAGCTGAGCGAGCGGGGGCCTCCTAGCAAGCTCTCGCACTATCGGCGTTGCGTATCCGGGGCGCTCCGGACCAGTCGCAAGGCAGTGGCTCGTGGGTGGATGGGGGGGTCGACGTAGGTCGTCGCACTACGCCCATTGCGTAGGCAGGAGCTGTCCCGTCCCAGTCGGAAGGCCGTGGCGCGTGGGCGGATTGGGGACTGAGTCAGAAGTCAGCGGGCGTAGGCGGATTGGGGAGACGCGGGCGCCGCAGTCGACATCCCGTCCCGAAGCGGTCTAGTGTCGCAAGCCGTCACGGGCGCTGAGCCCCCACTGACGGAGGCGTCGTGGACACCACCTATCTCGCGCGACGCGGGATGCAGTTCGTCGGTGTGTACCGCTCCTGGTTTCTTGGACACATCGCTGGCGGTAATCATGCGGCCGCCCCGGTGCGCGGCGAGAGCGCCTCGCGGACGGCGGCTGGGGTGCGGTGGCGGTGCCGTTCGACGAGCCAGTGCTGGTTGTAGCGCTGCTTGAAGGCGAGCAGCGCCTGGCGTAGCTCCTCCACCGTCTCGAAGTGCTCCACCCACAGCAGCTGCTCCTTCAGCGTGCGGATGAAGCGTTCCGCGCAGCCGTTGCCCTCGGGCGCGGCTACGAAGGACGGGCTGGAGCGGATGCCGAGGAAGCGCAGCTCCTCCTGAAAGTGGTCGCTCAGGTACTGGCTGCCGTGGTCGTGGCGGAGAGCGAGTCCCCGCGCGAGGTCCGCCTCGTAGCCGTCGAAGTGCTCCCGGAGCCCCTGCCGCAGCGGCTCCAGCGCCTCGAAGCGCGTGCCCGGTCGCGCCGCGTGGATGCCGATGCACTCCTGCGTGCAGTGATCGACGGCGATGAAGACGGTGGCGTTCCCCTCGCGGGTGGTGAGGCAGGAGGTCGCGTCGGTCCCCCACATCTCGTCAGGCCGCTCGGTGGTGATCGTCCCGTCGTGCACCCGCGGTCCGCGCCGACGCCCGACGCGGGTCGGGGCGAGCAGTCCCGCCTCCCGCATCAGCCGCAGCACCCGGCCCTTCGAGGTGCGCACACCGGCCAGCCGCAGCCGCGCCCACACCTTGCGGTAGCCCTCGCCCGTGAACGGGGAGGCGGCGAGCACAGCTCGGACCTGCTCCGTGAGAGCCTCGTCCGTCCACGCCTGCCTCGGCCCGCGCTTCGCTGCTGGCCGCAGAGGCCGTCGCGCCCGTGCCCGCCGCTCGTAGACGGTCGAGCGCGGGACCTCCCACAGCTGGCAGATGCGCGTCGTGCCGTACGGCCGTCCCGTGGAGGGCGAGGTGGTTCGACTCATCACCTCGACCTCCGGCGTGCCAAAGGGAGTCCTGCCTCCAGCTGATGCGCGCGCTGGAGCAGGAGCTCGTTCGCCATCGTGATCTCGCCGACTTTCGCCTGCAGTCGGTGGATCTCCTCGTCACGCTCGTCGGCAGGCCGGCTCGTGAGCGAGGCCCGGCCGGCGGCGAGGAAGCGCTCGCGCCACTGCGACAGCGTCGCTGCGGTCACCCCCAGCTCGCGCGAGAGCGCGTCCAACTCCTCGCCGCGCAGCAGCCTCAGCACCGCCTCGCTCTTCCGTCGCGAGGAGAAGCGAACGCGCTCCGTTCGCGACGCACTACGCCCGTTCAATCCCTGTGCGGAGCTGGTCATGGACACCTCCTCTGCCGGGGCAGCCTGCCCCAATCAGGTGTCCAAGAAAACCGTGGACCGGGAGACCACCACCGTGCGTTCACGGCCCACCAGTGCCACCAGTAGCGCGGCTTCGGATGCATGCGCCCAGTATTGTCTCTCGTTGCTATCCGCGGCCGGAACGCGAGGAGTCGGCCGAGAAACATTGGGGGGTCCCGCTTCCAGAAGAACCACTGCCGCGCCCGCGGGCAGCGTGAAGGCTCGCCGGCGTGCAGAGCGCACGGCCGCGGGGCCTGTCTGCGGGTTGACGCGGCCAACGGCCGCCGCGAACATGCGATTCCTACCGACAGCTCGAATGGGGGTGAGTCGCATGGTCAACGAGCAGGTGATTGGGGAACGGGTCAAGAACAGCATCATCGGCTTGATCCGCGGCACCGGCGAGATCACGCAGGCGGCCGTCGAGACGGTGGCCTCGACGGTGCAGAGCGCCATCAAGGAGACCGGCGAGACCGGAGGCGCCGCGGGGAGTGCCGCCGTGGGGGCCGTCAAGGGCGCCATCGACGCCGTGGGCGACGTCGGCGGGCAGGCAGCGGAGACCGCGGCCGATACCGTAGCGGCGGCCGTTGACTCGGCAAGCAAGGTGGGAGCCTCGGTCGGGAACGCAGCCAAGGGCGCGGTTATTGGCGCGGTTCGCGGCTCGGCTGAGGCGGGCACGGAATCGCTGGAGGCCATCGGTCAGACGAGCCGTACCGTGGTGAGTGAGGCGTCGGCCGTGGGCGCCGACATCACGACCGCCGCCTTGGGCGCCGTCGAAGGCGCCATCGAGGCCGCCAAGGACACCACCGTGAACGTCGAGGAGGCCGCAGCGGCCGCGGCGACGGGCGCCATCGAGGCGGCCGGCGAGGTCAGCGGGGCTGCCGCGGTGCGTGTCCGTCGATCCGTCGAGGGCACTATCCAGGGCGTGAAGGTGGTCGCCAAGACTACCGTCGGCAGAGAGTAGCCCTACACGCGGGCTCGAGTCCCCCTCCGCCGAGGGAGGATCGGCCGGCGTGACCGCAAACGGTGACCGCTTTCACATCGGGGCTCCGCGCTCGCGTGGAGCCCCGATCGCTTGTTATCTCCTCGATGCCGTCGCCTGGCACGGACTGCTCGATCGGGGCGTTTGAACGCACCGCGTCGCCGCCCTCGACCCGAGGAGAGCGGCTAACATGCCGCGCGAGCTGCTTCAGCCCTCGGGCGGGCTCTGTCAAATCTCAGGGCGCGGGGCCTGATCCGACGAGGATCTGGGCTTTCTGACGCGTGCCCGCAGATTCAATCGGGACCGGATTCACCGCTGACGAAGGACCGAAATCGGGGTCGAGCCATGAGTCTTGACAGAACCGACATGGTGCAGCAGGAGGTGGCAGGAGTTAGGCCGGCGGCGCTGACGAAGCCTGGCGCGGCGTCGTACTTGGGCTGCGAAGTACGCAAGGTTGAGGAGTACATCGCCAGCGGCGCGCTTCCGGTCGTGCGTCACGGGCGCAGAGTCGTGGTCAGGGTCAGCGAGCTAGACGCTCTGCTCGATCGTCTGGGGGCTGGCGACCGAGGCCCAGGGGCGGCGTAGCGGGATCATCGCCACATGAGCTGGGTGAAGCTCGACGACGCCTTCCCAGAGCACAGGAAGGTCGAGCCGCTGACCGATGCGGCGTTCAGATGCTTCGACGATCGCGTACTCGAACCGTGCCCTCACGGACGGCTTCATCGACCGCCGGGTCGTGACCCGCCGTTGGGCCGAGGCGGCGATTGACGAGCTCGTCGACGGCGGACTCTGGGAGCGGGCCGGGCGGTTTCGTGATCCACGACTACCTCGACTACCAGCCGAGCAGAGCGAGAGTCGAGATCGACAGGGACGCAGCGAGGGCCCGGATGAGGCGGTTGCGGCCCGCCGCCGACAATCGTTCGGCCGGTGTTCGAGCGAACAGCGATCGTTCAGGGGGTGAAGTTCCGGAGCACTCTCGGGCCGGTTCTGTGACTCCCGATCCCGATCCCGACCCCGATCCCGACCAGATCGAGAGGCTTCTCGCTCGCTCACGCTCGCGGGTGCTTGATCGTGAGCCGCCAACGGAAGCAGTAGCAGCCGTGCTCGACCTGTTCTCGGAGGAAGCGGTCGAGCCTCTCCCGGAATCGGAGATTGCCGCGTGGCTCGCTCACGGGTCTCGCTAGACGGGTTCCGCACGTTCGTCGGCGAGGTCGTGCAGCGGCGCCGTGACGAGCCGATCGCGGACATCGTCATGTGGGGCCGGCCGAAGCTTGAGGAGCTGCTGATCGTGCAGACGGGTGACACCCGCGGTGCCGCGCCTAAGTCGTCGATGCGCCGCGCACCTCCCTGAACAGCTCCCCCGGACCCTGCGGACTCTGTGAGCACAGTGACGGTCTCCCGGGAGGAGCGGGGTCACCCGCGACCAACGTGGTGGCAGATGGACGGAGCCTGACCCGCTTTCCCGGACACCTAGCCTGAGGCGACGATGTTGCCCAGGGAGGAGTCCTGGATGCCCCGAGCCTACCCACCCGAGTTTCGCCGTCGTGCTGTCGAACTGGCCCGGCTGCGGGAGAAGCCGATCGCGCGGATCGCTGCGGACCTGGGGATCGCCGGGTGGTGCCTGCACCGCTGGCTGCGGCAGGCCGATGTCGACGAGGGCCACAGAGAGGGCCTGACGAGCGACGAGCGGGCGGAGCTGGTGCGGCTGCGCCGGGCCAACCGCACCCTGGAGATGGAGAACGAGATTCTGAAGCGCGCGCCGCCCTCTTCGCGCGCGAGAACGTGCTCCCAAAATGAGATACCGGCTGGTCCGTGAGCTTGCCGCCGACGGGGTCGTCGCGGCGGTGGCCTGCCGGGTACTCGCGGTCTCGACAGCGGGCTACTACGAGTGGCGAGAGCGGGCGCCCTCGGCCCGCGCCGTCGCCGACCAGGCGCTGAGCGAGCAGATCGTGGAGCTCCACGCCATGTCGCGAGGCAGCTACGGAGCGCCGCGGGTGCACGCCGAACTGCGGCTCGGGCGGGGCGTCCGTTGCGGTCGCAAGCGGGTGGCACGGCTAATGCGGAGCGCAGGACTGCATGGAATCTACCGGCGGCGCGGGAGACACGCTCGCCCGGCGCCTGCCGTCCACGACGACCTGGTGCGCCGGCGCTTCGTGGCCGACGCGCTGGACCGGCTCTGGCTGACCGACATCACCGAGCACCCCACGCGGGAGGGGCTATTGCGCCGCCGTGCTGGACGTCTACTCACGGCGGATCGTGGGCTGGTCCATTGCTGACCACCTGCGCACCGAGCTTGTGGTCGACGCTCTGGAGATGGCCCGCTGGCGGCGACAGCCGACCCGGGGCGAGACCGTGGTGCACTCCGACCGGGGATCGCAGCTCGGGTTCAAGGGGTCGAACACCGCCTTGTCAGGGGAGAGTAGGTGTACAGCGTAGACGCCTCGGCGCTTCGATCGTCTGCGGGGTCGAGTGGCGACGCGAGAGCGACGGCAGCGAGGCCTCGGCGAGTAGCTGGGATCAGGTCGGTGCCTTTGGGGACACTGACGCTGCAGGCCGTGAAGTTCTCGACGCCACGCTGCCAGGGGCTCCCAGAGGGTCACAGAAGGTCGGCAGGCCGGTGTCTGCGCAGCTGCGCGTGCGGGCCATCTCCGCTCCCTGGTCCCAGGCAAGCGAGCGACGCAGCTGGTCGGGCAGCGTCGTGATCGAGGCCGTGATCGCGTCACGCACCGCCTGCGCCTCACCGGCCAGCGGGGGGCCGTTCTTGACGGTGGGTTGCGACCGTGGCCATCCATGCGGGGCGGTGCAGCAGCATGGTGAACCGTGTCGTGCGCTCGAGAGCGGCCGATTGCGGAGCTCGCCCGAGGCGGACGCCCTCTGGCCGGGAACGCGCGGCCGGCTTCGGCGGGCCGCTGACTGATCATGATCTCGGGGCTGACGAACTACTTCGACCGCGGGTACGCAGCCCTGGGCACCCGCAGCGCTCGAGTCGCAGACATCGATCAGCTCACGCCGCAGCGCGCCGCGCCCGGATGTACAGGGCCTGGTAGATCGCTTCGTGGGAGATCCTCGCGACGCCGATCAGGGAAGTCGTTCTGCAGCCGGTGTCTGCTCCGGGCTCCACGCGGGCAGCGATCGGTGCTGACGGCGCCCATGTGACGGCCAATCCGCGCACCTCAGGGCCGACCACCCCCACACCGTCGGGCCGGACGATCTGCCTGACTCCGTTCCTGATCCCGGAGCTGGTCCCGAGCTTGGCCCGGGACCTGCGACGTCGGATCGGCATGCCACTGCGCTTCGCTCGATACTCCAGCTTGCCGCTATGTGTCGCTCGCCGGGTACTCGCGTGAGATCGTCGACGCCCGGCCAAGCGGAAGGCATCGCTCGCCGCCGCCCTGCGTGGAGGATGGCGACCTGCGCTCGCGAGGAGGTAGCGGTCCGAGCCTCTCCCGGACTCTGGAGACCACCTTCACGGAACCGCGTGGCTCGACGGCTGGGGACACTCCGACCGCGACAGGGCATCCTCCTCGCACCCTTCGCGATCGGCAGCCAGGTCGATGCTCACGACGCGCAACCGGTGGACGGCCTGGAGACCGCATCGCGGCCTTCCTGTCGCCTTCGTGCCCACCCCGGGCCGGCCCATCACAACCCCTCACCTGAGGCGTTGCGATGACCGAATCCGCCCAGACACGTCGTGGGCCTTCGGGCACCGCCTCCGCACCGCCGGCCTGCTCGGCTCGATGGGCCGGGTCGCGTCGGCTGTCGACAATTCGATGATGGAGTCGTTCTTCGGGACGCTGCAGCTCGAGCTGCTCGACCGCCGCAGCTGGACGACCCGGGCCGAGCTCGCCTGCGCGATCTTCGAATGGATCGAGGGCTGGTATAACCCGCGCCGCCGTCACACCTCGATCGGCGATCTCAGCCCCGTGGAGTACGAAAGGAGGCCCGCCGCCGCCGCGGAAGCGGCATGATGTCTACACGTGAACTGTCCGGAGAACCGGGTCAGGCTCCGACTGACCCAGCTGGGAGGTGGGCGGCCTGACCAGAAGCACGCTCGGAGACGCGAAAGATGTCGGAGCAGCCAGAGAGCTGTAGGACCACAAAACTCGGATCGCCCCTGAATTGAACCTGCGCGGCACGTCGCGGAACCTCCGGCAGCATGGCTGGAGGCCGAGGTGCGGGTTGTCCTGAGACTGCTGTTGCTGGCGTGCCGGAGCGCGGGGCGCTCACGACGCGATCTGGTGCTCGAGAACCTCGCGCTCCGTCATCAACTCGCGATGTGCGGCCGGCGCCCGCGAGTCAGCAACGCCGACCGTGCGCTCTGGGCTCATCTCCTGCGTCGATGGCCCGGGTGGCGCTCAGCGCTCGTCGTGCTCGAACCTGCAACCGTCGTCCGATGGCACCGCGCCGGCTGGCGCCGCTACTGGACGTGGAAGAGCAGGCGGCGTCGGCCGGGTCGGCGTCGCATCCCGCTCGAGGCGCGCGAACTCATCCAGCGCATCGCTCGCGAGAACCCACGCTGGGGCGCGGTCCGTATTCGCGGAGAGCTGCGCGCGCTCGGCCACGACATCAGCGCGGAGTCCGTCCGTCGCTACCGACTGCGGGCGCTTCGCAGACCGCCATCGCAGCGCTGGCGCACGTTCCTCACCAACCACCGCCACGAGATATGGGCCGCTGACTTCCTCACGGTTCCGACTCTGACGTTCGGCACGCTTTACGTCTTCTTCGTGGTCTCGCACGCGCGGCGACGCATCGAGCACGTCAACGTCACTGCCCATCCGAACGCGGACTGGGTGTGGCGACAGCTGATCGAGGCGACGGCCTGGAGCCGACAGCTCTCCCGGTCCACGGTTTTCTTGGACACCTGATTGGGGCAGGCTGCCCCGGCAGAGGAGGTGTCCATGACCAGCTCCGCACAGGGATTGAACGGGCGTAGTGCGTCGCGAACGGAGCGCGGTCGCTTCTCCTCGCGACGGAAGAGCGAGGCGGTGCTGAGGCTGCTGCGCGGCGAGGAGTTGGACGCGCTCTCGCGCGAGCTGGGGGTGACCGCAGCGACGCTGTCGCAGTGGCGCGAGCGCTTCCTCGCCGCCGGCCGGGCCTCGCTCACGAGCCGGCCTGCCGACGAGCGTGACGAGGAGATCCACCGACTGCAGGCGAAAGTCGGCGAGATCACGATGGCGAACGAGCTCCTGCTCCAGCGCGCGCATCAGCTGGAGGCAGGACTCCCTTTGGCACGCCGGAGGTCGAGGTGATGAGTCGAACCACCTCGCCCTCCACGGGACGGCCGTACGGCACGACGCGCATCTGCCAGCTGTGGGAGGTCCCGCGCTCGACCGTCTACGAGCGGCGGGCACGGGCGCGACGGCCTCTGCGGCCAGCAGCGAAGCGCGGGCCGAGGCAGGCGTGGACGGACGAGGCTCTCACGGAGCAGGTCCGAGCTGTGCTCGCCGCCTCCCCGTTCACGGGCGAGGGCTACCGCAAGGTGTGGGCGCGGCTGCGGCTGGCCGGTGTGCGCACCTCGAAGGGCCGGGTGCTGCGGCTGATGCGGGAGGCGGGACTGCTCGCCCCGACCCGCGTCGGGCGTCGGCGCGGACCGCGGGTGCACGACGGGACGATCACCACCGAGCGGCCTGACGAGATGTGGGGGACCGACGCGACCTCCTGCCTCACCACCCGCGAGGGGAACGCCACCGTCTTCATCGCCGTCGATCACTGCACGCAGGAGTGCATCGGCATCCACGCGGCGCGACCGGGCACGCGCTTCGAGGCGCTGGAGCCGCTGCGGCAGGGGCTCCGGGAGCACTTCGACGGCTACGAGGCGGACCTCGCGCGGGGACTCGCTCTCCGCCACGACCACGGCAGCCAGTACCTGAGCGACCACTTTCAGGAGGAGCTGCGCTTCCTCGGCATCCGCTCCAGCCCGTCCTTCGTAGCCGCGCCCGAGGGCAACGGCTGCGCGGAACGCTTCATCCGCACGCTGAAGGAGCAGCTGCTGTGGGTGGAGCACTTCGAGACGGTGGAGGAGCTACGCCAGGCGCTGCTCGCCTTCAAGCAGCGCTACAACCAGCACTGGCTCGTCGAACGGCACGGCCACCGCACCCCAGCCGCCGTCCGCGAGGCGCTCTCGCCGCGCACCGGGGCGGCCGCATGATTACCGCCAGCGATGTGTCCAAGAAACCAGGAGCGGTACAAAGCCTCGCTACTTGATCCGCGACCGCGACCGTTCGTACGGCTCCGACTTCATCGCGCGGGCACGCAGCATCGGCATCGAGACGGTGCTCACGCCCGTCCGCGCCCCGCAGGCTAACGGGATCGCGGAGCGAGTCGTCCGGACGCTGCGCCAGGAGTGTCTGAATCACGTCATCCCCCTGGGCGAGCGACATCTGCGGCGAGTTCTGCTCGAGTACGTGGGCTACTACAACTCCACACGTCCGCACAGGACGCTCGGCCTCGAGACGCCCGAGGGTCCAAGGGCCGTGCAGCAGGAGGGACCGGTGACGGCGAGTCCCGTGCTCGCAGGGCTACATCATCGCTATGAAAGGCTCGCCGCGTGAGGGCGATCCGAGTTTTGTGGCCCTACAGCCAGATCGGAGCCTCACAGGACCCCGAGCCCTGAGTTTTGACAGAGCCGACGAGGGCGCTCTACGCTAGCTCGCGACTTCGGTGTCAGGCTGCTTCGACCATTCGTTGAATGATGCCGCGTAGTTCGATACTCGGTAGTAACCCAGGATTCTCAGGACAAGCGTCGCGAGACCCGCGCGCGCTCCGCCCCCTCAGTAGCTAGCTACCGTCGACTCCGGTGTGATCCCTTTGGCTCCCAAGAGCGTTGTCAACTCGTCAGCGGACTTCAACGTCCCATCGTCCGCATCAAACAGCTCGACGTAGTTGAGGTGGACGGCCCCCGGTATGTGCCCGAGGCGAGGCGGCGGATTCCAACCCGCCTCGGTTCCGTCGAACTCGCCGTCGGTGCGGACGTCCCAGAAGACGACCCTGCCGTCAGCGACACCGGCCTTCGCCTGGTCGAGGGAGCAGAACAGGTCTTCCACCGGGTCCGCTGTAAAGCTCCGCGGTTCCGGCGCCGGCCGTTCACTTGAAACCGGCAACCCCTCGGCCGTCCACTTCGTGAGCCCGCCATCCAGGTAGCGGACATCGGAATGCCCGTAGTACCGGAACGCCCAGGCGGTCATCCCCGCCAGCTGGGATGGCCCACCCCCGTCGTAGACGATGACCGGTGTCCCCTCGTCGATGCCGAGCAGCCCAACCCGACGACCGAAGATCATCGCGGAGTCGGGGCCGATCGTGCCCAGCGAAAACCCGCTGAGGTGGACCGCTCCCGGAATATGGCTAGCGGCGTAGTCCTCATCAGAACGAGCGTCGACCACGCGATACGCGAGGTCCGCGAGGTGATCTGCGAGCCAATCACTCTCGGACAAATACTCCGGATGCGCATATCCGCGATCTCGAACGGGACGAGTCACACGCTCCTCCTGCCGCCTCGAATTGAAGTCAAACACATTTGGTGTGCGGCCATCCCGCCGGGAGTCGCAGCCTACAACGAGATCGATCGGCAGCGCGGGCGAAGCGTGCGGGCTGCTGCTCAGTTGTCGCGTCGGCGCCGCTCCGGTGCGTGACGACCGATGCTCCGCCAAACCCGTGGTCGCCGCACGCGCAGGGACCTAAGAATGGCTCGCTGCGAGGCCTGTCACCAGCGCCACGATCGCGGGATAGTCGGAGCTGACGCGCGCAGGAGCCGCCGGGCGAAGACGCAGATCAGCGCTCCGGCTGAGGGGGCCCGGCGGTCTCCGACAGCCCGGGCTGCTCACCACGTGCTCTCCGGGCGACGGGGAGTGAGTTAGCATCGGAACGGATGCGCCTACGCCAGCAACGACCCACGGGGTCCAAGCGTCGGATACTCACCCGCACGCTCGGGCTCTTTCGACCGTACGCACCGCACGTCGCCCTCCTCATCGTGCTCATCGCCGCGACGTCCGTGCTCGACCTCCTCCCTGCCCTGGTACTCAAGGAGATCGTTGACGCGGCGGTGCCGCGCTCGGGCGACCTCGGGGCGATCGACCAGATGTTCGCGCTGCTTGTGGGAGTGGTGGCGGTCTCCGCGCTCCTCGGCGTCGTCGTGGGCTACGTCAACCAGTCCGTCGGCCAGGGTGTGATGTACCGACTCCGCCAGGACTTGCACGGCCACCTGCAGCGGCTCTCGATGCGCTTCTTCACGCAGACGCGGACTGGCGAGATCCTCTCGCGCATCTCGACGGACGTGAACGGCGTTCAGCAGGCGGTCACCGGGACGTTCACCGAGCTCCTCCAGAACACAATCACGCTCGCCGCGGCCCTCGGGATCATGTTCTGGCTCGAGTGGCGTCTGGCGCTCATGGCCCTCGTAGTGCTACCGCTCTGGGTCTACCCGACGATGAAGGTCGGGCTGGTCCAGCGCCGGCTGATGAGGGAGTGGCACGAAGAGAGCGCGCGGATGTCGGCCCACGTCGAGGAGACGCTCTCGATATCGGGCTCGATGCTCGTGAAGACGTTCGGCCGGCAGGAGCACGAGGCTGGGCGCTTCGACGAATCCAACCGCACGCTCCGGTCGCTGTCGATTCGCCGAATGATGGCGGGCCGCTGGTTCAACATGGCGACGGGCCTCTTCGGGGCGCTGGCGCCGGGGGCCGTCTACTGGTTCGGGGGACGCGCCGTTGTCGGCGAGGAGCTGACGCTCGGTGTCGTCGTCGCGTTCGCCGTCCTCACGCAGCGCGTCTTCCAGCCGTTCGCCAGCATCGCCCGCATCAACACCACCGCGTTGTCGTCGCTCGCGGTGTTCGAGCGGATCTTCGAGTACCTCGATCTGCCGGTCGAAGTCGATGAGCGACCGGGCGCGACGAGACTCGTCGACCCGCGAGGCGCGGTGCGCTTCGAGAACGTCACGTTCGCCTACGGGACGACGTCGCCGGCACTGCGCGATGTCAGCTTCGAAATCGAGCCGGGCCAGGTGGTCGCACTCGTCGGGCCATCAGGCGCCGGGAAGACGACCATCACGTACCTCCTCCAACGCTTCTACGACCCGCAGCAGGGACGCATGCTCCTCGACGACCATGATGCGCGCGACCTCACACTGGACTCCGTGGCTCGGGCGGTCGGTGCGGTCATGCAGGAGACGTATCTGTTCCACGCATCACTGCTGGAGAACATCCGATACGGGCGCCTCGCGGCTTCCACCGACGAGGTTCGCGCCGCGGCCACGGCGGCCGGCCTCGACAGTCTGATCGAGGGCTTGCCGGAGGGCTTCGACACGATCGTGGGGGAGCGCGGCTACCGACTCTCGGGGGGCGAGAAGCAGCGCGTGGCCATCGCGCGGGCGGTCCTCAAGGAGCCACCGGTGATGATCCTCGACGAGGCGACCGCCTCCCTCGATTCGCGCCTCGAGCGAGAGATCCGAGAGTCGACGACCCGACTGGCGCGCGGTCGGACGACTGTCGTGATCGCGCACCGACTCTCCACTGTGATCGCCGCCGACGCGATCCTCGTGCTCGATCGCGGGCGCATCGTGCAGCGTGGACAGCATGCTGAGCTCCTGCGGCGCAGCGGCCTCTATGCGGCGCTCTATCGCGAGCAGTTCGGCGGCCCGGTTGCCGCACCAGCAGCTGTGGCCGCAGCACCGTAGCAGGCGGGGCCTGCACCCAGCCGGAGCTTTCCTTCCGCGCTCGAGGCCTTCCGGACAGACGCGGAGGCCCGGAGCGGCCGGGGGGCTGTTCTACGCCTCCTGCGACCCTCGTGCTGCCGCCTCGAATGCCGCAGCGTAGGCCATGTCGAGCTCGATGACTCGCGCTCGCGCCGCGTCGCGGCGGACGCGCAGGCGTTCGCCCTGTAGGGCCACAAAACTCGGATCACCGCTGAATCGAACCTGCGCGGCACGTCGCAGAGCCTCCGGCAGCATGGCTGGAGGCTGAGGTGGCAAGACTAGAACGCGTCGTCCGCGACTCACGAAGGCCGACCAACGGTGCCCGAATCAGATTCAGATCCGGGCGGACGGAGTTTTGTGGCCCTACAGCGAGGTGGTTCGACTCATCACCTCGACCTCCGGCGTGCCAAAGGGAGTCCTGCCTCCAGCTGATGCGCGCGCTGGAGCAGGAGCTCGTTCGCCATCGTGATCTCGCCGACTTTCGCCTGCAGTCGGTGGATCTCCTCGTCACGCTCGTCGGCAGGCCGGCTCGTGAGCGAGGCCCGGCCGGCGGCGAAGAAGCGCTCGCGCCACTGCGACAGCGTCGCTGCGGTCACCCCCAGCTCGCGCGAGAGCGCGTCCAACTCCTCGCCGCGCAGCAGCCTCAGCACCGCCTCGCTCTTCCGTCGCGAGGAGAAGCGACCGCGCTCCGTTCGCGACGCACTACGCTCGTTCAATCCCTGTGCGGAGCTGGTCATGGACACCTCCTCTGCCGGGGCAGCCTGCCCCAATCAGGTGTCCAAGAAAACCGTGGACCGGGAGAGCCGGTCACACACCGGCCTCGCGGGGTGGGCGTCTCGCCCCGGTTGCTTTTCGACTACCGAGCAGCGGCTGCTATGACGACCGAGGCGGTCTCGCTCGATCCGAGACGGCTGACCCCCAGCGGTTCCTTGACGCGGGGCTGCCCAGCGCGCTGGGGGTGGCCGCCCCAGTTGACCAGAGTCCTCACGACAGAGCCGACGCACTGACAGGCGCGTCGCGAAACTAGGGGGGCGGAACGGCTGGCATCCGAACCCGTGACGGACGCCTGCGGACATCGAGGGGCGGCCGGACTCCGGTCCGAGGATTGATGCTCTGTCCGCGCTACCCTGCCACCGTTGCTGGCACGATTGCTGGCATGAACGCTAGAGAGGGCGCCCCGGTCCGCCCGAGACGCCCTCTCTAGATATGAATCTTGGTCGGGGAGACAGGATTTGAACCTGCGACCTCCTGACCCCCAGTCAGGTGCGCTGCCAGACTGCGCCACTCCCCGACGAGCTCGCACGAGGCGGGAGCGATGCTAGCAGAGCGACGAGGGCCGGGCCATCGACGGTCGCCTCAGGTGATGCCGCTCGCGCGCGCGCCGATCACCAGCGCGAGGCCTGCCGCGGCGATTGCCGCGTACTCGCCCGCCGCCCGCGCCGAGAGCTGCCGCGTCAGGTGCGCGTGGAGCAGCCCGCTCGACACGTAGAAGACCAGCAGCAGCGCCAGCGAGGCGAGCTCCCCCTCGAGCGGGAGGAAGTGCAGCGTCCAGCGCGACTCGGCCGCGACCAGCCCCACGATCGCCGCGAAGCCCATTGTCTCCAGCGGGTCGATCTCGCCCTCGCGCAGGAGCTCGATGCCGAGCAGCGCCGAGCCGACGGCGGCCGCCGCCATCGCGCCCGGCACGTCGAGCTCGAGCAGGTAACCGAGGTCGAAGAGGGCGAAGGCGACCGCGTACGCGCCGAGCGCCGCGACCACCCTCGCGGGCCGGTGCGCGGGGGTGTGCGCTCGCACCGAGGCAACCTCGGCGACGAGCACCGCGGCGAAGCCCGCGACCAGCGCCGCAGCGGCGGCCAGCACCCAGCGCCCGCCCACCGCGTGCTCGACGAAGACGGGCATCACGAGCGCGTACAACGTCGGCAGGAAGAGGTACGGGACGGTGTCGGCGCCCGAGGCGAACGGCTCGCGGACGCTGCTGCGCAGCACCCCCTCGAAGGCGAGCGCGGCGACGACGGCTCCGAACAGCGCGAGCCAGCGCGGCGTGGGCTCGATCAGCAGGAACGCGAAGAAGACGATCGCCTCGATGGCGACGAGCGTGACGAGCTGTGCCGTGAGCGGCACGCCGGGCGAGCGCCGCACGCCCGCCGCGGCCTCGGCCGAGGGGGTGGGCGCGGGCGGCCCCTCCTCCTCGCCGGCCGTCGTTTCCCCCGGCGCCTCGTCGCTGGCGGCGGGGGGTGAGTCGGCGTTGGCGTCGGGGTCGGCGCCCGCTGCGCTCGCGTCGGGCTCGCCCTGGGGCGGGCCCGTCTCCTCCGCCGTCGGCGCGGCGTCGGGCGGTTCGACGGCGCGCGGCTCGACGGCGGCGCTCGCGACACGTCGCGTCGGCTCGGCGAGCGCCGATGCGGGGGCCGTCGAGGGGGGCGCGGCGGGCGGATCGGCGTCGGCGCTGCGCTCTCGGTCGGTCGGCATCGGCCCGCCGCTCGCGGCCCGGCGGGCTACTCGCCCGCGAGCCGCGGCTCCTCCTCGCCGAAGAGCTCGGCGGCGTTGTGGTAGCGGATGCGCGCCGCCTCGTCGCTGGTGAGCCCCACCTCGTCGAGGATGCGGTCGAGGCTGTCGACGTGTGCGGCGATCTCGTCGTCGCGGCAGTCGGAGCCCCACACGAGCTTCTCGACGCCGATCTCGTGGCCGACCAGCCGCCGCTCCACGGCGTGCCGCTCGATCGTCTCGCCGCCCGAGAGGTCGAAGACCACGTGGTGCCGCCAGCGGGCGACGGACGCGGCTTCGTCGTAGTTGCCGGTGCCGCCCATATGCGCGCCGATGATCGGGAGCTGCGGGAAGCTGTTGGCGATGCCGTCCAGGTGGAACGGCCGCATCCGCGCGGCCGAGACGTCGCGCGGCTGCATCCGACTGCGCTCGCGGACGCGGCGCAGCGTCTCGGCCGCCTCGGCGTCTCGGCGCGGGTGGGTGCGCGCGTAGTCGACGCCGCCGCCGATCACGCCGAGGTGGAAGAGGATCGGCATGCGCAGCTCCTCGGCGGCGCCGTAGACGCCGAAGTAGCGGTAGTCGTCGTAGGCGTGGCGCGTCCCGATGATCTTGAGCCCGCGGTAACCGAGCTCGTGCAGTCGGCGGATCTCGCCGGACCAGCTCTCGCCGGGGTCGACGACGGCGACCGGGACGAAGAGCTCCTCGTGCCGCCGCGCCAGCTCGATCGCCACCTCGTAGCTCGGGCCGAAGCGCCCGCCCGCCAGCAGCGAGGCGCGCGTGACGCCGGCCGCGCGCAGCGCCTCGGCGCGCGCGTCGACAAGGGGCGCCGGGTCGCTGCCCTCAGGCTGCTCCCAGTCGCGCGGAAAGTGGCAGTGAACGTCCCAGAGCACGGCCCGCATCGTATCGCACCCACTCGCACCGGCAACGTTCCGGCAACGTTCCGTTGCATCCACCTGGCTGCCGCCGCCTTCGACGCGCCGACCCGCGGTAGGCGAGGCCGTGTGCGAGCGCCCTCGGCGCTTCGGCGCGATGCCGAGCTGTCGACCGTCACCCGTCGTGCCGCGAGCCCTCGTGCAGGAGCGGTAGCCCCTCGAGTGCAGCGGAACGCTGCTAGAGGTGGGCGAAGAGGGAGTGGCGGCGCTCGGCGAGGCCGCAGGCGCGCCAGAACGCGAGCGCCGCGGCGTTGCCGGTCAGCACGTCCGCCTCCAGCCGCGTCGCGCCGGCGGCTCGGCAGCGCTCGGCGAGGGCGGCGACGGCGGCGCGGCCGACGCCGCTGCGCCGGAACTCGGGCAGCACGTAGAACTCGCTGACCTCGGCGACCAGCGCGTCGTCGGGCCAATCCTCGTCGACGCGGGTGAAGGCGAAGCCCGCGCGCTCGCCGCCGACGACGAGCCACAGCAGCTCGCGCCCCTCGCGGTCGTCGAGCAGCGCGCGGCGGTACTCCGGCACGCCGTAGGGGAGCGGCGTCAGCGGGTCGGCCGCGTCGAGCTCGGCCCAGTAGTCGGCGAACATCGAGAACAGCGCATCGAGATCGCCCTCGGCGACCGGCGCGAGCGTGACGGGCGGCGGATCGCTCACGCGCGCGCCCTCGTTCACGCGCCCTCGGGCGCCGCGCCGAGGCGGAGCGGCAGCTCCAGCAGGCTCGCCAGCGCGCCGGGGCGCCCCGAGGCGTCCTCGCGATCGATGAGCAGCGCCTCCATCCCGGCGGCGCGCGGGCCCTCCACGTCGTGGCTCCACGAGTCGCCGACGAAGAGCGCCTCCGAGGCGGCGACGCCGGCCACGCGCAGCGCCTCCGCGTAGATCGCGGGGTGTGGCTTGCGGTATCCGACGCGCGCGCTCGTGAGCACCGCCTCGACGAGCTCGTCGAGGCCGAGGCCGCTCGCGACCTCCGGCAGCTCCCAGATGTGGTTCGAGACGATGAACGAGCGCAGCCCGCGATCGCGGAGCGCGGACAGCGCCGGCAGCGTGTCGTCGAAGAGGCCGAAGTGGCGCGGGTCGCTCTCCAGCTCGGCGATGCGGCGCGCGATCGGCTCGGCCGCGTCGCCCTCGCCGCCCGCGGCGGCGATGCGTCGACGGTTCAGCGCCACGCGCAGCTCGCGGTAGGTCGCGGCGTCGGTCGAGCCCGCCGAGTGGTCGATGCCGAGCGGCGTGCGCCACTCGGCCCACGCCTCGTCGATCCACGACTGGCGCGCCGTGCCGTCGAACGCCGAGCGGTCGAGCGTCACGCCGTGCTCTGCCGCGGCCCACTCGTAGAGCACGAGGTGGTGCGGCTCGTAGCGGGCGAGCGTGTCGTGGAAGTCGAAGAAGACGACGCGCGGCTGCACGCGTCCACGATAGCGCGGGCCCGCGTCGGGCGGCAGCCGGCGCCGCTGGGGCGGGGCGTCGCGAGGCGCGGCGGCGCCGCTAGCGCCCGCGCGCGCGGCCGAGCCGCCCGATCGCGGCGAGCGCGACGAGCCCGACACCGGCGAGCGTCAGCGCGAGCGATGTCGCCGCCGCCGCGATCTGGAAGTAGGGCGTGACCTCGCCGGGCGCGTCGGGGGTGGCGTGCCGCTCGAAGAGGAAGTCGCCGGTCGCGGCGAACGAGGCGACGACCGCTCCGGTCGCGATCAGCCCGCCGGCCAGCAGCGTCAGCACGATCGCCTCGCGGAGGCGGGTGCTCGCGGTGGAGCTTCGGGGGGCGCCTGCCGGCGGCTCGCCACGGGTGCGCGTCGCGGCCGAGCGCTCGGCGGTGGCCTGCGCCCGCGCCAGCAGCGGCAGCCGCGCGAGGAAGGCGAGCAGCGGCAGGGCGGTCTGCGCTCGCTCGCGGAGGCCGCGCCCGCCCTCGAGGGCCGCGCCGGCGGCGGCGAGCTCGGCGGCGAGCGCCTCGGCGACGGCGGCGCCCGACTCTGGATAGCACCAGCGCCAGAGCCCGACCCAGAGCCGGAGCGCCGCGAGCAGCGGCAGCGCCAGCGCCCGCACGAGGCTCCCACGGACGAGCTTCACGAGGCTGTCTCCCCCGGCGTGAGTCGCGCCGACGCCGTCCGTGTGCCCGCGGGCGCCGGCGGCTGGGCGAGGACGCGCCGGCCGCGTGCGGTGATGCGGACGAGCCGGCGCGGGTGCGACGCCGAGTGGTCCCAGCGCGCGGCGCCGAGCCCGTCGCGCTGGAGCGCCGCGAGCGCCGCGTAGACGGAGCTGCGACCGAGGCCGCCGCCGCCCGCCGCGCGCTCGCCGGCCAGCTCGCGCGCCAGCTCGATGGCGGCGACGGGCCCGCCACGCCGCGCGAGCGCCGCCAGCACCCGCGCCTGGTTCGCCGCAACCGCCCTCGGCCGCTGCGCCATGCCGCGCTCCGTTGCTCGTGCGCCCTGTTAAATGGAGCGTTCCAATTGGAATGTCGAGTATGCGCGCCGCGTTCGTCAAGCCTTGACACTCATCGCGACCGAGCGATGAGTGACGCGCCGGCGCGCGCGATGCCCGCGAAACCGCCGCAGCTAGGTGTAGTTCCCACGTAGGTTGTTGACAGGATGAGGGGCCTCGCCCGCTGCTGTGTGTGACAGCACGGCAGTAGCGAGGAGAGGACACTCTCATGGCCCATCGTAACGCGCGGCTGACACCGCTGACCCGACTCGAGCTCGTGCGGGAAGTGGACGCCGGCTGGCCCCAGGCTGAGGTCGCTCGCCACTTCCGCGTCTCCCGCCACACCGTTGCCAAGTGGCTGGGGCGCTTCCGTGCGGAGGGAGCGGCAGGGCTCGAGGACCGCAGCTCCGCCCCGCGCGCGCATCCCCGGCGCACGCCGCCCGAGCTGGAGCGACGCATCTGCGCCGTGCGACGCACGCAGGGATTCGGGCCGCATCGCATCCAGTGGGCGCTCGGGGTCGCCCGCTCCACGGTCTACGCCGTGCTGCGGCGCCGCGGCCTCAACCGGCTCGACCGCCTGCACCGCGTCACCCGGGAGCCGGTCCGCTACGAGCACGACGCCCCCGGCGACCTGCTGCATCTCGACGTGAAGAAGCTCGGGCGCGTCCCCGAGGGCGGCGGCAAGCGAATGGCGCCTGGCTTCGCCGAGACGCGCTCCGGGCCGCATTCGCGGCGTTCGCTGGGGCTGGAGTACCTACACGTCGCCGTCGACGACCACAGCCGTTACGCCTACGTCTCCGTCCTGCCCGACGAGCGTGGCGCGAGCTGCGCCGCCTTCCTCGAGCAGGCGCTCGCGGCCTTCCGCCGGCGTGGCGTGCGCGTGCGCCGGGTCCTGACCGACAACGCGAAAGCCTACACCGTCGCCCGCAGCTTCCACGGCGCCGCCGCTGCCGCAGACGTGCGGCTGTCGCACACGCGGCCCTACCGCCCGCAGACGAACGGCAAAGCCGAGCGTTTCATCCAGATCCTGCAGAACGAGTGGGCCTACGCCCGCCCCTACCGCTCCAACGCCGAGCGGCTGCGCCAGCTCCCACGCTGGCTCTACCGCTACAATCACCGCCGACCGCACGGCGGCGTCGGCGGGGCCGTCCCCGCCTCCCGCCTGTGAACAACCTTCCTGGGTAGTACAGCTAGGCGGGGCGTGCGCCGGCCTCACGCGCAGGGGAGGCGGCGGCTGGCGCGCCGGCGAGCAGCCGTAGCAGCGCCTCGATCGCCGCGAGCCACTCCTCGCCCAGCGCGTCGCGGTCGAGGCGGAGCTGCGCGCGGCCGAGCTGCACGCCGGCGGGGAGCGTGGGCAGGCGGCGCCCGGCGAAGGGCCGCCCGTCGAGGGCGGTGAGCACGAGCTCACGACCCTCGGCGCGGATCGAGGCGACGCCGGCGTCGCGCGCGAGCAGCCGCAGGCGCACCAGCGCCAGCAGGCGCTGGTGCGCCTGCGGCGGGGCGCCGAAGCGATCGCGCACCTCGACGTCGAGCGCCTCGGCGTCGGCGAGCGTCGTCAGCCCGGCGATGCGCTGGTAGAGCGCGATGCGCCCCTCGATCTCGGCGATGTGGCTCTCGGGGATGTAGGCGGCGACCGGCAGGTCGAGCGCGACATCCGTGGCGCGCGGGGCGCCGATCGTCGCGGGCGCGACGCCGGGCGTCGAGTCGGCGGCCGCGCCCGAGCCGCCCTCGTGCGCTGCCTTCATCGACTCGACGGTCTCGGCGAGCATCTGCGTGTAGAGGTCGAAGCCGATCGCGGCGATCTGCCCGCTCTGCTCGGCGCCCAGCAGGTTGCCCGCGCCGCGGATCTCCAGGTCGCGCAGCGCCACCTGGAAGCCCGAGCCGAGCTCGCTGGCCTCGAAGATCGTCGCGAGGCGCTGCTGCGCCGTCTCGGTCAGTGCGCGGTCGCGGTGGAAGAGCAGGTAGGCGTACGCCTGGTGCGCACCGCGGCCCACCCGCCCGCGCAGCTGGTAGAGCTGCGCGAGGCCGAGCACGTCCGCGCGGTCCACGACCAGCGTGTTCACGTTGGGGTTGTCGAGGCCGGACTCGATGATCGTCGTGCACACCAGCACGTCGAAGTCGCCCTCGGAGAAGCGCTCCATCACGCGCTCGAGCAGCCGCTCCGGCAGCTGCCCGTGCGCGACGGCGACGCGCGCCTCCGGGACGAGCTCGCGCAGCCGCTCCGCCACCGAGTCGATCGAGTGCACGCGGTTGTGCACGAGGTAGATCTGGCCGCCGCGCTCCAGCTCGTGCAGCACGGCGTCGCGCACGAGCTGCGGGTCCCACTCGCTCACGTAGGTCTGCACGGCCTGCCGGCCCTCGGGCGCGCTCTCCATCATCGAGAGGTCGCGGATGCCGGCGAGCGTCATGTGCAGGGTGCGAGGGATGGGCGTCGCCGACAGCGTCAGCACGTCCACCTCGAGCCGCATCCGCTTCAGCCGCTCCTTGTGGCGCACGCCGAAGCGCTGCTCCTCGTCGATCACGACGAGGCCGAGGTTCGCGAACTCGACGTCGGGCGAGAGCAGGCGGTGCGTGCCGATCAGCACGTCGACGGCGCCGTCGCGCGCACCCGCGAGGATCGTCGCGCTCTCCTCCCCCGTGCGGAAGCGCGAGAGCGCCTCGACGCGGACGGGGAAGGCGGCGAGCCGCTCGCGGAAGGTGCGCAGGTGCTGCTGCGCCAGCACGGTGGTCGGCACCAGCACCGCCACCTGGTGGCCGTCGCGCACCGCCTTGAAGGCGGCGCGCACGGCGACCTCGGTCTTGCCGAAGCCGACGTCGCCGCAGATCACGCGGTCCATCGGTCGCGGCGCCTCCATGTCCGCCTTCACCGCCTCGATTGCCTGCCGCTGGTCGGCCGTCTCCTCGTAGGGGAACGCTGCCTCCAGCTCGCGCTGCCACTCGTCGTCGGCGGCGAAGGCGTGGCCGTGGAGCAGCTGGCGGGCGGCGTAGAGCCGCACGAGGTCGGCCGCGACGATCTCGACGGCGGCGCGGGCGCGCGCCCGCGCTCGCGCCCACTCCTGCGTCCCCAGCCGGGTCAGCCGCGGCGGCAGATCGGAGGGGCCGACGTAGCGCGCGACACGGTCGACCTGCTCGATCGGCACGTAGATGCGGTCCTCGGCCGCGAAGCGCAGCTCGAGGTAGTCGCGGGGCTCGCCCGAGACCTCGCGCCGCACGAGCCCGCCGAAGCGCGCGATGCCGTGGTCGGCGTGCACAACGAAGTCGCCGGGCGACACCTCGGCGAGGAAGCGCGAGCGATGGGTCGGGCGCCGCCGCAGCTGCCGGCGCTGCTTCACGAAGCCGAAGAGCTCGCGGTCCGTGACGAGCGAGACGACGCCCTGCTTCCCGCGGGTGCGCCAGCCCTCGGGCAGCCCGCCCTGCACGAGCTGGAGCGAGCCCGCCTGCGGGGGCGCGTCCAGGCCCGCCTCCACCGTCGCCTCGACGCCGGCCTCGGCCAGCACCTCGCGGTAGCGCTGCGCCTGCTGCGTGACGACCACCAGCTGGTCGCCGCGCCGCAGCTCGCGCGCGACGTCGGCGGCGGCCGCCGGGAGGCGCCCCGCGTAGCCGTCGGCGGGCTGGAAGGGGAGGCGCAGCGCGCCGGGCTCGGCGCCCGTCGCCCAGCGCGCGAGCAGCGCGCGTCGCGGCCGCGCCTCGATCGCCGCCGTCAGGTCGGCGACCGGCGCGTGCGGCGCGGGCGCCCCCTCCGGCAGCTCGCCGCGCGCCGAGAGCTCGGCGGCGCGCTCGCGCGCGAGCTCGTCGAGGTCGGCCGCCGCCGCCTCGACGGCCTCGCGCTCGTCCACGATCAGCAGCGCCTCCGCGCCGAGGTGGTCGAAGAGCGTCGCGCCGCCCAGCAGCGGGCCGTAGAGCGCGGGCACCGGCAGCTCACCGCGGCGCAGGGCGGCCAGCTCCGCCTCGAGGTCGGCGCCACGGGCGCGCCCGCGGGGCGCGCCGTCAGCCGAGAGCCGCGCCGCCAGCGCCGCGAGCTCCTCGCGGGAGGCGAGCCACTCCGTCGCGGGGCCGATCGCCACGCCGGCGAGCCGCTCGCGGGTGCGCTGGCTCTCCGGATCGAAGGCGCGGATCGACTCGATCTCGCTGCCGAACCACTCGATGCGCAGCGGGGCGTCGCGGTCGGGCGGGAACACGTCGAGCAGGCCGCCGCGCCGCGCCGCCTGCCCCGGCGCCTCGACGAGCGGTTCCAGCGCATAGCCCGCATCGACGAGCGCGCGGGCGACGTGCTCCATCGGCACGCGCTCGCCGACGGTCAGCGTGCCCGGCCCGCGCGAGAGGTCGGCGGGGTGCAGCGTGCGCTCCGTGGCGGCGGCCGCGGACGCGACCAGCAGCGGCGGCCCCTCCTCGGCGGCCTGCGCCAGCCGGCTCAGCGCGGCGACGCGGCGGGCCGTCTCACGCGGCGACGGGGCTCGCTCGTAGGGGAGCGCGCCGCGCGCCGGCAGGTGGATCGCGTCGTCGCCGGCCCACGCGGCGAGCTGCTCGGCCGCGGCCTCGGCGTCCGTCTCGCGCGGCAGCAGCAGCAGCGTTGGCCGCGCCAGCGCGCGCCACAGCAGCGCGGCCGCCACCGGCTTCGCCGCGTCCGGCACGCCGAGCAGCACCGGCTCGCGGGCGCGCAGCCGCCTCGCCGCCTCCACGAGCGACGCCATGCCCTCCAGCGCCTCGATCAGCGGGCGCAGATCCACCGCTCGCATCACCTCCCTCGTCGCGGGCGCGCGAAGACGGGGCCGCGCCGCACGCGCGTCCCTCGTCCCGGGCGTCGGGCGCCCGAGACCGCCAGTGTAGCGGCGCCGGTCGCGCGCGGCCGAGCGGGCGCTCCCTGAGCCGCGCCGAGCGCTCCCTGAGCCGCGCCGAGCGCTCCCCCTAGCCCGCGTCGGGGCTCGCGTCGGGGCTCGCGTCGGGGCCGGCGTTGAAGCGGCGCATCGCTGCCTCGACGCCCTCGGCGGCCGCGAGCTCGACGGCGTCGGCGGCGCGCTCCACCGCGGCGTCGAGCTGCGCGCGCTCGGCCCGCGACGGGCGCGAGAGCACCCAGTCGGCGACGCGATCGGGGTCGCGCACGGGGGCGCCGTCGTCGTAGGGGCGATCGATGCCCACGCGCACGCGCGGCACGTCGTTGCCGCCCAGCGCGCCGATCAGCGAGCGCATGCCGCGGTTACCGCCGTATCCGCCGCCCAGCCGCAGCCGCACGCGCCCGGTTGGCAGGTCGAGGTCGTCGTAGACGACGAGGAGCTGCGGCCGGCGGAGCCGCAGCCGCCGCGCCTCCGCCGCGACGGGCGGGCCGCTCTCGTTCATGTAGGCGCGCGGGCGCGCGAGGTGGATCTCGCGCCCGGCGAGCTGGATCGAGGCGCGGTCGACGCGGCCGTGGCGCTCGAGGGTGGCGCCGTGCCGCCGCGCGAGCAGCGCGAGGCACCACGCGCCCACGTTGTGGCGCGTGTCGCCGTACTCCTTCCCCGGATTGCCGAGCCCGACGACGAGCGAGGGCAGCGCGTGCTCGACGGGCTCGCGGGGCTCGGCGTCGGTCGCCGCGAGCTCGGCGGTGGCCGCGGGCTCGTCGGCGGCTCCGTCGCCCCCGGGCGGGGGCGGCGGGCGTCGGCGGCGGAAGGCGGCGAAGCGGGGCGGCATGCGGCGATCCTCGGCGCGCGTCTCCCGCGGCGCAACCGCGCGGCGCCGCCGAACGAGCGCGTGGCGTCGTCGTTCAGCCGCCGGGCGCGGCGACGGGCGCCCCCTCCGCCAGCATCGCCGAGGCGCCCGGCGAGGCGGCGATCTCCTGCTCCAACAGCCGCGCGAAGTCGGCGACGGCGGCGTCGCGGGTGACGGCGGTGACGATCGGGTGCAGCCGCGCCAGCCGCGTCAGCAGAGGCTCGGGCGGGCGCGCCAGCAGCGCCTCGATGTGCGCCGCGAGCCGCTCGTCGAGCACGCGGTCGAGGCCGTCGAGCTCGCTCGCCGCGATCGCCTGCAGCAGCCGGTCGAGGCCGGGCACGCCCGCGCGATCGAGCGCGAGTCCCGCCAGCGCGGCGGCCAGCGCGCGCCGGCAGCCCTCCAGCGCCGCGTCGACGGCGGCGGCGGCCTCGCTGGCGGCTGCGAACGCCGCGGGCTCGGCGCCCAGCGCCACGCCCCCCGTCGTCGGCTCGCCCGGGGCGGGCTCATCGGGCAGCGCGTCGAGAGCGCGAAGCGAGGCCGCGTGCCGGCGCAGCGCGCGCGCCGCCTCCTCGCTCGCCAGCGGGCGGAGCCGCTGCAGCCGTGCGAGCGCCGAGGCCCGCGCGGCCACCGCGCGCAGCTCGCCGCGCAGCGCGTCGGCCCGCTCCAGCATGGCGCGGTAGTGCGCCCGGTAGGCCGCGAGGTAGCGCTCGCGCCAGGCGTGGACGGCGCGCAGCGCGGCCGCGAACGCCGCGCGCTCGGCGTCGCGAGCGGCATCCTGCGCGGCGGCCTCGCGGCCTTCCGCGTGGGCGCGCGGGTGGAGCCAGGGCGACGCCTGCTCGCGCAGCACGCGGCGGTCCAGGGCGAGCTCGGCGTAGCGCGGCCCCTCCGGCACCTCGGCGTCGCGCAGGAAGCGCAGCAGCGCGGCCGTCTGCTCGTCGCCCGCGGCCTCGATGCGTGCCAGCAGGATCGCCTCGGCGAAGGCGTCCGGGTCGCCGAAGCAGCGCAGCAGCTAGCGCTCCAGCGCGTCGGCACGCAGCGACTCGAGCGTGGCGAGCGCCCGCCGACCGCCGGCGAAGCGCGCGAGCGCCTCGAGCTGGCGCGCGGGCTCGGCGGGGAGCGGCCCGGGATGGCGCAGCGCCGCGGCGCCGGCCGCGAGGAACTCCGCGAGGCTCGCGCCGGGCTCGGCGTGCCACGGCGACCACGGCCACAGCCGCTGCGCCAGCGCGAGCTCGCTCGTGCCGCCGGGGTCTCCGCGAGCGCTGGCCCCTGCCGAGGCGCCCGCGGGCCGCGCATCGTAGGCGGCGGCCGCCTCGGCGACGCGCAGCCCACCGCGGTCACGCGCCGCGCCGCGCCCCGGCCGCTCCGCGCTCGCCGTCGTCGAGGGCAGTGGGGGCGGCGAGCGGCGCGGACGGGCATCGCCCTCGACGGCGAGCCAGCGCGGCAGCGCCGACGGCGCTGCGCCGCCCAGCCGCACGACGCGCACGTCCGCGCGCTCGCGCTCGGGCGGCTCCTCCAGCGCGGGCTCCCACGCCTCGGCGTCCACGACCTCGACGGCGTAGGGCGCGCCCCGCTCGTCGCGCGCAAGCAGGAGGTAGGAGGAGGAGCCGACCGTGCTCATCGCGCGCTCCCCTCTCCCTGCGCCGCGCCCGCGAGCGAGGCGCGATCGCCTCGAAGCGAACGGGTGTTCTATAACGATAGTGACGCCGCGCTGTCAAGCGCCGTCGCGGCGGCCGCTGTTGCTGGGGGGCAGGGCCGCTCCTATGCTGGCATCGGCTCTCCCCGGCTCACCGGGGCGGGCGCGACGGCCGGGCGGAACGCGGGGGTGGCGGATGAGCGACGCGCCGAGCAGCGAAGCGCCGGCCGGGATGATCGCCGAGGCGCGGGCCGCGGGCCGCACCTTGCTCAGCGAGGTGGAGTCGAAGGCGCTGCTGGCCGCGGCGGGCATCCCTGTCACCGCGGCGCAGCTCGCGACCTCCGCCGCGGAAGCGGCCTCGCTCGCCTCGGAGATCGGCTTCCCCGTCGTGCTGAAGATCGCGTCGACCGACGTCGCGCACAAGTCGGACGCGGGCGGGGTGCTCGTCGGCATCGCCGACGCCGCGGCCGCGCGCGCCGGCTACGAGCGCATCGTCGCCGACGTCGCGCGCGCCGCGCCCAACGCCGCCCTCGACGGCGTCTCCGTGCAGCGGCAGGCCGACCCCGGCATCGAGGTGATCGTGGGCATGACCAGCGACCCGCAGTTCGGGCCGGTGGTCATGTTCGGGCTGGGCGGCATCTTCGTGGAGGTGCTGAAGGACGTGGCGTTCCGGCTGGTGCCGCTGGAGCCGCGGGACGCCGCGCAGATGCTGCGCGAGATCCGCGGGCTGCCGGTGCTGGAGGGCACGCGCGGCCAAGACGGCGCCGACCTCGACGCGCTCGAGGGGCTGCTGCTCGCGGTCTCGGCGTTCGTCGCGGCCCACCCCGAGATCGCCGAGCTCGATCTCAACCCGGTCTTCGCCTACCCGCCCGGCCACCCCGGCGGCGGCGCCGTCGCCGTCGACGCGCGCGTGGTGCTGCGCGAGGCGGTGCCCGCGTGAGCGCCGAGGCCGCGACGGGCGGCGCCCCCGGTGAGCGGATGCCCGTCGACCGCGCCCGCCTCGATCGCATGCTCAACCCGCGCACGGTCGTCGTCGTGGGGGAGAAGGGGCCGGGCTACCAGTTCCTCAAGAGCCAGCTCGAGTACCGCGGCAACCTCTACTCGGTGCAGATCGACGAGAAGGAGATCCCCGGCATCGAGGAGCTGGGCGTCACCAACGTCACCTCCATGGACGACGTGCCCGGCGACATCGACCTCGTGATCTCCGCCGTGTCGAGGCAGGTCGCCCCCTTCATCACCAAGCAGGCCGTGGCGCGGGGCGTGGCCGGCGTGCACTTCTTCACCGCCGGCTTCGCCGAGACCGGCGACGAGCAGGGGCTGGCGCTGCAGGAGCAGATCCTGGGGCTGCTGCGTGAAGACGGCATGCCGGCGATCGGCCCCAACTGCATGGGTGTCTACAACCGCACGCTGGGGCTGCGCTTCCACGCGGCGCAGGACGTGGGCGCGGACGAGCACGACGGGGGCGCGCTCTCGATCCTCTCACAGAGCGGCACGCACGGCGTGAACCTCACGGTGGGCGCGCAGCGCGCGGGCGTGCTGGTGGGGCGCACGATTTCTTTCGGCAACGCGCTGGTGGTCTCCGAGAGCGACCTGCTGGCCTACCTGCGCGACGACGAGGGCACCGAGGCGATCGCGATCTACCTCGAGGGCGTGCGCGAGGGGCGGCGCTTCTTCGAGCTGCTGCGCGAGACCACGCAGCGCAAGCCCGTGGTCGTGTGGCGCGGCGGCGAGTCGCAGGCCGGCGCGCGTGCGGTGCGCTCGCACACGGGCTCGCTCGCCTCGCAGCAGGCGGTGTGGGACGCGATGGTGCGGCAGGCCGGCGCGATCCCCGCGGGCTCGCTCGACGACGCCGTCGACGCCGTCGCGGCGCTCGCGCACACCAGCGCCCCCACGGGGCGCCGGCTGGGCCTGATCACGATGACGGGCGGCCAGTCCGTCGCCATCACCGACGAGTTCGAGCGCGCCGGCTTCACCGTGCCCGAGCTGAGCGCCGACTCCTACGAGACGCTGGCCGGCTTCTACAACGTGATCGGCGGCTCCTACCGCAACCCCTTCGACGCCGGCAGCACGATCCGCGAGCTGGAGAACCTCGGGCGGCTGCTCGATGTGATCGAGGCCGACCCCGCGGTGGACGGCGGCGTCGCGATCGACCTCAACGTGCGCCTCTTCTCGGACGAGCCCGAGCAGTTCGTGCGCATGCTCGACGCGCTGGAGCGCTTCCGCGAGAGCAGCGGCCAGCCCGTGATCGCCACGCTCCACATCCTCGTCGCGACGCTCGCGATGACGGACCGCGAGGAGGAGTCGCGCGAGGCGGTGCTGGCACGCGCGCGCGAGCAGGTGGTGGCGCGCGGCTTCGCCTCCTACCCCGACTTCCGCCGCGCCGCCGCTGCCCTGCGCCGCGTGGTCGACTACCACGCGCGTCAGGAGGCCCAGGGCGGCGCGTGAGCGTTCCCGCCCGCATCAGCTTCGTCGGGCTCGGCGTGCGCGATGTCGCGGCGTCGACGGCGTTCTATCGCGCGCTGGGCTGGGAGCTCGCCGACGCCTCGAACGAGCAGATCTCTTTCTTCCGCACGGTCGGCGGCCTGCTGATGCTCTACGGCGCCGAGGCGCTCGCCGCCGACGTCGGGCTCCCCGCCGCGCCCGCGGGCGCGCAGCCCTTCCGCGGCGTGACGCTCGCCATCAACGTCGAGTCGGCGGAGGCGGTAGGCGCCGCGCTCGACGCCGCCGTCGAGGCCGGGGCGACGCTGCTGCAGGCGGCGCACCTCGCCGAGTGGGGCGGCACCTCCGGCTACTTCGCCGATGCCGACGGCCACGCCTGGGAGGTCGCGCACAACCCCTTCCTGCCGCTCGACGCGGAGGGGCGGCCACAGCTCTCGTAGCCGCCGAACGAGCAGCTTCCGACCGGGCCCGCGACCTGACGCTCACGCGCGCGTTGACCGTCGATACCCCAGAGGGGTACCGTTGGTGGGTGAGCAACCCACCCGGCGGCCGCCTCTACCTCGACTCGGCGGCCTCGACGCCGCTGCGGCCCGAGGCGCTGGAGGCGATGCTCCCCTACCTCCAGGAAGGAGCCGCGAATCCCTCGGCGCTGCACGCGGGCGGCCGCCGCGCGCACGAGGGGCTGGAGCGCGCCCGCGAGCAGGTGGCCGCGGTGCTGGGCGCGCAGCCGGAGGAGGTGGTCTTCACCTCCGGCGGCACGGAGAGCATCAACGCCGCGCTCAAGGGCGTGGCGTTCGCGCAGCGCGACGCGGGCGGGGGCGCCCACCTCGTCACCAACGAGGTGGAGCACCACGCGGTGCTCCACTCCATGCACTACCTCGAGCGCTTCGGCTTCGAGGTGGAGTACGTGCCCGTCGACGGCGAGGGGTTGGTCGACCCGCAGGCCGTGGCGGCGGCGATCCGGCCCGACACCGCGCTCGCCTCCGTGATGTACGCGAACAACGAGGTCGGGACGATCGAGCCGATCGCGCGCGTCGCCGAGGCGGTGCGCGAGCGGGCGGGCGCGCTCGATCGGCGCATCCCGCTGCACACGGACGCCGTGCAGGCAGCCTCGAGCCTCCCGCTGGAGGTGGACGCGCTCGGCGTCGACGTGCTCTCGCTCTCGGGGCACAAGTTCGGCGCACCCAAGGGCACGGGCGTGCTCTACCTGAGGCGCGACGTGCCGTTCCTGGAGCAGATCTCGGGCGGCGGGCAGGAGCGGCAGCGGCGCTCCGGCACGGAGAACGTCGCGGGCGCGGTCGCCCTCGCGACGGCGCTGACGCTGGCGCAGGCGGAGCGGGAGGGCTTCGCGCGCACGACCCGCGAGCTGCGCGACCGCCTGCTCGCGGGGCTGCTTGCGGCCTGCCCCGACGCGCGGCTCAACGGCCCGCCCCCGGGGCAGCCGGAGCAGCGGCTGCCGCACAACCTGCACCTCTGCTTCCCCGGCGTCGAGGGCGAGGCCGTGGTGCGCGCGCTGGACGAGCGCGGCGTCGAATGCTCGGCGGGCGCGGCCTGCACCTCGACGACGTGGGAGCCCTCGCACGTGCTGCTGGCGATGGCCGTGCCGCTGGAGCTCGCGATCGGCTCGGTGCGCCTCACGCTCTCGCCCGCGGTCACCGCCGAGCAGGTGGACTACGTCGTCCGCGAGCTGCCCGCCATCGTGCGGCGGCTGCGCGAGGAGGGCGGCTCGCTGCTCCCGCCGGCGCCCGCGGGCGCGCCCACCAGCATGGCCGCCGCCGCGGAGCCACCCGCGCGCTCGTGACCGCGGCACCCTGTGTCTCGGTCGCGCGCACCGATCGGGCACCTAATTGCGTAGGCGCTTTACACGCACGACCATCGCAGCTATCATCCGCATACGCCGATGATCCCAGTCGGCGTTGCGATGAGTGGATAACTCCCCATGCCCGATAGCCCGTTCGACGACTACCTCGACCTCGTGGAGGCGGCCCGCGAGCTGAACATCCACCCGCAGAGCCTGCGGCGGCTGATCAAGCAGAAGCGCATCCCCGCGACGATGTTCGCCGGCAAGTACCTCATCGAGCGCGACAAGCTGGAGATCTTCAAGTCCAGCTACGACCCTCGCCCCGGCCGCAAGCCGATCCGCCGCCTGCTGTAGCCTTACGCGCGGCGCGCCAACGGTCGGCGCGCATGATCCGGTCGCGCCGTCGCCGCTCACGACTCCGTCGAGTGCGCGAGTGGCTCCGGTGCCGGGCGCGCTCCGCGTCGGCGGCACGCCACGAGGCGGCGGCGCGAGGCAGTGGCGCAGCAGCCTACTAGTCGAACTCGGAGCGCGAGGCGTCCTCGCCGTGGAGGTAGCGGATCGCCGCCTCGTGCTCGTCGTCGGAGATGCGCCCCTGGCCGTGGAGGAAGGTGAGCAGCACCTCGAGCGTGAGGATCGTGTGCAGGCGCACGCCGATCTGGTGCAGGCGGCGCTCCGCCCCCTGCTCGCGGTCGACGAGCACGATGGCGTCGCGCACGTAGATCCCCGCCTCGCGCAGCCGCAGCGCCGTCTTCACCAGCGAGCCGCCGCCCGCCGCGAGATCGTCCACCACCAGCGCCGTGTCGCCCGGGCGGTAGATGCCCTCGATCTCCACGCGCGCCTCGTCGCCCTCCCACGAGTGGCCCGGGCGCACGTAGAGCAGCGGCTGCCCCATCTGCAGCGAGAGCGCCGTGGCGATGTGCAGCCCGCCGATGGGGACACCCGCGATCAGCTGGAAAGGCTGCACAGGTCGGTTGCGCATGGAGAGCGCCATGCGCAGCTCGTCCTCGATCAGAGACGCGATGCGCGCGAGGCCGCCGGGCCGCGAGATGATCAGCTTCGGGTTGATGAACACCGGCGAGTTGCGCACCGTGCGTCCCAGCGTGAAGTCGCCGAACTGGACGCAGCCCAGCCGCCACAGCAGGTCGGCGAGCCAGAGCCGCCCGCGCGAGTCGCCCGCGCCGCGCTCGCCGCTCCCACGCTCGCCCCCCGGCGCGCCGCTCACGCCCGCGCTCCCGCGGCCGCACGGGCCGCCCCCCACGCCGCGGGGTTCACGAGGTGCGGCGGCCGCTCCCCGCGCAGCGCCGCCAGCAGCCCGTCGACGGCGAGCTCGGCCATCCGCGCGCGCGTCTCGCCGGTCGCCGAGCCGAGGTGCGGCAGCACCAGCAGGTTCGGCGCGGTCAGCAGCGGGTCGTCCGGCGGGAGCGGCTCGGGCGTCGTCACGTCGAGGGCGGCGGCGCCGAGCCGACCGCTCGCCAGCGCCTCGCGCAGCGCCTCCTGATCCACCACGCCGCCGCGCGCCGTGTTCACGAAGATGGCGCCCGGCCGCATCGCGGCGAACGCGGCCGCGTCGAACATGCGCTCCGTCTCCGCCGTGAGCGGCACGTGCACCGAGACGAAGTCCGCCGCGGCGAGCAGCTCGCCCCACGAGGCGCGGCGACCGGGGAAGCTCGGCACCTCTCGCCGGCCGTGGTAGAGCACCGTCATCCCGAAGCCCTGCGCGCGGCGCGCGACCGCCGCGCCGATGCGTCCCGGCCCGACGATGCCCAGCGTGGCGCCGTGCAGCTCGCGGCCCAGCAGCCAGCCGGGGTGCCACGGCCCCCAGCGGCCCTCGCGCACGGCGGCCGCGCCCTCGGGCAGCCGGCGCGTCGCCGCGAGCAGCAGCGCGAACGCGAGGTCGGCGGTCGCCTCCGTGAGCACGCCCGGCGTGTTCGTGACCAGCACGCCGCGTGCCGTCGCCGCCTCCACCTCGACGTTGTCGTAGCCGACGGCCATGTTCGCGACGACGCGCAGCTCGGGGCAGCGGTCGAGCAGCGTCGCGTTGACGCGCTCGGTCAGCATCGTGAGCAGCCCCGCGCAGGGGGCGGCGAGGCGGGCGAGCTCCTCGGCGGTGGGCGGCCGCTCCTCGGGCCACACCTCGACCTCGAGGCCGGGCTCGGCGCGCAGCCGCGCCAGCGCCGCCTCCGAGGGCAGGCGCCGCGAGACGAGAACACGGCGAGCCGCGTCCTCGGCGGGGCCGGCACGCGAGGGTGGGGGCGGCACGGCGGCATTGTAGCGCCGGCGTGCGGCAGCGGGTCGGCGGACGTGCGGCACGAGCGCGGCGGCCCCGCGCCTCGCTAGCGCGTCGCCGACGGCGGCGCATCCCGCCGAGGCAGCACGAGCGGCACGGGCACGCCGGGGCCCATCGTCTCGCTCTCGCCGCGGAGGTGCAGCCAGCCGACGAGCGCGCAGGTGGCGGCGTCGAGCTCGTCGTGGCTCACGCGCCGCGCGCGGGGGATGCCGCGCACGCCGACGCGCCGCAGCCCCCGGGCGAGCGCCGGCGTCCCCGCCCGCTTGCGCGGCACGCCCAGCACATCCTGCGCCATGCCGGGGTAGACCTCAATCACGGCGTGGCCTGCGGCCTGTAGCCGCGCGTGGAGGGCGATGCCCCGCAGCGTCAGCCCCACCATCGAGGGCAGGAGTGCGGGGAACGGGTGGTAGCCGGCCGCGGCGCACTCGCGGTCGACCGCGCGCAGGATGCCGTGCCGCGCGCAGGCGCAGGCGGGATCGGCGCAGCAGCGCCCCTCGGGCAGCGCCAGCGGCGCGTCGATCTCCTCGTCGTGGCGCAGCACGGCCAGCGTGCGCAGCCGCAGCGCGCCGTCCATCACCGCCGCGCCCGTCGGGTAGCGCGGCCCGCTGCGCAGATCGATGCCGACGACCACCTCGGGGCGCGGCGCAGGCGGCCGCGTGGCGCCCCTGCGCCCGCGGCTCGTGCCGCCGGCGAGGCGCGGCGGGGGCTCTGATACACTCAGCTCGACACCCGATTTCATGTCCTCGAGGCGGGTCGGCACGCGCACGATGCCCGCGCGCGAGCGCTCGATCGCACCGCCCGGGGAGCAGCATAGGGGAGCGCGATGACGCAGCCGAGCGAGCAGGAGCCGTTCTCGCGCATCGACGTGCACGAGGCGAAGCGGATGATCGACGAGGGCGGCGTGCAGGTCGTCGACTCCCGCGAGCCGCACGAGCACGAGGAGGGGCACGTCCCGGACTCGCTGTGCATCCCGCACATGGCGACGCTGCCGCGAGCCGCGGAGCTGGCCACGGACCGCCCGATCCTCTTCATCTGCAAGTCGGGCCAGCGCTCGGCGGTCGCGGCGGAGTTCGCCTCCGCGCTGGGGCTCTCGTCGCTCTACAACGTCGAGGGTGGCCACGACGCCTGGCGCGACGCCGGCTACCCGCTGGAGACGCCCTAGGGAGCCACGCGGAGCGTCGATGGTGGCCGCCCCCGCGCGCACGCTGCTCCTCTTCGACCTCGACGGCACGCTGCTTCACGAGAACGGCGCGGGCCGCGGCGCCTACGAGCGCGTGTTCGAGGAGCTGCTCGGGGTGGTGGACGCGCTCGACTGCGTGCGCTGGGTCGGCGGGACCGACGCGGGCACGCTCGCTCTTCTCGCCGAGCGCCACGGCGACGGTGGTGAGCGGTTTCGCGAGCGCTTCTACGCGCGCTACCTCGAGGTGCTCGCCGAGGAGCTGACGGCGCGCCTGGCCCACGCGCTGCCGGGTGTGGTCGCGCTGCTCGACGCGCTCGCCGAGCGGTCCGGCGTCGCGAGCGCCGTCGCGACGGGGAACATGCGGCGGGGGGCGGCGCTGAAACTGCGCGCGACCGGGCTCGCCGGCTACTTCGCGGCCGCGGACGGCCTGCCGCGCGGCGGCTTCGGCGACCTGCACGAGGAGCGCGCCGCGCTGGTGCGGGACGCCGCGGCCGCCCTCGATGCACGGCCCGGCGAGCGCCTCGTCGTCGTCGGCGACACCGAGCTCGACATGGCGGCGGCGCGCGCCGCGGGCGCGGTGGGCGTGGGCGTGACGACGGGCGACCGCGGCGTCCGTGATCTGCTCGCGGCCGGGGCGGCGGTGGCGCTCCCCGACCTCGCCGAGACCGATGCCGTGATCGAGGCGCTGCTGGAGGCGCGCTAGCCGCGGGCGAGCAGCGTGCGCACCGCCTCCAGCAGCTCGTAGCGCAGGAACGGCTTGCGAAGGTAGGGGGCGCCGCCATCGCCGAACAGGCGGCGCGCTCGATCGCTCTCCAGGTCGCCGGTGATGAACAGCGTGCGCGGGACGAGCGCCGGCCAGCGCGCGCGGATCTCCGCGTAGAGCTCGTCGCCACCGCGGCCCGGCATCTGCAGGTCGGCGAGCACGAGGTCGACGGGCTCGCGCGCGAGCAGCTCCAGCGCCTCGTCGGTGGAGGCGGCCAGCTCCACGGCGTAGCCCTCGGCGCGCAGCAGCTCGCGCGCTAGCGTCAGCAGCGTGGGGTCGTCGTCGACCACCAGCAGCCGCGCGGGGCGCGCCTCGGGCGCCGCGTCGAATGCAGGCGGCTGCGGCGGGGAGACCGCCGCCGCCTCGCCGTCGGGCGCCGGCGCTTCGCGGGCGGACGGCGCGGGTGGCTCCGGCGTCGGCGCTTCGGACGGCGCCTCGGACGATGGTGCGGTCGCCTCCGGCGATACCGCGGGCGCGGGCGCCTCGGGCTGTGCCTCGGGCGGCGGCATCGGCGCCTCGGGCGGCGCCTGGGAGGAAGGCAGCGCCGCAGGCGTCTCCGGCCCGGCGCCGGCCAGCGGCAGCTCGAGGACGAGGCGGACGCCGCCGGCCGGCGGGCGCTCGAGCAGCAGCCGACCGCCGTGCTCCTCGGCGACGGCGCGCGCCGCCGCGAGGCCGGGGCCGCCGCGACCGGCCAGCGCCGGGCCGCCCGCCTCGAAGAGCCGCTGCTCGCCGCCGGGCGGCACGCCGGGCCCGCTGTCCGTCACGGCCAGCCGCGCCCGACCGCCCGAGAGCGCCGTCGACAGCTCGATGCTCCCGCCGGCCGCGCCCACCGCGCGGTGCGCCGCGGCCAGCAGCTCCAGCGTCGCGAGCTCCAGCCGCCGCTCGTCGGCCTCCACGGGCGGCAGCGGCTCGAAGTGGGTGCGCAGCGCGACGTTGTCCACGGAGAGCGCGTAGCGCCGCACCTCGATCACGCGGCGCGCCACCGCCTCGAGCGAGACGGGGCCGCGCCCCGACGGCTGCTGCCGCGCCAGCTCCAGCAGGTTGTGCACGATGCGCCGCGCGCGCCCCGCCTCGCGCTCGATGGCGGCCAGCGCCTGCGCGCGCTCGGCGTCGCCCAGCGCGCCCGCGATCTGCGCGTAGCCGAGGATCGCCGCCAGCGGGTTGTTCAGCTCGTGCGCCGCGCCGGGGACGGCCTCGCCCAGCGCCGCGAGCCACCCGCCCTCGCCCGTGCGCTCGACGGCGGGCGCCGCGGCCGGCCCCCGCAGGTGCGGGCCCAGCGGCCGCACGAGGCGCTCCAGCCGCAACCCCTCGACGGCGCCGAACGCGCCCGGTCGCGCCGCGAACAGCAGCGCCGCGCCCACCACGCGCTCGCCGTCGAAGAGCGGCACGCGCAGCGCCGAGCGCATGCCGAACGCCGGCAGCTGCGCCAGCGGGGAGCCGTCGTCGGGGCGGCGCTCGAGCGCTCCGTCCAGCGACGGCTCGCCACTGGCGAGCAGCGAGCGCTCCGCCGCGTCGGGGGGCGACCAGCGCGCGCCGGCGTCCACGCCTGCCATCGCCGAGGGGTAGGCGGCCAGCGCCTGCACCTCAGCGGCGTCGAACAGCAGCACCGTGCTCCAGTCGTGCCGGATCACGGCGTCGGTCGCCTGCAGCACCGCGCGCGCCGCCGCCTGCGGGTCGCCGAGCGCGTCGAGCGCCTGGTGCACCGCGAGCAGCTGCGTCAGCTCCGCGCTCTCGGGCGCGGCGCCGCCTGCCTCGGTGGCGCCGGCTGTCGCCGCGTCGCCGCTTCCCGCCGCCGCGCTGGGCCGGGGCGGCCGCGCGCGCACGGCGAGGAGCGTGGGCCCGGCCGCGGTCGGCGTGAGCTCGGCATCGCGCTCGCCGCCCGCGGCGAGCGCGATGGGGGCGGCCCAGCGCCGCCCGATCGCCAGCGCCGCCGCCAGCGCCTCCGCGAGCGCGGCGTGGGTGGCCGGGGCGAGCGCGTGCTCCAGCCCGCGGCCGACGAGGGCGGTGGGCTCCGCCTCGCCCAGCAGCGCGGCGGCCAGCGGGTCGGCGGCGACCACGGCTCCGTCGGGGCGCAGCAACAGCCAGCCGGCGGCACCGCCGCCGCCATCCTGCGCCGCGTCGCGCGCTGCGTTCATCCCGCCCCCGCCGAGCGCCCGGCCACGCCGCTCGATCCGTCGACTGGCGTGGCGCCGTGATCATCGTCGGGGTCGGCGGCGTTGCGCACGCCGCGCGGGCCGCCGGAGCGGAGGGCGGCGCGAGGCTAGTTGAGGAGCTCCGCGTCCGGGGCCAGGCGCGCCGCGGCCTGCTGCTGCTGCACCAGCGCCGCCTCCAGCAGCGTCGCGAGGATCGGCGCGACGCGGCGCAGCCGCTCGCCCACGTCGAGCGCCTCCAGCGTGCGCTGCAGCTCGTCGAGCGGCCAGAAGCGCGCGCCCTCCGCCGCCACGCGGTCGGCGAGGACGGCGTCGCTCGTCGGGAGCGCGGGGGCGCGCTCGTAGCCGCCGGCGGCGGCGGCACGCAGCCGCAGCAGCTGCGCGTAGTCGGTTCGCAGCCGCGCCGCCAGCTCGGCCGGGGCGGCGCCCCCCTCCTCGAGGTACTCGACCTCCGCCCACAGGTAGGGGCGGTCACGGTGCACCGCGCGGATGCGGAAGCGTCGCTCGCCCGTTGCGTCCAGCAGGGTGCGGCCGTCCGGGAGCGTCTCGTGCGCCGCGATGCGCGCCGTCGTGCCGACGGGGTGCGGCTCGACGGTCTCGTCGCCGACCTCCTCGCCGCCCGCGATCAGCGCCACCCCGAAGGGCGCGCCCTCCTCCAGGCACTCCGCGACCAGCAGCCGGTAGCGCTCCTCGAAGACCTGCAGCGGGAGCGTCGCGCCGGGGAAGAGCACGCTCCCAAGCGGGAAAAGCCGCAGCTCGGCGGGAGCCGCGAGGTGGGGCGCGCTCACCCGTCGCCCAGCAGCCGCAGCATCAAGAAGAGCACGACCACGGCCCCCGCCGCGAGCGCGATCAGCGCGCCGCGCAGCGCCACGCCGGCGCCCGTGCCGGGCGCGCGCTCGCCGTGGCGGCCGTCCCAGCCGAGCTCGATCAGCACGCTGGCCGCCTGCTCGCGGCTCTCGGGCGGGACGCACACGGGGTAGGCGAACAGCGCGCCCACGGGGCCGCCGACGCTCGCCAGCGAGGTGGTGGGCGTCAGCGTCCGCGCGTCGCCGATGCGCACCTCGGCGTCGATGCCGGCCTCGCGCAGCGCCTCCGCCCAGCGCTCGGCCAGCTCGCCGTCCGGCGTCACGGCGATCGTGACCAGGCCGCCGGGGTCGTCGCCGTCGGGCTCACGGGAGAGGCGGATCGCCATGTTTCGATGATACGCCGTGGGCGTGGGGCCTCGATGATACGCCGCGGGCGCGGTGCTCTCGGATGCTCCCGCGAGCGAGCGGCGGAGCTAGGTGTAGTTCCCACGTAGGTTGTTGACAGGATGAGGGGCCTCGCCCGCTGCTGTGTGTGACAGCACGGCAGTAGCGAGGAGAGGACACCCTCATGGCCCATCGTAACGCGCGGCTGACGCCGCTGACCCGACTCGAGCTCGTGCGGGAAGTGGACGCCGGCTGGCCCCAGGCTGAGGTCGCTCGCCACTTCCGCGTCTCCCGCCACACCGTTGCCAAGTGGCTGGGGCGCTTCCGGGCGGAGGGAGCGGCAGGGCTCGAGGACCGCAGCTCCGCCCCGCGCGCGCATCCCCGGCGCACGCCGCCCGAGCTGGAGCGACGCATCTGCGCCGTGCGACGCACGCAGGGATTCGGGCCGCATCGCATCCAGTGGGCGCTCGGGGTCGCCCGCTCCACGGTCTACGCCGTGCTGCGGCGCCGCGGCCTCAACCGGCTCGACCGCCTGCACCGCGTCACCCGGGAGCCGGTCCGCTACGAGCACGACGCCCCCGGCGACCTGCTGCATCTCGACGTGAAGAAGCTCGGGCGCGTCCCCGAGGGCGGCGGCAAGCGAATGGCGCCTGGCTTCGCCGAGACGCGCTCCGGGCCGCATTCGCGGCGTTCGCTGGGGCTGGAGTACCTACACGTCGCCGTCGACGACCACAGCCGTTACGCCTACGTCTCCGTCCTGCCCGACGAGCGTGGCGCGAGCTGCGCCGCCTTCCTCGAGCAGGCGCTCGCGGCCTTCCGCCGGCGTGGCGTGCGCGTGCGCCGGGTCCTGACCGACAACGCGAAGGCCTACACCGTCGCCCGCAGCTTCCACGGCGCCGCCGCTGCCGCAGACGTGCGGCTGTCGCACACGCGGCCCTACCGCCCGCAGACGAACGGCAAAGCCGAGCGTTTCATCCAGATCCTGCAGAACGAGTGGGCCTACGCCCGCCCCTACCGCTCCAACGCCGAGCGGCTGCGCCAGCTCCCACGCTGGCTCTACCGCTACAATCACCGCCGACCGCACGGCGGCGTCGGCGGGGCCGTCCCCGCCTCCCGCCTGTGAACAACCTTCCTGGGTAGTACAGCTAGGCGGGCGTCAGCGCGCGCAGGCGGAGCGCCGGGGCCGGCTCCCCGTCGAGCGGCAGCAGCGCCATGAGCGCGCCGCCGAGGGCGTACTGGGGCACGTAGATCGTGCCGGGCGCGAGGCCATCGTCGAGCCGCACGGGGAGGCGCAGCTCGCGCCCGTCGAGCGTGAGCGCCACCTCGTCGCCGCCTGCGACGCCCGCCGCCTCGGCGTCGCTCGGGTGGACGTGCGCCGCCTCCTCGCGGTGCATCGCGTCGGCCTCCGGCGAGCCGATCGAGGCGGCCTCCCAGCTCGTGTAGAGCGAGCGCCCCGTCAGCAGCACGAGACCGTCGACTCCGTCTCCCGCCGCTCCGCCAGCCGCCGCCCCGCCAGCCGCGGCCGCGTCGAGCGGCAGGCGGCGAGCCTCCTCGGGCGCGCGCGGCGGCTCCGGGAGCGCGCGCGTGCTGCCCGAGCGGATGCGCTGGTAGGGGGCGTAGCCGGGCACGTGCTCCGCGGCCTCGGCCATCACGTCGGCGGCGCTCTCCGCGCCCAGCGGCGCGCCCAGCGCCCCCGCGAGCGCTGCCAGCAGCGCCACCCCCGGGCGCTCGTCCCGCCGCGCGACAGCGGCGGGGCGCTGCCGCACCAGGCGGCGGTCGGCGGTGGTGATCGTGCCGTCCTGCGCGTGGAAGGGGAGCGCGGCCAGCACGACGCTCGCCAGCTCGGCGGTGCTGGAGCATAGCGAGTCGACCACGATCAACGCGTCGAGGCGGCCGAGCGCCGCGCGCACCCGCTCCGCCCCCGCGACGGAGAGCAGCGGGTTCTCCTCGTGGACGAGCAGCGCGCGGATCTCGCCGCGCTCGATCGCCTCGACCATGCCGCTGAAGCCGAGCCCGCCCTCGCCGGGCGCGATGCCCATGTCGGCGGCGCCCAGCACGTTCGCCTCCGTCGGCAGGTAGTGCAGCGAGGCGGCGGCCTCGGCGCCTCGCGCGGTGATCGCGAGGTTCGCACACGCGCGCGCCTGCTCCCCGGCCTGCCGCGTGGCGCCGAGCACGGAGACGGCCGTCGGCGCGAACAGCACCGCGAACGGCCCGGGCGCCTCGCCGTCGGCGTTGCTCGTCGACGCGTCCGCGTCGGCGCGTACCGCCTCCACGGCGCGCGCGAGCTGCTCCGCATCGAGCTCGGGAAGCCGCGCCGCCGCGCCCGCCGCGTCGAGCTCGCCCGCGGCCGCCTCGGCCAGCGCCTGCACGACCGCGGCCTCGCGGCCGGGGCGCGGGCGCAGCCAGGCGCGCGCGAACGGCACCAGCTCGCCCCAGCGCGGCGAGACGACGACGAGCGCCGCGTCCCGCTTCACCACGGCGTCCTTCACGCGCAGCGCCGCCACCTGGTGCGACTCCTCGAGGTCGCCCGCGACGGCGACGATCGTGCCCGCGCGCTCGATCTCCGTGAGGCTCGACGGCAGCCGCTCGTCGCCGAAGGCGGCGGCCACCGCGCCGGCGACGGCGCGGTGCACGGCCCCGTGCGCGAAGTCGAGGTGCGGCGTGACCAGCGCCTCCCCCGCCAGCCGCACGAGGGCGCGCGCCTCCTCGTTCGTCGCGCGCGCGGAGCCGAGCACGGCGACCGCGCCGGCGCCGTGCTCGCGCCGCACCCGATCGAGCGCCTGCGCGGCCTCGCTGAGCGCCTCGTCGGTCGCGACGGGGAGCAGCCGATCGCCACGCCGCGCCAGCGAGCGGCTAAGCCGCTCGCTGGCGCCGACGGCCGCGTAGCCGAAGCGGCCGCGCACGCAGATCTGGTCGCGCGAGACGAGGTTCAGCCGATCCGGCCGCACGATCACGGGGCGGTCGTCGACCGTGCCGTAGGAGATCGTGCAGCCCACGGAGCAGCCGTTGCAGACGGAGTTGGTCCAGTCCTCGGCGAGCGCCACCCACTTGTTGGGCTTCTCCATCAGCGTCGCCGTGGGGCAGACGTCGATGCAGGCACCGCAGAAGTCGCAGTCGGACTCGTGGACGGGGCCGCCCGTGCCGAAGGCGATCTGCGTCTCGAAGCCCTTGCCGGCCAGTGAGATCGCGCCGGTGTGCCGGATGTCGGCGCAGGCGCGTACGCAGCGCGTGCAGATGATGCACATCTGCGGGTCGAATTCGAGGAAGGGGTTGCCGCGGTCGGGCTCGGGCGGCGGCGCCTCGTAGTAGGAGCGCGCCTCGCCGACCCACGGCTCCTCCCACTCGCCCATGTCGATCATCTCGCACGAGGTCTGGAGCTCGCAGCGGTAGTTCTTGGAGCAGGTGAGGCAGCGGTGCGTGACCACGTCGTCGCGCAGGCAGATGTCGCCCGGCATGCAGTGCACGCGGCGGTGGCAGGTGAGGCAGCGGTCGGGGTGGTTCGCGAGGATCAGCGACATAACTGACTGGCGAGCCTGCTTCACCACCGGCGTCTCAGTGCGCACCACCATGCCCTCGGCGACGACCGCCGTGCAGGAGAGCTGCATCGAGGTCGGGCGCCCGCCCTCGATCTCCACGAGGCAGGTGCGGCAGCCCGCGTACGGCTCCAGGCCGTCGATGTAGCAGAGGTTCGTGATCGAGATCCCCTGCTCCTTGATCACCTCGAGCAGGGAGCGCCCGGCCTCGGCCTCGAGCGGCTGGTCGTTGAGCGTGATCGTGGCCACGGGCGCCGTCTCCTAGCCCGCGGGGGTGTCGGCGCGGTCGGACGCGTCGGCGCGGGCGGCGTCGCGGTCGGGCTTGCCGGGGAGGTGCTGCGGCCCGTGAGGGCCGTCGACGCCGGCGGCGGGCACGCGCGAGCGCGCCGTGGGGATCGCCGTGCGCAGCGGGTCGATGCCCTCCTGCTCCTGCCCGTTGGGGTAGCGCCCGCCCGTGCCCTCGAGGTAGCTCTTCGCCTCGGCCGTGAGCGCGCCCTTGTCGCGGTACATGCTCTCGAAGTCGTAGACGGCGTCGTTGTAGCGGCCGCCCGACTGGATCGCCTGGTAGGGGCAGGCCTCGGTGCAGAGGCCGCAGTACATGCAGATGCGGAAGTCGATCTCGTAGCGGTCGATGTGGAGGGAGCCGTCCTCGCGCGGGCTGGTCTGCACCAGGATGCAGCCGTCGGGGCAGGCCTGCGCGCAGGTGGAGCAGCCGGTGCAGCGCTCCTCGAACCAGAGCAGGTTGGTGCGTGCGCGCACCGGCACGTCGCGTTGCGTCTCCGGGTAGTCGACGGTGATCGGGGGCCGCGCGAGGTGGCGCAGCGTCACGAGCATCCCGCGCAGCACGCCGAGTCCGTACGCCACGGGCCCTCGTCTCGTTCGCGTGGGGCGGCGCCGACGCCGTGCCGCTCGTGCTGGGGCACGGGCAGCCGCGCGCCCCCATCCGCGCCAAGGATAGCCGACGCGGCTCGTTCGTCCCACTCCGGACGCGCGGCGGGCGCGGCCCGCGAATATTAGCAGGCGCGGCTTCGCTTAGTCGGGCGCGCCTCGTGCAGGCACGGCCGGCGGCGCTCTACTCCGGCCGCACGAGGCGCTGGGCCGCGGCACCCATCGCTGCGCCGACCATCAGTCCGAAGGCGATCCACGCGGGGTACTCCGTCAGGGCGAACAGCACCGAGCCGACGATGATTCCGCCCGCTACCGCGACCCCGATCACGAGTGGGCTGCGCATGGCGCGAGTCTAGCAGCGGCGCCGCCTCGCCACGGCCTTCGGGCGGGGCCCCTCGCTACAGCTCGTAGCGCGCGAGGTCCTGCGCCAGCTCGACGCCCCCGCCCGAGGAGGAGACCAGCGAGGCGGGGTTGGGCGCGGTGGCGTGGTCGTAGTGGGTGACGAGCATGCGCGTCGTGGCGGGGAGCCGCCCCCGCAGCTCGCGCACGTCGTCCCACTCGAAGTGGCCGCGCGCGCGATCGCCGCCGCACTCCACGATGAGAAGGTCGGCGCCCGCCGCCAGCTCGTCGATGGCGGGCGTGAGCCGCGCGTCGCCCGTGTAGGCGAGCGTCCGCCCGCCCAGCTGCACGCGGTAGCCGAGCGCCGCCAGGTCGGGCGCATGCTCGACGGTGACGCATTCGACGCGGGCGCCGGCCCAGGAGAAGGCGCTGCCGCCCGGCTGCTCCAGCCAGCGCAGCCGCGGGTCGTCGCGCGCGGGGAGCCGCGGCGTGTCGCCGATCACCTCGCGCAGGCGCGCGTAGATGCCGGGCGGCCCTGCGAGGGCGAGCGGGCGCTCCGCCAGCCGCTCGCCGCGCGCCATCACCACGTCGAGCAGCAGCAGGTCGACGCCGCCGATGTGGTCGGAGTGCGCGTGCGACAGCAGCACGAGGTCGAGCGCCTCGGGCGGGGCGCCCAGTCTGTAGAGGTGCGCCAGCGTCTGCGGCGGGCAGTCGAGGAGGATGCGGCCGTCCAGCAGGAAGCCCGACCAGTAGCGGCCGTGCGAGAAGGCGTGGCCGGAGCCGAGGCAGTCGAGTCGCAGCGCGCTCCCCCGCCCCTCGTCGCCGCTACGCGACGCCGAGCAGCCGGCGCCCCTCGTCCAGGCTCTCCGGCGTGTCGAGGTCGATGCGCACCACGGGCTCGTCGTCCATCGCCAGCAGCCGCGGGGGGTGGCGCTCGCGCAGCGCGCGCAGCCCCTGCGTCTCCTCGCGCACGGCGGCCAGCTCCTCGAGCAGCGCGCCGGCCAGCACGACGGGGTGCCCGGCGCGCCCGCCGAAGCTCGGCTGCACCGCCTCGGCGCCCGAGTCGCGCAGCTCGGCCACCAGCCGGTCGACGATGTCGGCGCGCGTCGGCTGATCGACGTTCTGCACCACGATCGCCTCGGGCCGCTCGCGGCCGGGCGCGGCCAGCGCGCGCGCCCCCGCGGCCAGCGAGGTGGCGCGCCCCTGCGGCCAGCGCGGGTGGAAGACGCAGTGCCGCGCGTGTGCGCCCAGCGAGCGGCGCACCTCGTCGGCGCGCGCGCCCGTCACCACTACGATGTCGTCGACGCACGATCGCTCGAGCTCGTCGAGCTCCCAGGCGAGCAGCGTGCTCCCGCCCCACGGCAGCAGCGGCTTGGGCCGCCCCATGCGGCGCGAGGCGCCGGCCGCCAGCAGCAGCGCCGCGACGGCCATCGAGGCGCGCCTAGTCCGCGATGCGGCCGAGCGCGCGCAGGATGCGCTCGGGCGTGGCCGGCATCTCCGTCACGCGCACGCCGAGCGCGTCGTAGATCGCGTTCGCGATCGCGGCCGGCCCCGCCGTGATCGAGGGCTCACCGACGCCGCGCGCGCCGTACGGCCCCTCCTCCGAGGGCACCTCGACGATCAGCGACTCGATGTCGGGGGTGTCGGCGGCGGTCGGCATGCGGTAGTCCAGCAGCCCCGCGTTGCGCAGGTGGCCGCCCTCGTCGAAGAGGTACTCCTCGGAGAGGCCGATGCCGATGCCCATGCCGGTGCCGCCCTCCATCTGCCCCTCCACGGAGAGCGGGTTGATGGCGTAGCCGGCGTCCTGCGCGATCGCCCAGCGCTTTAGCGTGACGTTCCCGCTCACCGTGTCGACCTCGAGCTCGGCGAGCTGCGCCGTGAAGCCCGGCGCTTGCACCCGCGCCGAGATCGCGCCCTTGCCGACGATCGGCGTGTAGAGCGAGCCGAAGCCCGTGGTGATCGAGGCGAGGCGGCGGAAGGGCAGCGCCTTCTCGGGCGATCCGGCGACGCGGACTTCGCCCTCGGCGAGCTCCATGTCCTGGGCGTTCGCCTCCAGCTGATCGGCGGCGACCGAGAACATCTGCTGCCGCATGTCGATGGCGGCCTCGCGCAGCGCGCGCCCCATCGTGATCGTGGTCTTCGAGCCCGCCGAGATGCCGGCGTAGGGCGCGGTGCGCGTGTCGCCGGTCGTGACGGAGACGCGCTCGACGGGGATCGCGAGCTCCTCGGCGACGATCTGCGCGAAGCTCGTGTTGACGCCGGAGATGTCCATCGCGCCGACCACGGCGTTGACCGTGCCGTCGGAGTTCAGCATCAGCTCCGCCGAGGCCGGCTGCAGCCCGCCCAGCCAGCCCGAGACCGCGAGGCCCACGCCGACCTTCGTCGTCTCGGTGGAGCGGGTGCGTGCCTGCTCGCGCTCCTGCCAGATCGGGTGCGCGGCCGCCGCCTCGATCGTCTCGACCATGCCGATAGCGGGGAACGGCTTGCCCGAGGCCATCGGGTCGCCCGTGCGGACCGCGTTGCGCAGCCGCACCTCGGCCGGGTCGAGGCCGACGCCGCGCGCCATCTCGTCCATCTGCTGTTCCATGGCGTGGGTGATGTTGTGGATGCCGGGCGCGCGGATCGCGCCCACGGAGACGTGGTTGGTCAGCACCTCGTAGCCGTCGGTGCGCAGGTTGGGCCAACGGTAGAACGAGGAGATCAGCAGCGAGCCGACGGCCGCCGGCGCGCCGGGGAAGGCGCCCGCGTCGTAGATCACCGTCGCCTGCAACGCCGTGACGTCGCCGTCCTTCGTGATGCCGCTCTTGAGGCGCACGACCGAGCCGGGCGTCGGAGTCGCCGCCAGCAGATCCTCGCGCCGCGTGAAGACGAGCTTCACCGGCCGCTCCGCCAGCAGCGCGCACGCCGTGGCGATGGTCGCGCTCTGGATCATCTTCCCGCCGAAGCCGCCGCCGAGCTCGCAGCCGATCACGCGCAGCTTCGTCTCGGGGAGCTTGAAGAGCCGCATCAGCGTGTCGCGGACGTGGAACTGCCCCTGCGTCGAGGTCCAGACGGAGACGTCGCCCGAGGCGGGGTCGTAGTCGGCGACGGTGGCGTGCGGCTCGATGTAGCCCTGGTGCACGAGCGCGGCGCGGTAGCTGCGCTCCACGACGAGGTCGGCCTGCTCGAAGCCGGCGTCGAGGTCGCCGCGCTCGAACGAGACGTGCGAGGCGATGTTGGTGGGGCGGCCCTCGGCCTCCTCCGACTTCACGTCGATGGTGACGTGCGCGTCCTCCTCCGTGTGATCGATGTCGGAGACCGGCGAGCGTGCCAGCGGGGAGTCCGGCTCCATCGCCGCCTCCATGTCGAGCACGGCGGGCAGCTCCTCGTACTCCACGTTCAGGAGGTCGGCGCCCTCCTCGGCGGCGCTGTAGCTCTCGCCCAGCACGACGGCGACGGGCTGGCCGGCGAAGACCGCCTCGCGGTCGGCGAGCAGCGCGTCGGCGCGGTTGGAGGCGCCGCGCGCCGGGTTGCTGCCGTCGCGGGCGGCGCGCCCGAGGTCGTCCGCGGTGATGACGGCCACCACGCCCTCGTGAGCCAGCGCGGCACTCGCGTCGAGCGTCGTGATGCGCGCGTGCGGGTGCGGCGACAGCACGAGCCGCGCGTGCAGCATCCCGGGGAGCTGCACGTCGGCGGCGTAGACGCTGCGACCCGTGGTCTTCTGCACCCCCTCGAGGCGGGGCTGTCGCTCGCCGACGGCGGCGTAGCGCGCCCGCCCGGTCGTGGGGTCGGCGGCTCCGGGCTTCTCGACGGTGGTCATGCTCTCCTCCTCGGCTCGCGCCCCTCGCCTCGGATGCTCACCATCCTGGAGGTGGCGGCGCCTCGCAGTCTGCTAGCGCTCCTCCCCATTGGAGGAGGCGTGCGCCACGCTCTCGATGGCGTCCACGATCTTCTGGTAGCCGGTGCAGCGGCAGAGATTGCCAGCGATGCCGTCGCGGATCTGCTCGCGCGTGGCGTGCGGCGTGCGCTCCAGCGTCGCGACGCCCGCGAGGATCATGCCGGGGATGCAGAAGCCGCACTGCACCGCGCCGTGCTCCACGAAGGCGCGCTGCAACGGGTGCAGCGCGCTGCCCTCGGCGAGCCCCTCGATGGTGCGCACCTCGCGCCCCTCCGCCTCCGGCCACAGCACGAGGCACGAGGTGACCACGCGGCCGTCGACCAGCATCGTGCAGGCGCCGCAGTCGCCGGTGCCGCAGCCCTCCTTCGAGCCGGTCAGGCGCAGCTCGTCGCGCACAACCTCCAGCAGCGAGCGGCTGGGCTCGGCGTAGACGTCGTGCTCGCGACCGTTGACGGTCAGCCGGTGGGCCTGCTTCGCCATCCCGCTCCCTCTCGTCCTCGTCGGCGCACCTGCGACGCTAGCCGCGCGCCCGCTCTGCCGCGCGCAGCACGCTCGCGCGGGTCATCGTCTCCACCAGGTAGCGGCGGAAGCTCGCCGAGCCGCGAACGTCGGAGATCGGGCGCGCCTCGCCGGCGGCGACTCGGCCCGCCTCGGCGGCCGCCTCCTCCGTGAGCGCGCGGCCCACGAGCGCCTGCTCCGCCTGCGGCGCGCGCACCACCGTGGGCGCGACCGCGCCCAGCGCGATGCGCGCCGCCTGCACCACGCCGCCCGCGTCCAGCTCGACGTAGCTCGCCACGCCGACGACGGCGATGTCCATGATCTTGCGCGGCGTGTGCCGCGCGTAGTGTGAGCCGGCGCCCGCCGGCGGCGCCGGCAGGACGAAGGACGTGACGATCTCGCCGGGCTCGAGCGTGGTCTGGCCGGGGCCGCTCCACAGCTCCTGGACGGGCAGCTCGCGCTCGCCGTTCACGCCGGCGACGTGGGCGAGGGCGCCCAGCACGACGAGCGGCGGGCTCGTGTCGGCCGAGGGCGCGGCGTTGCAGACGTTGCCGCCGATCGTCGCCATGTTGCGCGTCTGGTAGGAGCCGACCACCGAGGCGCCGTCCGCGAGCGCCGAAAAGCGCTGCTGCGCCGTGGCGTCGTCGCCGATCTCCTGCATCGTGGCGCGCGCGCCGACGCGCAGCTCGCCGCTGGCGTCGACATGCACGCCGGCGAGCTCGGGGACGTCCGCGAGCGAGATCAGCGCCGAGGGGCGGCGGTGCCCCTCCTTCACCTGCACCAGCAGGTCGGTGCCGCCGCCCAGCGGCCGCGCGCCCTCGCCGCGCTCGCGCAGCGCCTCCATGGCCTCGGCGAGCGAGGCCGGCCGCGCGTAGTCGAAGTGCCGCATCTCGCGCCTTCCGAGGGCCGCCCGCGGGCGCCCCGCTCCGTGCCGGTGCCGGTCGTGCGAGCGCGATTCTACCCCGGCGCCGCGCGCGGGCGCTCGGGTGCCGCGACGCGGGGCCGCGCTACGGCGCTCGCTCGCGCCAGCCGGCGAGCGCGTTGCGCACCGCCGCCGCCGCGAGCACGGAGCAGTGCAGCTTCGCGCGCGGCAGCCCGCCGACGGCGGCAGCGTAGTCGTCGCGGGTCAGCGCCTCCGCTTCGGCGAGCGTGGCGCCGGCCAGCAGTTCGGTCGCGGCGGAGGAGGTGCCGATGGTCGCGGGGCAGCCCGAGGAGAGGAACGACGCCGCGCTCACGCGCTCGCCCTCGATGCGCAGGAAGAGCCGCAACGAGTCGCCGCAGACGGGGTTAGTGACGAACGCCTCGGCGTCGGCATCGGCCATCTCGCCCGCGTTGCGCGGCCGCTCGAAGTGGTCGATCAGCGTCGCGCTGTAGTGCTCCGCGTCCACGCCCTCGATTGTCGCACGGTGGCGGCTGGGCACTCGTGGAACCGCCGCGCGACGACGATCGTCATGTCGAGGGAGGTCGCGATGCCACGCCCCGCCGCCCCGCGCCGAGCGCTCGCCGCCGCCTTCGCGGTGGCGGCGCTCCTCCTCGTGGGATGCTCCGGCGAGTGGGAGTTCGAGATCGAGAATGCGACCGACGAGGAGCTCTCTGTCCGCGTCGTGCTTCACAAGGGGGATGCTCGGTGGGGTGGTGCGGCCGAGGCCGTCGCGCCCGGAGGCGTGCTCACCCAATACGATACGCATGCACCCGACTGCTGCCTCTGGTTCTCCTCCCCGCCGACATACGAGATCAGCGCGTACGACGCGCGCGGCGTGGAGGTCTACCGCCGCGTGATGACCTACAAGCAACGCTGCCGGTTAGTGATCGATGTGCTGATGCCTCGGGCGCCCCGCCCCGCCAGCTCGGCCACGTGCGAACAGCCCTACCCCGGCTCGGCTGAGGGTGACGTTGTCATTCGCAACGACTGGGGCGTCGACGTCCGAGTGTTCTTTCGCGGCGAGGATCGAGGCATGATCCCGGCGTCCCCCCGCTGGATCGGGACCCGCGTGGTCGGGCTGTGGGACCGCTACTTCGTCTGGCAGGACGAGCGTGCGGCGACTCTGCGCGTCGTTAGCGAGGTGAGCGGGGACCTTCTCCACGAACAGGTCATCGATTGGGACGATCTAAGCGAGGAGTTCGGCCTATGGCGGATCGTTATCGCGGGGCCGCCTGGCAGTCAGCCATCGCCGCTATCGCCCTCGTGAGCCCGCTGAGCCCGCCCTACTCCTCCCCGCCCGCCGCCTGCAAGCAGCGCAGCCCCTCGAGGGGGGCGCCGCGCGCTGCCGTCAGCACGCGCACCCGACCGAGGCCCGCCGGATCGACCAGCGTCTCGGCGGCGCGGCGCTCGCGGGCGTAGGCGGCGACGTCGTCGGCCATGCGCTCGCGGGCGGCGTCGAGCGCATCGCCGAGGCCCAGCGCGACCAGCGCCTCCGCCTGCGTCACCGTCGTCGCCACGGCGAGCCCCTCCTCGGCCAGCGCCCGCGAGAGCGCGCCGAGGTCGACGTGCGCGGTGAGGTCGGTCAGGCCGGGAAGCGCCAGCGGGTCCGCCTGCGGCGCATGGTCGCGGAACGCCATCAGCGTCCCCTCGCGCCGCCACGGGGCGTAGAGCTCGGCGCTCTCGTAGCCGTAGTCGAGCGTCAGCAGGTAGCCGCGCGCCAGCCTCGATGCCAGGGCGCGGGCGAGCGCGGGCGCCGCCAGCGACAGCTCCTGCCGGCAGCCGACGCCTGGCCGCACGCCCAGCCATTCGAGGTGTCGCGCCAGCTCGGGCGTCGAGGGCGCGCCCGGCTCCAGCGCGAAGCCGCCGCCCTCGCGACGCGTCACGTGCCACTCGACGAGCGCGCGCTCGTCGCCGTCCTCGGCGTCGGCGGGCCGCCCGACGAGGTGCACCGGGAGCGCGTCGAACAGCTCGTTGGAGAGAAGCACGCCCGTCACGCTGCCCGGCTCGGCGAGCCAGTCGGCGAGCAGCGCGTGGCGCGCGGTGAGCCCCTGCGCCGCGAGCGCCGCGCGCTGCTCCTCCAGGCGGCGCGCGTAGCCGTCGAGCAGCAGCGGGCGGCAGGCGGCGAAGCAGGCGGGCTCGCGCTCGCGCAGCCAGCCGAGCAGCGCCGTCGCGAACGCGCCCGAGCCCGCCCCCACCTCGACCAGCTCGAACGCCGCGGGGCGGCCCAGCCGCTCCCAGCACTCGGTCACCTGCCGCGCCCACAGGTAGCCGAAGACCGGGTGCACCTCAGGCGAGCTCTCGTAGTCGCCCGCGGCGCCCCAGCGCAGCCCCGCGCGGGCGTAGTAGCCGTGCTCCGGGTCGTCGAGCGCCAGCTCCATGAAGCGAGCGAAGGGGATGCGGCCGCCCGCCTCGAGGGTGGCGCGCTCGATGACGAGGGCGGCGGGCGTGCTCCGCGCCGCCAGCTCGAAGTCGTCGCCGGCGCCCGGCGGGGTCGACGGCGGCGTCGTCGGCGACGGCTCGGCGGCTGCCTCGCTCATCTCGCCATCGTATCTGCTTGAGCGGCGCAGAGCGGTTGCGCGAGGGCGACGCGACCCCGCGCGCCGCTCGATCGCCCGTCGTCCGAGCGGCGCGGCGCTAGTTGTAGTTCCCACGTAGGTTGTTGACAGGATGAGGGGCCTCGCCCGCTGCTGTGTGTGACAGCACGGCAGTAGCGAGGAGAGGACACCCTCATGGCCCATCGTAACGCGCGGCTGACGCCGCTGACCCGACTCGAGCTCGTGCGGGAAGTGGACGCCGGCTGGCCCCAGGCTGAGGTCGCTCGCCACTTCCGCGTCTCCCGCCACACCGTTGCCAAGTGGCTGGGGCGCTTCCGGGCGGAGGGAGCGGCAGGGCTCGAGGACCGCAGCTCCGCCCCGCGCGCGCATCCCCGGCGCACGCCGCCCGAGCTGGAGCGACGCATCTGCGCCGTGCGACGCACGCAGGGATTCGGGCCGCATCGCATCCAGTGGGCGCTCGGGGTCGCCCGCTCCACGGTCTACGCCGTGCTGCGGCGCCGCGGCCTCAACCGGCTCGACCGCCTGCACCGCGTCACCCGGGAGCCGGTCCGCTACGAGCACGACGCCCCCGGCGACCTGCTGCATCTCGACGTGAAGAAGCTCGGGCGCGTCCCCGAGGGCGGCGGCAAGCGAATGGCGCCTGGCTTCGCCGAGACGCGCTCCGGGCCGCATTCGCGGCGTTCGCTGGGGCTGGAGTACCTACACGTCGCCGTCGACGACCACAGCCGTTACGCCTACGTCTCCGTCCTGCCCGACGAGCGTGGCGCGAGCTGCGCCGCCTTCCTCGAGCAGGCGCTCGCGGCCTTCCGCCGGCGTGGCGTGCGCGTGCGCCGGGTCCTGACCGACAACGCGAAGGCCTACACCGTCGCCCGCAGCTTCCACGGCGCCGCCGCTGCCGCAGACGTGCGGCTGTCGCACACGCGGCCCTACCGCCCGCAGACGAACGGCAAAGCCGAGCGTTTCATCCAGATCCTGCAGAACGAGTGGGCCTACGCCCGCCCCTACCGCTCCAACGCCGAGCGGCTGCGCCAGCTCCCACGCTGGCTCTACCGCTACAATCACCGCCGACCGCACGGCGGCGTCGGCGGGGCCGTCCCCGCCTCCCGCCTGTGAACAACCTTCCTGGGTAGTACACCTAGCGCGCCTCGCGGATCGCCGCGCCTCCGCCCCCTCCGAGACGATCGAGGACGGAGAGGTGGTTGGAGACGACGGCGTCGACGCCCCACTCGCTCAGCTCGCGCGCGCGGTCGAGCTCGTCGACCGTCCACGCCGTCACGCTCGGGGCGTGCTCGCGCAGCGCCGCCACCTCGGCGGGTCCGCCGAGCAGCCCGTGCCGCACGGCCACGCCGGCCGGCGGCAGCGAGCCCTCGATGCGGCGCCGCACGTAGGCGCGCAGCTGGCGCTCCGAGCGCAGCGAGAGCTGGACGCGCAGCGCCGGCATCCATGCGAGCAGCCGCTCCCCGACCGCCCACGACTCGCAGGTGACGACGACGTGCGCGTGGTCGTCGAGCGCCAGCAGCTGCGTCGCGACGGCGGGCGCCGGGTCGTTGAACCACGAGCGCAGGTCCAGCACGAGCTCGGCGAGGCCGTCGACGGCCGCCAGCAGCTCGGTGAGGCGCACCGGGTCGCGGTGGCGCAGCCGCGGCCCGCGATCGCCGACGCGCAGCGGCAGCCAGCCGAGCGGGCGATCGTGGTGCGCGACGAGGTCGTGGCCACGCACCCAGACATCGGCCTCGATGGCGTCGACCGCGGGGTGGCCGGCGAGATGGAGCAGGTCGCGGAGGTTGCCGGCGCCGTGGAGGATGCGGGAGGCCGGCATCGTCGGCGCGCGCGCTCGGGCCGCCCGAAGCGCTAGCGCTGCTCGCCGAGCCCCAGCGCCTGCACGAAGACGCTGCGCCGCCTGGCGTGGTCGAGCTCCACGAGGAAGATGCGCTGGTAGCGCCCCACGCGCAGCTCGCCGTCGTGCACCGGAATCGTCTCGCTGGCGCCCAGGAAGAGCTGCTGGCAGTGCGAGTGGCCGTTGGCGCACTCCTCATCGTTCATGTTGACGGTGCGGATGGAGAAGTCGTTGTGCGCGTAGTAGTCGCCGGCCGGCGCCGTGCGCGAGAGCACGCGCGCCATGTCGGCGAGCAGCAGCGGCTCGTGCTCGTTCACGACGATGGCCGCGGTGGTGTGGGCGGAGTAGACGGCGACCTGCCCGAAGGCGACGCCGGACCGCTGGAGCACGCCGTCGATGTCCTGCGTGATGTCGAGGAACTCGAGCGGGTGGCTGGTGGTGTACTCCAGCGTCTCGCCCACCGCCAGGAACGCGCTCTGCGGCGCCTGCACCTGGTGCAGCGGCTGGACGGTCGCCAGCTGGCTGCCGTTGGCGAGGTGGCTCCCGTTGGCTCGAGCGGTGGCGTCGCGCGGCTCGCTGCCCAGCATGTGCACCCCTCGCGCGGACCGCGCCGCGCCCGGCCTCGACGCCCGCGAACACCGTCCCCTCGATGCTAGCAACAAGCGTTCCGCTTGACCAATGAGGCTGCCGCCAGCGTTCCGCTGGACTCGAGGGGCTGCCGCCGCCATCGACGGGGGCCGGGTGTCGCAGGCGGGCCGAGCGGCGGCGCGGAGGGCGAGCGCGCGAGCGTTCCGCTGGACCCGAGGGACTGCCGCCGCCATCGACGGGGCTGGTGGCTCGGGCGGGCCGAGCGGCGGCGCAGAGGGCGAGCGCGCGAGCGTTCCGCTCGACCTCTCGCTCCTCCGAGCGAACGGATCGAAGCCCTCGGCGCCGCCGCTCGCTCCGCCTCAGCCCCCGAGCCCCCTCAGTGGCGGCGGCAGCCCCTCGAGTCCAGCGGAACGCTGGTGGGAGCGGGCGGTGTGGAGGGCCTCGGCGACGGCGCGGGCATCGGGGGCCGTGGGGCGGTGGCGCACGTAGCGCTCCAGATCCGGGATCGCCTCGGCGTAGCGGCCGAGGCGCTCATGGAGCAACCCGCGGTCGCGCATCCCGTCCAGATCCCACGGGAACAGCGCCAGCAGCAGCTCCGTGGCGCGGCCGGCGCGCTCCTCGTCGCCCTCCTCCAGCGCGCGCCCCCGCAGGTTCACGAGCATCCGCTGCAGCGTCTGCCGCGGCGTGATCGCCGCCAGCGCGTGCGGCGGCAGCGCGGCGCGCCCGCCGTAGATGCGCCGCACGATGGCGCGGCAGTCGTCCCGCGACAGCAGCCGGCCGCCCGCGAAGACATCCACCAGCACCGGCGCCAGCGCCGGCGTTCCGCTGGACCCGAGGGGCTGCCGCCGCGAGCGTTCCGCTCGACCTGGGGGGCTGCCGCCCTGCCCGAGGAGACGCCGGGGCTGGCGCGAGTCGACGGGCGGGCCCGAGGGCTTCGTGGCGTCCTCGTCGCTCGTCGGGGCGTCGGCGGGGCCGGGCGGCTCGCCGAGGCGCGCGATGACGTGGCCGGGGAGGCCGATCACGTCGGCGGGCAGCCCGGCGCGGCGGCAGAGTTCGACGTAGAGCAGCGCGAGCGTGATCGGCATCCCGCGCCGGCTGTCGAGCACGTCCCCGAGCAGCAGCGTCGGCAGCGAGCCGTAGCGCTCCTCGTCGCCCTGGAAGCCGAGCTCATCGAAGAGCAGCTCGTGGAGCGGTGCCGCGCGGCCGGGGAGCGCATCGCCCGCGGTGGCGCTCAGCCGGCGCCGCGCCTCCTCCGCGATCGCCTCGATGCGCTGCTCGGCGGCGTCGACGTCGAGGGCGGGGCGCTCCGCCCGCGCGATGAGCAGCGCGGAGCGCGCGAGCGGGACCTCGGCCGGCGGCCCCTGCACCGCCAGCGCGAAAGCCTCGCGGGTCGCCGCGAAGGCGCTCGCGGCTGCGCTCGACGGTGCGCCGCTCATTGGGCGCCGCTCACGGGGCGCGGCTCCCCTGCGGCGGCCGGGCGAGCGAGAAGCCCTCGGCGAGCCCGATCTTCACCATCGTCACGACCACCAGCAGCACCGCCCCGGCCACGCGCGCGGTCGGCTCGTCGAGCGTGTAGGCGAGCGGCGCGAGCATCAGCAGCCCCGCCATCCCGGCGGGCCGTCGCGAGCGCAGCAGCAGGTAGACGCCCACGGCCCCCGCCGTCGCGAGCAGCCCCGCCAGCGGGGCGAGCGCGTAGAGCGCGCCCGTGGCCGGCGCCGTGCCGTTGCCGCCGTCGAAGCGGAGGAAGAGCGAGAAGTCGTGGCCGGCGACCGCGGCGAAGCCCGCCGCCACCGCGCCCACGTCACCCACGCCCGCGAGGTAGGCGAGGCTGACGGCGGCCGCGCCCTTCGCGATGTCGGCGCCGCCCACGAGCAGCGCCGCGCGCGCGCCGACCGAGTCGAGGACGTTCATCGTGCCAGGGTTGCCCGAGCCGAGATGGCGGATGTCGCGCCCCGTCATGCGGTGCACGACGACGTAGGACGTGGGGAAAGAACCCAGCAGATAGGCGACTACGAGGATGATGGCCAGGGTCACGCAGGCCTCCCGCGCCAACGATCATACGGACGCGTCACCCCCCGCGACAACATCCATCGCTGCGCGGGCCCGCTCGGCCTCGCGCGATAGCTCCCCACAGGTGGCTCAGCCGGCGATCCGGCGGCGGCCCGCGAAGCCCGCATCGCGCGTGTGCCACCAGCCGAGCTCGGCCTCGCCGTCGCGCCAGCACCAGTAGGCGGGCTGCCCCTCGACGCGCGCCGGGAAGTCGAGCAGGCCCGGATCGATGGCGCGCAGCTCGGCGCCGGTCGCGCGCACGGCGTCGAGCGCGCTCGCGGCGAGGGCGGCGTGCGTTGCCTGCTCGCGGCGCAGCTCGCGCAGCCGCTGCTCGCGCGGGACGCCGTTGCCGCGGTGGCTGCCCGCCAGCGCGCCGAGCTCGGCGCGCAGCTCGCGCAGCTGCCCCTGCAGCGCCTGCAGCCGCTCGAGCCCGGCGCGTGCCGCCGGCAACGCCGCGCGGGCCTCGGCCAGCGTCAGCTCGCGCGGGGCCGGCTCCTCGGCCACCGGGCGCCGGCGCTCAGCCCGCGCTGACGGCCGGCGGCGTCGAGGACGCGGGTGGCAGCGGCGTCGAGGACGCGGGTGGCAGCGGCGTCGAGGACGCGGGTGGCAGCGGCGTCGAGGACGCGGGTGGCGGCGGAGCTGAGGACGCGGGCGGCGGCGGCGTCGAGGACGCGGGTGCCGGCGGAGCCGAGGACGCGGGCGGCGGCGTCGAGGACGCGGGCGCCGGCGGAGCCGACGAAGCGGGCGGCGTGGGCTCGCTGAACGGCGGTGACCCGGGGGCGGCGTGCGCGTCGCGCACCTCGACGCGCGGCTCGGCGGCCTCGTCGCCGTCCCAGCCGCCGGGCTCCCACGAGCGGCCGCCCCAGCCGCCGCCGCGCGTCAGCTCGCCGAGCTGCTCCAGCTCGCGGGCGAGCGCCGCCGCGCCGAAGTTGACCGACAGCGCCGCCAGCCACGACGGCACGTGCAGGTAGGACCACGGCACGTCGCGCACGCGCATCGCGGCGACCACTCCGGGCACCAGCTCGCGCGGGGAGAGCGTGCGCGGGTTGAGCGAGACCGCTTCGAGCGCGCCGCCGAGCTCCTCGCCGGCCTCGGCGCGGCGGCGCAGCTCGGCGGCGAGCCGCCCGGCCAGCGCGCCGGCTACCGCCCCGAGCGCGATCAGCAGGAGTGAGCGCAGCCTTCGCAGCATCGTGGGGGCTCCATCCGGGGTCGTGGTCGGGCGCTCGCGCCGGGCCGGCCGCACAGTAGGCGAGGCCCCCCGGCCGGTCAACGCCGCGCGCGCTAGACTGGCGCGTCCCGCCCGTGTGGCCGCCCGCGCGGCCCGCCCGCCCGCTTCGGCGCGCGCCAGCCGCGTCGCGGACCTGCGTTCGCGCGGCGGGCGCGGGATGCGCGAGAGGAGCGCCGGCTGCTCGGCACTTCGACGGAGACGGCGCGCGCCCCCGGCGGGCTCTTCTACGGCTGGATCGTCCTCGGCGCCGGCACCGCCTCCGCTTTCACGGCGGTCGTCTTCTTCAACCCGATCCTGGGCGTCTTCGTCTCGGAGCTGCACGCCGAGTTCGGCTGGACGCGCGGCGAGCTGGCGCTCGCCATCACCATCGGCAGCGTGATCGCGGGCCTGGCGGGGCCCGTGGCCGGCTGGGCCGTCGATCGCTGGGGCGGGCGCTGGGTGATCGCGGGCGGCGCCGCCACGATGGTGGTCTGCCTGCTGCTGCTCGCCGGGATGAGCGAGCTGTGGCAGCTCTACGCCCTCTACTCCACGGGCCGCGCGGTCTCGTTCGCGCTGGTCGCGAGCGCGGCCTACGTCGCCGTCTCCAACTGGTTCGTGCGACGCCGCGGGCTGGCCGTGGGGCTGGTGGCGGCGGGCTCGCGCGCCGGGATGGCCGCGCTGCCGCTGATGGTCGCCGTCGTCATCGGCGCGACGGGCTCGTGGCGCATAGGCTGGCTGGCGCTCGCGGGAGTCGCCGCCGCCATCGGCGTGCTGCCGTCGCTGCTGCTGATCCGCCGGCGGCCCGAGGACATGGGGCTGCGGCCCGACGGCGACGCCGCCCCCGTCCGCGACCCGGGTGGCGACGCGCAGGGCGAGGCGAGCGAGGACCGCGCCGAGGCGGCGGCGGAGCACGACCTCGCCTTCGACTACACGCTGCGGCAGGCGCTGCGGACGCGCGCGTTCTGGCTGATCGGGATCGCGCTGGCCATCGCGATGTTCGCGCAGGGCTCGGTGAACTTCCACCAGATCCCGCACCTGGAGGACCAGGGGCTGCCGCGCACGCAGGCGGCGCTGGTCGTCTCGGTTTTTTCCACTGTGGGGGCGCTGGGAGGCCTCGTCGGCGGGCTGCTCTCGGCGCGGCTGCGCATGCGCTGGACGATGGTGCTCTCGTTGCTGGGGATGGCGGGCGGCGTGCTGCTCCTCGTCAACGCCGAGACCATCTCCGAGGCGCTGATCTATGCGACGGTCTACGGCTTCTTCTTCGGCTCGAACTTCACGATGGTGCAGGCGATCTACGCGGACTACTACGGCCGCCGCTCGCTGGGGCTGATCCGCGGCGCGTTCCAGCCGGTGCAGCTGGGGATGAACGCTGCCGGCCCGCTGGTGGCGGGGATCTGGTTCGACCGCACGGGCTCCTACGCCGCGCCGTTCACGATGTTCGCGGTGCTGTTCCTGGCCTCGGCGGCGGCGGTCGCGCTGGCGAGCTACCCGAGCCGCGGCGGGGTGGGCGTGCGCCGCTAGCGCCGGGGCCGGCGACGAGCGCCGGGCCCTCGACGAGCGGGAGAGCCCTCGACTGGCGGACTAGCGGCAGAGCGCCTCGATCGTGTGCTCCGGGTTCGCGTAGCCGTAGTCCCAGATCGCCGCGTAGTCGGCGGCGCGCGTCTGCACGAACGCCTCCACCGAGTTGCACGCCGCCGGCAGCGGCCGGCCCTGCTGCAGCTCCGCGCTGTAGAGCGCGGCCGCGCCGCCGTGGAGCGTCGTCGTGTGCTCGGAGAACGCTCGGCCCAGCAGCGCCAGCGCCCCCGGCGTATCGCCCGCGCGCAGCGACGCGAGCCCCGCGCGGAAGAGCGCGTACGCCTGCAGCTCCGGCCGCCCCGGCGCCTGCCCCAGCTCCGCCTTCCAGTCGGCGAGGTCGAGATCGCTCGCGGCCTCGAGGTAGAGCGCGCCCGCCGCCTCGAAGGAGCCGGCCAGGAGGCGGGCGTCGGCGTCGGCGATCAGCTGCACCAGGTAGCCCGGCGGGTCGGGCAGCTCCTCCTCGAAGAAGCCGATGCCGCCCCACGACAGTCGCAGCTCGGAGGCGCGCTGCGGCCCCGCGCCCACGCTGGCGATGGTGCCGCCGCGCAGCAGCAGGTCGGGCAGCCCGTCGCCGCTGGCGTCGTCGACCAGCAGCGACTCCAGCGAGGCGATCTCCAGCCCCGCCGGCGCGAGGTCCTCCAGCCGCCCGCGGTGCCCCGAGGCGATCAGCACCCGCGTCAGGCAGGTGCTGGCGCCGCAGCTCTCGGCGGTCACCAGCAGCTCGGGGTGATCGTCGCCCGTGAGGTCGCCCACCTCGGCGATCGCGACGCCCTCGAGCACGTCGTTGGCGAGCGCGCGCGCCGAGCCGAGGAAGCGCCGCCCCCCGCCCGCATCGTCGAAGATCCAGACGTCGCCTGGCGGCAGCACGCCCGCGGCCGGGGGCAGCGTCACCGCCAGCGCCAGCTCCAGCGAGCCGTCGGTGTCGAGGTCGAGCTCGACGCAGCGCGGGCCCTCGGTCGCGGCGAAGCCCCACGCCTCGACGAGCGCCGGCAGGCAGCCCTCGATGTCGGGCGCGCCGCCGGCCAGCCAGCCCGCGACCAGCTGCGCCCCCGCGAGCGGGCTCTCCGGCGGCGCCGGCAGCGCGATCGGGGGCGGCGTGGGCGTGGCGGGGGCGGCGTCGCCGCCCCCGATCGCGCTGCCCGTGCCGCCGACGGGCGGCGCGGGCGCGTCTGCGGCGGTCGGCGTGGCGGTGGGCGTGAGCGCGACGATCGAGACTTCGCCCGCGTCGCCGCAGGCCGCCGCTAGCAGCGCCAGCGCCATCGCCGCGGCGGCCAGCATCGCGACGCGCCGGCGCCGGCGAGGCACCGCCCCGCGGCCTCGCTCCGCGTCGCCGCTCGGGATCGTCGTGTCTCGGTCGCTTCCGCTCATCCGATCGAGCGTACGACCCTCTCCGCTCAGGAGCAGCGAGGGGCGCTGTGGATAGTGTGGGGAAAAGAACTGTGAAGGCGTGTTGACTTCTACGCGGATCCGTGATTACATCCCGGCCACCGGTGGCCCCCGTCGGGGGCGATGCCGGGCGGAGAGCGGCGGCGATGGACATCCTGGCCGTGGACCCGCGCAAGCTGCTCGCCGAGTTCATCGGCACCTACGCGCTGATCTTCGCGGGCGCCGGATCGATCATCCTCTTCTCCAGCAACACCGCCGGTATCGTTGTCATTGCGCTGGCGCACGGCCTCGTCATCGCGGTGATGGTCTCGTCGCTCGGGCACATCTCCGGCGGGCTCTTCAACCCCGCGCTCACGGCGGGCCTGTGGGTGACGCGGCGCCTGGACACGATGCACGCGGGCGCCTACGTGCTCGCGCAGATCGCCGGCGCCACCGTCGCCGCCTGGTCGCTGCTCGTGCTCTTTCCCGAGGTACAGCTCGAGGCGGCGAACCTCGGCGTCCCCGCGCTGGGCGCCGAGACGACGTTCGCGCAGGGCGTGGGCCTCGAGGCGGTGATGACGTTCTTCCTGATGCTCGTGGTCTTCGGCACGGCCATCGACGGGCGCGGCCCGAAGCTTGGCGGCATTGCGATCGGCCTCACGATCACGGTCGACATCTTCCTCGGCGGCCCGCTGACCGGCGCCGCCATGAACCCGGCGCGGGCCCTCGGGCCGGCGCTGGTGCAGCTCTCCTGGGACGATCACCTCGTCTACTGGATCGGCCCGGTGATCGGCGCCGTGGTGGCGGCTCTCGCCTACCACTACGTCTTCGCCCCCGAGGAGGAGGAGGTCGCCGCCGCCGCCTGACCGCGGCCCGGAGCGCGCCTGAGGGTTGCGCGCGTTCCGGCACCCACAGACACTAGCATCTGCCGAATCCAACAACCCCCGCCGCACGGCAGATGTTGGTTAGAGAGCGGGCCGCAAGGCCCGCTCTCGTTCTTTCTCGAGGGGGGCAGAGGACGGGTATCAGGGCGGCCGTCGATGCTTGCGAGAGGGCTCGGCGGGGCCGGGGGCGGCGGGGCGCTCGGGTCGGGGACGCGAGCGCGGGCGCGTTGCGTGTCGGCCCCGACGCTATCGCCCGCGGATCGGCGTCGCGTCGGCGTCGCGACGGGGGTGAGGCGGCCCGGCACCAGCCTCGACGCGGAGAGGCGCCCTCGCGTCTAGCTGTACTACCCAGGAAGGTTGTTCACAGGCGGGAGGCGGGGACGGCCCCGCCGACGCGGCCGTGCGGTCGGCGGTGATTGTAGCGGTAGAGCCAGCGTGGGAGCTGGCGCAGCCGCTCGGCGTTGGAGCGGTAGGGGCGGGCGTAGGTCCACTCGTTCTGCAGGATCTGGATGAAACGCTCGGCTTTGCCGTTCGTCTGCGGGCGGTAGGGCCGTGTGTGCGACAGCCGCACGTCTGCGGCAGCGGCGGCGCCGTGGAAGCTGCGGGCGACGGTGTAGGCCTTCGCGTTGTCGGTCAGGACCCGGCGCACGCGCACGCCACGCCGGCGGAAGGCCGCGAGCGCCTGCTCGAGGAAGGCGGCGCAGCTCGCGCCACGCTCGTCGGGCAGGACGGAGACGTAGGCGTAACGGCTGTGGTCGTCGACGGCGACGTGTAGGTACTCCAGCCCCAGCGAACGCCGCGAATGCGGCCCGGAGCGCGTCTCGGCGAAGCCAGGCGCCATCCGCTTGCCGCCGCCCTCGGGGACGCGCCCGAGCTTCTTCACGTCGAGATGCAGCAGGTCGCCGGGGGCGTCGTGCTCGTAGCGGACCGGCTCCCGGGTGACGCGGTGCAGGCGGTCGAGCCGGTTGAGGCCGCGGCGCCGCAGCACGGCGTAGACCGTGGAGCGGGCGACCCCGAGCGCCCACTGGATGCGATGCGGCCCGAATCCCTGCGTGCGTCGCACGGCGCAGATGCGTCGCTCCAGCTCGGGCGGCGTGCGCCGGGGATGCGCGCGCGGGGCGGAGCTGCGGTCCTCGAGCCCTGCCGCTCCCTCCGTCCGGAAGCGCCCCAGCCACTTGGCAACGGTGTGGCGGGAGACGCGGAAGTGGCGAGCGACCTCAGCCTGGGGCCAGCCGGCGTCCACTTCCCGCACGAGCTCGAGTCGGGTCAGCGGCGTCAGCCGCGCGTTACAATGGGCCATGAGGGTGTCCTCTCCTCGCTACTGCCGTGCTGTCACACACAGCAGCGGGCGAGGCCCCTCATCCTGTCAACAACCTACGTGGGAACTACACCTAGCTGCCGGTCGAGCCGTGGCCGCCCGCGCCGCGGGCGGTCGCATCGAGCTCGGCGACCTCGGCCCAGCGCACCGGCGGGAGGCGCGTCACGATGAGCTGCGCGACGCGGTCGCCGTCGCGCACCACGTGGCCCTCGACGCCGGGCAGGCAGTACATCGTGACGAAGAGCTCGCCGCGGTAGTCCGCGTCGAGCGTGCCGAGGCCCGCCATCACCCCGCGCAGCGAGAGCCCCGAGCGACCGCGCACCTGCACGTCGGTGCTGGGCGGCGCCGCGATCGCGAGGCCCGTCGGCACCCGCGTCGGCATGCCGCCGAGCTGCAGCTCGCCGCCGTCGAGGCACGCGTGCAGGTCGAAGCCCGAGGCGAGCGCGCTCTGGCGCTCAGGGATGCGGGCGCCGGGGCGCAGCCGCACGACGCGCAGCGTCAGCTCGTCGCCCTCGCCCCCGCCATCGCCGTCGCCGCTGCGCTCGTCGCCGCCCTCGTCGCGTTGCGGCGCGTCGAGATCGCGGGGTGCGCCGCGCCCGTTCGTGGTCATGGCGGCACGCTAGCAGGCGCGGCTCGCGGGGGGCGTCGGCTGTCCACGGCGCTGCCCACAGCGCGCCAACGCCGCGGGCCGGGGGCGGGCGTCGCGATCGAGGGCGGGGGATCGAGCGCGGAGGGATCGAGGGCGGGGGATCGCGCGCGGGGCGATCGAGGCCGGGGCTAGCGGCGGGGCCTAGCTCGTGGGCTGGCGCTCGCGGGCGCGGGCGATGCCCTTCCCCTTCTTGGGGGTGAGCACCTCCATGGGGTAGATCGCCTTCTTCAGCATCTCGCGCGGCGGGTCGATGTAGATCGCGGCCCAGCCGCAGGCCTCCTCGCAGAGGCGGCAGCCGACGCACTTCTTCGCGTCCACCACAGCGACGCCGTAGAAGTCGTGGCTGTTGGGCGCGTCCGTGAGCGAGAGCGCGTCGAAGGGGCAGATGTTGATGCACAGCTCGCAGCCCGAGCCGATGCAGTTCTCCTCCACCACCTTCGCGAGCGGGAGCTCCTTGCGCGGGAAGGTGCGGCAGATGTCGCCGACCTCGTCCAGGATGGACTCGGGCGGGCAGACGGCGCCGCAGGCGCCGCAGTCGATGCAGAGCTCGGGGTCGATGATGTGGAGCTCGTCGCGGAGCCCCGTGATCGCCTCGACGGGACACTTCTTCGTGCACGCCGTGCAGCCGATGCAGGTCTCGATGATCGTGTAGGCCACGAGCCCCCCTGCGATGGCGCGATCGGCCGCCCCGTCGGCTCGCGCTCAGGCTAGCATCGGCCCCCGCCGCCAGCAAGAATCGCCGCCCGCGGGACGTCGAGGTCGGCGCAGCGCGGGGAAGCGCGGCGCGCTAGGCGGCGGCGTGCCAGAGGCGGTCCATGAGCAGGTTGACCGTGATCGGCGGGTAGAGCACCTTGATGCCGAGCGGCCGCAGATCGGCCGGCGTCACGCCCTCGGGCGCCAGCATCACGATGCGCGCGCCGGGCGTCGCGCGGCGCAGCCGCATCGCCAGCGCCTCGGGGCGGCGGTCGGGCCCCGCGCCGCAGAGCAGCAGGTCGTAGCGCGCCTGCCCGACCCAGGTCAGCACGGCGTCCTCGTCAACGGCGACGTCGACGGCGAAGTCCAGCTCCTGCAGCAGCAGCGTGGTCACGAGGGCCGCGCGGTAGTCGTCCAGCACCACCAGCGCGCTGCCGGCTCGGCCGGTGCTGCCGCGTCGCATCACATCCACGGCGGGCCCCGATCCTCGTCGCGCGCGGGCGCCCGCTCGGGGCGGCGCCATGCCGTGTTTATCGACACGCCCGCGCCGCCGCCGAAGGTCGCGCCCGCCGCCTGAGTGGAGCGCTGGTAGGATGCGCGTCGCGAAGAGAGGCGGGCGGTGGCGCAGGTCAGCATCGGCGCGCACGTGTCCAGCTCGGGCGGCATCTTCACCGCGATCGAGCGAGGCGTCGCCATCGAGGCGGAGTCGCTGCAGATATTCCCCAGCGCGCCGCAGACGTGGCGCCCCACCAACCACAAGCCCGAGGCGATCGCGCGCTTCAGCGAGCTGCGCGAGCAGCACGGCATCGCGCAGGTGTGGGTGCACAACATCTACCTCGCGAACCTCGCGGCGGAGGACCCGGATCAGCTGGAGAAGTCGGTCGGCTCGGTGGTGAACGCGCTGCGCGTGACCGAGGCGATTGGCGCGCAGGGGGTGGTGCTGCACACTGGCTCCCACCGCGGCCGCGGCTTCGAGGCGGTCGCCGAGCAGGTGACGGGCGCGCTGACGCGCATCCTCGACGAGGCGCCGGTGGAGCCGCTGCTGGCGCTGGAGAACACCGCGGGGCAGGGCGGGACCATCGGCGCGCGCTTCGGCGAGCTGGGCGAGCTGCTGCGCGCCGTCGGCTCGCCGCGGCTCGCGGTCTGCTTCGACACCTGCCACGCGTTCGCGGCCGGCTACGACATCGCGCAGGAGGAGGGCCTCGCCAGCGCGATGGAGGAGCTCGATCGCGAGGTCGGCCTGGACCGCCTCGCCGTGGTGCACGCCAACGACGCGCTGATGGAGCTGGGCAGCGGCCGCGACCGCCACGAGAACATCGGCGACGGCCACATCGGCACGGAGGGCTTCCGCCGCATCCTCGCGCACCCCGCCTTCGAGGGTCGCGCGTTCATCCTCGAGGTGCCGGGCATCCCGCCCGAGGGCGGCGGCAAGGCCGACGGCCCCGATCTGGAGAACGTGCGCCGCCTCCGGCAATGTTCCATTGCATCCTAGTGGCTTCCGCCACTGGCGAGACGGCGGGCTGCGGCCAGGGCGTCGCGGCCGGCGGGCTCGCGTGCAGGCGGCGCAGCTCTGGCACGCGAGCCCGCGGAGGCCGGCGCCGATGCCGCTCGCGCTCTCGCCAGCGGCGGCAGCACCCTCGAGTCCAGCGGAACGCTGCCAGCGGAACGCTGGTGCCTAGCGGCCAGGCGCGGAGGGGCGGACCTGGCGGGGGTAGCCCGCGAGCGCGAGGAACTCGTCCTCCCAGTGGAGCAGCTCCAGCAGCACCTCACGGGTGAGCGCGCCGGTCTTGATCGGCACGCCCTCGGCCTCGAAGCGCTCGACTAGGTGGAGCGACATCGAGGCGTGATCCATGTCGCGGTCGCCGAGATCGGCGCGGACCGCGTGCTCCAGCTCCATCATCAGGTCCACCAGCTCGGCGGGGACGAAGCCGCCCAGCTCCTCGGAGACCTGCTCCGCGATCCAGTTGGCGCCCTCCTCGGCGAGCCGCGGCGGCAGCGGCCCCACGCCGCCCTCCGCTGCCGCGTCGCCGCCCGAGCCCCGTCGCATCGCGTCCCCGCTCGCTACGTCCGTCGCTACTGCAGCACGCCCTCGGCGACGAGGTTGGCGATCTCGTCGGGCGAGAGCCCCAGCAGATCCTGCGCCACCTCGAAGGTGTGCTCGCCCAGCATCGGCGCCGCGCGGCGCAGCGAGACCGGGCTCTCCGACATCCGCCAGCCGGGGCCGTCGTAGACGCGCAGCCCCGCCTCGGCGTGCTCCAGCCGCGCGAAGTAGCCGCGCTCCTCCAGGTGCTCGTCCGCCAGCATCTCGGGCGCGTTCTGCACCAGGCCCGAGGGGATGCCGTCGCGCTGCAGACGCTGCATCAGCTCGTCGCCGTCCTGCTCGACGGCCCAGCCCGCGATGAGGCGGTCGAGGTCGTCCTGGTTCGCGAGGCGGTCGGCGAGCGTGCGGAAGCGCGGGTCGTCCCCCCACTCGGGGTAGCCGCAGACCTCGCACGCGAACGCCTGCCACTGCGCCTCGCTGAGGCAGGCCAGCGCCACCCAGCGGTCCGGGCGCTGCTCCGTGTCCTGCACGCGGTAGGCGCCATGGGGCGCCGCGTAGGGCACGCGGTTGCCCGCGCGCACGTACTCGCCGCCGCCGTTGTCGTGCGCGAAGAGCGGCAGCGACATCGCGGCCACCGAGGACTCGTACTGCGAGACATCGATCATCTGGCCTTCGCCGGTCTTCCGCGCGTGGCGCAGCACGGCGAGCATCGCGATGTAGGCGTGGATCGGGTTCACGACGTAGTCCGGGTAGTTGGTGCCGACCCCGACGGGCCGGTTCTCTGCGAAGCCCGCGAGGTAGTTCATCCCGCAGATCGCGGTCAGCATCGCGCCGAAGCCCTGGAAGTCCCTGTAGGGCCCGGTGGTGCCCATCATCGGCATGTAGGCGGCGACCAGGCGCGGGTTCTCGCGCGAGACGACCTCCCAGTCCAGCCCCACCTGGCGCACCGCGCGGTTCGTCATGTTGGTCAGCAGCACGTCGGCCCAGCGCACCAGCGAGAGGCCCAGCTCGTGGCCGCGCTCGGTGGTCAGGTCGATCGTCACCGAGCGCTTGTCGGCGTTGTAGTTGTTGAAGTAGCCGGAGAGGTTGTAGCCGCGCGCGCCGCGCGGGCGCGGCGCCATCGCGCGCAGCCCGTCGATGCGCTTGACCGTCTCCACCTTGATCACGTCGGCGCCCGCCGAGGCCAGCGCGCGCCCCGCGATCGGCCCCGCGCCGAACCACGAGACGTCCAGCACCTTCACCCCGCCCAGCGGGCCCGCGGTCGTTCGCTCCTGCGTCATGCCGTCGCCTCCAGCGCCGCGATCTCCTCGGCGGGGAGCCCCGCCTCGGCCAGCACCTCGGCGGTGTGCTGGCCCAGCAGCGGCGCCGGGCGCCGCAGCGTGGGCGGCGTCCCGTGCAGGCGGAAGGGGAAGCCGGGGTAGCGTAGCGTCCTGCCGCGGCCCGCGTCCTCCACTTCGAGGAACCAGTCGCGATCGGCGAGGTGTGGGTCGCTCGAGATGTCCGCGGGCGTGGCGATCAACCCCACCAGCACGCGGCGCTTCTGCCCCTCCTCGTAGATGAAGGCGGCGGGGTGCGCGGCCATGAACGCCGTCACCAGCTCCTCCAGGTGGTCGAGGAAGCGCTGCGTCTCGTCGCGGCTCTCGTCCTCGGTCAGCAGCCGGCGCAGGTTGGCGCCGTCCATCTGCGTCTGGATGAAGCTCCAGGCCGGCTCCTGCTTCAGGTCGCCGGCCTGCCCGTGCTCGTCCATCATCTCGACGAGGCCCGCGAAGCCCGCTCCCGCGGTGCCCGTGGTCATGATGTAGACCATCCCCTCCTGGCACTCGTAGAGGCCGAAGCCCGGCAGGTTCATCGGGTTCACCTGGCTCGCCTCGCCGAGGCGCTGCGAGACGAACTCGCGGATGTCGTAGTTCTGCATCGCCGTCTCCTGCGCGATGGAGAGCGCCTCCTGCATCGACACCTCGACGAGCTGGCCGGGGCCGCCCGAGTCGCGGTGCAGCAGCGCCGTTAGCGTCCCGGCGGCCGCGTCGAGCGAGGCGCAGTGGTAGCCCTGGTGGTCGGGCAGGCTCTCGGGCGGCGCGCCCGGGAAGCCCGCGAGGTTCATCACCCCCGAGGTCGCCACGCCCACGATGTCCGCGTAGGCCCACTCGGCGTGCGGCCCCGTGAGCCCAAAGCCGGTGATCGAGGTGTGGATCAGCGCGGGGTTCGCCTCGCGCAGCTCGGCGTCGGTGAGGTGCAGCGAGCGCGCCTCCTCGGGCCGCCACGACTCCAGCAGCACGTCGGCGCCGGCGACGAGGCGCAGCAGCGCGTCGCGCCCGCGCTCGTGCCCCAGGTCGAGCGCGACGCCGCGCTTGTTCGCGTTGAGCAGCAGGTACTGCAGCCCGCTCTCGGGCGCCTCGACGCCGGGGAGCAGCGGCGCGTAGAGGCGGGCCGGATCGCCCTCGGGCGGCTCCACCTTGATCACGTCGGCGCCGAGGTCGGCGAGCAGGCGGCCGGCGTAGTGGCCGATCGCCCCGCTGGCGTCCAGCACGCGCACGTCGTCCAGGGGCCCGCTCACGGCCGTGCCGCGCGGCCATGGCCGCGCCTCCGCGCCTCGGCGTCGCTCCCCTGGCTCACGCGCGCCTCCCCCGAGCGGCGCCAGCCGACTGCCGAGCCGCGTCTGAGGCGGGGGCCGAGCGCCGGCCCATTCTGTTGGCGGTTCCGCGGCGCGTCAACGGCGACCTGGGGAGCGCTCCCCGGCGCTCGCCGTCGGCTCCCCGTTAGCCGTCCGAGCTATCCCGGGACGGGATCCCGAGCGAGGCGAACAGATCGGCGATCACGGTGCGCTGACGCTCGGCCGGCCACGCCTCGGGCTCGTCGATGGCGGCGAGGGTCACGCCGTCCAGCGTCGCGACGATGAGGTCGACCGCGCGCTCGGTGGACAGCATGACATCGAGCGGCTCGAGGAAGCGGCGGATCCAGGTGCGCTGCCAGCCATCGTAGTCGCGCAGCACCTCGGTCAGCTCGGTGCGCAGCTCGTCGTCGGCGAGCACGCCGAGGAACAGGCGGGCCGCCAGCCGCGTGTCGTCGCGGAGTGGCAGCGCGCCCTCAGCGAGCGCGTGCAGGCCGAGCTCCGGTCGCAGCGAGCCCAGAACGGCGTCCGCGTAGCGGCGAAAGCCGCCGAAGAGGTGGTCGAAGAGCAGGCGGATCAGCGCGGCGCGGGATCCGACGTAGTGCGTGACAGCGGTGGTGGAGGCACCGAGCTCAGCGGCGACGCTGCGGAAAGTGATGCCCTCGACGCCGTCGCGCTTCGCGACCGCGAGGGTCGCCGCGGCGATCTCGTGCAGGCGCGCCTCGGGATCGACCGCGCGTGGCATCAAGGCCCCCACAGATCGTGCAACAGCGTTATATTACGGCCCTGTACATCGTCGGAGCGGCAGTCTGCACCAAGCTGGCTGGGAGCGCCACATGCAACTCACGAACTCGTCTGCAGGGTACGGCAGCATCACGAAGACACTCCACTGGAGCATCTTCGTGCTCTTCACGGTGCAGTTCGTCCTCGGGTTCGCGATGACCGGGATGGCTGAAGGCGACTCGGTTCTCGGCGGCTCGAAGGATGCGCTGTTCGACCTGCACCGCTCCTTCGGCCTCGTGGTGCTGCTGCTCATCGCCGTTCGGGTGTGGTGGAGGCTGACCACCCCGCTGCCGCCGTGGTCCGAGGTGCTGAGCGGCGGCGAGCGTCGGTTCGCGCACTGGGTCGAGCTCGGCCTCTACACCGCGATGATTGTGAAGCCGATCAGCGGCTACCTCTTCGCGGGTGCGGACGGGCAGGAGATCGAGTTCTTCGGGCTGTTCGAAGTACCGGGGCTCGGCGAGAGCGGATCCATCGCGGACGCGGCGCTGATCCTGCACATGCTGAGTGGCCTCCTGTTCCTCCTGGTGTGGCCTCTGCACGTGGGACTGATGGTGCGGCACACGGTGGTGCGCAAGAACCGCCAACTGCATCGGATGTGGCCGGGCACCCACCAGTGAGGCGCGCCTCGGCGTGGGCTCGCGAGCAGCAGCAGGGGCCAGCCGACTCCTCCGCGACGCCATGACGTTGACGGGAAGGTCAGCTCGGCCCTAGGCTGGAGGCGACCCGGAAGTCGAGCGCGCGGGCGGCCGTCGAGGCCGCCGTTCGCGCTGTCGGCGAGGCGCGGGCCGCCCGCCCGCCGCGAGCCAGCCACACCCGAGGGACGCGCGTGACCACGACCCGGCGCCAGCCCGAGGTGAGCGCCCCGCCGCCCTCGGCCGAGCCGGGCCTCGGCGAGCGCACCTTCGGATCGCTGCGGCAGCGCGGCTACCGGCTGCTGTGGCTCTCGATGCTCGCCTCCTTCCTCGGCAACCAGATGAACATGGTGGCGCGCGGCTACCTCGCGTTTCAGCTCACGGGCGAGGCCAGCGCGATCGGCATCGTGATGGTCGCGTGGGGGCTGCCGATGGCGCTGCTCGCGCTCGTCGGGGGCGTCGCGGCCGACCGCTACAACAAGCGCCGCACGCTGCTGGGCACGCAGAGCGCGCAAGGGCTCATGGGGCTCGTCATCGCGCTGCTGCTCTTCGCCGACTCGCTGGAGATGTGGCACCTCGTCGCCTCGGGCTTCCTCCAGGGCACGGTGTTCGCGTTCATGGGGCCGACGCGGCAGGCGCTGCTCCCGCTGCTCGTCGGCCGGCAGCAGCTCGGCAACGCGATCGCGCTCAACAACGCGGCGATGAACCTGACGCGCGTCCTCGGCCCGACGCTGGCCGGCGTGATGCTGGGCGTGGGCGGCGCCGAGTGGGTGTACGTGACGATGTTCGCGGCGTTCGCGGTGGTCGTGCTGCTGATCTGGCGCATCCCCGACCCGGAGCGTAGCGCCGAGCATCGCGCGGCGCGCGCGGCGCAGGGCAGCGTCATGCACGAGATGGGCGTCGGGCTGCGCTACGTCTTCCGCGACAACCGCGTCCTCGCATGGCTGATCGCCCTCGGCATGGTGCCGGTGATCCTCGGCTTCCCGTACCAGATGCTGCTCCCCGTCTTCCAGGAGGTGGTGTTCGAGGTGGAGCCGTGGGGGCTGGGCGTGATGTACGGCGTGGGCGGCGTCGGCGCGCTGGCCGGATCGCTCTTTGTCGCGGCCTACGCCGACTATCCACGTGCGCCGCTGCTGCAGATCGGCGCCGGCGTGGGCTTCGGCGCCACGCTGGCCGCGTTCGCCTGGTCGCCGGGCTTCTGGGTCGCGCTGCCGCTGCTCGTCGCCGTCGGACTCTTCTCGATGATGTTCATGTCGCTCAACAACATGCTGGTGCTGGGCGCCTCCGAGCCCGCGTACCACGGGCGCGTGATGAGCATCTACATGCTGACGTTCTCGCTGGTGCCGCTGGGCGCGGTGCCGATGTCGCTGGCGACCGACGCCTTCGAGGAAGGCGGCGCAGCTCGCGCCACGCTCGTCGGGCAGGACGGAGACGTAGGCGTAACGGCTGTGGTCGTCGACGGCGACGTGTAGGTACTCCAGCCCCAGCGAACGCCGCGAATGCGGCCCGGAGCGCGTCTCGGCGAAGCCAGGCGCCATTCGCTTGCCGCCGCCCTCGGGGACGCGCCCGAGCTGAGCGCCCGCGACGGTGGGCCTCGCCGGCGTCGCGATCGCGGCGTTCATCGTGCTGATGGCGCGCCCGATGCTCGGCGTCGGCGAGCGCTCCCGCGGTCAGCGCCGGGCGCGCGCGACGAGCTAGCCGCCGCGCTCGGCCACGCCGTCGACGCTTCGCGCAGGCTCAGCCGTCCGGCGGGCCGTCGAGCTGAAGCGTCGCGAGCAGCTCGCGCCACTCGCGGGGGGCGAGGCCCGCGCCCTCGCGCAGCGCCTCGGCTTCTTCGCGGCGGCCCGCGAGCAGCGCGCGCACGACCTTGAGCGCGCCCGCCGAGAGCTGCGCGCCCTCGAGGCGGTAGTCCGTGAACGCCTCGTACGCGGCCGGCACCCACGGTTTCACGACGTGCTCGAGGATCGTGTCGGCGTAGACGCGGATCTCGTGCTGCGCGTGCGCGTCGGCGCGCAGCGAGAGGAAGTGCAGCAGGTTGTGCAGGTCCACCTTCCAGTACCACTGCGTGTAGAAGTTGAGCGAGAGGCTCATGCGCGCCAGCTCCCGCGCGAGGCCCGAGCGGCCCGGGTCGCGCGGCTCGCCGTCGGGCGCCTCGTTCAGCAGCTCCTCGTAGCGGTCGTAGGCCTGCTCGGCGTCCTCGCGTAGCAGCCCGAGCACGCGCGCCGACTCCTCGGCGGATAGCGACGCGCCGCGGCCCTGCCGGTTGCTTGTGGACTGCGCCGCGAGCTGCTCCTCGTCCGGCACGTAGAACTCGCGATCGAGGATGGAGTAGCGCGCCGAGTACTCGTTCACGTTCGCGGTGCGGTGCCGGATCCACTGCCGCGCGACGAAGATCGGCAGCTTCACGTGCAGCTTCAGCTCGCACATCTCGAAGGGCGTGGTGTGGCGGTGGCGCATGAGGTAGCGGATCAGCCCGCGATCCTCGGAGACGCGGCGCGTGCCGCGGCCGTAGGAGACGCGCGCCGCCTGCACGATCGCGGAGTCGTCGCCCATGTAGTCGACGACCCGCACGAAGCCGTGGTCGAGGACCGGGAACGCCGTGTAGAGCACGTCCTCGAGGGCGGGGACGGTGGCGCGCAGCGTCTCCTGGCGCTGCGCGCGCAGCGCCTCCACCTCGGCGCGCTGCTCGGGCGTCAGCCCCCGCTCGCTCGTGGCCGCACCCCCCGCCCGCACCGGCGCCCCGCTCGCATTGGCGCCCGGCGCCGGTGGCGCCGCGGCCCGCCGCATTCTAGCGGCGCCGTCGCTGGGGGCGAGTGGCGGGGCGAGCCGGTGCGCGGGCCCGCCGCCGCGCCACGCGCTCGCGCACGTGCTCGACGATGCGCTCGATGCGGCGGGCGCGCGTCTCCGCCCCGCGCGCCTGCACGAGGAAGGCGAGCATCGAGGCGCGGCTCGCCGCGGGGATCGCCGCGAACGCCTCGCGGCCGCCCGCCACGGCGTCGAGGGCGCGCGCGAGCTCGGGCGGGACGGCGGGCTCGCGAGGCTCGGCGTCGCGCCCGATCACGAGCGCCACGCGGTCGCCGGGCCCCACCCCCGCGGCGGCGCGCGCGGCCCCGTCCACGAAGAGGCGGTGCAGCCCGCCGCCGCGCGGCACCAGCGCCGAGCGCACGCGCCCCTCGCCGGCCGGCGCCTCGCCCCCCGGGCCGGAGAAGGCGCGAGACGAGCGCGCGGCCCCGCCGGCCCGCCGGGCGCGCCCCACCACCTCGACGCGGCGCCCGCCACCGAGGGCGGCGCTGACCCGTGCCGGCACGTCCACGCAGTAGTTCGGGCCCAGCCGGTAGAGCGTGGCGCGGAAGCGCTGCTCGCTCGCCTCGCCCTCGCTGGCCCGCTCCTCGCTCGGCATGCGGCGATGGTACGTCGGGGCGGTCTGGGGGCCGCGCGGAGACGGTCGCCGCCCCTCGAGTATTACATTCCGCTAACAGGCAGCAGGCCGTGGGCTCACAGCCCGCGTCGATGATCTCCGTGGAGCAGACGGAGGTGTGACGTGCTGCGAATCAAGGCCTGCACCCGCTGCGAGGGCGACCTGACGCTGGTGGTGGACCTCGGCGAGAGCTACTTCTCCTGCGTGCAGTGCGGGGACATCAGCTACACGCAGCTCGCGACCCCCGCACCCGGCGTCGAGCTGCCGGCGGCCCGCGCGAGCTAGCCTCCCGACTCGCCGGGCCGCCCGATCGCAGGGCCCCAGTCGCAGGATCTCGACCTGCGGCCCTGTGGTCGCGGTCCTCCGGCGAGGGGCGCGTGGAGCGCCGGTTGCGACCCCGCCCCCGTGCGGACCCGATCGCAACCGGCGCTCCACCACCCCGCCGGAACATCCCCCCCGTGCCGCGAGAGACGACCCACTCGCGGCGCGGCGCGAAGGGATGCCCCCATGAGCTGGCTCGGCGAGGCCGTGTGGACCAAGGCCTGCCCGCGCTGCACCGGTGACCTGGTGCGCGTCGTGGACGACGGCGACCGTTACATCTCCTGCGTGCAGTGCGGCTACGTGAGCTACGCCGCCGCGCCGGCGCGCCCGCCGCTCGGCGACGAGCGCGTCGCCTAGCGCCGACGCGACCCCGCCGAGGGCGCACCCTCGGGCGCGCCGGGGGCCCGCGCCGCCTCGCGCGTCCGCTAGGATGCCGTGGTGGTCAGCGGCACGCGCGGCATCCGCGGCGAGGTGAGCGAGCGGCAGGAGCTGCTCGACGGCACCGTGCAGCTCTCGCTGGAGGGGGAGGCGAGCGGCCTCTTCCTGGCGGCGAGCTTCGCGTGGCGACTCGCGGGCGATGGCGAGACCGAGCTGATCGAGGGCGACCTCACCCTCGAGGACCGCTCCGTCCCCGACGGGACGCACGAGCTCTACGCGCTGCTGCACGTCGGCACCTGCGAGATCGACCACGACACCGGCGCCGCCCGCATCGAGGGCAGCTATCTCGTGGACGGGCTCGTGGGCGACTGGCTGATGCTGGGCGCCGCCGGGCGCGAGGGCGGCCGCCTCCCCTGCCGCTTCGAGATCGGCGCCTCCGAGTGGCAGGGCGAGCTGAACGTTCCCGGGATCGACCTCGGCTGAGCGCCGCGCTCCCCACGCGACGCGGGCCGCCGCTCGCAGCTCCGCTCGCTCGCCCCGGCTTGCTGGCCTCCGCTAGCTACTGGCGTAGCGGCGGAAGACGGCGCTGGCGTTCTGGCCGCCGAGGCCGAAGGAGTTGGAGAGCACGGCGCTCAGATCGGGCGCGGGGCGCGCCTCGTTCGGCACCACGTCGAGGTCGCAGTCGGGGTCGGGCTGCTCGTAGTTCACCGTGGGCGGGATGCAGCCGCGCACCATCGTGAGCACGGCGGCCACGGCCTCGATGCCGCCCGCGCCCGCCACGAGGTGGCCCGTCATCGACTTCGTGGAGGAGACGGGGATCGCGCGCGCGCGCTCCTCACCCAGCGCGAGCTTGATCGCCGCGGTCTCGGTGCGGTCGTTGAGCGGAGTGCTGGTGCCGTGGGCGTTGATGCAGTCGATCTCGGCGGGACCGAGGCCGGCGTCCTCCATCGCGCGGATCATCGCGAGCGACTGCCCCTCGGCGTCGGGCGCCGTGTCGTCCGTCGCGTCGAACGACCAGCCGACGCCGGCGAGCTCCGCGTAGATGCGCGCGCCGCGCTCCTGCGCCGCCTGCTCCGTCTCCAGCAGCAGCACGCCCGCGCCCTCGCCCAGCACGAAGCCGTCGCGTCGGGCGTCGAAGGGGCGGGAGGCGTGCTGCGGGTCGTCGTTGTTCTTCGACAGCGCGCCCAGCCTGCCCATGGAGGCGAGCGCCAGCCGCGTCACAATCGCGTCGGCGCCGCCCGCCAGCACGGCGCGCGCGCGCCCCAGCCGCAGCAGCGAGAGCGCGTGCCCCAGCGCGTCCGTCCCGGAGGCGCAGGCGGTGTTGATCGTGGTGTTGGGGCCGCGGGCGCCCAGCAGCCGCGCCACCCGCGCCGCGCCCATGTGCTGCCCCATGCGCGTGATGATGAAGGGGTCGGCGCGCCCGGGGCCGCGCTCCTCCACCGCCTTCCACTCGTCGCCCATGTTGAAGGCGTCGCCGGAGGTGGCCATGACCACGCCCAGGTCGTCGCGGACCGCGGGGTCGGCGGCACCGTCGCGCAGCAGCCCCGCGTCCTCGATCGCCTGCATCGCGGCGCCGGCGGCGAGCTGGGCGAAGCGCCCGGTGCGGCGCGCCATGCGCCGCTCCATGTAGAGCTCCGGGTCGAAGTCGAGCGCCTCGGCGGCGATCTGGACGGGGTAGCCCGCGGGGTCGAAGCAGTGCACGCGGTCGATGCCGTTGCGGCCGCTGCGCAGCCCCTCCCAGTAGGCCTCGACGTCGGCGCCGATCGGCGTGACGGCCCCCAGGCCGGTGATCACCACGCGGGGCAGCCCGTGCGGCCCCGAGGTCATACCGCGTTCGTCGCGAGGTTTTGCAGGAACTCGCGGATGTTGAGCGCCAGGTGCGCGGGCTGGTCGGTGGGCACGGGGTGGCCGGCCTCCTCGATCAGCGACACGCGCGAGCCGACGATGCGGCGGTGCAGCCGCTGGATCGCCTCGGGCGTCAGCATGTCCGTCTCGGCGCCGCGCACGATCATCACCGGGCACTGGATGCGGTCCGCGCACTCCCAGAGGTCGGCGAGTCGGCGCTGGCCGGGGTCAGGCTCGGGCGGCCGCAGCGAGGCGTCCCGCAGCGCCGGGTCGAAGTTCCAGACCAGGGTGCCGCCCTCGCCCTCGGTCAGCGCGGCGCGGGCGCGGCGCTCCAGCTGCTCCGTGGTCGCGTAGGGGAAGAGCGGGCGCATCGTCTCGACGGCCTCGTCGAGGCTCTCGAACTCCTCGGCGCTGCCCACCATGCGGCGCAGCCGCTCGACCCCGTCGCGCAGCACCTCGGGCGCCGCCTCGATCACGATCAGCGCCGTCACCGCGTCTGCGTGCTCCGCGGCGTAGCAGAGCGCGTTCGCGCCGCCCATCCCGTGGCCGACGAGGGTAAGGCCGCGCAGCCCCAGCTCCTCCACGAACGCCTCCAGGTCTTCGACCTGCGTGGCGCGCGTGTAGTCGAAGTCGGGCGCGTGCGCGCTCTCGCCGTGGCCGCGCAGATCCAGCGCGATCACGCGGTACTCGCGCGCCAGGTCCTGCGCCGTCTCGGCCCAGACGACGGCCGTCTCGGCGTAGCCGTGAAGCATGAGCACCGCGTGCCGCGTGCGGGTGTCGCCCCACTCGCGGTAGTGCAGGCGCAGGCCGTTGACCTCGACGTATTCGTCGCGTGGCTTGTTGCTGCTCGCCATGGGCGGGCATCTCCCTTCGGCAGGCAGCGTTCCGCTGGCAGCGTTCCGCTGCACCGGTGAGGCTGGCAGCGTTCCGCTGCACTGGGTGAGGCTGCCGCTCCTGCTCGGCCCACTCTGCGCGAGGGGCGCGACGAGACTCCCTGTGCCATTCATCTTCCGGCGCGGCGCAGGCCACCGGACGCTCGGCGATCTTCCCGCGGGTGCACGCGCAACAGCGCGCCCTGCGCGGGGCAACCACCGAGCCCCCGCATCGTAGCATCGCGCTCCGCTAGCAGCGCTGCCACCCGCACCGCTACAGCACCGCGGCGAGCGCGAGCGCCTCGGGCATTCCCTCCGCCAGCGGGAGCCAGCGCCGGCCGCGGTCGTGGGAGGCCCAGAGGCGGCCGCCCGCCGCCGCGAATGCCGTGTCCGCGCTCCCCGCCAGCCGGCACAGCGCGGGCGGCGCCGGCCACTCGTCCCGGTTGCCCAGCGCCACGCGACGCCAGCCGATGCCGCCGTCGGCTGAGCGGAAGACGGCGGCAGGGGAGCCGGGCCGGCCGTCGCGGGGCAGCCGCGCGGCCGCCAGCAGCAGCACGTCTGGCGCTCCCGGCAGCACGGTCGCCGCGCCCGCGAGGGAGCGGTCGAGCCCGCCCAGCGACTGCACCCAGCTGGCTCCGCCGTCCTCGCTGCGGAAGAAGCCGGCCGCCGTCGAGGCGTAGGCCAGCTCCGGCTGCTCGGGGTGCTCCCAGACGCCGCGCACCTCGGCGGGCAGGCCGTCGGCGGAGCGCAGCCAGCTCCAGCCGCCGTCGTGGGAGAGCCACGCGCTGCCGCCGTCGACGCCCGCGAGCCAGCCGTCGCCCGCGAAGCAGAGCCCCGTCACCGCGAGCGCGCGGCCTGTCGGCCGGCGCACGCCCGTCGCGTGCCGCAGCGCGGCGCCGAGGCCCGGGCGCTCCTCCCAGCTCTCGCCGCCGTCCGACGAGCTGATCACGCCTGCCGGTTCCAGCCCCGCCAGCAGCAGCCCGTCCGGCGCGACCCGCACACAGCGCACGAGGCCGTCGCGGCGCCGCTCCCAGCGCCCGCTCTCCTCGCGCACCCAGACGCCGGCCGCGGAGCCGGCGACGGCGCGCGCGCCGCCGCCGCGGGCACTCCGTCGCCCTGTGGCGCGCGCCGGGGCGGGCGCGGCGTCGAGCGTGGTGATCGGCGCCCCGCCCAGCTCGGCGGCCGCTAGCTCCACGAGCGGCGGCTCGCCGGGGACGAGGCGGGTGATGCCGTGGGCGCCGCCCAGGAGCACGCCGAGCGTCGCGCTCACGGCTCCCGTGGCTCAGGCGCTCGTGCCGGGGCGGGCGCGCAGCGCCGCCACGAGCGCGGGCAGCCGCTCCCCGGCGGCTCCGCGGCAGCTCACCTCGGCGTACTCGGTGAGCGGCGTGGGCTCCGGGTTCACCTCGACGAGGGGCACGCCGCGCTGCCAGGCGAGCAGCGGGAAGCCCGCCGCCGGCATTACCACCGCCGAGGTGCCGACCACGAGGAAGCAGTCCGCGCGCCGCGTCTCGGCACCTGCGCGTCCCAGCGCGTCGGCGGGGATCGGCTCGCCGAACATCACCGTGTCGTCTTTCACCACACCGTCGCAGCCGGGCTGCGCGCAGCGTGGCGGCAGATCGCCCTCGTCGACCGGGAACTCGCGCGCCGGCCAGCGGCTGCCGCAGTCCAGGCAGCGCATCCAGTGGCGGTTGCCGTGTATCTCCGTGATCTCCTGCTGCCCGGTGCGGCGGTGCAGATCGTCCACGTTCTGCGTGATCAGGTGGCGCACGACGCCCATGCGCTCCAGCTCGGCGAGCGCGTGGTGCGCGGCGTTGGGCCGCGCCTCGTCCACGGCGCGCGCGAAGCTCGCGGGGTCCGCCTGCTCGGCTCGGCGCCGCTCCAGCCGTTGCCGCCACCAGCCGGCGCTGTCCTCGAGGAAGAGCTGGAAGCCGTTCATCGGCGGCTCGCCGTTGGTGGTCCAGAGCCCGCCCTCGCCGCGGAAGGTGGGGATGCCCGACTCCTTCGAGACGCCGGCGCCCGTCAGCACGACCACGTGGGCGGCGCCCGCGAGCAGCTCGGCGGCTCGCTCAACGTCGCTGGCGATGTCGGTGGTGAGGCCGGCCTGCGGGTCGGCGGCGAGGTCTGGCGCGAGCGCCGGCGGCGACGGCGACGGCGTGCGGGACGCGGGATCGCTCATGACGCCATCGTAACCGCGCTCACACGACGGATGCGCGAGCGGCGGCCCCGTGCGACCCGTTACATACTTCTCTAACGGCCGCTGCCTACCCTCGAAGCAGCGAGAGGCGGGGGCCGCGCGGCGCGGCCGACGCACGAGGAGGGCGGCGATGGAGCGATTGCGCGACCCCCGGACGCTGGCGCGCTACGCGACGGTCGCCGTCATCCTGCTGGTGATCGGCGCGCTCTTCGTGCAGCGCGAGGTGCTGAGCGACGACGACGACGGCCCGCTGGGCGTGATCGACTCGCAGCGCCCCGACGAGGGCGAGCTCGCGCCAGACTTCGGGCTACTCTCGCCGGAGGGTGAGCGCATCGCGCTCTCCGACTTCCGCGGCAAGACGGTGGTGCTCAACTTCTGGGCGACGTGGTGCCCGCCCTGCCGCGCCGAGATGCCCGAGCTGCAGGCGGCGTGGATGGAGCGGCAGGAGTCGGACGACTTCGTCGTGCTCGCGGTCGACTTCGACGAAACGGCCGTCGAGGTGAACGACTTCTTCCAGGACTTCGAGCTCACGTTCCCGGTCGTCCTCGACGGCGGCGGCTCCGTGGCCGAGCACTACGGGGTGCGCGGCCTCCCCGCCACCTTCTTCATCGACGCCGAGGGCGTGCTGCGCTCGAAGAACCTCGGCCCGGTCTTCGGCGAGCTGCTGCCGGCGGGCATCGCGGCGGCGGACGCGGCGGCCGGGTTCGAGCACGTTGGCGACGACCGCGTGGGGCTGACCGTCGGGCTCGTCGTGGCCCTCATGGGGGCCACGACGGCCGCGTCGGCTTTCCTGGTCATGCGGTCCCGGTCACGTCGGCGGCGTTCGGCTGCCAGCGAGGAGCGCTAGCCAGCACCCCGTCGAGGCGAGGGCGGCCCCGCCGAATGCGGCCTCGGCGGTTCGCCCGCGAGCGACGCCGGCGCCCATAATCGCCCCGTGTTCGACTACCGCTACGACGATCTGCGCTTCGAGTCGCGGCGCTCGCCGCTGATCGCCCGCCACGCCGCCGTCGCGACGAGCCACCCGCTCGCGGCGCAAGTCGGGCTCGACGTGCTGCGCGCGGGCGGCAACGCCGCCGACGCCGCCGTCGCGACCGCCGCCGCGCTCAACGTGGTCGAGCCGACGATGACCGGGATCGGCGGCGACTGCTTCGCGCTCTACTTCGACGCCGCGAGCCGCCAGGTGCACGCCGTCAACGGCAGCGGCCGCGCTCCCGCCGCGCTCACGCTCGAGGAGCTGGAGCGCCGCGGCGTGCGGGGCGAGCTGCCGCAGCGCGACGCGCTCGCCGTCACGGTGCCGGGGGCCGCCGCCGCCTGGGAGGACACCGTGACGCGGCACGGCCGCCTGCCGCTGGCCCGGGTGCTCGCGCCCGCGATCGCGCTGGCGGAGGAGGGGGCGCCCGTCTCGCCGCTCGTCGCCTATCTGTGGGCACAGGGCGAGCCGGAGCTGCGCCAGGGGCCGCACGCCGAGGAGCTGCTGCTGGGCGGCCGGGCGCCGCGCGCCGGGGAGATCTGGCGCAACCCCACTCTCGCGCGGACGCTGCGCGCCGTCGCCGAGAGCGGCGCCGAGGCGTTCTACGGCGGTCGCATCGCGCAGGCGATCGGCGCCGTGGTGCAGCGCCTCGGCGGGGTGCTGACCGCCGAGGATCTCGCCCCGCACCGCTCGACCTTCGAGGCGCCGATCCGCGCCCGCTACGGCGAGCACTGGGTCTACGAGTGCGCGCCGCCGGGGCAGGGGCTGGCCGCGCTGCTGGCGCTGCAGATCGCGGGCGGGCTGGGGCTCGCCGGCCGCGACCCGCGCTCCGCCGAGGCGCTGCACCTGCTGATCGAGGCGATGCGGCTCGCCTTCGCGGACGCGCGGCGCTACGTCGCCGACCCGGCCTTCGCGGAGGTGCCGGTCGAGGCGCTGCTCGACCCGACCTACGCCGAGGCGCGGCGCGCGCTCATCGACCCGGCGCGCGCCACCGTCGACCCGGTGGCCGGCTCGCCGACGCCCAGCTCGGACACGGTCTACCTCGCCGTCGTCGACGCCGAGGGCAACGCCTGTAGCTTCATCAACAGCAACTACAACGGCTTCGGCACGGGCATCGTGCCGGAGGGCTGCGGCTTCACGCTGCAGAACCGCGCCCGCGGCTTCTTGCTCGACCCGGCGCACCCCAATGCCGTGGCGCCTGGCAAGCGGCCGTACCACACGATCCTCCCCGGCCTCGTCACACACGAGGATGGCCAGCTCTACGCCTGCTTCGGCGTGATGGGCGCCATCATGCAGCCGCAGGGGCACCTGCAGCTGCTGGTGAATCTGCTGACGCACGGCATGGAGCCGCAGGCCGCGCTGGACGCGCCGCGCTTCCGCATCGTCGCGGACGAGGCGGGCGGGCGCGTGCAGCTGGAGGACGGCATCGCGGACGAGGTGGTCGCGGAGCTGGCGGCGCTCGGCCACCCCGTCGAGCGCGCCAGCGGCGTCTATCGCGCCAGCGGCAAGCTGGGCCGCGGGCAGCTGATCGCGCGCGACCGCGACTCGGGCGTGCTGTGGGCGGGATCGGACGGCCGCGCGGACGGCGCCGCCGTCGGCTACTGAGGGCCGTCGGGCCCCGCGAGACCAGCGAAGCGCGCGCGAAGGAGGACGACGATGGCGGAGCCGATGACGATGGAGGAGACGCTGGCCTTCCTGGACGAGAAGCCGAGGGACGGCCACCTGGTCTTCACCTCCATGGGGCCGCGCGGCTACCCACACTCCGTGCCGCTCTCCTACTTCCGCGTGGGCGAGGATCTGGTGATGGGCGCGCGCACGGGGACGCAGAAGCTGCGCAACATCGAGCGCGACGCGCGCGTCTCGATCTCACTGGAGGGCGGCAACACCATCGAGACGCTGCGCGGGCTGCTGATGCAGGGCGACGCGCGCGTCGTGACGGAGGCGCCCGAGCTGCTGGAGCTCACGCGCGAGGGCGCGCGGCAGCGCGGCACGCCCGAGGCGGAGCTCCCGACGGAGCCTCGTCCCGGCTCGGCCTACATCCGCGTCACCGCGCGCCGCTGGGTCACGTGGGACTACTCGAAGGGCCGCTAGCGCGCCGGCGCGGGATCACACTCCGTTAGTCCGCTCGCCGCCGCCCCGGCCTAGGCTGGATCGGTGATGCGAGCGTCGATGGCGAGCCCACCGTCGTGGCGCGCCGCCCTGCTGCTGGCGGCGCTGCCGCTGCTCGCGCTGCTGGCCGCCTGCGCCTCGTCGAGCGACGAGCCGCAGGCAGAGGCGCCGCGCTCGCTCGCCGCGCCGGCCGCCGACTCGCCGGCCACCGCGGCGGCGCCCGACCTCGGCTTCGCGACGGGGCCGGCCGTGCGTGTCGAGGTCGGCTACGAGCCGCCCCGCGACCGCGTCGCCTCCACGGGCGCCTACGTGCCCGCCAACGGCAAGCCCACGCTCGTCTACGTCGATGCGATCTGGTGACCGTTCTGCGCGCTGGCGCGGCCCGTCGTGCACGGGCTGAGGAGCGAGTACCAGGGCCGCGTGAACTTCGTGATCCTCGACTACGACGAGCGCGACGAGCGCGACCTCGCAGGGAAGATGAAGGCGGCGCGCCACCCTGCCTACGCGGTGGTGCCGCCCAGCTCCGCGCCCGCCGAGGCGGTGCTGCAGCGCTTCGGCCCGCAGCCGGCGGAGCAGCTCCGCGCGCTGCTCGACGAGGTGGTCGCGCGCTTCCCCGTCGAGCCGGGGAGCTGACGACGGTAGCGGCGCGCTCGCACAGGGCGGCCGCTCGTCGGGCCGCAGCTCGGTGGGTCGCAGCTCGCGAGGCCCGGGCGCGCTAGGCGGGCTCGCAGACCGCTCGCACGGCGCGGAACAGGATCTCGACGCCCAGCCGCAGGTTCTCGATCGAGATGCGCTCGTCGTTGCCGTGCGCGCGGCCGCTCTCCTCGTGCGAGAGCAGCACCGGCACGAAGCCGTAGGCGGGGATGCCGCGGCGGCGGAAGACGCGCGAGTCGGTGAAGCCGGTGGAGACGCCCGGGACCACCGCCGCGCCCTCCACCACCGCGAGCGCGGCCTGCTCCATCGCGCGGTAGAGCTCCGTGTCGAGCGGGGAGGCCGCCGTCGAGGAGGCGAACACCGTCTCCACCTCGATCGCGGGGTCGTCGATGACGCCCACGAGCTCGCCGAGGAAGCGCTCCGGGTCGTCGCCGGGCAGCAGCCGCACGTCGAGGGTCGCCTCCGCCTGCGCCGGGATCACGTTGTGCTTCACGCCCGCCGTGACGCCCGTGATCGCGATCGAGGCGCTCTGCAACGAGCGCAGCCGCGGCTGCTGCTCGGCGAGCGCGGCCAGCGTCTCCGCGCTGGGCGGCTCCGGGAGCACCCCCGCCGCGTGCAGCGCCTCCAGGTGGGCGCGCACCTCGGGCACCAGCCGCAGCGGTCGCTGCCACGCCTCGATGCGGGCGAGCGCGCGCACCAGCCGCTCGAGCGCGGCGTCCGGGTGCGGGACGGAGCCGTGGCCGGGCCGTCCGGTGGTGCGCAGCGTCAGCCACAGCGGCCCCTTCTCCGACACGCCGATCGTGAAGATCGGCCGCTCCACGCCGAAGGTCTCCCGCGAGCCCATGCCGCCCTCGTTGATCACGTAGTCGCACTCCAGCAGCTCCGGGTGGGCGCGGTCGAGGAACTCGACGCCCCAGTGGCCGCCCGCCTCCTCGTCGGCGACGGCGAGCAGCGTGAGGTCGCGCCCCAGCGGCAGGCCGAGGCGGCGGTGCAGAAGCAGCACCAGCAGCTCCATCACCGCCATGCCCTTCATGTCGATCGTGCCGCGGCCCCAGACGTGGCCGTCCCGCACCGCGCCCGCGAACGGCTCTTCCGTCCAGTGCTCGCGCTCGACGGGGACGACGTCGGTGTGGTGCAGCAGCACCAACGGCCCGCCGCGCGAGCCGTCGCCGGGGAGCGTCGCGAGCAGGCTCGCGCGCCCCGCGCCAGTCGAGTGGTGGGCGCCCGCCTCCGGCCCCGGGTCGAGCCGGCGCGAGGCGATGCCCTCGCCGTCGAGCAGCGCGGCCAGCCAGTCGCAGGCCAGCGACTCGTTCCCCGGGGGGTTCGTGGTATCGATGCGCACGTACTCGGAGAGCAGCGCGACCGCCTCCTCGGTGACGGCCTCCCAGTCGATCGCGCGCTCGGCCCGGCGTGGCCGCGGGGTGGGGTCGGCGCCCATCAGCCGACCCCGGCCTCGCGGCAGCCCTCCGCGAAGGCGCCGAGCGCCTCGATGTGCGCCGCCGCGCCGCGCAGCCCCGCGCCCATCGTGTTCAGCGTGAGGTGGGTCGCGCCTGCCTCCTGCCAGGCGCGCGCCGAGGCGACTTGCTCCGTCACGCTGCGCCCCGCGACCTGCACCCGCGTCTCCACGCCGATCGCGGCGGGGTCGCGCCCGGTCTCGCGCGCGGCGCCGTGGAGCGCGGCCAGCGGCTCGGCCAGCAGGCCCGGGTCCTCGCGCAGGCCGGGGGTGATCAGCCAGCCGTCGGCGTGCGTCGCGATTCGCGTGAGCACGGCGGGCGCGCCGCCGCCCATCCAGATCGGCACGCTCCCGCCCGGCGGGCGCGGCTTCACGCCCGCGGCGCTCACGCGGTGGAAGCGACCCTCGAAGCGCACGACGGGGCGCTCCCACAGCGCCCGCATCAGCGCGAGCTGCTCCTCGATGCGGCGGCCGCGCGTGCGATAGTCGACGCCCAGCGCCTCGAACGGCGGGCGCTGCGAGCCGACGCCGACGCCGAGCCAGAGGCGCCCGTCCGAGAGCACGGCCAGCTCCGCAGCCTGCTTCGCCGCGAGCGCCGCCTGCCGCGGCGGCAGCACCAGCACCCCCGTCAGGAAGCGCAGCCGGCTGGTCACCGCCGCCATGTAGGCGAAGAGCACCAGCGGCTCGTGGATGGTCCGCTCGGCGGCGTCGCGCAGCACGCCCGCGTGGTCGGGGTCCGCGCCGAAGACGTGGTCGAAGGCCACGGCGTAGCCGTAGCCCGCCTCCTCGGCGGCGCGCGCCCACTCGGCGACGGCGCCCGGCTCGGCGACCGGGTCGAGCTGCGGGAAGACCACGCCGAGTGGCATCGCGCCTCCCCTAGTCCCGCGGCCCGAGCGCCTCGCGGAAGCGCGCGAGCGCCTCCGCGTGCTCGCCCGGCGCACGCCAGCCGGCGCCCATGGTGTTTACGGCGAGGTGGCTGACGCCCGCCTCCTCCCAGCGCCCGGCCTGCTCGGCGGCTCGCTCGTACTCGACGGGCGCGCCCGCGCTCCCGCGCGGGACGAGCGGGACCTGCACCTCGACGCCGATCGCGCCGGCGTCGCGGCCGGCGGCGGCTGCCGCCTCGCGCACGCGCTCGAGGTCGGGCGCGAGCTTCGCGGGCTCGCGGTGCTGCGGGAACCAGCCGTCGGCGAGCCGGCCCACCCGATCGAGCACCGGCGGCGCCATCCCGCCCATCCACAGCGGGATCGCGCCCGCGGCCGGGCGGGGGCGCATGGGTCCGCGCACGTGGTGGTAGCGCCCCTCGAACGCCACCTCGTCGCGCGACCAGAGCGCCCGCATCAGCGCGATCTGCTCCTCCGCGATGCGGCCGCGATGCGCGAAGTCGACGCCCAGCGCCTCGTACTCGACGGCGTTCCAACCGACGCCCACGCCGAGCCGCAGCCGCCCCCCGGCGAGCTGCGCCAGCGTCGCGGCCTGCTGCGCCACCAGCACCGCCTGCCGCTGCGGCAGCACCAGCACGCCCGTCACGAGCTCCAGCCGCTCGGTGCAAGCGGCGAGGTGCGCGAAGAGCAGCAGCGGCTCGTGGAAGGGCGTCTCGTGCGTGTAGGGGCCGCGCCAGCCACCGGGGCGCTCGTGGTCGGCGCCGAGGACATGGTCGTACGCCAGCAGGTGGGCGTAGCCCATCCGCTCCACCTCGCGCGCGAAGCCGCGCAGCGCCTCGGCGTCGCCCTCGATGTCGGTCTGCGGGAAGATGGCGCCGAGCTGCACGAACCTCCCCCGTCGCTTCAGCCGCCTCGGCGCGCCGTGCGCCGCTCGCACCACACCCGCTCAGACGCGGCGGATCCCGGTAGCGCCGTCGTCGCTGCGCACTCTATACACCGGACGGCGCCCGGCCTGCCGCGCCTCGGCGCCCCGCGCGGCGCGCTGCGCGGGGGCCGCCGCGGATACGCTGCCCCGCGTGCAGCTGCTGATTCTCGCCGCCGCCGCCGCCGCCATCTCCTGGTCGGCGCCGCTGATCCGGCTCGCCGAGGCGCCCGTGCTGGTGATCGCGGCGCTGCGCATCAGCCTCGCCGCGGCGCCGATGGCGGGCGCGGCCGCGCTGCGGCGAGGCGACGAGCTGCGGGCGCTCGGTCGCGAGGGGCTCGCGGGCCGCGACCTGCTGCTGCTGGCGCTGACGGCGGCGGTGCTGGCGGGCCACTTCTGGGCGTGGGTGGCCGCCGTCGAGCGCACCTCCGTGATCACCAGCGTCGTGCTCGTGACGCTGCAGCCGATCTTCGCGTCGCTGGGCGCCTGGCTGCTGCTGCGCGAGCGGCCCGCGCGAGCGGCGCTGGTCGGCGCGGCGATCGCGCTCGGGGGCGCGCTGCTGCTCGCCGCCGACGACCTCGGCGAGCGCGGCTCGCTGCTGGGCGACGGCTTCGCGCTGCTCGCCGCGCTGCTGATGAGCGCCTACTTCGTCGCGGGCCGCCGGTCACGCCGCCGGCTCTCCACCGTCGGCTACGGCGCCGTCGTCTACAGCGGAGCGGCGGCGATCCTGCTCGTCGCGATGCTCGGCGCGGGGGAGGGGGTGCGCGGCCATCCGCGCGAGGCGTACCTGCTGATCGGCGCGCTCGCGCTGGGGCCGCAGCTCGTGGGGCACAACGCGCTCAACTGGTCGCTGGGCTCGCTGCCGGCGGCGACGGTGGCGGCGGCGACGCTGGGCGAGCCAGTGGGCGCGACGCTGATCGCCGCGCTGCTGCTGGACGAGCTGCCGAGCACGCTCGAGGTGGCGGGCGCCGCGGTGGTGCTCGTCGGCGTGTGGGTCGCCCTCCGGCAGCAGCGCTCCGCTCCACTCGGCAGCGTTCCGCTGCACTCGAGGGGCTGCCGCCGACGCTGACTCGCGTCCGCTGGGGTGAGAGCGGCCTCGGCGCCGACGGGAGTCGGCGCTTGTGGTGCGAGCGGTCGGGTGGTCGACCCGCGGCCTAGAGCCGGCGCGCGATGCGGTCGCGCAGGGCCCATGCGAAGAGCAGCGCCCCGGCGCCGGCCGCGATCAGCGCCAGCGCGGCGAGCTGCCGCTCCCGCGACTCGCGCTCCGTGAAGCGATCGGCGACGGGCGCGGGCGGCGGCGCGATGTCGCGGCGCAGCGCCAGTGTCTCGAAGTCGTTGGGGCCGGAGAACAGCGCGACGGTGCCCGCGAGCTGCTCGTCCAGCAGCGCGCGCGCCGCCCAGCCGAGCGCGACGTCGTCGGTGCCCTGCAGCGCCAGCAGCCGTCGCTCGGGCGCCCACGGCGCGGGCGCCTCCTGCACCGCGCCGAGGCGCGCCGGCGCCAGCAGCTCCGCCAGCGTCTCCGCGCCCCCCAGCAGCCGCCGCGTCCCGTCCGGCGCCAGCAGCAGCGGCAGCGCGTCGGCCAGCGCGCCGTCCAGCGGGCCGCCCGGCGCGATGCCCGCCACCACCACGTGGCGCGTGCCCAGCCGATCGGGCGTGGCCTCCGCCTGCGGCAGCACCTCGATGTCCGTCGTGTGGGCGGCGGGGTCGCCGCGCCGTCCGAGCGCGATCGCCGCGAGCAGGCCCGCCCGCAGCGAGGCGGGCGACTGCGGGTCGACGACGATCGCCGTCTCGCGCAGCCCGCCGCGACCGGCGAACGGGTAGGGCAGCGCGCCCAGGTCGAGCGCCCGCGCCCCGGCCTGGGGGTCGCCCGGGAAGGAGACGGCGGAGTCCGCGTGCACCGTGAGCCACAGCCGCTCGGGCGTGCGGCTCTCGCAGACGAGGTCGGCGCCGCGGTGGTCCGTGTCGTAGAGGCGCGTCTCCAGGCGCAGCGCGTTGGGGCCGGGGCGCAGCAGCTCGGGCGGGAGCGCGATGCGCATCGGCGTCTGCTGGCGCGCGGAGCCGCGCAGCTCGATCGTCTCCACGAGCTGGCCGTTCAGCGACACGCTCACGTGCGAGCGGCGGCCGTCCACCGTCTCCGGCCACGACAGCACGAGGTCGAGCGCGCCCGCCTCCCCGGCGGGCGCGGACGCCCGCAGCGAGAGGTCGATGCTCTGCGCCTGCGCGCCCCGCATCGTCAGGTCGCCGACCCCCACCTCTCCGAAGCGGAAGGCGTCGCCGAAGCGGAAGGCGTCGGCCGCGCCGTCGGCCTCGGCGGTGTCGGCCCCCGCCGAGGCCGACGGCGTGGCGCGGACCACGGCGACGGCGCCCGCCAGCAGCGCCGTCGGCTCGGCGCGGGTGAGGGCGTCCACGGCGCGCCGCACGGCGGCGTCGCCGGCGCCCGTCACCAGCAGCGCCCGCAGCGCCGGGCTCCACGGCGATGCCGCGAGCGCCAGCAGCCCCTCCTCCTCGCCGAGGCGGCGGCCGCCCTCGACCAGCGCGCGCGCCTCCTGCCCGACACCGACCTCGGCGAGCGCGCTCGCGGCCAGCGCCTCGGCGAGCAGCCGGTGGCGCCCCGGCGCGCCGACGAGGATGAGCTGCCGCGCCCGGAGCTCGGCCGTCGTCAGCTCCGAGGCGCGCACGATCTCCAGCCGCTCCACCTCGAACAGCACGCGCGAGGCGAGATCGAGCGCGATGCGGTAGCCGGCCGTCAGCTCGGCGGCGCTGGGCGCGGCCGGCAGCACCACCGTGATCGGCGCGACCGCCGGGTAGCCCGCGCGCGCGAAGGGGTAGGGGTACTCGGCCAGCGAGGCCGCCGCCAGCGCGAAGCGCCCCGGCTGGTCGGCGAAGCGCAGCTCCAGGCTCGACGCGGGGAGCACCGCGGCGAAGAGGGCGGGGTGCGTCTGGTCCTCGCAGACGACGCCCAGCGCCATCGCGAACTCGAGCGTCACCTTGTTGAAGTCGGGCAGCAGCAGCTCGCGCGGGACCGCGACGGGGATGCGCACCCCGTCCACGCTCTCCGCCGTCAGCGCCAGCGCGCGCAGCGGGCGATCGTTGACGAGCACCGAGACCGCCGAGCGCTGCGGGTCGAGCAGGTTGGAGTGCGTGAGCTCGATGGTGAGCATCGCGCCCGGGTCTGGCGAGCAGCAGGTCGCCGGTGCCGGGGAAGAAGAACTCCTGCGCGACGCGCGTGCCGGTCGCCCGGGTCGGCCCGAAGCCGAGGTCGGCGAGCGCCGTGACGCCCAGCGCCGGAGCACCCGCGATGGGCTGCACCACGCCCACGGCGGGCTCGCCCTCGGCGGACGAGCGCCGGGCCGATGTGCCGTCGAGCAGCGGGACGGCGAGCAGGGCGCCACCCAGCGCGGCCGCGGCCACGAGGGCGGCGATGAGTGGGCCGCGCCGCCGCCGCCGCCGCCGCCACAAGGGACGTGCGCGCGGCGGCGGGCGCTCGCCGGGTGGCGCGGGCGCGCTGCGTCCTCGCATGGATCGAGGCTAGGGCGGCGGGCCGCGGGCCGGCGCCGGGGCGCCTCCCTATTTCCCTCGGCGAGCGCCCCGCTCTCCACCGGCCGCGCGCCGGCCGCGCGCCCGAGGCGCAAGCGCGCCCGACGCTTGCCGGATTGTGACGGATCGCGCAATATGGGCGGCCATCGGCCGCGCGGCGTCCGCTATGATGTGCGTTCGGCGCGGCGCCGGCCTGAATCTCCCGAGCGTGAGCGAGCGAGGAAGCCTGTGACGGCACAGGGTCGAGTTCCGGTATTCCCTGGCGCGCCCGGCCTCGCGGGCGGGCCGCGTCGCGTCGCCTCCGTGGAGGAGGTGGCGGCGGGCCGGCTGCTCTACGACCCCGCGCAGGAGCATGACGCCTGCGGCACGGGCTTCGTGGCGCAGCTGGACGGCGCCCGCTCGCACCGCGTGGTGGAGCTGGCGGTGGAGGGGGTGGTCAACCTCACCCACCGCGGCGCGGTCTCCGCGGACGCCTCCTCCGGCGACGGCGCGGGCGTCACCATCCAGCTCCCCTTCGAGCTGCTGGAGGATGACGCTGCGCGCCTCGGTCGGCCGCTTCAGCAGCGCGATCAGCTCGCCGTGGCGATGACCTTCCTCCCGCACGAGGAGGCGGAGCGGCCGCGCGCCCGCGCCATTCTCGAGGAGGCCGCGCGCTCGGTGGGCGTCGAGGTGATCGGCTGGCGCGAGGTGCCGATCGACCCGTCCGTCTTGGGCGGGTTCGCGCTCGACACGCTGCCCGGCATCGAGCAGCTGCTGCTGGCGCGCCCCGGGGTGCTGCAGGCGGGCCCCGACTTCGACCGCGCGCTCTACCTTGCGCGGCGGCGCGCCGAGCGGCGCTACCACGAGGACGGCGTCGACTGCTACATCGTCTCGCTCTCGGCGCGCACCGTCGTCTACAAGGGGCTGATGGTGGCGCCGCAGCTGGCGGCCTTCTACCCCGACCTGGGCGACGAGCGCACCGTCTCCGCGCTGGCGCTGCTGCACCAGCGCTTCGCCACCAATACGCTGCCCAACTGGACGCTGGCGCAGCCGTTCCGGATGGTCGCGCACAACGGCGAGATCAACACGCTGGTCGGCAACCGCAACTGGATGCGCGCGCGCGAGCCCGAGCTCACCTCGGCGCTGTGGGGCGAGCAGCTCACGGAGCTGTTCCCCGTGATCTGGCCCATCGGCTCCGACACCGCCTCCTTCGACGAGGCGCTCGAGCTGCTGGTGCACTCGGGCCGCGGCCTGCTGCACGCGCTGATGATGCTGATCCCGGAGCCGTGGGAGAACATGCCCCACATGGACGCCACGCTGCGGGCGTTCTACGAGTACCACGCGTGCCTCTCCGAGCCGTGGGACGGCCCGGCCGCGATCGCCGTCACCAACGGCAGCACCGTGGCCGCGGTGCTGGACCGCAACGGGCTGCGCCCCGCGCGCTACCAGGTGACGCGCGACGGGCTGGTGGTGATGGCGTCCGAGGTGGGCCTGGTGGAACTGCCGCCGGGCGAGATCGTGGAGTCGGGGCGTCTGGGGCCCGGCCAGATGGTCGCCGTCGACACGGCACGCAAGCGGCTGATGCACAACGACGAGATCAAGCGCGAGGTCTCCTCCCGCCGGCCGTACGGCGAGTGGGTGCGCCGCAACCTGCACCACCTGCGCCGCGCCACGGAGCGCGGCGACGAGGAGGACGTGGACGGCGCGCGCGGCAACGGGCGCGCGCGCGGCGCGCTGGAGCGCGCGCACCTCGCGGGCGCGGACCTGCCGCTGCTGCAGCGCCTCCACGGCTACACGCACGAGGAGCTGCAGTTCGTCCTCAAGCCGATGGCGATTGACGGCAAGGAGGCCACCGGCTCGATGGGCGACGACACGCCGCCCTCTGCGCTGCAGGACGACTCGCGGCTGCTCTACACGTACTTCCGGCAGCGCTTCGCGCAGGTCACGAACCCGCCGATCGACTCGGTCCGCGAAGAGATCGTGATGTCGCTGGACACCTACCTCGGGCGGCGGCACTCGCTGCTGGAGGCGACGCCGGAGGCGGCGCGCCTCGTGCACCTCACGAGCCCGCTGCTGACCGATGAGGAGGTCGTGGCGCTGCGCCAGTCGCCGCTCGCCGACATCTCCGTGACCACGCTGCACGCGCGCTTCCTCGCGGCGGACGGGGAGCAGGGGCTGCGCCGCGGGCTGGAGGAGCTCTGCGCCGCCGCCGTGCTGGCCGTCGACGAGGGGCACACGGTCATCATCATCAGCGACCGCCTCACCGACGAGCTGTGGGCGCCGATCCCGATGCTGCTGGCGGTCGCCACCGTGCACCACTACCTGATCCGCGAGGGGCGGCGCATGCGCGCCAGCATCGTCGCGGAGGCGGGCGACGCGCGCGACGTGCACCACCTCGCCTGCCTGATCGGCTTCGGCGCCTCGGCGGTGAACCCCTACCTCGCGTTCCAGACGCTGCGGCAGCTCCACGAGGAGGGCGAGTTCGGCGAGCGGCCGTTCGAGGATGTGCTCGTCCCCTACGAGCAGGCGGTCGACACCGGCATCCTCAAGATCATGTCGAAGATGGGCATCTCCGCCGTCTCCTCCTATCACGGCGGCCAGATCTTCGAGGCCCTGGGCATCTCCGACGAGGTGGTGCAGGCGAGCTTCCCCGGCACCACCTCGCGCATCGGCGGCATCGGCTACGCGGAGATCGCGCGCGACGTCGGCGAGCGGCACGCGGCCGCCTACGGCGAGGCGGAGCTTCCGCACGGCGGCTGGTACAAGTACCGCCGCGACGGGGACTACCACGCGAACGAGCCGCCGGTGTGGCGTCAGCTGCAGAAGGTGGCGCAGGGCGCGGGCGCCGAGGGCTACCGCGACTTCACGCAGCTCGTCTACTCGCGGCCGCCGACGGCGCTGCGCGACCTGCTGGAGCTGGCGCCCGAGCGCGAGCCGATCGCGATCGAGCGCGTCGAGCCGCTGCACGCGATCACGCAGCGCTTCCAGACCGGGGCGATGTCGCTGGGCGCGCTCTCGCCCGAGGCGCACGAGGATCTGGCGCGCGCCATGAACCGCCTCGGCGGGCGCTCCAACACCGGGGAGGGCGGCGAGGATCCGAGCCGCTACCTGCCGGGCGGGGAGAAGCGCGACGCCAACTCGCAGGTGAAGCAGGTGGCTTCGGGCCGCTTCGGCGTGACGCCGGCCTACCTGGCCGCCGCCGCCGAGCTGGAGATCAAGATCTCGCAGGGCTCCAAGCCCGGCGAGGGCGGGCAGCTGCCCGGCTACAAGGTCTCGCCGTACATCGCGCAGCTACGCCACGTGATGCCGGGCACGACTTTGATCTCGCCGCCGCCGCACCACGACATCTACTCGATCGAGGACCTCGCGCAGCTCATCTATGACCTGAAGATCGCCAACCCGCGCGCGCGCGTCTGCGTGAAGCTCGTGGCCTCGGAGGGCGTGGGGACGATCGCGGCCGGCGTGGCGAAGGGCTACGCCGACGTGATCCAGATCTCGGGCGCCGACGGCGGCACCGGCGCCAGCCCGCTCTCCTCCATCAAGTACGCGGGCGCGCCGTGGGAGCTGGGGCTCGCGGAGACGCAGCAGGTGCTGGTGATGAACGACCTTCGCGGCCGCGTGATCCTGCGCGCCGACGGCGGGCTGCACACCGGCCGCGACGTGGTGGTCGCGGCGCTGCTCGGTGCGGAGCAGTACGGTTTCGGCACGGCGGCGATGGTGGCGCTGGGCTGCAAGATGGCGCGCCAGTGCCACCTCAACACCTGCCCGGTGGGCGTCGCGACGCAGCGCGAGGACCTGCGCGAGAAGTACTTCGGCGAGCCTGCGATGCTGCACTCCTACCTCTCGCACGTCGGGCAGGAGGTGCGCGAGATCCTCGCCTACCTCGGCTACGAGCGCCTCGACGATCTGATCGGCCGCGCCGACCTGCTGCGGCAGCGCACCGACCTGGAGCCCTCGCACCGCTACGAGGGCGTCGACCTCTCGCGCGTGATCACCGCCGTCGACCCGCAGGGGACGCGGCCGCACCGCCAGCTCCAGCCGCGCAACGACCGCCCGCGCGACGAGCCGCTGGACGACCGCGTGCTCGCCGACATCGGCGACGCCATCGAGCGCGGGCAGCAGACCTCGCGCTCCTACGCCGTGCGCAACATCGATCGCGCGGTGGGCGCGCGCATCTCCGGCGTGATCGCGCATCGCCGCGGCGACGAGGGGCTGCCCGACGGCACCGTCGACCTCACCTTCCACGGCTCGGCCGGCCAGTCGTTCGGCGCGTTCCTCGTGCGCGGGGTGCGGCTGCGGCTGCTGGGCGAGGCGAACGACTACGTGGGCAAGGGCATGGGCGGCGGCGAGATCACGATCCGCTCGGCCGACGACGCGGGCTTCCCCTCGCACGAGGGCGTGCTGGTCGGGAACACCGTCCTCTACGGCGCCACCGGCGGCAATCTCTTCATCGCCGGCCGCGCGGGCGAGCGCTTCGCCGTGCGCAACTCGGGCGCGCGCGCCGTCGTCGAGGGCATCGGCGACCACGGCTGCGAGTACATGACGGACGGCGTCGTCGTGAGCCTCGGCGCCACCGGGCGCAACTTCGGCGCGGGCATGTCCAACGGCGTCGCCTTCGTGCTGGACGAGGCGGGCGACTTCCGCACGCGCGTGAACCAGGAGCTGGTCGGCCTCGAGCAGGTGACCGCGGCCGAGGACGTGGAGCTGCTGGAGACGCTGATCCTGCGCCACCGCGAGCTCACGGGCTCGGCGCGCGCCGGCCAGATCCTGCGCGACTGGCGCCACTACCTGCCGCAATTCTGGAAGGTGGCGCCCAAGTTCGCCGTGACCGAGGGCGGCGCGATGGTGGTCGTCCGGCGCCACCTGCAGACGCTGCGCGCGATGCAGCAGAACGGCGGCGTCGCCGCCCGCCGCTAGGGCAGCGTTCGGCTGCACCCTGGTGGCTGCCGAGCCGGTGGGAGCATGTGCCTGTGCTCGTGCGGGGCCGGCGGCGGGCGAGAGGGCTCGGCGAGCGTCCTGCCGCATAGCGCGAGCCGCCCGCCCCTCGATGGCCTCTCGTTCGCCCGCGGCCGCGGGTGCTCGCTCGCGCGGCGCGGCGGGCTACTCGTAGCGGAGCGCCTCCGCGACCGGCACCCTCGAGGCCGCGCGCGCGGGCAGCAGCGTCATCGCCGCCGAGGCCCCGTAGGCGATCCCCGAGATGAGCAGGATGCGGAACCACGGCACGCGGAACGCGATGTCCGTGCCCTCCGTGAACTCGGGATCGGTCAGCAGGTTGTAGGAGAGCGCCGTCCCCATCACGAGCCCGATCGCGATGCCGGTGAGCGCGATGAACGACGACTCCATGAAGAAGGAGAGCGCCACTAGCTGTAGTTCCCACGTAGGTTGTTGACAGGATGAGGGGCCTCGCCCGCTGCTGTGTGTGACAGCACGGCAGTAGCGAGGAGAGGACACCCTCATGGCCCATCGTAACGCGCGGCTGACGCCGCTGACCCGACTCGAGCTCGTGCGGGAAGTGGACGCCGGCTGGCCCCAGGCTGAGGTCGCTCGCCACTTCCGCGTCTCCCGCCACACCGTTGCCAAGTGGCTGGGGCGCTTCCGGGCGGAGGGAGCGGCAGGGCTCGAGGACCGCAGCTCCGCCCCGCGCGCGCATCCCCGGCGCACGCCGCCCGAGCTGGAGCGACGCATCTGCGCCGTGCGACGCACGCAGGGATTCGGGCCGCATCGCATCCAGTGGGCGCTCGGGGTCGCCCGCTCCACGGTCTACGCCGTGCTGCGGCGCCGCGGCCTCAACCGGCTCGACCGCCTGCACCGCGTCACCCGGGAGCCGGTCCGCTACGAGCACGACGCCCCCGGCGACCTGCTGCATCTCGACGTGAAGAAGCTCGGGCGCGTCCCCGAGGGCGGCGGCAAGCGAATGGCGCCTGGCTTCGCCGAGACGCGCTCCGGGCCGCATTCGCGGCGTTCGCTGGGGCTGGAGTACCTACACGTCGCCGTCGACGACCACAGCCGTTACGCCTACGTCTCCGTCCTGCCCGACGAGCGTGGCGCGAGCTGCGCCGCCTTCCTCGAGCAGGCGCTCGCGGCCTTCCGCCGGCGTGGCGTGCGCGTGCGCCGGGTCCTGACCGACAACGCGAAGGCCTACACCGTCGCCCGCAGCTTCCACGGCGCCGCCGCTGCCGCAGACGTGCGGCTGTCGCACACGCGGCCCTACCGCCCGCAGACGAACGGCAAAGCCGAGCGTTTCATCCAGATCCTGCAGAACGAGTGGGCCTACGCCCGCCCCTACCGCTCCAACGCCGAGCGGCTGCGCCAGCTCCCACGCTGGCTCTACCGCTACAATCACCGCCGACCGCACGGCGGCGTCGGCGGGGCCGTCCCCGCCTCCCGCCTGTGAACAACCTTCCTGGGTAGTACAACTAGCCCGCCTTACGCCGACAGTCTCCACGCGCGCCCCCCACCTGTCGTCACCCGCTGGTCCCGCGGCGGGTGCCCTTTTGGCCGACAGCCCTGTCGGTCGGACGCCCTCCGATCAGCTAGCGCGGCGAGCGCGCCCAGACAGCCCTAGCGCGGCGAGCGCGCCCAGATCGCGACGTGCGGCACGCCGAGGGTGAAGCGGCGCCGCTCCTCGACGACGAAGCCCGCCTCCGCGACGGCGCTCTCGGTGTCGCGGTCGAGGCGGCAGCCGTCGGCGAGCCAGCTCCACGCCGGCGAGGCGGCGCGCTGGGCAGCGGCGAGCGCGGGGCGACGCGCGCGGACGTGCTTCAGCAGCCGCAGCGCGCCGCCGGGCCGCAGCACGCGCGCGACCTCGGCGAGCGTCTCGGCGGGCCGTGCTACGGAGCACAGCACGAGGCTCGACACCGCGGCGTCGACGGAGCCCGTGGCGAGCGGCAGCGCGTCGTCGTCGCCCAGCAGCAGCTCCGTCGCTCCCCGGGCGGCCGCGGCGGGCCGCGCGCGGCGCAGCATGTGCGGGCTGCGGTCGAGCGCGATCACCCCCGCGCTCGCCGGGTAGCGCGGCAGCAGCGCGCCGCTGCCGCGCCCAGCTCCAGCACGCGGCCCTCGAGGTCGGCGAGCAGCTCGCGGCGCAGCGCGTCGTAGCGCGGGCCCAGCAGGCGCTCCGCGGCCGGGTAGAGCGCAGCGAGGAGGCGGCCGCTCATCCCGTGCCGGGGCGCTCGCGGCGGCGCGGGCCGGCGGGGCCCGCGGGACCGGCGGAGGCGGGCGCGTCGATCTCGACGCTCTGCGGCGCGTCCCGCAGCGGGCAGGCGGCGCAGCGATCGAGGGCGGGCGGCCGCGCCTCGATGCCGCCGACGGCGGCCAGCAGCCGCCGCACGCTCCACAGCGGCAGCCCGATCACGGAGCAGACGCAGCCGTCGGCGCGCGCGGCCGGCGCGAGCTCCGGGTCCTGGATCGCGTAGCCGCCCGCCTTGTCGAAGGGCTCGCCGCGAGCGACATAGCGCTCGACCTCGCCGTCGCCGTAAGCGCGCATCTCCACGGCGGTCGCGACGCACTCGGCCGCGGCCTCGCCCCCGCGCACGGCCACCACGCCGGTGAGCACGCGGTGCGTGCGGCCGCGCAGCGCGCCCAGCATCGCGCGCGCCTCGGCGGCGCCCCGGGGCTTGCCGAGCAGCTCCCCGCCCGGCGCAACAACGATCGTGTCGGCGCCCAGCACCAGCGCACGCGACACGAGCGCGCCCGGGGCCCGCTCGTCGACGGCGCGCGCCTTCGCGAGGGCGAGCGCCGTGGCGCGGCGGGCGGGGTCGGGCTCGTCGCTGCGCTCGTCGATCGCGGCGAGGCGCACCTCGAAGGCGACGCCGAGCTCCGCGAGCAGCTCGCGGCGCCGCGGCGACGCCGACGCGAGCACGATCGCGGGCGCCTCGCTCACGCCGGCGGCGCCGGCCCGTCGGGCGCGTCGTCGTCCGGGGCGGCGCGGTCGGGCGCGAGCTCGTCGGGCGCAGGGGGGGCGGGAGCGGCTCCCCCGGGCGTGGTGCCGTCGACTGCAGTTGTGTCCGAGGCGGCCCTGTGGGCCATGCCAGCGTCCGGCGTGCCAGCGTCGGGAGCGCCAGCGTCGGGCGCGGCCGCGGCGGGAGCGGTCCGGTCGAGGGTCGCGACGCACTCGATGTGCTGCGTCTGCGGGAACATGTCGAGCGGCTGCACCGAGGCGAGCGTGAAGCCGGGGCGCCCGCCGGTCGCGTCGCCGTCGACGAGCAGCCGCAGGTCGCGCGCCAGCGTCGCGGGGTCGCACGAGACGTAGACGAGGCGGCGGCAGGCCGAGACGAGCAGCGCCTCCACCACCCCGGGCGCGAGCCCCACGCGCGGCGGGTCGACGATCACCAGCTCCGGCTCCGGGTCGAGGCCGGGCAGCAGCTCCTCGACGGTCCCGACGAGCCGCGTCACCTCGGGCAGATCGGCGAGGTTGACCTCGGCGTCGTTCCCGGCGGCCGCCGACTCCTCGATGCTGAGCACGCGCCACGGCCCCCCGCCCGACAGCAGCGCGGCGAACGTGCCGACCCCGGCGTAGGCGTCGACGACGACTCCGGGCTGCGCCTCGATCACACGCTCGCGCACCAGTCGCGCGAGCCGCTCAGCCTGCTGCGCGTTCACCTGGAAGAACGCCGCGGCGGAGACGCGGAAGCGGCGGCCGCCCAGCTCGTCGTGGTAGTGGGGCTGGCCGGACGCGAGCGGGCGCTTCCGCGGTCGCCAGCGCAGCCGCGGCTGAATCAGCAGCTCGCCGGTCGCCGCGCCGACGCGCACGGAGAGCTGCCGCGTGCCGGTCGTCGCGTCCTGGGCGCGCTTGAGCACGGCGTTCACCGCGTCGTGCGCGATCAGGCAGCGGTCCACGCGCAGGAAGCGGTGCGTGCCGCGCTCCATGAAGCCGACGTCGCCGTCGCGGCGGACCGTGAAGCGCATGTGGTTGCGGTAGCCCCAGGGGTGCGCCATGCCGAGCGCCGCGGCCACGGGCGGATCCTCGAAGCGGCCGATGCGCCGCAGCTGCTCGCGCACCAGCTCCGTCTTCAGCACGAGCTGCTCGGCGTAGTCGATGTGCTGGAGCTGGCAGCCGCCGCAGCGCCCGAAGTAGGGGCACGGCGGCTCCACGCGCGCGGGCGAGGCCTCGAGCACCTCGGTCGCGCGCGCCTCGAGGTAGGAGGGCGACTCGCCCGTCACCTCGGCGATCACGCGCTCGCCGGGCAGCGCGTACTCGACGAAGACGATGCGGCCGTCGGGCGCGCGGCCCACCGCCGTGCCGCCCGCGGCGAAGCCGTCGAGCGTGACCTCGAAGGGCGACGGCAGCTCGCCGCGCGCGCGTCGCCGCCGCTTGCGCCGCCGCTCGCGCTTGTTCGAGCGCGGCGGGCCGCCGACCGTCTCCAGCGGCGCGGCCTCGGCGGGCGCGCCGCTGGAGACGGTCGGCTGGGCGACGGCGGCGGCAGCCATCGCCGCAGCGGGGGCCTCGGTGGCGCCGCCGGGGGGCGCAGCGGCGCCGCTCGCTGTCTCCTCGGTGTGGGGCATGACGCGATCGTAGCGCGTACCATCGCCCCGGCGTAGCGCCGCGCCGCGGCTCGCGAGGGGATGCGCGCGGATGCCGCCAGCGACGACGAGCGCCGGGCGCCGCCCGAGAGCTCCACGCGAGCCGACGCCGATCGCTCGGATCGCGCGCGAGCTGCTGCCGATCCCCACCGCCTCCTACGCCGAGCACGGGGTGCTCGCCTACGTGCGGCGCTTCGCCGAGGCGCGCGGTCTCGGCTTCGAGCTCGATCGCTTCGGCAACGGTTACGTGCGCCACGCGGGGCGTCGACGCCGCGGCGGTGGGGCGCGGCCGCTGGTGCTGGGCGCGCACGTCGATCACCCCGGCTTCGTCGTCACCGCGGCGCGCGGCCGCCGCCTCGATCTGGAGTTTCGCGGCGGCCTCCCTGCCTCGTACGGCCGCGGCGAGCGCGTGCGGCTCTTCCCCGCGCCCGCGGCGGCGGGCGCCACCGTCGAGGCGAGCGCTGCGCTCGCGCGGGGCGAAGGCGAGCGGCGCGCCAGCGGGCAGGCCACGAGCGAGCGGGGCGCCGGCGGGGTCGCCGTGATCGGCTCCGTGCGCGCCGACGAGCGCGGGCGCCTGCTCGCCGCGCGCGCGATGCTCCAGGCAGGGGCGCCGCCGGCGCTGCCCGGCGACCTGGCGTTGTGGGACGTCGAGCCGGCGCGCGTGCGCGGCCGTCGGCTGGTGGCGCGCGGCTGCGACGACCTCGCGGGCTGCGTCGCGGTGCTGGCCGCGCTCGACCGCGCTGCGGCGGCGCGCGCGCCCGGCGAGCTCGTCGGGCTCTTCACGCGCGCCGAGGAGGTGGGGCTGCGCGGCGCCTCGGCGGCGGCGCGGGCGCGGCTGCTCCCCGACGACGCCGTCGTGCTCGCGATCGAGACATCGTCGGCGGCGGGCGGCCGCGCGACGTTCGGCGGCGGGCCGATCGTGCGCGTCGGCGACGCGCTGCACCTCTTCTCGCCCGCGGTGTCGCTGTGGATGACGGGCGTCGCGCAGCAGCTCGCGCGCGAGGACGCGGGCTTCCGCTTCCAGCGCAAGCTCATGGACGGCGGCGTGACCGAGGCCACCGCCTACGACCTCTACGGCTACGAAACGGGCGCGCTCTGCGTGGCGCTGGCGAACTACCACAACGGCGGGCCGCGCGGCCGCATCGCGGCGGAGAGCGTGCACCTCGACGACATCGAGGGGCTGGCGCGTCTGCTCGTGCGGCTGCTGGCCGAGCTGCCGCGGCTCGCGCGGGCGCGCGCCGAGCTGCTGGAGCGCTACGACCGGCTGGGCCGCGAGGCGGGGCCGCTGCTGCGCGCCGCTCGCGGGCGCGCGGGCGGCTAGGGCGCGGCGCCCGGTATCGGCGACTCGATCGTGATCGCCGGGTCGTCGATGTCGCCGAGCGCGACGGACATGCGGTAGGCGACGGGCGCGCCCGGCTCGAGTTCGATGCCGAGGTCGCCGGCGAGCGACTCGGCAGGCGCGACGAGCAGCAGCTCGAGGGCGACGAGGGCGCCCGTCGCCTCGTCCGTCCACGCGCGCATGTCGAACGTCTCCGCCTCCGCCAGCACGGGCGCGACGCCGAGGATCCCCGCGCCGAAGAGGTCGTCGATCGCGAGCAGGTCGGCGCGGTCGAGCTCGTAGCGCGTCGAGGGCCGGCCCTCGCGCGTCACCGGCTCGCCCGCGAACACGGCGATGTCGCGGGCGAGCGGGGTCTCGCCCGCGGGGAACGCCGGGTCCGCCGAGGTCAGGGCGCTCGCCTCCAGCACCGCGGGATCGTCGGCCGTCGTGGCGCGCCACGCGCCGCCGCCGTCGCGGATCCACGCCGCCTCACCGATGAGCACGATGTCCTGCACGAAGCGGATCGCGCCGATCGAGAAGGCGTTCGTGAAGCGGTGGCGGTCGGGCGCCACGTAGTCGCCCTCGACGCTGCCGACGATGACGGGCGCCTCGCCCGCCTCGCCCTGCAGCGCGAACTCGATCTCGACGCGGTAGCGGTAGCTGCGCAGCGCGCCCGAGCCGGCGGACGCCGTCGCCGTCGGCGTGGCGCTCGCGGTCGGCGTCGGCGTCGGCTGCGGGCTGGGCGAGGGGCTCGCGGTCGACGCGGGCGGCGCCGTCGACTCGACGGTCGGCGCGGCCGAGGCCGAGTCCGCCGCCGGCGCGTCGCCGCCGCCGCAGCCCGCCGCCGCGAGGGCGAGCGCGGCGAGCAGCCCCGCCAGCAGCGCGCCCCGCCTCGTACGAGGCGCTGGCGCCCGCGCCCCGCGCGAGCGCTCCCCACGCGGCTTCCGCGCGCGCCGCGCTAGCACGCCTGCGCCACCGGCACGTCGCGCAGCGCGACGATCAGCGCCGCGAAGCGCTCGCGCTCGCCGGCGTCGCGCTCGCGGTCGGGGAGCGGCAGCTCCAGCTGCGTCGCGGCGCCCGCGCAGCGCTCGCGTGCGAGCGCCGGCAGCTCCTCCCACGTGCCGGCCACGCACAGCTCGTCCAGCATCGCATCATCCACCTCGGCGGGCAGCTCGTCCCAGCGCGCGTCGCCCGCCAGCCGGCGCAGCCGCTCGGCGCGCTCCTGCCAGCCGTGCAGCTCGACGACGCCGGCCGCGGCGCGGGTCGCCAGCGCGCGGGCGACCTCGGCGCGGGCCCGCTCGCGCTCGGCGGAGACGGCGCGCTCGTCGGGGCCCGTCGCCAGGTAGCCGGCGCCGCGCAGCTCGGGCGCCGCGGGCGTCGCGCCCGACTCGACCGCCCCTCCGGCCTCGCGCGCCCCCGCGAGGAGCGCGGGCAGCAGCACCTCGCGCACGTAGCGGAAGCTCACGGCGGCCGGGACGATCGCGCCGCCCGCGATGCGCCCCGCGAGCCGCGCCGTGAACGGCGTGACGGCGGAGATCAGGATCGGGATGCGCGGATGCTCGATCGGGCCGGGGTTGAAGGCGGGCGCCGTCAGCCGGTACTGGTAGAACTCGCCCTCGTAGGCCGGCCGCGTGCCGTGCTGCCAGGAGTCCCAGATCGCGCGCAGGCAGCCCACGTAGTCCGCGATGCGCGGCCCCGGCGGCGCCCACGGCACGGAGAAGCGGCGCTCGTTGTGCCCCTTCACCTGCGTGCCGAGGCCGAGCGCGAAGCGCCCGCCCGAGTAGCGTGCGAGGTCCCACGCGAGGTTGGCGGTGACGTGCGGCGCGCGGGGGAAGGCGATCGCCACCGCGGTGCTCAGCGTGAGGCGCGAGCTGTGCTCGGCGGCCAGCGCGAGCGGGAGGAAGGGGTGGTGTCGCGTCTCGCCGACGGAGAGCGCGTCGTAGCCGAGCGCCTCCGCGCGGCGCGCGGCCTCGGCGATCGTGCGCAGATCGGCCGGGACGCTGACGCCGACGCGCATCGGCGCTGGGGGCTGGCTGGCGCTCGGCATGGGGCGGGGCGCTACTCGGCGTCCTCGTGGCTGTCGGGTCGGGGGCCGGACGCGTCGTCGAGGTCGGGGCCCGCCTCGCCGTCGGAGGCGGGCTCGGTCCGCGCATCACCGGAGCGAGCACGGGCGGCGGGCGCCAGGCGCGGGCCGCCGTTCTCCAGCAGCTGCCACACGGCCTCCTCGGTGGCGGCGCGCACGTGGCCCTCGCGCGTCAGCCGCGTCAGCAGCCGGCCGTCCCAGCCGCTGCCGCGCAGCACGCGCGCGATCTCGTCGGCGCGCCCCGCGTTGTCGAGGACGACGGCGAGCAGCAGCTCCCACTCCAGCGGCGTGGCCATCACATTCACGCCGCCGCACGGAAGGCGCACGCGCGCGTCCCACAGCGCGGGGATGTCGCGCGGGGAGAGCGCGTCGTAGCGGCCCTGGAACTGCGCGTCGCCGAACACGAAGACCGGCACCGAGTCGCGCAGGAAGTGCAGGCGCTGCGCCGCGAGCTGCCGGCCCGCCAGCCAGCGCGCGTCCAGGTCGAGCATCGCCGCGAGCTGGCCGGAGGTGGTCGCCGTGGTGATGAACTCGAGGTTGGGGGAGGGGGCGTCCGCGCCCTGCATGCGGGCGGAGGCGGCTCCGACCAGCGCCCACGGGTCGTCGCCCGCGGCCTCCTCCACGACGCGAACCAGCGCGCTGAGCGCGGCGTCCATGTTGGGCTCGGCGGTGGGGGCGCTTTCGATGTGGACGGTCCGACCTCCGGGACCCGCTCGCGTGCGTGCCACGCGGGCGGCGGGATCATAACGCGCGACGAGCGCATGCGCCCCCTTCGCCCCCCGGCGCCGCCTGCCGCCGTCCGCTCCCGCCGCCGCCTCCCGCCGCGGATCGTGGAGGCTGCGCGTTGCCTCGCCGCCGGGGCGCGTGTGACGATGCCGCGGGGAGCGCCATGCCGAAGCAGGTGACCAACGTCGCGTCGGACGACGCGCTGACCACGATCTACCGCCTCTCCCACGACGAGCACGAGGAGGTGATCGCGGCGCGCGTCGCGGAGCGCCTCGACATCCGGCCGGCGTCGGTGGCGGGGATGCTCTCGCGGCTGGCGCGCGACCGGCTGGTCGCCGTGGACGGGCGCAAGCGCATCGCGCTGACGAAGGCGGGCTTCACGCGCGCCGAGCAGATGGTGCGCCGCCACCGCCTCGCGGAGTGCCTGCTGGTCGACACGCTGGAGCTGGAGTGGTGGCGCGCCTACGAGGAGGCGCACCTGATGGAGCACGCGATCTCCGACCACACGGAGCCCCTGATCGTCGCGCGGCTCGGTGACCCCGCGGTCTCGCCCTTCGGCTACCCCGTGCCCGGCCACCCGCACGCGCCGAGGCTCTCCGCCCGCCGGCTCTCGGAGGTCGCGACGGGCGAGCGCGCCACCGTGCAGCGCGTCTACGAGGAGGACGAGCGGCTGCTGCGCTTCTTCGCGGAGGAGGGGATCCGCCCCGGCACGCGGCTGCTCGTGCGCGAGGTCGCCCCCTACCGCGGCACCGTCACCGTCGCGCTGGACGAGAGCGAGCTGGTGCTGGGCTTGGAGGCGGCGCGCCGCATCTGGGTCGAGGAGTAGCGCTCGTGTTCGCGTCGACGGACCCGCCCGGGCTCTGGGCACCACGAGCGGCGCCGTCCGCCTCGTGAGCAGTCCACCGCCCTCATCGGGGAGCGGCAGACCCCCGGGTCGAGCGGAACGCTCGCGGCCGCACCTGCCCATCGAGGGGCCGCGGCTGCGGCTGCGCCCGCTCGAGCGGGCCCACCTGCCCGAGCTGCGGCGTTGGCGCAGCGACCCCGAGGTCGAGCGCTTCTGGGGCCGCGCCGCCATCGACGACGAGGAGCTGTGGGAGGAGGCGGCCTCGCCCGGCTGCGGCGTCGTCTTCGCGTTCGTCGTGGAGGAGGCGGGGCGTGGCCTCGGCCTCGTGCAGTACGGTCATCGCTGCGACCGCCCTGAGGACGAGTGGCAGACCGGAATCGACATCTACCTCGGCGCGGCGGGCTCACGCGACCGCGGAGTCGGCACGGAGGCGGTGCGCACGCTGCTGCGCTACCTCTTCGAGGTGAAGGGGCGTGCACCGCGTCACCATCGACCCGGAGGTGGACAACGCGCGCGCGATCCGCTCCTACGAGAAGGCGGGCTTCCGCCTCGAGGGGGTGCTGCGCCACAACGACCAGCTCGACGGGCGCTGGGTCGACACGCACTTCATGGCGATCCTCGAGGACGAGTGGCCGGCAGCGCGTGACGCCTGGCTCGGCGGCGCGCCCCCGGAGCGCTAGGCGCAGGGCGGCAGCGCCAGCTAGCGCCCGCGCTGCCTAGCGGGCGGCGAGGGCTGCGAGCTCGGCGCGGGCGACGCGAGCAGCCTCCACCATGTGCCGCAGCGCGGGCTCCGTCTCCTCGTAGCGGCGCGTCTTCAGCCCGCAGTCGGGGTTCACCCACAGCAGCGGCGCCGGCAGCACCGCCGCGGCCTCGCGCAGGCGCTGCGCCATCTCCTCGGCGGGCGGCACGCGCGGCGAGTGGATGTCGTAGACGCCGGGGCCGATGCCCTTGTCGTAGCTGTGCTCGCGGAAGACGCGCAGCAGCTCCGCGCCGGAGCGCGCGTTCTCGATCGAGATCACGTCCGCGTCGAGGTCGGAGATCGCCTCGATGATGTCGTTGAACTCGGCGTAGCACATGTGCGTGTGGATCTGCGTCTCGTCGGCGACGCCGGCCGTCGCCAGCCGGAAGCACGCGACCGCCCACGCGAGGTAGGCGGTCCAGTCCGCTCGGCGCAGCGGCAGCCCCTCGCGCAGCGCGGGCTCGTCGATCTGGATCACCGCGATGCCCGCGGCCTCGAGGTCGTCCGTCTCGTCGCGCATCGCGAGCGCGATCTGGCGGCAGGTCTCGGCGCGCGGCTGATCGTCGCGCACGAACGACCAGTTGAGGATCGTGACCGGCCCCGTGAGCATCCCCTTCACGGGGCGCTCCGTCAGCGACTGCGCGTAGCGCGACCAGCGCACCGTCATCGGGCCGGGGCGCGCGACGTCGCCGTAGATGATCGGCGGCTTCACGTAGCGCGAGCCGTAAGACTGCACCCAGCCGAAGCGTGTGAAGGCGAAGCCGTCCAGCTCGCGGCCGAAGTGCTCCACCATGTCGGTGCGCTCGGGCTCGCCGTGCACGAGGACGTCGAGGCCCAGCTCCTCCTGGAGCCGGATCACGCGCTCGATCTCCGCCTCCATCACGCCCTCGTAGCCCGCCTCGTCCAGCTCGCCGGCGTCGCGCTGCCGCCGCGCGCGCCGCAGCTCGGGCGTCTGCGGGAAGGAGCCGATCGTCGTGGTCGGGAGCGGCGGCAGGCCGAGGCGCCGCTGCTGCGCGGCGAGCCGGGCGGCCACGGGGCTCGCGCGGCGGTACGCCTCCTCGCCGGTCGCGGCGACGCGCGCGCGCACCGCCGCGTCGTGCGTCCGCGGCGAGGCGGCGCGCGTGGCGGCCGCGCGCTCGCTCTCGGCGAGGCTCGCGACGACCTCCGCGTCCTCCGGGTCGTCGAGGGCGCGCGCCAGCGTCGCCACCTCCTCGATCTTCTGGTCGGCGAAGGCGAGCCACGAGCGCAGCTCCGGGTCGAGCCGATCCTCGCGGCCGGCGTCCAGCGGCGAGTGCAGCAGCGAGCAGGAGCTGCCGACGATGAGCCGGTCCTCGCCGCCGACGGCGCGCAGCTCGCGCAGCTCGGCGAGCGCGGCGCCGAGGTCAGCGCGCCAGACGTTGCGCCCGTCGACCACGCCGGCGACGAGCTGCTTCCCCGCAAGCCCGTGGCGGCGCACCAGTTCGGCGTTGCGCCGACCGCGCCGCAGGTCGAGCCCGATCGCCCCCACGGGCAGCTCGATCAGCGTGTGGAACGTCTCGTCCACGTCGCCGAAGTACGTCTGCAGCAGCAGCTGCGCGTCGCCGGCCGCGGGCGCCAGCGCCGCGTACGCCTCGCGGAGCGCGCTCAGCTCGCGCGGGTCGCGGTCCTGCACCAGCGCCGGCTCGTCGAGCTGCACCCAGCGCGCGCCCGCCGCCGCGAGCTGGCCCAGCAGCTCGGCGTAGACCTCGACGAGCGCGGGCAGCAGCGAGAGCCGGTCGAAGGCCGGGTCGTCGGGCGACTTCGCAAGCAGCAGGAAGGAGAGCGGCCCCGGCAGCACCGGCACCGTCTCGATCCCGGCCTCGCGCGCCTCGCGGTACTCGTCGAGCGGCTTGGTCGAGGCGAGGCGGAAGCGCGTCTCAGGCCCGAGCTCAGGGACGATGTAGTGGTAGTTCGTGTCGAACCACTTCGTCATCTCCATCGCCGTGACGTCGCGGCCCGCGTCCTGCGCCCCGCGCGCCATCGCGAAGTAGCTGTCGAGGTCGACGCGCTCCGCGTCCCAGCCGTAGCGCGGCGGCACCGCGCCCACCAGCGCGGCCGCGTCCAGCATGTGGTCGTAGAGCGAGAAGGTGTTGGAGGGGATGAGGTCGATGCCCGCGGCCTGCATCCGCCGCCACGCCGCGAGCCGCAGCTCGCTGCCGGTGGCCAGCAGCTCCTCCTCGGTGGCGCGGCCCGCCCAGTAGCGCTCGGTCACGCGCTTCAGCTCGCGGTCGTGGCCGATGCGGGGATAGCCGTGGAGGGCGGAGAGGGTCACGGGCGTACTCCGGGTTGCGTGAACGGGGGTTGCGCGGACGGGGCTGCGTGGATCGAGGCTCCATACAGCGTAGCCTCGGCGCCACCCGTGGGCCATGGGGCTACCCCGTACAGGCGCCCCGTGACGGGATCGGGCCGCCGAGGTCGCCGCCGATCGGGCAGCCGAGCGCGAGCGCGGCCTGCGCGGGGCCGGGGCGCTCCCCCGGCTCGGCGGGGGGCGGCACCAGCCGCAGCTCGCGCAGCTCCAGCCGCTCGCCGGTGTCGCGCGAGCGCAGCCGCAACCCCGCAAGGTGCGGCAGCGCCTCGGCGTCGCCGCTCAGGAAGAGCCGAGCGCGCCCGCGCTCGTCGCGACCCTGCTCGCGCGCGTGCACCAGGCGGCGGCGGCCGCGGATGCGCAGCGCCAGCACCTCGTCGACGCGCGGGGGGTCGATGGGCGGCGAGGTGGGGCGCGACGGGCTGACGCTCGGCGAGGCGGCGGGCGGTGAGGTGCGCCGGGTGGCGCGGGGGGCGCTCACGAGAGGCGGCGCGCCAGCGCTATGGCGCGGTAGACGTGCTGCACGTCGGTGGGCGCCTCCTCGTCCACGAGGTGTTTCACCCAGCTGATGCGGAAGCGCCGCCCGTCCGAGGCGGTGAACGCCCCGCCCTCGATGCCGGTGAAGGCGTCGGGCGGCCCGACGAGGCGGAAGAGCGCGTCGTCGCCGCGGAACTCGAAGGCGAGGCGGGCGCGGCGCTCCTCGCGCGCGTGCAGATCGCGGCGCTGCGGCGGTCGCTCCGTCTCCACCGTCACGAACTCGTCGATCGCAACCGGGTCGCTCATGCCTCCATCGTGGATCGAGCGAGGCGCGCGGCGCTAGCGCGGAGTGTGCGAGGTAGGGGCGTCTCGCATACCGCCGGCGTCGAGGAGCGCCTCGATTCCCTGTATCGAGCGGAGAAGCGCCGTGGCGGCGATCTCGCGGGGGCAGCCCCCGGCTCCGTGGCCCGCTCCAGGAGTTTGGTTCCGGATCACATAGGCGATCCGCAGTCGCTCAGCGGCTCGCCTGTCTATCTGGCCGCGGCCGACGAGGAGCCGCACGGCCGTGTCGAGTGTCGTGGTGCTCTTGTGCGCGATCGTCCGGGCGACCTCCTCTGCGGCACCGACGGCGAAGTGGATCGCGAGCGAGTAGTCGTATTCGCTCGCGTCGTCCTCGAGGTGGGCTGCGGCTCGTTCGAAGAACTCGGCGGACCCTGTGAACCCCGAGTTCTCCAGCCGCGCCGCGGTCGCGCGGGCTCGGGCGGGGAGCGTCCGTCGTTCGAGCTCGGCACGGTCAGCGACGCTCGATAGATGCCGCGTCACCTCGCTCGCCATCTTCGCGAAGTTGGCCAGAGTCTCGGGCGGTGGGAGGGCGCGCTCGAACGCATCGAGCGCGGCCGAGACGTCGGCGAAGGCCTTGGTGGTCAGCATTTCGTGATCAACTCTAACTACACCCGCTCGTTGAGCCGCAGTTCATGCACTTCAGGCAGGTACCGTTGCGCACCATCATCATCTGGCCGCACTCGTCGCAGGGGTCGCCCTCGAAGCCCTGCTGGCGGGCCTGCGCCACCACCTCGTAGCTGCGGTCGATCTCCGTCACCTCCACGTGTGACGTGACGCGCGCGGTGACGCGCTCCGCCACGCGCTCTGGCGCGAGCACGGTCGTCGCCGACAGCCCCTCGCGCAGCGCCGGCGGCTCGGGCGCCGCGGCGAGCGTGGGCGCCACCGGCACGAGGCGCGGGCGAGGCGCTTCGGCGGTCGGCGCTGGGGGCGCTTCCGCCTCGTCCTCGGCGGTCGAGCCCGAGTCCAGGTCGACGGGGCCGAAGTGCGCCAGGTCGTCCCGCCCGAGGTAGCTGATCGCCAGCTCGCGGAAGACGTAGTCGATGATCGAGGTCGCCATCTGGATGCGGTCGTGGCCCGTCACGATGCCGTTCGGCTCGAACTTCGTGAAGACGAAGGAGTCGACGTAGGCCGAGAGCGGGACGCCGTGCTGCAGCCCGATAGAGACCGCGATCGCGAAGCAGTTCATCAGCGAGCGGAACGCCGCCCCGTCCTTCGACATGGAGACGAAGAGCTCGCCGAGGCGGGGGCGGCCGGTGTCGGGGTCGACCGACTCGAAGTCGCCGGTGTGCAGATAGATCGTGTGGCCGCCCACCTTCGCCTTCTGCGCGTAGCCCGCGCGGCGCGGGGGGAGCGGCTCGCGGCTGCCCCGGCTGCGCGGGGCAGCGGCCTGCTCGAGGCCGCGCTCGGCGAGCTGCGCGAGGCGGCCCGCGACCGCGAGCACCTGGTCCGAGGCGCTCGCCGCCGTCAGCTCGTCCAGCATCTCGCCGACGAGATCCTCCTCCTCGTCGGCGAAGGCGGTCCCCGAGTCGAAGATCGCGGCGGCCAGCGGCTGCGAGAGCTTGGAGCCGTCGCGGTAGAGCGCGATCGCCTTCAGCATCGACTCGGCGGAGACCATGTAGACCTGCTTCACCTCCTCGACGGTGGCGGAGTTCGGCATGTTGATCGTCTTGCTGATGGCGCCCGAGAGGAACGGCTGCGCCGCCGCCATGATGCGCACGTGGGCCATCGGCTCGATGTAGCGCGTGCCGTAGCGGCCGCAGGTGGTGGCGCAGTCGAAGACGGGGTAGTGCTCCTCGCGCAGGTGGGGCGCGCCCTCGATCGTCATGCGGCCGAGGATGTGGTCGTTCGCCGCCTTGATCTGCGCGTCGTCGAAGCCCAGCGTGGTCAGCAGCTCGAAGGCCGGGTCGGCGAGCTCCTCCGGGGAGTAGCCCAGCACGCCCTCGCACAGCTCGTCGCCCAGGGTGTAGCGGTTGAAGACGAAGCGGATGTGGAAGGCGGTGCGCAGCGCCTCATCGATGCGGTCGAGCGCGGGCTGCGTGAAGCCGCGCTGCGCCAGTGTGTGGCGGTTGAGGAACGGCGCGCCCTCCAGCCGCGCGGTGCCGACGCAGTACGCGACCACCTCGTCGATCTGCTCGCGCCGGTAGCCGAGCCGCCGCAGCGCCCGCGGCACCGCGTGGTTGATGATGCGGAAGTAGCCACCGCCCGCGAGCTTCTTGAACTTGACCAGCGCGAAGTCCGGCTCCACGCCCGTGGTGTCGCAGTCCATCAGCAGGCCGATGGTGCCGGTGGGCGCGATCAGGGTCGCCTGCGCGTTGCGGTAGCCGTGCGCCTCGCCCAGCTCCAGCGCGCGGTCCCACGAGGCGCGAGCAGCCGCCAGCAGCTCGGGCGGGCACTCCGTCTCGTCCAGCGGCGTCGGGAGCACGGAGAGCTGCTCGTAGTCGTCGGCGTCGGCGGCGTAGGCGGCGCGGCGGTGGTTGCGCACCACGCGCAGCATCGCCTTGCGGTTCTCGGCGAAGCGCGGGAACGGGCCGAGGCCCGCCGCCAGCTCCGCCGAGGTGGCGTAGGACTCGCCGGTGAGGATCGCGGAGAGCGCGCCCGTCCACGCCAGCGCCTGCGGCGAGTCGTAGGGGATGCCCTGCACCATCAGCAGCGCGCCGAGGTTGGCGTAGCCCAGGCCCAGCGTGCGGTACTCGTAGGAGAGCCGCGCGATCTCGCGGCTGGGGAACTGCGCCATGAGCACGGCGATCTCGAGCACCACGGTCCACAGCCGCGTGGCGTGCTCGTACGCCTCGATGTCGAAGCTGTCGGTCTCCTCATCGAGGAACGGCAGCAAGTTGAGCGAGGCGAGGTTGCAGGCGGTGTCGTCCAGGAACATGTACTCGGAGCAGGGGTTGGAGCCGTTGATGCGGCCCCCCGCCGGTGAGGTGTGCCACTCGTTCACGGTGGTGTCGAACTGGAGGCCCGGGTCGGCGCTCTGCCACGCGGCGCGCGCGATGCGGTCCCAGAGGTCGGTGGCGGGGAGCGTGCGGTGCACGGCGCCGTCAGTGCGGCGGGTGAGCGACCAGTCGCCGCCCTCGCGCACCGCGGCGAGGAAGCGCTCCGTGAGCCGCACGGAGTTGTTCGAGTTCTGCCCGGAGACGCTCTGGTACGCCTCGCCCTGCCAGTCCGTGTCGAAGGCGTGGAGGTCCAGCTCGCGCTCGCCCTGCTCGGCGAGTTGCAGCACGCGCTGCACGTAGAGCTCCGGCACGCCGTCGCGGCGGGCGCGGCGAATGGCGCGGCGCAGCGGGCGGCTCCTGGCCGGGTCGAGCGCGAGCGCGCCGTCGGCTGCCCCGTCGGCGTCGGCGTGGACCTCGTGCGCGGCGTCGAGGATCGCGGCGAGGTGGCGGCGCAGCACGCGCGAGCCCGCGACCATCGTCGCGACCTTCTGCTCCTCGTTCACCTTCCAGTCGATGAACTTCTCGATGTCGGGGTGGTCGACGTCGACGCTGACCATCTTCGCGGCGCGGCGGGTGGTGCCGCCGGACTTGATGGCGCCGGCGGCACGGTCGCCGATCTTCAGGAACGACATCAGCCCGGAGGAGCGCCCGCCGCCGGAGAGCGGCTCCTCCTCGCCGCGGATCGCGGAGAAGTTGGAGCCGGTGCCCGAGCCGTACTTGAAGATGCGCGCCTCGCGCGTCCAGAGATCCATGATCCCGCCCTCGTTGACGAGGTCGTCCTGGACGGACTGGATGAAGCAGGCGTGCGGCTGCGGCCGCTCGTAGGCGCTGGTGGAGCGCGTCAGCTCCTCCGTTGCCGGGTCGACGTAGTGGTGGCCCTGCGGCGGGCCGGCGATGCCGTACGCCCAGTGCAGCCCGGTGTTGAACCACTGCGGCGAGTTGGGCGCGGCGCGCTGCGTCGCGAGCATGAAGCAGAGCTCGTCGTAGAAGGCCTGCGCGTCCTCCTCCGCCTTGAAGTAGCCGTGCTTCCAGCCCCAGTACGTCCAGGTGCCGGCGAGGCGGTGGAAGGCCTGCCGCGCGTCCTGCTCGCCCCCCATGGCGGAGCCGGGGGCGGACTCGGCGCGCCACAGCCACTCCGGCACGCCCTCCTCCGGGACGCGGCGCAGCGCGACCGGCACGCCCGCCTTGCGGAAGTACTTCTGCGCGAGGATGTCCGTGGCCACCTGCGACCACTGCGCGGGGACGCGCACGCCCGTCGCCTCGAAGACGACCGAGCCGTCGGGGTTGACGATGCGCGACTCGCGCTCGGCGAAGTCGATCCCCTCGTACGGGTCGCGACCGGCGGTGGTGAAGCGGCGGGTGATGCGCATCGGGCGTCCTCTTCCCTCGGGCGCGACTCAGGTGGCGCGCCCGGCCGTGTGGATGGGATATGCGTACGCGTCTACACTGAGTTGCAGGCGCGGGGGAGCCACAGTAGTCACGCCGGTCGCGCTTGTCAAGAAAGTGTGTTCGCGCCTGATTCGATCACGTATGGTGCGCGAAGGTATGTTCTGTTCGCGCCACGGTAGCCTGCCTCTCGGCGGCTGCGCAACGCGCTCGCTGACGGTCTTCCGCGGCCCTTCGCGAGGCATCCCGGGGCGTCGACTCTCACCGCATGCGGCGATCGAGGACACGGCGGGCGCGGCGGGCGCGATGGACGCCGGCGATCGCGGCGATCGCGGCGGCGCTGCCCACCGGCCTCCCCGCCCGCGCCGATCGACGGGGGCGCACGTGGAGGCCCTGCCCACGGCCTCCCCCATGACGCCCTCCGCCCCCGCCTCCACCCTCGCCTCGACCTCGTCGGCGCCGACCTCGCCCGGCGGTGCGAGCGCCGCGGCTGACCCGGGCTGCGACGCCGACGCGGGCCCGGCGCTGACCCACCTCTACACCGACCTCGACCAGATCGCGCACCTCCAGCCCAGCATCGTGACCAGCGGCAACTGGCTCAAGAACCGCCAGTACCACGCGGTCGTCACCGACGCCGCCGGGGACGCGCCCGAGGTGCCGATCTACGCGCCCGCCGACGCCGTGGCGACGGGGATCACCCACTACCTGGGCCTGATGCACCCGTGGCAGGGCGAGCCCTTCGAGCTGGCGCAGCTCGAGATCCGCTTCCAGGCGGCGTGCGGGCTCTCCTTCGGCTTCGACCACGTCTCGCGCTTCGTCGAGCCGTTCGCCTCGCTCGTCCCCGATCCCGTGCGCGACACACGCGACGCCGAGCTGCCGATCCGCGTCGAGGTGCAGGCCGGCGACCTCATCGGCTACTCCAGCGGCACGGTGCCGGCGCACACGTGGGACTTCGTGCTCTCGGACGCCTCGCGCACCCTGCGCTTCGCGAACCAGCGCCGCTACGAGGAGTCGGGCGACCTGCGCGTCCTGCTGCACGCCGCCTGCCCGCTCGACTACCTCGCGCCCGAGCTGCGCGCGCGGTGGCAGGCGGCGCTCGGCTCGTGGCAGGGCGTCGACCCCGCGGAGCGCTGCCGGCTGGACGCCGACGCGCCCGGCGCGCTCGCTGGCGGCTGGTTCCGCACGCCCTTCGACCCCGAGGCCTCGTGGCACCCCGCCGACTGGGGCGTGGTCGCGCTGCTCGCCGCCGACGGCTACGTCGACGTGAACGGCCCGGGCGCGTCGGTGCGCACCGCCCCCACCCACGCGAGCTTCGCCGACCCCGCCCGGGTCACGGGCGAGCACTGCTTCGAGGACTACAAGGCGCCGACCAGCCACGCCTACGTGCGGCTCCAGCCGGACGGGACGCTCGCCGCGGCCTTCGGCGACGGGCCGTGCCCGGCCTCGCTCCCTACCGACCACGGGGTCTACTACCGCTAGCCGGCGCGCGCTACGCTGTGCTCGCCCGACCCGCGCCAGCCGGGCGGGAGCGGCGACGGGGACGATCGCGATGGAAGCGCCGACAGCCGGCGAGCTGTACTACACGGAGCGCCGCGACCCCGCGCTGCGGCACTTCGTCGAGGACTTCCGCACGATCGTCGAGGGCGGGGCGCGCGGGCGGCCGCTGCTGGACGCGCTGCGCGCGCCGCTCGACGGGCTGCTGGGCACGCGCGGCTGGCTGGAGGAGCCGTTCCTGCGGCAGGTCCCGACGGACGTGGCGACGTGGGCGCTCTATCGCTCGCGCGAGCCCGACCTCTGCCTCTTCACGATGGTCGTGCCGCCGGGGATGCGGACGCGCGTCCACAACCACCTCACGGACGGCTGGGTCGCGCTGATCCAGGGCGGGCAGGTGGAGCACCTCTACCGCCGCGCGGACGACGGCGCGCGCCCCGGCTACGCCGAGCTGGAGCGCCTCTCCGCCGACCCCGTCGCCGAGGGCGAGCTGACGCCGCTGCTCCACCCCGACCTCGACATCCACGCGGTCGAGACCACCTCGCGCGGGCCGTCCGTCTCGCTGCACGTGCTCGCGAGCGACCTCGGCACCGTCGAGCGGCAGAGCTTCGACCTCGACGCGGGCACGGTCGAGAGCTTCGTCTCGGGCTACAGCAACGTGGACGGCGCCTCGGCGCTCGGCGTCGGCCGCCCCTGATCGAGAGCCACGGGATCGAGGGTTGCCGAGCGAGGTGGCCGAGCGCCTCCCGTGCGATGCTGACTCTGCGCTCGCGGAGTCGGGGCGGCGCGATGCCGATGGAGCGATGCCGATGACAGGGACCGCCGCCGATCCAGGGCTACGCACCGGCGCCGACGCGCCCCACATCGACGCCGAGGCCTTCGCCGAGCGCCGCGAGCGGCTGATGGAGCAGCTCGGCGAGGGCGCGGCCGCCGTCTTCGTCGGCGCCGGCGAGGCGCGGCGCAACGGCGACGTCGACCACGAGTTCCGCCAGACCTCGACCTTCCACTACCTGACCGGCTTCGACGAGCCGGACGCCGTCTGCCTGCTGCGCCCGGGCGCCGAGGAGCCATACCTGCTCTTCGTGCGGCCGCGCGACCCGGACCAGGAGCTGTGGCTGGGCCCGCGCGCGGGCGTGGACGGCGCGGTCGAGGAGTTCGGCGCGGACGCAGCGCTCCCCACCGACGACCTGGAGGAGGCGCTGCCGGAGCTGCTTGCGGGCGCCGAGAGCCTGCGCTACGCGCTCGCACCTTCGGGCGGCCTCGGCGGGCTCGCGGGCCGCGTGCAGGATGCGCTGCTCGGCGTGCTCGCGGAGGGGCGCGCCGCTTCCGTGCGCGGCCCGCGGGCGATCGAGCGCGTGATCGACCCCTTCCCGCTCGTCTCGGAGCTGCGGCTGCGCAAGACGCCCGCCGAGGTGGCGGCCCTGCGCCGCGCCGTGGAGGTGACGGGCGCGGGCATCGAGCGCGCGATGCGCGCCGCGCGCCCCGGCCTGCACGAGTACGAGGTGCAGGCCGAGCTGGAGGCGGAGTACCGGCGTCTCGGCTCGCCGCGCAACGGCTTCCCCTCGATCGTGGCGACGGGGGCGAACGCCTGCACGCTGCACTACGTCACGAACCGCGCGCGCATCGCCGAGGGCGATCTGCTGCTCGTCGACACGGGCGCCGAGGTCGACTATTACGCCGCCGACGTGACGCGCACCTTTCCCGTCGGCGGCCCGGTGGCCGGCCGCTTCTCGGCGCCGCAGCGCGCGATCTACGAGCTGGTGCTCGCGGCGCAGCGCGCGGGCATCGCCGCCGTCGCCCCCGGCGCGCGCTTCCACGAGGTGCACGACGCCGCGGTGCGCACGCTGGCGGCGGGGCTGCTCGAGCTCGGCCTGCTCGAGGGCGAGCTCGAGCAGATCGTCGGGGGCGACGTGGTGCGGGCCTACTACCCGCACTCCACCTCGCACTGGCTGGGCCTCGATGTGCACGACGTCGGCCGCTACCGCCTCGGCGAGGAGTCGGTCGCGCTCGATCCCGGCATGGTGCTCACCGTCGAGCCGGGGCTCTACATCCGCCCCGACGCCGAGGCGGCGCCCGCCGAGTTCCGCGGCATCGGCGTGCGCATCGAGGACGACGTGCTGGTCACGGAGACGGGGCACGACGTGCTCTCCGCCGCCATCCCCTCCGACCCCGACGAGCTCGAGCGCATCGTCGCCGGAGGGTAGGCCGGGGGTAGGCCGCCGCCGGCGCTCCTCGCGCAGCCTCAGACCGCGCGCAGGCCGTCGACGATGAGGCCGACGGCGAGCACGGCGAGCAGCGCCGCGAGCGTCCGCGCCGCCACGCCGAGCCAGAGCGCGCTCCGTGCCGGCAGGGGGAGGGGCGCAGCCGCCGAGGCGAGCGCCGCGAGGACCAGCGCCACCGCCGCGGCCGCCAGCGTCGCGCCGGCGCCGCCGCGTTCGGCGTAGGCGATCGCGGCGACGAGCACGGCCGGGCCGGCGCTGACCGGGAACGCGAGCGCCGCCGCATAGCCGCGCGGCGAACGGGTGGCGAGCAGCCCCGCCTCCACCGCGCGGCCGCGCACGAGCGTCACGAGCGCCGCCGCCAGCAGCACGAAGCCCGCCGCCGCCTCGAAGCTGGCGGCGGAGACATCGAGCGCGTCCAGCCAGCGCTCGTGGAGCAGCGCCGCCGCGGCGACCAGCGCCACCGCCAGCGCCAGCGCCGGCAGGGCGAGCCACCGCCGTTGCTCCAGCGCGGGCGCGGCCTCGACGCTCGCCGCCAGCGCCACGGCTGCGGGGTTCACGACGGCGATCATCGCGAGCAGCAGCAGCGGCAGCTCGCTCATCGCACGCCCCTCGTCCTCGGCGCCGGGAGCTTCGCGTCCGGCTCGCGATGGGCACGCCCCTCCAGCGCGTCGCCCGCGTAGAGCAGCGCGGAGAAGGCGTGCTGCTGGTCGTCCATGCGCGTTTCGGCCTCGTGGAACCACGCGCCCTCGACGAGCGCGGGCTGCGCCGAGGCGGCGGCCTGCGCCACGCCCGCCTGCCGCCGCGCGAGGATCGCCGCGCCGCAGCCCAGCCGCTCCTCGATCTGCGGGCGCATGTCGGCGAGCCGCGGGTCGGCCGCCGCCAGCCGCCACAGCGCGGAGAGCCCCTCCACCAGCACGCCCACCGAGCCGCCCGAGAGGCGCGTCGGCTTGCCGAGCACGGGGCGCAGCCCGCCCTCCTGTGCCTCGGTGCGGATCAGCAGCCCGAAGCGGCCGGCGAGCGCGCGCACGAAGGCCTCGTCGGGGGGCGGCGCCCACTCCGACATCTCCGCGAGCCCGTAGGCCAGCCAGTGGTCGGGCAGCGGGGGGAAGGGGATGTCCTCGTCCTCGTCGCGCTGTTCGATGAGGTAGCGCGCCGCGTCCAGCGCGCGCTCGTCCCAGCCCTCGCCGGGGAACGCCTCGTGCAGCAGCGCCAGCGCCCACAGCGCCTCGCCGGGGTAGAACTTCGAGGTGACGCCGGGGTCGACGGTGTCCGCGTCGAAGAGCCAGATCGCGTGGAAGCCGCCGTCGGGCCGCTGCATCGCCGCCAGGAACGCGCCCATCTCGCGCATCAGCTCGTCGTAGCGCGGATCGCCCGTCGCCGTGCGGCGCTCGGCGAGCGCGACCACCGCGAGCCCGCCCGTCCCCAGCTTGGCGCGGCGGCCGTCCGGCGTGGGCAGCGTGGCCCAGCCGTTGCGCCGTTCCAGCCGCTGCGCCATCCACTCGACGCCCGCGTCGGCGGCGGCGAGCGCCCCCGCGTCGCCCAGGCGGCCCGCGGCCTGGTAGAGCGCCAGCGTCACGCCGGCGTGGCGCACCTCGTTGTAGTCGGAGGAGACGCGGTCCGCCTCGATGTCGTAGCCGTAGAGGTAGCTGCCGCCGGGCCGCGCGGCGCGCTCCAGCCAGCGCGCCGCCGAGGCCGCCGCCTGCCGCACGTGCGGCACGCTCGAGTCGCCGCAGCTCTCGGAGGGCGCGATCAGCACGCGCGTCGCGCCGAGCACGACGAGCCAGAAGCCGGCGACCACAAGCACCGTGCGCAGGGCGATCATCGCGCGCCACGGTGCCCGGGCGCCGCCGCGCGCGCAACGCCGGGGCGAGCGCGGCGGCGCTAGGCTGGGGCGCCGCGACGGCGCACACGCGCCGATTCACCGGCATCGGAGGCGATCGATGAGGGCCGTTGCGCTGCTCTCGGCTCTCGTGTTGCTCATCCTCGGCGCGTGTGGCGAGGACGACACGGAGCTCAGGATGTGGGCCTCGACGGTGTGTCCGGAGCTGGCGGCGATGGACGCGGTCTACCCTTACACCGGTGCCTTCCTGACTCCCGCCGCGAATAGGCGCTTCGTCGAGGAGCGCGCGCCCCTTTACATCGCGGCCGCCGAGAGCGCGGTTGCCGCCTTCGACCGCATCGTCCCGCCGGCGGGAGCGGTTGCGCTGCACGCGTATCTCCGGGAGTTTGCCGCGGGCGCCGTGGACGCGGCTCGCGAGCTGGGCGCGGTGGCCGCGCGTGGCAGCGACTTCGAGCTCGCGAGCGGGTCGCGCGCCTTCGACGCAGACATCGATCGGCTTTCCCACACACTGTTCACCGAAGAGCTGCGCGACGAGGAGGAGGCGGTGAACATCTACATCAAGAGATGTACGTCTGGGTAGGACCCTCGCGTGCCGCGCGGGCGGGCGGGGCGACAGGAGAGGCGATGGAAATCCATCCGTGGCGCGTCGTCCGCAGTGAGCCGGGGCCCGACCTGATTCTCTTCCGCGCCCGCTTCGACACGGCGCTGCACCCTCGGACGGGGCGCGAGAAGCGGCGGCTCATTCTGGAGGCGCCGGACTGGTGCAACATCGTCGCCGTCACGCCCGACGAGCGCGTGGTGCTCGTGCGGCAGTACCGCTCGGGCATCCGGGAGGTGACGCTGGAGATCCCCGGTGGCAGCGTCGACCCGGGCGAGAGCCACGAGGCGGCAGCGCGCCGCTAGCTGCGCGAGGAGACCGGCTACACGGCGGCGAGCTGGCGCTACCTCGGGCGTTCGGCGCCGAACCCGGCCGTGCAGGACAACCGCCTGCACACGTGGCTGGCGACCGGCGCCGAGGCGACGCATCCCCTCGACCTCGGTGACGGCGAGGAGATCGACGTCGTCACGCGCACGCCCGACGAGCTGCGCTGCGCGATCGCCGGCGGTGAGATCCAGCACAGCCTCGGCCTCGTGCCCGCCTTCGATCTGCGGGCCTAGCGCCGACGGCGCGCCGGCCCTCGACGCGACGCCAGCTGTGCTGGTACCCCCGGGAGGACTCGAACCTCCGCGCGTGGTTTAGGAAACCACTGCTCTATCCCCTGAGCTACGGGGGTCCTAGATACGGATTCGCCCCTTTTCCGGTGTCCGCCTCGGCCGCTTGTGGGCCTGTTGGGGGGCTTGGAGAATCCCACCAGGTCTCCAGACGGCTCGCCGCGTCACGCAGGAGCTCCTCTGGCACGTGAGTGTAGAGGTCGAGCGTGGTCGTGATCGAGGCGTGCCCGAGGATCGCCATCGCGACCCGTGGGTGGACCCCCCGCGCGGCGAGTAGGGTCGCAGCCGAGTGCCGGAGGTCGTGGAAGGCGACGCGCGGGATCGAGAGCTCCGCGAGCCGGCGCTGAAAGTCTCGTGTGAGCGAGCTGCCGGAGAGCGGCCGCCCGCGACGGGTGGTGAAGACGAGGTCGGAGGGCTCCCACAGATCGGCGGCCGCCCACATCTCTTCGAGCTGGCGGGTGCGGTGCCCCGCGAGGGCTGTCGCGACGGTGCTGGGGAGCCACATCGTGCGCGAGCTCCGGAGTGTCTTCGGCTCGTGCGTGATTTACTGGCCGCGGACTCGCTGAAGCGTCTGCCGCACGCTGAGCGTGCTCGCCTCGAGGTCGATGTCGCGCCAGCGAAGCCCGAGCAGCTCCCCCTGGCGCAGCCCGAGGAACGCCGCGATCAGGTAGAGCGCCTCCAGGCGATCGTCGCGCACCGACGCGACGAAGCGCTGCGCCTCGTCGGACGAGAGGACCCGCCGCTCCAGGGCTCGCACACGCGGCGGATTTGACGAGCGCGGCCGCGTTGCGCGACGCCAGCCCCCGCGGCCTCGGGGTAGTCGATGCGCGCGGCGCAGCGCAGGCAGGTGCGCTCGTTCGCGGCGTTGCGGCCAGTGACCGTGATCTGCATGTCGCACGACCAGCAGTACCGGCCCTCGCTCTCGGCCGCGGCCGCGGGTGCCGCCGCTCCGACCGCTGTCCCGCAGGAGCCACAGAACCGCACCCCTGCGGCTAGAGCAGCGCCGCACTGAAAGCAGTGTGCTTGCGCGACGGGCGGAGGAGAGGCGGTGGAAACAGCAGGGCGGGATGCGACGGGAGACCGCCGCGCACGCGCCGCGGCCGGGTGCGTGCGACCATCCATCATCACCGTGCCGTCGCTGCGGACCTCAAGGATGGCACGGCGCTCTCCACCGCTCGCCGCCATGATGATCCAGATGATGAGCCAGATTCCGGCGGTAAAGACGCTGAGGAGCAAGTGGAGGATGTGGTTCACCGGTTTGCCATGAATGACGACCGCCTGGCTGGCGGTCTGTGAGGCGAGCCGCCCGCCCATCGCGATCTCGTACTGGATCGCCGCCTCGATCGGCGTTCGAGCGCCGCTCTCCTGCGGCAGCTGTGGGTCGTCCCTGTACCTCACCGCCCGTTCCTCCCTGCGGGCCTGCCTGAGCTGAGACTGGCCATGTAGACGCGCGCCCGCCTACTGGCTCGCAGCCCGCTGCTCGTCGTCGGTCGTGTACTCCGCCGCCGTCTCCGCTGCGCGTTGGGTTGGAATCGCGCGGCGGCCGAGCTTCCGCGCCCGCTCGAGCCGCGCGTCGATATCGCTCTCAACGAGGGCACGGTCCGCAGTGGGCAGCAGCGCGAGCTTCCCCACAAGGACCTGATCGGCGGCAGCCGCGGCGGGGTCGTCAGGGCCTTCGCCGAAGAGCCAGTCGACGGACACGGCGAGCGCGTCGGCGATCGCAGCAACCCGCGACGACGGCGGGTCGCCCATGTCGCGTTCCAGCTTCCAGATCGAGGTGTGGCGCTCGAAGCCGACCTGCTCCGCCAGCTTCTCTTGGCTGATGCCGCTGAGCGCGCGCGCGCGCGCCAGTCGCTTGCCGTCTAGCCGGCGGTACGTCATTGCCGCGACGTTATGCGATGTTCTTGACAAGCATAGCTCCGCTCAGTACCGTTCCGCCAAGGAACGTTTCTGAGAGGGGCACCACCTATGCCTGAGCGCGCAGCCGACCAAGCATTCGCACTCAGGACCCGGCGCGATCGACGCGGCGTGACGCAGGCGGCGATCGCTGAAGCCCTCGGAGCTGACCAGGGGCAAATCTCACGCTTCGAGCTGTACGGCGTGCCTCTCCCGCGTGGGCTAGCGCCCGCGGACTACGAGCAAGCCCTCGACGAGCTCTCCCCCGCTGAGGTTGCGTGATGGTGGGCCCCCGCCGCGCCATCGACCGCGACGTTCTAGCACAGTCGGCGCCGCCGGCGCGTGCCCACCCGCCCGCGACCGTGCGCCTCAGGGACCTGCACCTCGAGCTGGGCGTGAGCCGGCGGAAGGCCGAGGCGCTGGTTGCGCAGCCGAACCCTCGCATCCGCTCCTTCCTGATCGACGGTTGCCGCGTCATCCTCTCCCGGTCCACGGTTTTCTTGGACACCTGATTGGGGCAGGCTGCCCCGGCAGAGGAGGTGTCCATGACCAGCTCCGCACAGGGATTGAACGGGCGTAGTGCGTCGCGAACGGAACGCGGTCGCTTCTCCTCGCGACGGAAGAGCGAGGCGGTGCTGAGGCTGCTGCGCGGCGAGGAGTTGGACGCGCTCTCGCGCGAGCTGGGGGTGACCGCAGCGACGCTGTCGCAGTGGCGCGAGCGTTTCCTCGCCGCCGGCCGGGCCTCGCTCACGAGCCGGCCTGCCGACGAGCGTGACGAGGAGATCCACCGACTGCAGGCGAAAGTCGGCGAGATCACGATGGCGAACGAGCTCCTGCTCCAGCGCGCGCATCAGCTGGAGGCAGGACTCCCTTGGCACGCCGGAGGTCGAGGTGATGAGTCGAACCACCTCGCCCTCCACGGGACGGCCGTACGGCACGACGCGCATCTGCCAGCTGTGGGAGGTCCCGCGCTCGACCGTCTACGAGCGGCGGGCACGGGCGCGACGGCCTCTGCGGCCAGCAGCGAAGCGCGGGCCGAGGCAGGCGTGGACGGACGAGGCTCTCACGGAGCAGGTCCGAGCTGTGCTCGCCGCCTCCCCGTTCACGGGCGAGGGCTACCGCAAGGTGTGGGCGCGGCTGCGGCTGGCCGGTGTGCGCACCTCGAAGGGCCGGGTGCTGCGGCTGATGCGGGAGGCGGGACTGCTCGCCCCGACCCGCGTCGGGCGTCGGCGCGGACCGCGGGTGCACGACGGGACGATCACCACCGAGCGGCCTGACGAGATGTGGGGGACCGACGCGACCTCCTGCCTCACCACCCGCGAGGGGAACGCCACCGTCTTCATCGCCGTCGATCACTGCACGCAGGAGTGCATCGGCATCCACGCGGCGCGACCGGGCACGCGCTTCGAGGCGCTGGAGCCGCTGCGGCAGGGGCTCCGGGAGCACTTCGACGGCTACGAGGCGGACCTCGCGCGGGGACTCGCTCTCCGCCACGACCACGGCAGCCAGTACCTGAGCGACCACTTCCAGGAGGAGCTGCGCTTCCTCGGCATCCGCTCCAGCCCGTCCTTCGTAGCCGCGCCCGAGGGCAACGGCTGCGCGGAACGCTTCATCCGCACGCTGAAGGAGCAGCTGCTGTGGGTGGAGCACTTCGAGACGGTGGAGGAGCTACGCCAGGCGCTGCTCGCCTTCAAGCAGCGCTACAACCAGCACTGGCTCGTCGAACGGCACGGCCACCGCACCCCAGCCGCCGTCCGCGAGGCGCTCTCGCCGCGCACCGGGGCGGCCGCATGATTACCGCCAGCGATGTGTCCAAGAAACCAGGAGCGGTACAGGTCGTGCGCGGCGCCGATCGAGGGTGTGGCCCCTGCGGCCGGCGCTCGGCGCGCTAGCGCGCGGCGCGGCGCTCGAGCTCGCGACGGAGGCTGCGCTCCCCCTGCGCCATCGCCCAGCGGTGGTTCCACGAGAAGAGCGGGCGCAGCAGCCACGAGAGGCGGCGCAGCAGCGGCTTCCGCGCTCGCACGCGCCAGTCATAGCTCAGCAGCACGTCCGGGCCCTCCTGCGAGAGCGCCCACACGCCCCGCCCCTCGAAGTCGCCCGACGCCTCCAGCTCCATCCGATGCGGCCGCTCGACGTTGGTGACGCGGAAGCGCCAGAGCAGCGTGTACGGCAGCCGCCCCCGCGTGTGCAGCTCCACGACCTGGCCGACGCCGCCTGCCGCGGCGGGCTCCAGCTCGCGCACGTCCAGGTAGACGCTCGGCCACCAGCGGGGGAGGTCGAGCGGGTCCGACAGGATCTCCGCTACCTCGTCGAGGTCGCCGCGCACGCGCCAGTGCGTCAGGAAGTGGTACTCGCCGCCCACGGCCGCCCCCGCTCTCCGGCCCCTCGGCGCGGCGCGCTCGCTGTGGTTCGTCGCGCTCGCCGCGCCCCCGCGCCCGTGCGCGGGCTGCGCGGCTAGCAAGCGGCCGCCGCCCGCACCTCGTCCAGGCGGCCCTGGATCGTGGTCGCGTTCACCACGCCGTGCTCGAAGAAGTCCGCGAGCACCCGCGAGAGCGCGGCCGGCACCTCGGTGGGGATGCGGTGACCGACGCGGCTGAGGACGTGCAGCGAGGCGTTGGGGAGCAGCTGCACGTCCTGCAGGTTCGCGGGCAGCAGCCAGTCCGCGCCGCCCGAGACGACGAGGGTCGGCGTCTCGATCTCGCCCAGGCGGTCGCGCACGCGCAGCCCGCGCATCGCCTGGAACGAGTCCTCGAAGTGGCCCTCGGAGACGGAGAGCGCGCGATCGACGCCGCGGGCCTCGGCGGCCTCGTCGACGCGCTCGGAGCGCGCCTTCTGCGCGATGCGCTCGCCCAGCATCTCCTCGCGCGCGCCGGCCCGGCGCTTGCGGACCGCGTCCTCGTGGAGCGCCGTGGGCACGGTCGAGCCGTCGGCCATGCCGGGCGCGACCAGCACGAGCCGGCGCAGGCGCTCCGCGTGCTCCAGCCCCAGCTGCATGCCGACCAGGCCGCCCATGCTGTGCCCGACGTAGGTGAAGCGATCGAGGCCCAGCGCGTCGGCGACGCCCACGATGTCCGCCGCGTACTGCTCGATGCTGTAGCCGCCCGGCGGGTGCCCGCTGTCGCCGGCCCCGCGCAGGTCGGTGACGATGCAGCGATAGCGGTCGGCGAGCCGCTCGACGACGGCGTCCCAGCTGTCGTGGGAGCCGGTGTAGCCGTGCACGAAGAGAACGGGGTCGCCGCGGCCACTCTCCTCCACGAAGAGCTCGACATCGTTCACGCGGATCCTCGGCATCGCGTCCTCCTGCGACTGCGGCCGCGTCGCCCGCGCGGCGGCGGCCGTCGTGGCGACACTATGCCTCAGCGAGAACCGTCGAGTGGCCCGCCCGCCCGCTGCTCGGCGGCGACCGGAGCACACCGCGACGCATCCGCCAGCGTGATGGATAGCGATTGTCGTTGTGGTACGCAAGCAGCGGAGCTGCCGCGTATGAGCGTGGGCGATCTGCGTCCACGACATGATGTGGAGCCCGAACAGCGAGGGGAACGCCTGAATGGACATCAGCATCACGCGAGCACGGTTCGGGAGGCGCGGCTTCCTGCGGGGGGCAGCGCTCGGTGGGGTCGGCCTCGCCACGGCGGCGGTGATCGGCTGCGACGACGACGACGATCACGACGACGCGGCATCGACCGCGCCAGCGGCGCCAGCGGCGCCAGCGGCGGGCCGACCACCGACAAGCGCGTGCGGCAGGCGCTGATCTCGGCGATCGACGTGCCGCTGATCATTGACAAGGTCCTCCAGGGACTCGGCAGGGTCGCGACCGACCAGATGCCCAGTGAGGTCGTGTTTGGCTTCAGCCCGGAGAAGAAGGCGATCCCCTTCGATCCGGACCTCTCGCGGCAGCTCGTCAAGGACGCCGGCTTCGCGAATGGTCTCGACCTCTCGGTCGACGCCCGGCTCGGGGGCGACGCCAAGGCGGTCGTGGAGGCGACCGTCGGCTTCTGGTCCGACGTCGGAGTGTCCAGCAGCATCAACCCGCTGGAGATCAACATCTGGCGCGACCGGCTCTACGGTCGCGAGCAGCGGTCGTGGCCGGGCGCCTTCCTCGCCGGGTGGATCGCCTACCTCTTCGATGCCTCCTTCCTCTACGACTGGTACGAGGGAGATGGCGCGTACCGGATGTGGGACGGTGCTGAGGACCCGACCGCGAAGCGGTTCGACGACCTCTACAACGCGGCGCTGGTCGAGCTGGACGACGAGAAGCGAGAGGGTCTGTATCGGCAGATCAACGATCTGTTCGCCTTCGATGGGGAGGCGTCGGTCGACCCGACCTACCACGCGCAAAACTTCAACGCGTGGCGCACAGACCGCATCGCGAACTACGTCGCGCGCTCGTTCCCGAACATCAACTACGACGAGCTCGTGCCGGCGTAGGCGGGACCACCGGCGAACGTTCCAAGAGGGGAGGCCATCGGGCCTCCCCTCTTGGCGTCTGACGCCGCGCCGGGGCCGTCGCATCGATGTCGGCGCCGCCGCGCGTCGAGGGGGTGCCTGCGCAGGGGGCCTCGGCCCTGGCTAGGCGGCCGGCTCGTAGAGCGCCGTGTCGGGGTGGAAGTCGGTCCACGCGAACCAGAAAACGGCGAACGACGGCACGAGCTGAAGCCGGCTCCCGGCGAGCGGCCCCTCCAGCGCCTCGCCGGTGACGGGCGACCACAGCGTGCCGGTCTCGGTGTCACGCAGCAGCAGCCCGCCCACCTCGGTGAGCGGCCCCTCCTCGAAGCTCAGCACGTCGCCATCGACGGTGCGGTCGAAGATCTGGCCGACCCCGCGCTCCACGTCGAACGCCACGACGAAGGCGAGGCCGGGCGCCTCGTCGTTCAGCACGGGCGTGCGCGAGAGCTGGCGGAACGGATACGCCTTCGCGAAGCCGTCCTCGCGCTGGATGCCGAGCACGAACTCCTTGAGCATGAGCCGGTCGTCCGCGTGGGTCTCGCCGAGGGTGCCGGCGGTGTTCTCCTCGCCGTAGTAGAACATGTACGGATCGCGCGCCACGCCGCCCTGGTCGAGCGCCGTCGTGTCGGGGTGCGTCTCGCGCCACGTCTCCCACGTGGTGAGCGTCACGCCCGAGGGGCGCAGCAGCGTCCCCGCGAGCGGCCCGCGGACCGCGTCCCCGGAGAACTGGCTCCACAGCGAGTCCGTTTCGCGGTCGTACATGACGAGCGCGTTCATGATCAGGAAGCCCGAGACGCCGAAGGTGAGCTCGCGCGTGCCCCCCGCGCCGTCCGGTACCTCTCGGGCATACACGATGCCTGTGAAGCAGAGCGGTCACCAGGTGACGGCGAGCGGCACGCCTCCGATGACGTCGTTCACCACCTCGTGGTCGGCGAGGAAGGCGACGCCGTAGGCGCGGTGGTCGTCCCCCACGGAGACGCCGAGCACGAGGTCCCGCGGCAGCAGCTGCTCCTCCGCCTCCGCGGCAGAGACGAACTGCGGGTCGAAGATCGCCTGGATCGCGTCGTACGGCGCCACGCTCACCAGCTCGAAGCCGCCGACGGTCGTGCTTGTGAGGGCGTCCCTGGCCTGACCGGGGGCCGCGCTCCCGGACGCCGCGGCGCCGGGCGTCGGGGTGGGCGCAGGCGCCTCGACGATCGGGGTCGCTGCGGGCGTGGAGCGCGCTGCGGCGGGCTCCGCCTCGAGGGTGCTGCGCCCCGACTCGGGGCGCAGCAGGGCGATCGCCGCCACGGCCGCGACGCCGGCCGCGAACAGCGCGAACGGGAGCACGCGACGCAGCGTGGGCGAGAGTGTCATCGGAGCGTCCCCTCGGTCGCAGCGGGCCACGCGGCGGGCGCTGCAACTCATCGTGAGGGCGCGGCGCCGGCGCGACTGTGACGGCCGCCACGCCTCGATCAGGTGCGCGGGCGCGGCACGGAGGTCGCCGCGCCTGAGCGGTCGCAAGCTCGCGGAGCCTGCCCTCACGCCGAAGCCGCCTCCCCAGCATGACGCAGGCGGGCGCTCGGCGGAGCGAGGCGCGGGTGAGGGCTGCGCGGGCGTCCCGCTCGCGGGTCGAGCCACCCTCGGCACCGCGCGTGCTCTGAAGACGTGCGGGGCGCGGCGCGCGAGACGGGGGCCTCGATGACCGAGCGGCGCGCGGCGTTCCGTCACCCCTTCGACAGACCCGCGAGCGCCGCGCTGCGCTTTCTCGTCGAGGTTGTCGCGTGAGTGGCGGGCCCGCGGGCCGCCGCTCAGCTCTCACCGTGGCTGATCGCTCCTGCGCTGGTGATCCTCGTGGGTCTCCCCGCCGTGTTCTCGACGGTCGGCGACAAACGGCAGGTCCTCGTCGCGACGCCGGGGCCGCCGCGGCTCGCCATCGAGCTGGGGCTGCACGCGGTCGCGGCGGTCGCGCCGTGGCTCGTCTCGCCGCCGTGGGCGGCGGTGGCCGCGGGCGCGATCGTGCTCGCCGCGCTCGCGCCCGGCGTGCCGCGCGCCCGCTGGCTGCTGGTCGGTGCGCCCGCAGTCGGCGCGCCGCCGGACGACCGCTGAGCGCCGCCCCGACCCGCACGAGAGCGAGGCGCGCGAAAGAGGGAGGCGCGTGGTGCGCCTCCCTCGATGGGTCGTGCCGCGGTCGAGGGGGCCGGCGCTCGCCGACCCCACCGCTACCAGAGGCGGCCCTCGGCGAGCCAGACCTTCACGGTGGCGGCCTTCTCCTGCGCCTGCTCCAGGCGCGGGTACTTCCAGACGGAGCGCGGCTCGCCGTCCCAACCGAGGATGCATGCCTCGTGCCAGGCGCCGCGCGTGCGCACGACGATCTCCTCGACCCGCCCGTCGATCTTCTCGCGGCTGATTTCCGTCAACATCGCTCGTTCGCTCTCTTTCCTGACGTCCGTGCTGCTCGTGTGTCTCCGGGCCTCAGCGCGGGAGGCCGAGCACGCGCAGCGCCACGGTGTTGAGGATGTTCTCTGCCGTGCCGCCGTTGTGGGAGCCGGCGATCGCGCCGATGTAGCGGCGCTGCCAGCGCGCCATCATCGGTGCGTGCTCCGGCGAGTACTTGCCGACCTGGCCCGACATCCCCATCACGTCACTCGCGAACTTGACGTGCTTCTGGCCGTACACCTTGGTCCAGACGCCGCGGACCGACGTCTCCTTGTCGGGCGCCGGGCCGCCGCTCTCGAGCATCGACGCGACACGGTAGGCGAGCAGCCGCGAGATGCGCACGTAGATCGCGAAGTCGGCGATGCCGTCGGCGACCCACGAGTCCTCGATCAGCGGGGTGCCGTTCTCCGTCGTCTCCTTGGCGTACTGGACCAGCTCGTCCAGGTCGCCCTGGCTCTCGGTCCACGCGCCGAGGCCCGAGGAGCGCATCGTGTTGAGCGTCATCGCCAGGTGGTAGAAGCCGCGGTTCTCCTCGCCGATCAGGGCGTCGGAGGGGACGCGCACATCCTCGAAGAACACCTGGTTGACGCGGTAGCCGTCCATCGTCCACAGCGGGGTCATGACGATGCCCGGCGTCTTCGGGTCGACCACGATGATCGAGACGCCGCGGTGCTTGGGCGCCTCCACGTCGGTGCGCGTGATCAGGAAGTACTGGTCGGCGTCCTGCACGTGCTCCGTGAACATCTTGGAGCCGTTGAGCACCCACTCGTCGCCGTCGCGGACGGCGCGCAGCTCGAGCGAGGCGAGGTCGGTACCGGCGTTCGGCTCGGTGAGCCCGATGCCCCAGGTGCTCTCGCCGCGGGTGATCGGCGGAAGCAGCTTCTGCTTCTGCTCATCGTTCGCGAAGTGCACCACGGCCGGGCCGGCGAAGTTCGCCGAGACCTGGTGCGCGGCGATCGGGCAGTGGTTGGCGGCCATCTCCTCGTCGAAGACGACGCGCTTCCAGACGGAGGCGTCCTCGCCGCCGACCTCCTTGGGCCAGGTCAGCGTCAGCCAGCCGCGCTGCCCCAGCTTCTTCGTGATCGCCTTGTTGAAGCCGTGCGGGTAGTCGGTGCAGTGCTCGTACTCGTCCCGGATCTCCGGGGTGAGCTCAGTGTCCATGAACTCTTTGACTTCCTTGCGGAACTCCTCGAGCTCGGGCGGGAAGGTGAAGTCCACTGTGTCGTCCTTTCGTCGCGCTCGGTCGGCGGCCCCGCGGCCTCCGCTCGTAGCCGGCCCCTAGTGGCCAGCCGGGGCGGGCTGCTGTACCAGCAGCCGCGTGATGCGCTTGCGGTGCCAGCGCGGGTCGCCCATCTGCACCTCCGCGCCCTTGGCACGGCGGAAGTGGAGCTGGATGGCGGCCTCCTTGATGTAGCCGGCGCCACCGAAGATGTGCGTGCCCTCGATGGAGCAGGTGGTGTATGCCCCGCTGGCCGCCGCCTTCGCCATCGGCACCTCGATGCTGGCGTCCAGGCCTTGCGCCAGGCGCCACGCCGCCTCGTAGACCAGCAGCTGCGCGCCCGTCACCTCCGTGACCATGCGCGCCATCTTGTGCTGCAGCGCCTGGAACGAGCCGATCGGGCGTCCGAACTGCACGCGCTCCTGTGAGTAGTCGACGGCGAGCTCGAGCGAGCGCTCCGCGCCGCCGATCGACTGGGCGGCGACGGCGACGGCCGCCTGGTCGAGCACCTGCTGGATCGCCGGCCACGCGCCGCCCACCGCGCCGAGCACGGCGTCCGCGTTCACCGAGACCCCGTCGAGCACGACCTCGAACTGGTGGTCCTGGAAGATGGTGTCGAGGATGGTCGAGGTGACGCCCGCGGCGCCGGGGTCGACCACGAACAGCGTCACGCCGTCGGGCCCGTCGCCCGCCTGCGTGCGCGCCGCCACGATCAGCGTCGAGGCCGCGTCGGCGAACGGGACGTAGAGCTTGGTGCCGCTGAGCTCCCAACCGGAGCCGTCCTGCGTAGCCTCTGCCTGCACGCCCCACGGCTCGTAGGTGCCGGACGGCTCGTTGAGGGCGAGCGTGACGAGCGAGGTGCCGTCCGCGATGCCGGGCAGCAGCGCCTGCTTCTGATCGTCGTTTCCGGCCGCCATCACCGTGAGCGCGCCGACGACGCTGGAGGCGAAGAGTGGGCTCGGCAGCAGCGCGCGGCCGATCTCCTCGGCGAGCACGGCCATGTCGGTCATGTTGCCGCCGAAGCCGCCGTACTGCTCCGGAACCAGCATCCCGGCCCAGCCGAAGTCGCAGACCTGCTTCCAGATCGCGGGGTCGAACCCGGTGGCGTCTTCCTCCATCTCGACCACGTGTTCGGTGGTACAGGAGTCCTCTAGGAACTGGCGCGCGTTCGTCTTGATGATCTGCTGTGCTTCGTTCGGTCCGAGATCCATGCGCTGCTCCTTCTACCTCTTCGAGGGTTGGCTACCTCGTCGACGCCTCGCGGGTCGGGCGGTCACGCCGGAGCGTGACGGTGGCCCCCGGACGGAGGGAGGGACGTTCGTCCCGGAGAAGGCAGGCCCGCCGCACCCTCCAACATCGCATCATGTCCGCGAACACCCGATGAAGGCAAGCAACGTTCCGCGCGAGCGTTCCGCTCGACCCTAGGGGCTGCCGCTCCCGCCAGCGGGGCGTCGGTCTTCGCGCTTCGCGCGAGGCCAGGGGCCGGGCCGGAGGTGGGCGGTGCGCTCGCCGTCGGCGCCGCGGCTCGGCGGCCCGGCCACCCGTCGCCCTGGTCGAGGAGCGGCAGCCACTGGAGTCCAGCGGAACGCTGGCGCTAGCGCGTGGGGCGCATCGCGCCCGCGGCCCAGGCGGCGCGGCGGAGCGCCGGCTGCGCCACTTCGAGCGCCGCGAGCCGCCCGTCGATGGAGGCGAGCGCCGCTGCGCGCATCCCATCGGCGGCGTTGCCGTCCTCGCCCTCGGCGAGCGCGAGTGGCAGCACCGTGTTCCAGATCTCGCTGGCGATCATCAGCGACGGCACCACGTCCAGCTCGGCGCTCGTGAGCGGGGGGTCGGCGTGCGCGGCGTAGCCGCCCAGCCAGCGCTGCAGCCGCTCCGCATCGGTGCCGCACTGCACGCCGAGGCTGCGCGCGATGTCGGCGGTGCGCGCGTCGCGATGCACGAAGTCGAAGTCGAGGATCCCCGTGACGTCGTCGTCCTCGAAGAGCACGTTCGCGCCGAAGCACTCGCTGTGCACCACGGTGTCGGGCAGCGCGTCGTAGCCGAGGTGGCCCAGCGCCCAGAGGTTGCGCTCGCGAAAGCCGCGCAGCGCCTCGGCGCGCTCCGGGTCGCTCTCGTGGAACCGCTCCATCAGCCGCTCGAACGTCGTGCGCCCGCGCGTCTCCAGGTAGACGTCGAGCTCCGTCACGCGGCCGAAGGTCAGCCGTTGCTCGGCGCCGCCCGGCCAGCTCGCGAGGTCGGCGTGCAGCAGCGCGAGCAGCGCGCCGGTCCGCTGCAGCGTGCGGGGCGAGTCGACGGGGGGCGCGCCCGGGAGGAAGGGGAAGAGCGACCAGCGCCGCCCGCCGCTCTCGATCAACGTCGCGCCGTCGCTCGCCCCGTTGCTGGCGCCGGCGGGCGCGCCGCCGGGGGAGAGCGGGTGCGTGGCGATCGGCGCCGCCACCGGCCAGCCGTTGCCCTCGAGGTAGCGGAGCGCGGCGTGCTCGTACGGGGTCGCCTCCGCGGCGTGCGCGGGGTGGTAGCGCCGCAGCACCAGCGGCCCGGCCGCCGTGTCGACGAGCCAGTGCTCGTTGACGCCGCCGCCGCCGAGCCGCTCGAGCGACCGCGCCTCGACGCTCCACGCACCGAGCGCCGCCCGCGCCGCCGCCTCGCCCATCGCCCCCGACCTCCACGCCTCGGCGCCCGATCCCACACGGGCGCTGCGCCACGCACACCATGGTAGACCCACCTCGACGCCGCGCTCGACGCCGCGCTCGACGCCGCGCTCGACGCCGCGCTCGACGCCGCGCTCGACGCCGCGCTCGACGCCGCGCTCGACGCCGCGCTCGACGCCACCCGAGGCGGGGGCCCCGACGGTGCGCTAGGCTGCGCCGGCGGGAGCGCGAAGCGTCGCGACCGGGGGAGCGTCCTGGCCCGCGCGGAGCGAACAGAGGGACTGGCCCGCGAGGGAGCGACCGAATGGACTGGTCTGACAGCGCGGAGCAGGCGGAGTTCCGCGGCCGGGTGCGCGACTTCATCGGCGAGCGGCTGCCGGACTTCTACCGGCGACTCGCCGAAGCGGAGTGGGGGCCGGGGCCGCGCTACGAGAGCTGGCAGTTCGACCTCGTCTGCGGCGACGCAGAGGCGAGCGGCGCGGCCCGCCAGTGGGCGGAGACGCTGGCCGAGCGCGGCTGGGGCGCGCCGCACTGGCCGCCGGAGTACGGCGGCGCCGGCCTGACGGCCGCCGAGCAGTTCATCCTCAACCAGGAGTTCGCGGAGGCCCGCGTGCCCGTGGTCGGCGGGCCGGGCGTGCAGATGCTCGGGCCGACGATCATGGTGCACGGCACGGAGGAGCAGAAGCGGCGCTTCCTCCCGCCGACGCTCTCCGGCGAGATGGCGTGGGCGCAGGGCTACTCCGAGCCGGGGGCGGGCTCCGACCTCGCCTCGCTCTCCACGCGCGCGATCCACGACGGCGACGACTACGTGATCACCGGGCAGAAGATCTGGACCTCGATGGGCCACATGGCGAACTGGCTCTTCATGCTCGTGCGCACCGACACCGAGGCGCCCAAGCACCGCGGCATCTCCTTCGTGCTGCTTCCGCTCGACACCCCGGGCGTCGACATCCGCCCGCTGCTCTCGGGCGGCTGGGAGCACCGCACCAACGAGTCGTTTTACGAGGACGTGCGCGTCCCGGTCTCCCACCGCATCGGCGAGGAGAACCGCGGCTGGTACGTGGCGATGACGCTGCTCGACAACGAGCGCTCGAACGTCGGCGGCGCGGTGGCGCAGCGCAAGAGCGTGCAGCAGCTCGTCGGCTACGTCGCGAGCGAGGAGGGGCGCCGACGCTCGCGCGTCCTCGACCTCGACTCCGTGCGGCAGAAGATCGCGCAGCACCACGTAGAGACCGAGGTGATGGCGCAGTTCTCGTTCCGCATCATCTCGCAGCAGATGGCGGGCCAGATCCCCAACTACGAGGCGTCGATGTCCTCGGCCTTCGGCTCGACGTTCTCGCAGGAGTTCCAGCAGACGGGGATGAAGGCCTTCGGGGTCTACGCGACGCTGTGGTCGAACCCCGCGGGCGTGCCGCCCTACGCGCCGCTGGACGGCCGCTTCACGCAGAACTCGGTGGATACGATCTCGTCGTCGATCGCGGGCGGCACGCGCGAGATCCAGCGCAACATCGTCGCCACGCGCGGCCTCGGCCTCCCGCGCGGCTGACCAGCGAGCGTTCCGCTCGACCCACGGGCTGCCGCCAGCGTTCCGCTGGACCCTAGGGGCTGCCGCTCCTGCTCGGCGCCGCGCCGGTTTTCGGGCGTGGCGGGCGGCGGGCGAGAGGGCTCGGCGGGCGTCTTGCCGGACCCGGGAGGGCTCCGCTCGGCGGGGCGGGGGCGATCCGGTGGTGGAGACGGGGGGACTCGAACCCCCGGCCTCCGCATTGCGAACGCGGCGCTCTACCAGCTGAGCTACGTCCCCACCGGATGCGAAGCGACCCGAGTATAGGGAGCGCCCTCCGCGAGCGGCAATCGGGGGCTCAGCGCGGCAGCGCCGCCGCCGTCTCCGCGCCGTCGCTCGGGGCCGGCGCGTGCTCCGGGCGGATGCGGAAGAGCCGCCAGCGCGTGGTGCCCGGCAGCTCCTCCACCAGCTCCGCCCACGGCAGCTCGCCCTCCCACAGGCCGTCGTGCGCCTGCAGCAGCAGGGAGCGGTGCAGCCGGTCGAAGCTCGGCTGCGGCACCAGCACATACTCGACGCTGGCCCACGGCTCAAAGAGGAAGGCCGCCTCGAAGTCGCGATCGGTGGTCGTGACGTAGCGCTCGGGGTGGCGCGCGAAGACGGGGATCGGGCCGCCCGGCCCGACCACGTCCAGCAGCACCAGCGCCCCCGCGGGCGCCAGTCGCGCCACGCCCTCGGCGACCGCGCGGTACTCGACGACGGAGGCGCGGCGCGAGGCGACGTCGGCGAGGTCGGGCGTGGTCAGCAGCGCGTTCGCCAGCCGTTGCTCGTGGCTCTGCGGGTAGGCGTCGTAGCTGTCGAGCGCCACGCGCACGTTGGGCAGCACCGCGAGCGCGAGCGCGCCCACCGCGAGCGCGACGCGCACACGCGGCGCCGGCACCCGCGCGATGGCGTACGCGGCGAGCACCATCCCCATCGGCACCACCCAGTACCAGTAGCGCACCCACGGCGGCAGCGTGCCGGCGTACGCCGTGCCCAGGACATGCGCGGTGTCGGGCGCGGTGCGGGTGGATCCGGGCCCCGTCAGGAAGAACAGCGGATCGCCCTTGATCAGCACGTTCACCCAGAGCCACAGCACCGCCACGAAGACGAACGGCGAGAGCTGCGTGACCAGCGCGCCGAGGATGCGCCCTCGCTCGACGGGCGCACGACCGATGCTCAGGTGCGTCCACGGCACGCGCCGCAGCAGGATCAGCAGCGTGGCGAGCGCCATCGCGCCCATCCAGAACACCGCCTCGTAGCGCGACATCAGCGCCGCGGCCGCCGCGATCCCGGCGATCGCGAGCAGCGAGTCGTGCTCCGTGCGCAGCCAGCGCAGCCACGCCAGCAGCGAGGCCGGCAGGAACGCCGCGAAGGGCGCCTCGGAGAGGCCCGCCGCCGCCGACTGGTAGAGGTGCGGCTGCGTGAGGAAGGCCGCCGCCAGCGCCGCCGCCAGCAGCCGCCCCGCCCCCACCTCGCGCAGCGTCTGGTAGAGCAGCACCACCGCGGCCGCCCCGAAGAGGGCGCCCATCACGGCGCCCGCGGCCAGCTCCTGCCCGAACGGCCGCAGCGCCACGACCAGCGGGATGTCGACGAGCGCCGGGATCGGCGGCCAGATCAGCGACAGCGTGCCGAGGTGCGGGTCGCGGCTGAAGACCGCGTTGAAGGCCTGCGAGACACGCGCGGTGCCGTCGCCGTTGTTCATCGCGAGGTGGGCGCTCGAGTACCAGCCGACCGCGAGCAGGAGCGCCAGCACCACGGCGTAGGCGCCCAGCGGCTCGGCGTTCCGCCGCAGCCAGGCGGCGAAGCGCCCGCCCGTCGCGACGGTGGCGCGCTCCCCGTCCGCGTCCCGCGTCGCCTCGCGGTTGCGCGGAGCCGCAAGCGGCGGCGCCGCGGTCCGCGTCGCGGCCCGGCACGCTCGTGTGCGCGCGCCCGCCGGCGCGCTCGGCGGCGTCGCCGTCGTCGGCGGCTCGCTGCATCGGCAGCCTCCCCACCCCTCGATCGTCGGCGCGCGGCGATGCGGCCGGAGGGCGGGCGGGGGAGGCGAGGTGGGGCGTCCCGACGAGGCGCGGGCTGCCGAGGGCGGGTGCTAGCCGTCCAGCAGCCCGGCGAGCGGCTCGATCACGAGGCGGCGGCCGGCGAGGTCGACCTCGCGCACCACCTCGGCCGTCGCGGGGATGAGCGCGTCGCGCTCGCCCTCGCGCCGCACGACGTAGACGTCGTTGGCGCCGGTGACGAGCACATCGACGAGCTCGCCGACGCGCTCGCCCGCGGTCGTGACCACGGCGAGCCCCAGCACATCGTGGACGTAGTGCGCGCCCTCGGGGGGCTCGGGCAGCTCGTCCGCCTCGATCTCGATCGCGGCGCCGCGCAGCGTCTCGGCGCCCTCGCGCCCCGCGATGCCCGAGAAGCGGACGACCGGGTAGCCGCGCGGCGCAATCATCGCCTCCACGCGGCGCGGCACGCCGTCGACGAGCAGCTCGGCGCCGACCGCGAAGCGCTCCGGGTTCGAGGTGTGGGGCGTGACCCTGACGTGGCCCGCGAGCCCCCACGGCGAGTTCACGCGCCCCACCGTGACCCGCCCGCTCGCGGCGCTGTCGCCGGCGTCGTCGGGCGGGTCGTCGTCGCCGTCGAGGCGGGTCGGCACGGCGATCGGTCGCAGGAGGCGCGCGCCGCTAGTCGATCGAGAGCGAGGCATCGACCCCGGCGCGCATCGACGCGACGTGCAGCAGCGAGCGCATCGCGTTCGCGACGCGGCCGTCGCGGCCGATGATGCGGCCCTTGTCCTCCTCGGAGACGCGCAGGTAGATGATGAGGCGATCGCCCTCGACGACCTCCTCGACCTCGACCTGGTCGGGCTCCTCGGCGATGGCGCGGGCCAGGTAGGCGATGAGCGCGCCCATGGGCTAGCCCTCCGCCTTCTCGGGGCCGTCGCCGTCGGCGGCCTCGCTCGCCGCCGCCTCCGCCGCTGCTGCGCTCTCGGCCGCAGCCGCTGCCTCGGCCGCCTCGGCCTCGGCGCGGGCCGCGGCCTCCGCCGCCTCCGCCGCCTCCACCTCGGCGCGCGAGGGCTTGGTGAGGCGCACCCGCGGCGCCGCCTCGATCAGCCCGCGCGAGTGCAGCAGGCGGTGCACCGTCTCCGAGGGCTTCGCCCCCACCGAGAGCCAGTGCTTGATGCGCTCCTCCTTGAGGTCGAGCGTCTTGGGCGTGGCCGCGGGGTTGTAGTGCCCCACCACCTCCACGAAGTCGCCGTCGCGCGGGTCGGGGCCGTGGGCCACCACCACGCGGTACGACGGCGCCTTGCTCCGCCCCGTTCGCCGCAGTCGAATCCTGAGCACGCCGACCTCCACTTCGCCCGCGCCGCGCCGCCGATCGGGCGACCCCCGCTATGACGCGGGGCCCCGAGACGCGCGAGCAGCGCAGACGGGGAATCTACATTCCGAAGAGCCGCCGGAGCGATCCGCCGCCGCGGCCGCCGCCGGTCATGGCCTGCATGAGTTTCTTCGCTTCTTTGAACTGATTCAAGAGGCGGTTCACCTCGGCGGGCGTCGTGCCGGAGCCGGCGGCCACCCGCCGGCGCCGCGATCCGTCGAGGATCTCCGGCCGCCGGCGCTCCGCGGGCGTCATCGAGTGGATGATCGCCTCGCTCTTCGCGAAGTGGCTGTCGTCCAGCTGCGCGCCGAGCTGCTGCTTCATCCCGGACATCCCCGGCATCATCTCCAGCAGCCCGCTGATCGAGCCCATCTGCTTCACCTGCTGCATCTGGTCGAGGAAGTCCTGCAGGTCGAACTCGCCGCTGGTGACACGCCGCGCCACCTCCTTGGCGTCGCGCTCGCCGATCGTCTCCTTGGCGCGCTCGACGAGCGTGACGACGTCGCCCATCCCCAGCACGCGCGAGGCGAAGCGGTCCGGGTGGAACTGCTCCAGCGCCTCCAGCCGCTCGCCGGTGGTGATGAACTTGACGGGCAGCCCCGTGACCTCGCGGACGGAGAGCACGACGCCGCCGCGGGTGTCGGAGTCGACCTTGGTGACGACGATGCCCGTGCCCTCGAGCGTCTCGTGGAACTCGTGCGCGAGCTCGACGGCGGACTGGCCCGTCATCGCGTCCACGACGATCAGTACCTCGGTCGGGTCGATCGCGTCGGCGAGGTCGATCAGCTCGTCGGCGAGGTCGTCGTCGAGCTCGACGCCGCCACGCGTGTCGACGACAACGGCCGTGGCGCCCGAGCGCTTCGCCTCGGCGCGCGCGCGCTTTGCGACCTCGACGGCGGGCGCCGCCTGCTGCTCGGCGTAGACGGGGAGGTCGGCCTGTGCCCCCAGCGCCTGCAGCTGCTCCGTGGCGGCGACGCGCTCGAAGTCGGTAGCGACCAGCAGCGGCTTCTCGCCGCGGCTTCGCAGGTGCAGCCCCAGCCGCGCCGCCAGCGTGGTCTTGCCCGAGCCCTTGCCGCCGACGAGCAGGTAGATGGAGGGCTTCTTCTCGGCGCGGCGCAGCTCCTCGGCGTCGCCGCCGAGCACGCGCGTCAGCTCCTCGTTCACGATGCCGACGACCTGCTGGCCGGGGGTCAGCGAGCGCAGCACCTCCTGGCCCAGCGCGCGCTCGCGCACGCGGGCGATGAAGTCGCGCACGACCCCGAAGTGGACGTCCGCCTCCAGCAGCCCGACGCGCACCTCACGCAGCGCCTCGTCCAGCTGCTCCTCGGTGATGCGGCCGCCCCGGCGCAGCCGCCCCAGCGTGCGCCCCAGGCTCTCCGACAGCGTGTCCAGCATGCCGTCGAGTGTAGTAGCTCGTCGCCGCGCCGGCAGCGGCGGTCTGCGGGGGCTGCCCGCGCCGCCCGCCGAGAGAGCCATCCCGTCCCGCCACGCTGGGGCTCTGCCCCCTCTCCCTCGCGTCGGCGCGCTGGTGTATGAGTGACGCGGGCGGGCGTGAGCGAGGGGCGCGATGCAGAGCTCGACGGGCGCGGCCGGCGGCGAGGCGCCACGCGTCTCGGTGATCGTCGCGACGCGCGATCGGCCGGAGGCGCTGGCCCGCGCCGTCGCCTCGATCCTCGCGTGCCAGCACCCCTCGTTCGAGCTGATCGTCGTCGACCAGGGCGAGGGCGATGCCGCGCGGGGCGTGGTCGAGGCGGCGGGCGACGCGCGCCTCGTCTACATGGGCGACGCCGAGCGCGGCAAGTCGCGCGCGCTGAACGCCGCGCTGGCGCGGGCGCGCGGCGAGCTGCTCGCTTTCACCGACGACGACTGCACGGCGGCGCCGGACTGGCTCGCCGAGCTGGAGCGCGCCCTCGACGCTGAGCCCGGCGCGGGGCTGCTCTTCGGCGTGCTGCGCGCTGCCCCGCACGACCCCGCCGAGTCCTTCACGCCCGCCTTCGAGCCGGTGGAGCGCCGCCGGCTGCACGGCCGGCACGCGATGGGCTTCGACGACTCGGCGGGCGCGCCGGCCGGCGGCGACATGGCGGCGCGCGCCGAGCTCTTCCGGCGCGTCGGTCCGTTCGACCCGTGCCTCGGGCCGGGCGGGCGCTTCATCACGGGCGAGGACACCGATCTCCAGCACCGCGCCCTGCGCGCCGGCTTCGCCGTGCTCTACGAGCCGGCGTGCGTGGTGACGCACTGGGGCGCGCGCCCGCTGGCCGGGGGCGTCGCCGCCGAGCTGGTGCGCGGCGCCCGCTACGCCCGCGGCGCGATCCTCGCGAAGGAGCTGCGGCTGGGCGAGCCGCGGGAGCTGGCGCGGCTGGGGCGCGTGGTGGCGGGCGACCTCGGCACGGTCGCGGCGAGCCTCGCGCGGCGGGGCCGCCCCACGGGGGCGGGGCGGTCGGCGCACCTGCTGCGCGGCTTCCTCGCGGGGCTTCGCCAGCCCCTCGACCGTCGGCGCGGCGTCTACCGCTGCGGGGCTGCCCCGCCCACGCTCCCGCCCGCGCCGCCCCCGGCGCGCTAGACTCGCGGCCCGCGCGCGCCAGCGAGGGAGGCACCCCATGCGCGAGCTTCGCTCCGAGATCGAGATCGACGCACCGCCCGCCCGCGTCTGGGCGATCCTGACCGACTTCGACGCGTACCCGGGCTGGAACCCGTTCATGACCTCGATCGAGGGTCAGGCGAGCCAGGGGGCGAAGCTCTCCGTCCGACTGGAGCTGCCGGGCGTGCGCGCGATGAGCTTCGCGCCGACGCTGATCGCGCTGCAGCCCGACCGCGAGCTGCGCTGGCGGGGGCGGCTGCTGGTGCCGGGCGTCTTCGGCGGCGAGCACATCTTCGAGCTGCACCCGGCAGGCGGTGGGGGCACGCGGCTCGTGCACCGCGAGGAGTTCGGCGGCGTGCTCGTGGCGCCGCTGCTGCGCATGGTCGGCGCGAAGACGCTGCTCGGCTTCGAGGCGATGAACGCGGCGCTGAAGGCGCGCGCGGAGAGCGCCCCCGACGCCGCGCCCACGCCTCGCGGCGGCACCGCCGAGGGCGAGGAGGGCGACGGCGACGCCGACGGCGGTGGCGCACGCCCCGCCTAGCTGTACTACCCAGGAAGGTTGTTCACAGGCGGGAGGCGGGGACGGCCCCGCCGACGCCGCCGTGCGGTCGGCGGTGATTGTAGCGGTAGAGCCAGCGTGGGAGCTGGCGCAGCCGCTCGGCGTTGGAGCGGTAGGGGCGGGCGTAGGCCCACTCGTTCTGCAGGATCTGGATGAAACGCTCGGCTTTGCCGTTCGTCTGCGGGCGGTAGGGCCGCGTGTGCGACAGCCGCACGTCTGCGGCAGCGGCGGCGCCGTGGAAGCTGCGGGCGACGGTGTAGGCCTTCGCGTTGTCGGTCAGGACCCGGCGCACGCGCACGCCACGCCGGCGGAAGGCCGCGAGCGCCTGCTCGAGGAAGGCGGCGCAGCTCGCGCCACGCTCGTCGGGCAGGACGGAGACGTAGGCGTAACGGCTGTGGTCGTCGACGGCGACGTGTAGGTACTCCAGCCCCAGCGAACGCCGCGAATGCGGCCCGGAGCGCGTCTCGGCGAAGCCAGGCGCCATTCGCTTGCCGCCGCCCTCGGGGACGCGCCCGAGCTTCTTCACGTCGAGATGCAGCAGGTCGCCGGGGGCGTCGTGCTCGTAGCGGACCGGCTCCCGGGTGACGCGGTGCAGGCGGTCGAGCCGGTTGAGGCCGCGGCGCCGCAGCACGGCGTAGACCGTGGAGCGGGCGACCCCGAGCGCCCACTGGATGCGATGCGGCCCGAATCCCTGCGTGCGTCGCACGGCGCAGATGCGTCGCTCCAGCTCGGGCGGCGTGCGCCGGGGATGCGCGCGCGGGGCGGAGCTGCGGTCCTCGAGCCCTGCCGCTCCCTCCGCCCGGAAGCGCCCCAGCCACTTGGCAACGGTGTGGCGGGAGACGCGGAAGTGGCGAGCGACCTCAGCCTGGGGCCAGCCGGCGTCCACTTCCCGCACGAGCTCGAGTCGGGTCAGCGGCGTCAGCCGCGCGTTACGATGGGCCATGAGGGTGTCCTCTCCTCGCTACTGCCGTGCTGTCACACACAGCAGCGGGCGAGGCCCCTCATCCTGTCAACAACCTACGTGGGAACTACAGCTAGCGGGCGGCCCTCGGTCCGCGGCCCCCGTCGTCCGCCCGCGCCCCTGCCTACTGGGCGACGAAGCTCGTGCGCTCGCCGTTCACCAGCACCGTGTATCTGGTGCCCGAGGTGAAGTCGGCGCCCGTGCCGAGCGCGACCGTGCTCTCGGCGAAGCCGTAGATCGCGGTGCAGGCGACGAGCACGCCCGGTGCGGGGACGCGGTTGCTGACCGTGACGCGGATCGTCATGCCGTCGACCGCCACCTCGGAGCCGTCGAGCTCCGCGCAGCCGCTGGGCAGACCCGAGACGACGCCGAGGAAGTACTGCGGCGGGAAGGACTCGGCGATGCGCACCTCGAGCTCGTGGATCGGCGCGAGCTCAAGCACGGTCGCGTAGTCGTCGCCCGCGCCCGCGTCGTCGGGCTCCTCGTCGCCGCCGCACGCCGCGAATGCAAGCGCGGCGACGGCCGCGAGCAGCACCACGAGCAGCGTGCGCGCGCCGTCGCGCCGCAGGCCGGGGAGCGTGAGACGAGCCATCGCGCGCTGCCTTTCCGATCGCGACCGGCCACGCGCCGCCGCCGAGCGCCGGAGCGTGAGGCGGGCGGCGGAGCCGCGGGCTGGCTCTTCGGGCGGGTCGCTCAGCCGGAGCGCGAGCCCCCGCCGCCCACGTGCTGGGACGACGGTGCACCCTCGGCGGTTCCCGTTGCTAGCGGCCGTCGACGGGGGTGGCCGGCCCTGGTCTGTTGGGAGGCGCGACCGTCTCGAGGCTCGTCACACGATGCCGCGCTCCGCGAAGAGCGCGCAGAGGTCCGCGATGCGGCAGGCGTAGCCCCACTCGTTGTCGTACCAGCCGATGGTCTTCGCCATGCTGCCGTCGACGATCATCGTCGCCGGCGCGTCGAAGATCGCCGAGCCCGGGTGCTCGCGGAAGTCGGTGGAGACGAGCTCGTCGCGCTCGTAGTAGAGGTAGCCCTTCATCGGGCCCTCGGCGGCGGCGAGGAACGCCTCGCTGATCGCGCCCTCCGAGGCGCCCTGCTCCAGATCCGTCACGAGGTCCACCAGCGACACCGTCGAAGTCGGCACGCGTAGCGCCACGCCGTTGATCTTCCCCGCGAGCTCCGGGAGGAGCTTCCCGACGGCGCTCGCCGCGCCCGTCGAGGTGGGGATGATGTTGTGCGCCGCCGCGCGCGCCCGCCGCAGATCCTTGTGCTTGGCGTCCACGAGGTTCTGGTCGCGCGTGTAGGAGTGGATCGTGGACATGAAGCCGCGCTCGATGCCGAAGGCGTCGTGGAGGACCTTCACCATCGGCACCACGCAATTGGTGGTGCACGAGCCCGCCGAGACCACGTGATGGCGGGCCGCGTCGTACTCGTTGTGGTTGACGCCCATGATCACGGTCCAGTCCTCGTTCTTGGCGGGCGCCGTGATCAGCACCTTCTTCACGGAATCGCGGATGTGGACGGCCGCGGCGGGCCCGTCGCGGAAGACGCCCGTCGACTCCACCACCACGTCCACGCCTACGTCGCCCCACGGAATCTGCGCGGGGTCCTCCTGCTGGAGCACGCGGATCTCCTGCGTGCCGCCGACGACGAAGCTTCCGGCGCGGTCCTCGATCGGCGCGGGGAAGCGGCCGTAGTCGCTGTCGTAGCGCAGCAGGTGGGTGTGCATCTCCACGGGGGTGCGCCCGTTGATCGCGACCACCTCGAAGTCGCCCTGGTGCCGCAGGTACCACGCGCGCAGTGTCAGCCGCCCGATCCGCCCGAAGCCGTTGATGCCGACTCGGAGCGTCATCGTCGTCCCTCCTGCTCGCGTGCTCCCAGGCCTTCAATTCTACCCGTCGCGCCCGGAGGTACGCCCAGCACCGAAGGTCCCGCCGCGCGTGGACCCCGTGCGCCGCGGGCGTCCGCCACCGCGGTGCCCTCACCATCGGCCGCGCGCGGGGGGGGGCCGCGCAGCACAGTGGACGAGCGGCCAGCCGGACGTCCGGACACGACGCGGCGCGTCGCATCGCCGCGTTACAGGAGGATGCGACGCAACGCGTCGCTGGGCCGGCGGCGGAAGTCGAGCAGCAGCTGGCGCCGGCGCCCGGCCTCGTCGACCCACTCCTCGAGGCGGCAGCGGTCCGCCGCCGCACGCAGCGCCTCGGCGTCGCGCACCCACGCCACCGCCTCGGCGCGCAGCTCCTCGGCGGCGGGGAACTGCCCGCGCGCGTGCAGCGCGAGGTGGATCTGCCGCTCGCCGAGCAGCGCCAGCCAGCCCGAGAGCAGCTGCCCCCAGCCGAGGTGGAACGCCTGGTCGCCGAAGACGAGCGGGTAGCGCGAGCGCCCGGCCTCGCCCGCGACGAAGAGCGCGGTCACCCCGAAGTTGGGCCGCGCGAGGTCGGAAGCGGCGCGGTAGACCACGCGCAGCGCCTCGTCGCCCGCGATCGCCTCGCCCGCGAAGTAGTGGCCGAGGCCGACCTCCTCGGCGCGCGTCGGCTCGTGCCGCTCGTAGGCGTGGTGCGCCCAGCGGCGGAACTCGTCGATCTCGCCACCCGCGAGCGCGATCTGCGCGGCCACCAGCTCCACCGCCTGCCGCACGAGCGCGACCGCGGCGCCGTAGCCCCCGCGGCGCAGCAGCGACAGCGCCTCGCTCTGCGCGCTGAGCGCGCGGCTCCACTGCGAGGCGAGCGCCGCCATCGTCATCGTGCGCGCCGCCGGCTGGTAGCCCGTGGCGGCGAGCCGCAGCTGCAGCTCGAAGCCGCGGGTGAGCAGCGCCAGCTCCTCGGCCAGCAGGAAGCCCGACTGCCGCCACGCGTCCTCGGCGGCCGGGTCGAGCTCGGCGGGGCGGCCGGGCTGCGTCCAGCGCTCGGGCAGCCGCATCCCGGAGACGCGTTGCGGAGCCTCGATGGCGGGCAGCCCGGGGTCGGGGGCGTCGCCGTTCCCGCCCTCGGGCGTCGCCGTCACGAGGAGCCGTGCCCCGGCTGCCGCTCGAAGCGCGCGAGCGTCTCGGGGCCGCCGTAGAGCGCGCCGTCGCCCAGCTCCTCCTCGATGCGCAGCAGCTCGTTGTACTTGGCGGTGCGGTCGCTGCGCGCCGGCGCGCCCGTCTTGATCTGGCCGGCGCCGGTGGCGACGGCGAGGTGGGCGATCGTCGTGTCCTCGGTCTCGCCCGAGCGGTGCGAGATGACGGCAGCCCAGCCCGCGTGCTGCGCCGCGCGGATCGCGCCCAGCGTCTCCGTCAGCGTCCCGATCTGGTTGAGCTTGATGAGGATCGCGTTGGCCGCGCGCTCGTCGATGGCGCGGCCCAGCCGCTCGCGGTTCGTCACCAGCAGGTCGTCGCCCACGATCTGCACGCGATCGCCGAGCCGCGCCGTGAGGGCGCGCCAGCCCGCCCAGTCGTCCTCGGCCATGCCGTCCTCGATCGAGGCGATCGGGTAGGCGTCGCACCACTCCGCCCACAGCGCGCCGAGCTCCTCGGCGGGGACGCTGCGGCCCTCGCGCGTGAGCTCGTAGACGCCGCCCTCGCCGGCGCCCGACTCGGGCGGGCGGTAGAGCTCGGACGTGGCCGGGTCGAGCGCGATCACCACCTCGTCGCCGGGGCGCCGGCCGGCGCGCTCGATCGCCCGCAGCACCAGCTCGACGGCCTCGCGGTTCGAGCCGAGGCTGGGCGCGAAGCCGCCCTCGTCGCCGATGTTCGTACCGTGCCCGCCCTCGCGCAGCAGCGTGCGCAGCGCGTGGTAGATCTCGGCGATCCAGCGCAGTCCCTCGTGGAAGGTCGGCGCGCCCACGGGCATCACCATGAACTCCTGGAAGTCGGTGGAGTTCGCGGCGTGGGCGCCGCCGTTGAGGATGTTGGCCATCGGCACGGGGAGCACGCGCGCGTCGGCGCCGCCGAGGTAGCGGTAGAGCGGCTGCTCGGCGGAGTTGGCCGCGGCCTTCGCCGTCGCCAGCGAGACGGCGAGGATGGCGTTGGCGCCGAGGCGCGCCTTGTTGGGCGTGCCGTCGGCCTGAATCATCGCCTGGTCGACCTCGGACTGGCGCTCGGCGTCGAGGCCCACGACGACGGGGCGCAGCTCGTGCAGGACGTGCTCGACCGCGCGCCCGACGCCGCGGCCCCCGTAGCGCTCGGCGTCGCCGTCGCGCAGCTCGACGGCCTCGTGCGCGCCGGTCGAGGCGCCGCTGGGCACGGCCGCGCGCCCCACCGCGCCGTCGATCAGCTCGACGTCCACCTCGACGGTCGGATTCCCGCGCGAGTCGAGGATCTCGCGCGCCGCCAGCTCGACGATCTCCACCGGCCGCCGCCTCTCCCGCGTCCGCCGCCGAGGATCATCGCCGCGCGCGACGGGGCGGACAACCGCGCAGCGTCCGGGGCTGGCTCGTCGCGCGTGCGAACGGAGCGGATCCTGAGGCGCGGCCGACGCGCGCGCGCCGTCCCGGGCGCTCTCGCCAGCGTCCGCGCGACCGGATCAGCTCACGAGGCGCGGGTCCCCGTGCCTCGTGAGCGCGTCGCGCGGGGCTTACTGCGCGCGGGGGTGCACCTGCTCGTAGATGCGGCGGAGCTGGTCGTCGGCGAGCTGGGTGTAGACCTGCGTGGTGGAGACGTTGGCGTGGCCGAGCAGCTCCTGCACGGCGCGCAGCGAGGCGCCGCCGCGCAGCATGTGCGTGGCGAAGGAGTGGCGCAGCGTGTGCGGCGTCACGTGGCTGGCGATCTTCGCCTCCTTGGCGTAGCCCTTGAGGATCAGCCAGAAGCCCTGCCGCGTCAGCCGCTCGCCGCGGCGGTTCACGAAGAGCGCGCTCTGCGGGCGGTTGCGCAGCAGCGTGGGCCGCGCCTCGTCGAGGTAGCGCTCGATGGAGCGCGCCGCCTGGTCGTAGACGGGGATCGTGCGCTCCTTCGCGCCCTTGCCCAGGCAGCGCACGTGGCCGGGGCGCGGGGTGAGGTGGATCGAGTCCATGTTGAGCGAGACGAGCTCCGTCACGCGCATCCCCGTGGCGTACATCAGCTCCAGCATCGCGGCGTCGCGCGCGGCCTCGGCGCTGTCGTGCGCCAGCGGCGCGCGCAGCAGGATGTCGACCTCGGCGGTGGAGAGCGGCTGCGGCACGGGCTTGGGCGCGCGCGGCGAGTTGACCGAGGCGGTGGGGTTGCTGGTCAGGTCGCCCGAGTCCAGCAGGAAGGAGCAGAACGACTTCACCGCCGCCACCTTGCGGGCGACCGTCGCCTTGGCGTAGCCCTTGCCGCCGGGGCCCTCGTCCGCGAGCCAGGCGATGTAGTCGAGGATCAGCTCGCGATCGATCGCGTCAGTCAGCTCTCGCGGCAGCTCGGCGGGCGGAGCGCCGGACGCCGTGGGCGGGGGCGTGGGCGACGCGCCGTTCCCGCCACGCTCCCGCCGCACGAATTCGGAGAAGCCCGAGAGGTCGTTGCGGTACGCGTCGATCGTGTTCTTGGAGGAGCCGCGCTCCGCCGACATGTAGTGCAGGAAGGCGGCAACCCGCTCCTCCACGACGTCCCCCTCCGCCCCGGCGGCCCGTCGAGGGCGCGTCCGCACGGCGACGCGGCGCGTGTATACTCGCGCCGTCTCCCGACCCCTGGTGGCTCGTGGAACCCCCGCCCGCGAGTGCCCGAGGTATAGCGCCACGCTCGCAGCCTGTCCACATAACCCGCACGCGCACGTCAAGTTTCCGTCGAGGATCGGCGCGCTCGGGCGCCGCGGTCGACCTCAGCTCGACCGATCGCCGTCGGCGCGCTCGTAGCCGCCGCGCCCCAGCAGCGGCACGAAGCGCACGCCGCCGAGCCGGCGGCGCGGCGCCTCGTCCCCGTGGCGGGTGAGTAGCCACAGCTCCTGCGCCTCGCGCGCGCCGACCGGCATGACGAGCCGCCCGCCGTCTACGAGCTGCGCGAGCAGCGTGGGCGGCACGGCGGGGGCGGCCGCCGCGACGAGGATCGCGTCGAACGGCGCCAGCGCCGGCGCCCCCGGCTCCTCGCCGGCGGCGAGCACGCGCACGTTCGCCACGCCGAGCCGCGCCAGCGTGGCGGCCGCGCGCTCGCGCAACTCCTCTACGATCTCGACCGTGACCACATCGCGCGCGAGCCGCGCGAGCACGGCGGCCTGGTAGCCCGAGCCCGTGCCGACCTCCAGCATGCGCTCCTCGCCCTGAAGCGCCAGCGCCTCCGTCATCATCCCCACGATCAGCGGCTGCGAGATCGTCTGCCCGCGGCCGATGGGGAGCGCGCCGTCGGCGTAGGCGTGGCGGCGCACGTCCGGCGGGACGAACTCGTGGCGCGGCACGGCGAGCATCGCCGCGAGCACGCGCGGATCGCGCACCTCCTGCGCGACGCGCGCGACCATGCGCTCGCGCCGCTCCGCGAGGGCGCGCACCTCGTCGTCGGCGCTCTCCGCGTCGTCGTCGTGGTCGGGGGGGGCGCCGCTGCGGCCGTCTTCGCGCTCGCTCACGAGCGCATTGTGCGCCGCGCGAGGGGGGCGCGCGCCGCAGTCGCCCGCGCGCGGCGCCGGCTTGCTAGAGCGAGCGCTTCACCGTCTCCGCGAGCCGGCGCGTGAAGCCGACGGTGGCGGCGACCTCCTCGACGGTGGCCTCGCGCACGCCGCGCACGGAGCCGAAGCGCCGCAGCAGCGCGCGCTTCCGCTTCGGCCCGACGCCGGGGATCGAGTCGAGCGCCGAGCGCGTCTGCGCGCGGCCGCGCAGCGATCGGTGGTAGGTGATGGCGAAGCGGTGCGCCTCGTCGCGCACCCGCTGCACGAGGTAGAGCGCCTCAGAGGTGCGCGGAAGCCGGATCGGCTCCGCGAGGTCGGCGACGTAGAGCTCCTCCTCGCGCTTGGCGAGGCCGCAGACGGGGATCGCGCCCAGCCCGTAGTCGCGCAGCACGTCGAGCGCCGCGCCGAGCTGCCCCTTCCCGCCGTCGATGATCACGAGGTCGGGGACGGCGTCCCACGGCGACGGGTCGCGCGGCTCGCGCGGCTCCTCCGGCTGGCGGTGCGCGTCCGGCTCGCCCACGTTCGGCGCCGGCGCTTCGCCGCGGGGTGCCTCGCTAGAGGGCTCGGTGACGTCGGGCGCTGGCACATCGGCGGGCGCTGGCACATCGGCGGGCGCGGGGCCGCGCGCGGGGCCCGTCGCGAGGTGGCGGAAGCGTCGCCCCAGTACCTCGCGCATCGACGCGAAGTCGTCCTGGCCGGTGACGGTGCGGATGCGGAAGCGGCGGTACTGCTGCGGGCTGGGGTGCCCGTCCTCGAACACCACCATCGAGGCGACGGTGTTCGTCCCCTGGATCGTGGAGATGTCGTAGCACTCGATGCGGCGCGGCCGCGCGGGAAGGTCGAGCTCCTCCTCCAGCAGCGAGAGCGCCTGCGCCGTCTTGTCTCGGTCGGCCAGCCAGCGAGCGCGGTGCATGTCCAGCGCCTGCCGCGCGTTCTCCTGCGCCGTCTCCACGAGCCGTCGCCGCTCGCCGCGGGCGGGCACTGCCAGCTCCACGGCGCCGCCGCGACGCTCGCGCAGCGCGGTCTGCAGCTCCTCGCGGTCGGCGGGCTCGCCGGAGAGCAGCACGACGCGCGGGATGTAGGTGGCGGATTCGTAGAACTGCGCGAGGAAGGCGCCCAGCACCTCGGCGTCGCCCGCGTCGTGCGTGCCGTCGAGGGTGAAGGAGTCCGTGTCGGCGACCACGGTGCCGCGGGTGAAGAAGACCTGCACGCAGGCCTCGTCGCCGTCGCGCGCGAGCGCGAAGACGTCCGCGTCGAGCGCGGTGGTCGTCGCCATCTGCCGACGCTCGAGGGTGACGCGCTCGATCGAGCCGACCTGGTCGCGCACCCGCGCGGCACGCTCGAACTGCAGCTCCTCGGCGGCCTGCGCCATCTCCTCGCGCAGCCGCGCCAGCACCTCGGCGGAGCGCCCTTCCAGGAAGAGGATGGTCTGGCGAATGACCTCGGCGTACTCCTCCTCGCTGCAGTAGGCGGTGCAGGGCGCGATGCAGCGCTTGATGTAGTAGTCGAGGCAGGGCCGCGGGTCGGTGCCGGTGATGGCCTTGGTGCAGGAGCGCCACGGGAAGAGCTTCTTCACCACGTCCAGCGTGCGGCGCACCGACCCAGCCGAGGCGTAGGGGCCGAAGTAGCGCGCGCCGTCGTCCTCCACGCGGCGGGTGATGGTGACGCGCGGCCACGGGCTCTGCACGTCGATCTTCAGGTAGGGGTAGTGCTTGTCGTCCTTGAGCCGGACGTTGTAGGGGGGCTGGTGGCGCTTCACCAGCGTCGCCTCCAGCAACAGCGCCTCCGCCTCCGAGCGCGTGACGACGTGGTCGATGGTGCGCGCCTGCTCCGCCAGCGCCCGTACCTTCGGCTCGAGGCTGCGCGAGGATCCGAAGTAGGAGCGGACGCGGGTGCGCAGCTGCTTCGCCTTGCCGACGTAGATCACGTCGCCGTCGGCGTCTCGCATGATGTAGACGCCCGGCGTCGCGGGCAGCGTGCGCACCTGCTGCAGGATCGCCGATTCACTCACCCGTCGATCCTATTCGCTTCGAGGGGCGAGCGTTCCGCTCGCCTCGAGCGGCTGCCGCGAGCGTTCCGCTCGACCCGAGCGGCTGCGGCGCCTCGCGTAGCTCGTACAAGGTGAGTGCGATGAGGGGGACGGGCTGGAGGGCTCGCGGCCACCCCCCGGGTCCCGTCGCCCGCGCGAGCCCTCGACGCCGCCCCTCGGGCCGCCGTGCACCGTCCGAGGTCTGGCAGGAGCGGCAGCCCCTTGGAAAAAACGAGTGACCCCCGCAGCAATGCGGGTGTCATCCGTCTCGAGAGCGCCGAGCTCGGGAGAGGGGGGACCTACACGGCGCTCCGGCCCGGGCTAATGCCGGGCTTGCTGTCGGCGGCGTCCGCGGCCCCGCCGATGGCCGCGTCCGTGGACGCCGGGGTGATCGCTGCCCCGTCGAGAGCAGCGGCGTCGCCCGTCGCGGCGTCGCCTGTCGCGGCCTGGATCGTGCTGGTGATCGCATCGTCGAGCGCCGGCCGCATCGTGAGCTGCTCCGCGATCTCCTCCACGACGCCGCCCTCGGCGGCGATCGCGGCGAGCAGCTGGCGCAGCTCCGCCTCGGTCCGCTTCTTCCCGCGCCCGCCTCGGCGAGCGCTCCTCGGGCGGCGCGCCGTGCTCGCCACGCGCCCCGCTCAGGTGCCGGCTTCGATGGTGCCGATGGGCGGCGGGGCGCAGCGTCGGGGGAAACCCGCACGCCGTCGCCGCCCGACCCTGCGTTCGGCTGACGGGCGCTTGACGGGGCCTCGGCGTTGAACGCGCGCCGCGGCGGGGGCTACGATGGTCGGACCCCGGGCCCGGGCCGGCCCGATGGGCGGTTAGCTCAGTTGGTACGAGCGCCCGCTTCACACGCGGGAGGTCACTGGTTCAAGTCCAGTACCGCCCACCATCGATGCTGCGCCGGGGCACGGGACGTCAGTGGACGGGCCGAAGTGGCGGAATCGGTAGACGCGCTACGTTCAGGGCGTAGTGAGCCTTGCGCTCGTGTGAGTTCGAGTCTCACCTTCGGCACCATCGTCCAGGCGTCCGGCAGATCGGGGAGGCACGCGCGCCCGTAGCTCAGTGGATAGAGCGCAGCCCTGCGGAGGCTGAGGCCGAAGGTTCGAATCCTTCCGGGCGTACCACCTCTTTCGTGTCCGGCGCGGCGAGCATCGCGCGCGGTGCGCGGCCCGTGGCGCGCGCTCGCGAGGGGCGTTGGGGCAACAGGGCGCCGGTCGAGGCGCGGCACGCGCGCGTGCGGGAGCTGGAGGGCTGGCCGTGGACGGCATCATTGGGTTCGTCGCGTTGCTGGTCGAGGGACTGGGCTTCGCGATCTTCATACGCGCGATCCTGACCTGGTTCCCGATCGACCCGAGCGGCCCGATCGTGCGGGGCCTCTTCGCCGTCACCGAGCCGGTGCTCGAGCCGCTGCGCCGCGTCATCCCGCGCATCGGCATGATCGACATCTCGCCGATGGTCGCGATCCTCGTGCTCTTCGCGGTCGCCTCCGTGCTGCGGCGGGCGTAGCGAGGCCCGTCGCGGCCGTCGGGGGCGCGCATGACGGCGCGCCCTGCCGGGGAGCGCTGGCGATCCCATCGACCACCGGCTCGCCCGCCGCTGGTCGCGCAGGCGATGCCGCACCTCGTACCCGCTCGGACTCGTCGCGCGATCGCTAAAGGATGGCGTCGATCTCGCGTGCCGCGTAGAGCGAGCCCGCGATGCAGGCACCGATCAGCGAGGCGTAGCCCACGGGCGCGATCGCCGACTCGACGCGGCTCAGCGGGGCCCCGCCAGCCCTCGCCACGATGCGCACGATCGTCGCGGCGCCCATCAGGAGGAAGAGCACGCCGACGATTCGTGGCGCTCGACAGCCGCAGGCCCCGTCCACGAACAGCATGCCCGCGATCAGCGCGACCCCGAGCATCGCCGGCAGGGCAGCCCCGAAGTAGAGCGCGCCGGCCGCGTTGGCGCCGAGCGGTGCCCTCGGAATCGCGCGGTCAACGCGAGCCTCGGCCACCACGCCCACCGCCCCGAAGGCCGCGAACAGGCCCGCGAACATCGCGATGTTCAGCTCGGGCGGATCGAGCAGCCGGAAGTCCACGTTCTCGGAGGTGACGACCGTGGTGCCGACGGTCAGCGGCAGGATCGCCGCGAAGAACAGCGAGCGTAGCGCGAGGCTCCGGGGCAGCCACGGCCTCACGGCGAACAGCACGATCCCGCCGGCGAGCCCGGCGAAGAGGCCGACGAAGATCACGAAGGTGACCGTCCCACCGACGGTGATATCGCCGACGCGGTTCTCGCTCTCGGTGAGCAGCCCATCGCTGTCCGCCGCGATCGCGTTGAGGCGCATCACGATCCGCCCGCCGACGCCGCCGACGAGAACACCCGCCGCGAGCCCCGCGACCGTGGCGTTCCCGAGCTCGTGCAGGACCGCTTCGGCGGGGTGTGTGGGGACGGGAGCGTGGTTCACGGCATCACGGTAGTAGTCGCAGCGGGCGGCGTGGGCCCGGTGCCGCCCTGCGGACTCCGGCCGAGGCTTCGCAACTCCGGTGCCGAGCACAGGTGAGGACCGCCGCCAGCGGGCCGAGCGTCGGCTACGATGGCGGCCCCGCATGGGGTGCCGCGCCGACGGGGCGCGGCGGACGGCGGAGCGCGAGGGGGCGACGGATGGCGGAGCCAGCAGGCGGCGGACTCGACAGCTTCGGCGCGCGCGCCACGCTCTCCGGGGCGGGCGCCGAGCTCACGATCCACGGCATCGGGGCGGCGTGCGAGGCCCTCGGCGCGTCGCTCGATCGGCTGCCCTTCACACTGCGCATCCTGCTGGAGAATCTGCTGCGCTTCGAGGACGGCACCTCCGTCACCCGCGAGCAGATCGAGGCGCTGGTGCGCTGGGATCCCGCCGCCACCCCCGACACGGAGATCGCGTTCCGCCCGGCGCGCGTGCTGCTGCAGGACTTCACCGGCGTGCCCTGCATCGTCGACCTCGCGGCGATGCGCGACGCGATCGCCGAGATGGGCGGCGAGGCGAGCCGCATCAACCCGCTGCAGCCCGTCGACCTCGTGATCGACCACTCCGTGCAGGTCGACGAGTACGGCAGCGCCGCCGCCTTCCTGCTGAACGTACGCCGCGAGTTCGAGCGCAACCGCGAGCGCTACCAGTTTCTGCGCTGGGGGCAGGGCGCGCTGGACGGCTTCCGCGTCGTGCCGCCGGGGACGGGCATCGTGCACCAGGTGAACCTGGAGTACCTGGCCTCGGCGGTCATGTCGATGGACGGCGCCGCCTATCCGGACACGCTGGTGGGCACCGACTCGCACACCACGATGATCAACGGCCTCGGCGTGCTCGGCTGGGGCGTGGGCGGCATCGAGGCGGAGGCCGCGATGCTGGGGCAGCCCGTCTCGATGCTGATCCCGCAGGTCGTCGGCGTGAGGCTCAGCGGGCGGCTGCCGGACGGCGCGACCGGCACGGACCTCGTGCTGCGCGTCACGGAGCTGCTGCGCGAGCGCAACGTCGTCGGCAAGTTCGTCGAGTACTTCGGCGCGGGCCTCGCGGCGCTGCCGCTCGCGGCGCGCGCCACCGTCGCCAACATGTGCCCGGAGTACGGCGCCACCGTCGGCTTCTTCCCCGTCGACGACGAGACGCTCGCCTACATGCGCTTCACGGGGCGCGAGCCGGCGCAGGTCGAGCTCGTCGAGCGCTACTGCCGCGAGCAGCGGCTCTTCCGCACCGAGCAGACGCCGGACCCCGAGTACTCGGAGCTGCTGGAGGTCGACCTCGGCGGCATCGAGCCCAGCCTCGCCGGGCCGAAGCGCCCTCAGGACCGCATCCCGCTCACGGCGGCCGCCGAGTCCTCGCGCGCCACGATCGCGGAGGAGGTGGCCGCGGGCGCGGGCGCCGGCCCCGTGCCCGTCGAGGATCACGGCGTGACCTACGAGCTCTCCAGCGGCTCCGTCGCGATCGCCGCGATCACGAGCTGCACCAACACCTCGAACCCCGAGGTGATGGTGGGCGCGGGGCTGCTCGCGAAGAAGGCCGTCGAGCGCGGGCTCTCCACCCCCGCGTGGGTGAAGACGAGCCTCGCGCCCGGCTCCAAGGTGGTCACGGACTACCTGCGCGACGCCGGCCTGATGGAGCCGCTCGAGCAGCTCGGCTTCAACCTCGTCGGCTACGGCTGCACCACCTGCATCGGCAACTCGGGGCCGCTGCCCGAGCCGGTGGCGCAGGCCATCGACGACGGCAAGCTCGCCGTCGCCGCCGTGCTCTCGGGCAACCGCAACTTCGAGGCACGGGTCCACAACAAGGTGCGCTCCAACTACCTCGCGTCGCCTCCGCTGGTGGTCGCCTACGCGCTCGCGGGCCACATGAACGTGGACCTCACGCGCGACCCGCTGGGCACCGACGGTGAGGGCCGCCCCGTCTACCTCAGCGAGATCTGGCCCAGCCCGCAGGAGGTGCAGGAGACGCTGCGCCGCTCAGTGCGCGCCGAGATGTTCCGCTCCGAGTACGCCGATGTCTTCACCGGCGACGAGGAGTGGCGCGATCTCCCCGTGCCCACCGGTGAGCGCTTCGCGTGGGACGAGTGGTCCACCTACGTCCGCCGCCCGCCCTTCTTCGACGGGATGCCGCGGCAGCCGCAGGCGCCCGGCGATGTGCACGGGGCGCGCGCGCTGGCGTTGCTGGGCGACTCGGTGACCACGGACCACATCTCGCCCGCCGGCGCGATCGCCGACGGCTCGCCGGCGGGCCGCTACCTGCAGGAGCACGAGGTGCCGGTGCGCGAGTTCAACACCTACGGCGCGCGCCGCGGCAACCACGAGGTGATGATGCGCGGCACCTTCGCCAACGTGCGGCTGCGCAACGGCCTGGTGGAGCGCGAGGGCGGCTGGACGCGTCACCTGCCCTCGGGTCAGGAGATGACGATCTTCGACGCCGCGCAGCGCTACCGCGAGGAGGGCGTGCCGCTGATCCTGGTCGCCGGCCGGGAGTACGGCTCGGGCAGCTCGCGTGACTGGGCCGCGAAGGGGCCGGCGCTCCTCGGCGTGCGCGCGGTGATCGCGCAGAGCTACGAGCGCATCCATCGCTCCAACCTGATCGGGATGGGCATCCTGCCGGTGGAGCTCCTGCCCGGCGAGTCGTTGGCGACGCACGGCCTCGATGGCACGGAGAGCTTCGACGTGGAGGGCATCGCGGGCGGCATCACGCCGGGGCAGGAGCTGTCGGTGCGCGCCGCCGCCGACGGCCGCGAGGCGCGCTTCACCGCGCGCTGCCGCATCGATACGCCGGTAGAGGCGGAGTACTACCGCCACGGCGGCATCCTGCAGTACGTGCTCCGCGCCCTCCTCGCCTCCTAGGCGGCGTGCCGCTGCACTCGAGGGGCTTCCGCTCTCTGCGGAGTCGGACCGTGTCAGCGAGAGACGCGTGGCGGGCGAGCGGGCTTTGCGGAACGCTGGCTGGCCCGACGCGGCGCCGGAGTTCGATCGTGCGGAAGCAGGCGCGGCAGACCTAGCGGTCGAGCGGCACGCTCGCGGCGCGCGGCCGGACCGGCAGCTCCGGGCGCTTCGCGAGGATGAAGAAGATCGAGCCCGCGCCCGCGGCCAGCGCGAGCACGGTGAACCCCACCTCGTAGTTGCCGGTGCGGTCGGCGAGGAAGCCCGCCAGCAGCGGGCCGCCCATCATCCCGACCATCACGATCATCGAGGAGAAGCCCATGATCGTTCCGTACGAGGTCCGGCCGAAGTAGTCGGCGCGGATCGCCATCATCAGCGGCCCGCGCGTGCCCCACGCCAGCCCGTGCAGCACGGCGAACGCCACCACCATCCACACCGAGCTCGCGAAGGCGAGCAGCAGCAGCCCCACCATGTGCATGGCCATGCAGGTCACGATGATGCCGCGCTTCTCGAAGCGGTCGCCGAGCGAGGCGCCGCCCACCTGCCCCACCATCTGCATCGCCGTCAGCAGCGAGACGACGAGCGCCGCCTGCCCCAGCGAGTAGCCGTGCCGCTCGGTCAGCTGCAGGACGAGGTGCACCATCACCGCCGAGACCACCAGCAGCGCCGAGCCGTGCCCCAGCGATACCATCCAGAAGGCGCGGGTGCGCATCGCCTCGCGGGCGGTGAAGTCGTCCGGGTCGCGCACCGGCTCGACGTTCGCGCCGCCCTCGCCCTCGCCCGCAGGCGTCGGCTCGAGCGGGCGGCCGTCGACGGTGTAGCCGTATGGCTCGGGGCGGTGGCGGATCACGAACGAGAGCGGGATGCCGATGGCGATGATCGCCACGCCGGAGCCGAACGCCGTCTCGCGCCAGCCCCAGCCCTCGATCGCCAGCACGGTGAGCGGCACCAGCAGCCCGCCGATCGCGAAGCCGACCTGCGAGATGCCGAGGGCGGTGGAGCGACGGCGCTCGAACCAGTTGACGATCGAGACCGTGATCGCCATCGGCCCGCCCAGCGAGGACCCGACCGCGATCACGAAGAACGTCGCGTAGAAGGTGAGCGGCGAGTTGAGCTGGCTGAACAGCATGAAGCCGACGCCGAAGATCACCAGCCCCACACGCATGATCGCGGGCGGGCCGAAGCGGTCGAGCATCCAGCCCTGCAGCGGGCCGAGGAAGCCGCTCTCCGCGCGAGCCAGTGAGAACGCGCCGGAGACCAGCGCGCGGCTCCACCCGAACTCCTCGCGCAGCACCGCCGCGTAGGTGCCGAACGCCTGCATCAGCAGGCCGGCGAACATGATCTGGATGCCCGCGCCGGCCGTGACGATCCACCAGCCGTAGAAGGGGCGACGCAGCGTTAGCGGGCCGACGCGCCGTCCGCCCACCCGGCCGACGAGCGCCGCACCGGCCGCGCCGTCGGAGCTCGCGCTGGCGGCGGGCTCGGCGGGCGCGGGCGCCGCGCTCGGCTCCGCCTGCGCCACGGTGCTAGCGCCCGCCCTGCGCGAACTCGCGGCAGCGGATCGCGCGCTCCAGGTCATCGTTCGCCTCGCGCAGCAGCCGCGCGAGCAGCGGCTCCGCCTCCACCTCGGCGAGCAGCAGCCGCGAGCGCTCCAGCAGCTCGCGCTCCACGCGGTAGCCGGGGAAGAGCTGGCCGAAGAAGGCCTGCGCGAACTCGTGATCGCGGTCGCGCGCGACGCCCGGCAGCGCCTCGAAGAAGCGCTCCACGTAGGGCGTGAGCAGCTCGCGCTGCGCCGACCAGTGGAAGCCGCTCATCGCCGCGACCGTGAGGTGCAGCGAGCCGTAGCCCTCGCCGATGAGGCGCTCCCACGCCGCCGCCTTCGCGCCCGGGTCGGGCGGCGCGGCGTCGATGCGCAGCAGCGCCCGCTGGCCGCGGTCGGAGGGGTCGCGCGCGCGCTCGGCGGCGGCGCGCTCCTCGGCGCCCGCGAGGCCGTAGGCGGCGTAGCGTGCGGCGATCTCCCAGCGCATCGCCTGGTCGATGGCGAGCCCCGGCACCTCGATCTCGCCGTCGGCAAGCCGCGCGGTGCGCTCGATGTCGTCGGGGGCGAGCGCGATCTGGATCAGCGCACGCGCCCACAGGATCTGCAGGTCGCCGGGCGGCAGCCCCGGCAGCAGCTCCCACGCCCGCTCGAAGAAGGCGTGCGCCGCCGCGAGCTTGCGATCCTCCGGCACGTAGCGCGCGATCGCGCCCTGCGCCGTCGCCAGCAACGTCTCCACCAGCTCGACGTCGCGCTCCACCCCGAGGTGGCGCGAGACGACCTCCAGGTAGTCGAGCGAGGAGAGCTGCTGGTCGCGCACCATGTCCCACAGGGCGCGCCAGCTGAGCTGCCGCGAGAGCGGGTCCGCGATCTCGGGCAGCCGCTCGCGCGCGAAGGCGAGCGAGGCGTCGTCGAGCGCGAGCTTGGCGTAGGCGTGGTCGTCGTGGTTGGGCAGCACGAAGAGCGGCGCGGGACGCCCGGCGGCGGCCGCCACCTCGGCCTCGGCGCCGTCGATCGCCGCGGGCAGCGCCTCGACGGCGAGGCCCGTGCCGCCATCGTCGGCCTCGCGCCACAGCCCGAGCTCGAGGTGGTGCGGCCGCAGCGTCGGGTAGCCCTCGGGCGCGCTCTGCGTGAGCGAGAGCCGGGCGATGGCGCCGCCCGCGGCCTCCCAGCGCGCCGCGAGCGTGTTCAGCGAGGGCGTCTCCAGCCACAGCGCGGCCCACGAGTGCAGGTCGCGCTCGCCCCCCGCCTCGCGCGTTCCGTCCTGCGCCATCCCGTGCTGCAGGGCGTCGAGGAACTCGGCCAGCGTCGTGTTGCCGAAGGCGTGGCGCCGGAAGTAGAGCCGCATCCCCGCGCGGAAGCCCTCGATGCCCATCGCGGCGACGAGCTGCTTGATGACGGCCGCGCCCTTGCCGTAGGTGATGCCGTCGAAGTTGAGGAAGGTCTCCTCGGTGCTCGCGACCTCGCCCGCGATCGGGTGCGTGGTCACGAGCTGGTCCTGCCGGTAGGCCCACGCCTTCATCCCGGAGTTGAAGGATTGCCACGCCGTGTCGAAGCGCGTCGCCTCCGTCAGCGCCAGGTAGGCCATGTAGGTGGCGAAGCTCTCGTTGAGCCAGAGGTCGTTCCACCAGCGCATCGTCACGAGGTCGCCGAACCACATGTGCGCCATCTCGTGGAGGATCACCTCGGCGCGGGTCAGGCGCTGATTCTCCGTGGGCGGGTCGCGGAAGATCAGCCGCTCCGAGTGCGTCACCGCGGCCACGTTCTCCATCGCGCCGGCGTTGAACTCCGGCACGAAGACCTGGTCGTACTTGCCGAACGGGTAGGGGTAGTCGAAGAACGCCGCGAAGAAGTCGAGGCCCTGCCGCGTAACCTCGAGCACCTCGGCCTCGTCGAGGAAGCGCACGAGCGAGCGGCGGCAGTAGAGGCCCAGCGGCACCCCCTCGTGCTCGTCGCGGATCGCGTGGTAGGGGCCCGCGATCAGCGCGAAGAGATACGTCGCGATCGGCGGCGTCTCCGCGAAGCGCCAGCGTCGCCGTCCCTCCCCGGGCTCGCCCCGCTCCTCCGGAGCGCCGTTCGCGATCAGCTCCCACGCCTCGGGCGCCGTGACCGAGAGCGCGAGCCGCGCCTTGAGGTCGGGCTGGTCGAAGCAGGGCAGCAGCCGGTGCGCGGCGTAGGGCTCGAAGTTGGTGTAGAGGTACTCCTCGCCGTCCTCCGGGTCGGCGAACTGGTGGAAGCCGTCGCCGGTGTGGTCGTAGGCGCTCTCGTAGCGCACGCGGACGATGTGCTCGTCGCCTGCCGCGAGCGCCGAGGCGGGCAGCGCGAGGCGGTAGCCCGTCCACGCGGGCTCGACGGCGGCGCCGTCTACCTCCAGCGCCTCGATCGTGCCGCCGCGGAAGTCGAGGAAGCTGTCGCCCTCGCCCGCGAGGCGGAAGCGGATCGTGACGTCGCCGCGGTAGCGCTCGGCGCCCCGCGTCAGCTCCAGCGCTAGCTCGTAGGAGACGTCGGAGACGCGGGCGGCGCGCGCCTCGGCCTCGACCTGCGTCAGCAGGTCGCGCGCAGCGCCGGCCGCCACCGCGGCGCTGGCTTCGCCGGCCGGCTCCCCGGGGGGGCGGCTCGAGCGTGCGGACGGCGACGGGCTGGGCACGGGCGGCCTCTCCTCGAGCCTGGGCGGGGCACCGATGATAGCGAGCCCTGCCGCGTACGTCAGGGTCGCCGCGGCTCGGGCCTCGGCGGGCGCGGCCGCGCCGCTCGGTCCGCGCCGCCCGTGCTACTCTCCCGCGCCTCCACTGGCGAGCGGCAGCGCCGCGCGACGAGAGAGGCAGCCGATGGCCACCGCGGGTGAGCTACGAGAGGCGATCGGCGCGGCGCTGCCGGGGCTGCGCGCCGCGATCGAGGGCGCGGGCGAGGCGTGGGAGCGCGTCCCGCCGCCGAGCGCCGCCGCCACGGAGTCCGGCGAGGCCGACTGGTCGCCGCGCGAGGCGACGGAGCACGTGATCCGCGCGGACTACTCCTTCGCGGGGGCGATCGCGGGCGCGATCGGCGCCGAGGTGCCGGAGCGCCCCGAGCTGGCGCTCGCCTCCGCCGCGGAGGCGAGCGCCGCGCTCGATCGCTCGGCGGCGGCGCTCGACGCTGCTCTCGCCTCGCTCACGGACGCGCAGCTCGACGCGCCGACGCGCTACGAGCGCCCCGTGCAGTGGGTCGCCGAGCTCGCCGTCAGCCACCGCCGCGAGCACGCCGGGCAGATCGGCGCGGCGCGCCCGCCCGCCGGCTAGCTGTAGTTCCCACGTAGGTTGTTGACAGGATGAGGGGCCTCGCCCGCTGCTGTGTGTGACAGCACGGCAGTAGCGAGGAGAGGACACCCTCATGGCCCATCGTAACGCGCGGCTGACGCCGCTGACCCGACTCGAGCTCGTGCGGGAAGTGGACGCCGGCTGGCCCCAGGCTGAGGTCGCTCGCCACTTCCGCGTCTCCCGCCACACCGTTGCCAAGTGGCTGGGGCGCTTCCGGGCGGAGGGAGCGGCAGGGCTCGAGGACCGCAGCTCCGCCCCGCGCGCGCATCCTCGGCGCACGCCGCCCGAGCTGGAGCGACGCATCTGCGCCGTGCGACGCACGCAGGGATTCGGGCCGCATCGCATCCAGTGGGCGCTCGGGGTCGCCCGCTCCACGGTCTACGCCGTGCTGCGGCGCCGCGGCCTCAACCGGCTCGACCGCCTGCACCGCGTCACCCGGGAGCCGGTCCGCTACGAGCACGACGCCCCCGGCGACCTGCTGCATCTCGACGTGAAGAAGCTCGGGCGCGTCCCCGAGGGCGGCGGCAAGCGAATGGCGCCTGGCTTCGCCGAGACGCGCTCCGGGCCGCATTCGCGGCGTTCGCTGGGGCTGGAGTACCTACACGTCGCCGTCGACGACCACAGCCGTTACGCCTACGTCTCCGTCCTGCCCGACGAGCGTGGCGCGAGCTGCGCCGCCTTCCTCGAGCAGGCGCTCGCGGCCTTCCGCCGGCGTGGCGTGCGCCGGGTCCTGACCGACAACGCGAAGGCCTACACCGTCGCCCGCAGCTTCCACGGCGCCGCCGCTGCCGCAGACGTGCGGCTGTCGCACACGCGGCCCTACCGCCCGCAGACGAACGGCAAAGCCGAGCGTTTCATCCAGATCCTGCAGAACGAGTGGGCCTACGCCCGCCCCTACCGCTCCAACGCCGAGCGGCTGCGCCAGCTCCCACGCTGGCTCTACCGCTACAATCACCGCCGACCGCACGGCGGCGTCGGCGGGGCCGTCCCCGCCTCCCGCCTGTGAACAACCTTCCTGGGTAGTACAGCTAGCGCTCGCGAGCCGGGGCGGAGCCGGCCGCGTGCGGGGCGTCGCCGCCGCGGCCTGCCCGCGCCTGCCGGCTGGGCACGATCCACAGCCGCAGCACCGCCACCACCGCAAGCGTCGCAGCGAGCCCCCACCACGTCAGCGCGTACTGCATGTGCGGGATCGTGTTGTGGAACGGCACGTAGCCGGTCTGCGGCAGCTCCGCGCGCGTCGGCGGGGCGGCGAGGCCGCTGGGAAGCGGCGCGTCTCCCTCGATCAGCCCCCACCCGACCACGGGGTAGGGGAGCGTCTCCCCCATCGAGGTCGGGCGGAACGCCGTCCAGCCGGCGTTCGCCACCAGCCGCGCGGAGCCGCCGCTGACGTCGCGCGCCATGCCGGACGCCGCGCCCGCGGGCTCCCCGGCGAGGCGGGCGCGCACCTCCTCGCGCAGCTCGATCGGGTACCAGCCGCGGTCGACGAGCAGCGCCGGCCCGCCCTGCTCCGGCAGCAGCGGAACGACGAGCTGCTCGCCGCGCGTGCCGAAGCGCACGCGGTTCGTGACCACGAGCGCGCGATCGAGGTCCCATGTGCCCTGCATGCGGACGCGCCGGAAGTCCAGATCGGCGAGCGGCGGCGCCTCGTCCGCGCGCCCCAGCTCCAGAGGCGGCGCCGCCGTGCGCCCGCCCAGGCGGTCGCCGAGCTCCTGCTTCTCCTGGTGCCGGCCGAACTGCCACGCACCCAGCGCGATCAGCACGCTCAGCACCGCCAGCAGCAGCGCGATCACCGCGGGCGCGGGGAGGCGGAGCGTCACGTGTCACCTCGCGGCGGCGCCGGGGGCGGAGCGATCGAGCGCGGTCCAGTCTCGCCGCCGCCGCCCGTTCGCGCTCGCGCGAGGGCGAGCCGGCCGCCGGGACGCCGGCGTCGGGGGCGGCCCCCCCCCCCGAGGCGCGCTCGCACGTCGGCGCTGGCACGCTCGTGACGCGCCGCACGAGCGTGCCAGCGCATCCGCCTAGCCCTCGCGAGACGTAGTGATAGTAGTGATGCACGGCGATAGGCAGACCGCCCCCACCCTGCGCTGGCTCGCTGGACAGGCCGCCGCCGGCTCCGCTAGAGTCCGCGGAATTCCGGGCGGTCTGTGGCCGCTGTCACTAGGGGTACGCCGCGGGACGGCCTACGGTCGCCATCGAAGGACTAGGCACCCGTCGCTGACGGAACGCCCCCGGGCAGCCGCTGGGGCCGTGGAGGGATCTGACGATGCTGGGTGGAGCCGTCTTCGCGCGCCGAATCATGCAGGCCATGCTCGTCCTGTTCCTCCTGGTCTCCCTGCTGTTCTTCATCTCCCGCATGTCGGGCGACCCCGTGGTGATGCTGACCGAGGGGGCGATCGACCCCGAGGACGTGGAGGCGCTCCGCGAGGCCTACGGCTTCAACGACCCGATCGTCGTGCAGTACGGACGCTTCCTGGGCGAGGCGATACGTGGCGACTTCGGCGATTCGGTGCGGACCTTCCAGCCGGCACGCGACCTGGTGTTCGACCGCATCAAGGTGAGCCTGCAGCTGGTTATCCCAGCGAAGATCCTGGTACTCCTCATCGCCATCCCGCTCGGATCGCTCGCCGCCGTCAAGCGGGGCGCGATCGGCGCCTTCGCGATGATCATGGCGGTGCTCTTCCAGTCGGTGCCCTCGTTCTTCCTGGGCGTGCTCTACATCTTCTTCTTCGGGGTGACGCTGGGCTGGTTGCCGGTGTTCGGGACGGGAGGGATCGATCATTACATCCTCCCGACCGCGACCCTGATGGGGTATCCGCTCGCGCGGTACACCCGGCTCACGCGAGCGCAGGTCTCCGAGGCGCTGTCGCAGGAGTACGTGCGCACCGCGCGCGCCAAGGGCCTTGCGGAGACGAACGTGATTCGCAAGCACGTGCTCCGCAACGCGCTGTTGCCGATCGTCACGATCATCGGCGTCGACATTGGGACGCTGGTCGGCAGCGCGATCATCGTCGAGGCGGTCTTCGCGTGGCCGGGCTTCGGGACGCTCGTCGTCGAGGCGGCGAAGACACGAGACTACCCGGTGATCCAGGCGGCGGGCTTCACCATCGGCCTGCTCGTGCTGACCGGGAGCCTGGTTGCGGACTATGCGTACGGGCTCCTGGACCCGCGCATCCGGCGGCGCTAGGACGCGGGCAGACGAAACGGCGGTGGCCGCCCTCGGGCGGCGGAGCAGGCAGGTGTGCTGAATGGCGAACTCACCGATCGATCTGGCAGGCGGCGGGGGCGGCGGGGCGGCCGTCGGAGCGGCGCCGGAGGCGTTCCAGCTCTCATCCGATCGCAGCCGGCGCTACAAGCTCTGGAACCATCGCTACGTCATTGGCTTCATCCGCTACCCGCCGGCGGCGTTCGCGCTGGTCATCGTCGTCTTCTTCGTGACGATGGCGATGCTGGGGCCGTACGTGATCAGCTGGAACCCGGACAAGCCGGACCTGCGCAGCGCGCTCCAGTCGCCGGACTGGAACATCGCGATCAACTCGCACCACATCCTGGGCACGGACTCGGTGGGGCGTGACGTCTTCACGCGCATCCTCGTCGGTGGCCGCGTCTCGATCCTGTTGGGCGTGGTGGGGGCGACCGGCGCCGCCACGATCGGCGTCACCCTGGGCATGATCGCTGGCTGGAACCGCGGCGTCATCGGCGCGATCGTCATGCGCTGGGCCGACCTGCAGATCGCCCTGCCGCTGCTGCTGATGGCGCTGACCATCGCGGCCGTCTTCGGCCCCGGCCTGCACATCCTGCTCATCCTCTTCGCCGTCTGGTTCTGGGGGCCGTACGCGCGCATCTCGGAGGGCTTGACGCTCTCGGTGAAGAACCGCGAGTTCGTGGAGGCGGCGCGCACGATCGGCGCCACGCCGCCGCGCATCGTGGCGCGGCACGTCTTCCCGCACCTGATCTCACCGCTGCTCGTGCTGTGGTCGTTCTCGGCGGCGATCCTGATCATCATCGAGGCGTCGCTCTCCTTCCTGGGCGTCGGCATCCCGCCTCCCACGGCGAGCTGGGGCTCGATGCTGGCCGAGGGCCGGCAGTTCCTGCACCGCGCGTCGTGGCTGGCGATCTACCCCGGCGTCGCGATCTCGCTGACGGTGTGGTCGATCAACACCCTCGGCGACCGGCTCCGCGACGTGGTCGACCGGCGGCAGTACCTGTAGCCGCCGCTCGCGCACCGTGCCTGTTGAGGCACGCCTGCCGAGGCATGAACGAGGCGCCGCCGCAAGGCGGCGCTTCGCTATCCCCGGCGCCGCGGCAAGCCGGCGCTTCGCGATGCTCCGCGCCGCGGCGAGGCGGCGCTTCGCCGCGCTGGGCGCCGCGGCCGAGGCGGATGCGGCAGCGGCCCGCCCGTGCGCTGTTGCGGCGCCGACGCGTATCGCGTTTACTGGCGCCGTTCGCGGCCGGGGGGCCGCTCCCGCGATCGAGCAACAGCGGACCGGGTGCAGCCGACTGCCGGCGCGCCGCCGGACCGACGCAGCCGCCGGGCACGCCCGGTGGGGACGATGGGGGCTCACCATGACCTCGAGTACCGCGCAGGCCGTCTCCTACGAGACGGGGCAGCCGTACGAGACGCTGCTGGTGGAGGTGGAGGAGCGCGTAGCCACCGACCCTCAACCGGCCCGAGAGCGGCAACGCGCTGAACGCCCAGCTCCACGCGGAGCTCGCCGACTTCTGGCAGGGCGCGCGCGACGACGAGAACGTCTGGGTCGTGATCCTCACGGGCGCCGGCACGCGCCACTTCTGCACCGGCGCCGACATGCGCGAGGCCTCCTCCGGCTCGGAGGGGCGCCTGGGCAGCCGCCGCGTGATGGGGCTGCCGTGGCCCTACCGCTTCTTCAAGCCCATCATCTGCGCGCTCAACGGCACCACCGCGGGCGGCGGCCTGATCTTCGCGTGGGAGGCGCACATCACCATCGCCGCCGACCACGTCAACTTCCTGGAGCCGCACCTCTCCGTGGGCCAGGTGCCCGCGAGCGAGATCTACGGCCTCGCCAACGGCGGGATGCCGTGGAACATCGGCCACCGCATGGCGCTGCTGGGCACCACCGGCGAGCGCGTCTCTGCGCAGCGCATGTACGACCTCGGCATCGTCTCGGAGCTCGTGCCCGGGGAGAAGCTGCTGGAGCGGGCGCACGAGATCGCCGACAACGTGATGCAGATGTCGCCGCTGGCGACGCGCGTCTACCTGGAGGGCGCGTGGCAGATGCGCGAGGACGGCGTCGGCATCACCGCGGGCAGCGCGCACGGCCACGCGCTGGGGCACGGGCTGCGCGACACGGAGGACTACTCGGAGGGCCCGCGCTCCTTCGTGGAGAAGCGACGGCCGGTGTGGAAGGCGCGCTAGGGGCCGGGGCCGCGACGGGAGCTGGGCGGTGAGCGGAGAGCTGGTCGTCCAGCTGGGCGGGGGCCTCGCGGCGGCGCAGGCGGCGCAGCTGCTGGGCCGCTTCGGCGCGCGCACGGTGCAGATCCGCAGACAGGGCGACGCGCTCGATCGCTGGGACCGCTCCGAGGCGCTGCGCGAGGCGTTCGCCTACGGCGTGGAGCAGATCGACGCCGACGGCGAGATCGACGCGGATGAGCTGGCGCTGCTGCTCGAGCGCGCTGACGTGGTGATCGACGATCGCCCGCTCTCCTACTGGCGCGGCCGCGGCGTGGACCTGCGCGCGCTCTACGAGGGGGACCACCCGCCGCACGCGATCTGGTGCGGCATCACGCCCTACGGCCTCTACGGCATCGGCGCCGAGTGGCAGGGCACCGAGCTCACCGAGCAGGCGAGCGGGCCGATGCTGCTGCGCATCGGCGAGGCGGGCCGCCCGCCGATCCCGATGAAGGGGCCGCAGGCGGAGGTGGGCGCCGGCTGGCACGCCGCGCTCGCGATCGGCGCCAGCCAGCTCGATCCGGGGCGCGGCGCGGGCGGCGCCCTGCTCGACGTCTCGATCCAGGAGTGCCTCTACATGCACTCCGAGCTGGGCGCCGTGAACTGGTTATACAACGGCCACGAGATCTCGCACTGGCTCAGCGCCAGCCCCACGGCCGCCGCCAGCGGCTACCCCGCGAGCGACGGGCGCACCGTCCACATGCTCTTCCACGACCGCGAGTGGCCGCGCGTGGCGCGCATGATCGGCCGCGCCGACCTCGAGCGCGACGACCGCTTCATGGCTCGCTACAACCGCATGCAGCACGTGGGCGAGATGGACGCGCTGCTCATCCCGTGGTTCCTGGAGCGCACGGCGATGGAGGCGGTGGAGGCCGCGCAGGAGGCGGGCATGCCCATGTCGGTGGTGCGCTCCCCGGAGGAGGTGCTCGCCGACCCGCAGCTACAGGCGCGCGGCAACTTCGAGGAGGTGGAGGTCGCCGGGCAGCGCGCGCTCTTCCCCGTCGGCACCGGCCGGCTCTCGGGCCACGACGAGCTGCCGGTGCGTCGCCGCGCCGCGTCGCCGCCGCGCCCGCTCGCCGCGCTGCTGGAGGAGCTGCGCGCCCGCGCCCTTCCCGCTCGCGCCGGCTCGAACGGCGCCAGCGACGAGCGTGACCCGCTGCGCCCGCTGGCCGGGGTGCGCGTGCTCGACCTGACGAACACGTGGGCCGCGCCCAAGGGCGCGACGATGCTGGGCGACCTCGGCGCCGAGGTGATCAAGCTCGAGGGCCTCGAGTGGATGGACATGCTGCGCGGCTTCACCGCCCCGCCCCGCCCCCACCCGAGCTACCCGCGGCACGACCCCGGCGAGAAGCCGTGGAACCGCTACGTGATGTGGCTGGGCCTAGCGCGCAACAAGCTCTCCGCGGGCGTCGAGCTGACCCGGCCCGAGGGGCAGCGGCTGCTGGAGGAGCTGGTCGCGCGCTGCGACGTGGTCATCACGAACATGTCGCAGGGGACGCGCGAGAGGCGCGACATCTCCTTCGAGCGGCTGCGCGCCCTCAACCCGCGCATCGTCTTCGCCACGCTCTCGGGCTACGGCGAGGAGGGGCCGCGCGGCGGCTGGCGGCTCTTCGGCGACGGGCAGGCCGCCTTCGCCGGGCTCTTTGTCGGCACGGGCTACGAGGGTGAGGGCTCGGCCCCGCTGGGCGCCTACGGCGACCCCGTCAACGGCGTCGCCTTCGCCTTCCACGTCGTGGAGGGGCTGCGCGCGCGCGAGAGCACGGGGCAGGCCACGCACGTCGACGTCTCCTGCGTCGAGACCTGCACGACCTACTCGGCGGAGACACTGCTGGATGCGCAGCTCGGCGTGCCGACGGACTCCGGCGTCGGCTTCGACGCGCGTGGCGCGCCCGGGCGCTGGCCGCACGCCATCTATCGTTGCGCCGGGGAGAACGCGTGGGTGGCGATCTCCTGCGGCACGGACGCGCAGCGCGAGGCACTACGAGCGGGGCTCGTCGCGCTGGGCGCCGCCGCCGAGCGCGCAGAGGCGGCGACGGACGCCGCGGCGCTCGACGCGTTGCTCGCCGAGCTCTGCGCCGAGCGCGAGCCCTCCTCGCTGGAGCAGCAGCTGCGCGAGCGCGGCGTGCCGTGCCAGCGCGTGACGCGCGCGCGCGACATCGACGCCGATCCCGTGCTCGCCGCGCGCGGCTTCCTCGCCTGGCTCTACCGCGATGACCTCGGCACCTACCCCGTGTACAGTGCGCCGTGGCTCGTGAACGGCCGCAGGCCGCCGATCACGCACCCGCCCGCCGAGATGGGCGAGGACAACCGCTACGTGTTCGCGGAGCTGCTGGGGATGAGCGACGCGGAGATCGCGGAGCTGGAGCGCGCGGGCGTAGTCGGCGACCGGCCGCTCGTGGGCGCTGAGCTCGGCTTCCGCCCCACCCGCTCGTAGTCCAGGGACGGTGCGCCACGCCACGGTGCAGGCATGGGAGCGCGCCGCGATGCACCGCGGCGCCGCACAGGATGAGGAGCGCGCGATGAAGTACGGGGTGACGCTGGCGGCCGTGCCGGGCTCGAAGATGCGCGGCGTCTACGCCCAGAAGGCGCAGGCGGCGGGCTTCGACTCGGCGTGGACGGACGACAACCCGGCCTCGGACGGCATCGTGCACATGTCGGCGATGGCCGCGGCGGCCCCCGGCATCCGCGTCGGCTCGGGCATCCTGCGCGCCTTCCTGCGCAACCCGGTCACCATCGCCTCCTCCTACCTCACGATGAACGCGCTCACCGACCGCGGCGTGATCCTGGGCATCGCGACCGGCACCAAGCTCCAGAACCTGTACCAGTACGGCATCGACGTGCCGCGGCCGATCCACCGGCTGCGCTCCGTGATCGCGATGGCACGGGGCTTCTGGAAGGCGGTCGAGGAGGGCGAGACCTTCCGCTGGGAGGACGAGTACCTCCAGATCCGCGGCATTCGCGCCGTGCGCTCGGACCGCGCCGTGATGCGCCCGATCCCGATCTGGATCGCGGCCGTGAACGAGAACATGCAGCGCTTCGCGGGCGAGGTGGCGGACGGGCTCTGCGGCCACCCCACCGTGGGCGCCGATTACCTGCGCGAGGTGGTGCGCCCCAACATCGACGCCGGACGCGCCAAGAGCGGCCGCACGGAGCCCTTCGAGTTCGGCGTGTGGGCCACCACGGTCGTGAACCCGGACAAGGACCTGGCTCGCCACCTCGCGGGGCAGACCATCGCCAACTACCTCTCGACCAAGAGCTACCAGGGCATCCTGGAGTACTACGGCATCGGCGACCGCTACGAGGCGATCCGGCAGGCCGTGCAGAAGGACCGCGACATGGACCGCGCCTCGCAGCTCATCGGCGCCGAGGTGATCGATCGCATCGCCATCACGGGGCCCGCCGACGAGGTGCGCGAGGAGCTGACGAAGCGCTACGTGGGCGTGGCCGACCAGGTCATCGTCGCCTCGGCCGGGAGCTTCGGCGACTCGCTCGAGGATCGGCTGCGCACCATCGACGCCGTGGTGAGGGCACCGCTGGAGTGATAGTATTCCGCCATCTGCGGCTCGGCGGGGGAACGCCGGCCATGCTGGGGCGGCGCGTTCGACCGGCAGATCCCGGACGGGGCGCGCATGTCCGCGCGCGGTCGTGCGCCGCTGCCCCGTCCGAGTAGACGAGCCAGGAGCGAGAGCGCCCACGAGGGCTGCGAAGGGGAGCACATGGCACTGTACGGAGTCGACCTCAGCAACATGGAGTCCGGCATCTTCGAGGTCCGCGGCGAGGTGGCCGTGGTCACGCTCAACCGGCCGGAGGCGCTGAACTCGCTCAACACGGCGATCCACCGCGACATCGTGGCGGCGTGGGACGAGATCAACCGCAACGACGAGATCAAGGCCGCAGTCGTCACCGGCAGCGGACGCTTCTTCTGCGCGGGCCGCGACATCAAGGAGTTTGTGGGCACCTACGGCGCCGGCGAGGCGCAGGCGCTGCGCGCGATCGACGACCCGGACAACGAGATGTTCGGCGTCCTCGCCAACCACTACCACGTCCGCAAGCCCCTCATCGGCGCCCTCAACGGCTCGGCGGTGGGCGGCGGCCTGGAGATCGCGATCATGTGCGACATGATCGTGATGGCGGACGACGCCTACATCGCGGACCTGCACGCGAAGATCAACGTGGGTGGCATGACGTCCATGAACACGTTCCTGCCCCCGATGATCGCTCGCGAGCTGACGATGACGGACCGGCGCCTCACGGCGCAGGAGTGCAACACGTGGGGCTTCGCGAACTACGTCACGCCGAAGGACCAGGTGCTGGAGAAGGCACTCGAGGTTGCGGAGGCGACGACGCGGATGGGCCCGGACTCGATCCAGCGCCTCAAGGAGGGCTCGATCAACGTCCAGCTCGCATCGGGCAACATCGCTGGCCCCGAGCGCCTCGAGGAGCGGCGCAGGACCGTGCGCGCGCAGATGTCCGAGACCGCGGGCGACCACGACCGCATGGAGGGCATGAAGGCCTTCGTGGAGAAGCGCGAGTCCGAGTACGAGCGCCCCGTCAAGGCCGAGTAGCGAGGGCCGAGGAGCCGCAGCTCTCACGCCCAGCGCGTGACCGGCGAGCCGGGGCGAGAGCCCCGGCCCGTTTGCGTCCCACGCGCGCCTCGCACGGTGGGCTATGATGCCGCCGAGCGCCGGCGGGTCCGGTCGCGCGACGCAGTCGAGGGGGGCGCATGCAGTTCGGCAAAGACCTGGTCCGGGAGCTCGGGCTCGACCTGAACGACCTGGAGGCCGCCACCTTCGAGCGCCGCGGCCAGATCGCCATTGTCACGATGAACCGGCCCGAGGCGGCGAACTCGCTCAACACCGCCATGCACCGCGACATCGTCGCCTGCTGGGATGAGATCAACAACAACGACGAGATCCGCGCCGCCGTCGTGACGGGCAGCGGCCGCTTCTTCTGCGCGGGCCGCGACATCAAGGAGTTCGTCTCCACGTACGGCGAGAAGGACTCCGACGCGCTGCGCCCCATCGACGACCCGAACCACGTTATGTTCGCGACGCAGTGCAACCACTACGACATCTTCAAGCCGGTGGTCGCCGCGCTGAACGGCGCCGCGGTGGGCGGCGGGCTCGAGGTCGCGATCATGGCGGACATGGTCGTGATGGCGGACGACACCTACATCGCGGACCTGCACGCGAAGATCAACGTCGGCGGCATGAACTCGATGAACACGTTCCTGCCGCCGATGATCGCGCGCGAGCTGACGATGACCGACCGCCGGCTCACCGCCGAGGAGTGCCACCGCTGGGGCTTCGCCAACTACGTGATGCCGAAGGACCAGGTGCTCGACAAGGCGATCGAGGTCGCCGAGGCGTCGGCGCGGATGGGCCCGGACTCGATTCAGCGCCTCAACGAGGGCTCGGTGGAGCTGCAGCGCCGCTCCGGGAACCTGCGCCCGCCCGGCTACTACGAGCGCCGGCGCGAGAACCAGCTCAAGGCCGTGGCGCAGGTGAAGTCCGAGAGCGACCGCATGGAGGGCATGCAGGCCTTCGTGGAGAAGCGCGAGGCCGAGTACACCGGCCCCGTGAAGTCCGAGGCCCCGGAGCGCCTCTACTAGGCAGCGTTCCGCTGCACCGGCTCGGCTGCCGCTTCTGCTCGTGTCGCGGTGGATACGATATGGAGAGCGGGAGCGGCACGCCGGGATTCGAGCGCACGCCGATCCCCCCGGCAGGCACCGTTGCGCAGGGCAGCGGAGCTTCTCGGTGCGCCGGCAGGAGCGGCAGCCCCTCGAGTGCAGCGGAACGCTGCCCTCGAGTGCGGCGGAACGCTGCCTAGGGTCGAGCGGAACGCTCGAGGTCGAGGCGGCCGGCGGGACCCTCGATCGTGGCGATCAGGCGGGGCTCCTCGCCGAACGCCACCGCGAGCTCGGCCTGCAGCGCGTCGAGGCAGCGCTCCAGCTCCTCGGGGCGCGGGTGCTCGCCGCGCAGTGCCACCAGGCGGCAGCCCGCGGGCGCATCCAGCGAGGGGTGGGGCGTGCCCTGCCCCCACTCGACGAAGAACGGCGCCACGCCGCCGAGATCGCCGGCCGTGCGCCGCCAGGAGAGCCGGCCGCCGCCCGGCAGCTCGCGCCCGCCCTCCTCCACGGCGCCGGGGTCGCAGCCCGTCGCGGCGGCCTCGGCGGCGGCCTCCTCGATGGCGGGGGCGCGCACGGCCCACGTCGCCAGCCGCGGCGCGGCGAGCTCGTCGAGGCCGAAGGGACGGGGGCGCGGCGGATCGGGCTGCCCCGGATCGCGCGCGATCACCTCGAGGTAGCGCCCCTCGCCGAGCGCGAGCAGCGCGTTGTGCGAGCCGCGGCCGGGGTGCTGCCCGCCGGCCGCGGGGCGCACGCCCAGCGCCGCTTCCAGCGCGCGGGAGGCCGCGTCCAGATCGGGCACCGCGTAGATCAGGTGGTCGAGCTCTCGCACCGCGCTCCGCTCCCCGTCCCGCGCTCCCGGGCGCCGTCGCGCCGCGTCGGGATGATAGCTCGCTCGAGGGTGGGGGGCGGAGCGTCGGCGGCCGACGATCCCATCGAGGGGCGGCCATCACCGCCCCCCGCGCGGGGAGTCAACGTGGCGCACGCAGGTCCCGCCGCCCCGCCACCGCTGCCGCCCGCCGAGGCGGGCAGCGCCGCGACGGACGGGGCACGCCACCAGCCGGGAGCGCGCCGCTTCCTGCTGCTGCTGCTGGGCGTGAACGGCGCGGTGCTGGCGCTCGCGTTCGGCATGGGCACGCTCGTCCCGGCCGCCGAGGCCGCGGGCCACGTCCCCGCCTCCCGCCTGTGAACAACCTTCCTGGGTAGTACACCTAGACGCGCCCCGCTGCGCCCCGGCGCGCCCTGCGACGCCCATCGCGCACGCCCGATACTCACCGTGACGCTCGGCTGACGGCGCACGCCCGAGGAGCGGGCGGAGGTGAGGTGCGATGAGGCGCTCCATGCCGCTGCTGGTGCTGACCGCGTTGATCGCGGTGCTGCCCGTCGTGGGGATGCGCGGCCTCGGCTGGTACGACCGCGCCGCCCCCGCCCCTACGCAGCACTTCTACGTCGTCAGCTCGGTGGCGCTGCTCAGCCTGCTGCTCGCCTCGGTGGCCACGGCGGCCGCGTTGCGCGTCCCGCGGGCGCGCGTGCTGCTGCTGGCGCTCTCGTTCCTCACGATGGCGGGCTTCTTCAGCGTGCACGGGCTCACCACGCCCGGCTTCCTCGTGGAGTCGCGCTACTTCGCCGTGACGGGCTTCTCCGCGCGCCTCAGCCTGCTCGCGGCGTCGATCCTGCTGGCCGCCTCCACGGCCGAGCCGCCGCCCGTCGTGGCGCGCGCGATGGTGCGCCGGCGCGGCACGCTGCTGCTCGGAACGGTGGTGGCGCTGGGCGCCTACGCGGCGCTGGGGCTCGCGCGGCCCGAGTCCGTGCCGCCGCGCATCGTCAACGAGCGCCTCTTCCTGGACGGCACGCTCGTGCTCGTGGTCGCGCTCACGGCGCTCGCCGCGTACCGCTACTTCGAGGACTACCGCCGCAGCGGCCGCCCGATCCACCTCTCGGTCGCGCTGGGCGCGCTGCTGCTGCTCGAGGCGCAGGTGACGATGCACTACGGCACCGTCTGGTACCTCTCGTGGTGGGCTCTACCACCTGCAGCTGCTGGGGGCGTTCAGCACGCTGCTGTGGGGGCTGCTGGCGGAGTACGCGCGCGCCGCCGGCCCGCTGCGCGCCTTCGAGGACCTGGGCATCTCGGACGCCATCGAGCAGATCCGCGGCGGGCGCGCCGAGTCGATCCTGAGTCTCGCGGCGGCGCTGGAGGCGCGCGACGGCTACACGCTGGGCCACGGCGAGCGCGTGGCGGCGCTGGCCGTGCTGATCGGGCAGGAGATGCGCCTGCCGGCCGGCCGGCTGCGCGCGCTGGCGCAGGGAGCGCTGCTGCACGACGTGGGCAAGATCGGCGTGCCCGACGCGATCCTGCACAAGCCCGGCCCGCTGACCGACGAGGAGCGCGCCGTCATCGAGGAGCATCCCGCGCGCGGCGACCAGATACTGGCCGCGTCCTTCCCGGACGCCGGCGAGCGCGCCGTGATCCGCCACCACCACGAGCGCTGGGACGGCCGCGGCTACCCGGATCGCCTCGCGGGCGTCGCGATCCCCGCGGAGGCCCGCATCGCCGCGGTCGCCGATGTCTACGACGCGCTCCGCTCGGAGCGCTCCTATCGCGGCGCGCTCAGCCGCGAGCAGGCCCGCGCCTACATCCAGGAGAACGCCGGCACGCACTTCGACCCGGCGTGCGCCGACGCGCTGCTGGCGGTCGCCGACCGCTGTGAGGCGGAGTTCGCCGACGCCACCGGCGGCTACGAGGCGCGCCGCGCGGTCCCGCGGGCCGCGTAGCCCGGCCCGAGCCCGCCGCCCCGTCTCATGCCGCTGCCGACGCTCGTCCTCGCCCGCGCACGTTGCGCGCCCTTGTCGGCGCCGCCTAAGCTCGGCGCGCCGCGCGGGCGGCCGCGGTCGCGGCGCCCCGGCCCGCGCGCGATGCGGAGGGGGAGCAGCGCATGGCCACGAAGATCATCGACGTCCACCGGCACCTCTGGGGCTACGACTGGTTCCCCCCGAGCCACCTGCCGAAGTTCAGCGCCGAGGGCATCGCCGCCCGCACCGGCCGCACCGTCGAGCAGGTGATGGAGCGCATCAAGCAGTCGCCCACGATGGACGCGACCGGCAAGGTCGCCCGCGGGGAGATGGACTCCTACGGCATCGACGCCTCGATCATCATGGTGCTCGACTGGGGGCTCGCCTACGGCCCCACCGAGGACAACCAGCTCCCCGCCGAGGAGTTCAACCGCCTCGCGCAGGAGGTCTGCAAGGAGAACCCCGGCAAGCTGTGGGCGATGGCGAGCTACGACCCGCGCCGCCCGCGGGCGGTCGCCCTCTTCGAGCAGGCCGTGAAGGAGTGGGGCGCCGTCGGCCTGAAGGTCTACCCGCCCAACGGCTACCAGGCCAACGACGAGCGCTGCTTCCCGCTCTACGAGAAGGCGATCGAGCTCGATGTGCCGGTGCTGATTCACACGGGCGGCAACATCTGGGCGTGGCCGGAGTGGGTGGAGCTGGTCGCTCGGCGCTACCCCGAGCTGCGCATCATTATGGGTCACGTGAACCTGCAGGCGCCCTTCGAGACGGGGGCGTACTGGCAGGGGCTGATGGCGGGCTCGCGCCACCGCAACATCTGGCTGGACCTCTGCGACTGGCAGGCCCTTGGCGCCATGAAGGAGGAGAACCTCCCCCAGCTGGCGCGCGTGATGCGCGTGTTCCTGGACTCGGTGGGGCCGGAGCGCATCGTCTGGGGCACGGACCTGCCGCAGGCGGGCGTCGGCAGCCGCTCCCGCGCGCAGACGCAGGCCTGGACGGACTTCTTCAAGAATCTCCCGGAGTCCGGCGCCAAGTACGGCGTGACGTTCACGGAGGAGGAGCGCGACGGCATCTGCCACGGCGCCGCCAAGAAGGTGTTCAGCAACATCGACTTCGGCTGGTAACGAGGCAGCGTTCCGCTCGACCCTGGGGGCTGCCGCATCCTCGTAGAGAGCGGGGGGACTCCCACGTGCGCGCTCGCGTAGCCCTCGACGCCGCCAGCCGGCTCGCCCGAGCCCGGCCGCCCTCTTTGAGGAGCGGCAGCCCCTCGAGTGCAGCGGAACGCTGCCCCTCGAGTGCAGCGGAACGCTGCTCGGTGGACAGGGGGAGGTGGGCGCACCTAGGATTCGGCCGCCGAGGCTGCGCGGCATGCGGGCGGCCTCGACATACGAAGAGATCACGGCGGGGGGAGCGAACTCGATGGTCAAGCTGATCGACGTGCACCGACACCTGTGGGGCTTCGACTGGTTCCCGCCGAGCCACCTCGGCAACAACGCCGCCGACCTCGCGCGTCGGACCAGCCGCACCAAGGAGCAGGTGCTCGACCGCATCAAGCAGTCGCCGACGATGGAGGAGTCCGGATCGGGCGCCATCGCCGAGATGGAGCACTACGGCATCGACCACTCCATCATCCTCGCGCTCGACTGGGGCCTGTCGTACGGCCCCACCGAGGACAACCAGATGGACGTGGAGGAGTTTCACCGCAAGACCGCGGAGGCGGCCGCCCGCTACCCGGGCAAGCTCTGGTGGTTCGCGGGCGTCGACCCGCGCCGTCCGCGCGCGGTCTCGATCTTCGACGACATGGTGAAGAACCACGGCGCGGTCGGCCTCAAGGTCTACCCGCCCAACGGCTACCAGGCCAACGACGAGCGCTGCTTCCCGATGTACGAGAAGGCGATCGAGCTGGACGTGCCGGTGCTGATCCACACGGGCGGCAACATCTGGGCGTGGCCGGAGTGGGTGGAGCTCGTCGCTCGGCGCTACCCCGACCTGCGGATCATGATGGGTCACTCCAACCTGCAGTTCCCGTGGGAGACCGGGGCCTACTGGCGCGGCCTCATGTCCGGACGCGGCAAGCGCAACGTCTGGCTCGACATCTGCGACTGGCAGGCCCTCGGCGCCCTCAAGGAGGAGAACCAGCCCGAGCTCGCCAGGGTGCTGCGCGTCTTCATCGACTCGGTGGGCGCGAAGCGCGTGGTCTGGGGCACGGACCTGCCGCAGGCCGGCGTCGGCTCCAAGGCGCGCACCCAGACCGAGGTCTGGACGCACATCGCGAAGAATCTCCCCGAGTGGGGCGCCCAGTTCGGCGTGACCTTCACGGAAGAGGAGCGCGACGGGCTCTGCCACGGCGCCGCGATGGAGTGCATGTCGAACATCGACTTCCCCGACTAACGAGCGTTCCGCTCGACCCTAGGGGCTGCCGCGCCTGCGGGAGGGGCGATCGAGGCCAGCTGCTCGGGTGGAGCGCCTGCGAGGGAGAGCGTGCGGTGCGCGGCTGGCGTCGCGACGCGGCTGATGGCGTGACGCGATGACGCTGCGCCGCCTCGCCCTCGACGCGCTGCACCGGGAGGCGGGGGCGCGCTTTGCGCCCTTCGCCGGCTGGGAGATGCCGCTCCAGTACGCGGGCATCGTCGCCGAGCACACGGCCGTGCGCACCGCCGCCGGCGTCTTCGATGTCTCGCACATGGGCAGGGCCACCGTCGAGGGGCCGGCCGCCGCCGAGCGCATCCGCGCCACCGCCAGCTACGACGTCACGCGCATCCCCCCGGGCCGCGGCCACTACGCTCTCTACTGCACCGAGCAGGGCGGCATCGCCGACGACCTCTTCGCCTACCGCGTGGAGGCGGAGCGCTGGCTGCTGGTGCACAACGCGGCCAATGCCGCGCCCGACTTCGAGCGGCTGCGCGCCGCCGCCGACGGCCCCGGCTCGCTCGCGCGCGAGGTCACGGCCGACACCGTGATGTTCGCGGTGCAGGGGCCGCGCGCCATCGAGCTCCTCGCGGGCCTCCTGGGCGAGGCCGCGTCGGCGCTGCGGCCCCGGCGGGTCGTCGAGCTCGAATGGCGCGGCGGCACCGTGCTGCTCGCGCGCACCGGCTACACCGGCGAGGACGGCGCCGAGTGCGTCACCGACGCCGAGCGCGGCGCCGCGCTGTGGCAGGGGCTGCTTGCGGCGGGCGTCGTGCCGTGCGGCCTCGGCGCGCGCGACACGCTGCGGCTGGAGGCGGCGCTCCTGCTGCACGGCCACGACGTGGACGCCACCACGCACCCCTTCGAGGCGGGGCTCGGCTGGGTCGTCACGCTCGACGACGGCGCTCCCTTCGAGGGTCGCGCGGCGCTTCAGCGCCTCGCCGCCGAGCCGCCCTCGCGGGTGCTCTCCTGCGTGCGGCTGGAGGGGCGCGGCGTGCTTCGCACGGGCCAGCCCGTGCTCGACGCGGGCCGCCCGGGGGCGCCGCCGCTCACCAGCTTGACCAGTGGCGCACACGGTCCGACACTCGGTGCCGGCATCGGCATGGCCTATCTCCCCCCGGCACTCGCCGCGCCGGAGACGCCGCTCACCATCGAGATCCGTGGCCGCGCGCTCGCCGCCCGGGTGGTCGCGCGTCCGTTCTATCGCCAGCCCGCAACCGGCGCGTAGACGCCGCGCGAGGGGAGCGACGCGATGGAGGCCCCGGACGGCCTGCTCTACAGCGCCGAGCACGAGTGGCTGCGCGTCGAGGACGATCGCGGCACGCTCGGCATCACCGACTACGCGCAGGATCAGCTCGGCGACATCGTCTACGTCGAGCTGCCCGAGCCCGGCAGCCGCGTCGAGGCGGGCGCCGCCTTCGGCGTCGTCGAGTCCGTGAAGACCGTCTCCGACCTCTACGCCCCCGTCTCCGGCGAGGTGATCGAGCGCAACGAGCAGCTGCTCGACGCCCCCGAGCTGGTGAACGCCTCGCCGTACGAGCGGGCGTGGATGCTGCGCGTGCGCGTCGAGGACCCCGCCGAGCTCGACGCGCTGCTGGCTCCCGCGGCCTACCGCGAGCTCGTCGAGCAGGAGCAGCGTGGCGGCTAGCGAGGCGCAAGCGGGAGCGCCCCACCCCTACATCCCGCACACCGACGAGGATCGCCGCATCATGCTGGCGCGCCTCGGCCTCGCCTCGACGGCGGAGCTCTTCGACGAGATCCCCGAGCGCTTCCGCGACCCGCCGATCGAGCTGCCGCCCGCGCTCGCCGAGTGGGACCTCGTCGAGGTGCTGCGCGCGCGCGCGGCCGAGAACGCCGCCGCCTCGGCGCGCCCCACGTTCCTCGGCGCGGGCGCCTACCGCCGCGCGGTGCCCGCCGTCGTGCCGAGCCTCCTCCAGCGCGGCGAGTTCGTCACGGCTTACACGCCTTACCAGCCGGAGATCAGCCAGGGCACGCTGCAAGCGGCCTTCGAGTTCCAGTCCGTGGTCTGTGAGCTGACGGGCATGGATGTGGCGAACACCGGCCTCTACGACGTCGGCAGCGCCACGGCCGAGGCGGCGCTGCTGGCCGCCCGCGTCACCGGCCGCCGCTCCCTCGCTGTGCTCGAGCCGATCCACCCAGGCACGCTCGAGGTGCTGCGCACCTACGCGCTCGCCGCCGATCTCGAGGTTTTTTCGATGAGGGCAGAGGCTGGTTTCGGCGCCGGGGGTGGGGATCTGCGAGCGGCGCTGAGTGGCGAGCACGCGTGCGTCATTGTGCAGCAGCCGGACTTCCTCGGCGGCATCGTCGATCTGGAGGCGGCCTCTGAGGCCGCGCACGCGGTCGACGCGCTCTGCATCGCCGCCTGCGACCCGCTGGCGCTGGGGCTGCTGCGCGCACCCGGAGACGCCGGCGTCGACGTCGTGACGGGCGAGGGGCGCGACCTCGCGGGGCCCGTCGCCTTCGGCGGCCCGTCGCTCGGGCTCTTCGCCGCCCGCCGCGAGCATCTGCGGCAGCTCCCCGGCCGCATCGTCGGCCGCACGCGCGAGCTGCACGGCCCGCGCGCCGCCGACGGGAGCGAGGAGGAGCCGCGCACCGGCTACGTGCTGACGCTGCAGGCGCGCGAGCAGTTCATCCGCCGCGAGCGCGCCACCTCCAACTTCTCGACGGGGCAGCAGCTGCTGTCGCTCGGCTTCACGATCGCGCTCGAGGCGCTGGGGCCGCGCGGCCTGCGCGAGGCCGCCGAGCTCTGCTACCAGCGCGCGCACGACGCGGCGGCGCGCATCGCTCGGCTGCCGGGCTACACCGCCGAGGGGCACGGCGCCTGGTGGTTCCAGGAGTTCCTGCTGCGCGGCCCGCTGCCCCCCGCGGAGCTGCTCGCGCGGCTCGACGAGCGGGGCATCACGGGCGGCCTCGACCTCTCGGCGCGTGCCGAGCCGGAGCTGCGGGACGCCGTGCTCGTGTGCGTGACGGAGGCGACGCCGCCCGCCGACGTCGACGCGCTGGTCGAGGCGTTGGCGGCGATCGGCCACGACGCCACCGCAGGCGGGCGGGCCGGGTGAGCGCCGGCGAGCGCGACCCCGGCGCACGCCTCGCCTTCGACCGCGGCGCGCCGGGCCGGCGCGCCGTCGCCGTGCCGCGCTGGGAGGGCGAGCGCGCGCCGCTCCCGCCCGCGCCGCTCCTCCGTGAGCGCGTGCGGCTGCCCGAGCTCTCGCAGGGGGAGCTCGTGCGCTACTACACGGCGTTGTCGCGGCGGAACTACGGCATCGACTCGGGCCCCTACCCGCTGGGCTCCTGCACGATGAAGTACAACCCCAAGGTCAACGACCTGGTCGCGGCGCTGCCTGGCCTCGCCGACGCGCACCCGGCCGAGGCGGCCGCGCACGTGCAGGGGACGCTGCGCATCGGCTTCGAGCTGCAGCGCGCGCTCTGCTCGCTGACGGGCTTCGCGGCGGCGAGCCTGGCGCCGGCCGCGGGCGCGCAGGGCGAGCTCGCGGGCGTGCTGATGGTGAAGCGCGCGCTCGCGGATCGCGGTGAGCTCGAGGGTCGTCGCCGCATCCTCGTGCCGGACAGCGCGCACGGCACCAACCCGGCCACCGCCGCGATGGCGGGCTTCGCGGTGACGCAGATCCCGACGGGCGCCGACGGATCTATGGAGCGCGCGGCCCTCGAGCGCGAGCTGGACGAGAGTGTCGCCGCCGCGATGGTGACGATGCCCAACACCCTCGGCCTCTGGGAGCGCGGCATCGAGGAGGTGGCGGGCCTGGTGCACGAGGCCGGTGCCTACCTCTACGGCGACGGCGCGAACCTCAACGCCGTGGTCGGCCGCGCGCGCTTCGGCGATCTCGGCTTCGACGTAGCGCACCTCAACCTGCACAAGAGCTTCTCGACGCCCCACGGGGGCGGCGGGCCGGGCGCCGGCCCCGTGCTGTGCTCGGCCGAGCTTCAGCCGTACCTCCCGGCGCCCGTCGTGGTCGAGGGGGAGGCGGGGCTGGAGCTGGCGCGGCCCGAGCGCTCGATCGGGCGACTCCAGCAGTTCCACGGCTCCTACGGCGTGCTGATCCGCGCCTACGCCTACCTGCGCGCGATGGGCCTCGACGGGTTGCGCGCGGCCTCCGAGCACGCCGTGCTCAACGCGAACTACCTGCGCGCGCTGCTGGCGGAGGCGTACGACCTGCCGTTCGACCGCGGGCGAGTGATGCACGAGGTGGTGTTCGCGGGGACGCGGCAGCGTCGCGAGCACGGCGTGCGCACCTACGACATCGCGAAGCGGCTGATCGATCACGGCTTCCACCCGCCCACGGTCTACTTCCCGCTGATCGTGGAGGAGGCGCTGATGATCGAGCCGACGGAGACAGAGCCACGCGAGGCGGTGGAGGCGTTCGCGGCGGCGATGCTCGCCATCGCGGAGGAGGCGGCGCGCGACCCGGAGCTGGTGCGCTCCGCGCCGAGCGAGGCGCCGATCGGCCGCCTCGACGAGGCGACGGCGGCGCGGCGGCCGGACCTGCGCTGGGCGCCCGCCGCGGAGTAGGACGCGGCTGCGCCGCGGCTGTGTTCCTTCGGAGGGGAGCCCACCCGCCCACCCGCGGGGGCGCAGCCCCCGCGCCCCGCTCTTCTCGGATCTCGGAGGGGAGCGTCTTGTTGGGCGACGCGGCAGTCTGCCCGGTTCGAGCTGCACCCTCGCACGCGAGCCCTCGACGCCCCCGGCGCCACGCCTCATCGCCGCGCCCCCTCGGTGGCGGCGGCAGCCGCTAGAGTCGAGCGGACCGCTGGCGCTAGGGTGCAGCGGAACGCTCGCCCTCGCGTGCGAGCCCTCGACGCCGCCGTCGCTGCGCCCGAATGCAGCGCTTCGTCAGTGGCGGCGGCAGCCCCTCGAGTTGAACGCTGGCGCTAGGGTGCAGCGGAACGCTCGCCCTCGCGTGCGAGCCCTCGACGCCGCCGTCGCCACGCCCGAATACTGCGCCCCCTCAGTGGCGGCGGCAGCCCCTCGAGTCCAGCGGAACGCTGGCGCTAGGGTGCAGCGGAACGCTGCCCGCCGGACATGGCGGGGAGGATCTGGACCTCGGCGTCCTCGGGGACGGCGCGCAGGAGGCCCGAGGACGAGGTCACGCCGTTCACGGCGAGCTGGATGCCGAGGCGCACCATGCCGTCCTCGACGACGAGGGCGTAGAGGCCGGGGCACTCCGGCTCGAGGTTGGAGAGCACCTGACGCAGGGTCGCGCCCTCGACCTCCACGGAGTGGCGGCCGCCGCAGAGATCGCGCATGAGCGCGGGGATGAAGACGGTGGCCATCGCTGCCCCTCGCGTCTCGGGGGAGAGCCGGCGTGGGGGCCCGGCGCGCTAGCCCTCGTCGTCGGGCAGCAGCTCCTCGAGCAGCACGCGGGGCGAGGCGGGCAGCGTGCGTGGGCGCACGCCGGTCGCCTGGTAGATCGCGCTCGCGATCGCGCCCAGAGGCGGCACGATCGGCACCTCGCCGACGCCGCGCACGCCGTAGGGGTGGCCGGGGTTCGGCTCCTCGACGAGGATCGTCTCGATCGCCGGGACATCGAGCGTGGTCGGCATGCGGTAGTCGAGCAGGCTCGCGTTGCGCATGCGGCCCTCGGAGTCGTAGACGTACTCCTCCGACAGCGCCATGCCCACGCCCTGCACGGCGCCGCCCTGGATCTGGCCCTCCACGTAGGCTGGGTGGACCGCGGTGCCGACGTCCTGGATCGCCGTGTAGCGCAGCACCTGCACCTTGGCGGTCTCGGGGTCGACCTCCACGTCGACGATGTGGCAGGCGAAGGTGGGGCCCACGCCCTCGGGCGTCACGTCGGCCTTGCCCTGCACGGTGCCGCCGGTGCGGTGGAGCTGCTTCGCGATTTCCGTGAAGCTGAGCGAGCGCTCATCGGGGCCGCGGATCACGCCGTCGTCGTCGTAGTGGACGAGCTCGCGGTCGGCCTCCCAGATGAGGGCCGCGCGATCCTCGAGCAGGCGCTGGATCTCGAGGCCGGCCTCGTGCACCGCCCAGCCCGTGGCGAAGGTGGTGCGGCTGCCGCCGGTGATGAAGGTGTAGCCGATCGAGTCGGTGTCGACGACGAGCGGCTTCACCTGCTCGTAGTCGATGCCGAGCGTCTCGGCGAGCTGCATGGCGAGCGCGGCGCGCTGCCCGCCGATGTCCACCGAGCCGATCACGAGGTTGACGGTGCCATCGCTGTTCACGGTGGCGTAGGCGGAGGACTCCTGGCCGCCGTTGGTCCAGAAGCCCATCGCGATGCCGCGGCCGCGGTTCTCGCCCTGCAGCTCCGAGTTCCAGTGCGGGCTCTCCTTGGCGGCGGTCATCACCGCCTCGTTGCCGATCGACTCGAAGGCGACGCCGTCGATGCGGCGCGTGCCGTCCACCGCGGCGTTGCGCACCCGCATCTCCAGCGGGTCGATGTCGAGCTGCTCGGCGAGCTCGTCGAGGGTGGACTCCATCGCGAAGGCGGCGGCGGGCGCGCCCGGGGCGCGGTAGGCGGAGACCTTCGGCTTGTTGACGATCACGTCGTAGCAGTCGGCGCGCTGGTTGGGCACGCGGTACGGGGCGAACATGCACATCCCGCCGGCGCCGACGGGTGAGCCGGGGTAGGCGCCGGACTCGTAGGCGAGGTAGGCCTCGGCGGCAGTCAGCGTGCCGTCGCGCTTGGCGCCGACCTTCACGCGCACGTATGTCGCGGAGGTGGGGCCGGTGCCGAAGAGCACCTCGTCGCGCTGCATGATCATCTTCACCGGACGACCGGTCTTCTTGGAGAGCACCGCTGCCATCGGCTCCATGTAGGCGGAGATCTTGCCGCCGAAGCCGCCGCCGATCTCCATCGGCACGACGCGGATCTTCGAGACGGGGAGCTTCAGCACCCGCGCGAGCGAGTCGCGCATCGCGAAGGGGCCCTGCGTCGAGAGCCACACCGTGAGCTCGCCGTGCTCGTTCCAGAGCGCGGTGCCGTTGTGCGGCTCGATGTAGCCCTGGTGCGAGGTGCCGGTCTCGTACTCGCGCTCGATGACCACCTCGGCGTCGGCGAAGCCCGCGTCGAGGTCGCCGATCTCCATGCGCAGGTGGCTCGCGACGTTGGGGATGTCGTGCTCGCTGCGCGGGCCCGGGGTGAAGCGCGCCATCATCTCTACGGTGTGCATGTTGGGGTGGATGCGCGGGGCGGCCTCGTTCATCGCCTCGTGCACGGAGAGCACCGGCGGGAGCGGCTCGTACTCGACCTCGATCAGAGCGAGCGCGTCCTCGGCGACGTGCGGGTCGGTGGCCGCGACCGCGGCGACGGCGTGGCCGTGGTAGAGCGCGCGGTCGGAGGCGAGCACGTTGTCCACGAGCCACTTGAGGTTCGAGGAGGTCTCACCGAGGTCGGCGACCGCGTCCTCGGCCGCGGGGAAGTCGGTGTGCGTGATCACCGCCTTCACGCCGGGCAGCGCCAGCGCCTTCGACGGGTCGATGCGCAGGATGCGCGCGTGCGCGTGCGGGCTGCGCAGCACGCGCCCGAAGAGCATCCCCGGCAGCCGAATGTCGGAGCCGTAGTTCGCTCGACCGGTGACCTTGTCCGTGCCGTCCGGCCGCACCGGCCGGGTGCCGACCACGCGGTAGGGGCTCTTGGCGGGGGCGACCATGGGGTGTCCCTTCGGTGCGAACGCTGGTGGCGCGGCTCCCGCTAGCCAGCGGGCGTGGCGGCCCGCCCGGCGGCGTCCAGCACGGCGGCGATGATCTTATCGTAGCCGGTGCAGCGGCAGAGGTTGCCCGCGAGCCAGTAGCGGACCTGCTCCTCCGTGGGGTCGGGATTCTCGGCGAGCAGCGCTTGCGTGGCGACGAGGAACCCGGGCGTGCAGATGCCGCACTGCAGCGCGGCGTGGTCCAGGAACGCCTCCTGCACAGGCAGCAGCCGGTCCTGCTGCGCCAGCCCCTCCACCGAGGTCACGCGCGCGCCCTCGGTCTCGGCGGCCATCACGAGGCAGGAGTTCACCAGCCGCCCGTCCAGCAGCACGGCGCAGGCGCCGCAGTTGCCGTTGTTGCAGCCCTCCTTCGAGCCCATCAGGCCCAGGCGCTCGCGCAAGGCGTCCAGCAGCGAGTCGCGCTCGTCGGCCAGGAACTCGGTGGGCTCGCCGTTGATCTCGGCTGTGACGATGATGCGGCTGCTCATGGGTGGCTCGCGACCTCCTCGCCGCGGGCGCGGCGCGCCGCGTCCCGCAGGGTGCGCCCCGTGAGCACGCCGGCCAGGTGCCGCCGCTGCTTCACGGAGCCGCGCATGTCGTCGATGGGGCGGACGGCGGCGCGCGCCGCGGCCGCGGCCGTCTCGATCGTCTCCTCGGTGAGCGGCTGCCCGACGAGGGCCTGCGCCGCCTCCTCGACCAGCAGCGCGGTCGGCGCGGCCGCGCCCACCACCACGCGCGCCTCGGCGACCGTGTCGCCCTCGAAGCGCAGCGCCGAGGCGACGTTGACCACGGCGATGTCCATCTCGTTGCGTGGGATGAAGCGCAGGAAGCGCACGCCGCTCCCGGGCGTCGGCGCCGGCACCTCGATCGAGACGACGAGCTCGCCTGCGCCCAGCACGTTCTGGCCGGGGCCCGTCGCGAACTCGCGGGCGGGAACGCGTCGCTCGCCGCCCGGCCCCGTGATCACGGCCGTGGCGCCGAGCGCGATGAGCGGCGGCACGCCGTCCGCCGCGGGCGAGGAGTTGCAGAGGTTGCCGCCGAGGCTCGCGCGGCCCTGGATCGCGGTGCCGCCGATGAGCGAGGCGGCGTCGACGATCGAGGGGTAGTCGCGCGCCACGTCCGCGTCGCCGTAGATGCGGTAGCAGGGGGTCGCCGCGCCGATGACGAGGCCGGCGCCGTTGGCCGAGCGCAGCGCCATCGTCTCCGGCAGGTGCTTCACGTCGACGAAGAGCGAGATCTCGCGGGTGCGCTCCCGCGCCTGCACGATGACGTCCGTGCCGCCCGCGAGGATGCGCGCGGTGGGCCCGCCGTCCGCGAGCAGCCGCACCGCGTCCGCCACGCTCGATGCTCGCGCGTACCTGAGGTCCTGCATCCCCGCCCCTCTCCGCGGTCACTCGATCCGCGGCCCGCAGCAGCCTACCCCGGCCGCGCCGCCTCGTCACGCGTCGCGGCCGCGTCGAGGGCGGCCTCGCGCGCGAGCCGCTCCAGCAGCTCGGCGACGAGCTCCGGCCGGTTGAGGAAGGGCGAGTGCCCCACGGGCCACTCGACGACCTCGGCGGCGTCGCGGGAGTTCTCGCGCTGGGCGTCGGGTCGGATCGTGCGGTCCCGCCCGCAGACCACGAAGGTCGCGGGGATCTCGCGCCACGCGACGCCTGCGGGGCGCTGCCGGGCCTCGGGCGGGCGCTCCTGGGGCGCCAGCCGCTCGATCGCCCACGCCGCGTCCTCCTCGGAGCAGTCGGAGTAGAACGCGCGCCGTGCGTCGTCCGGCTCGACGGTGGTCGTGCCGTCGGGCTGCGGCCGGAGCGCGGCCTGGTATGCGGGGTCGCGGTGGAGCGTCGGGTCGACGCCGTCCTCTGCGGGCATCGACGCGCACAGGTAGACGAGGCGGCGCACGCGCGGGTGGCCGGCCGCGGCCTCGGTGATGATCGGGCCGCCCGCCGAGTGCCCCACCAGCACCAGCGAGCCCGGCGTGGCGTCGAGGGCGGCGCGCACCAGCCGCGCGTTCTCGTGCAGGTCGCCGATGACGCGGCGGTCGGCAGCGCCATCCTCCCTGGGGGCGCGACGCCGATCGACCAGCACCGTCGGCACGCCGCGCGGCTCCAGCGCCGCGACCACGCGCTCCCAGCACCACGGCCCGTGCCCCGCGCCGTGCACCAGCACCACCGTCGCGAGGCCGCTCGCGGCGGCGCCGTCAGTCACGGGCCACCCCCTCGCGGGCGGGCGCAGCGATCCCGGGCCAGCTCACGCCGATCCACCGTTCGAGCGTCATCAGCTCCACTCCCCAGCCCGCGCAGCGCTCGCGCAGCGCGGCGACATCCACGTTGTGCCCCTCCTCCTCGCGCCAGCGCAGCAACGCCCGCATCTGCTCCGGGTCGCGGTGTCCGACCGTGTCCTCCACCTGACGCGCGTAGCGCACCGGGCGCTCGAGCGCCCGCGCGAAGACGGCGGCGACGCCCTCGAGGGTGAGCTCGTCGCCCGCGAGGTCCAGCTCCGCGCCGGCCGTCTCCTCGGGGTGCGCCAGCACCGCGGCGACCACGGCGGCGATGTCGGGCACGGCGATCAGCTGCTGCCGCATCGTCCCCGCGAACGGCCCGTCCAGCTCGCCCGCCTCGATGCGCGCGCGGCGCAGCAGGTAGTTCTCCATGAAGGTCACGGGCCGCACGACGGTGTAGGGCATGCCGAGCCCCGCGAGGTGCCGGGCGGCGAGCCACTTCACCTCGTAGTTCGCCACCCCGGTGCCGCTGCGCGCGGCGCCCGCCGAGGAGGAGTAGACGAAGTGGCGCACGCCCGCGCGCGCCGCCGCCTCCGCCACCGCGTTCGTGAGCGCGAGCTCGTGCTCCGCCTCGACGCCCGCGGGCTGCATGGAGAAGACGCCGTGCGCCCCCGTCAGCGCCGCCTGGAGTGGGTCGGCGGTCGTAACCTCGACTCCGCTTGCGACGAGGGCGCGCGCGCGCTCCGAGGCCGCGTCGCGTGTGATGCCGCGCACCCGCCAGCCCTCGGCGAGCAGCGCGCGCGCCAGAGCGCCGCCCTGCCGCCCGGTCGCGCCGAGGACGACGACGAGCCGCCCGCCGCCCACGCCCGCCGCTCCCGCGGTCACGCGGCCTCCGTTTCACGCGCGCCGGCACTCGAGGATCGAGGCGCGCCGCCCGGGCTCGGCAGGCACGACGACGCTTTCGCTCTCGTGAGGCGGGGCGAGACGCAGGCCCTCTCGAAGCGCGACGACACCACCGCGCTCGGGAGGCGAAACGCTTCGCCGGCCCTCGCGAAAAGCACCCTCGTCGCTCGGCTCACTGGCCTCCGCCCCCAACAAAAAAGTCGAGGAGGGCGTGGGCGTAGGGGGCGGGGGCGAGGAAGGGAGCGGAGTGGTCGAGGCCGTGCAGGATGCCGGCGCGCGCGTGGGGGATCGCCTCTACGAGGCGGGCCTGGTCTGCGAGCGGGTCGGCGCCCGAGCGCAGCGTCCCGGCGTCGCCGCAGAGCACGAGCGTGGGGGCGCGGATCTGCGGCACGCGCTCCCAGGTCGCGTAGCGCTCGATGGCGGCGGGGCCGGCGGCCTGCCAGCCGGCGGGGCCGTAGACGTCCACGCCGTCGCTGCCCGCGCCCGCGCCCTCGCTCACGCCGAAGCCGCCGCTGGAGGGCGAGTCGGGCGGCGTGCCCGTGCCGTACTCCGCCTGGAAGACGGAGAGGAAGCGGCGCTGCGCCTCGTCGAGGGTCACGCGGTCCAGCATGTCGGCGTAGCGCTCCCAGAGCGCCAGCAGGTGCGAGCCGTCCGCCGCGGGCCGCGCGTAGGGCATCTGCACGTGGTGCTCGTTGCTCTGCGCGCGGGCGGCGGCCCAGTCCAGGAACTCGACCAGCACGAGGCGGTCCACGCGCTCCGGATAGGCGGCGGCGGCCTCGGCGGCGAAGACGGCGCCCGTCATGTGGCCCAGCAGGTGCGCGCGCTCGATCCCGAGCCCGTCGAGGAGCTGCGGGATGCGCGCCGCGTACTGCGCCACGTCGGTGTAGGGCACGGGCGGCCGCGCCGCGTCGCCGTAGCCCGGCGTGTCCATCGCGATCGCGCGCAACCGCTCGCCCAGCAGCGGCAGCACCGCGTGGAAGAGCCGCGGGTTGGGCGTGGAGTGCAACAGCACGAGCGGCGGCAGCGAGGCGTCGCCCGCCTCGTAGTAGTGGAGCTGCCCCTCGGGGGTGTCGACGAAGCCGCGGCGTATGCCCGGGATGGCCTGCCCCCTCGCTCGCCCTCGCGCACGACGGCGCGCTCGCCGCCTCGCACGACGGCGCGCGCTGAGGGCGCGACTATAGCAACGCGTCGCGTCCGCGGCGAGCGCGGGTGCGTGCGCGCGCGTGCGCTACACTCCCGCGCGCGCACGCCGGGTGCGCTCGAGCAGGAGGGCGACGCCAGTGATCTACGAGCTCCGCACCTACGAGGCCGCGCCGGGCAAGATGCGCGCGCTGCAGGCACGCTTCCGCGATCAGACGCTGCCGATCTGGAAGAAGCACGGCATCACGCCGGTCGGCTTCTGGACGTACGCGCACGGCGGCTGGACCGACCAGCTGGTCTACATGCTGCAGTTCGAGGATCTGGCCGACCGCACGGCGCGCTTCGCCTCGTTCCGCACGGACGCGGACTGGGCGGCCGCGGTGAAGGAGTCCGAGAAGGACGGCCCGCTCACCATCCGCACACGCTCCGACTTCCTGCAGCCCACCGACTTCTCGCCGCTGCAGTAGCGAGGGCCTGTTGCCGCAGGCTCCGAGCAGCGGCCGCAGGCGGGGGCCAAAGCGGGGGGCGGCGCGCTAGCTGTACTACCCAGGAAGGTTGTTCACAGGCGGGAGGCGGGGACGGCCCCGCCGACGCCGCCGTGCGGTCGGCGGTGATTGTAGCGGTAGAGCCAGCGTGGGAGCTGGCGCAGCCGCTCGGCGTTGGAGCGGTAGGGGCGGGCGTAGGCCCACTCGTTCTGCAGGATCTGGATGAAACGCTCGGCTTTGCCGTTCGTCTGCGGGCGGTAGGGCCGTGTGTGCGACAGCCGCACGTCTGCGGCGGCGGCGGCGCCGTGGAAGCTGCGGGCGACGGTGTAGGCCTTCGCGTTGTCGGTCAGGACTCGGCGCACGCGCACGCCACGCCGGCGGAAGGCCGCGAGCGCCTGCTCGAGGAAGGCGGCGCAGCTCGCGCCACGCTCGTCGGGCAGGACGGAGACGTAGGCGTAACGGCTGTGGTCGTCGACGGCGACGTGTAGGTACTCCAGCCCCAGCGAACGCCGCGAATGCGGCCCGGAGCGCGTCTCGGCGAAGCCAGGCGCCATTCGCTTGCCGCCGCCCTCGGGGACGCGCCCGAGCTTCTTCACGTCGAGATGCAGCAGGTCGCCGGGGGCGTCGTGCTCGTAGCGGACCGGCTCCCGGGTGACGCGGTGCAGGCGGTCGAGCCGGTTGAGGCCGCGGCGCCGCAGCACGGCGTAGACCGTGGAGCGGGCGACCCCGAGCGCCCACTGGATGCGATGCGGCCCGAATCCCTGCGTGCGTCGCACGGCGCAGATGCGTCGCTCCAGCTCGGGCGGCGTGCGCCGGGGATGCGCGCGCGGGGCGGAGCTGCAGTCCTCGAGCCCTGCCGCTCCCTCCGCCCGGAAGCGCCCCAGCCACTTGGCAACGGTGTGGCGGGAGACGCGGAAGTGGCGAGCGACCTCAGCCTGGGGCCAGCCGGCGTCCACTTCCCGCACGAGCTCGAGTCGGGTCAGCGGCGTCAGCCGCGCGTTACGATGGGCCATGAGGGTGTCCTCTCCTCGCTACTGCCGTGCTGTCACACACAGCAGCGGGCGAGGCCCCTCATCCTGTCAACAACCTACGTGGGAACTACAACTAGCCGAGCAGGAAGCTCGTCACCTCGCGGGCGAAGCGCTCCGGGTCGCGCGCGTAGAGCTGGCCGCCCGCGCCCTCGACCAGCACGAGGCGGGCGCCCGGCACCAGCTCCACGGCGCGCTGATCCTCCTCGGCGAGCAGGTCGTGCTCGGGCGTGAGGAAGAGCGTCGGGCAGGCGAGCTTCGGGAGGTCGGGCACCGGGTCGTAGCGGAAGGCCGCGTTGTAGGCACAGTGGTAGCGCTCGTGGTTGCCCACCATGTTGACGACCGCGAGGGTGAGCAGCTCCAGCGAGGGCTCGCCCGACCAGATGCGCCGGAAGCGGTCCCACGCGTACTGAAAGTGCGAGCCGTCGGGCTGGAGCTCCATCGGCGGCGCCCACGAGTCGATGCGCGCCTGTCGCTTCTCGGGCGCGTAGGCGGGCATGCCCTGGAAGATCGCGTGCGTGACGCGATCGGGCGCCTCCAGCGCGACGCGTAGCGCCAGCGAGGCGCCAGTGTGCGAGCCGAAGATCGCGAACCGATCGAGGCCGAGCGCATCGATCGCCTCGAGGATCGCCTCGGCGTAGACGGGGATCTCCTGCGCCTCGGGCGGCGGGTCGGAGAGGCCGTAGCCCGGGGTGTCGAAGGCGTAGGCGCGCAGCCGCTCGCCCAGCAGCGGCAGCGTCCAGCCGAGGATGTCCGAGGACTGCGGCGACTCGTGCAGCAGGACGAGCGGCGGCCCGCTCTCGCCGGCGGCGCGGTAGTGCGCCTGCCCCCAGCGATAGTCCACGTAGCCGCGCATGCCGCCCCCCCTCGCTTCCCGTCGCCGGGGACCGGCGCCGAGGAGACGCGCGCCCGCGCTCCGTGCCGGGCGCGCGCAGCCGCCCCGTCGCGCTCGGCACCATAGCGCGCCCTCGGCGCCGCTGTCACCGGCCGCGGCGCTGCCCGGGGCGCCGCCCTCGCCGTCCTTGACAGGCCCCGAGCGCGGAAGTCACGATGCCGCCGGGCGACGGGCCGGGGAGCCGCCGGGCTCCCCGCTAGCCTCCCCTCGAAGGGCGCGAGCGATGGGTTTGCGTGGCACGGCGGCGATTATCGGCGTCGGCTCGGTGAAGCCCGAGCGGCGCATGCCGGGGCGCGCCGGCATCGGCGTCGCCGCCGAGGCCGGCATCAAGGCCGTGCGCGACGCCGGGCTGCGCCGCGAGAGCATCGACGGGCTGATCACGCAGATGCCGGGCGAGACGCCGACCGCGCTCGCCGAGTACCTGGGGCTGCGCCCGACCTGGTCGCACGGCGTGGCGATGGAGGGCGCGACCGGCACCACCTCCGTGACGCTGGGCGCGATGGCGCTCGACGCGGGGCTCGCGAAGAACGTGCTCGTGGTGATCGGTGGGCTCGCGCCCGGCGGCGACATGCCGACCGACGGCGGCGGCCGCCAGCGCGAGCAGTTCGACGCCCCGTTCGGCCCGGCGGCGGGAGCGACCGGCTGGTACGCGATGATCGCGAACCGCTACGCGCACGAGTACGGCCTCACCGACGAGCAGCGCGCCTCTGTGGCGGTGCAGCAGCGTGTCAACGCGCACACGAACCCCAACGCGATCTTCCAGGGCGTCCCGCTGACCGTCGAGGATGTCGTCTCCTCGCGCCTGATCGCCTCGCCGCTGCGGCTGCTCGAGTGCGTGATGCCGACGGGCGGCGCCGAGGCGGTGCTGATGACCTCGGCCGATCGCGCGCGCTCCGGGCCGCACGAGCCGGTCTACCTGCTGGGCTCGGGGATGGCCGTCGACCACTTCACCCTGAACGAGGCCTCCACGCTCACGACCTCGCCGGTCGCGATCTCGGCCAGGCGCGCCTTCGAGATGGCGAAGCTCGGGCCGCGCGACATGGACATGGTCTCGCTCTACGACTGCTACACGATCACCGTGCTCATCTCGCTGGAGGACGCGGGCTTCGTGCCTAAGGGCGAGGCCGGCGCCTTCCACGCCTCGACGGACACGACCTACAAAGGTGAGCTCCCGATCAACACGCACGGCGGTCAGCTCTCCTACGGGCAGCCGCAGGTCGCGGGCGGGATGTCGCACGTCACAGAGTCGGTGCTGCAGATGCAGGGCCGCGCGGGCGAGCGGCAGGTCGAGAAGCTCGACTACTGCTTCGTCAACGGGTGAGGCGGCTTCCTGAGCGAGATGTGCTCACTGGTCCTCGGGAAGGACCCCTCGTAGCCCACAGAAGCAGCAGATGACGCGCCGGCGGCGAGGCCCGTCGGCGCGTGTGAGCGACGGAGCAGAGGAGTAGCCGCGTGAGCGACGAGTACGGCTTCCCGCTGCCCGTGCCCGGCGTCGTCAGCCAGCCGTACTGGGACGGCCTGAAGCGTCATGAGCTGCTGATGCTGCGCTGCCGCGCCGGCGGCCACCTCTTCCACTACCCGCGCGAGTTCTGCCCCGTCTGCTACTCGGCGGAGCTCGAGTGGCAGGCGGTCTCGGGCCGCGGGCGGGTGCACAGCTTCACGGTCGTGCACCGCGCCGCGAACCCGGTCTTCCAGCAGGAGAAGGCGCCGTACGTCTTCGCGCTGATTCGGCTCGACGAGGGGCCGATCCTGACCTCGAACGTCGAGGGCATCGAGCCCGATGCCGTGACCATCGACATGCCCGTAGAGGTATACTTCGACGATGTCGCCGCCGAGGTGACGCTGCCGAAGTTCCGCCCCGCCACGGGCTAGCTGTAGTTCCCACGTAGGTTGTTGACAGGATGAGGGGCCTCGTCCGCTGCTGTGTGTGACAGCACGGCAGTAGCGAGGAGAGGACACCCTCATGGCCCATCGTAACGCGCGGCTGACGCCGCTGACCCGACTCGAGCTCGTGCGGGAAGTGGACGCCGGCTGGCCCCAGGCTGAGGTCGCTCGCCACTTCCGCGTCTCCCGCCACACCGTTGCCAAGTGGCTGGGGCGCTTCCGGGCGGAGGGAGCGGCAGGGCTCGAGGACCGCAGCTCCGCCCCGCGCGCGCATCCCCGGCGCACGCCGCCCGAGCTGGAGCGACGCATCTGCGCCGTGCGACGCACGCAGGGATTCGGGCCGCATCGCATCCAGTGGGCGCTCGGGGTCGCCCGCTCCACGGTCTACGCCGTGCTGCGGCGCCGCGGCCTCAACCGGCTCGACCGCCTGCACCGCGTCACCCGGGAGCCGGTCCGCTACGAGCACGACGCCCCCGGCGACCTGCTGCATCTCGACGTGAAGAAGCTCGGGCGCGTCCCCGAGGGCGGCGGCAAGCGAATGGCGCCTGGCTTCGCCGAGACGCGCTCCGGGCCGCATTCGCGGCGTTCGCTGGGGCTGGAGTACCTACACGTCGCCGTCGACGACCACAGCCGTTACGCCTACGTCTCCGTCCTGCCCGACGAGCGTGGCGCGAGCTGCGCCGCCTTCCTCGAGCAGGCGCTCGCGGCCTTCCGCCGGCGTGGCGTGCGCGTGCGCCGGGTCCTGACCGACAACGCGAAGGCCTACACCGTCGCCCGCAGCTTCCACGGCGCCGCCGCTGCCGCAGACGTGCGGCTGTCGCACACGCGGCCCTACCGCCCGCAGACGAACGGCAAAGCCGAGCGTTTCATCCAGATCCTGCAGAACGAGTGGGCCTACGCCCGCCCCTACCGCTCCAACGCCGAGCGGCTGCGCCAGCTCCCACGCTGGCTCTACCGCTACAATCACCGCCGACCGCACGGCGGCGTCGGCGGGGCCGTCCCCGCCTCCCGCCTGTGAACAACCTTCCTGGGTAGTATAATTAGCAGCCAGTCGCAGCGCTCGCATCCACGCAGGCCGCAGCCACCAGCACGGCGTCGCCTCGTCGCGGGGCGCGCAAGATGGGGAGCGCTTCGTGAAGGTCGCCTACGTCTTCAGCACCTCGGGCCACACCGCGAGCTACAAGCTGGGGCAGATGATCCTGCCGCAGCTCGAGGCGGACGGGCACGGCGTCGAGGTCGTGGGGATGATGTTCTTCGACGACAACACCTACGTGCTGCGGCAGGGCGACCCGATCGGGGAGCGACTCGCGAAGCAGGCCGCCGAGAAGGGCATCCTGCTGATGATGTGCGACGGCTGCGCGCTGGAGCGCGGCCTGGCCACCGGCGCGACCTGGCCCGAGAAGAGCACCGCCGAGGGCACCGTCGACGGCGTGCACGTCGGCTGCTTCCCCGACCTCTACGCGGCGCTCGCCGGCAACCCGCCGGACCACATCATCTCGCTGTAGCGCCGGGCCTCGCCAAGGCGGGGCGCGCTGCGCGGGCGCGCGAGGACCGCGCGAGGGGAGGCGCCGATGTCGCCGGTGCGCGAGGAGCTGGTCGACGGGCGGATCGCGCTCGTCACGCTCGACTTCCCGCCCGTGAACGCGCTCACGCCCGAGGCGTTCCTCGACATCACGGCGGTCTTCGACTCGTTCGTTGCGCGGCCCGACGTGCGCGCCTGCGTGCTCACCGCCGAGGGCGAGCGCGCCTTCTGCGCGGGCGTCGACGTGCGCAGCCGCCTCCCCGACGGCGAGACGCAGGCGAGCCCCGGCGCGCACTACCGCCGCGCGCGCGAGACCTTCAACGCCATCTACGAGAGCGCGGTGCCCGTGATCGGCGCAATCAACGGGCCGGCGCTAGGCGCGGGGCTCGCCATCGCTGCGTCGTGCGACTACCTCGTCGCCTCGGAGCGCGCGAGCTTCGGGCTGCCCGAGATCGACGTCGGGCTGCTGGGCGGCGCGCGGCATCTGTAGCGGCTCTTCCCACAGGGCGTGACGCGCCGCATGCACTACACCGCCGAGCGCGCCGGCGCGGAGGAGGCGCACCGCCTCGGCGCCGTGCACAGCGTCGTGCCGCCGGGCGAGCTGGTGGAGGCGGCGCTGGCCGAGGCGCGCGTCATCGCCTCGAAGATGCCGACGGGCATCCGGCTCGCCAAGGAGACGCTGAACCAGATCGAGTGGATGGACCTGAAGCCCGGCTACCTCTACGAGCAGACGCGCACGGAGATCCTCCAGCGCACCGAGGACGCCGCCGAGGCGAAGCGCGCCTTCCTGGAGCGGCGCCCGCCGCGCTTCACCGGCCGCTAGGCCGCGACCCAGCGACCGCGACCCGACGACCGTGACACGGCGGCGAAGCCTCGTCGCCTCTACGGGAGAATCCCGAGCGACGCGCCCGCGCCCGCTTCCTACGGTGAAGGCGTGCCGCGCCGTGCCGCAACCCCCGACGAGGGTCGCGGGCGGCAGCCGGCGGCAGGAGGCGTGCTCGATGGGGCCACGTGAGCCGGTGGCGATGGCGCGTGCCGTGCTGCTCTCGCCGCGGCTGGTCACGGCGCTCGCCGTGGGCGCGCTGGCGTGGGCGGCCGTGACATGGTGGCTGATCCTCTCGTTCGCCTCGGCGAGCGCGAGCGGCGAGCCCGTCGGCTTCGGCCTGACACCCGACGCCGAGGCCGAGATCGCCTCGCTCAGCGCCGAGGTGGGCACGCTGCGCGCCTCGCTCGACGCCCTCGCCGCAAGCGGTGGGATCGGGCCGGCGCCGGCCTTCGGCGTCTTCGCCGCGCCCGCCGCCGTCCCGCCCGCCGACGCCGCCACGACCGCCGATGCCAACGCCGAGGCCGCGATGGCCGTCGCGGCCGCCGACCCCGTCGAGGCGCCTCCCGGCGAGGCGGCGCTCTTCGCGGGCTACCCCGCGCTCGAGGAGCTGCTGGCGCCCGACGAGCCGTTCCGCTGGTGGGAGAGCGCCATGCCCGAGGTGCTGGAGGGCTTCGATGGGCCGATCGTCACCGGCGGCCGCGACCTCTACAGCTGCCACCACTTCGACAGCTGGGAGCAGGCGCAGGCGCTCTACGAGGCGAACCTGCCGGGCGACCCGAACCGCATCGACGGCGACGGCAACGGCATCGCCTGCGAGGCGCTGTACGCCCGCCGCTAGCCCGCCTCGCCCGGCCCGGCAGCCGATCGAGCGCCGCTGGTGAGGCCGACGCGCGCGGCCCCCGCCTGCTCGCCGGCCGCGCGCGCGGTGCGCGCCTGCTCGCCTGCGTGATAGGAGCTGCGGACCAGCGGCCCCGCCTCCACGTGCGCGAAGCCGAGCGAGAGCGCGTGCTCGCGCAGCGCCGCGAACTCGTCGGGGTGCCAGTAGCGGACGACGGGCAGGTGCTTGGGCGTCGGGCGTAGGTACTGGCCGACGGTCAGCAGGTCGCAGCCCTGCTCGCGCAGGTCGGCGAAGGTGCGGTGCAGCTGCTCCACGCTCTCGCCGAGGCCCACCATCAGCCCGGACTTCGTCGGCACCTGCGCGTCGATTTCCTTGACGCGCCGCAGCAGTTCCAGCGAGCGGGGGTAGCGGCCCTTCGGCCGCACGCGCGCGTAGAGCTCGGGCACGGTCTCGGTGTTGTGGTTGAGCACGGCGGGGCCCGCCTCCACGACCGTGGCGAGCGCGTCGCGGCTCCCCTCGAAGTCGGGGATCAGCACCTCCACCTCGCAGCCGGGGCGGCGGTGGCGGATGGCGCGGATGCACGCCGCGAAGATCGAGGCGCCGCCGTCCGGCACGTCGTCGCGGTTCACGCCGGTGATGACGGCGTAGTCGAGACCCAGCGTCTCCACCGACTGCGCGAGGCGCAGCGGCTCCAGCTGGTCGATCGCGCCCGGCTTGCCGGAGGTGACAGCGCAGAAGCCGCAGGCGCGCGTGCAGACATCGCCGAGGATCATGAACGTCGCGGTGCCGGCGTTGAAGCACTCGCCGATATTGGGGCAGCGCGCCTCCTCGCAGACCGTGTGCAGCGAGCGGTCGCGCAGCAGCAGCCGGATCTCCTCGAAGCGCTCGCCCGCGGGGAAGCGCGCGCGGAACCACGGCGGCTTGCGCTCGCGGGCGGCCCTCTCCCGCCGCGGGGCGCTGGCCACAGGCGGCTCCCGCCGCGGGGCGCTAGCCACGGGCGCCTCCCGCCGCGAACGCGACGCCCAGCGGGGCGCGCGCCTCCGGCTCCACGAGCTCTGCGTCGAAGCGGCGCGCGAACGCCTCGGCGAGCGCCGTCTCCGCCTCGGCCATCGGCACGTCGCGCCCCAGCGCCCGCTCCAGCGAGGTGACGCCCGCGTCGGCGATGCCGCAGGGCACGATCGCGTCGAACCAGTCGAGCTCCGTGCTCACGTTGAGCGCGAGCCCGTGCGTGGAGACGCCGCGCCGGATGCGCACGCCGATCGCCGCGATCTTCTCGGGGGGGCCGCCCGCAGCGCCGAGCGCCGTCCACACGCCAGGACGACCGGGGATGCGCTGGGCGGGGACCTCGAAGCTCGCCAGCGCCTCGATCACGGTCTGCTCCAGCGCGCGCACGTAGTCGGCTGCCCGCAGCTGGCGGCGCCGCAGGTCGAGGATCGGGTAGGCGACGAGCTGGCCGGGGCCGTGGAAGGTGATGTCACCGCCGCGATCCACCTCCGCGAGCTCGGCGCCGCGCGCGGCCAGCTCCGCGATCGGCACCAGCAGGTGCTTCGCGCCTCCGCGCGCCCCCACCGTGTAGACGGGGAGGTGCTGGAGCAGCGCGAGCCGCTCCGCCCCCTCGCCCGCCGCGAGCGCCGCGTGGGACGCGCGCATCCACGCGAGGGCGTTCGCATACGCGAGCGTGCCGGGGCGGTGCAGGAGCACGGGGCTGACCACGTGGTTAGCCTACCTCACGCGGTGCGGCGGGTGGAGTAGAGTATCGAGGGTCAGTGGAACGGGCCGCCCGCGAGGGCGGCCCGTGTCGCGAGGCACGCGGCGGATGGGGCAAGCCCGACGCCACGTGGAACGGATGCGGCGATGGCGACCAGCGAGCAGCGCGCCGCGGACGCGCGTGCCCCGGAGGGGCAGGCAGCCACGCCCGTGGAGCAAGCGCCGCCCGTCGAGCTGACCCCGCCCGTGGAGCAGCCCCCGCCCGTCGAGGGCGCGGCGAACGGCGCGGCGCCGCCCTCGGCCGCGCCGGCGGCGCCCGATCCCCGGCGCGACCTCGAGGAGCTGGAGACGCGCGACTGGCTGGAGTCGCTGCGCGATGTCTTCCAGGCCAGCGGCCCCGACCGCATCCCGGCGCTGCTGAGCGACCTCCAGCTCGAGGCGCAGCGGCTCGGCGCGCAGCTCCCCGTCACCTCGCAGACGCCGTACGTGAACACCATCCCGGCGAGCCGGCAGCCGGACTACCCGGGCGACGGCGCGATCGAGCGGCGCATCAAGAGCGTCGTGCGCTGGAACGCGATGGCGATGGTGGTGGAGGCGAACGCCGCCTCGGACGGCATCGGCGGGCACATCTCCACCTACGCCTCGGCCGCGACGCTCTACGAGGTGGGCTTCCAGCACTTCTTCCGCGGGCCGGACCATCCCGCCGGCGCCGACCTCGTCTACTTCCAGGGGCACGCCTCGCCTGGCATCTACGCGCGCGCCTACGTGGAGGGGCGGTTCTCGGCGCAGCAGCTGCACAACTTCCGCCGCGAGATGGCCGAGGGCGGCGGGCTCTCCTCCTACCCACACCCGTGGCTCATGCCCGAGTTCTGGCAGTTCCCCACCGTCTCGATGGGGCTGGGGCCACTGCTCGCGGCGTACCAGGCGCGCTTCCTGCGCTACCTCGGCGACCGCGGGCTGCGCGAGCGCACGGGCCGCCGCGTGTGGGCGTTCCTCGGCGACGGCGAGTTCGACGAGCCCGAGGCGCTCGCCTCCATCTCCATGCCCGCGCGCGAGAAGCTCGACAACCTGATATTCGTCATCAACTGCAACCTGCAGCGCCTGGACGGGCCGGTGCGCGGCAACGGCCGCATCATGCAGGAGCTGGAGGCGATCTTCCGCGGCGCCGGTTGGAACGTGATCAAGGTGATCTGGGGCCGCGACTGGGACGCGCTGCTGGAGCGCGACCACGAGGGCCTGCTGGCGCGCCGCATGGGCGAGGTGGTCGACGGCGAATACCAGAAGTACGTGGTCGCGGGTGGCGCCTACATCCGCGAGCACTTCTGGGGCATCGACCCGCGGCTCTTGGCGATGGTGGAGCACCTCTCCGACGACGAGCTGTGGCGGATGACGCTGGGCGGGCACGACCCGGTGAAGGTCTACGCCGCGTACAAGGCGGCGGCCGAGCACACGGGCTCGCCGACGGTGATCCTCGCGCGCACGATCAAGGGCTACGGGCTGGGCGAGGCGGGCGAGGGCCGCAACGTCACCCACCAGCAGAAGAAGCTCAACGACGACGAGCTGCTGAACTTCCGCGACCGCTTCGATGTGCCGCTCTCCGACGAGGAGGTGGCGAAGGCGCCGCTCTACCGCTTCCCCGAGGGCTCGGAGGAGCTGCGCTACCTGCTGGAGCACCGGCGCGCGCTGGGCGGATCACTGCCGCAGCGCCACGGCGAGGCGGAGCGCCTGCAGATCGAGGACGAGCAGCTCTTCGACGAGTTCTTCGAGGGCACGGGCGACCGCACCGCCTCCACGACGATGGCGTTTGTGCGCATCCTCGCGAAGCTGATCCGCGACCCCGGCATCGGCCGGCGCGTGGTGCCCATCGTCCCCGACGAGGCGCGCACCTTCGGCATGGAGGCGTTCTTCCGGCAGTTCGGCATCTACTCGCACGTGGGCCAGCTCTACGAGCCCGTCGACCGCGAGAGCCTGCTCTACTACAAGGAGTCGAACGACGGCCAGATCCTCGAGGAGGGGATCACGGAGGCGGGCGCGATGGCGTCGTTCACGGCGGCGGCCACCGCCTACGCCACGCACCGCATCAGCATGGTGCCGTTCTACATCTACTACTCGATGTTCGGCCCGCAGCGCGTGGGCGATCTGGTGTGGGCGGCGGCGGACGCGCGCTCGCGCGGCTTCCTCGTCGGCGGCACGGCGGGCCGCACCACCCTCAACGGCGAGGGGCTGCAGCACCAGGACGGACACAGCCACGTGCTGTTCTCCGTGGTGCCCACGGTGCGCGCCTACGATCCCGCGTACGCCTACGAGATCGCCGTGCTCGTGCGCCACGGCATCCGCCGCATGTACGGCGAGGGCGCCGAGGAGTTCTACTACCTCACCGTCGGCAACGAGAACTACGATCAGCCCGCGATGCCCGAGCCCCGCGAGGAGGTGCAGCAGGGCATCGTGCGGGGCATGTACCGCTTCCGCGCCTCGCCGCTGGCGGAGGCGGGTGCGCCGCGCGCGCAGCTGCTCGGCTCGGGCGCGATCCACAAGGAGGTGGTGCGTGCGCAGGAGCTGCTGCACGAGCAGTACGGCGTCGCCGCCGATGTGTGGTCGGTGACGAGCTACTCGGAGCTGCGGCGCGAGGCGGCGCAGGCCGAGCGCTGGAACGTGCTGCACCCGGCGCAGGAGCCGCGCGTGCCCTACGTGACGGGCTGCCTCAGCGGCCCCGGCGTGGTGGTCGCCGCCTCCGACTACGTGCGCGAGCTGCCGGACTCGATCGCGAAGTGGGTGCCGGGGCCGCTGGTGTCGCTGGGCACGGACGGCTTCGGCCGCAGCGAGACGCGCGAGGCGCTGCGCGACCACTTCGAGGTCGATCACCGCTGGGTGACGGTGTCGGCGCTCGCGGCGCTGGCGCGCCGCGGCGACGTCCCGCTCGAGCTGGTGGAGCGCGCGATCGCCGAGCTCGGCGTCGATCCCGAGAAGCCGGACCCCGCGCAGCTCTAGCCGGGGAGTGGCGGCTCACCGGGCGGCGACTCCTCGGGTGGTTGCGCGTGCGGCGGTCGTCGGCGCGGGCCATCGACGTCGAGGGGGGTGCCCCCGAGGCGCCCGATCGCGGAGAATCGGCGCTGCCGCCCGTCACTGGTGGGCAGCTCGGTGTGAAGGGGCGAGATGGCCATCGAGTTCGCGCTTCCCGAGCTCGGCGAGGGGATCGAGGAGGCGGACGTCCTCAAGGTGCTCGTGGCGCCCGGCGACGCCGTGGCCGTCGAGCAGGGCGTGATCGAGGTGGAGACGGAGAAGGCGACGCTGGAGGTGCCGGCGCCGGCCGCGGGCACTATCGGCGAGGTGCGCGTCGCCAGCGGCGAGACGATCCGCGTCGGCCAGGTGATCGTGACGATCGAGGACGCCGGCGCGGGGGCGCCCTTCGCCGCGGAGCAGCCCGCCGCCAGCGCGGGGACGCCCTCCGCCGCGGAGCAGCCTGCTCCCGCTCCCGCCGCTGCGCCGCCCGAGCCTGCGCCGGCCCTCGCCGTCGAGGCCGCGCCCGCCCCGGCGGCAGAGGCGCCTGCTCCCCCACCACCAAGCCCGCCAGCGCCAGCGGCCGCTCCCGCGCCGCCCCCGCCTGCGTCAGCTCCGCCTGCCGCCGCTCCCGCTCCCGCCTTGCCCGCCGCAGCGTCGAGCGACAGCACGCCGGTCTTCGCCGCGCCCTCCGTCCGTACCTTCGCCCGCGAGATCGGCGTCGACATCCGCGAGGTGGCGGGGAGCGGCCCCGGCGGCCGCATCTCCGTCGACGACGTGAAGCGCCACGCCCGCTCGCAGCCCGGCGGCGGCGGGGCGGCCGCCACGCCCGCGCCGGCCGGCGCCGCCGCCCTCCCCGACCTCGCGCGGTGGGGCGAGGTGGAGCGGCTGCCGATGAGCCGCGTGCGCCGCACCACGGCGGACACCATCGCGCGCTCCTGGCAGAGCCCCCACGTCACGCTCTTCCAGAAGGCGGACGTGACGGAGCTGGAGGCGCTGCGACGCCGCTACCGGGAGCGCGTCACGCGCGCGGGCGGCGGCAACCTCACGATGGTCGCCATCCTGCTCTCCGTCTGCGCCTCGGCGCTCAAGCAGCACCCGCGGATCAACGCCGCCGTGGACGTGGCGGCGCAGCAGATCGCCTACCGGCAGTACGTGCACATCGGCGTGGCCGTCGACACGGAGCGCGGCCTGCTGGTCCCGGTCGTGCGCGACGCCGATCAGAAGAATGTCACCGAGCTCTCCGCCGAGCTCGGCGAGCTCTCCGCGAAGGCGCGCGACGGCAAGCTCGGCCTGGACGAGATGCGCGGCGGCAGCTTCACGATCTCCAACCTCGGTGGGCTCGGCACGGGCTTCTTCACGCCGATCCTCAACCCGCCCGAGGTGGGCATCCTCGGCGTCGGCCGCGCGACCACCGAGGCCGTGTGGGACGCCGAGGCGGGCGCCTTCGGGCCGCGGCTGCTGCTCCCGCTCTCGCTCTCCTTCGATCACCGCATCGTCGACGGCGCGGACGGCGCGCGATTCCTCTCGTGGGTGGTCGAGGCGCTGGAGCAGCCCCTGCTGCTCGCGCTCGAGGGGTAGCGGCGTGACGACAGGCGTCACGGGCGGGGCGGCGAGCGGCGCAGTCGGCGGGGCGTCGGCGCCCAGGCGCGTGCTCGTGATCGGCGCGGGGCCGGGCGGCTACCCCGCCGCCTTCCAGGCCGCGCACCTCGGCATGGACGTCACGCTCGTCGATCCCGAGCCCAACCCCGGCGGCGTATGCCTCTACCGCGGCTGCATCCCGTCCAAGGCGCTGCTGCACATCGCCGGGCTGCTGCACGAGACCGATGCCGCCGCCGACTGGGGGATCCACTTCGAGCGCCCCGCCATCGACCTCGACCAGGTGCGCGACTGGAAGGGCCGCGTCGTCGGCAGGATGACCGGCGGCCTCGGCGTGCTGACGAAGCAGCGGCGGGTCCGCTACCTGCAGGGCCGCGCTCGGCTCACCGGCCCCACGCATGCCGTGGTCGAGCTGGTCGAGGGCGGCGACCAGGCGCTCGACTTCGACTACGCCGTGCTGGCGACGGGCTCGCGGCCGTCGGTCATCCCCTCGCTGCTCCCCGAGTCGCCGCTGGTGATGGACTCGACGAGCGCGCTGGAGCTGCCCGAGGTCCCCGCGACGCTGCTGGTGGTCGGTGGCGGCTACATCGGGCTCGAGCTGGGCAGCGTCTACGCGGCGCTCGGCTCGCGCGTCACCGTGGTGGAGATGACGGCGGGGCTGCTGCCGGGCGCCGACCGCGACCTCGTCCAGCCGCTCCAGCGGCGGCTGGAGAAGGAGTTCGAGGAGATCCTGCTGGAGACGCGCGTCGATGCGATGCGCGAGCAGGGCGGGGGCATCGAGGTCACCCTGGGCGGCGCGAGCGTGGAGCAGCCGCTGCGCCGCTTCGACCGCGCGCTCGTCTCCGTCGGGCGCCGCCCGAACTCGGAGGGGCTGGGGCTGGAGAGCACGCGCGTCCGCGTCGACGCGCGCGGCTTCATCGAGGTCGACGCGCAGCGCCGCACCGCGGAGCCCACGATCTTCGCGGTGGGCGATGTGGCGGGCGAGCCGATGCTGGCGCACAAGGCGACGCACGAGGGCCGTGTCGCCGCCGATGCGATCGCCGGACTCCCCGTCGCCTTCGAGCCCTCGGCCATCCCCGCCGTGGTCTTCACCGACCCCGAGATCGCGTGGACCGGCCTCAGCGAGGTCGAGGCGCACGAGCGCGGCGTGGAGGTGGACGTGCTGCGCTACCCGTGGGTCGCCTCCGGCCGCGCCACCACGCTGGGCCGCGGCGGCGAGGGTGTCACGAAGCTCCTCGTCGACGCGCGCTCGGAGCGCGTGCTCGGCGTCGGCATCACGGGCGCCGGCGCGGGCGAGCTCATCGCCGAGGCCACGCTTGCCATCGAGATGGGCGCGCGCGTCGAGGATCTGCGCCAGACGATCCACGCGCACCCGACGCTCTCGGAGACGCTGATGGAGGCCGCGGACCTCTTCACGAACTCCAGCCCGCACTACGTCGACCGCCGCCGCGAGCGCGCGCGCGGCGGCCAGGCGGGCGCCGGCTAGCTGTAGTTCCCACGTAGGTTGTTGACAGGATGAGGGGCCTCGCCCGCTGTTGTGTGTGACAGCACGGCAGTAGCGAGGAGAGGACACCCTCATGGCCCATCGTAACGCGCGGCTGACGCCGCTGACCCGACTCGAGCTCGTGCGGGAAGTGGACGCCGGCTGGCCCCAGGCTGAGGTCGCTCGCCACTTCCGCGTCTCCCGCCACACCGTTGCCAAGTGGCTGGGGCGCTTCCGGGCGGAGGGAGCGGCAGGGCTCGAGGACCGCAGCTCCGCCCCGCGCGCGCATCCCCGGCGCACGCCGCCCGAGCTGGAGCGACGCATCTGCGCCGTGCGACGCACGCAGGGATTCGGGCCGCATCGCATCCAGTGGGCGCTCGGGGTCGCCCGCTCCACGGTCTACGCCGTGCTGCGGCGCCGCGGCCTCAACCGGCTCGACCGCCTGCACCGCGTCACCCGGGAGCCGGTCCGCTACGAGCACGACGCCCCCGGCGACCTGCTGCATCTCGACGTGAAGAAGCTCGGGCGCGTCCCCGAGGGCGGCGGCAAGCGAATGGCGCCTGGCTTCGCCGAGACGCGCTCCGGGCCGCATTCGCGGCGTTCGCTGGGGCTGGAGTACCTACACGTCGCCGTCGACGACCACAGCCGTTACGCCTACGTCTCCGTCCTGCCCGACGAGCGTGGCGCGAGCTGCGCCGCCTTCCTCGAGCAGGCGCTCGCGGCCTTCCGCCGGCGTGGCGTGCGCGTGCGCCGGGTCCTGACCGACAACGCGAAGGCCTACACCGTCGCCCGCAGCTTCCACGGCGCCGCCGCTGCCGCAGACGTGCGGCTGTCGCACACGCGGCCCTACCGCCCGCAGACGAACGGCAAAGCCGAGCGTTTCATCCAGATCCTGCAAAACGAGTGGGCCTACGCCCGCCCCTACCGCTCCAACGCCGAGCGGCTGCGCCAGCTCCCACGCTGGCTCTACCGCTACAATCACCGCCTACCGCACGGCGGCGTCGGCGGGGCCGTCCCCGCCTCCCGCCTGTGAACAACCTTCCTGGGTAGTACAGCTAGCCGCGCTCCCGCTCGTGCGTCGGCCGCTCCACGCCGGCGCGCGCGCAGACCTCGTCGATGAGCGCGGGCAGCCGGGCGATGCCGCTCTCCAGCGAGAGGTGCCCGCCCTCGTGGGGGAAGATCCGCCAGCGCACCTCGTCGTAGTCGGCGGCGCGCACGGACTCGATCTGCTCCCAGCGCAGCCGCCGCAGCTCGCGCCCGGCGTGCAGCGCCACGAGCGCCCCGGCGGTGACCGCGATCGCCGTCGGCGTGCGCCGCCAGCTGATGACGACCACGGGCGAGGTCAGCGCCGTGACGGCGAGCATGAAGAGGCCGAAGCCCGTCGCCTCGGCGAGGCCGGCGAGCAGGCCGAGCGCCAGCGAGACGAGCGCCGCGAGGAAGGGCAGCGCGAACGAGGCGTTGTTCCACCAGTGGAGCTCGTTGGGGTGCACGGCGACCGCGTCGCCCATGGCCGCGATCGCGCGCGCGTCCGCGGCGCGCAGCCCCGGCTCGCGCGACGGCGACGGCGGGCGAGCCGCCTCGCCCGCGTCGCCGCTCGCGCTCACGGCGCCCTCGAGCCGCCCCGGGCCCACGTCCCTACTCCCCCCACGTCACCCTCCCCACGTCACTCTCCCCACGTCGAGGTGTCGACGACGTGGCGGTCGCGCTCTTCGATGCGCGCGGCGAAGCTCTCCATCTCCACCCCGAGGCCCAGCGTCATGCGGTTGATGTAGTTGAAGAGCGCCGTCTCGTGGACGATGTCGACGATCTCCTCGTCCGACCAGCCCGCGTCGTGCAGCGCCTGCAGGTGCGGCTCGCGCACGGCGGTCGGCTCGCGCGTGAGCAGGTCCGCGAACTCGAGCGCGGCCATCATCTTCGGCGAGACGTCCGCGCTGCGGAAGTCCGCCTTCAGCTGCTGTGTCAGTTCCACGGCGCCACCGGCACCGCGCGCCCCCTCGGCGTGCCCGACCGCTCAGTAGCGGCAGCGGTTGGCGGCCGAGACGACGGTATCGATCATGTCGTGCTCGGCCTTCGGCAGCCCGGAGTCATGGTTGCGGAAGCTCACCGCGTGCGCCAGTTCCCACAGCGCCTGCATTGGCCGCGGCCGGATCGACATCGCGACGAAGTTCTTGCGCACGCGCTTGCCGATCTCGGAGGGCTCGTGCTCGCCGGTCATCTCCTGGTAGGCGCGCAGGATCTCGCCCTCCGCCTCCTCCGGCCCCACCGTGCGAACCCACGCGATGCCCATGCGATCCCCTCTCCTGCTTCGATGTGTCGGGCGCGCGGCCAGGTTCGCGAGCGACGCGCCGCTAGCCGAGGAAGTCGCGCACGACCTCGGCCAGCTCGCGCGGCTTCGTGAAGACGACGGGGTGGCCCGCGCCCTCGAACGTCTCGTAGCGGGCGCCCGGGTTGAGCGCGCGCAGCTCGTCCCAGACCGGCCCGTCGAGCGAGGCGCCGGCGCCCACCCGCCGCGCCACCAGCGTCGGCGCGGACACGGCGGCGAAGTCGCCGCGCAGGTCGGCCTCGGGCGTGCCGCAGAACTGCGCCATGCACGCCAGCGAGTCCGGGTCGTTGCGGAAGCGCAGCGCGCCTTCGTCGGCCGGCCCGTTACCCGCTGGAAGGGTCGCCGCCTCCGCCCAGACGCGCGCCTTCTCGTCCGTGATCTGCCAGTTGAAGTGGCGCCGCCGCAGCTTCTGCGCCCACGCCACCACCTCGTCGAGGTCGGCGAAGCGCAGCTCGCGCTGCCGCTGCGCGCTCTTCTCCAGCGCGTCCTTCGAGCCGGCGGCGGGGAACTCGGGCGGTTGGTCGTCCATGATCAGCGCCGAGACGCGCTCCGCGTGGTGCGTGGCGAGGCGCAGCGCGGTCGCCGCGCCGAACGAGCTGCCCATCACGACCACGGGCGCGCTCCCGATCGCGGCGAGCGCCCCCAGCGCGTCGGCGAGGTAGCGGTCCGGCGTATAGCCGTCGGGCGGCCCCCACTCGGTGTGGCCGTGGCCGCGCGCGTCGACGGCGACGAAGCGGTAGCGGTCCGCGACCAGCTCGGCGAACTCATCCGTCTCCTCCGAGAGCCCGCTGTAGATGTGGAAGTAGGCGATGGTACGCGCGTCCGCGGGGCCGGACTCGCGGAGGCGCGTGCGCAGGCCGTCGATCGTGACGTAGCGGTCGGTCGGCAGCATCGGCTCCCCCTCTGCGCGGCGGCGCGCGACCCGTCGAGGCGCTCGTCGCGGGGCATGGTAGCGCGAGAGGCCCCAGAGGGCGCCGCGCGGCGCGCTCTAGAGGGGCGGCCGCCGCGTGTGCCAGCCGGTCGCCTGCTCGTAGGCGTGCGCGACTCGGCAGAGCGTCACCTCGTCCCAGTGGCGCGCGCCGATCATCAGCCCGATCGGCAGGCCGCCCCCGTCGAAGCCACAGGGCACGCTGATCGCGGGGATCCCCGTCACGTCGTAGGGCGCCGTGAGCCGCACGAGGCGCGTGCCCGGGTCGCCCTCGGCGATGGTGGGCGCGGTGTGCTCGGTGGTTGGCGAGACGAGCACGTCGACCTCCGCGAGCAGCGCGCGCGACTCCTCGATCGCCAGCCGGCGCATGCGCTGAGCGTTGATGTAGGTGGTCGCCGGCACCAGGCTCACGACCTCCAGCGTCGCGCGCACGTCCTCGCCGTAGCTGTCGGGGTGCTCGCGCAGCCAGCGGGAGTGATAGGCGCCCGCCTCGGCGAGAAACGCGCGGTGGAAGCGCCCGCGCTCCATGCGCCGCATCTCCGCGAGCAGCGGCAGCTTCACCTCGCGCACCTCGGCGCCCAGCGCGCGCAGCTCCTCCACGGCGCGCTCGCAGGCCTCGCGCACCGGCTCCTCGACATCCAGCCACAGCGGGTCGCGCGGCAGCCCGACGACGAGGCCGGCGAGGTCGCGCGCCAGCTCGGCGGTGGCGTCCGGCACCGGCTCGTCGGCGGAGCCGGGATCGGCGGGGTCGTGCCCCGCGATCGCGTTCAGCACCAGCGCGGCGTCCTCCACGCTGCGCGCGAGCGGCCCCACGTGGTCCAGCGACCACGAGAGCGGGAGCACGCCGCGCCGGCTGACGCGGCCGTAGGTCGCCATCAGGCCGACGACGCCGCACAGCGCCGCGGGGATGCGGATCGAGCCGCCGGTGTCGGAGCCGAGCGCCGCCATCGCCGAGCCGGCGGCCACCGCCGCCGCGCTCCCGCCCGAGGAGCCGCCGGGGCTGCGTTCCGTGTCCCAGGGGTTGCGCACCGGGCCGTAGTGCGGGTTGGCGCTGGTGGTGCCGAACGCGAACTCGTGGAGGTTCAGCTTGCCGGGCAGCACCGCACCCGCCTCGGCGAGGCGCGCGACGACGGCGGCGTCGCGCTGGGGCACGCGCTCGCGCAGGAAGCCGGAGCCGCCCGTCGTGGCGATGCCCGCCGTGTCGACGAGATCCTTGAGCGCCACAGGGATGCCGTGCAGCGGCCCGCGGTCGTGGCCGGCGGCCAGCTCGGCGTCCGCAGCCGCGGCCTGCGCCCGCGCGTGCTCGGCGGTGACCGTGATGTAGGCGTTGAGCCGCGGCTCGGTCTCGGCGATGCGCGCGAGGGTCGCCTCGGTCAGCGCGCTCGCGGTCAGGCGCCCCGCGCGCAGCTCGGCGCCGGCCTCGCGGATCGAGAGCAGGTGCGGCGCCGCCTCGCTCACCCGGCGTGGCCCTCGGCGCCGCGCTCGTCCGCCCGCGCCCCCCGCTCGTCGGCGAGCCGCAGCCCCAACGGCGGCTCCGTCTCGCCGAAGTCGTAGCGATCGAGCGGCGACGGGCCGGGGAGCCGCCGCGCCAGCGCCGCGAGCCGCTCCTCGTCGAGGGGGAGCGCGGCCGTCTCGGCCAGTGCGCGCACGCGCGCGAGCTGCGCCTGCGCCTCGACGTCTGCCGCCCGGTCGCTGCTCACGTCGCCCCCTCGCGTCGGCTCCCTCGCCGGGCTGCCGGAGGATAGCAGGGGCGCTGCTATCCTCGAGGCGAGCGCGCGGGAGGCTCCGCCCCGGGGTGCGAGCAGCGCAGGGAGGCGCGGTGGAGGCCCGGATCGTCTCGCTGAACGTCGGGCGGGCGGCGCCGCTGCACCACGCGCGCGGCGAGGTGCCGAGCGCCATCCGCAAGGCGCCCGCCGAAGGCCCGCTCGCGCTCGGTGAGCTCGGCCTCGACGGCGACGAGCAGGCCGACCTGCGCGTCCACGGCGGCGCCGACAAGGCGCTCTGCGTCTACCCGCGCGAGCACGCCGCGTGGTGGGCGCGCGCGCTCGGCATCGACCTCCCGCCGGGCGGCGCGGGCGAGAATCTCTCGACGCTCGGCCTCGTCGAGGCGGAGGTCGTGATCGGCGACGTCTACCGTGTCGGTTCCGCCACGGGCCCGGGCTCGGGCCCGCTGGTGCAGGTGAGCCAGCCGCGGCAGCCCTGCTACAAGCTCGCGGCGAGGCACGGCGACCCCGGCATCGCGCTCGCGGTGCAGGAGGCGGGCACGACCGGCTTCTACCTCCGCTGCGTCGAGCCCGGCCTGATGCGCGCGGGCGACGCGATCGCCCTCGCCTGCCGGCCCACGCACGGCGTGACGATTGCCGAGGCGAACCGCGTGATGCACCACGACCGGCGCGACGCCGAGGGGCTCCGTCGCCTGCTCGACGTGCCGGAGCTCTCCGCCGTGTGGCGGGCCACCTTCGAGCGCCGCCTCGCTGGCGAGCTGGAGAGCATCGCCCCCCGCGTCGAGCCGCCCGAGTAGCCCTCGGCGCTGCTGGCTAGGTGTACTACCCAGGAAGGTTGTTCACAGGCGGGAGGCGGGGACGGCCCCGCCGACGCCGCCGTGCGGTCGGCGGTGATTGTAGCGGTAGAGCCAGCGTGGGAGCTGGCGCAGCCGCTCGGCGTTGGAGCGGTAGGGGCGGGCGTAGGCCCACTCGTTCTGCAGGATCTGGATGAAACGCTCGGCTTTGCCGTTCGTCTGCGGGCGGTAGGGCCGCGTGTGCGACAGCCGCACGTCTGCGGCGGCGGCGGCGCCGTGGAAGCTGCGGGCGACGGTGTAGGCCTTCGCGTTGTCGGTCAGGACCCGGCGCACGCGCACGCCACGCCGGCGGAAGGCCGCGAGCGCCTGCTCGAGGAAGGCGGCGCAGCTCGCGCCCCGCTCGTCGGGCAGGACGGAGACGTAGGCGTAACGGCTGTGGTCGTCGACGGCGACGTGTAGGTACTCCAGCCCCAGCGAACGCCGCGAATGCGGCCCGGAGCGCGTCTCGGCGAAGCCAGGCGCCATTCGCTTGCCGCCGCCCTCGGGGACGCGCCCGAGCTTCTTCACGTCGAGATGCAGCAGGTCGCCGGGGGCGTCGTGCTCGTAGCGGACCGGCTCCCGGGTGACGCGGTGCAGGCGGTCGAGCCGGTTGAGGCCGCGGCGCCGCAGCACGGCGTAGACCGTGGAGCGGGCGACCCCGAGCGCCCACTGGATGCGATGCGGCCCGAATCCCTGCGTGCGTCGCACGGCGCAGATGCGTCGCTCCAGCTCGGGCGGCGTGCGCCGGGGATGCGCGCGCGGGGCGGAGCTGCGGTCCTCGAGCCCTGCCGCTCCCTCCGCCCGGAAGCGCCCCAGCCACTTGGCAACGGTGTGGCGGGAGACGCGGAAGTGGCGAGCGACCTCAGCCTGGGGCCAGCCGGCGTCCACTTCCCGCACGAGCTCGAGTCGGGTCAGCGGCGTCAGCCGCGCGTTACGATGGGCCATGAGGGTGTCCTCTCCTCGCTACTGCCGTGCTGTCACACACAGCAGCGGGCGAGGCCCCTCATCCTGTCAACAACCTACGTGGGAACTACAGCTAGCCCGGGATGTACGCCGTCATATCGGTGGCGAGCGTCAGGCCGGGGATGATGTGCGGGCCGGTCACGCCGACGACGGTGAACGTCGGCGCCTGCGCCGCGAAGGCGTCCCGCCACGGGCCGAGGGCCGGCGCTACCTCAGCGAGGTCGGTCGCGAAGAGCTGCACGCGCACCATGTCGGCGATCGAGCCGCCCGCCGCCTCGCAGATCGCGGCCGCGTCGTCGAGCATCGTCGCCAGCTCCTCGCGCCCCGCGGAGACGACGAACGGCGACGCGCCGTGCGCCCGCGCCCGCCCGGCGATGCCGAGGTCGTCGGCCGCGTGCCGGCCCGAGAGGAAGAGGTACGGCCCCACCTTCAGCGCCTGCGGCGCGTGGAAGTGCGGTCGCGGCGCGCGCTCCGTCTCGATCACCGTGACCGGGACGTCGCTATCCGAGCACAGCGCGATGCAGTTGATCTCGACGCGGGAGCCCGTCATCCCCATCTGGTCGATCGGCACCACCGTGGTCGCCGGCGGGCTGTCGCCGAAGGTCTCGCGCCACACCTTCCACAGCCCCGGCAGGTCGCGGCTGTCGGTGAGGTAGACGTTGGCCTTCACGACGCGGTCGAGGCTGGAGTCCGCCGCGCGCAGGTAGAGGTCGAGCTTGTGCAGGTCGTAGGCGGCCTGCTTTTCGATCTCGGAGCCGTACCAGAAGTTGGGGTCGACCTGGATCTCGTCGGGCTGCGTGTGGCCCAGCGCGCCGGGGTAGGCGGAGCGCGTCACGAAGTCCGTGGGCGAGGCGCCCGAGCACCACAGCCAGTCGCCGTAGCGAATCGCCAGCGAGTAGCCGGCGCGCGGCATCGGCGCGTCCGAGGCGTCGATCGCCTCCTTCACGCGTCCGTCCGTCGGCACGACGGCGATGCCGTCGAGCTGCATCGTGGCGCCCGGCACGAGCAGGTCCTTGACGGCGAGCGCCGTCGATCCGGGGCGGTCGTGCGTCAGGTACTGGTCGCGCGCCGGCAGGTAGTTGCGGAACTGGTCGTGGTACGGCGTGAACTGGTCGACGCGCACCATGTTGTCGAGGGTTGTGCCACCCGCCTCGAAGAGCGCCCTGACCTGCCGATAGATGCCGTGCGTCTGCCGGTCCATGTCGTAGCGGTCGTGGGCGAAGTCGACGGGCCCGCGCGAGGCCGCCTCGACGCCGCTCTCCCAGTCGGTGGCCATCGTGCCGCCGAGGAAGAGCCACTCCCCCGCCACGATCGCGGGCGCCGCAGGAAACGGCGGCGTCGCCACCCCCTCTGCACTCAGCTCCCGACGACTCATTTTCTCTTCTCCTTCGGTCTTCCGTGAGCCCGCCTGAGGGCGCTCGTGCTGCTGGGCCTCTTCGCTGGTTGCTGCAACCGTCTCCAGACTCGCCGCGGCGAGCTCATCGAGCACGCATGCTCGCCGCGCTCGGCGTCAGCGCGCCTGCTTGCGCCGATCCTCGAAGCGGCGCGGCTTCGACTCGATGCCGAAGCGCGTCAGCTCCTGCAGCTCGCCCGGCCCGCGCACCTCGACGGCGATCGAGACGGAGAGCTGCGCGCGCAGCACGTCTGCCACGTCGCGCGCGATCGCCTCGCTCTCCGCCGCGTCGACGCCGGCCTCGCGCTCGATCAGCAGCGTCATCTGGTCGCGACCGTCGACGCGGTCGGCGATGCAGAAGTACTCGCTGCCCACGCGCCGGTCGCGCTTCGCGACGTCGCCGCAGGCCTCGGGCCAGACGTTGACGCCGCGCAGCTTCACCATCGTATCGGCGCGGCCCTGCAGGAAGTCGATGCGCGGGAGCGGCGAGCCGCAGTCGCAGCGCTCGCGGGAGAGCATGCGCGTCGTGTCCTTCGTGTCGTAGCGCACCACGGGCACGCCCGTCTTGTAGAGCGCCGTCGTCACGATCGAGCCGACCTCGCCGTCGGGCACGGGCTCGCCCGTCTCGATATCGACGACGTCGATGACGAAGGCGTCCTCCCACAGGTGCATCCCCGCGCGCGCCGGGCACTCGGACGCCATCACCTGCGTCTCGTGCATTCCGTAGTTCTCGAGCGCGGGCAGCCCCCACTCCTGCTCGACGAGCCGCGGGTTGCCGCCCATCGTCGAGATGTGGGCGAGCTTGAGGTCGCGCCCCACCTCCAGCCCCATCTCCTTCGCCGTGCGCGCGAGCTGGATCACGTAGTCCTGGAAGCCGACGAGGCCGCGCACGCCCCAGTCGCGCATGATCTCGATCTGCCGCGTGCTGCGCGTGACGATGCCGGCGCTGGTGGTCACGGGCACGCAGCCGAGCCACTGGTAGAGCGCCTCGTCCACGATGAACGGCCCGTTGTGCGTGGAGTAGAGCATCGTGTTCTGCACGGCGTCGCCCGGGCGGAAGCCCGCGAGGTAGAAGGCGCGCTGCCTGAGGATCGCGCCGACCTGCCGGTCGCGCAGCGTGTAGAGCGTGGGGCGTGGCCGGCCCGTGGTGCCGCCCGAGGTGTGGATGCGCACCGGCCCCGCGTCCGGCGTGTCCTGCGGGTGCACGCCCTGGTAGCGCCCGAAGGGCGGCGCCTCCTCGATGCTCTGCCGGAGGTCGTCGACGACGTAGGTGGGGAGCGCGCGCAGATCGTCGAGGGTGCGCACCTCCTCGGGGGCGCGCACGCCCGCGGCCTGCCAGCGCTCGCGGTAGAACTCCGTGCTCCACGCGTGGTCCACGCAGGCCGCGATGCGCTCCTGCTGCAGCGCGCGCACCTGGTCCGGCGGCAGCAGGTAGTTGCCCTCGAAGAAGGCGGGAGCGGGCTGGTACTCGCGGACCGTCGCCTCCCAGTCGAGGGAGGCGTAGAGGTACGGCACGCGCACGCCCGCGGTCTCGATGCTCGCCCCGCTCACGCGGCCTCCTCTGCACGCAGCTCGGCCGAGCGTCGGGCGCTCCGCCCGGCGCGCGATGACCTTACGGCGCGTTCAGCCGCTCCGGGAGGTAGATGCCGCGCGTCGGCGGCTCGTACGGGCCGGCGCCGCTCTTCTTGGGGACGACGCGCGTCACATCGCGCCCGGCCTCAATCTTCCCGTCGAAGGCGTCGCGCAGGAAGTCCGCCATGTAGTAGTAGACATCCTCGCCGCCCAGCCCCTCGATGGCGGGCGGGGAGTGGAAGTCGTCCTCCAGCACCCACATCTCGCGCGGGCCCTGGATCTCCTCCCAGATCGGGATCGCCTCGTCCAGCGGGCAGAGCGGATCGTACTCGCCGACGACGGTGAGCGAGGGCGCGGTGATGCGGGAGGCGTGCCCTTCCATCGTCATCCTCTCGGCCATCTCGTCGAACTCGTCCTCGTCGTGCATGCCCGCCATGTACATGAACATCTGCTTGAAGCGGGGCGAGTCCTCCTCGAAGATCGCGCGCTTCGCCGAGAAGCACGCCGAGGCCGTGGCGAGCGCCGCCACGCGCGGGTCGTAGGCGGCGATGCGCATCCCCCAGTACGAGCCCATCGAGATGCCCGAGACGCCGATGCGCTCCGCGTCCACCTCGGGCTGCTCGACCAGCCAGTCGATCACCGCCGAGCCCGCGCGCTGATAGTTGTCGTCCGTGACGCGGATCTTGCGCATGTTGCTCGTGCCCTGGCCCGGTCCGTCCATCGCCAGCACGTTCATCCCGCGCTGCACGAAGGGGTTGCGGGTGGGCCGCGGGAACGTCTCCTTCGTCTGGTCCATCCCCGGTACCTCGATCACGGTGGGCGCGCCGGGCTCACCCGCCATGTGGAAGACGCACTGGATCTGCTGCCCCTCGAACGGCACCTCGACGCGGCGGATGGGGTAGGGGGCGAGCTCGATCACCTTCTCGTAGCACTCGAGGAGCTTCGCGTGCAGGTAGATCTTGTCGGGGTGGTCGTCCCAGTAGAGCGGGTGCTGCGCGTCGCGGTAGAGGTCCGCCGCGCGCCAGTAGTGCTCGAAGGCGGTCTGGCGGTGGCCCGCCGCCTCGGCGCCGCGCGCGACCTGCTCGGCGTGGCGCGCGTAGCGCTCGATCACCTTGGGGATCTGGCGGTAGCTCTTCACCTCGGGCGGGTGCTGGCGCGTGTCGTACGCGAAGTTCTGGACGCGGCCGGTGGTCTTCGCCATCCAGTCGAGCAACCACTGCTGGCCGTCGCGTCGGCGCTCCTTGCGTGCCACCTCCGTGGGCCTCGTCATCCGGCGTCCCCCATCTCCGCTGGCCTTCCCGCTGGCGTTCCCGCTGCTCGCGCTGACATCCCGCTGGCCGGTCCGCCCGCGCGAGCCGCCCGGCCGTCGCTCGCGCGGGCGAGCGCGACGGCGCGGCGTCGTCGCTAGAATGGGCCGGCCCGTCCGGCGGTCACTCTGCCACGGCCGCTACTCTGGCACGGCCCGACGAAAGGAACACGATGCCGCTCTCCGACGTCAAGCCGATCGACGTGCACATCCACCCGTTCACGGTGGAGACGCGCCTCGGCCACGGCCCCTCGTACACGGAGGCGCACGACAACTACTTCGGCCGCTCGGAGCAGGCGCCGCACCACGGCCGCCTCGACATCCCGATCGAGATGAGCTACGAGGCCTTCCAGAAGGCGGGCGTGGAGCGCGCGGTGCTGGTGAACATGGTCTCCTACCACCGCTGGGGCCGCGCGCTGCCCAACGACTACATCGCTGAGTACGTCCGGCGCTACCCCGACATGTTCCTGGGCCTGGGCGGCGTCGATCCGCACATGGGCGCGAAGAACGCGGTCGCGGAGCTCGAGCGCTGCGTGAACGAGCTGGGGCTGCTGGGGCTGAAGTTCCACCCGGCGTACCAGGAGGTCGACCCCGCCGACCGCGAGCTGATGTACCCGATCCTCGAGGCCTGCGAGGCGATGGACGCGGCGGTGCTGATCCACACCGGCACCACCCGCATGACCTACAGCAAGATCCGCACCTGCAACCCGATCTCCATCGACGACGTGGCGACGGACTTCCCCAACCTGCGCATCATCATCACGCACTTCGGCTGGCCCTGGACCGCCGAGGCGCTGGCCGTGATCTGGCGGCACGAGAACGTCTACCTCGACCTGTCGGGGTGGCTGCCGAAGTACGTCTACCAGGCGGAGCCGATCGTCTTCCAGTACATGAACACCGTGCTGCAGGACAAGTTCGTCTTCGGCTCGGACTACCCCGCGATCGACCCCAAGGTGTGGCTGGACGACTTCGACGCGATCGTCGAGCAAGGCATCGTCTGGGGGGGCGAGCGGCGGGAGTTCCGCCCCGAGGTCTACGAGAAGTTCGTGCGCACGAACGCGCTGCGCGCGCTGAAGCTGGACCTCTAGGCAGCTCGACCTCTCGGGTCGAGCGCGGGCGGACACGCGGGGCGAGGGGGGAGCGGCCGATGACCACGACGCAGGACGCGGCGGCAGCCGGCGCCGCGGGGGATGGCACGCGAGCGCTCTCGACGGTGGAGCGCGCGCTCGGCACCTACTCCGCCTACGGTTGGCGCGCGCGCGTCGGCATCGTCGTGCCGCCGGGCAACACCTCGAACGAGGCGGAGTTCAACCTGATGGCGCCCGAGGGCGTCTCCATCCACGCCTCGCGCTCGCCCGCCTTCTTCGAGCCGGAGCGCGCCGAGGAGATGCTGGGCTGCCTGCGCGAGGGCGTCGCCCAGCTGGGCGGCGGCGACCGCTTCGATGTGGTCGCGCTCGGCTGCACCACCAGCTCGATGCTGCTGCCCGTCGAGGAGCTGGACGCGCGCATGGCCGAGATGGTCGGCGAGACGCCGACCACTTCGGCGGGCGGCGCCGTAGTGCGCGCGCTGCGCGCGCTGGGCGCGCGCAGCATCGGCGTCGCCACGCCGTACCCCGAGTCGCGCAACGTGCTGGCGCGCGCCTTCCTGGAAGGCGCGGGCTTCGAGGTGCTGACACTGGAGGCGCTGGGCATCGGCGAGGAGGCCTGGCAGAGCGCAGGCGGCTACCTCGCGCGCATCCCGCCTGAGGTGGCCTACCGCCTCGCGCGGCAGGCCGACCGCGAGGAGGCCGACGCGGTGCTGATCAGCTGCACCGACCTGCCCACGCTCTCGATCGTGCCGCGGCTGGAGGAGGCGCTGGGCAAACCTGTGGTCACCAGCAACGTCGCGATGTTCTGGGACTGCATGCGCCGCGCGGGGCTGCGCGAGCGCACCGACGGCTTCGGCACGCTGCTCGCGGAGCACTAGGCCGCGGGCCAACCTCGACACCAGGCAGCAGCCGACCTCGACACGAGGTGGAAGAGGGGCGCACGTGGCCGATCCAGCGAGCGAGCCGACGGTCAGTCAGCGCCTGGGCGCCTTCGCCGCGGGGCTTGACGCTGACGCCCTGCCGGCGGCCGCCGCCGACAAGGTGAAGGCGCTGCTGCTGCACGCGCTGATGGTGGGCCTGGCGAGCCACGCCGAGTCCGATGTCGCGCTGGCGGCGAGGGTCGCGCTGGGCGAGGCCGGGCCGCTGGCCGCGGGGGGCGCGCGGCTGCTCGGCAGCGGGGAGCGCGCCGCACGCCGCGACGCGGCCTTCGTGAACTCGGTGCTGGTGCACGCCCGCGGGCAGGACGACTCCTACCGCATGCTCACGCACCCCGGCTGCTCGATCGTGCCCGCCGCGCTCGCGGAGGCGGAGGGGCGCGGCGTGAGCGGCCGCACGCTGCTCGCGGCGCTCGCCGGTGCCTACGAGGTGCACTGCCGCCTCGCGCGCGACATCGTCCCCTCCACGCAGAACCACGGCTTCCGCTCCTCGGCGCTGTTCGGCGTCTTCGGGCCCGCCGTCGCCGCCGCCAGGCTGCGCGGCCTCGACGCCGAGCAGACGGCGCACGCTATCGCGCTGGCGGTGGGCTACGCCTTCGGCAACCTGGAGACGAGCCGCGCCGGAACGCGCGAGATGACGTTCCAGGAGCCCGTCGCGGCGCAGTCGGGGATGACGGCTGCCGCGCTCGCCGCCGAGGGGGTGAGCGGCGCCCCGCAGTGCATCGAGGGCGCGGTCGGCTTCCTCTACTCCTTCGCGGGCAGCGCCGAGGGCGCGCTGACGGGGAGCTTCGTGGGCGCGGATCGCATCGACGTGCCGGCGATCGCGGCCGACCTCGGCGAGCGCTGGGAGCTGCTCGGCGCGACGATGAAGATCTACTCGGGCGCCGGCTTCGTGCAGCCCGTCGTCGAGCTCTGCGCGCAGCTCGGGCGCGAGCACGAGATCGACGCGGCGCAGGTGCGCGAGATCCGCGTCGAGATGAACGAGTGGGAGACGCACTACCCCTCGCCGCGCTTCCCGCGCCCCGCCACCGACGAGTGGAACAACGCCTACTTCGCGGCAAAGGCGCTGATCCAGCGCGGCTACGCCTCCACGGGGCGCCGGCTCTCCTACGGCGGCCGCGACGCGGCCGGCTCCGACGAGCCGCCCGAGGTGCAGGAGCTCTCGCGCCGCGTGCGCGCCGTCACCGCCGACCGCGGCCAGTACTCGCCGCGCGTCACCGTCGAGCTCCTCGACGGCACCACGCTGGTGGCGGAGGCCGACGGCACCGAGTTCGCGTGGGATCTCGCCACGGAGCGCGCGCGCGTGCCGGCGCTCTACGCGGCGCTGCCCTTCGACGAGGCGCACGCGGAGCGCATCGCCGAGGCCGTCGCCGACCTCGAGTCGCTCGAGTCGGTCGACCTGCTCGTCGATCTCTGCGTCGCTCGGCCGTAGTCGCGCCGACGGGCGAGCGCGCTACTTCAGCCCCTCGAGCACCGCCGCGATCTCCTGCGCGCTGCGCACGAAGTCGTAGCCGGCGATCTTGTAGGCGACCATCCCCGCCTCCATGATCACCAGCCCCTCGGCCTCGCGGACCTGCGCCAGCGTGCAACCGTTGACCATTGCGGCGCGCAGGTGCGCCTCGCCGCCCCACGGGTTGTTCATGATCGTGTCGCCGACGACGGCATTGAGCTCCTTCACGATCTTCGGGGTGTGCCCGCCCTCCTCGGGACGGCGCATCGTGTAGCGGCGCAGCAGGTAGTAACCCTCCAGCAGTCCGCCGCTTTCGCGGCCCAGCGCGGCCCAGAACTCCGGCATCGGCGCGTTGAAGCTGCGCTCGAAGTAGGCGTGGATCGCCGTCATCGCCTCGCCCGTGGGGGGCTCGAGGGCGGGGTGCTCGCCGGGGGGCTGCTCGCCCTGCGGCAGCGCCGCGTCGGCCCAGCTCGCGGGCACCTCGACGGGCGGCATCGGCTCGGGGTCGCGCTCGACCTCGCCCGACGCGATCACCTCGCGCGCCCGGCGCACGCAGCGCTGGCCGATGTCGCGGAAGGTCGACATGCCCTGGCCGGTGATGTTGAAGCCGATCACCTCCAGCAGCTCTTCCAGCGTGAGTCCCCAGCGCGCGCCGACGCCCGACCACCACTCGGCGGCGTCGCCGTCGCGCGCGGTCAGCGCGATCGAGGCGCAGAGCAGCGCCTTGTAGCGCCGCGGCAGCGCGCCGCCCTGCGAGGGGTCGCGCATCAGCTCGCGCCACATGCGGTCGTGCCCCTGCAGTGAGGAGGGCGCCACCTCCGCCAGCAGCGCCAGGTGCGTAGGCAGCTCGCCGACCTCGGCGCGGAAGCGCTCCACGATCTCCTCGATCGGCCGCTCGTCGACGGCCGGCGCGGCGCTGCCCTCGGCGGTGCTCATCTCGTCCCCCCACTCCACGTCGGCGAGCGCGCCGGCGCCGCATTCTAGGGCGGGGAGCGCCCGTGGCGAGGTGGGCGAGGCCCCGCTTCACATACGAGGAGACATAAGCGCGCGCACGCAGTACGAGGCCGTGTTACGTTCGGTCCAATGGCGCGGGGTACTGTCGGAGTCAACATCCAGGCCGGGAGCGCGCGCGCGGCGGTCGAGCAGATCGCCGAGGCGGAGCGCGCCGGCATCCCCGCGACGTGGGGCACAATCGGCATGTCGGGCGGGCAGGACCCGATGGCGGCCTTCGCCGCGGCGGGCGTCCAGACCGAGCGCGTGCTCATGGGCACCTGCATCATCCAGACGTGGCCGCGCCACCCCATCGTCATCGCGCAGCAGGCGCTGGCGATCGAGTCGCTGGCGCCCGGGCGCTTCCGCCTGGGCATCGGCCCCGCGCACCAGCCCGCGATGGAGTCGACGTACGGCGTGACGTGGCGCAAGCCGCTGACGCAGCTGCGCGAGTACCTCACGGTGCTGCGCGCGCTCTTCGATACGGGCGAGGTGGACTTCGCGGGCGAGCACGTGGTGGCGCGCACGCGGCTGCGCGGGCCGGTGGCGATCCCGCTCATGGCCTCGGCGCTGCGCCCCAGGTCCTTCGAGCTCTGCGGCGAGCTCTCCGATGGCGCGATCTCGTGGATGTGCCCCCGCACCTACCTCGTGGAGGAGGCGCTGCCCGCGATGCGCCGCGGCGCGGAGGCGGCCGGGCGGCCGGTCCCGCCGCTCGTCGCGCACGTGCCGGTGATGGTCACCCCCGATCCCGAGACGGCGCGCGCCGGGGTGCGCGGCTCGCTCGGCTACTACGCACAGAGCGCCAACTACCGCGGCATGTTCGAGGCCGCGGGCTTCCCGATCGAGGAGAGCTACAGCGACGCGCTGCTGGACGACCTGGTGGTCTCCGGGAGCGCCGAGGAGGTGGCCGCCGGGCTCGTCGGGCTGCTCGACGCCGGCATGGGCGAGGTGCTGGCGCACCCCGTCATCGACCCGGAGGACCGCGTGGGCTCGATCGAGAGCGCGTTCAGGGCGATCGCGCTCGCGGCCGCGCAGGCCGCAGGCTAGCTGTAGTTCCCACGTAGGTTGTTGAGAGGATGAGGGGCCTCGCCCGCTGCTGTGTGTGACAGCACGGCAGTAGCGAGGAGAGGACACCCTCATGGCCCATCGTAACGCGCGGCTGACGCCGCTGACCCGACTCGAGCTCGTGCGGGAAGTGGACGCCGGCTGGCCCCAGGCTGAGGTCGCTCGCCACTTCCGCGTCTCCCGCCACACCGTTGCCAAGTGGCTGGGGCGCTTCCGGGCGGAGGGAGCGGCAGGGCTCGAGGACCGCAGCTCCGCCCCGCGCGCGCATCCCCGGCGCACGCCGCCCGAGCTGGAGCGACGCATCTGCGCCGTGCGACGCACGCAGGGATTCGGGCCGCATCGCATCCAGTGGGCGCTCGGGGTCGCCCGCTCCACGGTCTACGCCGTGCTGCGGCGCCGCGGCCTCAACCGGCTCGACCGCCTGCACCGCGTCACCCGGGAGCCGGTCCGCTACGAGCACGACGCCCCCGGCGACCTGCTGCATCTCGACGTGAAGAAGCTCGGGCGCGTCCCCGAGGGCGGCGGCAAGCGAATGGCGCCTGGCTTCGCCGAGACGCGCTCCGGGCCGCATTCGCGGCGTTCGCTGGGGCTGGAGTACCTACACGTCGCCGTCGACGACCACAGCCGTTACGCCTACGTCTCCGTCCTGCCCGACGAGCGTGGCGCGAGCTGCGCCGCCTTCCTCGAGCAGGCGCTCGCGGCCTTCCGCCGGCGTGGCGTGCGCGTGCGCCGGGTCCTGACCGACAACGCGAAGGCCTACACCGTCGCCCGCAGCTTCCACGGCGCCGCCGCTGCCGCAGACGTGCGGCTGTCGCACACGCGGCCCTACCGCCCGCAGACGAACGGCAAAGCCGAGCGTTTCATCCAGATCCTGCAGAACGAGTGGGCCTACGCCCGCCCCTACCGCTCCAACGCCGAGCGGCTGCGCCAGCTCCCACGCTGGCTCTACCGCTACAATCACCGCCGACCGCACGGCGGCGTCGGCGGGGCCGTCCCCGCCTCCCGCCTGTGAACAACCTTCCTGGGTAGTACACCTAGTCCATGGCTACCACGAGGGCATGATCTGGCGGTGCGCCGACCACACCGTGGTCGTCGCGCCGAGGAAGGCCGGGTCGAGCGCCCACGGGTCGACGTCGGCGCGGAAGACCCAGCCGGTGTCGATCTCGGCGATGTGCGCGCACGGCGCGAAGTCCAGCAGGTCGCGCTGGATGTCGCCGTACATCGCGGGCTGGTCGGCCGAGTCGGCGGCGCGGATGGCGCGGATGCGCGTGGTCCACGCCTTGTCGAGGTTGTTCTTCCCGCCCCACATCCCCATCGGCGGGTCGTAGTCGTGCGCCACGTCGTACATCGGCTCGTAGAGCGCGTGGCCGCACTCCTCCTTGAACCACATCGGCACCTTCGTCCCGAACGGGAGCTGCGTGTCGAGGCGGACGTCGACCTCGATCCCCAGCGGGATCAGCGCCTGCTGCGTGATGTGCGCGAAGCGCAGCGACTCGTACGTTGGCTTGATCCAGAGCTCGGTCTGGAAGCCGTCCGCGTGGCTGCCCTCCTTCATCAGCGCGCGCGCGCGCTCCACGTCGTAGCCGTAGGGGTCGAACTCGGGCGTGTGGAGCTGCGAGGTGGAGCAGATCGGGCTGTGGCTCGGCCGCGCGTGGCCACCGTAGACCTGGCTGAGGATGCGCTCGTAGGGCAGCGCGTAGCAGATCGCCTGCCGCACCTTCTGGTCGTCGAAGGGCGCCTCGGTCCAGTTGAACTCGAGCGTCGAGTGGTTGGCGCGCACCTTGCGCGTCGTGAACTCGGGCCGCCCGGCGAAGCGCGCGAGCTCCTCCGGGTAGAGGCCGAGCACCATGTTCGCGTCGCCCGCGTCCATCATGCGCAGCCCCTCCTCGCGGCTGTCGACGCCGACCTGCACGATCGAGTCGACGCCGGGGCGCCCCATCCAGTGCTCGTCGCGCGCCGCGTACTCGATCACGTCGTCGGTCTGCCGCTCGACGGAGAACTGGCCGAAGCCGCACGCGTTCTGCGAGAGCCACGCCGTGGCCCACGGATCGTCGTTCGTCGCGTGCCGCCGCGCCTCGGTGGAGTCGACGACGTTGCCGGAGGCGAAGACGAAGTACTGCGGGAACTGCGGGTTCGCGCCGCGCAGCCGGAAGCGTACGGTGCGCTCGTCGACGGCCTCGACGTCCTCGGCGGCGTTGATGCCGGCAAGGCGCCGCTGCCGCCACATGCCCACCCCACGCAGCGCGAAGACCCGCTGCACCATCCACACGACGTCGTTGGCGGAGAGCGTGTTGCCGGCGTGGCTGAGCACGCCCGGGCGCACGCGGATCGTCCAGGTGCGATCGCCGTCGGCGGACTCCCAGCTCTCCGCCAGCCGGCCCTGGAGGTCGCTCGCGACCGGGTAGCGCGTGCCGTCCGCGTCGAACTCGATCTTCGGCGTCGTCAGCGGCTCGTACGGGATGTGAATCGTGTGGTACGGGGCGGGCTGCGCCGCCCCGCCCATGTGCGGCTGGTCGGGATCCCACCCGGCCTGGATGCCGCCGCGCCGGTCGACCGGCCACACGAGGTTCTTCGGAGACGGACCACTCGCCATGTTAGGTAGCTCCCCCTGCTGCGGCCGCATCATATGCCACCGCGAGCGAGCGTTCCGCTCGACTCGACGAGCGAGCGTTCCGCTCGACTCGAGGGGCTGCCGCTCCTGCGAGAGGGCTGGCGAGGCGCCGGCCGTGCGCGCGGCCTCCGAGTCGCCCGCCGCCCGCGCGCCCGCCGACGCCGCGCCGCCGAGGTCGCGGCGACCGACGCGCCCCGCGTACCCTCGGGCAGGAGCGGCAGCCACTAGGGTCGAGCGGAACGCTCGCTGCAGCCACCGGGATGCAACGGAACGTTGCTGAGGGAGCGAAGTGGTCGAGCGCATTCGCCGCCGGCTGCTGGAGACGCCGCACGGCTACATGGAGTGCCGGGAGGCGGGGCAGGGCGCCCCGCTGATCCTGCTGCATGCCACGCCCACCTCCGCCGCCATGTACGACGACTTGCTCCCGCAGCTCGCGGCCGCGGGGGGCGCGGGCGTGCGCGCGATGGCGTTGAGCACCATCGGCTACGGCGCCTCCGACCGGCCGCCCGTCCCCTACTCGACGGTGCGCGAGTTCTCGCAGGCGGTGGTGTGGGCGATGGAGGCGCTGGAGCTGGAGCGCGCCAACGTCTTCGCGACGCACACCGGCGCCGTGGTCGGCGTCGAGCTCGCCGCGCAGTGGCCGGAGCGCGTGGCGGCGCTGATCCTCGAGGAGATCAACGACTACAACAACGACGAGGGCCGCGCCTTCCACGAGGGCCGGCACTTCTACCGTGCGCGGCGCGCGGACGGCGGCCACCTGCCCGAGCTGTGGGCCGACCTCGCCGTGCTCGGCCCGAGCCCCAGCCTGCGCATCTCGGCCGAGCGCTACCTCGACACGCTGCGCGTCAACGCGGCGGCGCCGGATTCCCCGTACGGCCACATGGGCTGGCGCGGGGCGGGGCCGCACGCCATCTGCCGCTACCCGATCTGGGAGCGGCTGCCGCTGGTGCAGTCGCCCGCGCTGGTGATCCACGGCACCAACAGCCGCATCCGCCCGCTGCACGAGCGCGTGGTGGAGGCGCTGCCCGACGGTCGCGGGGTGCTGGTGCCGAGCCGTGCCGTCTTCACTCCGAACGAGAATCCGGAGCTGCTCGCGCGCGTCACGCTCGACTTCCTGCGCGAGCATGGGCTGCAGAGCGCGTAAGGTGCGCCGCGGGGCACGGCGGCGAGGCGCGCGAGCGGGGTGCCGGCGAAGGGGAGCGGCGATGGACGAGCGACTGACGGCGATCCGGGACTTCATCTCCTCGCGCGAGCCGGGGGTCACGAGCTTCCTCACCACCGTGAACCGCTACGGCGACGCCTACGTGCGGCAGGTGAGCTGCCTCGTCGAGAGCTTCGAGAGCGGGCTGCGGCTCGGGACCATCGGGCGGTGCGCGAGGGCGACCTCAAGTCGCGGCACCTTGCCGACAACCCGCGCGTGACGATGCAGTGGGTGCAGACCTCGGGCGAGGGGATCGGGCCGCGCGGCGGCGCCGCGCGCAACGTGACGGTGCAGGCCGACGTCGAGGTGGTGCGCGACGCGGACGGCATCCGGCAGTTCCTCGAGCGGCGCGGGCGCGCCTGGGGGCAGCCCACGAACCTCGAGGTGGACTACGAGCGTTACGTCATGGCGATGACCCCGCGCCGCCTGCGCGCTGAGGGCTTCAGCGATGTCTTCGAGGAGATCGTGCTGATGACGGACTTCGCGCACCCGGAGCGCTACCGCGTGGCCAACTACCGCACAGGGATCGCGCCGTCGAGCGGGCCGTAGCGCCCTCGGCGGCGCCCCGTCGCGCGGCGAGGTCGCGAGGCGAGAACCGCTGAGCGGCTCCACGACGTATGCTTTCGCGAGCCGGGAGGGTAGCCGGATGCTTCGACTGATGCGGGGGATGCTGACCGCCTCGGCGGTGGTCGCGACCGCGGCGCTCATCGCGTGGGGTGCGAGCGGGGGCGCGCTCGACGACGAGCCCGCGCCCGTCACGACCGTGCTGCAGGAGTTCGCGCCCGGCAGTGACGTCCAGAGCGACATCGAGCGCGACCTGCTGCTCGACCTGCTGCCGATGCCGCCCGCGGGCCAGGACGCCGCCTTCGCCGCCCCCGCGCTGCCGATGTCCGGCGATGACGCCGCGCGGCACCTCGGCGGCCACGACGACGGGACGTGCCCACTCGGGCCGGGCGTGATCTAGCGCGCGGTCTGGTGGGGCAGCGGACTGCCGGGAGGACGTAGCGCGCGGCCGACCACATCAGGCTCGACATCGGCAGGTACTCCGGCCCCAGGAACCACGGGTGCAGGCCCTCGCGGTAGGCGACGGCGTAGCTGTGCCCGGCGAGCGGCACGCAGGCCGCGTCGGCGAGCAGCTCGCGCTGGAGCTCGCGGTACATCGCGGGATGCTCCGCGGAGGGGGCGTGGCGGATCGCCCGCATCTGCGAGGTGAGGCGCACGGCCTCGAAGAGCCGCCCCGGCATCCCGCGCGGCGCCGCGAAGTCGATGCCGAGGTCGTAGTGGCGGTCGGCGACGCCGTGGCTGCAGTCGCCACGCAGGTACATCTCCGGCACCTCGCCGTCCGCGAGCTCGGGGATCGCCACTACGCGTACGTGCAGCCCGACTTCGCCGTGCGCCTCCGCGACCAGCGCCCCGATGCGCGTGCTCTCCTCTGCCTCGGAGACGGCGAAGGTGACGGCAGCGCCTTCCGCCCCCGCATCTGCCACGAGCTGCCGCGCCAGCGCGGGGTCGGGCTCGTGGCTCCACCCATCCTCGTCGTAGCCCGGGGTGTTGGGCTGGTAGATGCCGTGCTGCACCTCGGCGAGGCCGAGGTACGCCTCCTCGACGATGCGCTGGTAGGGGACGGAGCGCAGCACCGCCTCGCGCACGCCGTGGTGCTCGAAGGGCGGGCGTGAGCGGTCGAGCTCGATCGTGGCGTGGTTGGTGCGGCCCAGCAGCAGCCGCGCGCCGGGGACGCGCTCGGCGCGCCGCGCCTCGTCGGGGTAGAGCCCGGCGACGACGTTCGCCTCGCCCCGCTCGAAGAGTTCGAGGCCGCGCTCGCGCGTGGGCGCGGGCACGTAGGCGACGCCGTCGACGGGCGGCGCGCCCGCCCAGAACTCGGCGCGCGGCCGAAGCTCCAGCCGCTCCGCGTCGCGCCGCGTCATCGTGAAGGCGCCGAAGCCGCAGGCGTTGTCGGCGAGGAACGCCGAGGCCCACGGGTCGTCGGCGGTGGCGTGCCGCTGCGCCTCGGTGGAGTCGACGATGGCGGCGGTCGCGTAGCCCAGGAAGGTCGGGAAGCTGGGGCTGTGGCCGTCGATGCGGAACTCGACGCGGCGCCGGTCCAGCGCGCGCACGCCGCCCTCGCGCGCGATCCCCGCGATGTTCGTGGCGCGCCACATCCCGATCGCGCGGAACGCCAGGATGCGCTCGTAGCTCCATACCACGTCCTCGGCGGTCAGCTCGTTGCCGGCGTGGCTGCGCACGCCCTCGCGCAGCGTCACCACCCAGCGGCTGGCGTCGTCGTGCGGCTCGAAGGACGCGGCGAGGCGACCGACCACGCGCGAGAAGTCGGCGTAGCGGCGGCCGTCGGGCAGCGTGTCGATGGTCGGCGCGGTCAGCGCGTCGAAGACGTGGTACGCGAGGTGGTACGGCCGCGCGGGCTGGCTACCGACGTTGCGCCCGGGCGGGTCGCAGTCGAGCGCCGCCTCGGTCGACTCCATCGCCATCACCAGCGTCCGGCCGTCCGCGGGCGCCTGCGCCATCGCCCCCCCTCGCCCTCGCCCCTCGGCGTCCCGCCGAGACGGCCGCCGCTACTCCTCCTCGAGCTCCAGCGAGAGCGAGTTGATGCAGTAGCGCTGGCCGGTGGGCTGGGGCCCGTCGGGGAAGACGTGGCCCAGGTGCGAGCCGCAGCGGCCGCAGGAGACCTCCGTGCGTGTCATCCCGAGGCTCTGGTCCGTCTCCGTCTCGAGGGCCTCCTCGTCGACCGGCTCCCAGAAGCTGGGCCAGCCGGTGCCGGAGTCGTACTTCGACGTGGAGCGGAAGAGCGCGGCGCCACAGGCGGCGCAGGCGTAGGTGCCGTCGGTCTTCTCCCGAACGAAGCGCCCGCTGAAGGGGGGCTCCGTGCCGCGCTCGCGGAGCACGTGGTACTGCTCCGCCGAGAGCTGCTCCCGCCACTCCTGCTCGTCGCGCGCGATCTCGCGTGTCACGCTTGCCTCCTCGTCGCGCTCGCCTGGTTGACCGGCCCGCGGGGCCTCGAAGGCACAGCGTAGCAGTCGGCGCCGGCCGGGCTCCGCGTGGCGCGGGAGGGAGGGCGTAGACTGCCGCGCGTGAGCGCTCTGCGTGTCGGGGTGATCGGGGTGGGCTTCGGCGCCACCGTCCACGTCCCCGCCTTCCTCTCGGAGGGCTGGGAGGTGCCGGCGATCTGGGGGCGCTCGCCCGAGCGCACGCGCGAGGCCGCGGAGCGCCTGGGCGTGTCCGCGCCGCACGAGGACTGGCGCGAGCTGGTGGCCCGCGACGACCTCGACGCCGTGGCCATCTCCACGCCGCCCGCGCCGCACCGCGAGATGGCGCTGGCCGCGCTCGCCGCCGGCAAGCACGTGCTGTGCGAAAAGCCGTTCGCGCTCGACGCCGCCGAGGCGAGCGCGATGGCCGAGGCGGCGCGCGCCTCCGGCCCCACCGCGATGGTCGCCCACGAGTTCCGGCACGCCCCGCAGCGCGCGCACATCCGCCGGCTGCTGGACGAGGGCTTCGTGGGGGAGCCGCGCTTCGCCTCGATCGAGCTGCTGATCGGACGTGCAGCGCCTGCGGAGCCGCCGCCGCTGGCCTGGGGCTCGCGCTCCGCCGAGGGTGGCGGGCTGCTGGGCGCGCTCGGCTCGCACTACGTCGATGGGCTGCGCCACTGGTTCGGCGACGTGCGCGAGGTCAGCGGCCGGCTCACCGTGGCGCGCCCGGAGCGCCGCGACCCGGACACGGGCGCCGCCGCTACCGCCGACGCCGACGACACCTTCGCCTTCACGCTGGGCTTCGAGTCCGGGGCCTTCGCGACGATGACGGCGACCTCCGCCGCCGCGCCCGCGACCGGCGCGCGCATCCACCTCGTGGGCGCGGGCGGCGTGCTGGAGGCGGTGCAGCGCGGCCCGAACCCGGAGCCGGATGGCGTCGTGCTCGGCGGCCGGGGGAGCGACCGGCGGCTGGAGCAGCTGCCGATGCCCGCCGACCTCGTGCCGTTCGAGGACGAGCGGGACAACCGGCTGATGGCGTTCCGCCTCCTGCTCCGCGACTTCGAGCGCGGCATCCGCGAGGGCGGCTCGCCCGCCCCCTCCTTCGAGGACGGCGCGGCCACGCAGCGCGTGCTGGACGCCATCCGCGAGTCCTCGGTCACGGGCGCACGCATCGCGCCGTAGGCAGCGCTCCGCTGCACCGGGTGGGCTTCCGCTGCTGCTGGCGTTTCGCCTCGCCTAGGTGGTGCCCGCTCGCCGAGCCCTCTGGCCCGCCGCGCGGGCGCGCAACGACCGGCGCTGCTCCGGCAGGAGCGGCAGCCCCTCGAGTCCAGCGGAACGCTGGCGCCTGTGCCGAGGGAGCGGAGCGTGGCCGCCGAGACGCCGATCGCCGAGCCCCTCGCCGAGAGCGCCGCCGCGTGGGTGCTCGACCCCGGGGCGCTCGATGCGCTGATCGAGGCGCTACGCTCGGATGGCTACGCCGTCGTCGGTCCCACCGTGCGCGACGGCGCGATCGTCTACGACCGCGTCGACTCCGCGGGCGAGCTGCCGCGGGGCTGGGGCGACCGGCAGGAGCCGGGCCGCTACCGCCTGGAGCGGTGGGGCGACGAGACGCTCTTCGGCTACGCCGTCGGCCCGCACTCGTGGAAGCACTTCCTCTTTCCCGCGCACGAGCGGCTGCGGGAGGCGAGCCGCGACGGCGACGCCGTGACCGTCGAGGCGCCGCCGCCCGAGGCGACGCGCCACGCCTTCCTCGGCGCGCGCGCCTGCGAGCTGCGCGCGATCGCGATGCAGGACCGCGTCTTCACGGGCGGCTTCTACGTGGACGCGGGCTACGCGCGGCGGAGCGAGGGCGCCTTCCTGATCGCCGTCGAGTGCGCCGTCGCGGGCGGCACCTGCTTCTGCGCCTCCATGGACGCGGGCCCCGGCGTCGAGGACGGCTTCGACGTGGCGCTCACCGAGCTGACGCCCCCGGCGGGTGAGGGGCGCGAGGCCGGCGCCACGCACGAGCTGCTGGCGCGCGCGGGCAGCGAGCGCGGCTCCGCGCTGCTCGCGCGGCTGCCGCGCCGCGAGGCGACGGCGGCGGACCGCGAGCGAGCGCGCGCCGTGGTGAAGGCGACGACGGTCTCGCTCGGCCGCTCGCTCGACACCAAGGGCATCCGCGAGCTGCTCCGCGCCGCCGCCGAGCACCCGCGCTGGGACGATGTCGCCGCGCGCTGCCTCTCGTGCACCAACTGGACGCTGGTCTGCCCCACCTGCTTCTGTAGCTCCGTGAGCGACACGAGCGACCTGACGGGCGCCCACGTCGAGCGGACGCGGCGCTGGGACTCCTGCTTCAGCCTCGACTTCAGCGCGTTCGCCGGCGGCCACGTGCGCGGCAGCACTCGCTCGCGCTACCGGCAGTGGCTGACGCACAAGCTCGCGAGCTGGATCGACCAGTTCGGCAGCTCGGGCCGCGTCAGCTGTGGGCGCTGCATCACCTGGTGTCCCGTGGGCATCGACATCACGCACGAGGCGGCGGCGATCCGCGCGGCGCCGATGCCGGTGCGGGCGGCGCCGCCGGCGGGCGCGCGTCGCGGCGCGCGGGGCGAGGAGGGTGCGCCGTGATTCGCGGCCTCGAGGGCATCCTCGCCGAGCACGCCTTCTTCCGCGGCATGAGCGAGGCGCAGATCGCGCTGCTCGCGGGCTGCGCCTCGAACCCGCGCTACCGCGCGGGCGAGACGATCTTCCGCCAGGGCCAGGACGCGCGCGAGTTCTTCCTCATCCGCCACGGCCGCGTCGCCGTCGAGCTGGACGCCGCCGACCGCGGGCGGCTCACGCTGCAGACGCTGGGCGAGGGCGAGATCCTCGGCTGGGCGTGGATCGTCCCGCCGTACGTGCAGCGCTTCGACGCGCGCGCGCTGGAGCTGACGCGCGTGGTCGCGCTCGATGGCGCCTGCCTGCGCGGCAAGTTCGCGGGCGACCATGAGCTCGGCTACGAGCTGCTCACGCGCTTCGTCGCGGTCATGACGCAGCGGCTGGAGGCGGCGCGGCTGCAGTTGCTCCACCTCTACGCGCCGCCCGCGAGCGCGGCGCCCGCGCGCGAGCCCGGCCGTGAGCGCGCTGGCGGCTCCCGCGCCAGCCTCTCCGCCGGCCGGCGCGACGATGGCGCTGCTGCCCGCGATCTGGCGCATCGCCCGCACGCGCCGCGAGACGGCGGACGTGCGCTCGCTCGAGCTCGAGCCCGGCCGCGACGCCGATCGAGGTGCGGCCGGGGCAGTTCACGATCCTTACCGCGCTGGGCGTCGGTGAGGCGCCGATCTCGGTGAGCGGCGCCCGGGAGCGCCGGGCCCAGGTGGGCGCCGCCGAGGCGAGCGCCACGCAGCCGGGCGGCACGCTTCGCCACACGATCCGCGCCGTCGGCGCCGTCACCGAGGCGCTGTGGGCCCTCGAGCGCGGCGATGCCGTGGGGGTGTGCGGACCCTTCGGGCGCGGCTGGCCGCTCGACGAGGCCGAGGCCGAGGGGGAGGGCGCCGACGTGCTGCTCGTCGCGGGCGGGCTGGGGCTCGCCCCGCTGGCGGCGGCGCTGCGCGCGATCCTCGAGCGTCGTGAGCGCTACGGCCGCGCCACGCTGCTCTACGGCGCCAGCTCGCCGCGCGAGCTGCTCTTCCGCCGCGAGCTGGAGCGCTGGCGCCGCCACCCGGAGCTCGACGTGCTGGTCACGGTGAACCACGCCGACGAGCGCTGGCGCGGCGACGTCGGCTGGGTCACGGCGCACCTCGGACGCGCGCGCTTCGAGCCCCGCGAGGCCGTCGCCTTCGTCTGCGGGCCCGAGATGATGATGCACTGGTCGCGCTCGACCTCACCGCGCGCGGCGTCGCGCCGGAGCGCGTCTACCTCTCGCTGGAGCGCAACATGCACTGCGCCGTGGGGCTCTGCGGTCGCTGCCAGCTCCGCGAGAGCTTCGTCTGCCGCGACGGCCCGGTGCTCTCGTTCGCCGAGCTGGGCGGCTGCCTCGAGGTGCCGGAGCTGTGAGCGCGCACGCGGTGGTGACGGCTCGCAGGCGAGGCGAAGGGCGGCCGCGCGTCGCCGTGTGGAAGTTCGCCTCCTGCGACGGCTACCAGCTCTCCGTGCTCTCGCTCGACCGCGATCTGCTGACGCTGGCGCGCGAGGTGGAGATCGCTACTTCCCCGAGGCGAGCAGCCGCGCCGAGCCGGGGCCGTACGACCTCTCGCTCGTCGAGGGCTCGATCACCACGCCCGAGGACGAGCGGCGCATCCACCGCGTGCGGGAGGAGTCGCGGTAGCTCGTCACGATCGGCGCCTGCGCCATCTCGGGCGGCATCCAGGCGCTGCGCAACTTCGTCGACATGCGGGAGCTCGCCGCGGTGGTCTACGCGCGGCCGGAGTACGTGCGCACGCTCGACCGCTCCACGCCGATCTCCGAGCACGTGCCCGTCGACTTCGAGCTGCGCGGCTGCCCGATCGACGTGGGGCAGCTCGCCGAGGTGATGAGCGCCTACCTCGCGGGCCGGCGCCCGCGGATCGAGGAGCACTCGGTCTGCGTGGGCCCCGTCACCCACGCGGGCTGCGGCGCGCTCTGCCCGGGCTACGACCGCGGTTGCTACGGCTGCTACGGCCCCGCCGAGACGGCGAGCACCGCGTCGCTGTCCGAGGGGTGGCGCGCACTGGGCGCGAGCGACCGCGAGCTCGTGCGCGCGTTCCGCAGCTTCCACGCGGGCGCCGAGCCGTTCCGCGCGGCGGCCGAGCGCCTCGAGGGGGCGCCGTGACCGACGCCACGCGCGAGAGCGGGACGCGCGAGATCCGCGTCGACTACCTGCCGCGGATGGCGGGCGAGGGATCGCTGCGCCTGCGCGTCGCGGGCGGCCGCGTCGAGGAGGTGCAGCTCGCCATCTTCGAGCCGCCGCGCTTCTTCGAGGGCTTCCTGCGGCGGCGGCACTACTCGGAGGCGCCCGACATCACGGCGCGCATCTGCGGCATCTGCCCCGTCGCCTACCAGATGAGCGCGGTGCACGCGATGGAGGACGCGCTGGGCCTCGTGCCGCCCGCCGGCGTCCGCGAGCTGCGCCGCCCGCTCTACTGCGGCGAATGGATCGCGAGCCACGCGCTGCACGTCACGATGCTCCACGCGCCGGACTTCCTCGGCTACCCAGACGCGATCGCGATGGCCGCCGACCACCCGCAGGTCGTCGAGCGCGGGCTGGCGCTGAAGGCGGCGGGCAACGCCGTGATGGCGCTGGTCGGCGGCCGCGAGGTGCACCCGATCAACGTGCGCGTCGGCGGCTTCCATCGCGTGCCGCGCCCCGCCGAGCTGCGCCCGCTCGCCGCCACGCTGGAGCGCGCGCGCGAAGAGGCGCTCGCGCTGGTCGTTTGGACCGCGGCGCTGCCGACGCCGGAGTTCGAGGCGGAGTACCTGCTCGTCGCGCTGCGCCACCCCGCCGAGTACCCGATGAACGAGGGGCGCATCGTCTCGAGCGACGGCCTCGACGTCGCGGCGCCGCAGTACGACGACCGCTTCGAGGAGCGGTAGCTCCGGTACACTACGACGCTGCACTCGCTGCTCGACGGGGAGCGTAGCTACCTCGTCGGGCCGCTGGCGCGCTACGCCTTCAACTACGAGCGGCTGCCGGCGCTCGTGCGCGAGGCCGCCGAGGTGGCGGGCGTGGCGCCACCGCTCCGCAACCCGTTCCGCTCGATCGTGGTGCGCGCGCCGGAGCTGCTCTTCGCCGTCGAGGAGGCGCTGCGGCTGATCGCGGAGTACGAGCAGCCGCGGCCCCCCTTCGCCGAGGCCGAGCCGCGCGCCGGGAGCGGCCTCGCCGGGAGGGCTACGCCGTGACCGAGGCGCCGTGCGGCCTCCTCTACCACCGCTACACGCTCGACGCCGAGGGGACGATCGTCGACGCGAAGATCGTGCCGCCGACCTCGCAGAACCAGCGCGCGATCGAGGAGGATCTCGCCGCCCTCGCCGCGCCGCGCTTCGACATCCCGGAGCCGGAGCTGACGCACGGCTGCGAGCAGCTGATCCGCGCCTTCGACCCGTGCATCTCCTGCGCCACGCACTTCCTCGACCTCACTGTGGAACGGGGCTGATGGCCGCGCGCGTGACGAGGCGCGGCGAGGCGCGCCGTCGAGGCGTGGCGGCGGCGCGCGATCGGGGCGCAGCGCCGCCGCTCGTGATCGGCGTCGGCAACCGGCTGCGCGGCGACGACGCCGTCGGCCTCGTCGCGGCGGAGCGACTGCGCGCGCGGCTCGCGCAGCGCCCCGGCGTGGCGGCGCGGGTGCTGCTCGCGGACGGCGACGCGGCGGGGCTGCTGGCGGCGTGGGACGGGGAGCCGAGCGTGCTGCTGCTGGACGCGGTGCGCACGGGTGCGCCGCCGGGGACGGTGCACCGCGTCGACGCGCGCGCGGCGCCGCTGCCGGGGCGGCTCGCGGGGCGGCTGGCGCGCGGCGGCGCCTCGACGCATGGGCTGGGCGCGGCGGCGGCCGTCGATCTGGCGCGCGCGCTCGGCCGGCTCCCCGCCTCGCTCGTGATCTACGGCGTCGAGCCCGAGGCGGTGGAGCACGGCGCGCCGCTCTCGCGGTCGTGCGAGCGCGCGCTGGGCCGCTGCTGGAGGCGGTGGAGGAGGAGCTGCGATGCACGAGCTCGGCGTCGCGCGTCGCATCGTGACGCGCGCGGTGGAGGCGGCGGGGGCGGCGAGCTGGCGGCGCTGCGGCTGCGGCTGGGCCCCGAGGGAGGCTTCGAGGCGGGGGCGCTCGAGCTCTCGCTGCTCGCTGCGGCCGCGGGGACGCCCGCCGAGGGCGCGGCGATCGAGATCCGCTCGGCCGCGACGGGCGGCGTGGCGCTCGAGAGCGTCGTGGTGCCGGGACCGTCCTGATGTGCACGGCGCTACCGGGCCGCGTGCTGCGCGCCGAGGGTGCGCGCGCCCTCGTCGAGGTGGGGGGCGTGGCGCGCGAGGTGTCGGCGCTGGCGCTGCTGGGCCTCGCACCGGGCGACCACGTGCTCGTCGCGCTGGGCATGGCCGTCGAGCGCGCGACCGCCGAGGAGGCGCGCGAGCTGGACGCGCTGCTGGCGGAGCTCGGGGCCGCGGCGGAGGCGGCGAGCCGTGGAGCGGAGGCGAACCGATGAGGCTGTACGCGACGGTGGGCGAGCGTGGGCGGGAGCGCGAGCGCCACGGCGCGGCGCGTGGCGAGCTCGTGCGGGCGGGCGCGGCGATCGCGCTCGCCACGGCGCTGCTCTCGGGCGTCTCGATCTACGTGAACTCGTTCGCCGTGCGCGAGCTGCCCGACCCCTTCGTCTTCACGACGGCGAAGAACGCCGTGGTGGCGCTGGTGGGCGTCGTGGCGGCCTCGGTGCGCCCCGCCGAGCTGCGCGGGCTGGGGCGCGGCGGCTGGGCACGGCTCGCGACGCTGGGGCTGGTCGGAGGCGGCATCCCCTTCCTGCTCTTCTTCGAGGGGCTGCGCGCGGCCGCGGCGCCCAGCGCGGCGTTCATGCACAAGACGCTGGTGATCTGGGTCGCGCTGCTGGCGCTGCCGCTGTTGCGCGAGCGGCTTGGCGCGCTGCCGCTGGCGGCGCTCGCGGTGCTGCTGGTGGGGCACCTCGCGCTGGCGGGCCGGCCGTCGAGCCTGTCGCTGGGCCGGCCCGAGGCGCTGACGCTGGCCGCCACGCTGCTGTGGGCGGCGGAGGCGGTGCTGGCGCGACGCTTCCTCGCGGGCGGGCTCTCGGTGCCGCTGGCGGCGCTGGGCCGCATGGGCTTCGGCGTGCTGGTGATGCTCGCCTTCCTCGCGACGAGCGGCCGCGCCGACGACCTGGCGGCGCTCGGCCCCGCGCAGTGGGGCTGGGTGCTGGCGACGGCGGCGCTGCTGCTGGGCTACGTCGGCGGCTACTACGCTGCGCTGCGCCGCGCCCCCGCCACGATGGTGGCGTCGATCCTCGTCGTGAGCTCGGTGGTGACCTCGGCGCTGCATGCCGCGGCGGGCTCGCGCAGCTACAGCGCCGAGCAGGCCGCCGGCCTCGCGCTGATCGCGGTGGCCGCCGCGCTCTGGCTCGCGGCCGCCGAGCTCGGGCGCCGCGGCGCTCGCGCCGGGGGCCCCGCGGCGGCTCGGGCGCCCGCGCCCGCGCTCGCCTCAGCCGCGGGCGCGCTGCGCTCCGGGTCGGGGCCGCGCGCTGCCTGACGGCGCGACGCTCGAGGCGACGCCGCAGCTCGCACCCGCGCGCGACGGCCGGCTGCTCTTCGCGCGCTACGCCATCGCACCCAACCGGCTGGGCTACTGCGGCGGCCCCGACGACGACGAGCTCTTCGCCTACTGCGTCGCCGACGAGGCGGACCCCGGCATCGATCCGCTGATCCGCCAGTTCCAGGCGGCGTACCCCTACCTCGGCGTCATCGCGCGCGGCAGCGGGATCGCCGACCCCTTCGACGCGCGCGTCGTGGAGGCGTACTGGCTGGGCGACGCGCTCACGCGTCGTGTCGACGCGCGCGGCTTCCACGCCTTCGTCGAGGAGAGCGTGGGGCGGCGCGTTCCCCCGCGGCTGCTGCGCCACCTCGCGGGGCAGGTGCCGGCGGGCGCGCGGCCGCACCACTCCTTCCACGTGCTGGACGTGAGCACGCGCGCGGGGGCGCTGCCCGATGACGTGCAGGCGCTGGACCGCTGCCGCATCGGCTGGGGGGTGGTCGAGGCACTCGACGTGGAGCGCGCGCGCGTGCGCGCGCGGCCGCTGCTGCTGGCCGCGGGCCGCCTCGCGCTGGGTGCGCTCGAGGCGCGCGAGGCGCGGCGCGCCGCGGGCGGCCGCGGTTACCTCGACGCGCTCGCGCCGGGCGCCAAAGTGACGCTGCACTGGGACTGGCTCTGCGACGAGGTCACGCCCCAAGCAGGCGGCGACGCTAGAGCGCGACACGCGCCGCCACATCGCGATCGCGAACGCCCGTCTCTAGCGCGCGCGCCGGCCATCGAGCGCCGGCCGCCGCGCCCGGCGCTCGATGGCCGGCGCGCGCCGCCGTGAGCGGGCTCGCGATCCTCTTCCTGCGCACCGGGCTCGCGTTCTTCGTGGCGGGCATGGTGATCGGCGCGATCGGCCTCGCCGAGCCCTCGAGGCTCACGCACGGGCGCCGCGTCTCGCACACGCATCTGCTGCTCGTCGGCTGGCTGCTCAACACGGTGATCGGCGTCGCGTGGTGGATGTTCCCGCGGTTGCCGGGCACGGTCGCCGCGCCGCGCTTCGTGCTCGCCGGGTGGGCGGCGCTGAACGGCGGCCTGCTGCTGCGCGCGGTCACCGACCTCGCCTTCGGCGGCATGATCGGGGCGCCGATCCCCGTGCGCTGGGGCTCGGCGGCGCTCCAGCTCGGCGGGGCTGTGCTGCTCGCGGCGCTGCTGTGGCGCCGGGTGCGGCCGCCGGCGCGACGGCCCGCCCCTCCGGGGCGCAGCGGGCTGTAGCGCGCCTTTGACAGCGGGTGCGGCGCCTCACCGTGCGGCCGTCGAGCGCCTGGGCGGCGCGGCGAGAATCGGCGCCGCCGAGCGATGCGAGGGGAGCGTCATGGACGCCGACGCACGCAAGACCACGCTGCGGATGATCCCGTACGGCCTCTACGTGCTCACCGCACGCACGACGGCAGCACCGTCGCGGGGACGATCAACTGGGTCTCGCTGATGTCGTTCGAGCCGCCGTTGCTGGCGCTGGGGGTGAAGCAGGGGACGCGCTCGCTCGCGAACGTGCAGGCGGGCGGGGCGGCGGCGCTCTCGTTCCTCGGCACGGGGCAGGGCGATCTCGCCTTCGCCTTCTTCGGGGACGCCGAGCTCGAGGGCGACGAGCTGGTGACGAAGGACCGTCGCGTCGGCGTGGAGCGCACGCCGGGCGGCGCCGTCGTGCTCGCCGAGGCGCCGGCGTGGGCCGAGCTGCGCCTCGCCGAGACGATCGAGCGCGGCGACCACGCCGTCGTCGTCGCGGAGGTCGTCGACGTGGGGCTGCGCGCGGAGGCACCGCAGGCGCTGACGCTCGGGGAGCTGGGGCTGAACTACTGCGGCTGAGCTGCGGGGGTGAGCTGCGGGGGGTGCGCGCTGAGGGCTGAGCTGCGGCGAGTGAGCTGCGTGAGCTAGCCCTCGATCGGCGCGAGCGTCCGCCAGCCGTCGGCGGCGCCGACGGAGTGCGCCTCGGCGCCGCAGAGCTCCGACCAGTGCGGGTGCTCGAGCTCGACGGCGTGCGCCTGCTCGCTCGCGCCGCGCCGCAGGCCGCGCAGCTCCCAGCCGACGCGCCACGCGGCGCGGCGGGTCACCTGCTGCAGCGTCCACCCGACGAGCAGGAGGCGGCGCGCCAGCGGCTCGCGAGAGCGCAGGATCGCGCGCGGCACCTCCACGTAGCGGCGCCGCAGCGCCAGCTGGCCGCGCAGCACGCTCCCAGAGCCGGCGTGGAAGAATGACTCCATCGCCTTCGCCGAGGGGCGCCGCGCGTAGCCGGAGGAGGAGTCGGGGTGCCGGCGGAAGAACGCCAGCAGCTCCGGCACCTCGGCGATGCGGCCGATGAGGGCGAGCTCCGTGACCAGCGCGAAGTCCGATCCGAAGTAGGCGCCGAAGGGGCGGGCGCGGCGCACCGCGTCGGTGCGGACTAGGCCGTGGACGGTGGTGGCGGCGGCGCGCCCGTCGCGGAAGACGGCGCCGATGATCGTCTGCGTGCGGCGCCGCACGTCGGTGGGCCACTCGCCGACGCGCGCCACGTCGCCCGGCTGATCGATCAGTGCGCCGTCCTCGTCGATCATCGCGGTCAGCGGGTAGGCGAGCACGACGCCGTGGTCTTCCTCGAGCGCGGCGAGGCAGCGCTCGAGGAAGCGTGGCGCGCACACGTCATCGGCGGCGGCCCACTTGAAGTAGGGCGCGCTCGCCAGCTCGAGCGTGCGGTTGAAGTTGAACGCGGCGCCGCGGTTCTGCGGGGTGCGCTCGTAGCGCACGCGCGGGTCGCGCGCGGCGTAGTCGCGGCCGATCGCCTCGGTGCCGTCGGTGGAGCCGTTGTCGCACAGCAGGATCTCGAAGTCGCTCTCGGTCTGCGCCAGCAGCGAGTCGAGCGTCTCGGGGAGGAAGCGCTCGCCGTTGTATACGGGGACGCCGACCGAGATGCGCGGCGGGGGCATGGTGCTCACCGGCATGCTCCGCAACCGTTCCGATCCAGCATCCCACCCGGCGCGCACATCGCGAGGGAGGACGCCGAAATCATCGACCGTCGCGGTCGAGCCAAGAGTGAGCGCTTGCGAGGACCTCGCGCCCGGCGGGCGCCCGACACCTCCTCCACGGGGCGTCCACCCGCGGCTGCGACCGTCTCTTCCTGGCGGCCCGACCACCGCCCGGAGCGACGGAGGACGCATGGCGAGCCTCGGCACGCGCGACCACTTCCGCTATCACCCCGTCATCGGGCACACCTTCGCGCCCGGTCTGCGCACGCGCGCCCCCCACGAGGGCGGCGGCTACCTGCTGTGCGCCAACGCGATGGGGCTGCGCTCCGACCGCGAGTACACAGCCGAGAAGGCGCCGGGGACCTACCGCGTGCTGCTCTTCGGCGACTCCTTCACGGTGGGCGACGGCGTCAGCAACGCGAAGCGCGACGGCGACGTCCTGGAGGCCGGCACGCCGGGCCTCGAGGTCTACAACTTCGGCATCTCGGGCAGCGGCACCGATCAGCAGTACCTCGCCTACCGCGAGCTGGCGCGGGGGATCGAGCACGATCTCGTGGTCGTCGCGATCTGGGTCGAGAACATCGCGCGCATCGTGGCCAGCACGATGAAGTTCGCGGCGCCCACGGAGACGGGCTACCGCCTCTTCGCGCGTCCCTACTTCACCCGCGAGGACGATGGGTCGCTGGCGCTGCGCCAGGTGCCGGTGCCGGCTGACCCGATCGACCCGGCCTCGCTGGCGGCGGGCGACGCGCCGTACCCCTCGGGCGCGCCGTCTCGCGGCCGTCTGCGCGACCTCGTCTACCGGCTGGGGCCGCGCGCGTCGCGGCTGGCGAGGCGCGTCACGGGCGCCTACCCCGACTGGCAGTACCAGCGCGCCGACGAGCCGTCGTGGCTGCTGATGCGAGCGATCCTCGAGCGCTGGGCCGCCGAGTCGAGCGCGCCGCTGCTGGTGGTGCCGCTGCTGCTCGCGCAGCACATGGACGAGGTCGCCTCGCCTTCCGGCTACCGCGCGCGCTTCGCGGAGCTGGAGCGCCCGCCCGCCCTCGCCGTGCACGACCCGCTGCCCGACCTGCTGCGCTATCCGCGTGCCACGCGGCGCGGCTTCCGCTTCCCCGTCGACGTGCACCCCACCGCCGCGGGCCACCGCGCGCTCGCAGACTCGCTGGCGCCGGCGATCCGCCGCCGGATGGTCGCTGCGGGCGCGGCCGCCGCGAGCGAGCCCGTCGCCGCCGGCTAGCTGTAGTTCCCACGTAGGTTGTTGACAGGATGAGGGGCCTCGCCCGCTGCTGTGTGTGACAGCACGGCAGTAGCGAGGAGAGGACACCCTCATGGCCCATCGTAACGCGCGGCTGACGCCGCTGACCCGACTCGAGCTCGTGCGGGAAGTGGACGCCGGCTGGCCCCAGGCTGAGGTCGCTCGCCACTTCCGCGTCTCCCGCCACACCGTTGCCAAGTGGCTGGGGCGCTTCCGGGCGGAGGGAGCGGCAGGGCTCGAGGACCGCAGCTCCGCCCCGCGCGCGCATCCTCGGCGCACGCCGCCCGAGCTGGAGCGACGCATCTGCGCCGTGCGACGCACGCAGGGATTCGGGCCGCATCGCATCCAGTGGGCGCTCGGGGTCGCCCGCTCCACGGTCTACGCCGTGCTGCGGCGCCGCGGCCTCAACCGGCTCGACTGCCTGCACCGCGTCACCCGGGAGCCGGTCCGCTACGAGCACGACGCCCCCGGCGACCTGCTGCATCTCGACGTGAAGAAGCTCGGGCGCGTCCCCGAGGGCGGCGGCAAGCGAATGGCGTCTGGCTTCGCCGAGACGCGCTCCGGGCCGCATTCGCGGCGTTCGCTGGGGCTGGAGTACCTACACGTCGCCGTCGACGACCACAGCCGTTACGCCTACGTCTCCGTCCTGCCCGACGAGCGTGGCGCGAGCTGCGCCGCCTTCCTCGAGCAGGCGCTCGCGGCCTTCCGCCGGCGTGGCGTGCGCGTGCGCCGGGTCCTGACCGACAACGCGAAGGCCTACACCGTCGCCCGCAGCTTCCACGGCGCCGCCGCTGCCGCAGACGTGCGGCTGTCGCACACGCGGCCCTACCGCCCGCAGACGAACGGCAAAGCCGAGCGTTTCATCCAGATCCTGCAGAACGAGTGGGCCTACGCCCGCCCCTACCGCTCCAACGCCGAGCGGCTGCGCCAGCTCCCACGCTGGCTCTACCGCTACAATCACCGCCGACCGCACGGCGGCGTCGGCGGGGCCGTCCCCGCCTCCCGCCTGTGAACAACCTTCCTGGGTAGTACAGCTAGCACTGCCCCTCGACCGCCGCGCGCTCGATCGCCCCGCCCTCGAACGCCTCGACGCCGCATCCGCGCGCCGAGGTGCGCCGCGCCGCCGCCGCGGTATCGTCGGCGCGCCGAGCCCGGGTGGGCGCGGCGACGAGGCGTTCGAGGATCGGAGGCGCGAGGGGAGCGGCTACTTCCACGACCTGGCCGAGGTCGGTGCGCAGGAGATGCCGGGTCGGCGCCGGCGGCTGGTGGTGGGCGAGAACGTGATGCTCGTGCACGTGGAGCGCGAGGCGGGGACGAGCCAGGATCACGCGCATCCGCAGGAGCAGCTCGTGCACCTGCTGGCGGGGCGCGCGCGCTTCACCGTCGGCGGCGAGACGCGGGAGGCGGGGCCGGGCACCGTGGCGCGCATCCCGCCGGGCGTGCGTCACCAGATGGAGGCGCTGACGCCCGTGACCTACCTCGGCATCTACAGCCCGCCGCGCGAGGAGGTGATCCGCGGTGACGCCTGAGCAGAGACGCGCGAGCACGGACGTCTGAAGGAGGCCGTGAGGCCCGGCCGCGCGCACCTGAGTGTCGGCGCGGTCCGGGCCCAGCCCACCCTCTCTCGAGCGTCTGTGCCGCGGCGGCTAGCCTCGCTGCCGCGGGGGCGAGCCGGTCGGGAGCGCGTCGTGTCGCGGGCGTGCGAGGGCGCGCCGCGGCTCCGGGGCCGGCGCGCGGACCGCGTGAGCGGGCAGCTCGAAGGCGGGCGGCGGGAGCGACCTCGCGCGAGCGCGGAGCGGTGACCGGGGCACGCGCGGCTCCTTCGGCAGGCCGGCGACCGTGCCCCCCGCGGGGGTGTAGGCCCGTGCCTTTGCGCCCCCGCCTTTCGACGGGTTTGCCCTTGTCGATGAGCCCCGACGCGCCGTACCCGCGAGGGCGGTGCGGGGGGTCTCCCCCCGATCGTCGGTCGCGCGTGCGGCGAGTTGAGGGGGCGCTGGTGCGGGCGAGTCGGACGATGGCCGGCTAGCCGTCGTCGAGGTCGGCGCGCGCGGCGAGCAGCACCTCCACGCGCACCTCGTCCTCCACGGAGACCGCGGCGGCGCTGCTCGGCGGCTCGATCTCCAGCTGCTGCCAGGTGAAGGTGCCGCGCCCGAGCACGAAGAGCATGTCGCCGTCCAGCCGCGTTTCCAGGGCGAGCGGCACTGCAGCCTCGACGCCGCGGATGCTGAGCAGGCCCGTCACTTCGCGCTCCAGCACCTCCCCGTCGTAGCGCTCGGGGAGCGCGCCGATCCCCTCGACGGTGAGCGTGGCGGTCTCGTGGTCCGGGAACATGGTGTTGCGGATGTAGCGGTCGCGCCGCGACTGGTCGCTCGCGAGCGCGCGCAGATCGATCGTGATGACGGTGGGCCGCCCGTCGAGGTGGATCGCTCCGCCCAGCCCGCTCGTCCGTACCACCGCCTCGTTGGGCAGCGGCAGGACCGCGAGCTGCTCCGTGACGGAGAAGGTCGCCTCCGAGCCCTCGCCGACGGTGAAGCTGACGCCTTCGAGCTGCGCGGGCACCACGAACGGCGGCACGCCGACCGCGGGCGTCGGCGCGGGCGTCGGTGTCGCCGCCGCCGCCGCCGACGCGGTGGCGGCCGGTGTCGCGGCAGCCGGCGTCGCCGTCGGCGTCGCCCTCGCGCTGCCACCGCGACGCCGACGGTGAGCGCGACGGGCGCGGCGGCGGCGCCGGGCCACAGCCGCGGCAGCCGCGCGCCGTCGAGCAATGGCGTCAGCACGCCGGTGACGCCGAGGATCAGCGCCGCCAGCGGCGCGCCGAAGGCGAGCAGCCGCTCCAGCTGCCCGTCGCCGACCGCGAGCGCGACGAGCGTCGCCAGCAGAATCAGCGCCCATGCTCCGCCGAAGAGTCGCGCGCGATCCGGCCTCGGCGCCAGCGCGGACCACAGGGCACCGGCGGCGACGCCCGCCGCCAGTGCGCCGAGCGTGATCGAGGCGGTGTTGAAGAGCGTGTCGTTGGGCGCGTGCAGCGGCGGCGACAGCAGAGCTGCCGCCCCCGCCGCGATCGCCCCCGAGAGGAGTCCCGCGGTCATCGCTGCCCGCGACCGCGCCTCCTCACCCGCGGTGCCCGCGCTCGGCGCGAGCTAGGCTCGCCGCTCGTTGGCCGACGTCAGCGCGCGCCCGCCGACCGCGACCGCGAGCAGCAGCGCCGCGAGCGCCGTCGAGCTGCCGCCCGACGTCGCGCTCGACGCGATGGCGGCGTTCCCGGCGGCCGGCGGGGTGACCTGCGAGGACACCGTGAAGGCGGTCCGCATCCCCTGGGCGTAGTGGGTGGGCACGTTGCAGATCAGGACGTAGCTGCCCGCTGCGAGGTCCGCGCTCACCTGCGCTGTCGCGCCGTCCCGCAGCACATCCGTCGCGCCGATCACGTCGAGGCCGCTCAGGTCCACAGCGTCCCCCGACTGGGGGAGCGCATCGGGCTGGAGGTCCGTGCGGATCACCGTGAGCTGGTGGAAGTTGCCGGCGGCGTCGAACGTGACGGATCCCGGCGCGACCGACTGCACGCTCGGCGTCACGCTGAAGCGCGCGAGCGCGACGTCGACGCTCGCCCCCTGCTGCGCGAACGCGGTCAACGGGATCGCCGTGAGTCCGAGCGCCACGAAGAGCGCGGCCCCCAGCGGACGGCGCGGCGCCGTGTTTCGCTTGCCATAAAAGGATCCCCTCCCTGCGGGTGGGTGCAGTGGGTGAACGAGCGTCGGCGCGATTCGGATTCCTCGCCGTTGGCTGCGGGGCGCGCGGGCCATGGACGAGGCACGTCGCGGCTGGCACCGTGCGCGCAGCGGCGAGCGGCGAGGGGAGGCGCGATGGCGCTGAGCTACGAGCAGGCGGAGCGCGCGCTGCGCGCCGCGATCGAGCGGGCGCGCGATCTCGACGCGCGGCTCGGCATCGCCGTCGTCGACGATCGCGGCTACACGGTGGCGTCGGCACGCATGGACGGCACGCGCGCCTTTGCCGCCGACGTGGCCACGGGGAAGGCCCGCGCCGCTGCGCTCTTCGGCGTGCCGAGCGGCGCGATCGAGGTGTCGGAGCAGGTGGCGCTGGCGACGGCCGAGCTGCACGGCGGACGGCTGGTGCGCTCGCAGGGCGGCGTGCCGATCCGCGTGCGCGGCGAGCTCGTGGGCGGGATCGGCGCGGGCGGCAGCTCCGCCGCCAACGACGAGCTCGCGGCTCAGGCCGGCGCCGACGCCCTCACGAGCGGCTAACCAACGCCAGCGCTCCGCCCAGCGTTCCGCTGGACTCGAGTGGCTGCCGCTTCTGCTCGGCGGTTGGGAGCATTCGGGCGACCGGGTGGCGGGCCCTCTCGTAGGAGCGGCAGCCCCTCGGATGCAACGTAACGTTGCACGTGCGCGCGCAGGCCGGCGAGCACGCTGCGCATCGTGCCGCGCAGCTTGCGTCGGCCCACCGTCGTCGCCATCAGCGCACCCAGCGGCCCGCCGCGCATCGCGAAGTCCCCGCGCATCGTGACGAGCGTCGCGGCCCCCGCCTCGACGGGCGCCAGCGTGAAGCCGGCGCGCATCCGACGCATCATCGCCGCGCCCTCGACCTCGTAGAGCATCTCGCGACCCTCGTCCCACGCCACCACCGTCTCCTCGACGGTGCCCATGCCTCCGACGGCGCAGATCGCGCCGCGCCCAGCCCGCCGCTCGCCTCCGAGGTGGCGACGGCGTGGTCGACGGTGGGGTTCCACTCGGCGACGCCGCCGAGGTCCGCGAGCACCGCCCACACGCGCTCGCTCGGCGCCTCGACCCGGATCTGCTCGACGACCTGCACCATCGGCGGCTCTCCTTCGCGGCAACGGCTCGGGTGGAAGGCGCCCATCCACGATCGCGCCGCGCGCCGCCGAGCACTGTGCCCCCCATCACCAGCGCCAGCGTTCCGCTGGACTCGAGGGGCTGCCGCTGCGGCTCGCGGCGTCGGGGATGCTCGGGCGGGCGAGAGGCGGGCTCGAGGGCCAGCGTTCCACTGGACTCGAGGGGCTGCCGCTGCTGCTCGCGGTGTCGGGGATGCTCAGGCGGTCGAGAGGCGGGCTCGAGGGCCAAGCAACGACGCCGTGCGGACGGGACCGGCGCGCGGCTCTCTTCGAGGAGCGGCAGCCGTCAAGGTGCAGCGGAACGCTGTTAGGAGACGGAGCCCGACTGGAGCACCCAGAGCAGGGCGTAGAGCACGAGGATCGCGACCATCGGCGAGATGTCGATCATGCCGATGCGCGGGATCAGGCGGCGCAGCGGGCCGAGCACGGGCTCGGTGACGGAGTCGAGCGCGCGGACGAGCGGGCCGTTCCGATCGATGGGGAACCAGCTCGTGATCGCGCGGAGGAAGATGGCGAAGATCAGGCCCTTGATGAGCACCTCGACGAGCTCAACCACCGAGTCCATCGCTACTCCCCGAGCTCCTGGGCTCGCGCGTACGCCGCCTCGATCGCGTCGTCGAAGGCCGCGCGCAGGCCGGCCGCCTCCAGCTCGGCGATCGCCGCCGCGGTCGTGCCGCCGGGCGAGGTGACGGCGTAGCGCAGCTCCGCCGGCGCCGTCTCGGTGCCCAGCGCGTAGCGCGCCGAGCCCGCCACGGTGGCGAGCACCAGCCGCTGCGCGTCCGCCCGCTTCATCCCGAGGCGCACGGCCGCCTCGATCATCGACTCCACCACCATGTAGATGTAGGCGGGGCCGGAGCCGTGCACCGCCGTGGCGAGGTCGACCGCGTCGTCGTCGTCGACCTCCACCACCACCGTCGCGACCGCGGAGAGCATGCGCTGCACGGTCTCGCGCTGCGCCGCCGAGAGCTCGGGCGCCGCGTGGTAGACGGCGGCACCTTCGCCGATCGCGGCGGGGAGGTTCGGCATCACGCGCACGCTGGCGCGGTGGCCGGAGTCGCGCTGCACCTGGGCGAGGCGGATGCCCGCCGCGATCGACATCAGCACCGCCGAGGCGGGGATCGCGCCACGCAGCCCCTGCGCCGCCGCCTCGAAGTCCTGCGGCTTGACCGCGATCAGCACCACGTCCGCGCCGATGCACGCGCTCTCGGCGTCGTCGGTGACGCGCACGCCGTGCTCGGTGAGGGCGGTGCGGCGGGGCGGCGAGACCTCGGCGATCGCCATCTCGCCGGGGGCGACGACCTTCGCGCGCAGCAGCCCGCGCAGGAACGCCTCGCCCATGAAGCCGCCGCCGATGATGCCGACGCGCACTAGGCCGCTCCCGTGGGCCGCTCGCCGAGGAGCGCAGTACCGATGCGCACCACGGTGGCCCCCTCCTCGATGGCGACGCGGTAGTCGCCCGTCATCCCCATCGAGAGCCCGGCGAGCCCGTGCTCGCGCGCCAGCTCGGCCAGCGCCCGGAAGTGGGGCCGCGCGGCCTCGGGCGCTCCCTCGGGCGCGACGGTCATCAGCCCGCGCACGGCGACCGCCTCGCTCGCCTGCGCCGCCCGGAGCAGCGCGGGCAGCCCCTCGGGCGGGACGCCGTGCTTCGCGGGGTCTCCCGCGACGTTCACCTCAAGGTAGCAGGGGAGGGGCGCGGTCGCAGCCCCTTCGAGGGGCTCTCCGGCGCCCTCGAGGCGCCTCGCGCGTTCCCGCTCGATGGCGGCGAGCAGGCGCTGCGAGTCGAGCGAGTGCAGGCAGGCGAGCAGCGGCAGCACCCCTGCCACCTTGTTGCGCTGGAGGTGGCCGATGAAGTGCCAGCGCGGCGCCTCGCCGGCGGGCGTGGCCGCGCCCTCCTCGGCTAGCGTCCGCGCCTTGGGCGCGAGCTCCTGCGCGCGGCTCTCGCCGAGCTCGGCGAGCCCCGCCGCGAGCGCCGCCCGCGCCCGCTCGACGGGGTGCCCCTTCGTCACCGCCACGAGCGTCACCTCGGCGGGGTCGCGCCCGGCGCGCTCGCAAGCCTCGGCGATCTCGCCGCAGATGGCGGCGAGGTGTTCTGTGAGCTTTTCGCGGGGCACTCGGGCAAGCATTCCTCGAGAATCGTAGCCTAGAATCATGCTGATGGACCGCTACCGCTACTTCGGGGATGCGGAAGGCCTGAGACGTCCTCCTGACGGGGGACTGCTGCAGGAGGCCGTGCCAGATGGGGTACGCAACGCGGTCGCGACATGGCTTGACGCGAACCTCTCGGTCGAAGCGTGTTCGCGGGCGTGGCATGGCGTCATCCTAGCTCTCGACCTTGATGGTCGCGAATTCGACCGCGGGTATGACTACGAGAACGTGCGCCGCTTCTTTGACTTCCTTAGGACCTGCCAGTGGTGGGTCTTCATCGACTCGTGTAGCGCTACGTATTACTGTACCGCTCCTGGTTTCTTGGACACATCGCTGGCGGTAATCATGCGGCCGCCCCGGTGCGCGGCGAGAGCGCCTCGCGGACGGCGGCTGGGGTGCGGTGGCCGTGCCGTTCGACGAGCCAGTGCTGGTTGTAGCGCTGCTTGAAGGCGAGCAGCGCCTGGCGTAGCTCCTCCACCGTCTCGAAGTGCTCCACCCACAGCAGCTGCTCCTTCAGCGTGCGGATGAAGCGTTCCGCGCAGCCGTTGCCCTCGGGCGCGGCTACGAAGGACGGGCTGGAGCGGATGCCGAGGAAGCGCAGCTCCTCCTGAAAGTGGTCGCTCAGGTACTGGCTGCCGTGGTCGTGGCGGAGAGCGAGTCCCCGCGCGAGGTCCGCCTCGTAGCCGTCGAAGTGCTCCCGGAGCCCCTGCCGCAGCGGCTCCAGCGCCTCGAAGCGCGTGCCCGGTCGCGCCGCGTGGATGCCGATGCACTCCTGCGTGCAGTGATCGACGGCGATGAAGACGGTGGCGTTCCCCTCGCGGGTGGTGAGGCAGGAGGTCGCGTCGGTCCCCCACATCTCGTCAGGCCGCTCGGTGGTGATCGTCCCGTCGTGCACCCGCGGTCCGCGCCGACGCCCGACGCGGGTCGGGGCGAGCAGTCCCGCCTCCCGCATCAGCCGCAGCACCCGGCCCTTCGAGGTGCGCACACCGGCCAGCCGCAGCCGCGCCCACACCTTGCGGTAGCCCTCGCCCGTGAACGGGGAGGCGGCGAGCACAGCTCGGACCTGCTCCGTGAGAGCCTCGTCCGTCCACGCCTGCCTCGGCCCGCGCTTCGCTGCTGGCCGCAGAGGCCGTCGCGCCCGTGCCCGCCGCTCGTAGACGGTCGAGCGCGGGACCTCCCACAGCTGGCAGATGCGCGTCGTGCCGTACGGCCGTCCCGTGGAGGGCGAGGTGGTTCGACTCATCACCTCGACCTCCGGCGTGCCAAAGGGAGTCCTGCCTCCAGCTGATGCGCGCGCTGGAGCAGGAGCTCGTTCGCCATCGTGATCTCGCCGACTTTCGCCTGCAGTCGGTGGATCTCCTCGTCACGCTCGTCGGCAGGCCGGCTCGTGAGCGAGGCCCGGCCGGCGGCGAGTAAGCGCTCGCGCCACTGCGACAGCGTCGCTGCGGTCACCCCCAGCTCGCGCGAGAGCGCGTCCAACTCCTCGCCGCGCAGCAGCCTCAGCACCGCCTCGCTCTTCCGTCGCGAGGAGAAGCGAACGCGCTCCGTTCGCGACGCACTACGCCCGTTCAATCCCTGTGCGGAGCTGGTCATGGACACCTCCTCTGCCGGGGCAGCCTGCCCCAATCAGGTGTCCAAGAAAACCGTGGACCGGGAGGTTACTACCTAAAGAAGGTGAGTGACGGATCGCTGGCGAACGACTTCCGCGAGCACTTGACTTCACGACTCCTCCGCTATCACTCGGCCTATGTGATGGACGACGGAGGGCGCATATATGCACCTGGCACGGCTCCGTCCGAAGAAGCCGTCGCGACCGCACGCGCGCTACTACGCGACGAGCGCCTCGTGGGGCCTGACCGGCAATTCCAGTCTGCGCTCGAGGGGTTCTATCGGCGGCCGGACGCTGACTTCCTCGCCACGGTGAGGGATGCGATCACGGCCGTTGAAGGCGTAGCTCGCGTCGCGCTGAATGACGAGCGGGTGATGCTCGGTTCGGCGATCAACCGCATGAAGGAAAAGCATGGGTTGTATGGCGCGCTGACGGCCAGCATCGCGAACCTGTACGGCTACGCCTCCGATGAGGGCGGCCGGCATGGCCTCACGGACAAGCCAGATATCGATCGCCCGATCGCCGAGTTATGCCTGCATCAGTCGGCTGCCGCGATCGTGCTCATCGCGAGGCTCTATGGCTTCGGCGTCGTCGAAGGTCCGCAGCCAGCGGCTGGCGTCTAGCAGACCCCGCAGAGCTTGCAGCCGACCTCGGGGGGCGGGCAGGGGATCGTGCGCTTGATGCGGTCGTGCTTGTCCATCTCGCGCAGCAGGAAGCGCTCCGTCATGCCCACGTCCACGACGAACCACGGGGGGCGCTCGCCCTGCCACGGGAAGGGGCCGTCGAGGCCGTACTCCGTGATGTAGCGGCGGTACGTCGAGGTGCGGCCGTCCGGCATCGCCTCCAGCATGTCGGCGACGCGCTCGTCGCCGCGGGAGAGCACGTCGTCGATGCGCGCCGTCAGAGGCGAGTCGCCGCGATACTCGACGCCGGGCGCGAAGTGCTGCTTCAGGATGCCCTGGCGCTCCTTGATGGTGCGCGCGTCGAACTGCTCCTGGTACTGGTAGGCCGTCCACGGCTTCGGCACCAGCGGGCTGACCGACATCACGAGCCGCGTGCCGTTGCCCGCGGCGTCGAGGCGCTGCTTGATGCGGTTCGCCAGCGTCGCCGTGGCGTGCACATCCTCCTCCTCCTCGCCGGGGAGGCCGATCATCGTGTAGAGCTTGAAGCGCCGCGCGCCCGAGCGGCCGACCATGTCGGCGGCGCGCAGGATCTGCTCCTCCGAGACGCCCTTGTTGATGGCGGCGCGCATCCGCTCCGAGCCCGCCTCCGGCGCCACCGTCACCGTCTTGGTCCCGCCCTCGGCGAGCACGCGCAGCACCTCGGGCGAGAGGTTGTCGACGCGCAGCGAGGAGATGGAGACGGAGGCGCCGCGCGCCGCCGACTGCACGACCAGCTCGTCGAGCTCGGGGTGGTCGGCGACGGCCGCGCCCAGCAGCCCCACGCGCGGCGTGTGCTCCAGTGAGTGCTCGACGACCTCCAGCAGCTCCTCCAGCGGGCGGTAGCGCGGGGGGCGGAAGACGTAGCCCGCGATGCAGAAGCGGCAGCCGCGGCCGCAGCCGCGCGCGCACTCGATGAGCGTCATGCCCGAGAGCTCGGTGTCGTCGGTCAGCACCGTCGAGTAGGCGGCGGTGCCCGCGATGTCGTGCACGTACTGGCGCTCGATGGCGCCGTCGGGCGGGCGCTGCGGCACCCAGACGCCGGGGATCGTCGCGAGCACGTCCAGCAGCTCGGCGCGCGAGCCGTAGAGGCCGTCGCGCCACGCGGAGACGAGGTGCGGGAGGATCACCTCGCCCTCGCCGGCCACCGCGACATCGAGGAACGGCGAGACCGGCACGGGGTTGGTGAGCATGCAGGCGCCGCCCGCGATCACCAGCGGGTGGCGCTCGTCGCGGTCCTCGGCACGCAGCGGGATGCCGGCCGCGCGCAGGGACTGCACGAGGTGGAAGTAGTCGAACTCGTAGGAGAGCGTGAAGGCGAGCACCGCGAAGTCGCCGAGGGGGCGCTGCGACTCGATCGAGAACACGGGCGCCGGGTGCGGCCGGTCGGGGGGCGGCGGGTCGTAGAAGGCGCGCTCGCAGACGATGTCGTCGTAGGCGTTGAGCGTCGAGTAGATGCTCTGCACCGCGAGGTTGGACATGCCGACGTAGTAGGAGTTGGGGTAGACGAGCGCGACGGGGATGCGGCCGCCCCACTCCTTGCGGGTGGTGCCGCGCTCCCGCTGGAGCCGCTCGCGGGCGACCTGCCGTGCGTCCGTCACCCGTCGAGTCTACCAACGTTCCGTTGGATTCGAGCGGCTGCCGCTCCTCGCGGCGGCTGGCGGCAGTGTGGGCGGGGCGGTTGACGTGCGAGCGGGCGGGGCGGGGCGCGACGGAACGCTCGTCAGTTGACGCGGGGGTTGCGGCGGCGGTCGCGGATCGAGAGCGCGATGACGATGGCGACGCCGAGCCCGAGGTAGGCGAGGCCCGCGAGCGTGTGCCACGAGAACAGCACGAAGGCGAGCGCAATGAGGGCGAAGCCGCCGAGGGCGAACAGCAGGAAGCCCAGCAGGATGCCGTAGCTCCCGAGCGTCAGCTCCAGCACGTCGCGCCAGCTACTCGCTCGCGGGTCCTCGGGATCGCTCCACGGCATGCATCGAGTGTATCTGGCATCCCCCCGCGACGCGGTCCGGAGAGCGCCGACGTCGGCCCTCTCGGGACCGAGCGGTCGCGCGGTCGCCGCTGCGCGGGCCACGAGCCCGAGCGCCCCGCGAGCCCTCCGCGCCGCCGTCCCCGCGCCCGAGCACCGCGCGCCCGCTTCGAGGAGCGGCAGCCTCTAGGGTCGAGCGGAACGCTCGGCTCACTCTTCGCAGATGGGGCAGGCGACGGCGGTGCCGGCGAGATCGGGGCGGGCGATGTGCGCCAGCACCTGGTGGGCGCGGGAGCCGTCGCGGTAGACGGTCACGCCCTTGCAGCCGAGATCCCACGCGAGCTCGTACACGGCGCGCACCTGCTCGGGCGTTGCGTCGCGCGGCATGTTCACCGTCTTGGAGACGGCGAGATCGACGTGGCGCTGGAAGGCCGCCTGCATCCGCACGTGCCACTCGGGCGCGATCTCCAGCGCCGTGGCGAAGAGCCGCCTCGCCTCGGCGGGCACCTCGGGGCGCGAGGCGAGCGGATCGCCCGCGGCGAGCGCCGCGTAGAGCTCCGGGGAGTGGTACCCGCCGTCGCGCGCCGCGGCCTCGAAGGCGCCGCTCGCTTCGTGCAGCAGCGTGCCGTCGCCCATTCGCCGCTCGTGCGCGAGCGAGAACAGCGGCTCGATGCCCGAGGAGGCGCCCGCGAGGATCGCGATCGTGCCGGTGGGGGCGATGCTGGTGCGCGTGGCGTTGCGGTAGCGCTCGCCGCCCGCGTAGACGGAGCGCTCCGAGTTCGGGAAGGGGCCGCGCTCGGCGGCGAGCTGCGCCGAGGCGCCGTCGGCCTCGACGCGCAGCGTCGACATCAGGCGCTCCGCCAGCACGAGCGCCTGCTCCGAGTCGTAGGGGACGCCGGCCGCGATCAACAGGTCCGCGAAGCCCATCACGCCGAGGCCGATCTTGCGGCTGCCGTGCACCGCCTCCTCGATCTCCGGGAGCGGGAAGCGGTCGGCGTCGATCACGTCGTCGAGGAAGCGCACGGCGACGCGCACGCTCGCGGCGAGCGCCTCGATGTCGAGCTCGCCGCGCCCCGCATCCCAGAAGCGCGCGACGTTCAGCGAGCCCAGCGTGCACGCCTCCCACGGCAGCAGCGGCACCTCGCCGCAGGGGTTGGTCGCCTCGATCGCTCCCAGCGCGGGCGTGGGGTTGGCGCGCTCGATGGCGTCGAGGAAGAGCAGCCCCGGGTCGCCGGTGCGCCATGCCGATGCCGCGATCTCGTCGAGGAGCGCCGAGGCGTCGGCGCTGCCCGCGGCGGCGCCGTCGCGTGGGTCGCGCAGCGTCAGCGCGCGTCGGCCGGCGGCGGCGGCCATGAAGTCGTCGGTGGCGCCGATCGAGATGTTGAAGCGCCGTGCCGTCTCCCCGTCGTCCTTGGCGTGGACGAAGGCGCGCACGTCCGGGTGGTCGACGCGCAGCACGCCCATGTTCGCGCCCTCGCGCTTGCCGCCCTGCGTGACGAGGCGCGAGACATCGTCGTAGTGGCGCAGCACGGAGAGCGGGCCGCAGGCGGCGCCGTGGGTGCTGGCGATCGGCTCGCCCTCGGGCCGCAGCCGCGAGAGCGAGAAGCCGGTGCCGCCGCCGAACTTCTGCACGAGCGCCGCCGCCGCGGCCGTCGACATAATTGATTCGAGCGTGTCCTCGACGGGGAGCACGAAGCAGGCCGCGAGCGTGCCGCGGCCGGTGCCCGCGTTCATCAGCGTCGGCGAGTTGGGCAGGAAGCGCAGCGAGGCGAGCTCCGCGTGGAAGCGCTCCGCCCAGCGACCGCGCTCGCCGGGCGCCTCCACCTCGGCGATCGCGGTCGCGACCCGCTCCAGCAGCTGCTCGTGCGTCTCGCGCAGCGCGCCCGCCTCGTCGCGCAGCAGGTAGCGCCGCGCGAGCACGGTGCGCGCGTTCTCGGAGAAGGGGACGGGCGTGAGGGGCCCGGCGGGCGCGGTCATGGGCGTCTCTCCCGCCCTCGATCGTACACGGCGGCGGTCCGCCCCGCGGAGCTCGCGGACTGCCGACGGCGCGCGTCCGCAGCACCTCTCCGCGCCCAGCATCGCGCTCGGGCACCGGCGCGGTCTCCGAGGAGCGGCAGCCCACACGGTCGAGCGGAACGCTCGCGGCAGCCCCCAGGGTTGAGCGGAACGCTCGCTCAGCCGAGGCGGACCACGTAGGTGGAGGCCATCTTGTCGTGCCAGGTCTGCTTCGCGTCGTCCCATGCCGCCCACAGGAAGCCGAGGCCCAGGAATATCCAGCTCACGATGGCGCCGATCGTGCGGCCGAACCCGCGGCCCGCCCCCGGCCTCGCCCCGTGCTCGTCGACGATGCGCAGCCCCAGCGCCCGCTTGCCCGGCGACCAGCCGAGCGCGTTGAAGGTCCAGAGGGCCGCGAACAGCAGCAGAACCCAGACCGCCGTCGAGATGTTGCCCGCCGTCTCCACCCTCGCGTCGCTGGGACCGCCGTCGGGAGCGTGGGCGGCGGCGAGGGCGAGCAGCGAAAGCGCGATCGCGACCGCCGCGTAGACGACGACGTCGATGAGCCACCCACCGAAGCGCACGCCGAACCCGGCCAGCTCTAGCTCACCCGCCGCCGTCTCCAGCACCGGCCCGCGCGGCCGCACGATCCGCCCCGGCACATGGACGCGCCTCGCCGCCGGTGCGGCGCCGGGCGCGGCCGGCGGCGCCGGCGCCGTCGAGGCAGGGGGCGATGGCGCGGCCGGTGCCGGCGAGGCAAGGGGCGATCGCGAGGCGGCGGGTGCGACGGGCTCGCCGCCCCACACGGGGCCGGCCGCGCCACCGGGCGGAAGCGGGGCGGGCGCCGGCGCGACGGGGGCGGGGGCCGCGTCGGCGGCCTCGGCGAGCGTGCCGCCGCAGCGCCGGCAGAAGCGGTCACCCTCGTTCGCCTCCGTGCCGCAGCCCGAACAGTACATCGGCGCCCGCTCCCGCGCGGCCGGCGTCGCCGATGCGCACGCCGATGGTGGCACGCCCGCTGCCGCCTGTCGCGGGGGCGCGGCCGCGAGCGCCGCCGTCCACCGGGGCGGCGGACGCCTCGCTGGCCTCGGCGGGAGCGTCGCGGCGAGGGCTAGACGGGCGAGGAGACGCGCTCGCGCGCGGCCTCGAGCGAGAGCGGCACCTGCGGCAGCTCCGCGCTGCCGTCGACGATGCCGTCCGCCTCGTCCTGGAAGAGCCGCGGCTGGTCGGCGGGCCGCAGCGGCGAGAGCGCCAACCGGTGCAGCTCGTCCAGCATCTCATCCACGGAGACGAACTCGCGGTAGTCCGAGGCGAAGCGGATGTAGGCGATCGGGTCGAGCCGGCGCAGCTGCATGATCGCCATCTCGCCGATCACGCGGCTCTCCACCTCGGGCCGGCCGCTGGCGATGAGCCGCGCCTCGATGGCGTCGGCCACCGCGTCGAGCGAGCCCGCGGGCAGCGGCCGCTTCCCGGCGGCGCGGCGCAGCCCCCCCAGCAGCTTCTCGCGCTGGAACGCCTCGCGCCGGCCGTCGCGCTTGGCCACCAGCAGCGCGACGCGGCGCGCCTGCTCCTCGGTGACGAAGCGCTCCCCGCAAGCGGGGCACTCCCGCCGCCGCCGAACGCCCTCGTCGGCGGCGCGCGCATCAATCACGCGGGTCGAGTCGGATCCACAGGAGGGGCATCGCATCGGGCGTTCGTGCTCCGGTCGGGGGGAGTCGTGGTGGCTTCCGGGGACGCCGTGGAGTACATCATGCCCGCGCCCGAGGGGCACGCCCCACGTCCACACACTTCCCCCCCACCTGTCCACGAGCGCGAGCGTTCCGCTCGACCCCAGGGGCTGCCGCTCCTGATCGAGGGGCAGCGAGCGTGGGGCGGGCTCGGCCAGGCACGGGCGTGCGGCCGGCTGGGCGGAGCCGGGGTCGCTGTGGCGGAGCGACGGGGGGCCTGCCGGCGGTGGGGCGCTGCAGCGCGATCCGGCGCTCCTCTCGGCGATCGTCTGCACGGTCGGCGGCGCGCCCGATGCCGGAGCGCCGGCGTGGCGCCGACGCTCGACGCCTCGCGAGCCGCGATCGACGAGCGCCGCGCCGGACGCCACGAGGGGCTGCCACCCCTCGAGCAGGAGCGGCAGCCCCTCGAATGCAACGGAACGTTGCTAGCGGGCGGGGAACGTGCGGCGCAGGAACGTCGGCAGATCGGCCTCCGTCAGCTGATCGAACGCGGGATCGGGCTGGATGTCGGCGAGCTTGATCGGCTGCGGCTCCGCGGTCTCGACGGGGCGCATCGCCAGCGGCCGCGCCGTGGAGAAGCCCGTCGCGATCACCGTGATGCGCACCTCGTCGTGGAGATCCTCCTCCACCGAGGTGCCGAAGATGATCTCCGCCTCGGGGTCCACCACCTCGGCGATCACGCGCGCGGCCTGGTCCAGCTCGCGCAGGCCCATGTTCGGCGGGCCGCTGACGTTGAAGAGCACGCCCGTGGCGCCCGTGATGTCGACCTCCAGCAGCGGGCTGGCGATGGCCGCGCGGGCCGCCTCCACGGCACGCTGCTCGCCGCGGCCGGTGCCGATCGCCATCAGCGCGGGGCCGGCGTCGGCCATCACCTTGCGCACGTCCGCGAAGTCCAGGTTCACCATCCCCGGCACGGTAATCAGCTCGCTGATGCCCTGTATGCCCTGGCGCAGAACGTCGTCGGCGGTGCGGAACGCCTCCGTGACGGAGACGTCGCCCTCGCAGATCTTCAGCAGGCGGTCGTTGGGGATCACGATCAGCGTGTCGACCTTCTCCTGCAGGTCGCGCACGCCCTCCTCCGCCTGCTGGCGGCGGCGGGCGCCCTCGAAGCTGAAGGGCTTGGTGACGACGCCGATGGTGAGCGCGCCCAGCTCGCGGGCGACCTCGGCGACCACGGGCGCGGCGCCGGTGCCGGTGCCGCCGCCGAGGCACGCCGTTACGAAGACCATCTCGGCGCCGCCCAGCGCCTCGGCGAGCTGCTCGCGCGACTCCTCGGCCGCGCGCCGCCCGGTCAGCGGCTCCGATCCGGCGCCGAGGCCGCGCGTGGCGCGCTCGCCGATGTGCACCGTCACCTCGGCGGCGCAGCCCGCCAGCGCCTGGTTGTCCGTGTTGACCGCGACGTACTGCACCCCCGGCAGCCGCGCCGAGATCATGCGGTGCACGGCGTTGGAGCCGCCGCCTCCGACTCCTACGACCTTGATCGGCGGCAGCCCGTCCGCGTGGACCGGCCGCCCCTGCTGCGTGCTTGCCATCCTGCTCACCTCCGTCTCGGGCGTCCGGTCGGACTGCTCGCTGCTCTTTCGCTTGCTGCTGCGGCGGCGCCGCGGGCGGGCCGGCGCGCTCGCCTCGTGGCCCTCCGAGCGCTTGGGCCGCGAGGCGGCAGCCGCCGTCTCCTCGGCCTGCGCCGTCACGTCGTAGGCGGCGAGCTCCTCGCCGGGGACGTCGAACTCGGAGCGCGCCCCCGGCGGGAGCGGCGCGGCCGACAGGTCGAGCGGCTCCCGCCCCGCGCCGGCGCTCGCTCCGCCCGCGTCGACGGCGGCCTCGGCCTCGGCGTCGGCCGCCCCACCGGCGGCGCGCCCCGCGCCGCCGGTGGGCGTGTCCTCGCGGCCCGCGCGGTCGCGCGCCGCGAGGTAGTCGAAGAGCGGCCCCTCCGAGCGCCGGCCGAAGGGGCCGGCCTCCTCGGGCGCGGGTCGTCCGTCGCTGCCCGGGCTGGCGTGCTCGTCGTGCTCGGGGATCTCGTGGGCGCTCATTGCGGCAGGACCACGCGCATCAGGTGCGCCACCTTTCTCAGCAGGCCGCCGATGGGGGCCGCCGACACGGGGGAGGAGGACCGGAACTGGATCTCCTGCTCGCGCAGGGACCAGCGGAGCAGCCCCACGGACGTGGCGTACGCCGGGTCGTGGAGCAGATCAGAGAGCCCGGCGAGGTGCCGGGGTCGGCCGATGCGCGCGGGGAGGCCGATCACGTCCTCGGCGAGCAGCTCGATGCCGCCGAGGGAGGCCGCGCCGCCGGTGAGGACGATGCCGGCCGAGAGCAGCTCCGGCTCGGCGCCGCGGTGCACCTCGGAGCGCACCATCTCGAAGAGCTCCTCGCAGCGCGCCTGCAGCACCTCGGCGAGCCGGCGCCGCGGCACGCTCTTCGTCCCCTCGGAGCCGAACGCGTCGAGGTCGACGACCTCCTCGGCGTCCACCATCGAGGGGATGGCGTGGCCGTGGTCGCGCTTGGCGCGCTCGGCGGAGGGCTGCGGCACGCGCAGCGCGATCACCAGGTCGCGCGTCATGTGCACGCCGCCCACCGGCAGCACCGCCGTGTGCACCACCGCGCCGTCCACGTAGACGGAGAGGTCCGTGGTGCCGCCGCCGATGTCGCAGAGCACGGCGCCGTGGCGCAGCTCCTCCGGGTCGACGACGGCCTCGGCGGCGGCCAGCGGCTCCAGCACCAGCGAGTCGACGCGCACGCCCGCGCCCTCCACGCACTGCACGAGGTTGTGCATTGCGGCCGAGGCGGCGGTCACCACGTGTGTCTCCACGTCCAGCCGCGAGCCGAACATGCCCACCGGGTCGACGACGTGGTCCTGCCCGTCGACGACGTAGAAGCGCGGGACGACGTGGATCACCTCGCGGTTGGTGGGGACGTTGACGATGCGGGCGGCGTCTAGCGCGCGCTGCACGTCGCCCTCCGTGACCGGGTGCCGCGGGTCGGCGACGGCGACGATGCCGCGCGAGTTCATGGAGGAGACGTGCGGCCCCGCGATGCCGACGTGCGCCGAGAGGATGCGGCTGCCCGAGGCGCGCTCGGCGCGCTCCACGGAGGAGGCGATCGCCTCGATCGCGGTGGGGATGTTGTCGACCATGCCGTGCGAGAAGCCGGCCGAGGGCCCCACGCCCACGCCGAGGATGCGCAGCTCCGCCTGCGCGCTGACCTCGGCGACGATCGTGCAGACCTTGGTCGTGCCCACGTCGATGGCGGCGAACGAGCGGTCGGCCATCAGCTTCGCCCCTCCGCCGTCATCGCAGCACCAGGTGGCGCCCGAAGCGCATGTCGATCTCCGTCACCTCGAGGCGCTCGCGCTCGATGCGGTCGAGCAGCGCGCCCCACGCCGCGACCTTGAACTCGTAGTCGTGCGAGTCGCCCAGCAGCGCGTTCGGCCCGTCGCCGACGACGACGGTGAGGCCGCGATCGCGGCGGAAGACGAACGACTCCGGCCGCACGCGCAGCCGCTCGAAGGCGCCGTCCTCCATGAGCCGGCTCACCAGCTGCACGCTGTCGCGGTCGGGCAGCAGCGCGGCCTGCGCCTCGCTGGGGGGCGCGAGCTCGAAGATTGTGACGGCGTCCGGGGCGGGCGGGCGCGCCTGCGTCAGCACGCGCCCCTCGACGTCGATCACGCGCCGCGTCTCGCCGCGCTGCCAGTAGCCCCAGCCCTGCTCCTCGACGAGCGCGATGGAGATGCCGCGCGGCCAGTCGCGGGCGACGCGCGCCTCGCGCACGGCGGGCAGCTCCTCGACGCGGCGCGCGATCTCCGCGGTGTCGAGCCAAAGCAGCGACTCGCCGCCCACCTCGGCCGCGGCGGCGACGGTGAGCGCATCCGCGATCTCGACGCCGTCGATGCGCACCTGCTGCACGCGGAAGGCGTCGCCCCACACGAGCGTCGCGCCTCCGGCCGCGCCGCCGCCGAGCAGCGCGAGCGCGAGCGTCGTGAGCGCGAGCCGGCGCCACGGCACCCGCGCCAGCGGCGAGCGGCGTGCCGGCGGCCGCGCCGCGGCGCGGCCCAGCCGGAAGCGCGCCGCGGACTCCGGTCGGCTGGCGCGCGTCGTGCCGCGGCGCCCGCCTGCCCTGGGCGAGCCGCCCAGCCAGCCGGGGCCCGGAGCGCCGGCGCGGCGCCCGCGCGCGCGGCCCGGCCACGGCAGGCGCCACAGCAGTCGGGGGAGGCGCAGCGGGCTACGCACGGGCCGCCGCCCGTCGCGCGCGGGCGCCGCGGTGGCGCTCCAGCGCCAGCTCGACCAGCCGCGTGATCAGCTCGGCGTAGGAGAGCCCGGCCTCCTGACACAGCCGCGGGTACATCGAGATCGGCGTGAAGCCGGGGAGCGTGTTCAGCTCCAGCACGTGGATCGACGGCTCGCCCGCGGCCTCCTCGTCGACGAAGAAGTCGACACGCGCGAGGCCCGCGCAGTCCAACGCGCGGAAGGCGTCGAGCGCGCAGCGCCGCACGCGCTCGGTCGCCGCGCCCGAGATCGCGGCCGGCACCACGAGCTCGGCGGAGTCGTCCTCGTACTTCGCGGCGTAGCTGTAGAAGCCGCCCGGCGCGCGGATCTCGCCCAGCGGCGACGCCTCGGGCTCGGAGTTACCCAGCACGGCGCACTCCACCTCGCGGCCGGCCAGCGCCTCCTCGACGAGCACGGTGCGGTCGTGGCGCGACGCCTCGGCGACGGCGGCGCCCAGCTCCCCTGCCGCGCCCACCGGGCTCACGCCGACGGAGGAGCCGCCGTTCGCGGGCTTCACGAAGCAGGGGTAGCCGATCTCCCGCTCGACCTCGTCGCGCGCGGCGTCGCCGCAGAGCCGACGGCCGCCCGGTGAGGTGTCGCGCAGCACCAGGTGGCGCGGCTGCGGCAGCCCGGCGGCGGCGAACGCCTGCCGCATCAGCGCCTTGTCCATGCCCAGGGCGCTCGCGGCGACGCCCGAGCCCACGTAGGGCAGCCCCGCGAGCTCCAGCAGCCCCTGCAGCGTGCCGTCCTCGCCCTGCGTGCCGTGCACGATGGGGAAGACCACGTCCACCGCGGCGAGATCGGCGAGCGCGTCTCCGGCCGCGAGCAGCGCGGGCTCGGGCTCGTCGCCGAGGCCGTGGCTCTCGCCCGCCTCCACGCGGGCCAGCCGCGCGCGCGTCTCGGCCTCGGTCAGCCAGCCGCCGCCGCGCGTGATGCCCAGCGGCACCGCCTCGAAGCGGTCCGCGTCGGCCTCGCGCAGGATCGAGCGCGCCGAGACGACGGAGACCTCGTGCTCCGCCGAGCGGCCGCCGAAGAGCACGCCGAGCCGCAGCCGCCCGCCCCCGCTCGCGGCGGTCATGGCGCCGTCTCCTGATGGCTGCTGAGGCGCTCGGCGCGTGCCTCGATGCGGGCACGCACCAGCGGCAGCAGCCCGTCCACGTCGCCCGCGCCCATCGTCACGAAGACCTCGCCGGGCTGCAGCTCGGCGGCGATGCGCTCGGCGGCCGCCTCGACGTCGTCGAGGTAGCTCGCCGCCGGCCGCTCGATCGCGGCGGCGAGCGCGCGCGCGTCGAGGCCGGCCGAGGCCGGCTCGCGTGCGGCGTAGGTGGGCACGAGGTAGAGCCGCGCCAGCCCCTCGAAGCAGCCGCGGAAGCCCTCCAGCAGGTAGGCCGAGCGCGAGTAGGTGTGCGGCTGGAAGCAGGCGACCAGCGGCCGTGCCGGGTAGCGCTGCCGCGCGGCGGCGAGCGTGGCGCGCACCTCCGTCGGGTGGTGCGCGTAGTCGTCGAGCAGCGCGACGGAGCCGCCCGCGAGCGCGACCTCGCCGTGCTCCTCGAAGCGGCGGTGCGCGCCCGTGAACTCGGCGGCCGCGGCGGCGGCGCGGTGGAAGTCGACCCCGGCGCGCATCGCCGCGGCGAGCGCCGCGAGGGCGTTCAGCACGTTGTGGCGCCCCGGCACGCGCAGCGAGACGCGCCCCAGCTCCGTGCCGTCCCACAGCACGACGAAGTCGAGGCCGCCGACGCGGTTGCCGCGCAGCTGCGTCGCGCGCCAGCCGGCCTCGGCGTCGCCCAGCGCGTCCAGGGCGTAGCGCTCCACGCGCGCGCCGGCCGCCTCGCGTGCCGCGCCCAGCGCCGCCGCGCCCGGCTCGTCGGCGCAGACCAGCAGCGTGCCGCCCTCGACCACTCGCTCGGCGAAGCCCGCGAAGGCGTCGGTCAGCGCCTGCTCGCTGCCGTAGTAGTCGAGGTGGTCCGCCTCGACGCTGGTCACGATCGCGACGCGCGGAGAGTAGTGCAGGAACGCGCCTGCGTACTCGTCCGCCTCGAGCACGGCGTGCCGGCCGGCGCCGTCGCGGAGCGCGGTGCCCGCGGGCGGCGGCTCGATCGCCCTCGGCGCGTCGCCCGAGGGGGCGAGCGCCGCGAGGTCTCGCGACTGGCCGCCCAGCAGCACCAGCGGGTCGAGCCCGCCGCGCACCAGCATCAGCGCCAGCAGTGTCGAGGTCGTGGTCTTGCCGTGGCTCCCCGCGACGGCCAGCAGCTCGCGCTCCGCCACCAGCCGCGCCACCATCTCGGCTCGCAGCAGCACGGGGATGCCGCGCTCGCGGGCCGCCTCCAGCTCGGGGTTCGCCGAGCCGGCGGCGGCCGTCGTCACCACGAGCTCGGCGTCGCCCAGCTGCGCGGCGGCGTGGCCCACGTCGATGCTCGCGCCGAGGTCGGCGAGCCGCCTCGTCAGCGGCGTCTCCGCGAGGTCGGAGCCGCTCACCTCGTGCCCGCGCCTCAGGAGCAGCTCGCCGATCGCCGACATATGGATGCCGCCCGCGCCCACGAGGTGCACGCGCGCGGGGATCGCGCCCGCGGCCGCGTCGCCTGCTGCGCCCGCGTCGGGGAGTCGAGGCCTGAGCCGCGCCATCACGCCGCCGCCTCCCGCACCAGCGCCGCGAGCCGCGAGGCCGCGTCCGGCCGCGCGAGCTCGCGCATCACCTCGCCCATGCGCCGGCGCCCACGCTCGTCGTCCAGCAGGCGCGCCACCACCTCGGGCAGCGCGTCGATCTCGCGCTCGGGGAGCACCCGCGCGGCGCCGCGCTCGACGAGGAACGTGGCGTTGCGGTGCTGGTCGGAGAAGCGGGCGGGCACCACCACGGCGGGCAGCCCCGCGGCGGGCAGCTCACCCAGCACGGAGGCGCCCGCACGCGTCACGGCGAGGTCGGCGGCGGCCATCGCCCACGCCATCTCCTCCGTGTAGGCGAGGAGGTGGTAGCGCTCGCGCTGCCAGTCGGGGAGCCGATCGCGCTCGCGCGCCAGCCACGCCTCCTCGGCGGGCCCGGCGACGTGCACGATCTGCGCGCGCGACAGCAGATCGCGCAGCGCGCCCCCCACCACGGTGTTGAGGTGATGAGAGCCCAGCGAGCCGCCCGCGATCAGCAGCGTCGCGACGCCGGGCGCGAGGCCGAAGCGGCGGATCCCCTCCTCGCGCGTGGCCTCGGCGAACTGGCGGCGCACGGGATAGCCCGTGACCACGCTCGTACGCGCGGGCAGCGAGGCGAGCGACGCCTCCACGCTGCACGCGACGGTCGTCGCGTAGCGCGCCAGCAGGCGGACCGCCCAGCCGGGCTGCACGTCCGGCAGGAAGACCACCAGCGGTACGCCGCGCCTCTTCGCCGCGCGGCCCACGGGAGCGGACGCGTAGCCGCCCGTCGCGAAGACGGCGCCCGGTCGGTCGCTGCGCAGGTGGCGCCCCGCCTCGCGGCTGCCGCGCAGCAGTCCCACCACGCCGCGCACCATGCGCAGCGGCGAGCCGCGGAGCTGCGCGCCGCGCACCTCGCGGTAGGGGATGCGGGCGCGCTCGGCGATCGCGCGCTCCGGGCCCCGCGGCGTGCCGTAGTACACGAGCTCCGTGTCGAAGGCGGCGCGCAGCTCCTCGCCCACGGCTATCGCCGGGTAGGCGTGGCCGCCCGTGCCGCCGCCCGCGAGCGCGAACCTCACCTCGCGCCCCTTCCGGCGCCGCGCGCGTCGCCGCGGCGGTCCGTCGTGTCCGCGCGGGAGCGCAGCGTCGCGGCGCGCGCCGTGCGCTGAGTCGTCGTCGTGGGGGGCGCCTCGCGCGCGAGCGCGGCGCGGCGCGAGATCGAGAGCAGCACGCCGACCGCGGTCAGCGTCACGGCCAGCGAGGAGCCACCCGCCGAGAGGAAGGGCAGTGGGATGCCCGTGAGCGGCAGCAGCCGCGTGACGCCGCCCGCGTTGATCAGCGCCTGGAAGCCGATCCAGGCCACGATCCCCGTCGCCAGCAGCGAGCCGAAGGGGTCGGCGGCGCGGCGCGCGATCACGAGCCCGCGCCACAGCAGCATCGCGAACAGCGCGATCACGACGGTGACGCCGATCAGCCCCAGCTCCTCGCCGATGATCGCCAGCACGCCGTCCGTGTGCGAGCCCGGCACGAAGAAGAACTTCTGCCGCGAGACGCCGAGGCCCAGGCCGGAGATGCCGCCCGAGCCGAAGGCGACCAGCAGCTGCAGCGTCTGGAAGCCCACACCCTGGGGGTCCGCCTCGGCCGAGGTGAACGAGAGGATGCGGTCCATGCGGTAGCCGCCCGAGACGATGAGCACCGAGGCGGTGACGAGCCCCGAGGCGCCCAGCGCGAGCACGTGCCAGAGCCGAGCGCCCGCGACGAAGAAGAGCGTGCCGGTGATGATCGCGATGATGATCGCCGTGCCGAGGTCCGGCTCCAGCATGATCAGCGCGCCGACCACGCCCACCATCCCCACGAACGGCAGCACCCCCAGCGAGAGCGAGCGCACCGCCTCGCCCTTGGCCGCGAGCCAGGCCGCCATGTAGATCGCCACGGCGAGCTTGGCGAACTCGCTGGGCTGCACCGGCGGCAGCGGGCCGATCTGCACCCAGCGCTGCGCGCCGTTCTGCTCCAGGCCCAGCCCGGGCACGAGCGCCGCGCCCAGCCCGATCAACGCCGCCAGCATCAGCAGCGGCGAGAGCCGCAGCAGCAGCCGGTAGTCGAGCTGCATCGCGACGAGCATCCCGACGATGCCCAGCGCCGCCCACACCGCCTGCCGCTTCACGAAGTAGTTGGCGTCGCCGAACTGCGCGAAGCCCAGCGCGAACGAGGAGGAGTAGACCGCGACCAGCCCGATGATGAGCAGCATCGCGACGGCGGTCAGCAGCGGGTAGTCGGGCGCGTGGCGCGCGGGCCGCGCACGCGGCTCGTCGCGGGCGGCCCGCCCGCGGGCCGGCGCGGCGCGCGCGGGGAGCCGGCGCCCCGGCATCGGCACGGAGCGGCTGCTCATCGCGCCTGCTCCCGCTGCTCGCTCGCCGCGCCGGCAGGGCGCGCGCCGGGGAGCGCGTCCACCGCCTCGCGGAAGGCGCGGCCGCGCTCCTCGAAGCTGCGGTAGGCGTCGAAGGAGGTGGCGGCCGGCGAGAGCAGCACGACGTCGCCGGGGCGCGCCAGCCGCGCCGCCGCCTCGACGGCCGCGGGCACGCCGTCGACCTGCTCGATCGCGGGGCCGTCCGCGCTCGCCGCCGTGCTCACCGCGCTCGCGAAGAGCTCGGCGGCCTCGCCGAAGACGACGACCGCGCGGCAGCGCGCCGCCGCCTCGGCCGCGAGCTCCGCGGTCGGCAGCCGCTTGTCGCGCCCGCCGAGCAGCAGCACCAGCGGCTCCTCGTAGGCGCGGATCGCCGCGAGCGCCCGCTCCGGGGTCGTCGCGATCGAGTCGTTGACGTAGCGCACGCCGCCCGCGCCGCCCACCTCCTCCAGGCGGTGCGGGACGCCCGCGAAGGAGCGCGCCGCCTCGGCGCACGCGGCGTCGCTGGCGCCGAGGCGGGAGGCGACGGCCACCGCCGAAAGCACGTTCGCGACGTTGTGCTCGCCGCGCAGCCGGATCTGCTCGCGCGCGAGCACGGGGTGGTCGCGGCCACCCTCGCGCCGCGTCACGAAGCCGCCGCCGGCGTCGGCGCCCGCGCCGGCAGGCGTCAGCAGCGCGCCGTCGCCGGGGATGTCACGACGCATCGCCGTGTGGGCGACGCGACCCGGCGCCTCGCCCGAGAAGCCCGCGCAGACCTCGTCGTCGAGGTTGAGGATCACGGTGTCCTCGGGGCGCTGGAACTCGAAGCTGCGGCGCTTCAGCGCCACGTAGGCGGGCCAGGAGAAGCGATCGAGGTGGTTGGGGGTGACGTTGGTGACGCAGGCGAGCGCGGGGCTCGTCTCGACGCTCGCGAGCTGCGTGTGCGAGAGCTCGACGAGCACGCGCGTCTCGGGGCCGATGCGCGGCAGCAGCCCCAGCAGCCCCACGCCGATGTTGCCGCCCAGCACGTGATCCACGCCCGCGGCGTCGAGCATGGCGCCGGCCAGCGCCGTCGTCGTGCTCTTGCCGGAGGAGCCGGTGATGCCGGCGACGGGAGCGGGGCAGCGCGCCAAGAACAGCGCCGTCATGGAGGAAACGGGGATGCCCGCGCGTCGTGCGGCGCGCAGCGCCGGTAGCTCCGGCGGCACCCCTTGCGAGGCGAACACCAGCTCCGCGTCCAGCAGTGCGTCCTCCCCCTGCTCGCCGAGGGCCGGGCGGGCGCCCGTCCCCTCGATCGCCGCGAGCTGCTCCCCCAGCGCCGCGGCCGGGCGCGCGTCGGAGACGGTCACCGTCGCGCCCTCCGCAGCCAGGTAGCGGACCAGGTCGATCCCCTCGATCCCGAGGCCGACGACGGTGACGTGCCGTCCTCGAAAGTTCTGCAGAAGCGTCATCGCGCCTTAGCCGATGTTAGTCGCACGGTATATCACACCGAGAGGGCCAACGCGACGCCGACCATCGCGCCGGAGACCCCGATCAGCCACAGCCGCATCACGACTTGCGGCTCGCTCCAGCCGATCAGCTCGAAATGGTGGTGGATCGGCGTCATGCGTAAGAGCCGCCGCCCGCCGGTCGTCTGGAAGTAGGCGATCTGCATCAGCGTGGAGGCCGCCTCGGCGACGAAGACCACGCCGACGATCGGCAGCAGCAGCCAGTGCCCCGTCATCAGCGCCACCGTCGCGAGCGAGGCGCCCAGCGGGAGCGCGCCGGTGTCGCCCATAAACAGGCTCGCGGGGTGCGAGTTGAACCAGAGGAAGCCCAGCAGCGCCCCCACGACCGTGAACGAGAAGGTGGCGAGGAACTCCTGCCCCTGTACGAAGGCGATCACCGCGTAGGCCGCGAAGGCGAGCGCCGCCGTGCCGCCCAGCAGCCCGTCCAGCCCGTCCGTGATCGCGACGGCGCTGGTGGTGCCGATGACGGCCGCCATCGCGATCGGGATGTAGAGCAGGCCGATCATCTCGTACTGGCCCGCCCACGGCACGTGGATGCTGCGCGCCTCCAGCCCGTAGAAGAGCACGAGCGCCACGCCGAGAGAAAGCGCGAGCAGGAAGCCGAGCTTGAGCCGCCACGGCAGGCCGCGCTGCGTCCGCCCCACGAGCGTCCCCGCGTCGTCGAGCGCGCCCACGAGCATCGCCGAGACGACGACGCCGAGCGGCAGCAGGATCGAGCCGCGCGCCCCGCCCTCGTCGAGGAAGGAGGGGATGAGGTCGGTGAGGTTCGTCGGCACGGTGATGACGGCGACCGTGCCGAAGATCAGCAACCCGCCCATCGTGGGCGTGCCGGCCTTCGAGGCGTGCGTCGACGGCCCCTCCTCCGAGATCGACTTGCCGAGGCGGCGCTCGCTCAGGAAGCGGATCACGGAGCGCCCCACCAGCAGCGAGAAGATGAACGCGGAGCCGCCCACCAGCAGCGAGTAGATCACGGCGCGGCCTTTCCTTCGCCCTCGGCGTCGCCGGCCCGGGCGGCCGCGCGAGCGGGGGCGGCGTCACCCTCGGCGGCGGCTCCGTCGAGCGCCGCGACCACGCGCTCCAGCGCCAGCGCGCGCGAGCCCTTCACCAGCAGCGCGTCGCCCGGCCGCAGCTCCTCGCGGAGCGCCGTCGCCGCCTCCTGCGTGGAGTCGAGGTGGCGCACCGCCTCGGGCGCCGCGCCCGCGTCCAGCGCCGCCTCGCCGATCGCGCGGCCCAGATCGCCCATGGTGTAGAGCACGTCCGCCAGCTCGGCGGCGCGCCGGCCGACCTGCCGGTGCGACTCGGCCGAGAGATCGCCCAGCTCGCGCATGTCGCCCAGCAGCGCCAGCCTGCGGCCGGGCAGCTCGGCGAGCAGATCAAGGGCGGCCAGCGTCGAAGCGGGGCTCGCGTTGTAGCTGTCGTCGATCAGCGTTACGCCGCCCGCGAGCTCGCGCACGCGCAGCCGCAGCCCCGGCGCGAGCCGGCCGAGCGCGCACGCCACCTCGTCCAGCGTCAGCCCCTCGGCCAGCCCCACGGCGGCCGCGGCGAGGACGTTGGTGACGAGGTGGGCGCCGGGCGCCGGGACGTGCACGCGCCGCTCGCTGGCGGGCGCGTCGCCCGAGGTGCCGAGGCCCGAGACATCGAGGGTGCCGGAGACGCGGAGCGTGAACGCGAAGCCGCGCGCGCCGTGGCTCGCGAGATCCGTGGCGCGCACATCGGCGTCGGCGGCGAGGCCCACGCGCCAGACGCGCGCCCGCGTGTGCGCCGCCATGTCGCGCACGCGCTCGTCGTCCACGTTGAGGACGGCGTGGCCGTCCCCCGGCAGCGCCTCGACGAGCTCGCGCTTGGCGCGCGCGATCGTCTCCATCGAGCCCGCGCGCTCCAGGTGCACCGGGCCCACGTTCAGCACCACGCCGGTGCGCGGCTGCGCCCAGCGCGCCAGCTCGGCGATCTCGCCGGTGGTGTACATCCCCATCTCGATCACCGCGCGCTCGACGCCCGCGTCGAGCTCCAGCAGGCAGAGCGGGACGCCGATCTCGTTGTTGTAGTTGCTCTCGGAAGCGTGCACGCGGTAGCATGACCGCAGCACGCTGGCGGCCATCAGCTTGGTCGTCGTCTTGCCGACGTTGCCGGTGACGCCGACCACCGTGGTCTGCGGGAGCGCGCGCCGCCACGCCGCCGCGAGCCGCTGCAGCGCCACGAGCGGGTCGTCGACGTAGAAGCGCGCCGCCGCCTCCGTGCCCTCGACAGGGCGCGCGAGCAGGGCGCCCGCGGCGCCGGCGCGCACGGCCTCCGCGGCGAAGTCGTGGCCGTCGTGGCGCTCGCCGGGCAGCGCGACGAAGAGGTCGCCGGGCCCCGCCTGCCGCGAGTCGATCACGGCGCGGCGGAACGGGGCGCTCGCGGCGCCGGCGCCGGGGCCCTCGCTGCCGCCCAGGCTCTCGCCCAGCGCCGCGGCGACGAACGCCGCGTCGAGCGCGGGCGCCACGCGGGGCGCCTCGTCAGTGGGCCGAGGCGGCGTCACGGCGCCGCGACCAGCGCGTTGCTGCGCGGCACGTTCAGGTAGTCCATCAGCTGCGCCGCGAGCTCCGCGAAGAGCGGCGCGGCCACCTCGCCGCCCAGGTTCCGCTCGCCGCTGGGCTGGTCGATCTTGATCAGGATTGAGATGCGCGGCTGCTCGTACGGCAGGAAGCCGGCGAAGGAGGCGATCGTCGTGTCGAGGTCGTAGCCCGTGGAGATCGAGACGAGCGTGGTGCCGGTCTTGCCGGCGACGGCGTAGCCCTCCACGCGGGCGCCGTGGTAGGGCACGCTCTCCACCACGTCGAACATGAGCCGCGCCATCACGCGCGCGGTCTGCGGCGAGACGACGCGCCGCACCTCGACGGGCTCGAAGTGGCGCGCCTCCGTCGCCGTCACGATGTCCGACACGACGTACGGCCGCATCAGCATCCCGCCATTGGCGAAGACGTTGACGGCGGTCAGCACCTGCAGCGGCGTCGCGGCGAGCCCCTGCCCGTAGGCGTTGGTGGCGAGGTCGACCGGATACCAGTCCGCGTCGTCGGGCGTGCGCACCAGCCCCTCGGCCTCGCCGCCCAGTCCCACGTGCGTCGGCTCGCCTAGGCCGAAGGCGTGCAGGTAGTCGTAGAAGGGGCGCGCGCCGATGCGCTGGGAGAGCCACACCGCGCCCGTGTTGAGCGAGCGCTGCAGGAACTCCGTGACGGTCACCTCGCCGTGCGCCTGCAGATCCCAGTTGCGGATCGTGTACTCGCCGACCTCGACCTCGCCCGTGTCGATGTAGGTGCTCTGCGTCGTGACGCGGCCGAGGTCGATCGCGGCGGCCGTCGTCAGCGTCTTCAGCACCGAGCCCGGCTCGTAGAGGTCCGTGACCGCGCGGTTGCGCACCAGGTCGGGGAGCGCCGGGTTGTTGAGGTCGACCCGGGAGAGCCGCACCGCGGGTTGTGAGGCGAGCGCCAGCACGGCTCCCGTGTGCGGGTCCATGACCACGATCGAGCCCGAGGGCGCCTCGTGCTTCTCAAGCGCGCGCGCCAGCTCCTGCTCGGCGGCGCGCTGGATGAAGCGATCGATGGTGAGCTTCACCTCGCCGCCGGCCTCGGGCGGGAGCTCCGTGCGCGCGCCGAAGGCGATCGGGCGGCCCAGCAGGTCGCGCTCCGCGGAGACGATCCCGGCGCGCCCACGCAGCACGTGGTCGTAGTCCGCCTCCACCCCCCACAGCCCCGAGTCATCCCGCCCGACGTGGCCGATCAGCTGCCCCGCCACGTCGCCCTCCGGGTAGACCCGCACCGAGGAGGGGATGAGCCGCACGCCGAAGAGGCCGGCGCGGTCGATGGCGAGGCCGCGCAGGTACTCGAGGTCGCGCAGGAGGAGCGCGTCGCCCTGCTCCGCCTCCGTCCCGAGCGCGTAGATCGCGTCGGCGTCGAAGCTCAGCTCGTCGCCCAGGCGGACCGCGGCGAGCGAGGCGCGCTCGCGGTCGCGCCACAGGAAGCGGTCGAGGTAGACGTCCCAGGTGTCGATGGAGGTGGCGAGCGGGTAGCCGTTGGCCTCGACGATCGCGCCGCGCGGGGCCGGCACCTCGGCGGCGCCGTAGTGCAGCAGCGCCGCCTGCTGCCGGTAGCCGTCGTGCTCTAGCACCTGGATCGTGACGAGGCGCCACAGCAGCGCCGCCGCGCCCGCCACCAGCAGCAGCACCAGCACCTGGTGCCGCCAGGTGAGGCGGTCCGGCCGCGCGTCGTTCACCGTGCGCTGCTCATCGCGAGTCGCTCATGGCGGGGTCGGGCCTCCCTGCCCGCGTCGCCGGCTCGCCGGCGGCGCTCGCTCCTCGCCTCTCCGGATCGCCCCCACCGCGCCCTAGGGCAGCCGATCGATGAGCTGGCGCCACCACGGCGCCGGCACCTCGGGCAGCTGCTCCACGGGGGGCACGAAGCGCTCGGGAAGCGGGATGGTGCCGGGCGCCGGGACGCCCACGGCCACCTGCAATGTGCTCGCGGGCTCGGCCATGCCCAGCTCGGCGGCGGCGCGCTGCTCCAGCTCGGAGACGCGCGCGAGCTCGGCGGCGCGCGCCTCCAGCAGCCGGACCTCCGCCGCGAGCTGCGAGCGCTCGCCCTCCAGCGTGCGCAGCTCGTAGCCCACCTCGGCGAGGCGGCTGGTCTGTAGCACCTGGAAGACGCCCAGCGTGCCCACGGCGAGCAGCAGCAACGAGAGCAGCAGCAGCCGCGGCACGCGGCGCCAGCGTGAGCGCACGACGCCGCCCGCCTCCTCCAGCGCGTGCCGCGAGACCACGCCGCGCGCGAGCTCCGTCCCGTCGCGCTCGGCGAGGGCGCGCCCGGCCGCGGGGCGGGGGCGCGCCGCCGCGGGTCGGCCCAGCGGCACGCGCGGCAGGGGGGCGAGCTGCGCGGCGCGCGGGTGCGTTGCCATCACGCGGCTCCCTGCGCCAGAATCCGCTCCGCCGCGCGCAGCTTTGCGGAGCGGGCGCGCGGGTTGCGCTCCACCTCGGCGGTGGAGGGGCGCAGCGGGCGTCGGGTCAGCTCGGCGAGCGTCGCGACGTGGTCGCAGACGCAGGCGGGGCTGCGGGGCGGGCAGAGGCAGCCCGTCGACTCGCGGCGGAGGAAGCGCTTCACCGCGCGGTCCTCCAGCGAGTGGAAGGAGAGCACGACGAGGCGGACACCGTCAGCGAGCAGGCCGTGGGCACCAGGGAGCGCCGAGTCCAGGAGCGATAGCTCCTGGTTGACGGCAATCCGCAAAGCCTGAAACGTCCGGGTGGCGGGGTGGATATTCCCATGACGTTCCCGGCCCGGTCCCACGGCCTGCTCGATGGCGGTGACGAGATCTCCCGTCGTGCGTAGCGGGCGGCGCGCCACCACCGCCCGCGCGATCGCCCGGCTCCGTCGCTCCTCCCCCAGCTCGTGCAGCACGTTCGCGAGCTGCCGCTCTTCGTAGTCGTTGGCGATGTCGGCGGCGGTCGGCCCCTTGGCCGTCGGGTCCATGCGCATGTCCAGCGCCTCGTCGCGGCGAAAGGAGAAGCCGCGCCCCGGCGCGTCGAGCTGGAGCGAGGAGACGCCGAGGTCGAAGAGCACGCCGCAGGCGGCCTCGAAGCCGGCCTCGGCGGCGATGCGGGGCAGCTCGTCGAAGCGGCCGTGCCGCAGCGCGACGGCCTCGCCGAAGGGGGCGAGCCGCTCGCGGGCCACGGCCAGCGCCTGCGGATCGCGGTCGACGCCCAGCAGACGAACGCCGGGCGCGGCCTCGAGGATGGCGCGCGCGTGCCCGCCCGCGCCCACGGTGGCGTCGATGTAGCGCCCGCCGGCCCGCACGTCGAGGAGGCGCAGCACCTCGCCCCGCATCACGGGCTCATGGATGGCGTCGAGGGGAGGGGTCACGGGTCGCTCCGGGGAGCGGGAGGGGCGGCGATGCGCCGCGCAGGCCGTCGGCGGGCGCACGCGAGGAGCGCACCCCCCCCGTGAAGGGCAGGGCGACGGGGCACGGTCACTCTTCCACCCCGCCCCCGCCGTCGGCCATCGTAGACGCTCCGGCCTCTAGCTCCCAGCGCTCCGGGCTCCACAGCTCCACGTAGTCGCCGCAGCCGACGACGATCGCGCGACCGTCCAGGGCGGCGGCCTCGCGCAGGGGCGCCGGCAGCAGCACGCGGCCCTGCCGATCGAGCTCGACCATGAAGGCGCCGGGCAGGAAGCCGCGGCGCACCCGGCGGCCGGCGAGGCCGCGCGTGCTTGCGTGCTCGCCGAGGCGGGTGCGGACCTCCGCCTCGAAGCCCTCCTGCGTGTAGAGCTCGACGCAGCCGTCGGCGCTGGCCCGCAGCACCCCGCCCCCCGCGAGGGCGTGGCGGTAGCGGGCCGGGACGGCCACCCGGCCTCGTTCGTCGACGGCGTGCTCGAAGGAGCCGAAAAAGTACAACGCAGCCCCCGCTGGCCGTGCGGAGCAGGGCGGATACCCCATCTCTCCCCACAACGGCCCCGGCACGCTACCACACGCCCCACCAGCCCACAACCGGCCCATCGACAGCACCTGGCACTCCGGAGGCACGCGATCGATCCGCTTCTTCGGTGCCGCGGCCGTTGTCCCCGGCACCTACTAGGTATAACCTGTTAGGTGCACCGGAGGAGGCCGCCCATGCCGAAGGTGACGCTCAGGGGTTACGCGTGCGCTCGCTGCGAGCACACGTGGGTGCCTCGGAGTGACCAGCGCCCGGTGATCTGCCCGAAGTGCAAGAGCCCGTATTGGGACCGGGAGCGCCAGACGAAGAAGTAGGAGAGCAGGGGCGACGACCGCCACGCCAGCCAGCAATCCGGCCGCCGCCCCCCAGAGGAGAACGCAATGCTCGAAGATGACTTCGCGGCTGCCGCTTGCGCTGCGCGCGAGATGGAGTCACTCGTCTCCAAGATTCCCTTCAATGAGCTGGTCGCGATGACCTCGTTCGCAGAGGAACAGAGGCGAGCCTTCGACAGCCTCGTGAACTCGCCCACCGTGAAGCTCGTTGAAGAGTCTCGCCGCCAGATCGCGTCGCTGCGCTGAAGAAGTGTCTCGGGTGTCGCTACCCACATCGGCAGAGATCGCCGGAATGCTGGCCGCCGCTGAGGACGTGAAGCGCGCTCAAGAGAAGCTGACGCCGAGCATCCCGCCGATCGACTTCCCGATCGTGCTGCCGCCGAACCGCACCGCTGACCTAGAGCAAGAGGTACGCGAGCTAGCCACGCGGGTTGACGAGCAGAACGCTGAGATCGCGGGGCTGCGTGCTGAGCTGCGGGACGACGGCGCGGAGTTGCGGCGGCGAGTGACGCAGACCGACCTACGCACCGAGCGCATGGCGAGGCACTTCGACCCCGACCCGCCAGATGTTGGTCAGTCCGACCTGCCTGAGAACGTGGACTAGGAGATACAACAATGGCAGAGGGGTATTCGACGGAGAGCATGCCAGTCGCCGCAACATTTGCGGCTCTGGAGCTAGCAAAGGGCGCGACGTTCTTACCCGGCGGGTGGGACATGGCGCAGCGCGCCGAAGCTTTCGCAGAGGCGTTCAAGACCATCTACGCCGCCGTTCGAGAGGCACAGACCACCAACTAGACGCTTGCAGCGTCCGACCCCAGGAATCTGATATCGTCAGGCTCCAGCCCTCGCTGACGCAGCCAGCGGTAGACTTCCGCGCGCTGTGCGATCCAGCCCGGCACCTCGACCGGGTGGAGGCTGCCGTCCTCCCCCCTTCACGTAGACCTCTGGGCCCCTCGCCTCGTCGGTCACCGCTCACCGCCCTTCTTGTGCAGGCGGCCGCTTTTCTGCGCAGCCGCGAGATTTTGTTCAAAGCCCCCCACAACCACCCCCCGCGCTCGTCTCTTGCGAGACCTCGCTCCCCCCGCAGCCCGGCGCCCGGCGGCCGCGGCGGGCCGCGCTCGCTTGCCCGGCCGCTGCGATCGGGCGCACCGTGAGCGCGTCGCGAGACAGGGGCGAGCGAGGGCCGAGCGAGTCCTCGCACGAGGGGCGGGCGATGGCGCTGCGGGCCGGGGTGCTGACGGTGTCAGACGCGGGTGCGCGCGGGGAGCGCGAGGACACCGCGGGCCCCGCCGTGGCCGCGGCCCTGGCGGGCGCGGGCTTCGAGGTCGCCGAACGCGCGCTGCTCCCCGACGAGCCCGAGCAGCTCGCCGCGCTGCTGCGCCGCTGGGCCGACGAGGCGATGCTCGCGCTCGTGGTGACGGCGGGCGGCACGGGGCTCGCCGCCCGCGACCGCACGCCGCAGGCGACGGCGGCCGTCCTCGACTACGAGGTGCCGGGACTCGCCGAGGCGATGCGCGCCGCCGGCCGCGCCTCCACGCCGTTCGCTGCGCTCTCGCGCGGCCTCGCCGGGGTGCGCGGCCGCACGCTTATACTGAACCTCCCGGGCAGCGAGCGCGGCGCGCGCGAGAGCATCGAGGCGGTGCTCGCCGCGCTCCCCCACGCCTGCTCGCAGCTCGCGGGCCCCTCCGCGAGTGGGGCCGCGGGCGAGGCGAGCGCCGGCGACGACTCGACGCACGCCGACCTCGCGACGCCGCCCAGCGCCGAGTCGGGCTAGCCGCCCGTGCGCATCGATGTCCTCACGCTCTTCCCGCGCATCGTCGAGGCGCCGCTCCAGGAGACGATCCTCGGGCGGGCGCGCGAGGCCGGGCTGCTCGACATCGCGATCCACGACCTGCGCGAGTGGGGGCTCGGGCGGCACCGCTCGGTCGACGACTACCCCTTCGGTGGCGGGCCGGGGATGGTGATGCGCCCGGAGCCGCTGTTCGCCGCCGTCGAGGCGATCCAGCCGCTGGCGGAGCCCGCGGCGGAGGTCGTGCTGCTGACGCCGCAGGGGCGGCCCCTCGACGCCGCGCTCGCCGTCGAGCTCGCCGAGCTGCCGCGGCTGCTGCTGATCTGCGGCCGCTACGAGGGCGTGGACGAGCGGGTGCGCGAGCACCTCGTCGACCACGAGGTGAGCGTCGCCGACGTCGTGCTCTCCGGCGGCGAGATCCCCGCGCTGCTGCTGATCGACGCGGTCGCGCGCCGTATCCCCGGCGTGCTGGGCGGCGAGGAGTCGCTGGACGAGGAGTCCTTCGACGAGGGGTTGCTCGAGTACCCGCAGTACACGAGGCCTCGCGAGTTCCGCGGCTGGGAGGCGCCCGAGGTGCTGCTCTCCGGCCACCACGCCGAGGTCGCGCGCTGGCGCCGCGAGCAGCGGCTGCTGCGCACACGCGCGCGCCGCCCCGATCTGCTGGCGGGCGCCGCGCTGACGGAGCAGGAGCGCGCGACGCTCGACGAGCCGCCGGCGGCGCTCGAGGGCCGCGAGCCCGCGTAGCGGTCGCGAGCGCGGCACGAGCGGCGTCACGCACACTGCGCCACTCTGCCTCGACGCTGCGCGGGGCGCCCGCTAGACTTTCGGCTCTCCCGCGCGCCAGCCGTCGCGCGACCACCGAGCATGACGGGCGAGCGCCGAGACGCCGACCGACCGAGTCCGGGGAGCCGACGCCATGCCCAGCATCGACCTGCGGGAGCTCGCCCCGCCGCGCAACGCCGCGATCCCGGAGTTCGGCGCCGGCGACACCATCCGCGTCTCCGTGCGCGTCGTCGAGGGCGAGCGCGAGCGCATCCAGCCCTACGAGGGCGTGGTGCTGCGCGTGACCAAGGGCGCCGGCGGCAGCTTCACCGTGCGCCGCATCGCCTCGGGCGTGGGCGTCGAGCGCAGCTTTCCGCTCTCCTCGCGGCGCGTGGAGAAGGTGGAGGTCGTGCGACGCGGCCGCGTCCGCCGCTCGCGCCTCTACTATCTGCGTGGCCGCACCGGACGCGCCGCCCGCGTCAAGGAGGCGCGCCGCACGGCGCCGACCTCCTAGCTCCGGGTTCCCGCTCGCCCCCTCCCCCAGGCGCTGCGTCGCCGCGTCGCGCGCGTCGCTCGCCATCCCCCCACGACGTCGCCGGCCTCGGTCGGCGGCGTCGCGCGCCTATCATCGGCGGGTGAACGAGGCGCCCGAGGGCGAGCCCCCCATCGTCGCGCCCGAGGTGCGGCCTCGGCGACGCTATGTCCGCGTCGCCGTGAACTCGGGCCGCCCGACCTCCATGACCTTCACCTATCACCTCCCGCCCGGCCGCGAGGCACGCGCCGGCGAGGTGCTCCACGTCCCCTTCGGCGCGCGCACGCTGCAGGGCGTCGTGGTCGAGGGCCCGGTCGACCTCCCCGGCTACGCCGGCGAGACGCGGCCCGTCGACCCGCCGCTTCAGGGCGCGCCCGTGATCGCGCCCGAGCGGCTCGTGCTCGCGCGCTGGATCGCCGATCGCTACCTCGCGCCCCCGTGGGAGTCGCACGCGCTGATGCTGCCGCCGGGCGCGGGCGAGCGGCCGCACACCCTCGTCGCTCGCGCCTCGCCGACGCCGAGCGACGGAGACGGGGCGTCGAGTGACGCGGGCGGGGCGCCGAGCGTCGACGAGCTGCCCGAGCGGCAGGCGCGGCTCTACGCGCTGCTGGGCGAGCAGCCGCGCGATGCCGACGAGCTGCGCGCGGAGCTGGGCGCGCGCGGCTTCGAGCCGGCGCTGGCGGGGCTCGTGCGGCGCGGCCTCGCGGAGCGGCGCTACCAGCTCTCGCGCCCGCGCGGCCGCGCCCGCGTCGCCGAGGTGGTGCGGCTGCGCGTGCCGCCCGAGCGGGCGCGCGCGGCCGCCGCGGCGATCGAGGGCCGGCGCGCGTCACGGCGCGCGCGGGCGCTGCGGGCGCTGCTCGCGGCGGAGGGGCCGCTCCCCGCCGCCGAGCTGGGGCGCATCGCGCGCGGCGCGCCGGCGGTCGAGACGCTGGTCAGCGACGGGCTGCTGGAGGAGGCGCCGCCGCCCGTCGACGGTGCGCCCGACACGGCGCCCGGCGCCGCTCCCGCCGATGCGCCGGCCGTGCTGCACGAGGCGACAGCCGCGTCGCCGCACGACGGGGGCGCCGTCGCCGAGCGGGACGCCGCTCCTGCCGAGGCCCCCGAGGCGACCGCCGATCCTGCCGAAGCGAGCAGCAGCGGCGCGCCGCGGGCGCTGCGCCTCGCGATCTCGCGCGAGCGCGCCGAGCTCGAGGTGCGCCTGCTCTCGCGCACCCGCGCCGAGCAGGCGGCCGCGGAGCTGCTGGAGCGGCTCGCCGTCGCCGCCGAGGAGGGGCACGAGCCGGTGGCGCCGGTGGCGGGCCTCGCGCGCGAGCTCGGCTCCGGCGCGCGCGCGGCCGTCGAGCGGCTCGAAACCGACGGGCTCGTCGCCGTCGAGGAGGTGCTCGAGCGCCGCGATCCGCTCGCGGGGCTCTCGACGCTGCGCCGCCCGCCCCCCGAGCTCATCGGCGAGCAGCGCATCGCGGCGGCGCGCGCCCGCGCCGCCATCGATCGCGCGCAGACGGGCGGGGGCGAGGGCTCGGCGCTGCTGGTCGCGGGCGTCACCGGCTCGGGCAAGACGGAGGTCTACCTCGACGCGCTGCAGCACGCCGTCGAGCACGGGCGCCGCGGCATCGTGCTGGTGCCGGAGATCGCGCTCACGCCGCAGACCGTGCGCCGCTTCGCGGAGCGCTTCCCCGGGCGCGTCGGCGTGCTGCACTCGGGGCTCTCGCTGGGCGAGGCCTTCGACGAGTGGCATGCCGCCGCCGAGGGGCGCTACGACGTGGTGATCGGCTCGCGCTCGGCGATCTTCGCGCCGGTGCCCGACCTCGGCCTGGTCGTGATCGACGAGGCGCACGAGTGGACCTACAAGCAGCAGGACCCGGCGCCGCGCTACGACGCGCGCGACGTGGCGCGACGGCTCTGCGAGCTGACGGGCGCGGCGCTCGTGCTGGGGACGGCGACACCCTCGGCGGAGCAGTGGTACGCCGCGGCGTCGGGCGAGCTGGAGCGCGTCGACCTGCCGCGCCGGGTGCGCCCCGTCCCGCAGCCCGGCGGCGGCGTCACCGTCTGGCCCTCCGACGACCTGCCCGAGGTCGAGGTGGTCGACATGCGCGGCTCGCGCTCGCTGTTCTCGGAGCAGCTCGTGCTGGCGCTCGGCGAGACGCTCGACCGCGACGAGCAGGCGATCCTCTTCCTCAACCGCCGAGGGCTGGCGGGCTTCCTGCTCTGCCCGCGTGGCCACTCGCCCGCGTGCCCATCGTGCGATGTCTCGCTCGCGCTGCACGCGCGCGGCGAGGCGGCCGCGGCGGACCCCCGAGCGGCGGGCGGCGCGCCCACCACGGGGGGAGCGCCCGGGGGAGGCGGGCGCGGCTCGGGGCTCCAGCTCCTCGTCTGCCACCAGTGCGGCAGGCGGCGGGCGCTGCCCGCGGCGTGCGCGCAGTGCGGCGGCACGCTGCGGCCCGCGCGCGCGGGCACGCAGCAGGTGGAGCGCGAGGTGCGGCGGCTCTACCCCTCGGCGCGCGTCGCGCGCTGGGACCGCGACACGGCGCGCCGACGCGAGCAGCACGAGGCGATCCTCGGCCGCTTCCTGCGCCAGGAGGTGGACGTGCTGGTCGGCACGCAGATGGTGGCGAAGGGCCTCGACCTCCCGGCGGTGACGCTCGTCGGGGTCGTGCTCGCGGACTACACCCTGCGCGAGGGCGACTTCCGCTCGCGCGAGCGCACGGTGCAGCTGCTCGTGCAGGTGTCGGGCCGCGCCGGTCGCGCCGAGCGGCCGGGGCGCGTGCTGATCCAGACGCTCCAGCCGGAGGACCGGGCGGTGCTGGCGGCGGCCGCGGGCGACGTGGACGGCTTCCTGGAGCAGGAGCTGCCGTGGCGCGCCGCGCACGACTACCCGCCGTTCCGCCGCCTCGCCCGGCTGCTCTTCGCGCACCCGCGCCCCGCTTACGGCGCCGAGGAGGCGGCGCGCGTGGCGCAGGAGCTGCGCGCGCTCGCGGCGGGGCAGCCGAACGTCGAGGTGCTGGGCCCGCTGCGACCCCGCCTCGGCCGGCTGCGCGGCCGCCACCGCTGGTCGCTCGTCGTGAAGGCCGACGACCCCGCCGAGCTGCTGCGCCCGCTGGAGCTGCCGCCGGGCTGGAGCATCGACATCGACCCGGTGAGCGTGGACTAGCTGTACTACCCAGGAAGGTTGTTCACAGGCGGGAGGCGGGGACGGCCCCGCCGACGCCGCCGTGCGGTCGGCGGTGATTGTAGCGGTAGAGCCAGCGTGGGAGCTGGCGCAGCCGCTCGGCGTTGGAGCGGTAGGGGCTGGCGTAGGTCCACTCGTTCTGCAGGATCTGGATGAAACGCTCGGCTTTGCCGTTCGTCTGCGGGCGGTAGGGCCGCGTGTGCGACAGCCGCACGTCTGCGGCAGCGGCGGCGCCGTGGAAGCTGCGGGCGACGGTGTAGGCCTTCGCGTTGTCGGTCAGGACCCGGCGCACGCGCACGCCACGCCGGCGGAAGGCCGCGAGCGCCTGCTCGAGGAAGGCGGCGCAGCTCGCGCCACGCTCGTCGGGCAGGACGGAGACGTAGGCGTAACGGCTGTGGTCGTCGACGGCGACGTGTAGGTACTCCAGCCCCAGCGAACGCCGCGAATGCGGCCCGGAGCGCGTCTCGGCGAAGCCAGGCGCCATTCGCTTGCCGCCGCCCTCGGGGACGCGCCCGAGCTTCTTCACGTCGAGATGCAGCAGGTCGCCGGGGGCGTCGTGCTCGTAGCGGACCGGCTCCCGGGTGACGCGGTGCAGGCGGTCGAGCCGGTTGAGGCCGCGGCGCCGCAGCACGGCGTAGACCGTGGAGCGGGCGACCCCGAGCGCCCACTGGATGCGATGCGGCCCGAATCCCTGCGTGCGTCGCACGGCGCAGATGCGTCGCTCCAGCTCGGGCGGCGTGCGCCGGGGATGCGCGCGCGGGGCGGAGCTGCGGTCCTCGAGCCCTGCCGCTCCCTCCGCCCGGAAGCGCCCCAGCCACTTGGCAACGGTGTGGCGGGAGACGCGGAAGTGGCGAGCGACCTCAGCCTGGGGCCAGCCGGCGTCCACTTCCCGCACGAGCTCGAGTCGGGTCAGCGGCGTCAGCCGCGCGTTACGATGGGCCATGAGGGTGTCCTCTCCTCGCTACTGCCGTGCTGTCACACACAGCAGCGGGCGAGGCCCCTCATCCTGTCAACAACCTACGTGGGAACTACAGCTAGCCGGGCGCGTTCCGGCGGCGCGGTTGGTAGCGGCGGCATGCCGTCGCTCCTCGGCGGCGACCGCGCGAGCGGATCCGGCGTCGGGGACGCGCGCGCCGCGTCGTGCGGGGACGAGGGCGCGCGCAGACCGAAGCCGGGCGCCCGGGTACAATCGCGCCCGACTCCCGCCGCCGGGCCCCGAGGAGCCGCGTGACGATTCGCCCCATCCGCTACCTCGGCGACCCCGTGCTGCGGCTGCCCGCGCGGCGCGTGCGCACCGTCGACGACGCCGTGCGCCGGCTGATCGACGACATGATCGAGTCGATGGAGGCCGCGCAGGGCGTAGGGCTCGCGGCGCCGCAGATCGGCGTCGGGCTGCGCGTCGTGGTGCTGGGCCTGCCCGGCGAGGAGCCGTTCGCCCTCGTCAACCCCGAGGTCGTCGAGCGCCACGGCGAGCGCCGCGCCGAGGGCGAGGGCTGCCTCTCCCTCCCCGGCTACCGCGGCGCGCCGACCCGCTCCGAGCGGGTGGTGGTCGAGGCGCTCGACGCGCACGGCGACGCCCTCCGCCTCGAGGAGCAGGACAGCCTCCTCGCGCAGGCGCTGGAGCACGAGGTCGACCACGTGAACGGCCTGCTCTACGTCGACCGGCTCGGCGCCGACGAGCGGCTCACCAAGCTCGAGGGCCGCGACTGGGCGGAGGCGCGCGCGGCCGACGAGGAGCGCGAGGCGGAGCGCGCCGCGGCGGGTGGCGACGCCGACGGCGCGAGTGGCGGGGCCAGCGCCGATTCCGGTGACAGCGGGGGCGACGAGTAGTGGACGTCGTCCTCGCGCTCACCGTGGTCGTCTTCGCCTTCTACTTCATCCTGCTGCGGCCCGTGATCGCGCAGCAGCGCCGGCAGCGTCGCGACATCGCGGGGCTCGCCGAGGGCGACGAGGTGCTGACGACCGGCGGCTTCTACGCGCGGGTGCGCGAGATCCGCACGCAGGACGACGGGCCGATGCTGATCCTGCTGGAGGCGGCGCCCGGCGTGGTGCTGCGCGCCACCCCGCACGCGATCGAGAAGGTGAGCGAGCGCGCCGCCGAGGCCGCCGCCCGCGCGCCCGACGCCCCCGTCTCCGAGGGGGCCGAGACTCGCACCACCGGCGCCGGCCCCGCGGGCGAGGCGGAGTAGCGCGTGCGGCGCCTGCGCGCGAACGCCGGGCTGCTGGCGGTGGCGCTGCTCTCCGCAGCGGCGCTGGTGATCATCTGGCCGCACGAGCCCGACCGCTTCCTGCCCTCGGGCATCCCGTGGCCCGAGGGGCGCGGCATCAGCATCGGCGGCTTCGAGCGCGAGGAGATGCGGCTGGGCCTCGACCTGCAGGGCGGCACGCGGCTGCTGCTGCGCGCCAGCGTCCCCGACGACTTCGACGGCAACCTCGACGACGCGCTCGACGGCACGATCACGGTGCTGCGCCGCCGCGTCGACGGCGCGGGCGTCGCCGAGTCGGAGATCACGCGCCAGGGCGACCAGGACATCTCCGTGCAGCTCCCCGGCCTGACCACCGAGGAGGCGCGCAACCTCCTGGGGCGCACCGCGCTGCTGCGCTTCTGCCAGCCGGCCACCGTGACGGAGGGCGCCGGCCCGCCCTGCGACTCGACGGGCCAGTTCGTGCAGGCCTTCGGCACCATCGACGGCAAGCCGGTCGCGCTGACCGGCCGCTTCCTGCGCGCCAATGCCTTCGTCAGCGCGGACTCGATCGGCAACCCGCTCGTCGCCTTCGAGTGGCGCGGCGACGGCCCCGAGCTCTCGGAGCAGGTGACGACCCGGCTCCGCGGGCAGGGGCTCGGCATCTTCCTGGACGACGAGGTGCTCTCGATCGCGACGGTGCAGGCGGTGATCACCGATCGCGGCAGCATCACCAACCTGCCGCTCGACCGGGCGCGCGAGCTCGTGGTGCAGCTCAATGCGGGCGCCCTGCCGCTGGAGCTCAGCGTGCTGCAGGAGCAGAACGTCGACGCAACGCTGGGCGATGACTCGGTCCGGCGCTCAGTGCTGGCCGGAGAGATCGGGCTGCTGCTGGTCGTGCTGTTCATGATCCTCTACTACCGCGTGCCGGGCGTGCTGGCGGCGGTCGCGCTGGGCGTCTACACGGTGCTCACGCTGGCGGTGTTCAAGCTGGTCCCGGTCACGCTGACGCTGGCGGGGCTCGGCGCCTTCGTGCTCTCGGTGGGCATGGCGGTGGACGCGAACATCCTGATCTTCGAGCGGATGAAGGAGGAGCTGCGCTCGGGCCGCGCCTACTCGCAGGCGATCGATGCGGGCTTCCGCCGCGCCTGGCCCTCGATCCGCGACTCCAACGTCGCCACGCTGATCACCTGCGGCATCCTCTTCTCGCTGGGCGGCGGCGTGGATCTGCCGGGGCTCGGCGCCTTCAACGCGCCGCTGGTGCAGGGCTTCGCGGTGACACTCGCGATCGGCGTGCTGGTCTCGATGTTCAGCGCGATCGTCGTCTCGCGCGCGCTGCTGCGGCTGCTGGTGGGGACGCCGCTGGCGCGCCGCTACGACTGGATCTTCGCGGACGCGCGCCCCACGCTGCGCGCCGCCGGCGGCTCCGCCGGGCATCGCGAGCCCGCGCGCGGGGACGTCGGGCCCACGGGCGGCCCGGGGGCGGGCGCCTGATGCGCTTCGAGCACCTCGATCTCGTCGGCCGCCGCCGCTGGTTCTTCCTCGGGAGCGGCGGCGTCGTGCTCCTCTCGCTGCTGCTGCTCGCGATCCCGCCGTCGCTGCGGCCCGGCATCGAGTTCACCTCGGGCACGACGGCGCTGATCCGCTTCGCGCAGCCCGTCGACCAGGCGGCGGTTCGCGACGCCTACGCCGGGCTCGGCCATGACGAGGCGCGCATCCAGTCGACCGCCGACCGCGAGTTCCTGATCCGCACCCGCGAGCTGGAGGTGCCGGACGAGGCGTTCATCTCGCCGGCGCCCCCGGCGGCGACCCCGCCGCCGATCGGCCCCGCCCCGCTCGAGCCGATCGCCACCGTCACGCTGGGCGCAGAGAACGCGCCGCCGGGGGCGGTGGTGCTGTTGCGCCGGCCTTTCCAGGGGAGCGTCTGCGAGCTCGGCGGCCTCGTGGCGGAGCTGCCGGCGGGCACGGCCGCCGAGGTGGTCGCGGATCACCCCGAATGCGCCGGCGCCGGCGGCGCCGTGCTGCAGGTGCTTGTGGGCGACGACCTCGGCTATCTGCTGCGCGCCGACACCCACGACTTTGCGCCGATCGAGGTGCCCGTCGAGGAGACGGAGCCGCTCGACCTCGGCGAGCGCTCCGTGATCGAGGCGGAGCTGGCGGCGCGCTTCGGCGCCTTCGAGGTGCTGGAGTTCGACAGCGTCTCGGCGGTCGTCTCGCGCGTGGCGGTTCGCAACGCGACGGTGGCGGTGGTGGTGGCGGCGCTGTTCATCATGGGCTACGTCGCGTTCGCCTTCTCCTCGATGCCGTCGCCGCTGCGCTACGCGGGCGCCGCCATCGTCGCCCTCGCCCACGACGTGATCATCGTGCTGGGCGCGTTCTCGCTCTTCGGCAAGCTCTTCGGCACCGAGATCAACCTGATGTTCGTGACGGGGCTGCTGACCGTGATCGGCTTCTCCGTCCACGACTCGATCGTGGTCTTCGACCGCATCCGCGAGAACGTGCAGCGCGCGCCCGACGCCCCCTTCGGCGAGACCGTGAACACCGCGCTGGTGGAGACGATGGCGCGCTCGCTGAACACGTCGCTGACGCTGCTGCTGACGGTGTGCGCGCTGCTGTTCCTGGGCGGCGTCACGATCCAGGAGTTCCTGCTGGTGATCCTGGTCGGCGTGATCGCCGGCACCTACTCCAGCATCGCGATCGCGGCGCAGCTGCTGGTGTCGTGGGAGGCGGGCGACTTCGGCGCGCTGCGCGCCCGCCTGCCGCGCGCCCTCGGCGGCGCCCGCCGCGCGAGCCCTGCCGCCTAGCGCGCCCCGCTACATGCAGGTATGGCGGTGCACCGTCCAGTTCCGCTCCCGTTTCGTCTTGTTCGGGAAGAAGAGCGGGCCAACACGGTCAGCAAGCTCGCTAGCTTGCGTGCCCGGCGGTACCCGAACCCAGACGTTGTTGCGTGCGGGGTCGGGAAGGCTGTAGTCCTCCGACTCCATGCGACCCTCCCAGAGGTGGGCGTGATCGACGGATGCACATCCCGAAACGTGCATGATGACCTCGGGCTGCGGTCGCTTCACGTTCAGGACGATCGGCATCGTGTCCCCCTTTTCGCGCGCGCCATCCTAGCAGCGCGCGACAAGGGGTGATTGCGGACGGCGAGGCAGGCTCCGTAGACGGCGACGCCGCGGCGCGGCAGCTGTGCGTCGCTCGGCCACGCGAAGGCGATCGCCGCGGCGCTGCCCAGGGCGACGAGTGCCAGGACGACAGCGAGCGCTGCGACTCGCCCACCGCGACGGGTCACGGGCGCCTCCCTCCGCGGGCGTTCACCTGGAGGGTCGGCGCGCCGGTGCCCTGCACCAGACGCCACACGGCTCGACCGGCCGGGTGCGCCTGTCCCTCGCTCGCGCCTAGCCCTCTTGCGCGCCCTCGACGAGGACGCGCGCCTCGCCGGCGCGGCGCGTCACGCGGCGGCGGTCGAGCGTCTCCAGCAACGCCTGCGCCGCGCGGCGGTTCGTGCCCAGGCTGTCGCGCGCCTGCGCCAGCGTCACCGGCCCCTGCTCGCGGATCAGCTCGGCGATCGCGCGCTGCGCCTCCTCGAAGGCCGCGCGTGCGAGCAGCACGCCGTCGCCGCAGTCGACGGCCGCGCCGGACCCCTCGAGGTAGGCCAGCTCCTCGACGTCGAGGTCGAGGCGCGGGGGCGCCATCCCCGAGGCCGCGACAGCCGCCGCCGCCTCGTCCAGCCGGCGTCGCTGCGCCGCCGTCGGGCGCGGCTCCCAGCCCTCGGTGGCGAGGCCGCCCGCGCGCTCCACGAGCGGCGGGACGAGCGCCGGCAGCAGCGCCGCGAACTCGCGCGGGCCCAGCTCCAGCCGCCCGCGCAGCTTCTCGCGCGGCATCGCGAAGCGCAGCGGGTGCTCGGCGCGGTAGCCGTGAAGCGCGCGTCGCGCACGGTCGAGCAGCCGCTCGACCCCCGCCCCGGAGAGCAGCAGCGGCTCCGCGCTCGCGACCGGCAGCTCGCGCGCCTCGCCGCCCGCGAGCAGCGCGGTCAGCGCCTGCTCGCGCTCGTCGGCCGGCAGCTCGACGGCCGCCGCGAGCTGGGCGCGCGTCGCCGGCTCCACGCGCTCCAGCGCCGCCAGCACGCGGCTCGCGGGCGTGCCCTGCGCCTGCGCGGCCAACCGCTCCAGCACGCGCGCGTCGGTGCGTCGATGGCGCGGCGCGTCGAGGGCGACGACGCGTCCGCCCGCGACGGTGCGGTCCGAGACGCGCAGCACGAAGAGGTCGCCCTCGGCGGCGGCGACGGGCTCGGTCAGCAGCAGCTGGCACCAGCCCTCCTCGCCTGCCGCGATCTGCTCCGCGCCCAGCACGCGCACCCGGCCCTGCACCTCGTCCGCGCCGACGTGCACGGCGACGCGCAGGTTGTGCCGCAGCGGCCGCTCGGCGAGCGCGCGCACCCGCGCGTCGAGCGTGCGCGTCGCCGCCAGCCGGCCGGGCGGCGCCAGCACCTGCCCGCGCCGCAGCCGCTCCGTGGCGACCCCCGCGAGGTTGACCGCCACGCGGCTCCCCGGCTCGGCCTCCTGCAGCTCGTGGCGGTGCGTCTGCAGCCCGCGGATGCGCGCCTGCGGGCCGCCCGGCACCGCCTCCACCGCGTCGCCGACGGCGAGCCGGCCGTCGAGCAGCGTCCCCGTGACCACCGTGCCGAAGCCCGACATCGTGAAGACGCGGTCCACGCCGAGGCGCGGGCGGCCGATGTCGCGCGGGGGCGGCGCCTCCGCGAGCGCGGCGTCGAGCGCGGCCGTCAGCTCCTCGAGACCGCTCCCCGCGACCGACGAGACGCGCACCAGCGGCGCGTCGGCGAGTCTCGTGGGCGCCAGCAGCTCCGCCACCACCTCCTCGACGAGCGCCAGCCACTCCTCGTCGTCCACGAGGTCGCACTTGGTCAGCGCGACGACGCCGCGCGGCACCTCTAGCAGGTCGAGGATCTCCAGGTGCTCGCGGGTCTGCGGCATGATCCCCTCGTCGGCCGCGACCACCAGCAGCGCGAGGTCGATGGCGCCGACGCCCGCGAGCATGTGGCGCACGAAGCGGACGTGGCCCGGCACGTCGACGATCGACACCTCGCGGCCCGACGGCAGCGTGAGCCACGCGAAGCCGAGCTCGATGGTGAGGCCGCGCTCGCGCTCCTCGCGCAGGCGGTCGGGGTGCGTGCCGGTCAGCGCCTCGACGAGCGCCGACTTGCCGTGGTCGACGTGGCCGGCGGTGCCGACGACGAACACGGCGCTAGCCCTCGATGACGCGCGAAACGGCGAACGAGGTCTCGGCGCCGCACGCCGGGCAGCGCCCGGGGAGCTTGTCGCGCGGGATCGGCGTCTGGCGGCCGTCCGCGATCGCGAGCCAGATGTCGTCGCGCAGCCGCGTGGCGGCATCTGGGCGGGCAGGGCGGCCGCGCGCGGCCGGGCGCAGCTCCTCCTCCAGGCGCCGGCGCAGCTCGGCGTCCGAGAGGGGCGGCTCGCCGGGGAGCGGGCGCCGGCGCACGAGCACCTCGCGACCGCAGTGCTCGCAGCGATAGACCTCGACCGCCACCCGCTACCCCTGGGGCGCCGAGTGGGCGTACGCCGAGGGGCCGTGCGTCGAGGGGCGCGGCGCCGAGGCGGCGGGCACGGCGGCCGGCTCGGGCTCGTCGTCCGGCAGCATCTCGACGAAGATCTCGTTGGCGAGCAGCAGCCCGCGGTCCGAGAGCCGCGTCACGCCGCCCTCGCGCTCCAGCAGCCCCGTGGCGAGGTGGTGGCGGATCGCCTCGCCGCACGCCTCCTCCGGCGTTACGCCGAAGCGCTCGCGGAAGGCGGCGTCGGCGACGCCCTCGCGCAGCCGCAGGCCGAGGATCAGCGCGTCGGAGCGCTCCTGCGCGGGGCTCGGCGTCTCGCCCGAGGCGATCTGCCGCATCCGCGCGCTGCCGGTCGCGCGCCGCTCCGCGAGCGTCTCGCTCACGGCCTCGGCGTAGCGGTTGGGCGCGTCCACCACGGCGAAGCGCCGCCCGCCGAAGTAGGAGTGCGCGCCCGCGCCGACGCCCAGGTAGGGCTGCGCGCGCCAGTAGACCAGGTTGTGCCGGCACTCGTGCCCGGGACGCGCCCAGTTGGAGATCTCGTAGTGGCCGTAGCCGGCCGCGGCGAGCCGCTCGCGCGTCCACTCGTACTGCTCGGCGGCGACGTCCGGGTCGGGCTCGGCGATCTCGCCCTTCCCCACCCGGTAGTGCAGTGGCGTGCCGGGCTCCACCGAGAGCGCGTAGCAGGAGAGGTGGTCGGGCCCGAGCGCCAGCACGCGCTCCACGCTCTCTTGCCAGCGGGCCAGCGGCTGGTCGGGCAGGCCGAAGATCAGGTCGAGGTTGAGGCTCTCGAAGCCGGCCGCTCGCGCGTCGGCGACGGCCTGCTCCACGCGCTGGGGGGTGTGCGCGCGCTCCAGCAGCGCGAGCTCGTCCTCGTGCATCGACTGCACGCCCATCGAGAGGCGGCGGATGCCGAGGGCGGCCAGCCCCTGCACGTGCGCGCGCTCCAGCTCGGTCGGGTTCGCCTCCAGCGACCACTCGGCGTCGGGCGCCACGTCGTAGTGCTCGTGGATCGCGCCGACCACGCGCGCCATCTCGTCGAGCGGGAGCAGGCTGGGCGTGCCGCCACCGAAGAAGACGCTGCGCACGCGCTGGCCGCGCGCCGCCGCCGCCCACAGCCCCAGCTCGCCGGCCAGTGCCTCCACGTACTCCGGAACCAGGTGGCCGATGCCCTCGTAGGCGTTGAAGTCGCAGTAGCCGCACCGGCTGGTGCAGAAGGGGATGTGCACGTAGAGCCCGAGCGCGGCGGGCTCATCGCGCGGCTCGGCGTGCGGCTGGCTGCCGGCCCGGCCGGGCGTCGCCGGGGCGGCCGAGGGGCGGGGCTGGGCGCTCATCGACACAGCGTAGCAGCCGCCCCGTCGCTCGCCAGCCCGCGCCCGCGGCTCCCGGCCCCGGCCGCGGCGAAACGGATCGCCGAGCTCGATCGTTACTCTTCTGTAGGGGGCAGCGGTAGTGGGTGTGCGTATGCCTCGAACGCCCGTGCTCGGCCGGCAGGCGCTGCTCGCGCTCGCGACGCTCGCCGCCGCGCTCGCCGTCGCCTGCGGCGGGGGCGCCGCCACGCCCGCCGACGGGGGCGCCGAGGCGCCGCGGACCGCCGCTGCCGGCGCCGCCGACAGCCCCATCGACGACCCCGCGCCGCCGCCCAGCGTCGCCCCCGGCGACGGCAGCGCTCCGCCGCCGACGCCGACCGACGCGCTGCCGCCGGCGCGCGAGGACGGGCTGACCGGCGCGCCCGTCACGCCGCCCGCCGCGGTCTCCGTCGACTTCGACGAGGGCCGGCTGCGCGAAAACGCCGGCCGCTTCCCGCCGCTCGACGACCCGGTCGTGGTGCCGGCCGCGGCGGCGAGCTGGATGCGCCCAGACGACCTCGTGCTGGGCGCGCTGCGCGGCGGCGAGGCGCGCGCCTACCCGCTCTTCATGATGACGTTCCACCACGTCGCCAACGACACGCTGGCGGGGGAGCCGTACCTCGTCACCTTCTGAATCGTCTGCTCCTCCGGGGTCGGGTTCGACCCCATCGTCCAGGGCCAGTCCCACCGCTTCCGGGCCGCCGGCCTCTACAACGGCGTCTTCGTGATGTGGGACGAGGCCACGGGCAGCGCATGGTCGCACCTCGACGGCGTGGCGCTGGCCGGGCCGCTCGAGGGCGAGCAGCTGCGGGTGCTGCCGCTGCAGACGACGACGTGGGAGGCGTGGGTCGCCGAGCACCCCGGGACGACCGTGCCCTCGATCGACACGGGGCGCAGCTATCGCCGCGTCTCGCTGGGCCGCGCCGGCATCTCCGGCACCTTCCGCGACACCCTCGACGGCATCGACCCGCGGCTGCCGGAGAACGAGCTGGTGATCGGCGTGTTGGCGGGCGACGGAGCCGCGGCCTTCCCCATCGAGGCCGCCGCGGGCGCGCCGATGCAGGGCGCGGTCAGCGGCGTCCCCATCGTGGTGCTGGAGGACGCGGGCGGCATCCCCTCGCTCGCCTACCACCGCGCGCTCTCCGACGGCCGGGTGCTCGACTTCGAGCACGGCCCAGGGGCAGGGAGTGGCGAGGGCATCGTCGACGTGCAGACCGGCTCGCGCTGGTCCTCGGCAGGCCTCGCGCTGGAGGGGGAGCTCGCGGGCGTGCAGCTCACCTTCGTCACCTCGTTCCTCACCGAGTGGTACGGGTGGGCCGCCTTCCACCCCGAGACGGCGATCTACGATCCCGACGCCTGATCCGCCCCCCCGCTGACGCCCGAGCCCCCGCCCCCGTACGATCGGGCGATGGATCTGCGGGAGCTGCGCGCCGCCCTCGATCGCTGGAGCGAGCGAGGGCTGATCGACCCCGAGCAGGCGCGCGCCATCGACGACTTCGAGACGATCGAGGCGGGGCCGGAGCTCGCCGCGGCCGCCGCCGGCACGCCCGTCGGCGCGCCGCGCTGGGAGGCGTCGGCCGTGCTCGCCTACGTGGGCGTGCTGGTGGCTCTGGCGGCCGTGCTGGCGCTCTACGTCACGGTGGTCCCGGACGCCGCCGCGGCGACGCGCGTGGGCGTGGCCGTCGCGATGGCGGTCGCGGCCGCCGTGCTGGGCGCGCTGGCGGCGCGGCTGCCCGGCGGCGGGCGCATCGCGGACGCGCTGGGGCTCTCGTTCGCGCTGCTGGTGGGGGCGGCGGCGCTCGTCGCCTTCGACGCCGCCGACTGGATCGATGGCGAGCGCGGGCGGAACGCGCGCGAGCTCGCGCAGCAGCGCATCGCCTTCGCGCTCTCCGCCGCCGCGATGGGCAGCGCAGCGTGGGCCGCGCTGCGCTGGCTGCGCTCGCCGCTCGCGGCGGCGCCGCTCGCGCTGGCGCCGATCGCCGCGCTCGGCGTGCTCGGGTGGTGGGTGGCGCCGAACTCCGGCGACGACCCCGGCCGTCTCGCCGGCCTCGTCGTGACCTACGCCGCCTACGCGCTGGCGCTGCTGCCGCTGCTCGGCGTGCTGCCCGCGGCGCTGGGCGTCGCGGGCTCGGCGCGCGGCTGGTTCACGCTCGCGGCGCTGGGGGCGGCGAACATCGCGGCGCTGATGCTCGCCGCCGAGTTCGGTGGCGCGCACGAGGGGCTGCTGCTCGCGCACGCGGCGCTCCAGCTCGCGGTCGCAGTGTGGCGGGGCGGGCGCGCCTGGCTCGCCCTCGGCGCGCTCTCACTGTACGAGTACGTGGCGATCGTCGTCTTCCGCACCTTCGAGGGCGCGGTCGCCGCGATCGTGGTGCTGGCGCTGGTGGGGCTGGGCACCGCGTTCGGCGCGCTGGCCGGGCAGCGCGTGGGCGATGCGCTGCGGGCGCTGGGTCGCGAGCGTTCCGCTCGATCCTAGGGGTTGCCGCGAGGGGGGAGGCGAGGCGTGAGCGAAACAGGGGGCGCCGCGGCGCTGAGCGAAGAGCAGCGGCGCTACCTCGCGGAGCACACGCTGGCGGTGCTCGGCACCGGCCGGCGGGACGGCACCCCGCAGCTCTCGATGGTGAGCTACCACTTCGACGGGACGGACGTCGCGATCTCCGTGGGGCGCAGCTCCGCCAAGTGGCGCAACGCGCGGCGGCTGCCGCTGGTGACGCTGCTGGTGCCGGACGGCCGCACCCAGCTCGTGCTGGAGGGCCGCGTCGAGCTCGTCGAGGGCGACCCGCAGCGCTCGGCGCTCACCCGCCGCGTCCGCGAGGCCGTGCGCTACGGCGAGCTGCCCGCCGACCCCGCCGAGTTCGCGCGCCTGCTCGACGCCGAGGGCCGCGCGGTGCTCCGCGTGCTCCCGCTGCGCGCGCTCCCGGGCCCTCCGCTCTACTCGCTGCGCCCCGCCGAGCGTTCCGCTCGACCCTAGCGCCTGCCGTGAGCGTTCCGCTCAACTCGAGGGGCTGCCGTGAGCGTTCCGCTCAACTCGAGGGGCTGCCGTGAGCGTTCCGCTCAACTCGAGGGGCTGCCGTGAGCGTTCCGCTCAACTCGAGGGGCTGCCGTGAGCGTTCCGCTCAACTCGAGGGGCTGCCGTGAGCGTTCCGCTCAACTCGAGGGGTGCCGCTCCTGCTTCCGCCGCGCCGAGCGCTGAGCGAGCGCGTCGCGAGCGAGGATCGGACTGCGCGGCGCCTCGCTCGTCGGCGCCTCGCGCTCGTGCGACACTCGGCGCCGACGGGGCGCTGCCGAGGTGCTGACGTGCTGAAGAGCCACCGCTGCGGGGAGCTGCGCGCGGAGCACGCGGGCGAGCGCGTGCGCCTCGCGGGCTGGGTGCACCGCCGCCGCGACCACGGCGGCCTCGTCTTCCTCGACCTGCGCGACGAGAGCGGCCTCGTGCAGGTGGTCTGCCACCCCGAGAGCGCGCCCGAAGCGCACGCCGCCGCCTCGACGGTGCGCTCGGAGTGGGTGCTCGCCATCGAGGGCGAGGTTGCGCTCCGCCGCGAGGGCACCGCCAACGCCGAGCTGCCCACGGGCGAGATCGAGGTCGCCGCCGCGGAGGTGCGCGTGCTCGCGGAGGCGGAGACGCCGCCGATCCCCGTGAACCAGGAGACACCCGCCGACGACGCGACGCGGATGCGCTACCGCTACCTGGACCTGCGCCGCGAGCGGATGGCCGCGAACCTGCGGCTGCGCCACCGCGTCACTCAGAGCATCCGCCGCTATATGGAGCAGCGCGGCTTCGTGGAGGTGGAGACGCCCGTGCTCTCGGCCGCGACGCCCGAGGGCTCGCGCGACTACCTCGTGCCGAGCCGCGTCCACCCCGGCCGCTTCTACGCGCTGCCGCAGTCGCCGCAGCAGTGGAAGCAGCTGCTGATGGTCGCGGGCTTCGAGCGCTACTACCAGATCGCGCGCTGCTTCCGCGACGAGGATCTGCGCGCCGACCGCCAGCCCGAGTTCACGCAGCTCGACATCGAGATGGCGTTCGTCGAGCAGGAGGACGTGCTCGCGCTCGACGAGGGCCTCTTCGTGGCGCTTTCCGACGAGCTCGCGCCCGAGCGCCCCTACCCCTCGCCCTTCCCGCGCCTCAGCTTCGAGGAGGCGATGGAGCGCTACGGCTCCGACAAGCCCGACCTGCGTTACGGCATGGAGATCGCCGACCTCAGCGCGCCCGCGGTCGCCGGCAGCTTCGAGGTCTTCAAGCGCGCCGTCGCCGATGGCGGCCGCGTGCGCGGCTTCGCGGTGCCGGGCGGCGCCGACACGGCGCGCCGCGAGATCGACCGCCTCACGGAGCTCGCGCGCGAGGCGGGGGCGGGCGGCCTCGTGCCCATCGCCTACGCGGGGAGCGGGCCGCTGGACGGGCTCGCCGCGGAGGAGGTGCGCTCGCCGGTCGCGCGCTTCTTCGACGCGGGGACGCTCGCCGAGCTGGGGCGCGCCGCCGGCGCCCGGCGCGGCGACCTGCTGCTCGCCGTCGCCGACCGCGACGCGGTCAGCTCGCGTGTGCTCGACGTGCTGCGGCGCGAGGTCGCGGCCACGCGCGGCCTCGCGGACGAGAGCGCGCTCGCCTTCTGCTTCGTCACCGACTTCCCGCTCTTCGAGTGGGATGAGCGGCAGAGTCGCTGGCAGGCGAGCCACCACCTCTTCACCGCGCCGGTGGAGGAGGACCTGCCGCTGCTGGAGAGCGACCCGGGCGCCGTGCGCTCGCTCGCCTACGACATCGTCTGCAACGGCCAGGAGCTGGGCTCGGGATCGATCCGCGCGCACCGGCCCGAAGTGCTGCTGGCCGTTATGCGCGTGCTCGGCATCGAGGAGGAGCAGGCGCGCGAGCGCTTCGGGCACATGCTGGAGGCGTTCACCCACGGCGCGCCACCGCACGGCGGCATCGCGCACGGCCTGGACCGTACCGCCGCGCTCTACGCGGGCGAGCGCGACATCCGCGAGGTGATCGCGTTCCCCAAGACGAAGACGGCCTCGGACCCGCTGACCGGCGCGCCCTCGACGGTGGACCCGGAGCAGCTCGCCGAGGTGCACATCGCCATCCGCGAGGGGCCTGAGGCCGCGGACGGCCGAGCCGGCGCGTGACGGCGCGCACGCGACGCCCGCACACGCTCGGCGCTATCATCTCTGTCACCGCTCTCCCCCCGAAGACGCGAAGCGAACCGCCCCCACCGCGCGGGACGTAGAGTCACTGCAGGCGGCCGCCTCCGCGGGGCGACGGCACGTCGGGAACGGGGAGCCCGTCGATGAGCAGCCAGAACCGGATGCTCGGCATCCTGCTCGGCGTCCTCGCCCTGCTCGTGCTGGTGGTGGGCGGGCTCTCCGCCGTGCTGCTGGCCGGGGGTGGCGACGACGACGGCGGTGGCGACGGCGGCGGCACGACCACCGCCTCGGCGGGCGGAGACGACGGCGGGAGCGACGGCGGCTCCGCGAGCGGCCGGCTGCGGCTCTCGGGCACGGACCCGATCACCCTCGACCCGGCGCTGGTCACGGACGCCGGCTCCGCCCAGTACATCTCCGAGATCTACAGCGGCCTGACCACGATCACGCCCGACCTCGCCGTCAGCCTCGACCTCGCGGAGTCGCTGGAGGTGACCGAGGGCGGCCTCGTCTACACCTTCACGCTGCGCCCGGACGCCACCTTCCACAACGGCCGCCGCGTCACCGCCGAGGACCTCCGCTGGTCGATCGACCGCGCGCTGGCGCCCGAGACATCGTCGCTGGTCGCGCTCTCCTACCTCGGCGACATCGTGGGCGCGCGCGAGCGGCGGCTCGGCGTCTCCGACGCCGTCGCGGGCGTGCGCGTGATCGACGAGCGGACGATCGAGTTCACGCTCGACGCGCCGAAGCCGTTCTTCCTCGCCAAGCTCACCTACCCCACCGCGTGGGTCGTCGACCGGCAGCAGGTAGAGGCGAACCCGCGCAACTGGACGCGCAACCCCAACGCCACCGGCCCCTACGAGCTCAAGGAGTGGCGCATCGGCGAGCGCATCGTGCTGGAGGCGAACGAGCGCTTCTACGGCGGCACCCCGAAGCTGGACGAGGTGCTCTACGAGCTCTCGGGCGGCTCCACGCTGACCCGCTTCGAGAACGGCGAGCTGGACGTCGCGAGCATCGGCGTGAACGACCTCGAGCGCGCGCAGGACCCGAGCTCCGACCTCGGCGGCCTCTACTCCAGCGCGCCCGAGATGTCGATCTCCTACCTCGCCTTCAACACGGACGCGCCGCCCTTCGACGACGTGAACGTGCGCCGCGCCTTCGCGATGTCGATCGACCGCCAGAAGGTGGTGGAGACCGTCTTCATGAACGCCTGGCTGCCGGCGACGGGCATCATCCCGCCGGCGGTGCCCGGCTACACCACGGAGGACAAGACCTTCGGCTTCGATCCGGAGGGGGCGCGCGCCGCGCTCGCGGCATCGCGCTACGGCTCCGCCGAGAACCTGCCGCGCGTGATCATCACCGAGATGGGCGGCGGCGCCTCGGCCGCGATCGACACGCAGGCGTTCCTGGAGCAGTGGCGTGAGGTGCTGGGCGTCGACGTGCAGGTGCGCCAGACGGACCGCGCCACGCTCACGGCCGACCTCGACGCGGGCCGCCTGCAGCTCTTCAACGACGGCTGGTCGATGGACTACCCCGACCCCGAGAGCGTGATCGACCTCAAGTTCCACTCGCAGTCGGCGCTCAACGACGTGCGCTACGAGAACGCCGAGGTGGACGCGCTGATCGAGGCGGCGCGCGTGGAGCAGGACGCGGAGCTCCGGCTCCAGCTCTACCGCGACGCCGAGCGCATCCTCATTGACGAGGCGGCGTGGATCCCGCTCTACTTCCCGCTCTCGCACTTCGTCGTCGACCCGAGCGTCGAGGGCTGGTTCAACCCGCCGCTGGTGATGCCGCGCCTGCGCTTCATCTCCATAGCGGACTAGCGCGCGGGGCGTCGAGGGCGCGCCCGCCGCCGAGCGCGGGCGCCGGGGGGAGAGAGGGCGCGGTGGCGGTCTACATCATCCGCCGGCTGCTCTGGCTCCCGTTCATCCTGCTCATCGTCTCGTTTGCGACCTTCGCGATCGCGCGCTTCGGCCCGGGCGACCCCGTCGCCGTCGCCGCCGGCCAGTTCCGCGACCCGGAGGTGCTGGAGCAGGTGCGCGCCGAGCGCGGCCTGGACGGCTCGATCCTGGAGCAGTACGCGCGCTGGCTCTCGGACGCGCTGCGCGGCGACTTCGGCGAGTCGTTCCTGCAGCAGGGCTTCACCGTCTCGGAGCTGATCTTCCCGAAGATGTGGATCTCCGCGCAGATGGGCCTGCTGGCGCTCGTCATCGTCTTCGCCCTCGGCATCCCGCTCGGCCTCGTCGCGGCGCGGCTCTCGGGGACGTGGATCGATCCCTTCATCATCTCGTCGCTGCTCTTCCTGCGAGCGGTCCCGGTGATCGTGCTCATCCCGCCGCTGCTCTGGCTCTTCGCCACGCAGCTGGATCTGCTTCCCGTCGGCGGCTGGGACGGGCTGTTCGAGATCTGGTGGATCGGCGGCGTGATCGCGATCCCCATCCCCGATCCGCACCTCTATCTGCCCGTGCTGGCGATGTCGATCGGCGGCTTCGGGGGCGTCGCCCGCCTCGTGCGCATCACCGCGCTCGAAGTGCAGCAGGAGGACTACATCCGCACCGCGCGCGCCAAGGGGCTCTCGGAGTCCGTGGTCGCCATGCAGCACGTCCTGCCGAACTCGCTGCTGCCGCTGGTCACGGTGATCGGCTTCGCGCTCGCGAGCATCATCGAGGGCGCGTTCTTCGTCGAGGTGCTGCTGGGCATCCCCGGCATCGGCCGCTTCACATTCGAGGCGGTGGTCTCCCGCGACTACGACGTGATCCTGGCGATGACGGTGATCACCTCGGCGGTGTTCGTGCTGATGAACCTCATCATCGAGATCTCGTACACGTTCATCGACCCGCGCATCCGGCTGGGCGAGTCGGTCCGCACGTGACGAGTGCCGTCGCCGAGACGCCCCCCGCCCCGACGGGCGAGGATGCGCCTAGCTCGCTCGGGGCGAGCCCGGGCGCGCTGCTGTGGCAGCGCCTGCGCCGCAAGCGGCTCGCGATGATCTCGATGGTGGTGGTCGCGATCATCTACGGCTCCGGCATCTTCGCGCCGGTCGTTGCGCCCTACTCCTACAGCGAGCAGAACCTGGAGCGCACGCTCGAGGGCCCCAGCGCCGACCACTGGCTCGGCACCGACCGCCTCGGCCGCGATATGCTCAGCCGCGCCATCTTCTCCGCGCGCACCACGCTGATCCTCACGGTCGCCGTGGTGCTCTCCGGCTCGGTGGTGCTCGGCGTCGGCCTCGGCCTGCTCTCGGGCTACAAGGGCGGCTGGATCGACGGCGCGATCATGCGCGTCGGCGATGTCTTCGGCTCGGTGCCCGGCCTCCCGATGCTGATCCTGATCAACGCCACCACCCGCCCCCGCGTCGACGAGCTCGCGGTCTGGGTGGAGGAGCACACCCCGCTCTCGAACGAGCTGAGCACCACAGGCGGCGCCTCCTATTTCACGGTGGCCGTGGCGCTCTCGCTCTTCGCCTGGGTGGGCATGGCGCGCATCATCCGCTCGCAGGTGCTCCAGCTCCGCGAGCGGGACTTCGTGCTGGCAGCGCAGGCCACCGGCGCCACCGGCGCCGGCGTGATCAGCCGCCACCTGCTGCCAAACATCGCGTTCCTGATCATCCTCTCGGTGTCGGCGGGCCTGGGCGCGATCGCCGGCTCCGAGATCGTGCTGACGTGGTTCGGCGTGGGCGTGCAGCCGCCCGCCGCCTCGTTCGGGCAGATGATCTTCGAGGGCTCGGGCGCCCGCACGTTCCAGGCGCATCCCCACCTGCTGGTGGTGCCGGCGGTGTTCGTGACGTCGCTGATGTTCGCGTTCAATCTCCTCGGCGACGCCCTCAACGACGCCATGCGCGGCCGCTAAGCAGCGTTCCGCTGCACTCGAGGGGCGAGCGTTCCGCTCGACTCGAGGGGCTGCCGCCGCCACGGAGGCGACTCGGGCGTCAGGGCGCCTCGCTCGGCGGCGCTGAGGGGCAGCGTTCGCCGCACCCGATCGAGGGGCCCACCCTCGGCGCGGCGGTGCAGGCGCATCTCGGGGGCCGCTCCGAGCGCCGCCGGCGGTTCGGTGCGCCGCCCCGGGCTTCGACCGTCGTCAGCCGGTCCGCGAGCCCTCTCGCAGATGCGGCAGCCCCTCGAGTCGAGCGGAACGCTCGCGCTGCTATACTCGTGGTGGTGCCGGACGCACCCGATCGCGGCCGTCTCGAGGCGGCCGCGTTGTGCGCGCGAGCCGTCACACGGCCGCGCGAGCGACGAGGGGACCGCGCCGGGTGGTGGTGACGACCGAGCGGCTGCCGCGCTCCCGGGTCGCGCTGTCGATCGAGGTGGAGGCGGAGCGCCTCGAAGCCTCGATGGAGCGCGCCGTGCGCCGGCTCTCCGAGAAAGTGCGCATCCCCGGCTTCCGCCCCGGCAAGGCGCCGCGCCAGATCGTGGAGCAGACCGTCGGTCACGGCGCTCTGTTGCAGGAGGCGCTCGACCAGCTGCTCCCCGACGTCTACCAGGAGGCGCTGGAGTCCGAGTCGATCGAGCCGGTCGACCAGCCCGAGATCGAGCTCACCTCCACGGAGCCGCTCGTGGTGCAGGCCACCGTGCCGGTGCGGCCCTCGATCGACCTGCGCGATTACCGCACGCTGCGCGTCCCGCGGCCCGAGCCGCGCGCGACGGAGCCGCTCGTCGAGGAGACCGTCGAGGGGCTGCGCCGCCGCTACGCCACGCTGGAGCCCGTCGACCGCGCCGTCGACTGGAACGACACGGTGCGTTGCGACGTCACCGTCACCGTCGAGGGCCAGGACGACCCGCACGTGGAGGAGGACGCCGAGTTCTCGGTGCGCCCGGGCGGGACCATCTCGCTCCCCGGCTTCCTCGACAAGCTCATCGGGCTCGAGCGCGGCGGTCCCTACGAGTTCACGATCGAGCTCCCCGCCGACTACGAGGCCGAGGAGCTCGCGGGCAAGAGCGCCGCGTACACCGTCACCATCCACGAGGTGAAAGAGGAAGTCCTCCCCGGCCTCGACGATGACTTCGCGCGCTCCCTCGACGAGGGCTTCGACTCCGTCGAGGCGCTGACCACGCGCGTCGCCGAGCAGGTCACCGCGCGCCTCGCCGAGGAGGCGAGCTCCGCCTACCGCGACGAGATCCTCGACCTGCTCGTCGCCCACGCCGAGCTCGACTACCCCGAGGTGCTGGTCGATCGCGAGGTCGATCGGCTCATCGACCAGCAGTCCAACCACGCCTCCCACACGCGCGAGGGGCTGGACCAGTGGCTGGCGGCGATCGGCCAGACCGAGCAGGAGGTGCGGGACGCGCTGCGCGACCCCGCCGACCACGCGGTGCGGCGCGCGCTGGTCCTGGGCGAGCTTGTCAGCGCCGAGGGGCTGGTGGTCGAGCCCGCATCAGTCGACGCTGAGGTGGAGCAGATGCTCACGAGCGCCCTCGGTCCGGCCGAGGCGAGCGCCGGGCCCGACGTGGACCTGGAGCAGCTGGCACAGCTACGGAAGCTCGTCGAGTCGGAGGAGAATCGCAGCTCGATCCAGAACCAGCTGCTGACCCGCGTGGCGCTGGACTGGCTCGTGGAGATGGCGGAGCAGCCGCCCGAGGAGGGCGCTGCGGCGTCCCGCCCCCGGCGCCGCACCGCGCGTCGCCGTCGAGCCTCGGGCGCGGCCGACGCGACCACCGAGGACGGCGAGCCCGAGGACGGCGAGCCCGAGGGCGGCGAGGCCGAGGACGGCGAGGCCGAGGGCGGCGAGGCTGATGAGGGTGCGGGGGAGGCGGACGCCGCTCCCGCGGAGGCGGACGGGACCGCCCGCTAGCAACCGGAGCGCGATGTGCGCATCACCCGCGAGGCGGGGAGGTGCGTCGCACGGGTGGCAGGATGCCGCCCCGGAACGGGATGGCCAGTGACCGACATTCACTTCCCGCACGGAGCAGACGCCGGGGTGGGTGGGGCGCAGCGTGGCTCCGGGATGCACCAAATACGGCCGGCGGCCATTGTGCCGATGGTCGTAGAGACGAGCGCGCGCGGAGAGCGTGCGTACGACATCTACTCGCTCTTGCTGAAGGAGCGGATCATCTTCTTGGGGTCGCCCATCGATGACCACGTGGCCAACACCATCGTCGCGCAGCTGCTCTACCTCGATCGCGAGGACCCGGAGCGCGACATCCACCTCTACATCAACTCGCCCGGTGGGCAGATCTACGCGGGGCTCGCGATCTACGACACGATGCGGCTGATCCGCGCCGACGTCTCGACGATCGCCGTCGGTGTCACGGCCTCCATGGCGACGGTGCTGCTGTGCTCGGGCGCCGCTGGGAAGCGCTACGCCTTGCCGCACGCCACCGTGCACATGCACCAGGCGCTGGGCGGAGCGCAGGGCCAGGCGCGTGACGTGGAGATCGCGGCCAAGGAGATCCTGCGCAACAACGGGATCATCCGCAACATCCTCGTGGAGCAGACCGGTCAGTCGGAAGAGAGGATCCAGCAGGACTTCGACCGCGACTTCTACCTCGACGCCGAGCAGGCGCGCGAGTACGGCTTCGTCGACGAGCTGCTGACGCAGGGCACCGCCGGGGGCTGAGCGGGCAGGCTGCGCGACGCGGCGCCGAGGGCCGGGGCCGCCGCGGGCGACCTCGACGGGCGACAAGAGAACGGGCGCCGGGCAGCCTGCCACGCGGTGCGGGAGCGGATGATGGCCGGGACCACCACCAGCACCACGCGCGGCGACGGCAACCGCGTGCAGTACCACTGCTCGTTCTGTGGCAAGAACCAGGACCAGGTCAAGCGGCTGATCGCGGGCCCGGGCGCCGTCTACATCTGCGACGAGTGCGTGGAGCTCTGCCAGGAGATCATCAACGAGGAGTCGCAGACCGGCTCCAAGACGCAGGCCGCCGGCGCTCGCACGCTGCGCACGCCGCAGGAGATGGTCGGGCTGCTCTCCGAGTACATCGTCGGGCAGGACCGCACCAAGCGCGTGCTCTCCGTCGCCGTCTACAACCACTACAAGCGCATCGACTCGCCGCCGCAGACGGACGTCGAGCTCGAGAAGTCCAACATTCTGCTCGTCGGGCCGACGGGCACGGGCAAGACGGAGTTCGCGCGCACGCTCGCGCGCGTGCTCGACGTGCCGTTCTCCATCGCCGACGCCACCGCCCTCACGGAGGCCGGCTACGTCGGCGAGGACGTCGAGAACATCCTGCTGCACCTCATCCAGGCGGCGGACTTCGACATCCAGCGCGCCGAGCGCGGCATCGTCTACATCGACGAGATCGACAAGATCGCGCGCAAGTCCGACAACCCGTCGATCACGCGTGACGTCTCGGGCGAGGGCGTGCAGCAGGCGCTGCTGAAGATCATCGAGGGCACGGTCGCCTCCGTGCCGCCCCAGGGCGGCCGCAAGCACCCGCACCAGGACTTCATCCAGATCAACACCTCGAACGTGCTGTTCATCGTGGGCGGCGCCTTCGAGGGACTGGAGAAGGTGATCGGCAAGCGCACCGGCCTCGGTCGCCGCGCGCTGGGCTTCACAGCGGGCGACCCGCAGACGGAGCAGGAGCGCGCCGAGATCCTTCGCCAGGTCTCGCCCGACGACCTGCTGCAGTACGGGCTGATCCCCGAGTTCGTCGGGCGGTTGCCGATCCTCTCGACTCTGGACGCGCTGACCGTCGACATGATGATGGACATCCTCGTGCGTCCCAAGAACGCCATCGTCCGGCAGTTCCAGCGGCTCTTCGGCATGGACTCGATGGAGCTCGTCTTCACCGAGGACGGGCTGCGCGCGATCGCCGAGGAGGCGATCGGCCAGAAGACCGGCGCCCGCGGGCTGCGCACGGTCGTCGAGGACGTGCTGCTCGAGGTGATGTTCGAGGCGCCGTCCCGCACCGACATCGCGAAGTGCATCGTCACCACGGACACGGTGAAGTCGCGGCGCCACCCGCTGCTCGTGACCAAGTCCGGACAGGTGCTGAACGGCGACGCCTCCGAGCTGCCGGAGCTCTCCGAGGAGTCCGCCGAGTCCGCCTAGCTGTAGTTCCCACGTAGGTTGTTGACAGGATGAGGGGCCTCGCCCGCTGCTGTGTGTGACAGCACGGCAGTAGCGAGGAGAGGACACCCTCATGGCCCATCGTAACGCGCGGCTGACGCCGCTGACCCGACTCGAGCTCGTGCGGGAAGTGGACGCCGGCTGGCCCCAGGCTGAGGTCGCTCGCCACTTCCGCGTCTCCCGCCACACCGTTGCCAAGTGGCTGGGGCGCTTCCGGGCGGAGGGAGCGGCAGGGCTCGAGGACCGCAGCTCCGCCCCGCGCGCGCATCCCCGGCGCACGCCGCCCGAGCTGGAGCGACGCATCTGCGCCGTGCGACGCACGCAGGGATTCGGGCCGCATCGCATCCAGTGGGCGCTCGGGGTCGCCCGCTCCACGGTCTACGCCGTGCTGCGGCGCCGCGGCCTCAACCGGCTCGACAGCCTGCACCGCGTCACCCGGGAGCCGGTCCGCTACGAGCACGACGCCCCCGGCGACCTGCTGCATCTCGACGTGAAGAAGCTCGGGCGCGTCCCCGAGGGCGGCGGCAAGCGAATGGCGCCTGGCTTCGCCGAGACGCGCTCCGGGCCGCATTCGCGGCGTTCGCTGGGGCTGGAGTACCTACACGTCGCCGTCGATGACCACAGCCGTTACGCCTACGTCTCCGTCCTGCCCGACGAGCGTGGCGCGAGCTGCGCCGCCTTCCTCGAGCAGGCGCTCGCGGCCTTCCGCCGGCGTGGCGTGCGCGTGCGCCGGGTCCTGACCGACAACGCGAAGGCCTACACCGTCGCCCGCAGCTTCCACGGCGCCGCCGCTGCCGCAGACGTGCGGCTGTCGCACACGCGGCCCTACCGCCCGCAGACGAACGGCAAAGCCGAGCGTTTCATCCAGATCCTGCAGAACGAGTGGGCCTACGCCCGCCCCTACCGCTCCAACGCCGAGCGGCTGCGCCAGCTCCCACGCTGGCTCTACCGCTACAATCACCGCCGACCGCACGGCGGCGTCGGCGGGGCCGTCCCCGCCTCCCGCCTGTGAACAACCTTCCTGGGTAGTACAGCTAGCCCGCGGCCCGACGCCCCGACCCGCTCGCCCGCAGCCCGAGTTGCGGTGCCGGTCGTTCGGCGGTGCGCGTCGGGCGAGCGCGATATGCTCCCTGCGATGACCGCCCCATCCGCCGGCGTGCGCCGGCAGCGTCGCCAGCGCCTCGACCGGCTGCTCGTGGAGCGCGGGCTCGCGCCCAGCGTGGAGCGCGCGCGCGCGCTGATCCTGGCGCGCGACGTGCTGGTCGGCGGCGAGCCTGTCGACCGCGCGGGCGCGCCCCTGCCGTCCGACGCCGAGGTCGCGCTGCGCGAGCGTTCGCGCTACGTCAGCCGGGGCGGCGACAAGCTCGCGCCGGTGCTCGCGCGCGCCGGCGTGGACGTCGCGGGCCGCCGCTGCCTCGACGTCGGCGCCTCCACCGGCGGGTTCACCGACTGCCTGCTGCAGCACGGCGCGGCCTCCGTCGTCGCCGTCGACGTCGGCTACGGCGAGCTCGCGCTGCGGCTGCGCGAGGATCCCCGCGTCGAGGTGCGCGAGCGGACGCACGCGCGCGATCTACTGCCGCTCGATCCGCCGGTCGATCTCGTGACCGCCGACGTCTCGTTCATCTCGCTGCGCGCCGTGCTCCCGGCGGCGCTGCACTCGCTGCGGCCGGGCGGCCTGCTGCTGCCGCTGGTGAAGCCGCAGTTCGAGGCGCCGCGTGCAGCCGTGGAGCGCGGCGGCGTGGTGCGCGATCCGGTGGTGCACGCGCGCACGGTGGGGCGCGTGCTGCGCTGGGCGCAGGGCGCGGGGCTGCGCGCGGGCGGGGTCTACCGCTCGCCGCTCGTCGGCCCCGCGGGCAACCGCGAGTTCTTCCTGCTGCTGCGGAGGCCGGTCGCGTGAGCGCGCGGCGCGTCGTCGTCTGCTACCACCCCGGCATCGCCGGGGCGCGCGGCATGGCGGAGACGATCGCCGAGCAGGTGCGCGCGGACGGCTGCGAGCCATGGGTGGGCCCGCTGAGCACCGAGGGCGCAGGCGAGGCGGAGCTCGCGAGGCAGGCGGCGGGCGCCGCGCTGCTGGTCTGCGTGGGCGGCGACGGCACGGTGCTGCGCGCCTCCGAGGCGGCGGGCGAGGCACGCCGATCTTCGGCGTGCGCATGGGGCGCCTCGGCTTCCTCACGGAGGCGACGCCGCCCGACGCGCAGGCGGCGCTGGCCCGCGTGCTCGCGGGCGCGGGCCGCGTCGAGGAGCGCGCGCTGGTGCAGGCGAGCATCGACGGCGGCGCGCCGCTCCACGCCCTCAACGACGTGGTGATCGGGCGCCGCTCGCTGGGGCGCACCGTCTCCGTGGGCGCGAGTCTGGACGGCGTGCTGGTCGCCGAGTACCGCGCCGACGCGGTGATCGTCGCCACCGCGACCGGCTCGACGGGCTACACGCTCTCCATCGGCGGGCCCGTGCTGACGCCGACGTCGAGCGACCTGATCCTGATGCCGCTGGCCCCCCACCTCACCTCGCACAACCCGCTCGTGCTGCCCGGCGCGACGCGCATCTCGCTGCAGCTGGTGCGCGGCGAGCAGGCGCTGCTGGTGGTGGACGGGGTGCACGAGCACCCCATCGAGTCGGGGCAGATGGTGGAGGTGACAGGCTCGCCGCGCCGCGTCCGCTTCGCTCGGCTGGGCGACGCCGGGCAGTTCTACGCCAACGTCGCCGACCGCCTGGGCTGGCTGCGCTCCGACCACGCCCTCGGCACCGAGCGCGAGCGTCCCGCTCGACCCTAGGGGCTCCCGCGCCTCCGAGAGGGCTCCCCGTCTGCCGGTTCTGTCAGTCCGAAGCACTCCACCCCGCTCCATGTGACGCGCGAGAACGGGGCGGGGCTGGCAGCAGCGGCAGCCCCCCAGTCGAGCGGAACGCTCGTATCCTGAACGGACGATGGTCGAGGACGAGACGAGGGCGATTCCGGCGCAGCCGGCCGCCGCCGCTGCGGCGGTGCGGGTGGAGCGCGCCACCGTGCGCGACGCGCGCGAGGTCTGCGCGCTCATCAACTCGTGGGCGGCGCAGGGGCAGATGCTGCCGCGCACGCTGGGCGAGACCTACGAGAACATCCGCGACTTCTTCGTCGTGCGCGAGGAGGGGCGGCTCGTCGGTTGCGCCGCGCTGCACATCACCTGGTCCGACCTCGCGGAGCTGAAGTCGCTCGCGGTAGAGGCGGACCGGCAGTCGGGCGGCTACGGCCGCGCGCTGACGGAGGCCTGCGTCGCCGAGGGCCAGGCGCTGGGCCTCGATCGGCTCTTCGCGCTGACGTACCGCCCCGGCTTCTTCGAGCGGCTCGGCTGGGAGCAGGCGGATGTCATGTCGCTGCCACGCAAGGTCTGGAACGAGTGCTACCGCTGCCCGAAGTTCCCCGGCTGCGAGGAGATCGCCATGATCCTCCCCCTCGCCCGCGAGCGTTCCGCTCGACTCGAGGGGCTGCCGCTCCTGCCTATGGAGCCGGACGGCAGGGGGGCGTGACGACCGGCGGGCCCGACGCCTCGACGAACGACGAGCGGTCCGCGAGCCCTCTCGCAGGTGCGGCAGCCGACCCGATGCAACGGAACGTTGCCGACCCGATGCAACGGAACGTTGCTGAGGTGCTCTCGGTGGAGCGGGTGCTCTCCGCGCGGCCCATCGACGTCGAGCGCGCGCGCATCCGCTTCCCCGACGGGCACGAGGCGGAGCGCATCGTCGTGCGGCACCCTGGCGCCGTCGCCATCGTCGCGCTGGACGAGCAGGGGCGCTGGCTGCTCGTGCGGCAGTACCGGCACCCGGCGGGCCGCGTCCTGCTGGAGGTACCGGCCGGCACGCTCGAGCCCGGCGAGTCGCCCGAGCGCACCGCCGCCCGCGAGCTGCGCGAGGAGACAGGCTACGCCGCCGCGGAGCTGGAGCGCATCGGCGGCTTCTACACGGCGCCCGGGTTCTGCGACGAGTACATCCACCTCTTCCTCGCGCGCGGGCTGACCGCGGACCCGCTGCCGCAGGACCACGACGAGTACATCGACGGCCCGATCGCGATGGCGCCCGCCGAGGTGGCGCGCGCGGCCGCCACCGGCGAGATCGAGGACGCGAAGACCCTCGCGGCGCTCGCGCTGATGGGCCGCTGAGCGCGGCGACCCGGCCCGCCGGAGCCTCGTCGCGCCGACTTGACCATGGCTGCGCGCTCGGGAATAGTCTCGGCGTTGCCTGTCGCTGCCTCGGGGGTCTGTGTGCCTGACGATCTCGAGCACGATCTGCTCATTGTTGGGGGTGGCGGCGCCGGCCTCCGCGCCGTGATCGCGGCGGCTGAGGCGTACCCGGACCTCGACATCGCGATGGTCTCCAAGGTCTACCCGATGCGGAGCCACACCGTGTCGGCAGAGGGCGGCGCCGCCGCCGTCATCAAGGACGACGACAGCCTCGACGACCACATCTACGACACGATCAGCGGCGCCGATTGGCTCGCCGACCAGGACGCCGTCGAGCTCTTCGTCAACGAGGCGCCGCGCGAGATGGTGCAGCTCGAGCACTGGGGCTGCCCGTGGAGCCGCGAGCCCGACGGCTCCGTCGCCGTGCGGCCCTTCGGCGGCATGCGCATCCGCCGGACCTGGTACGCCGCCGACAAGACCGGCTTCCACATGCTCCACGCGCTGTTCCAGACCTCCCTCAAGCACACGAGCGTCCACCGCTACGACGAGTGGTTCGCCACGCGGCTGTTGGTGGAGGACGGGCGCTGCCAGGGCGTGACGGCGATCGACTTCCGCACCGGCGAGCTGCACGCGATCCGGGCGAAGTCGGTCATCCTCTGCACCGGCGGCGGTGGCCGCGTCTTTCCCTTCACGACGAACGCCGCCATCAAGACCGGCGACGGGATGGCGATGGCGTACCGCGCCGGGGTGGCGCTCAAGGACATGGAGTTCGTCCAGTACCACCCCACCGGCCTCCCCGGCACCGGCATCCTGATCACGGAGGCGGCGCGCGGCGAGGGCGGGGTCATGGTCAACTCGGCCGGGCGCCGCTATCTGCAGGACTATGAGCTGGGCGAGCCGCTCGCGCTCGACGATCCGGCACACCCGCAGCTCCGCAGCATGGAGCTCGGGCCGCGCGACCGGCTCTCGCAGGCCTTCATGAAGGAGCAGGACCGCGGCAACGTCTTCGAGGGGCCGTTCGGGACGTACGTACATCTGGACGTGCGGCACCTGGGCGAGAAGAAGATCGACGAGCGCATCCCGTTCGTCCGCGAGCTGGCCAAGAACTACGCGGGCATCGACCCGGTCCACGAGCCGATCCCGGTGCGCCCGGTGGTGCACTACATGATGGGCGGCGTCGACACGGACCTCGACGGGGCGACGAGCCTGCCCGGCCTCTACGCGGCGGGAGAGTGCGCCTGCGTCAGCATCAACGGCGCGAATCGGCTCGGGTCGAACTCGCTCACGGAGCTGCTGGTCTTCGGCGCGCGCGCGGGCCGAGCGGCGGCCGAGTGGGCGCGCGAGCACCCCTCGATCGACACCGCCGCGATCGAGGCGCAGGCCACCGCTGAGCGCGAGCGGATCGCCCGGCAGTTCCTCGGCGGGCCCACGGGCGGCGAGCGCATCGCGGCGCTGCGCGACGAGCTGACGGACGCGATGGAGAGCGGGGCCGGCGTCTACCGTGACGACGCGCGCCTGCGCCAGACCGCCGCGAAGATCGCCGACCTCAAGCAGCGCGTCGCCCGCGTCTCCCTCGACGACCACAGCAAGAGCTTCAACACGGAGCTGACCTTGGCGCTCGAGCTCGAGTTCCTGATCGACGTGGGCGAGGCCGTCGCGCACTCCGCGCTGGCTCGCACCGAGTCGCGCGGGTCGCACCAGCGCACCGACCACCCCGAGCGCGACGACGAGCGCTTCCTCTCGCACTCGCTCGCCTATCGCACGGATGGCGAACCTCGCATCGACTACCGGGACGTCACGATCACGAAGTGGCCGCCCGGCGATCGGGTGTACGGTAGCTGATGGCGGGTGCACGGGAGCTGATGGCGCAGGCGGCGTGCGGCTCGCACAGCGTGGAGGCATCGTGACGAGCACCACCTCGACCCCGCCCTCGACGGCGCAGCGCACGATCACGCTGGAGCTTTTCCGCTACCACCCGGAGCAGGACACCGAGCCGCGATTCCAGAGCTACGAGGTGCCCTACCGCGACGAGTGGGTGGTGCTCGACGCGCTGAACTACCTCAAGGACGAGGTCGACGGCACGCTGAGCTACCGCTGGTCGTGTCGGATGGGCGTCTGCGGCAGCTGCGGGATGATGGTCAACGGCACGCCGCAGCTCACCTGCAGCGCCTTCCTGCGCGACCTCGTCCCGGGCCCGATCCGCGTGGAGCCGTTGCGCGGCTTCCCCGTCGAGCGCGACATGGTCATCTCGCTGGACGACTTCATGGTTAAGCTGGAGTCCGTCAAGCCGTGGATCATCCGCGAGGTCGACAAGCCGCTCTCCGAAGGGGAGTACCTGCAGACCCCGTCTCAGCTGGCCGACTTCAGGCAGTTCACGATGTGCATCAACTGCATGCTCTGCTACGCCGCGTGCCCGGTCTACGAGCAGGAGGAGCAGTTCCTGGGCCCCGCGGTCATCGCGCTGGCCCAGCGCTACAACCTGGACTCGCGCGACGAGGGCAACGACGAGCGCAACGAGCTCGTGTGGTCCAAGGAGGGCATCTGGGACTGCACCTTCGTGGGCGAGTGCAGCGCGGTGTGCCCCAAGCACGTCGATCCTGCCGCTGCCATCCAGCAGGCCAAAGTCGAGGCCACGAACGGCTTCTTCCTCTCGTTCCTGAAGCCGCTCGGGCGCCGCTAGACACTCGGAGGGCCGATGCCGGGTCCGCTCCCGCGACGCAGCTCCGCCCTCTGGTGGAACCGCAGCTGGCGCTACCGCGTCTTCCTGCTGCGGGAGCTCTCCGCGCTCTTCGCGGCGGTGTACATGGTGCTGCTGCTGGTGCTGGCGCAGGCGGTCCGCACGGGCGAGGGCGCGTTCGAGGACTACCTCGAGGTGCTGCAGGGCCCGGTCCTCCTCGTCTTCCACGGCGTCGCGCTGCTGTTCGCGATGCTCCACACGGTCACGTGGTTCCAGGCGGTCCCCAAGGCGCTGCCGCTCAAGATGGGCGTGCGCCGGGTGCCGGGGATCCAGCTCATCGCCGCGAACTACGTGGCGCTCGCGGCGGCCAGCGCCGTCGTGGCCGTCATCTTCCTGGCTTGAGCCGAGAGTCGAGGAGCTGCGATGCGCCCGTCGAACGAGCCGCTGGTCTGGGCCGTCTTCTCCGCCGGGGGCGTGGTGCTGGCGCTGCTCGCGCCCGCTCTGATCGTGCTCACGGGCTTCGTGGTCCCGGCGGAGGAGGTGGCCTTCGACCGGCTGTTCGACATCTTCGACAACCCGCTCGTGCGGCTGGTGCTCGTCGGGCTGGCGTTCCTGACGTTCGTCCACGCCGCGCACCGTCTGCGCCACACGGCGATGGACCTCGGCCTGCGCGGCGCGGCGCTCCCGATCGCCGTGATCGCCTACGGCGCCGCGGCGGCCGCCACGATCTGGGCCGCCACGGTCGTCGTCTGAGGGCGGCGCGCCAGCGTTCCGCTGGACTCGAGGGGCTGCTGCGCCTCGACGTGGGCGCGCCTCGAGGTGGGGCGAGTCGAGGTCATGCGAGCACGGGGTGGGCGAGCAGGCTCAGCCCGTGCCGAGCTCCCGCACCTCGCTGTAGGGTGACCCGAGCAGCGGAGGGGGCGGCATGACCGCGGTCTTCACCTACATCGGCGTCGGCGTGGTGGTGGGCGCGGCCGTCGGCCTCGTCTTCGCCCTCGCCGCCGACGAGCGTTCCGCTCGACCCTAGGGGCTGCCGCTCCTCGACGTGGGTCGAGGCGCGGTCGCGCGAGCCGGCGGGCGGCCGAGCGGGCTCGGCGCTCCGGCGTCGGCGCACGTGCCGCCCAGCCCTCTCGCCCGCAGTCGATTCGCCCGAGCACCGCAGGGCCGCTCCGAGGAGCGGCAGCGCTAGAGTCGAGCGGAACGCTCGTTACGGGTGGGTCATCTCTTCGGGGCGGACCCACTCGTCGAACTGGGCGGCGTCGACGAGGCCGAGGTCGGCCGCGGCCTCGCGCAGCGTCAGGCCCTCGGCGTGCGCCTTCTTCGCCACCTTCGCGGCGTTGTCGTAGCCGATGTGCGGGTTCAGCGCCGTCACCAGCATCAGCGAGGCGCGCATCAGATCCTCGATGCGGCGCTCGTTGGCGCGGATGCCCACCACGCAGTTGTCCGTGAACGAGCGCGCGGCGTCGCCCAGCAGGCGCAGGCTCTGGAGGTTGTTGTAGGCGATCACCGGCTTGAACACGTTGAGCTCGAAGTGGCCCGTGGCGCCCGCGATGCCGACCGTCACGTCGTTCCCCATCACCTGCGCGCAGACCATCGTCAGCGCCTCGGACTGCGTGGGGTTCACCTTGCCGGGCATGATCGACGAGCCGGGCTCGTTCTCCGGCAGCAGCAGCTCGCCGATGCCCGCGCGCGGCCCCGAGCCCAGCAGCCGAACGTCGTTGCCCACCTTCATCAGCGAGACGGCGATCGTCTTCAGCTGGCCGGCGAGCTCCACCTGGGCGTCGTGCGCGGCGAGCGACTCGAACTTGTTGGGCGCCGTCACGAAGTCGAGGCCGGTCAGCTCGGAGATCGCATCCGCCACCCGCACGCCGTACTCCGGGTGCGCGTTGAGGCCGGTGCCCACCGCGGTGCCGCCCAGCGCGAGCTCGGCGAGCCGCGGCTGCGTGGACTCGGCGCGCGCGACCGAGTTCTGGAGCTGCGCGGCGTAGCCCGAGAACTCCTGCCCCAGCGTCAGCGGCGTCGCGTCCATGAGGTGGGTGCGGCCGATCTTCACGATCGCGTCGAACTCGCTCGACTTCGCCTCCAGCGCCTCGTGCAGGTGCCGCAGCGCGGGCAGCAGGTGGTGCATGACCTGCTCCGAGGTGGCGACCGCCATCGCGCCGGGGAACACGTCGTTCGAGGACTGCGACATGTTGACGTGGTCGTTGGGGTGCACGGTGTCCTTGGAGCCGCGCTCCCCGCCCAGCAGCTCGATCGCGCGGTTCGCGATCACCTCGTTGGCGTTCATGTTGCTCTGCGTGCCGGAGCCGGTCTGCCAGACCACGAGCGGGAAGTGCTCGTCGAGGTCGCCGTCGATGACTTGCTGCGCGGCCTGCCGGATGGCGTCGGCGCGGCGCGCGTCGAGCTTGCCAAGCTGCTCGTTCGCCGTCGCCGAGGCGTGCTTCACGATGCCTAGGCCGCGGATCAGCGGCCGCGGCATGCGCTCCCCGCCGATGCGGAAGTTCTGAAGCGAGCGCTGCGTCTGCGCGCCCCAGTACGCCCACGCCTGGACGGCGACCTCCCCCATCGTGTCGCTCTCGACGCGGGTGGGCCCGTCGCCCCGCTCGTTGCCCGTGTTCGGACGTGCATCGGTGCTCATGGGGCGGCGTCCTTCCTCGGTTGTGCGCGCGGGCTACACGGCGGGGTGCGCGCGGAACCACTCCACGGTGGCGGTGATCGCCTCGTCGAGGGGTGTCGCGATGTCGCCGAAGCTGCCCGCGAACTTGCTGTGATCGACCACGTACGGCTCGTCGAACGAGTACCAGAGCTCCATCGTCTCTCGCAGCAGCGGGTTGAACAGCGCGACCACGCGCGCGAGCGGCTTCGGTAGCGGGCGCATTCGCGGCTCGACGCCCGCGGCCGCCGCGATGCGCTCGACGAACTCGCGGGTCGTCACGGTCGGTGGGCTGGGGATGTGCCACGCCTCGCCCAGCGCCTCGTCGCGATCGCCGAGGACGATCAGCCCACGAGCGATGTCCGGCAGGTAGCTGTACGTGTGCGGCAGGTCGGGGCGCGGGAGCAGCTGCGCGCTCTTGCCGGCAAGCAGCGGGCGAATCGTCCGCTCGCCCATGTGGCTGACGAGGGCGCGCGGGCCGAAGTAGTCGGAGGCACGCCCGATGGCGGCGCGTACTCGGCCGTCGCGGTGCGCCTGGAGCAGCTCCTCCGCCATGCGCGCGCGGGTGCGGCCCTTCTTGCCGGGGGCGGCCAGCGGCAGATCCTCCGTCAGCGGGCCGCCGTCCGTGGGGCCGTAGCCGTAGAGGTTGTCCATCACCACGAGCTTCGCGTGCGCCGCGGCGGCCGAGTCGAGCACGGTGGCCTGTAGCGGTGGGAACAGCTCCGGCCAGCGCGTGTACGGCGGGTTGAGGCACTGGTAGACGACGGCGGCGCCCTCGGCGGCGGCGTTCGCGAACGCCGGGTCGCCGGCGTCGCCGGCGCGGGCCTCGACGCCGCGGGGCAGCGGAGCATCGCCAGAGCGGCTCACGGCACGGACCGGCCGACCGGCCCGCGCGAGCTCCTCGATCACCGCGAGCCCGATCGGGCCGGTGCCGAAGACGACCTGCAGCTCGCTCGTGGTGGCCACTCGACGCTCCTTCCGCCGCAGCCCGAACTCGGGCGTCGACGCCCCGAGGCGCGGCTAGCTAGCTGGGGTCGCCGCCACGAGCTCCTTCACGGCGTCGCCGGCCGCCCGCATCGCCGCGGCCTCGTCGTCCGCGAGCGGGATCTCGAAGATGCGCTCGACGCCGCCGGCGCCCAGCAGCACCGGCGTGCCGACGTAGCCGCCCTGCACGCCGTACTGGCCGTCCAGCAGCGTGCAGCAAGGGATCAGCCGCTTCTCGTCCAGCAGGATCGCCTCCACCATCTCCACGGTGGCGAAGGCGGGGGCGGTGAAGGCGCTGCCGGTCTTGAGCAGGCCGACGATCTCGGCGCCGCCCTTCGTCGTGCGATCGGCGACCGCGCGCACGCGATCCTCGGGCAGGAGCTGCGTGAGCGGCACGCCGCCGACGGTGGCGTTGGAGACGATCGGCACCATCGTCGCCTCGGTGTGGCCGCCCAGCACCCACGCCGACACGTCGCGCGGCGAGGCGCCCGTTTCGAGAGCGATGAAGGTGCGGTAGCGCGCCGAGTCCAGCATCCCGCCCTGTCCCACGACGCGCGCGCCCGGGAGCCCGCTGGCCTCGAGCGCCACGTGGCACATCGCGTCCATCGGGTTCGCGAAGATGATGAAGACGGCGTCGGGCGAGTGCTCGACGGCGGCGCCGACCACGGAGCGCACGATGCCGGCGTTGGTGCCGAGCAGGTCCTCGCGCGTCATGCCGGGCTTGCGCGGCACGCCCGAGGTCACGACCACCACGTCGGAGCCCGCGGTCTCGGACCACTCCGTCGTGCCCCGGACGCTGCCCGAGAAGCCGCCCCACGGGCCGGCCTCCTGGATGTCCAGCGCCTTGCCGGCCGCCAGCCCCTCCACGATGTCGATGAGCACGATGTCGGCGTGGCCGCGCTGCGCCATGAGCTGCGCCATGGTGGAGCCGGTCATGCCGGCGCCGACGAACGTCACCCTCTTGCGCATCGGTGTCCTCTTCTTCCGCACCGTCACGTGGATCGAGCGTCTCTCGCGGGTGCTATGCGCCGACGGCCGCCTTCAGCCTCCGCTCGACGGCGTCGAAGTAGCCGGCGGTGGTCAGCCACGGCTGCTCCGGGCCCACGAGCAGCGCCAGGTCCTTCGTCATCTCGCCGCCCTCGACCGCGTCGATGCAGGCGCGCTCCAGCGTCTCCGCGAAGCGCGCGACCTCGGGTGTCTCGTCCAGTCGCGCGCGCTGCGAGAGCGCCTGCGTCCACGCGAAGATCGAGGCGATCGGGTTCGTCGAGGTCTCCTCGCCGCGCTGGTAGGCGCGGAAGTGGCGCGTGACCGTGCCGTGGGCGGCCTCGGCCTCGACGGTCTTCCCATCCGGCGTCAGCAGCACCGAGGTCATCAGCCCCAGCGAGCCGAAGCCCTGCGCCACCGAATCCGACTGCACGTCGCCGTCGTAGTTCTTGGCGGCCCAGATGAAGCCGCCCGACCACTTCATCACCTGCGCCACGAGGTCGTCGATCAGCCGGTGCTCGTAGCTGATGCCGGCCTCGGCGAAGCGGTCGGCGAACTCCTGCTCGAAGATGCGCTGGAAGATCTGCAGGAAGCGGCCGTCGTAGACCTTGATGATGGTGTTCTTGGTCGAGAGGTAGACGGGCCAGCGGCGCTGCAGCCCGTAGGTGAGGCAGGCGCGCGCGAAGTCGGCGATCGAGGCGTCGAGGTTGAACATCCCCATCGCGACGCCGGGGCCCTCGAACTCGTTGATCGTATAGGAGACGGGCTCGCCGCCGTCCGCCGGGGCGAAGCTCATCGTCAGCGTGCCGGGGCCGGGGATCGCCACGTCGGTCGCGCGGTACTGGTCGCCGAAGGCGTGGCGGCCGATCACGATCGGCTGCGTCCAGCCGGGGACCAGCCGCGGCACGTTGGCGCAGAGGATCGGCTCGCGGAAGACGGTGCCGCCGAGGATGTTGCGGATCGTCCCGTTGGGCGAGCGCCACATCTGCTTGAGGCCGAACTCCTCGACGCGTGCCTCGTCCGGCGTGATCGTGGCGCACTTCACGCCCACGCCGTGCTCCCGGATCGCGTGCGCCGCATCGAAGGTGATGCGGTCGTCGGTGGCGTCGCGGGACTCCATGCCGAGGTCGTAGTAGCGCAGGTCGACCTCGACGTAGGGGAGGATCAGGCGCTCCTTGATCCACGCCCAGATGATCCGCGTCATCTCGTCGCCGTCGAGCTCGACGATCGGACTCTGGACTCGGATCTTCTCCACCCGGCGCTCCTCTTCCTCGTCCGCGCACGATTCGCTCGCCGCGGCGCTCCCCGTCCGTGCACCCGCCCCGCCAGCCGGGGGGAGCGGCCCGCGATGCCCGCTAGAGCGGGATGTTCCCGTGCTTCTTCGGCGGCGGCGTGTCCGCCTTGGTGCGCAGCATCGCGAGCGCGTGCGCGACCTTCGCGCGGGTCTCGCGCGGGTCGATCACGTCGTCGATGTAGCCGCGCGAGGCCGCGATGTAGGGGTGCTCCAGCCGCTCACGGTAGTCGGCGGTCAGCTCGGCGTGCGTGGCGTCCGGGTCCTCGGCGGCCCGCAGCTCGCGACGCGCGACGATGTTCACGGCCTGCCCCGCGCCCATGACCGCGATCGCCGCCGTCGGCCACGCGTAGTTCACGTCCGCCGCGAGGTGCTTCGACCCCATCGCGTCGTAGGCGCCGCCGAAGCCCTTGCGCAGGATCACGGTGATCTTCGGGACCGTCGCCTCCGCGTAGGCGTACACGAGCTTCGCGCCGTGCGTGATGATCCCGCCGTACTCCTGCGCCACGCCCGGCAGGTAGCCCGGCACGTCCACCAGCGTGACGAGGGGAATGTTGAAGGCGTCGCAGAAGCGCACGAAGCGCGCCGCCTTGCGCGAGGAGTCGATATCGAGCACGCCGCCGAGGTACATCGGCTGGTTCGCCACCACGCCCACCGCGTGCCCCGCGATGCGCGCGAAGCCCACGACGATGTTCTGCGCGAAGAACTCGTGAACCTCCTGGAAGTCGCCGCGGTCCACCAGGCGCTCGATCACGTCGCGGACGTCGTAGGGCACGGCCTCGTCGTCCGGGACGACGCTGGCGATGTCGTCCAGCCGGCGGTCGGGCGGGTCGCCAGTGTCGAGGTGGGGCGGCTCCTCCATCTGGTTCGCGGGGAGGAAGGAGAGCATCCGTCGCACCTCTTCCAGGCACGCCTGCTCCCCTTCCACGGAGAACTGCGCGGCGCCGGACTTGGTGTTGTGCGACATCGAGCCGCCCAGCTCCTCCTGCGTGGTCTGCTCGCCGGTGACGGCCTGGATCACGTCGGGGCCGGTGATGAACATCTGCGAGGTGCCCTGCACCATGAAGATGAAGTCCGTGATCGCCGGCGAGTAGACCGCGCCGCCCGCGCACGGCCCCATGATCACGCTGATCTGCGGCACCACGCCCGAGGCGCGCACGTTGCGCAGGAAGATCTCGCCGTAGCCCGCGAGCGCCGTGACGCCCTCCTGGATGCGCGCGCCGCCCGAGTCGTTGAGCCCGATGATCGGCACGCCGATCTTCACGGCCAGGTCCATGGTCTTGGCGATCTTGGTGCCGACGACCTCGCCCAGCGATCCGCCGTAGACGGTGAAGTCCTGCGCGAAGACGCAGACGGTGCGGCCCTCGATGGTGCCCCAGCCGGTGACGACGGCGTCGCCGCGGAAGCTCTGGCCGTTGCTCGCGTCCAGGGAGACGGCGAGCGCGTCGATCTCCTCGAAGCTGCCGGGGTCGACGAGCAGCTCGATGCGCTCGCGCGCCGTGAGCTTGCCGCGCTCGTGCTGCGTGTCGATGCGCGCCTGCCCGCCGCCCAGCGCGGCCTCGGCCCGCAGCGCCGCCAGCGCCGCCAGTTTTTCGTCGAAGGACATCACGTTCCCCGGCCAGTGCGTCGCCCAGCCGGCACCCCCGCCGGCGGCCCGCGCAGTATCCGCACTCCCGCCCCCCCGCGCCAGCGTTCCGCTGGACTCGAGGGGCTGCCGCCGGCACCGACTGCGTTTGTGGTGGCGGGGGCGGCTGTTGGCGCTGAGGGCTCGGCGGTTGTCTTCGGAGTCTGCGCGCCTCCGCGAGCGGAGGCGCGCGCGACTGCGGCGCGGCCAGCACAACTGGTCCGCACCTCTCGGGCCCGCAATCGGCGCTCGTCGAGACCGACGCCACGCAGGCCCGGCGGCAGCCGTGAAGTGCAGCGGAACGCTGCCGGAACGCTGTCAGCGGGGGCGGGGGAGGGTCAGCTCGTCGCCGACGTTGATGTTGGAGAGATCCTCCTCGGTCGTGTCGTTCGCCTCGGCGAGCGCCGTGAGCGTCACGCCGAACTCGATCGCGATGCCGAGCGCGGTGTCGCCGGGCTGCACCACATAGCTCGTCACTCCGACTGTGCCGCCGCCCGGCTCGGGCGTGGCCGTGGGCGTTGCCGCCGCCGCAGCGTCTGCGTCGTCGCCGGGGATCGTCAGCTCCTGGCCCACGAAGATCAGCGTGGGGTCGGTGAGGTCGTTGGCTGCCATCACCGCCTCGACGCTGGTCTCGAAGCGCTCGGCGATGGCGGAGAGCGTGTCGCCCGCCTCCACGAGGTAGGTCACCTCGGCGCGCGGGGCCGGGGCGGCGCCGACGCCCGCCACGATCGTGGGCGCCGGTGCGACCGCGAACGGCGTCGCGGTCGGGATCGTGGTGGCCGTCGCGTCGGGGGCCGCGCCCTCGTCGTCGTCCCCGCCGCCACACGCCGCGAGCAGCGCCAGAGCGAGCAGCAGCGGCCCCAGCAGCCACGCGCGGCGCCGCAAGGCGCGGCGGATCGCGGCGCGGCCGGGCGAGCGGTACGACATCGAGCAGTCCCGGGGGGAGACGGCGCGAATGCTATGCGAGCGCCGCGCGGCCATCAAGCTCGTGCCCCGCGGCTCCGCGAAGTCGGTGCGCCCGCGACGGGGGCGGCCGCGGCGCTCACTCGCGCTGCTTCACCGGCGCCGCGCTCATTCGCGGGGGATGCCGCCCGCGGCGAGCAGGCGGCGCGCCAGCTCCTTGCCGACGCGGAGCATCCGCGCCAGGTCGTCGCGGGAGACGTTCGCGATGTCGTCCTGCGGGCTGTGGATGAAGCGGTCGTCGCCGGAGTGCACGGAGATCGCCGGCACGCCCGTCTCCTCGAAGCTGACGTGGTCGGAGGAGGCGAAGCGCGGGAAGTCGTCGGCGGGCAGCGACTCGCCCAGCTCGCTGGCCACCAGCGAGGCGTAGTCCGCGAGATCCGCGTCGCCGCGCACGAACATCGGCGTCGTGATCTTCGCGACCATGTCGAAGTTGAGCATGAAGGCGGCGCCCGCCACGTCGTGCGCCGCGACGAACGCCTCCGAGCCGTTGAGCCCGATCTCCTCCGCGCCGAAGGCGACGACGCACAGCGTCTCCGCGCCCGGCGCGCCACGCAGCGCGCGCGCGAGCTCCAGGACGGCGGCGCTGCCGCTGGCGTTGTTGTTGGCGCCGGAGGCGGCCGGCACCGAGTCGTAGTGTGCGCCCAGGTAGGCGCCGCAGTCCCCTCCCGGCGGGCGGCCGACCACGTTCTGCGACTCGACGTCCTCGGTCACGAGCTCGGCGCTCGCGGAGAGCAACGGGGGCGGGGCGGCAGCGGCGAGCGCCTCGAGCGCGACGCCGGCCTCGCGGGTCAGCCCCAGCACAGGGATGCCGGGGCGGGCGTCGCCGAGGGTGCCACGGACCTCCCCGGGCTCGTTGTTCACGATCAGCAGCGCCACCGCCCCCGCGCGCTCCGCGTTCTCCGCCTTGGCCGCGAAGGTGAGTGTGCCGCGCGCCACCAGCGCGACGGCGCCCGCGACGCGGACCGAGGCGAAATCCTCGGCGCTGCCGAGGCCGGGGACGAGCACGAGCGCCCCCTGAGCGGCGCTCTGCGGGGAGCCGTCCAGGATCTGCGCGGCGAGCGGCGCGTCGAGCGCCGCGCCCGCGACCTGCGAGGCGTCACGGGAGCGCGTGACGGCGAAGGGCTCGATCGCCACGTCGTAGCCGGCGTCCGCGAGCTGCGCGGCGATGTAGTCCGCGGCGGCGCGTTCCTCGGCGCTGGCGGCCACGCGCGGGCCGATGTCGACGGCGAGCGCTTGCAGGTGAGCGAAGGCGCGGTCGGCGTCGGCCGGGCCGCTCGCGGCCGATGCGGCGCGCGGCGACGGCGCGCCGGCCGCAGGGGCCGGCGTGGCGGCGGAGGCAGGCGTCGCCTCGGGCCTGGGGGTTGCCGCGGCCGGGGTGGGAGAGGCGGGCGCGCTCGGCGCTGCCTCCGTGGTCGCGGTCGCCGGCGCGTCGCTCGCACTCGTGCCGCCGCCCGAGCAGGCGGCGAGCGCCACTGCGCCCGCCGCGGCGAGCGCGACCAGCAGCCGCCGTTGGCGTCGCGTCGAGGGGGGCGGGCTCCCGCCCAGATGGCTGCTCATGGGTGTCGGCTCATGGCCTCGCCTCGGTGGGAGCGACGGCCGTCGGTCGCGGGCGGGGCGGACGCTAGCGGCGGGCGCGACCCTGCCGCTCGCTGTACCAGCGGCGCATGCGGTCCAGGAGGCTGGGCGTGCGGTACTCGAGGCTGCGCCCGCGCCAGCGCTGCTCCGACCCGCGGCCGGGGCTGCGCGTGAAGACCATGATCGCGAAGCTGGAGACGAAGAGCACGATGCCCGCGTAGAGCACCCACTGCATCGCCAGCGGGTTCACGCGCCGGAAGAAGAACGAGCCCACGATCATGATGAAGGAGAGCAGCATCAGCTGGGAGACGGAGATGCGGCCGAGCTCGCGCATGACGGCGCGCTGCCGGGCCGCGATGGAGTCACCGAAGCGCCTCAGCGCCCGCTTGCGGGCCATCGCGCGGCGCGACTCGGGCTTCGGGAACTGCTCGATCTTGCTGAGGATCTCTTCGATCTCGCGCTCGAGCTTGTCCGGCTTCTGCTCGGCCATCGGCCTACGCCCCCGTGCGCCACTGCGCATCCGCTGGCGCCCATTGTAGCAGGGCGCGCCTGCCGACCGATGAGCGTTCCGCTCAACGAGCGTTCCGCTCGACCGTGGCGGCTACCGCGCCTGCGAGAGGGCTCGCACTCGTTCGAGGCTCGTCGGCGTCCCCGTCCCTCGTCCCCTCCCGCTCCCCAGCGCCGCCGTCCGTCGCCGCCACTCGCCACGCCCGAGAAGCCGTAGACGCTGAGGCAGGAGCGGCAGCCGACACGGTCGAGCGGAACGCTCGCCAGCCGGCGCCGCCCGGCGTCTCGATGCGCAGGCGGTCGCCGGGGCCGACGCGCAGCTCGGCGCGCGCGCCGAGGTCGAGCGTGCTGCCGTCCGCGCGCAGCAGCGTGTTGCGGCCGAGGGCCCCCGGCTCCCCGCCCGCCAGCCCCGGCGGCGGCAGGCGGCGGCGCTCCGTCACCAGCGTCACCGTGGCGGGCGCGTGGAAGCGGTACTCCCGCAGCAGCCCGTCGCCGCCGCGGTGCTCGCCCCGTCCGCCCGAGCCGGGGCGGAGCTCGTAGCGCTCGACCTCGAACGGGTAGGCGAGGGGCAGCGCCTCGATGGGGGTGTTCATCGTGTTCGTCATGTGGCTGTGCACGGCGTGCCGGCCGTCGCGCGTGGGCCCGCCGCCGGCGCCGCCGGCGATCGTCTCGTAGTAGGCGTAGCCCTCGCCGGTCGCGGGGTTCGTCCCGCCGATCGTCACGTTGTTCATCGTGCCCTGCGAGGCGGCCGGGATGCGATCCGGGAGCGCCTGCGCGAGGGCGGCGAGCGCGACGTCGACCACCCGCTGCGACGTCTCCACGTTGCCCGCGGAGACGGCGCGCGGCGGCCCCGCCGACACCACCGAGCGCTCGGCCAGCGTCACCCGAATCGGGCGGTAGCAGCCCTCGTTGGCGGGCGCGTCGGGGCCCGCGAGGCAGCGCATCACGTAGTAGCAGGCCGAGCGCGTCACCGCCGCGACCGCGTTCAGCGAGCTCTCCGCCGTCTCGGCGTCGCTGCCCGTGAAGTCGAACGTCGCGCGCTCGCCCTCGATGGTCAGCGCGAGGCGGATCGCGAGACCGTCCGCGCCCACCTCGAGGTAGTCCTCGGCCTCGTAGCGGCCGTCGGGGATGCCCGCGATCACGCCGCGCAGCGTGCGCTCGCCGTGCGCGAGCAGCGCCGCCGCCCGCGCTGCGAGCCCCGCCTCGCCGAAGCGCCGCGCCGCCTCCTGCATCCGCCGGGCGCCGAGCGCGGTCGCCGCGAGCTGCGCGCGCAGGTCGCCGCGGCGCTCACCCGGGGCGCGCGAGTTGCGCACGATCAGCGCGAACGCCGCCTCGTTCAGCGCGCCCCCCTCGACGAGCCGCAGCGGCGGGATCACGAGGCCCTCCTGCAGCAGCTCGGTCGCGACCGGCATCGAGCCCGGCGCCATCCCGCCGATGTCCGCGTGGTGCGCGCGCGTGGCGACGAAGCCGATCGGCGTGGCGCCGTCGTCGGCGTCCGGCGCGAAGACCGGCGCGACGGTCGTCAGGTCGGGGAGGTGGGTGCCGCCGAGGAAGGGGTCGTTGAGCGCGAGCACGTCGCCCGCGCGGAACGGCGCCAGCGCCAGCACGGCGCGCACCGCCGTCGGCATCGCGCCCAGGTGCACCGGGATGTGCGCGGCCTGCGCGACCATCGCGCCGCTCGCGTCGAAGACGGCGCAGGAGTAGTCGCGGCGCTCTTTGATGTTGGGCGAGTAGGCGGTGCGGCCCAGCGCCTCGCCCATCTCCTCGGCGATCGCGGAGAGCGCCGCCTCGGCGATCGCCAGCCCAGATGCCGACAGCGCGGCGGCGGAGAGCGCCGGCTCGCCGCCCGCGCGGCCGCTCATCGGGCGCCCCCCGTGCGCTCGAGCAGGAGGTTGCCGTGCTCGTCGGCGGTGGCGCGCCAGCCGGGCGGCACGAGCGTGGTGGAGTCGAGCTGCGCGAGGATCGCCGGCCCCTCGATGCTGTCGCCCGCCGCGATCGCCGCGCGCGCCAGCAGCCGCGTCGCGACCCGCTCCCCCCCGAACCAGCAGGCCAGCGTTCCGCTGGACTCGAGGGGCTGCCGCTTCTCCTCGCGGGAGGTCGGGTTCTCGGACGTGGCGGCGGGCGGGCCGGAGCGGGGAGCAGAGTCTGTGCGAGCGGGCGTGGCTGCGGGCGGGCTGGAGGGCATCGGCGCGCCGGGGAGGCGAGCGCGGGCGCGCACGTTCACCACCTCGACGGGTGCGTCCGGGTCGTGGTGGGCGAAGCGCGCCTCGTGCGCCGCGTCGAAGCGGGAGCGCGCCGCCTGCGCGGCCTCCGCGTCGAGGCGACCGGCCGTGCCCTCGCCGTCGGGCTCCCCCTCGCCGTCGAGCTCCCCCTCGCCGTCGAGCTCCCCCTCGCCGTCGGGCTCCCCCTCGCCGTCGGGCTCCCCCTCGCCGTCGAGCTCCCCCTCGCCGTCGAGCTCCACCGTCAGCTCGTAGGACTGGCCGCGGTAGCGCAGGTCGAGGGCGCGCGTCACCGCCACCGGCGCTCCCGGCCGCGCCAGCTCCGCCAGCGCCTCGGCGGCGACCTCGGCCAGCGCCGCGTCGAGGGCGGTGAGCGCCTCGGCGTCGCCCACGTCGAGCGGGCGCAGCACGGAGCGCGCCCGCTCCGCGGTGAGGTCGGCGGCGGCCGCGCCCAGCGCCGCCAGCACGCCCGGCGCGGGCGGCACCAGCACGCGCGGCAGCTCCAGCGCCTCGGCGAGCGCGCAGGCGTGCAGCGGCCCCGCGCCCCCGAACGCGACCAGCGTGAACTCGCGCGGGTCGTGGCCGCGCTGCACGGAGACCACGCGCAGCGCGCGCTCCATGTTCGCGACCGCGACGTCGATCACCGCCTGCGCCGCGCGCTGCGGATCGCCCTCGAAGTGGTGCACGAGCCCCGCCGCCGCCCGCCGCGCCCGCCGCTCGTCGAGGGGCATGGCGCCGCCCAGCAGGCCGCTCAGCTCGCTCGGGGGCGCGCCCGCCCCGCGCCCGCCCCCGCCCAGTCGCCCCAGCACCACCTGCGCGTCGGTCACGGTGAAGTCGCGGCCGCGGCCGTAGGCGGCGGGGCCGGGGTCGGCGCCCGCCGACTGCGGGCCGACGCGCAGCGCGCCCCCGGCGTCGACGCGCGCGATCGAGCCGCCGCCCGCGCCCACCGTGTGCACGTCGACGGTTGGCGTGCGCGCGGGCAGCCCGTCGATCTCCGTGTCGGGGCGCGTCGGCACGCCGCCGTCGCACAGCGCCACGTCCGTGGAGGTGCCGCCCATGTCGAGAGTCAGCACCCGCTCGAAGCCGGCGCGGCGCGCCACGGCGACGGCCCCCGCCACCCCCGCGGCGGGCCCCGAGAGCAGCGTCGCGACGGGCAGCCGCGCGGCGCGCTCCACGTCGGCCGCGCCGCCGTCGGACTGCACGATGCGCAGCGTGCCCGCGCCGCGCTCGGCCAGCCCCGCGGCGAGGCCGCGCACGTAGCGCGACATGACCGGCCCCACGTAGCCGTTCAGCGCGGTGGTGGCGGTGCGCTCCACCTCGCGGTACTCGGGCGAGACCGCGGACGAGAGCGAGAGGTAGAGCCCCTCGGCGGCGGCCGGAGCCTCGAACAGCCGCTCGAAGGAGGGGTTGGCGTAGGCGTAGAGCAGCGAGACGGCGAGCGACTCGGCGCCCTCCTCCACGGCCTGCCGCACGAGGTTGCGCGCCTCGCTTTGCTCGGCGGCCACGGCCACCGACCCGTCGGGGCGCAGCCGCGCGTGCAGCTCGAAGGTGAGCTCGCGCGGCACCAGCGGGGCCGGCGTCTCGGGCTCGAGGTCGTAGATGTCGCGGCGCGTCTGCCGGCCGATCACAAGCAGGTCGCGCATCCCCTCGGTGGTGACGAGCGCGGTGCGCGCCCCGCGTCGCTCCAGGACCGCGTTGGTCGCGACCGTCGAGCCGTGGACGACCAGCGTGGGCGCGCGCTCCCCCGTCGCGCCCAGCTCCTCGAGGCCCTCCAGCACCGCGCGCGCGGGGTCGTCGGGAGTGGAGGGGCGCTTGTGCACGCGCAGCGCCCCCTCCTCCCACAGCAGGAAGTCGGTGAAGGTGCCACCCACGTCCACGCCGAGGACGCGCGTGCCGTTCGCCTCTTCGTTCGTCACGCGCCTCTCTCTCGCACTCGGCGTCGGCGGCACCTCGACCGGCGCGCGCATCCTAGCGCGGGGCAGGAGCGGCACGGGCGATGAGCGAGCGGCCCGGCTAGACTGCGCCGGCCATGGAGCGCACGCCGACCGCCGACAACGCCGCCGAGCGAGCCCGCCTCGCCGCCCTCGTCGAGCGGCTGGGCGAGCGGGAGCTCGGCCGCTCGCTGGGCGGCGGGTGGACGGTGGCCGTGGGGCTCGCGCACCTCGCGTTCTGGGACCGCCGGGCGCTGCTGCTTCTTGCGCTCTGGGAGCGAGGGGCGCGGCCGCCCGCCGAGGAGCCCGAGTGGTCCGGCGACGACGTGATCAACGACGCGCTGCTCGCGGAGTGGCAGGCGCTGCCGCCGCGGGAGGCGGCGCGCCTGGCGCTCGACGCGGCGCGCGCCGTCGACGAGGGCGTCGAGAGCCTCGCCGCCGCCACCATCGACGCGATCGTGGCGGGCGGCGAGCAGTGGCTGGTGCGGCGAGCGCTGCACCGGCGCGAGCACATCGAGCAGATCGAGGGCGCGATCCGACGGGCGCCGCCGGGGGCGCCGCCGGGGGCGCGGCCGGACCGGCGACGGGCCGAGCGGCGGACAGGCGGCGGACAGGCGGTGGGCGGGCCGCGGGCGCGCCTTGATCCTCCTCGGGCGCGTTGGTAGCGTGATCTGGCTACGCTACGACACGCGCCGACGCCACGTCCGCCCACCAGCACCGAGGAGCCGAGACGATGCCCGACACCTACGCCGTGGAGCCGCGCGCCACGCTCGGCAAGAAAGTCGCCCAGCTGCGGCGGGCGGGCGTGCTGCCCGCCAACGTCTTCGGCCGCGGCATCGAGTCCGTGGCGGTGCAGATCGACGCGCGCGCGTCGCGTGAGCTGCTGCGGGCGCACGGCACCAACACGCTGATCTCGCTACAGGTCGCGGGCGAGGACTCGCCGCGGCCGGTGGTGGTGCGTGCCGTCGGGCGCCACCCCGTGACGCGCACCCCGCTGCACCTGGACTTCTACCAGGTCGACCTCTCGCGCCCGATCACGGGCTCCGTGCCGGTCGTCCTGACCGGCGAGTCGGTGGCGGTGAAGGACCTCGGCGGGGTGCTGCTCGTGGGCGCCGACGCCGTGCAGATCGAGGCGCTGCCCGCCGACATGCCGAGCCACCTGGAGGTGGCGATCGACGGCCTCGCCGAGTTCGACCAGGAGGTCGCGGTCGGCGACCTGGAGCTCTCCGCCGGCATCACCGTGCTCAGCGACGCCGGACAGATGCTCGCCCGCATCGCCCGCCCACGCGGTCTGACCGCCGAAGGCGCCGAGGAGGACGCCGCGGCCGCTGCCGAGGGCGAGGAGGGTGCGGAGGCCGCCGAGGGCGAGGCCGCCGCTGCCGACTCCGAGGGCGACGCTGCCGAGGAGTAGCCGCTCTACGTGGACGCGGGGGCCGATCGCGGTGCGCCCGTCTTCGACGCCGCGCCGCCTTCGAGCGCGTCCGTCCGCAGCTGGCCGCAGGCCGCCGCGATCTCCGCACCCCGCTCCACGCGCACCGTCGCCGCGATGCCGGCCGCCTGCAGCTCGCGCTGGAAGGCGCGCACCCGCTCGCGGCGTGGCCGCCTGAGCCCGCCGACCCCCACCGGGTTGTAGGGGATGAGGTTCACGTGCCCGCGCTCGCGGTGCAGCCGCTCCGCGAGGCGGCGCGCCTGCTCCGGCGAGTCGTTCAGGCCGTCGATCAGCGCGTAGGCTAAGGAGACGCGACGCCCGGTGCGCTCGCGGTAGTGCCGCGCGGCGGCCAGCAGCTCGTCGATGGTCGTGCCGCCGGCGGTGGGCACCAGGCGGCGGCGCAGCTCGTCGTCGGGCGCGTGCAGCGAGATCGCGAGGCTCAGCGGCAGCCCCTCCTCGGCCAGCCGCGCCAGCCCCGAGCGCAGGCCCACGGTGGAGATCGTGATCGCGCGCGCCGAGAGCCCCAGCCCCTCGGGCGCGACGAGCCAGCGGACCGCGCGCATCGTCGCCCCGTAGTTCGCCAGCGGCTCGCCCATGCCCATGAAGACGATGTTGGAGACGCGCTGCTCGCCCTGCTCGCGCAGCTCCCGCTGCACGTGCAGCACCTGCGCGAGGATCTCCGCGGCGCCGAGGTTGCGCGTGAAGCCCTGCAGCCCCGTCGCGCAGAAGACGCAGCCCATCGCACAGCCGAGCTGCGTGGAGACGCAGACGGTCACGCGAGGGGAGGCGGGGATGCGCCCGGAGCCGGGGCGCCCCGCCGCCTCGGGGTCGTAGTCCATGCGCACCGCCTCCACGGCGCCGCCCGCGCCGAGGTCGAAGAGCAGCTTGCAGGTGGCGCCATCGTCCGCCTCGCTGCGCGCGAGCACCGGCGGCGGCGCCAGCGAGAAGCCGGCGGCCAGCCGCTCGCGCAGCGGCCCAGGGAGGTTCGTCATCACCTCGAAGTCGGTGGCGCCCTCCGCCAGCGCCCAGCGCGCGATCTGTTTCGCCCGGTAGGCGGGCTCGCCCCAGCCGGCGAGCAGCTCGGTCAGCTCGGCGAGCGAGAGGTCGAGCAGCGGGGCGCGCGCGCCCGCCTCGACCGCGGGAGGCGCGGCGGCCGCCCGCTCGTCGGTGGGCGGCTCGTCGAGGCGCGGATCGACGAGGGGCTCGGGGCTCGTGCCGGCGCTGGTCGTCACGCGCCCAGCGTATCAGCCGCACCCGCCGGCGCTCCCCCCGCCGTTCCCCCCGCTGCGGCCGCGCCCTCCCCGAGGCGCGCGCCGATCAGCTCGCGGTCGCCGTGCAGGTAGTCCTCGATCGCGGCGGCCCGGCGGCCCGCCCGCTGCACGCGCAGCAGCGCCAGCCCACCCTCGCCCGTCGCGACCACCGCCCGCGCGACGCGGCCCGGGAGCAGCGGCGTCAGCGGCTCGCCGCCGCCCGCGCAGACGGTGCCGGGCGGCGCCGAGCGCGCCTGCTCCGGGAGCGGCGCCGGCCACGCCTCGTGCACGAGGAACGGCTCGCGCCGATCCTCGGCGGCGGGGTCGCTCGAGGGGTAGCTCGTCGTCGCCAGCGGCCACGGGTGGTAGGCGCGGACGCGACGCCCCAGCTCGATGGCGGGCAGCGACCAGTCGATCGCGCCGTCGGCCCGCGTCAGCCACGGCGCGTAGCTCGCCGCCGCCTCGTCCTGCGGCGCCGCGGTCAGCTCGCCCGCCACCCACGCGGGCAGCAGCTCGAGCAGCAGCGCGGCCCCCAGCTCGGCGATGCGCGCGGTCAGCGTGCCGGTCGTGTCGAGCGGCTCGATCGGCGTGCGCGCCGCCGCGATCACCGGCCCCGCGTCCAGCTCGCGCACCACGAGCATCAGCGAGGCGCCGGCCTCGGCGTCGCCTTCGAGGATCGCCGCTGCCACCGGCGAGGCTCCGCGGTGCCGCGGCAGCAGCGAGGCGTGCACGTTGACCACGCCGTGCGGGAACGCCTCCAGCAGGTGCGTCGGCAGCAGATGGCCCGAGGCCGCGAGCACGCCGACGTCCGGGCGCAGCGCCGTGATCTTCTTCGTGGCGTCACGCCGCAGCCGCTCCGGCGCGAGCACGGGGACGCCGGTCTCCTCCGCGGCGGCTGCGACCGCGGTGGGCTGCGGACGGCCGCTGCGGCCCCGCGGGCGCGGCGGCTGCGTCACGACGCACACCACCTTGGCCCACGGCGCCTCGATCAACGCGCGCAGCGTTGGCAGCGCGAACGCCGGCGAGCCGAAGAACACCACGCGCACGGGCGTATTCATCCCGGGCATCCTACGCTGGACGCTGGGTGGGACCGGGTACGCGGACGCGCCGGGGCGCCTCCCGGGCGAGCGCCTTGACGACCGCCTTGACAGGCACCTTGACAGAGCAGAACACGCGTTCTAGAGTCTCGTTCGCGACGGACTGCCGGGCGGCGGGGGAACGTCACACGGCGGCGGGCGCGGGAGCCACACAAGGGGGGCCGGCATGAGCAAGGGCGAGCGGGCTGCGGGGCGCGGGAGCCGAGAGGCGGCGAGCGTGACGGGCGAGGGCGCGACCA
>CAXXXY010000005.1:0-212013 GCA_963667515.2 Dehalococcoidia bacterium | reverse complement strand
TCCGCGTCGGCGAACGGGGGCTCCAGCAGCTCGGGCATGCCCACGGCCTTCGCCATGTTCTCGTAGTTGCGCGGGAGGCAGTAGACGCCGGCGTAGCCGTCGGCGCAGGCGTAGGTGCCGTAGATCGCGCTCACGGTATTGCCGCGTCGCCGCGGCTTGATGCCGGCCTGTGAGGCGAAGGGGCCGTAGAGCTCCATCATGCCGCCCAGCGTCTCCTGCGCCGAGAGGTCGACGTGCGTCCCCTCGCCGTGCATCAGCGCGCCGAAGTAGGCGATGAGCGCGGCCGTGAGCGCGTTCAGCCCCGCTTGGTAGGAGGGTTGCGAGCCGCCGTTCTTCAGCGGCGGCCGATGCTCGTCGCCCGTGAGCCACATGTGGCCCGAGAGCGCGTAGAGCGTCAGCTCCTCGGCGGGCATGCCGGCGTAGGGGCCGTCCTGCCCGAACGGCGTGACCGAGACGAGCACGAGCTCCGGCTTCGCCTCGTGCAGCGCGTCGTAGCCGAGGCCGCGCGCGTCGAGGTAGCCGGGCGCGAACGACTCGACGACGATGTCGGCGCTCGCCGCCAGCTCGCGCAGCACGCCGCGCCCCTCCTCCGTGTCGAGGTCGAGCGTGACGCTGCGCTTGCTGGTGTTGAGGTAGAGGTAGAGGCCGCTCGCCTCGGGGTCGGGCTCGTCGTTGCGGAAGGGGCCGGCCCGCCGCGAGGGGTCGCCCGACGGCGGCTCGATCTTGATGACCTCGGCGCCCAGGCCGCCCATCCACTTCGTCGCGTACGGCGCCGCGATCCCCTGACCGAGGTCGAGCACCCGCACGCCGGCGAGCGGCGCGGCCTGCGGGGAGCCGTCGGCGGGCGCAGTCGTCATGTCGCTACCACTCCGCGCGCGAGCCTCGCCGGCCGCGCCTGCTCCGCACCGCTGCTGGGGCCTGTGACGCGCCGGAGTCTACGGAGGGTGCCCCCCGTCTCGCAAACCGGCGCCACGCCCACGGCGCCCCGAGCGGCGCGGCGCCGCGCGGCGCCGCGCGGCGCCGCGCCCGCTGTAAGCTCGCACCGCCGCGCCGCGCCGCCCGCTGCCGCGCGGTCCGCAGGAAGGAGCCGGCGATGTCCGCGCCCGCTGCCCCCTCGACGATCCTCGTGGATCGCGAGCCACCGCTGCTCACGCTGACGCTCAACCGCCCCGAGGCGCTGAACGCGATGTCGCCCGTGCTGCTGGAGGAGCTGGACGCGGCGCTGCGCGACGCCGAGGCCGACGCGGAGACGCGGGTGGTGCTGATCACGGGCGCCCCGCGCGGTGAGGGCCGGCCGAATTTTTCTGCCGGGGCGGATCTGAAGGCCTCCGGCGGCCCGTCTCCGTCGCCCGCGGGCGAGCCGCTGGCGCATACCCTCGACGCGGCGCGCGAGCTGGCCAGCGGCACCGGCCCCTCGCACCAGTCGCGCTTCAACGAGGTCTTCAGCTACCTCGAGGGGATGTCGACGCCGTCGATCGCGGTGGTGGACGGCATCTGCACCACCGGCGGCCTGGAGCTGATCCTCGCCTGCGATCTGCGCGTCGTCGGCGAGGCGGTGCAGATCTCGGACTGGCACACGAAGAACCTCGCTGCGATCGGGGGCGCGGGCGTGACGACGCGCCTGCCGCGGCTGATCGGCGCCGGCCGCGCCAAGGAGCTGCTGTGGACGGGGCGCCCTGTCGGCGCCGACGAGGCGCTGCGCATCGGCCTCGCCAACGCGGTGCACCCCTCGGCGGATCTGCTGGCGCGCGCGAAGGATCTCGCCAGCGAGATCGCCGCGATGTCGCCGTTCGCCGTCGCCGCGTCGAAGGCGGTGGTCAACGCCTCGGCGCAGCAGGAGACGCAGGAGAGTATCCGCTACGCCGAGCTGTGGTCGTCGCTGATCGCGGCCCAGAAGGAGGCGACGGGCACTCCGCCGCCCCCCTCCCCCCTCGCCCGCTAAGCAGCGTTCCGCTGCACTCGAGGGCGAGCGTTCCGCTCGACCGTGTCGGCTGCCGCTTCTGCCTGCTTCTCGACGGGTGTTTTTGCGCGAGGGTGGGCGGGCCTGAGGGCTTGAGAGCCGCGTCGGGGCGAGCGAGCGTTCCGCTCGACCTGGGGCTGCCACTCCCGCGCGCGCATCGGCGGTGTTCGCGCGACGGTGGGCGAGCTGGAGGGCCTGGCGAGGGCGCGCGCGCCTCGGCGGCGGATGTTCGAGCACGGGAGCGGGCCGGGGCGCTGCCTGCGGCGGGAGATCGGCGTCCCCCCCGCCCACTGACGGGGATCATGAACGGGGAAGACGCAAGAAGGGGGACCCGCGAACGGGTCCCCCCCCCCCTTTAGTCGAGAAGTTCCTAGCGCTACGCGGAACCCCTCAACGGTCGGTTGAGGTCTGCCTCATTCCGGAACCACGGCAGCCGGGTTCATCCGGAACGCCCCCGCCCTGACCGAGGTGAACACTAGGGGAGGCGCGCGGGCGGGGGAACCGACTTCTCAACGTCGGTGTTCACAAAGAAGGAACTAACGACGGCGCTCCAGAGGTGAGGGCCGTGCCGTGTCAGCGGACGGTCAGCGCGCACGCGTGCATCGCGGCGCGTCGCGGGGAGCGGGCGCCCGCGTGCTGCGGCGCGCGGCGCATCGCGCGCCCGTCCAGCGTCGTCGCCGCGTCGATCGTAGGCGCGGCCCGACTAAGCTGAAGAGCCGCCCGGCGAGATCGCTGCGGGGACAGCCGGGGGCGCATCGCCTGTGATCGGCCTCTCCGACGTCACCGTGCGCTTTGGCGCGCAGCTCCTCTACTCGGGGGTGAGCTGGCAGCTGCATCCCGGCGGGCACTACGGGCTGGTCGGCGCCAACGGATCCGGCAAGTCGACGCTGCTGCGGCTGATGGCGGGCGAGCTGACGCCGGAGGCGGGCCGCGTCGCGCGGCCTGCGGCGCTGCGCGTCGGCACGCTGGGCCAGGACCACTACCGCTACGACGAGGCGCGCGTGCTCGATGTCGCGCTCATGGGGCGGCCGGCGCTGTGGGCCGCGCTGGAGGAGCGCGAGCGGCTGCTCGCGCTTCCCGATCACACGTCGGCCATCGGCGAGCGCCTCGCCGATCTGGAGCTCACGATCGGCGACCTCGACGGCTACGCCGCCGCGGCGCAGGCGGCGGGCCTGCTGGCGGGCCTCGGCATCGAGCACGAGCGGCACGCCCGGCCCATGCGCGAGCTCTCGGGCGGCTTCCGGCTGCGCGCGCTGCTGGCGCAGACGCTGTTCGCGGAGCCCGAGCTGCTGCTGCTGGACGAGCCCACCAACCACCTCGACATCGCCTCGATCGCGTGGCTGGAGAGCTACCTGCGCGCCTTCTCGGGCACCTTCGTCGTGGTCTCGCACGACCGCCACTTCCTCAACGCCATCGCCGACACCATCGCCGACGTGGACTACGGCGAGCTGCGGCTCTACACCGGCGACTACGACGCCTTCGAGGCGGCGAAGGTGCTGGCCGTGGTGCAGAAGGAGTCGGAGATCGCGCGCACCGAGGCGCGCGTCGAGGAGCTGCAGCGCTTCATCGATCGCTTCCGCGCCAAGGCGACGAAGGCGCGCCAGGCCTCGGCGCGCAAGAAGCAGGTCGAGCGCATCGAGCTGCCCGAGGTGACGCGCTCCTCGCGGCGGGCGCCCGGCTTCCGCTTCCAGTCGAAGCGGCGCCCGGGTCGCGAAGTGCTGCGCGTGCGCGACCTCGCGCGCGGCTACGGCGGCGTCCCGGTGCTCGCAGGCCTCGGCTTCACGGTGGAGCGCGGCGAGCGCGTGGCCGTGGTGGGGCCCAACGGCGTCGGCAAGTCGACGCTGCTGAAGATCGTCGCGGGGGCGCTCGCGCCCGACGCGGGGAGCGCCGAGCTGGGGCACGAGGTGCATCCCGGCTACTTCGCGCAGGATCACCGCGAGCTGCTCGTCGGCGATCAGAGCGCGCTCTCGTGGCTCTCCGCGCTCGACGCCGAGGGCGATGTGCGCGCGGTGCGCGGCGCGCTGGGCGCGGTGCTGCTGGGCGGCGACGAGTCGGAGAAGCGCGTCTCCGACCTCAGCGGCGGCGAGGCGGCGCGGCTGCTGCTCGCGGGGCTGATGCTGCGCCGCCCCAACCTGCTGATCCTCGACGAGCCGACGAACCACCTGGATCTCGAGGCGCGCGAGGCGCTGATGCACGCGCTGCGCGAGTACGACGGCACGCTGCTGGTCGTGAGCCACGACCGGCACTTCGTCTCCGCCGTGGGGACGCGGGTGCTGGCGATCTCGGCGGGCGGGGTGGTGGAGGACTTCGCGGGCGACTACGAGGAGTACCTCGAACGCCGTGGCGAGGACTACCTGGCGGCCGCCGGTGCTCGGCGCCAGTCGAGCCGCGCCTCCGGCAGCGCATCGGGCGGGGGCTCCGGCCGCGCCGCTCAGCGCGAGCGCGAGCGGCTGGCTGCGAGGCTCACGCGCGCCGTCGAGGAGCACGAGCGCGAGGTCGCCGGGCTCGAGGGGGAGGTCGCGGTGCTGGAGACGCGCTTCACCGCGCCCGGCTACTACGAGCGCACGCCGCGCGAGCGCGTGGAGGCGGACGCGCGGCGCCGGGGCGAGCTGCGCGCGCGCCTCGCGGCACGGCTCGCCGAGTGGGAGCGCGCCGCCGCCGAGCTGGAGGCGCTGCAGCCGGCCTCGTAGCCCGCGCTCACGGGGTCACGGGCGCTGGGGACAGGTGGCGCGCTCGTGTCCCGGATGGACGCGTCCGTGTCCTCGAGGGGGTCGAGGCCGTCGTACGTCCTGGTAGCGCCGTAGACCCTGTCGGTCACGGTGAGTGTGTAGTCGACGTTCGTCGTCGACGCGGCGAAGAGCCACCCGTGACCGTTGATGTCGCAGCCGTCCAGGGCACGGAGCAAGACCTCGCCCTCGACCTCGAGGAAGAAGAACACGCCGCCGTCGCCGGCGGGGTTGAGATCTCCGAGCCCGTCGCTGACCGAGCCGTCGGGGTTGGTGACCGTGGCGGTTGCGGCAAAGCGTCCGCCAAGCAGGCAGAGGGTGGTCGGGCTCGGGGTGCAGCTGCCGGCGGGCTGCGTGGAGGGCACGAAGGGCGTGAAGTCGAAGTCGAACGGGTTCTCCAGGAATGTAAGCAGGTTCGACACCGCCGGCTGCTGGTCGTTGGTGGGCTGCCCCTCCGTGCGGCGGCCGAACAGCGAGGCGGTGAAGATCCGCTCGCCGAGCGGGCCGGCCTCGGCCACGGGGATGAAGAGCGCGATCACCGGGTTGCCGAACTCGAACCAGCCGAAGCTGCTCGTGGCGACGGACTGGAAGTTCGTGTCGAATCCGGTCGTCGGGAACCAGCCACTGCCGAAACCGTCGCCGCCGCTCACGAGAGTCACGCTCGTACCCACGTGACTGAGGCCGAGCCCGTTCGGGTCGGGCGCCGTGCGCGGCTGCCCCGCCTTCGTGATCCCGGCGCCGAGCTGCCAGTCGACGCTCGCGTCCGGCGCGTCCTTCACGATCGCCGTGAGGACGACGTACTCCCCCTGGCCGGGGGCCGTGGCGAACGACGAGGCGAGGAGGTCGGCGCCGGCCGCCCCCACCGTCTGGGTGCTGATCCCGCCCGCGGTGAACGTGGTCGAGACGCCGAAGTCACCGGGGCGGTCCACGATCTGGATGACGGGGGCCGGGTTGAGGCCCGTCAGGTCGAGGCCGGCGAGCACATCGTCGACGCCGTCGTCGCCGATGATGGGCCCCAGCACGTCGCGCACCCCGTCGATGAGGATCTGCGTCTCGGGCGATACCGCGACGCCCGGCGTGGCAGGCGCCCCGGGGGCCGGCGGGCCGAGCGCCGCGCCGCACCGCGCGAACAGCGCGCTCACCGGGAGATCTCCCGGGAACGCGTCCGTGAACGTCCTGTTCGCGAACGACGGCGCATCGAAGACGTAGGCGACGACGCCACCGCCCGGCGGCGTCGCCGAGACGGTGCTGGGCGAGCAGCCCCCGCCGTTCAGCGCGGTCGCCAGCGCATCGAGCGAGCCGCCTGAGAAGAGCGTGATCGCGCGCTGCCCCGGCGCGGGCACGACGGAGAGTGGCGGTTGCGCCGACGCGGGGCGCTCGTGGGATGCCGGCGCGAACAACGCGCCGAGCGCGACGGATCCGAGGAGAACGAGGAGCCAGCGCCGCTTCATCGGTGCCTCCCGGTCGGCTGCGCAAGATGCCGGGGCGGGCGCCCATCCGGGCGGCGTGACTCTTGCAGCAACCGGGAGGCGTTGCGAAGCCCGCGTGGCGAGGCGGGCGCCGGCCCCGCATCGGAGGGGCGCTGTGCCCCTGGCTAGCTGTAGTTCCCACGTAGGTTGTTGAGAGGATGAGGGGCCTCGCCCGCTGCTGTGTGTGACAGCACGGCAGTAGCGAGGAGAGGACACCCTCATGGCCCATCGTAACGCGCGGCTGACGCCGCTGACCCGACTCGAGCTTGTACGGGAAGTGGACGCCGGCTGGCCCCAGGCTGAGGTCGCTCGCCACTTCCGCGTCTCCCGCCACACCGTTGCCAAGTGGCTGGGGCGCTTCCGGGCGGAGGGAGCGGCAGGGCTCGAGGACCGCAGCTCCGCCCCGCGCGCGCATCCCCGGCGCACGCCGCCCGAGCTGGAGCGACGCATCTGCGCCGTGCGACGCACGCAGGGATTCGGGCCGCATCGCATCCAGTGGGCGCTCGGGGTCGCCCGCTCCACGGTCTACGCCGTGCTGCGGCGCCGCGGCCTCAACCGGCTCGACCGCCTGCACCGCGTCACCCGGGAGCCGGTCCGCTACGAGCACGACGCCCCCGGCGACCTGCTGCATCTCGACGTGAAGAAGCTCGGGCGCGTCCCCGAGGGCGGCGGCAAGCGAATGGCGCCTGGCTTCGCCGAGACGCGCTCCGGGCCGCATTCGCGGCGTTCGCTGGGGCTGGAGTACCTACACGTCGCCGTCGACGACCACAGCCGTTACGCCTACGTCTCCGTCCTGCCCGACGAGCGTGGCGCGAGCTGCGCCGCCTTCCTCGAGCAGGCGCTCGCGGCCTTCCGCCGGCGTGGCGTGCGCGTGCGCCGGGTCCTGACCGACAACGCGAAGGCCTACACCGTCGCCCGCAGCTTCCACGGCGCCGCCGCTGCCGCAGACGTGCGGCTGTCGCACACGCGGCCCTACCGCCCGCAGACGAACGGCAAAGCCGAGCGTTTCATCCAGATCCTGCAGAACGAGTGGGCCTACGCCCGCCCCTACCGCTCCAACGCCGAGCGGCTGCGCCAGCTCCCACGCTGGCTCTACCGCTACAATCACCGCCGACCGCACGGCGGCGTCGGCGGGTCCGTCCCCGCCTCCCGCCTGTGAACAACATTCCTGGGTAGTACAGCTAGCCTCCGGTCGTCGAGGCCGCAGACGAACGCCGTGCCGGTGATGCCGCCGGCCGCGGCGTGCGCGGCCTCCTGCACGCAATAGAGCGCATAGTCGCCGGAAATGTAGGGGTGCAGCTTCACGTCCGCTTCGCCGCCTGCCGGCACCTCGATGGCGATCTCGATCGTCGGCACCGAGAGCACCATCGGCTCGTGCGCCTCGTTCGCGACGCGGATCATCCGCTCCGCGGTTGCGGCGATGCGCAGGGTCGAGGTGCTGCAGCCCGACGCGCTCATCACGAGGTCCGGCATCGTGCCGTCCCCCTCGGCGCGCCCGAGCGCCCCGGAAGCAAGCACGGCCGCGGCGATGCCGAGCACCAGGAGTGCGGCGCCGAGCCCCATCGCGTGCGAGCGCATGGACATGAGTGACGGCTCCCCAGACCCGATCATCGTGCCCAGCTCCCGCCTTCCGCAGGTACGACGGTGCGCCGAGCCTCCGCGAGACGCGGCATGCCTCGTGGTGCGAGATCGGAGCGAGCTCGCTTGCCGAGCGGCAGCGCCTCTGCTGCGCTTGCGATCGATCCGGACGGCTGAGCCTCGAGGCGGCGCTTCCTGGGTGTGGGGGATGGAGGCCACGGCGGGAGTCGAACCCGCGATAAGGGTTTTGCAGACCCCTGCCTTGCCACTTGGCTACGTGGCCGCTCGGGCGGTCGATCGGTTGCGCTGGGCTCGCGGCGACGGGGGTGCGCCGCGGCTCCACGGGGCCCGACTGGAGCGGAAGACGAGATTCGAACTCGCGACCCCCTCCTTGGCAAGGAGGTGCTCTACCACTGAGCTACTTCCGCTTGGCGCTGGCCGGCGTCGGCGCGCCCCGCGGCTGGGCGCCCCGGCATTGAAAGCCGGGAGCGTGCTCGGCGTCAACGCCCGGCGCTCGGCGCGCCCCTCTCTCTCTTGACGTCGCGCCGCCGCCGCCCGAGGATCGGGGGGCACGAGGCAGTGCGCTGCGGGCGCCGCGCGCGGGCTGTTCGGTGCGCCGGGCGCTCGCACGAACCGGGACGGACCCATGAGACGACTGCTGCTGCTCGCGCCGTTGGCGGTGCTGATGCTGACCGGGTGCATCCGCGCCGAGATCGCGATCCACGTGAACGACGACGGGTCGGGGACGGTCTCCGTGCTGACGGCGATCGACGGCGCGGTGCTCGCGGCGTTCGCCGACGAGGGCGGGGGCGGAGGGCTGGGCGAGCTGGTGGGCGGCGACGACCTGGCCGCCGCGTTCGCGGAGATCGACGAGGCGGATCTGCCCCCTCGGCGCAGCGGTGGAGGCGTACGAAGACGGTGACTTCACGGGTGCGCGCGTCAGCGTGCCCTTCAAGGCCGGGGACGACGTGGCGGCGGCGCTCGAGCGGCTCTCGTCGAACGGCGGCGGGGACGGCCCCGCCGCGGGTGTCGGCGACGCCTTCGAGAGCCTGATGCTGGAGCGCGACGGCGAGGGCTGGCGCTTCGACGCGCGGCTCTCCGCGGACGCGACGGATGCGGGGCTCGGCGAGGGGGGCGGCGGCGACCTCCTCGGCGGCGCGATCGCGGACGTGCTGCTCGGCGACGCGAGCTTCACCGTGCGCCTCGCCCTCCCCCGGCGAGGTGGTCGAGCACAACGCCGACGAACTGTCGGGCGGCGAGCTCGTCTGGCACCTCGACGTGCTGGACCCGGGGGCGCGCCCGCTGTTCGCGCGCAGCGAGGCCAGCTCGGGCGGGGGCGGCGTCCTCCTCCGGGGTGCTGGTTGCGGGGCTGCTGGTGGTGGCGGCGCTGCTGACCGCGGGCGCCGTCGGCTGGGCAGTGCGGGGGCGCGACCGCGGCTAGCGTGCCGCGCGACGCCCGGCGTCGCGGCCGGCTCCCCGACGCGGCGAGCCCCGGCCGGGGGCGCCCGCGGAGGCCGGGCGGCCGCGCCGGGGCTGCCGTGCGTGCGTGATGGTGCCCAGGATGCGACTTGAACGCATACGCCCTTTCGGGCACCGCCCCCTCAAGACGGCGTGTCTGCCAATTCCACCACCTGGGCACAAGCGAGGCATCCGCCTGCCGGCAGGAGCGGAGGGCCAAGAGCCCTCGATCGGCGGCGTGGAGTGCGTCGAGGCGCACCCCCGGTAGCCGCTCGTCGTCGTTGCCAGCCTGCTGACGTTCCTCCTTCAGGGTTCGGATCTTGCGGATCTGGTCGCGTGGTGTCCACCCCGGCACCGGGCGGCCGCGCGTGGCGCTCGGTCGTTCGGGGGCCGGGTGGGTGCCGATGGCCGGCGATCGCGTCGAGCATCCCGCCGGCCGATCGGTCGCCGCACCCGGGCCGAGCGCCGCTACGCTGCGCGTGGCAGGCGATCCACCCGCCGAGCGGTCGCCGCGAGCTCGACGCAGAGGAGGAGCACGTGCGGTACGGCGTGGCGCTGGGAGCGCTGAGCACGGCGTCCCTTCGGGCGCAGTACGCGCGAAGGGCTCAGGACGCGGGGCTCGACTCCGCGTGGTCCTCCGACAACCCCGGCGAGGACGCCATCGTGCACATGAGCGCGATGACGGTCGCCGCGCCGGGCATCCACGTCGGCTCCGGGATACTCCGCGCCTTCCTGAGGCACCCGGTCACCATCGCTTCGGCGTTCCTGACGCTGCAGAGCGCCAGCGATCGCGGCGTCATCCTGGGGCTGGCGAGCGGGACGCGGCGTCAGAACCTCTACCAGTACGGCATCGACGTGCCGCGACCCGTGAGCCGGCTGCGGTCGGTGGTCGGCATCGTGCGCGGCTTCGTCGACGCGTGCGGGCGCGATGAGCCGTTCGAGTGGCACGACGACTACCACTCGGTCGCCGCTCTCCGGGCGAGCGCGCCCGACCTCGTCGACCCCGCGCCGTTCCCGATCTGGATCGCCGCGGTGAACGAGCGGATGCAGCGCTTCGCGGGCGAGGTCGCAGACGGGCTCTGCGGGCACCCGGTCTTCAGCGCCGGCTATCTGCGCGACGTGGTGCGCCCCAACGTCGAGGCCGGTCGGCTGGCGGCGGGCCGCGAGGCGCCCTTCGAGCTGGCCGCGTGGGCGAACACCGTCGTGGACGAGGACAAGGATCGCGCGCTGCATCGGGCGGGGATGATGATCGCCAACTACCTGTCGACGCGCAGCTACCGCGGCATCCTCGAGCACTACGGGATCGGCGACCGCTTCGACGCCATCCGCCAGGCCTGCCTCGTCGATCGCGACCTCGACCGCGGATCGCGGCTGATCCCGCGCGAGGTCATCGACGAGGTGGCGGTCACCGGCTCGCCGGACGAGGTCCGCGAGACGCTCGTCACCCGCTATGCGGGGGTGGCCGACCAGGTCGTCGCGCACTTCGGCGGCTTCGCGAGCCGGGAGCAGCTTCTGCGGTCGATCGACACGGTCGTGGCCGCGCCCCTGGGGTGAGCGTCGCGACGAGCGTGCGGCGACGCGGTGCGCCGGTCGCCGTGATGCGCTCGGCTCGACGGCCGGACCCTCTACAGTGGCGCCCGGCCCCGGCGCGACGGTCGGCCGGGGGCGAGGCGTCGATGTCGAGGGGGCGCGGAGATGGCGCAGGCAGGCGAAGGCGACGCCGCACCGCAACCGTGGTCGGGCACGTCGGTCATCGAGGTCGGCGGGACGGTAACGGTGGCGGCGGCCACGAAGCGCTTCGCGGACTTCGGCGCGGGCGTCGTGAAGGTGGAGCCGATCGGCGGTGGGGAGGTCCGGCGGCTGCCACCGTTTCCGGATGACCGACCGCACCTGGACCGCGGCGGCTTCCACCTCGCGCTGGACACGGGGAAGCGCTCGATCGTCGTTGATCTCGGGACCGCCTCGGGGCGCGAGGTGCTGGGGCGGCTGGCGGCCGACGCGGACCTCGCGTTCGTCGATCTCCCGCCAGCGGACGCCGAGCGCGTGCTGGCGACGCTCGAGCGGGCGTCGCGCGCCTCGGTCGTGGCGGTGACGCCGCACGGGCTCGACGGTCCGTACGCGGGCCGGCGCGAGAGCGACCTCACGCTCTTCGGCTGGTCGACCCGCCCCTACCGCCACTCCATCCAGGGTCGCGAGCCGCTGCGCTACGCACCGTTCGCGGGCTCGGCGCAGGTCGGGGCGACGGCGGCGGCGGTCGGCGCCGCCGCGCTGCGGGGCTCCCGCGGAGGCGGCGAGCGCCGCGTCGCCGACGTCGCGGGCGTCGAGGCGCTGCTCGGCAACGTCGACACCGCGTTCTTCCCGTGGGCGCTGACGGGCTCCGTTCAGCCGCGGCGGCCCGGCCAGTCGCGCATGGCGTACCCCACGGGCGCCTACCGCTGCCGCGACGGGTACGTGGTGATATCGGGGCGACACGAGCCCGCGTTCAGCAACCTCTTCCGGCTGCTCGGTCGCGCCGACCTCGCGGACGACCCGCGGTTCCGCGACCCGGCGAGCGCTCCACGGCACTTCGATGAGTTCGTGGGGCTCTTTCAGCCGTGGCTCGACGCGCGCACGCGCTACGAGGCGTTCGAGCAGCTGCAGGCGATCGGGATGATGGTCGCGCCGCTCCTCGACGTCTCGGAGGCCGCGGACGATCCACAGGCGAAGGCGCGAGGCTCCTACGAGACGCTGGACGTGCCGGGGGTCGGCTCGCTGACGCTGCCCGGCCCTCCCTTCCGCATCGAGGACGACGGCGCCGGCGACGCGTGGGCGCTTCGAGCGGCCCCGCGCCTCGGCGAGCACACGGGCGAGGTGCTCGACGAGCTCGGCTACGGCCGCGACGAGCAGATCGCGCTGTTCCGCGCGGGGGTCACGCGGTGACGACCCGCGCGCTGGCCGGGCTGCGAGTGGTGGAGCTCGCGGAGATCTGGGCGGGGCCCTTCGGCTGCTCGCTGCTGGGTGACCTCGGCGCGGACGTGGTGAAGCTCGAGAGCTATCCGCGGAACTCGATCACGCGTCCGCTCGTCGCCGATGCGCGCGTCGCCGATGGCCCCGGCCCCGTCTACGAGCGCGTGAACAACCACCACCACGGCAACCGGAACAAGCGGAACGTCGCCGTGAATCTCCGCGAGGAGGAGGGCGCCGCCGTCCTGCGCCGCCTCATCGAGTGGGGCGACGTGGTGGTGGAGAGCTTCTCCGCGGGCACGATGGAGCGCCTCGGCTTCGGCTGGGAGGTCGTCTCCGCCCTCAACCCGCGCGCGTCGCTGATCTCGCTCCCGGGGTGGGGGCAGGCCGGCCCCTACCAGGGCTACACGATGATCGGCGCGGGATTCGACGCGATGGTCGGGCATGCGTCGGTCCGCGGCTACCCGGGGGGCGCCGGTGGAGGAGCTGATCTCCGTCATGCACTCGGACGCCACGGTGCCGCTCAGCCTCGTCTTCGCCGTCACGACTGTCCTCCAGCGGCGGGACCGCACGGGTCGCGGCAGCTACGTCGACATGGCGCAGGTGGAGGCGCTGGCGTACGAGCTCCCCGGGCTGATGGCCGAGTGGAGCCTGACGGGCCGCAGCCCCTCGCGCGTCGGCAACGGCGACCCGCACGTCGTGCCGTACGGCTGCTACCGCGCCGCGGGCGACGACGAGTGGGTGAACGTCAGCTGCGAGAACGACGAGCAGTGGCGCGGCCTCGCCCGGGCGATGGGGCACCCGGAGTGGTCCGAGGATGCGCCACCCCTGGTCGAGCGTGGCCGGGCGGCTGCGCGACCGTGCGGCGGTGGATGGCGCCGTCGAGGCGTTCGCGAGGACCGAGGGCGCCTACGCGCTCGCCGACCGCATCCAGGCCGAGGGCGGCGTCGCCGCCCCCGCCGTCTCCCCCGAGCAGGTGCTGCTCTCCCCGCAGCTCCACGCCCGCGAGTGGTTCCACACCGTCGCCCACCCGTACCTCGGCGAGCGGCTGCTCGGCGGCTTCCTGTGGGACGTCGCGCCCGACGCGCCCTCGTGGGACCTGCGCTGCGGCCTCCTCGGCGAGCACAACGCCGAGGTGCTGACGGAGCTCGGGTACGGCGCGGACGAGATCCGCGAGCTCCAACGCCACGACGTGATCGGTGACCGCTATCCAGAGCCGCCGGCGAGGTCACGGGACGCCGGGAAGGCGCCCTCACAGCCGTAGTATCCGAGCGATCGGGTGGCACTGGCAGGAGTGGAGGGACTCGAACCCCCGACCGGCGGATTTGGAGGCCGCTGCTCTACCAGCTGAGCTACACTCCTGCGCTCGCCCCCAAGTCTAGCAACGCCCGCCTCGTGCGGGGAAGCTGCCGCGGCGCCACGCCCGCGCGGCCGCTCCCCCGCGCGCCTGCGCCGCGCTCTCGCCTCGACGTCGTGCGGCGGCCGCGCGGGCGCCCCGTCGGGGTGGGCGGCCGGGCGGCGGCGACGATGATCAGCGGGGGCGCGACGGTCGCCCCGGTGACGCGTGGGCGGCGAGCGGGGGCGTGGTGCAGGCGACGATCGTCGGACGGCTGGCCGGCTCCCGGGGCGCCATCCCGCTCGGGGACCTCGTGCGTCTCGCACGGCCGCAGCAGTGGCAGAAGAACCTGCTGCTCTACGCGGGCTTCCTCTTCTCGGCGGGCGCGGCGTGGAGCTGGCGAGATCCGGACGGCTGGATCCCGCTCTACCTCTCGGCGACGGCCGCGGTGTGGCTCTTCAACGTCGTCTCCTCCGGGGGCTACCTCATCAACGACGCGCTGGACGCCGAGCGCGACCGAGCGCACCCGCGGAAGCGGCTCCGCCCCGTGGCGGCGGGACGCGTCTCCGCGCGCGTGGCCGCCGTCGTCGGCGGCGCGCTGCTGCTGGGCGGAATCGCGGGTGCCGTCGCGCTGGCGCCGGCCTTCGGCGCGGCGGCGGGCGGCTACGCCGCACTGGCGCTCGGCTACTCGCTGCTGCTGAAGCGGCTGGTGATCGTCGACGTGATCGCCGTCGCCTCCGGCTTCGCGCTGCGCGCGATCGCGGGGGCGCTGGCCATCGGCGTCCCGATCTCGCCGTGGCTGGCGGTGTGCACGCTGCTGGGCGCCCTCTTCGTCGCGGTGACGAAGCGGCGGCAGGAGGTGGCGACGCTGCACGAGGGCGCGGCGCGCCACCGCCCCGTGCTGCGCGAGTACCCGGCGGCCGTGCTCGATCAGATCTCGTCGGTCGCGCTCTCGGCGACGCTGGTGAGCTACGCGCTCTACGCGACGAGCGCGCCGAACCTGCCCGCGAACCACTCGATGCTGCTGACGCTGCCGATCGTGCTCTACGGCCTCTTCCGCTACCGGCTGATCGCCGAGCGCGACCCCGAGGCGAACGCCGATGAGCTGCTGGTGAGCGACCGGCCGCTGCTGGCCTCGGTGGTGGCGTTCGCGGGGGTGGCGCTGCTGGTGCTGGCCGTGAACCGCTGAGCGCGCGCTACTCGTCGTCGCGGCGCTCGCGCAGGAAGCTCTCCAGGTCGTCCAGCAGATCGGCGGTGGGCGGCAGCTCCGAGGCGCCGCCCGGCTGCTCGCCGGGGACGCCCTTGTCGGGGCGGTTGGCGTCGTACTGCTCCTCCAGCTGGCGCACGTAGTCGGCCGCCTCGCCGGACTGGGCCAGCGCCTCGCGCACCTGCTCCTCGAACTCGGAGAGCTGCGCCTCCAGCGAGGCGCGCCCGGTGCTGGTGCCGTAGCCGCGGTCGACGAGCGTGGCGAGCGCGAGGCTCACGGCGGGGTTGGGACCGATCGTCAGGTAGTGCGGCGCGAGCGCCCACAGGCTGGCGTTGCGCCAGCCCCGGGCGCGCAGGTGGAGGTTGAGCACGCCCACGATGCCCGTCTGCCCCTGGTAGCGGGAGCCCGGCGCCTTGAGGCCGAAGCGCTCCTCGAACGCGGGGTCCGAGGCGGAGAGCGTCACCGGCAGCGGCCGCGTGTGCGGCACCGCGGCGGGCTGGGCGCCCAGCGTGACGCTCTCCGTGGAGCCGACCGCCTCCAGCAGCGCGCCGATCGCCTCCGTGAAGGTGCGCCAGCGCAGGTGCGGCTCCACGCCGCGCAGCAGCACCACGTCGCGGCTGGCGCCGGGCGGCGAGGCGAGCAGGAAGCGGCTCGCGGGCCAGTCGATGAGGCGCTCGCCGTCCTCCAGCCGCACGCGCGGGCGCTGCACGGTGAAGTCGTAGAACGGCTCCGGGTCGAGGTCGGCGAGCGGCTGCGCGTCCCACTGCTCGGCGAGGTGGTCGATGGCGGCGACGGCCGCGCCCTGCGGGTCGCTGAAGCCCCCGAACGCCGCGAGCAGCAGCGGGTCGCGCAGCTTGCCGATCGCGAGGTGCGCGCGCAGTGCCGGGTGCGGCGCCGCGTGCTGGGCCTCGGCCTGTGCGCCGGCCTGCTCCGGCTCCACGGCTCGCGGCTCGTCGGGGGCAGCGTCTTCGTGCGCCGCGTCCTCGTGCGCCGCGTCGTCGGGCACGGCGTCGTCAGCCGCGGGGTCGGGGCGCTCAGCCATGCGACTCTCCCCCCTGCGCGGCGGCCTCCGGGGCCGAGCTACCCGCGCCGGCGCCATCCGCGCCGCCACGGGCCGCCTCGGCGCCGGCCGCGTCCGCCGCCGTCTCGCGGCGCCACTCCGCTGGCGAGCCGCCGCGGAGCGCGAGCTCCGGCAGCAGCAGCGTTGCCACGAAGGCGATGGTAACGACCGCCGCGGCAATCAGGAACACCGAGCCGATCGCGTCGGCGAGCGCGGAGCGCGCGGCGTCCAGCGCGACCTCGAAGGGGACCCCGCCCGCGGTGCCCGCCTCGTAGCTCGCGCGCAGCTCGTCGAGCGTGGCCTCGTTCAGCAGCTTGTTCGGATCGCCCGTGATCGCGGGCACGTCGGCGGCCGAGCCGGCGAGCCCCCCGCGGAAGCGCTCGAGCATCAGCGAGGTGGTGACGGCGACGCCGGTGACGCCGCCCACCGATCGGAAGAACTGCACGCTGGCCGTGGAGACGCCTATCAGCCGCGGCGGCAGCGCGTTCTGCACGACGACGGTGAAGGTCGGCAGCGTCACGCCGAGGCCCGCTCCCGCGAGCATCACGTCGCGCACCACCTCGCCGCGGCTCGTGCTGCCGTCGACGGTGCCGAGCACGGCGAGGCCGCCGGCCATCGCGCCGATGCCCGCGAGCAGCAGCAGCTTGTAGCGACCCGTGCGGCTCACGATCTGCCCCGCCAGCGCCGAGCTCCCGACGATCGCGAGCGTGAGCGGCGTCAGCAGCCGCCCGGTCTCGGAGGCGGAGACGCCGTTCACCCCCTGCAGGAAGAGCGGCACCAGCGTGAACGTCGCGAACATGCCGAAGCCCACCAGGAAGCCCGCGACCGCCGTCACAGCGAAGGTGCGGTTGCGCGCGAGCGAGAGCGGGAGGATCGGGTCGGGCGCGCGGCGCTCCACCCACAGGAAGACCCCCAGCATCGCCGCCCCGAGCGTGAAGAGGCCGCCGATCGCGGGCGACGCCCACTCGAAGCGGTCGCCCGCCCACGTCAGCGCGAGCAGCAGCGGCACCAGTGCGCCCGCCAGCGCCGCCGCCCCCGCGATGTCGAGCGGCGGCCGCGGCCCCTCGCTCCGCGGCGAGCGCGGCATGCCGAGCGCGATCAGGGTGGCCGCGACGGCGGCGACGGGGACGTTCACGTAGAAGACCCAGCGCCACGAGGCGGTGTCGGTAATCACGCCGCCCGCGATCGGCCCGATCACCGAGGCGAGGCCGAACACGGCGGCCAGTCCGCCCTGGATGCGCCCGCGATCGCGCGGCGAGTAGAGGTCGCCGATGACCGCGAACGCGGTCGCCATCAGCATCCCGCCGCCCGCGCCCTGCACCGCGCGGAAGAGCACGAGCTGCAGCATGGTCTGCGCGGCGCCGGCCGCCAGCGAGCCCACGACGAAGATCGCGATCGCCAGCAGGAAGACGGCGCGCCGCCCGAAGCGGTCGTCCGCCTTCCCCGCCAGCGGCAGCACCGTCGTCGCCGTGAGCAGGTAGGAGGTGGTCACCCACGGCAGCAGTGCGAGGCCGGAGAGCTCCGCGATGATGCGCGGGACGGCGGTGACGACGATGGTCTGGTCGAGCGCGGCGAGGAAGAGCGCGCTCATCGTCGCGAGGACGATCAAGCGACGGGAGGCGTCGCTCACGGCGACGGGTGGCGCCTGCTCCATCGGCCGTCGCCCTCGCCCCCGCGCGCGTCCGCGTGCCTATCAGGCGACCTCGTGCGCCTCCGCGCGCCCACCGGGCGACCCCGCGAGCGGAGTCTACGCGCCCGGCTCGCTCGACGCCTCGGGCGCTCCGCCGGAGCCCGCGGCCGCCGTCGCCGCCGCCGCGGTCGCCGCGCGCCGGCGCGCCGCGCCGTTGCGCCGCGCCCACAGCGCCCACACGCCCACTGCCGCGATCAGCATCACGCCCATGACCACCATCACCACGTCGAAGCGCTCGTCGAGGAACTCCTGGAAGCGATCGCCCCAGATGAAGATCAGCGCGCCGATCAGCATGAAGCGCCCCGCGCGCCCCACGATCGAGGCCAGCACGAAGGGCACCCGCGGCACCCCGAACACCCCCGCGGAGATCGTGAAGAGCTTGAACGGCAGCGGCGTGAAGCCGGCGATCGCGACGGCCCAGAAGCCGTGCTTCTGGAAGATCCGCTCGACGCGCTCGATGTGGCGCTCGTGGAAGCGGCGGAGCACCGGCCGCCCAAAGCGCATCCCCGCCCAGTGGCCGACGAGGCCGCCCGCCACAGAGGTGGCGGTGGTGAGCGCCCCGTACAGCAGCGCGCGCTCCGGGTGCGCCAGCGCCAGCGCGATCAGCAGCGGGTCCGGCGGCAGCGGGAAGAACACCGCCTCGGCGGCGGAGAGCACGCCGAGCATCGCGGGCCCCGCAGGGCTGTCCGCCCAGCCGACCAGCCAGTCGTGGAGCGCGTCGAGCATCGATCCAGCGTGCGGCGCCCTCCCGGACGCGGCAAGAGGGCGCCCCCGGATGACCGTCGAGGGGGGTGCTGCTAGGCTGAGGCCGGGCCGCTGGGGACTAGTCTAAAGGTAGGACAGCTGACTCTGGATCAGTAAGTCGAGGTTCGAATCCTCGGTCCCCAGCCAACCTCGCCAGATACGAATTGCTGGCTCTCAGGTACCCCGGGAGGCTGTCCGGTCCACTGAGCGGGCCATTACGGAGCAGGGGCGCGCAATACCGCCGCCTGCAACGCTGGCCAGAACCACCGCTCCCACGGCGAGGACCGAGCACCCAGGCGGATAGCGACGGGCCGTGCCCTAGTACCCCAACCCGCGTGATCGTGGGCGCGGATCGCGTCCACCTCGACCCCACGCAGAGGTCTCTCAGGCCTTACCCTGTTGTCGGAGGCCCCTCGTGACCGAAAGACTTGAGAACGTCTTCAAGCTCTCAGGAGTGCCGACGCACACGTTCGTCGCGCCCAAGGAGTACGGAGCCTGACCCGGTTCTCCGGACAGTTCACGTGTAGACATCATGCTGCTTCGGCGGCGGCGGCGGGCCTCCTTTCGTACTCCACGGGGCTGAGATCGCCGATCGAGGTGTGACGGCGGCGCGGGTTATACCAGCCCTCGATCCATTCGAAGATCGCGGAGGCGAGCTCGGCCCGGGTCGTCCAGCTGCGGCGGTCGAGCAGCTCGAGCTGCAGCGTCCCGAAGAACGACTCCATCATCGAGTTGTCGACAGCCGACGCGACCCGGCCCATCGAGCCGAGCAGGCCGGCGGTGCGGAGGCGGTGCCCGAAGGCCCACGACGTGTACTGCTCGGGTTCAAGGGGTCGTCGCAACACCGCCTTGTGCAGGGGAGAGTAGGTGTTCGTTGAGTGCCTCGGCGGGAGTCTTCCATCCGAGGGTCTTGCGGGGTCGAGTGTTGAGCGCGAGAGCGACGGCGGCGAGGTCCTCGGCAGAGTGCTGGGACAGGTCGGTGCCTTTGGGGAAGTACTGACGCAGCAGGCCGTTGGTGTTCTCGTTGCTGCCACGCTGCCAGGGGCTGCGAGGGTCGCAGAAGTAGATCGGCAGGCCGGTGTCGATGCGCAGCTGCGCGTGCTGGGCCATCTCCGCTCCCTGGTCCCAGGCAAGCGAGCGACGCAGCTGGTCGGGCAGCGTCGTGATCGAGGCCGTGATCGCGTCACGCACCGCCTCTGCGCCGTGACCGGCCAGCGGGGGGCCGTTCTTGACGGTGGGTTGCTGTCCGTGGCCATCCATGCGGGGCAGGTGCAGCAGCATGGTGAACCGTGTCGTGCGCTCGACGAGCGTGCCGATCGCGGAGCTGCCCAGCCCGAGGATCAGATCGCCCTCCCAATGGCCGGGAACGGCGCGGTCATCGGCTTCGGCGGGCCGCTGACTGATCATGATCTCGGGGCTGACGAACTTCTTGCCGCGACCGCGGGTTCGCGCCCTGGGCACCCGCAACGCTCGTCCGCTACGCAGACATGCGATCAGCTCACGCCGCAGCGCGCCGCGACCCTGGACGTACAGGGCCTGGTAGATCGCTTCGTGGGAGATCCTCATCGACGCATCATCAGGGAAGTCGACCTGCAGCCGGTTCGAGATCTGCTCCGGGCTCCACGCCTGGGCCCAGCGTCGGTGCTGACGGCGCCCATGTCGACGGCCAATCCAGCGCACCTCAGGGCCGACCACCCCCACACCGTCGGGCCGGACGATCCTGCCTGACAGCCGTTCCTGAACGTAACCATGGAGCTGGTCGTTGCTGGCGAGCTTGGCGACCTTGGGACGCTGCGCACGTCGGTCGGCATGCCACTGCGCCGTGGTCGCTCGATACTCCAGCTTGCCGCTATGTGTCGCAGCGTTGCGGCGTACCTCGCGTGAGATCGTCGACGGAGCCCGGCGGAGCCGGCGGGCGATCGCTCGGCCGCTTGCGCCTTGGGCGCGGAGGATGGCGATCTCCTCGCGCTCAGCGAACGATAGGTAGCGCCCTAACAGCGGCGCCGGACTGGCTGTTGGCATGCCACCACCTTCACGGAACCAGCGTGCTCCGACGGCTGGAGACACACCGGCCGCCGCAGCGGCATCCTCGCTCGACAACCCTTCTGAGATCGCCAGCCAGAACCGTTGGCGATGCTCACGACGCGCAACCGGTGGACGGCCTGGAGACCGCATCGCCGGCCTTCCTGTCGCCTTCGCCGCCCACCCCGGTGACCTTCCCATCACAACCCCTCACCTCGAGGCGTTGCGATGACCACTTGAATCCGCCCTGCGATCCCCGGTCGGAGTGCACCACGGTCTCGCCCCGGGTCGGCTGTCGCCGCCAGCGGGCCATCTCCAGAGCGTCGACCACAAGCTCGGTGCGCAGGTGGTCAGCAATGGACCAGCCCACGATCCGCCGTGAGTAGACGTCCAGCACGGCGGCGCAATAGACCTTCCCCTCCCGCGTGGGGTGCTCGGTGATGTCGGTCAGCCAGAGCCGGTCCAGCGCGTCGGCCACGAAGCGCCGGCGCACCAGGTCGTCGTGGACGGCAGGCGCCGGGCGAGCGTGTCTCCCGCGCCGCCGGTAGATTCCATGCAGTCCTGCGCTCCGCATTAGCCGTGCCACCCGCTTGCGACCGCAACGGACGCCCCGCCCGAGCCGCAGTTCGGCGTGCACCCGCGGCGCTCCGTAGCTGCCTCGCGACATGGCGTGGAGCTCCACGATCTGCTCGCTCAGCGCCTGGTCGGCGACGGCGCGGGCCGAGGGCGCCCGCTCTCGCCACTCGTAGTAGCCCGCTGTCGAGACCGCGAGTACCCGGCAGGCCACCGCCGCGACGACCCCGTCGGCGGCAAGCTCACGGACCAGCCGGTATCTCATTTTGGGAGCACGTTCTCGCGCGCGAAGAGGGCGGCGGCGCGCTTCAGAATCTCGTTCTCCATCTCCAGGGTGCGGTTGGCCCGGCGCAGCCGCACCAGCTCCGCCCGCTCGTCGCTCGTCAGGCCCTCTCTGTGGCCCTCGTCGACATCGGCCTGCCGCAGCCAGCGGTGCAGGCACCACCCGGCGATCCCCAGGTCCGCAGCGATCCGCACGATCGGCTTCTCCCGCAGCCGGGCCAGTTCGACAGCACGACGGCGGAACTCGGGTGGGTAGGCTCGGGGCATCCAGGACTCCTCCCTGGGCAACATCGTCGCCTCAGGCCTAGGTGTCCGGGAAAGCGGGTCAGGCTCCGGAGTGCCCCGGTGAGCGGGCAGAACCTTCGAGTCGATGCGTCAACCGCGCTGACCCGCTACCTCGGGATGGGCCCTGGGCGTAGCCTGAGCCGCCTCCACCGCGAGCTCACGGAGGGTGGCGTCACCGTCAGCGCCGACACCCTCAAGCGCTGGTCCGCGCGGCACGAGTGGCAGACGCATGTCCAGGCGTTCGAGTCGCGGCAGCGTGAGATCGAGGAGGAGCGGCTGGAGGGCCTCGCCCACGGCTGGGACCGCACGGAGTCAATGAACGAGCGGCACGCAGCGCTCGGGGCTGAACTACAGCGCCTCGCCGCCGTCTGGGCAGGCCGGCTGGCCGAGGAGGGCCACCCAATGACGCCGGGCGAGGTTGCCAAGTGGGCCGAGGCCGGCGTTCGGATCGAGCGCCTTGCTGTCGGCGCGGCCACGGCTAGGACCGAGGTCATCGGCCCCGCCGCCTGGAACGCGGTGATCGTGCCGATTCTGACCATCTTCCAGAACGTGACCGCCGACCTCCCCGCGGACGTCCGGAACCAGATCGCCGCGCCGTTCGCCGACGAGGTGAACTCGCTGCGTGACGGCGTAGTGAGCGAGCAGTAGGGGGCGCCAGCGCTAGCCGGGAGCTAATCGCTCAAGCGTGTAAGGCCCCGAGGCTACCCGCGCCAAGCCTGCATGAAGACGAGCGTCCATATCCCGCCGACCCCGAGGAACGCGCTCGCGGAAATCTGCTGCAACACATCGGGACCTACCCACAGGGCTGATACGACGGCCGCCATGAACGCGAGGACCAACAGGAGACCGCTGGCGACCAGGAGGCGCCGCCACCGCCCACCTAGACCCGGGTCGACGTCGTGCGGATCCTCGGCCGTCGGCTGCGCTGGCTCCTCCTTGTGGCGACGCTCCCTCAGGAGATCTTGCTGGCGCTTCTGCTCTGGGCTCGGTCCAGACATGTGGGTGCTGTACCGCTCCTGGTTTCTTGGAGACTTCGCTCGCGGTAATCATGCAGCCGCTCCGGTGCTCGGCGAGAGCGCCTGGCGGACGGCGGCCGTGGTGCGGTGGCCGTGGCGCTCGACCAGCCACTTCTGGTTGTAGCGGTCCTTGAACGCGAGCAGCGCGAGGCGCAGCTGCTGGACCGTCTCGAACGGCTCTACCCAGAGCAGCTGCTCCTTGAGCGTGCGGATGAAGCGCTCGGCGCAGCCGTTGCCCTCGGGTGCGGCCACGAACGACGGGCTCGAGCGGATGCCGAGGAAGCGCAGCTCGCCCTGGAAGTGGTCGCTCAGGTACTGGCTGCCGTGGTCGTGGCGGAGAGCGAGTCCCCGCGCGAGATCCGCCTCGTAGCCGTCGAAGTGCTCCCGCAGCCCCTGCCGCAGCGGCTCCAGCGCCTCGAAGCGCGTACCCGGTCGCGCCGCGTGGATGCCGACGCACTCCTGCGTGCAGTGGTCGACGGCGATGAAGACGGTGGCGCTCCCCTCCCTGGTGGTGAGGCAGGCGGTCGCGTCCGTGCCCCACATCTCGTCAGGCCGCTCGGTGGTGATCGTGCCGTCATGCGCGCGGGGCCCGCGCCGACGCCCGACGCGGGTCGGGGCGAGCAGCCCAGCCTCGCGCATCAGCCGCAGCACCAGACCCTTGGAGGTGCGCACGCCAGCCAGCCGCAGCCGCGCCCAGGCCTTGCGATAGCCCTCGCCCAGGAACGGTGAGCCGGAGAGCACAGCGCGGATCTGCTCGGTGAGCGCCTCGTCCGTCCACGCCTGCCTCGGCCCGCGCTTCGCCGCTGGTCGCAGAGGCCGTCGCGCCCGTGCCCGCCGCTCATAGACGGTCGAGCGGGGGACCTCCCACTGCTGGCAGACGCGGGCCGTGCCGTAGCGGCGTCCGCTGGAGGGCGAGGTAGCCCGGCTCATCACCTCGACCTCCGGCGTGCCAAAGGGAGTCCTGCCTCCAACTGGTGCGCGCGCTGGAGCAAGAGCTCGTTCGCCATCGTGATCTCGCCGACCTTCTCCTGCAGCCGGTGGATCTCCTCGTCACGCTCGTCCGCCGGCCGGCTGCGGAGCGAGGCCTGCCCGCCGACGAGGAAGCGCTCGCGCCACTGCGCCAGCGTCGCTGCGGTCACCCCCAGCTCCCGCGAGAGCGCGTCGAGCTCCTCGCCGCGCAGCAGTCTCAGCACCGCCTCGGTCTTGCGCCGCGACGAGAAGCGACCTCGCTCCGTTCGCGACGCGCTACGCCCGTTCGATCCCTGTGCGGAGCCGCTCATGGACACCTCCTCTGCCGGGGCAGCCTGCCCCAATCATGTGTCCAAGAAAACCGTGGACCGGGAGAGTGCCTCCTTGCGGCACAGACGTTGGGTTGCCGCTCTCGGCAGAGATGGCAGACACCGGCGCACCGCAAGGAGGCATGAAGGCCCCAGGTCTGCGAACGCGCCAATGTCGAGCTCTGCCGAGAGCGTGGGCAGCCTACGGGCTGCCGCGGGAGGCTGCAATCAGAGGCGAACCGGGGGTTGGCTGGGTTCGCACGTCGATCGTGCGGGGATCACGGCAGCCCGACCGACGTCGAGCACCGGCCATCGAGGTAGCGGACCGCCCGAGAACAACCGGTAGCGTCACGGCCCTCGACGGTGGCAGACTCCGACGCGTGAAGCACCACGGGAGCATCCCGATTCGGGAGAACAAGCGCCGGCCAGCGCGGTCGGTTCTTGAAATTTACGGGAAAGTTCGCTCCCTCTGGCCCTGCCTCACACGGTTCCGCGAGGGCTGTGCAGCAGCTGCCCACCACTGGGATATCTCCCCGGGAACTAGAGCCGATGGCCTTGGCCGGAGGGCAGCCTCGATCGAAGCACGCGCCTCTGGCAGTCGGGATGGGCTTCGAGGTGGTTCCGGAAGTCCCGGATCGAGAGGAGGGAGCTCTTCGTGGGGGCGTCGGGATTGAAGAGGGGAAGGTCCAGGACACAATCGGGAACGACGGACACGAGGACGTCCACGGCTCCGGTCGCCTCTAGCTTGTCCAGGTTCTCTAGCCTCTTGGCGGCGTTGACTCTCCTGGGCATCGCCCCTCCTGGCCGTGCATAGGGGACTGACGACCGCAGCTCCGCCTACTCGCTGGCGGGAGAGCTCGCGCGTGGCCTACGGCTTGTCCGACCACTCCCCGAGGACCATTCTCTCGCGGCCGCCCGCTGTCAGGCCACCACCAAGGTGAGTAGCCTCGAATTCTTCCAGAGCCGTCTTGAGGCCGGCGACGTAGGCTGCTGTCTGCTCCGACTTAGGGCCATTGGCGACGATTTTGATCATCGTATCGTTCGTCAAGTGGGCCAACCCCTCGACATTGTCAAGGAACCTAGTCCGTCGGGGGTTGTGGTAGTGGCCAGTCACCGTGGCGATGTACGGGTAGTTCAAGGACCGCTTGGTCTCCAGCAGCGCTTCCTGAACCTCGTCTCGGGTGAGGTTCCGCCTTCTTTGCATCGCTCGTGCTCAGATCCCACGTCGGGGTCTGCGCTCATCTGTTCTGCATAAGTAGTATAGCGATATCGCCGCGCGATGACTACCGAGACCGAGAACCGCTGGCCAGGCCCGCCAAAAGCGTCGCAGTCTAGCCAAAGAGCACCGCCGCGACCTTCTCGCTCGCCTCGCGCTGCATGTCGGGCAGCACGTGGGAGTAGAGGTCGCTTGTTGTGCTCATCTGCGTGTGGCCGAGCAGGTCCATGACGGAGCGCATCGGCACGCCGGCGTGGAGCAGGTAGGTCGCAGCCCCGTGGCGCAGGTCGTGGAACCGCACGCGGGGTAGGCCCGCCCTCTCGAGGTGCCGCTGGAACTGCTTCGTTACGACGGGCCCGGAGAGCGGGTAGCCGTCGGGCCGGGCGAAGACGAGGTTCCAGTCGTCGCCCAGCCACGGGGTCGCGATGATGCGCTCGAACGCCTGCCGGTCGCGGTGCGCCCGCAGAGCGTCCACCAGGGGCGACGGCAGCGGGAGCGCACGGCGGGAGCGCTCCGTCTTGGGCTCGTCGAGGTGGTACGCCCCGCCGTGGCGGCGGAGGCTGCGCTTCACGACGAGCGCGCCGCCATCGAGGTCAACGGCGTCCCACTGGAGGCCAAGCAGCTCGCCCTGACGCAGGCCCAGAGCCATGCCCAGCTTGTAGAGCGCCGCCAGCCGGTCACCCTCGACGGCCTGCAGGAACGCCCGAGCCTGTTCCGGGCTCAGGGGACTCACTTCCTTGCGCGGGGGCGACGGCACTCGGACCAGGCGCGCGACGTTGCGGCTGACGAGCCCCTGCCGCTCAGCCTCCGACAGGGCGGAGCGCAGCACGCTCCGCTGGTACCGCGCCCAGTGCGGGCGATGGCGCAGGGAGTTCACCAGCTCCTGTACCTCGGCGATGCCAAGCCTGTTGAGGCGGACCGTCCCCAGTGCCGGGATGAGCTCGCGCTCGACGATGGCCTGGTACCCCTCGAAGGTCCCGGGCCGCAGGTTGAGCCTCGCGACGTGGTCGAGCCAGTGGCGCAACCACTGGCCGACGGTCAGGCGGGGGTCCGTCGACAGCACGCCCGAGGAGCGCGCTCGCTCGTTCTTGACCAGGTGCTCGCGGAGGATCGCTTCTGCCTGCGTCTTGGTGCCGCGAACCGTTTCGGAGTGGTAGAGGCGGCTCTTGCCGGTGCCTGTCTCCCAGCGGATCTGCCAGAGCCCACGGCGTCGTTGACGGATGGACCCCGTCCCGCGTGCTCGCTTGTTCCCTGCTGTAGCTGCTGGCACGGTCTGGCGCTCCTCTCCGCCTGCACCAGCAACTATTCCAGTGCGGCGGGAGGGAAGAAAGCAGGGCCATTACGGTCCACTGAGTGGTCGCCGGCGGGACATTGATAGCGCGAGGGAGGGCGGCACCGAGGGCTCCGATAGCCCGAGTCAGGCGGGGCGATCTGGCTCGAGCAGACAGAGCCGAAATGGCCCATCACCCTTGATAGCTCGACGGGATGGCATAACGCTCTGGATCAGTAGGTCGAGGTTCGAATCCTCGGTCCCCAGCCAACCTCTCTAACCTATGCTCGGCCGAAGTAGAGGCGCGCGACGCTAACGAGCCCTATCAGACGGCCCCAACTTGGCCCCAAACCTCCACGGGCGTTGAGGTCATGGTCTCAGCCTCCGAGCCTCAGGCCCGCGCGATAGCGTGGTTGGGGGGCGCGAGACCCGTGATCGGCGGTTCGACCCCGCTCGGGGTCGCTGAGACCCGCGAGACGAGACTGAGTCTCTGTAGCCCGACTTGGGCCTGCGCAGGGAAGATGCGGATCCGTCGTCCGCTTCGTATCCGGGGTCTCCGCACCACAGGGAAGCCCCGGCCAGCGTGGTGTGGCCCGGCGACGAGAGGGCCCGGTCTTCCGTTCAGACCTCCGCGCTCTCTGTGAGCGGCAGGGTCGGCAGCGAGGACCGCCGGCGCCAGAATACGTAGGCGGCGACAACCCAGGCGGCCGCGATCAACACGTCCTCTCTTGAAGCGGCCACCGAGAAGCTCAGTGGTCGCGGGCAACGCTGAGCGGGCAATCGGGAGTGGCTCAACCGGCGGCGAGCGCCCGTGCAGCGCGTCGCGGGCACAACGGCCCGGAGGCCTACGAGGTGCGAGCGTGATGCGATGGATACTGCTGCCACTGGTGGCAATGCTGGTTGTTGGCTGCTCCAGCGGCGAGGAGGCCCTGACGCTGGACGAATGGGCGGATACCGTCTGTGACACGCGCGACGTGCTGGGGAGCCTGGCCGTTCCCACCAGCCTCTCCGACCTCGACGCAATCGAGCAGGTGGCCGGCTCGGTCGACGAGGCGGTCACCCGTCTTGACGCAATCAGCCCGCCCGAGAGTGCGCGTGAGCACCAGCGCGACATCCTGCGGCTCTACCGAGGCATTTCGAGTGCGCAGCGCGACTTCATCGAGGCGGCGACCGACGCAGACGCTGCGACTCTGAGCGCCGCGACGACCGAGTACCAGGCTGAGCTCGAGCGAGTGTTCGGCGAGTTCGATCCGGAGTCGATCACGACCGAGGTGGAGGATGCTTTGCGCGCTGCCGGCTGCGACACCTAAGAACGGAGCCCGCAAGGCAGCTTTCGCCCGACCGCGAGGGGATGCGCTGCTCGCCCTTGCGCCACAGAGCTCGGATCGCGGCCGGGACCAGCAATCGAGTATCGTGCGCCGCTAAGGCACGTTTGTTGGGGGGGGGCGATGGCGACAAGGGCTGTGAGATTCCCGTTCGGCGCGGTCTCGGCCCACGATGACGGCGTGATCATCAGCGGCCTGGGTGAGCCGAAGGTCCTCGCATACGACCAGATCCGTGCGGTCGGCACTAGGTTCATCGGGAAGGAGCTCAGGCTTGAGACTGACGCCGACGTGCACAGCCTGAAGCTCTACAACTGGTTCATGGTCCCCGCGATGCGGAGGGCGATCGAGGCCGGGATGAAGCGCTCCCGGGAGGGCTAGTCAGCGTTTCACCTCGTCGAGCGGGAATTGCGCTGACGGACGCCCCCACCTTTGCACCAGCTCAGCGGTAGGACCGCGTCAGCTTCGCGGCATCTCCATACGAGGCGAGCACTCGCCGCTCACGGTCCTCGGTTTCGAGGCGCTCCGCTCGCGCGACGAAGGGAGATGCGCGCGCATGTCAGCCCCCGCCTCCGCGATCACACGAAGGAGGCGCCTAGGTGACGCGCGTGGTTCTGGGCGCTGGCCCGCTGCGGGGAATCTGGTGAGCACGTAGCATCGTTTCGACTTGCTTCCGCTAGGTCCCGAGCGACCATACAGACGGTGGCGGAGCAGCGGGGCTGACGGGTGCGCTGCGGCCACATGCTGGGACGCGGGGTAGCGCGCCACTCGATCCTGAGACGGACGCGGACCGACGGCCGAGGCCTTGGCAGGGTGGTGATTGGCCTGCGGCGCGCAGGGGCCGCGGTCCTGTGTCATCCGCCTTCGCAGTTGGCCCCAATGTGGCCCCACACGTCGTGAGACGCGCCGCCACGCGCTGCCACCGATGAGAGGCACGCGCCTCGATCTGGGTTCGAGAGGGGTATACAGCGGCACTCGCGAACACCCGCTATCATGCGTCTCTGACGACTCTGGGTCAGTAGGTCGAGGTTCGAATCCTCGGTCCCCAGCCAACCCCCATCGCACCGCTCGCCCTCTCCTCAGCCGCCGCGCTGCGCCCCCGCGGAGCGCGCCCACGCTCCGTCCTCCACGCGCCGCGCTCCCTCGATCCACGGTGACGCGCGTGCGGAGCAGAGCGCTGCGGCGGCGCGGCTAGCTGTAGTTCCCACGTAGGTTGTTGACAGGATGAGGGGCCTCGCCCGCTGCTGTGTGTGACAGCACGGCAGTAGCGAGGAGAGGACACCCTCATGGCCCATCGTAACGCGCGGCTGACGCCGCTGACCCGACTCGAGCTCGTGCGGGAAGTGGACGCCGGCTGGCCCCAGGCTGAGGTCGCTCGCCACTTCCGCGTCTCCCGCCACACCGTTGCCAAGTGGCTGGGGCGCTTCCGGGCGGAGGGAGCGGCGGGGCTCGAGGACCGCAGCTCCGCCCCGCGCGCGCATCCCCGGCGCACGCCGCCCGAGCTGGAGCGACGCATCTGCGCCGTGCGACGCACGCAGGGATTCGGGCCGCATCGCATCCAGTGGGCGCTCGGGGTCGCCCGCTCCACGGTCTACGCCGTGCTGCGGCGCCGCGGCCTCAACCGGCTCGACCGCCTGCACCGCGTCACCCGGGAGCCGGTCCGCTACGAGCACGACGCCCCCGGCGACCTGCTGCATCTCGACGTGAAGAAGCTCGGGCGCGTCCCCGAGGGCGGCGGCAAGCGAATGGCGCCTGGCTTCGCCGAGACGCGCTCCGGGCCGCATTCGCGGCGTTCGCTGGGGCTGGAGTACCTACACGTCGCCGTCGACGACCACAGCCGTTACGCCTACGTCTCCGTCCTGCCCGACGAGCGTGGCGCGAGCTGCGCCGCCTTCCTCGAGCAGGCGCTCGCGGCCTTCCGCCGGCGTGGCGTGCGCGTGCGCCGGGTCCTGACCGACAAGGCGAAGGCCTACACCGTCGCCCGCAGCTTCCACGGCGCCGCCGCTGCCGCAGACGTGCGGCTGTCGCACACGCGGCCCTACCGCCCGCAGACGAACGGCAAAGCCGAGCGTTTCATCCAGATCCTGCAGAACGAGTGGGCCTACGCCCGCCCCTACCGCTCCAACGCCGAGCGGCTGCGCCAGCTCCCACGCTGGCTCTACCGCTACAATCACCGCCGACCGCACGGCGGCGTCGGCGGGGCCGTCCCCGCCTCCCGCCTGTGAACAACCTTCCTGGGTAGTACAGCTAGCGCAGCTCGCGCGCCTCCTCGACGGCGGGCCGAGTGTGGCGTCGCGGGACCAGCAGCGCCGCCGTGCGGCGGGCGCGACACGCGGCGAGCCCGAGCTGGTGGCGTGCGAGCCCCGCGACGATGTGCGCTCGCGTCGGCGCCGGCAGCGGCGAGCGCGCGATCGCGACCGCGAGCTGCGCGTGCCGCTGGCGGCGGTTCCACCACGTGGCGAGCGCGCGTGGCGACTGCGGGTTGAAGTGGCGCTGCTGCAGCGCGGCCGCGAGCGCGCCGGCGCTGGAGGAGGCGGAGCCCTCGTGGCGGCGGTACGTCGCGAGCGGCTCAGCCACCAGCTCGATCGATCCGCGCGCGGCCAGCTCGGCGCACAGCACCCAGTCGGAGCCGTAGTAGCTGCCCAGCGGTCGCACCGCGCGCAGGGCCTCCGTCCGCCACAGCCCGAGCAGCGTCACCATCGCGGCGCGCCCGTCGCGGTACGTCCAGTCCAGGAAGGTGGCGACCCGCGCTCGAGGGTCGGCCGGCCAGCCGGCCGCGGGCACGAACTCGGCGGAGTGGTGCAAGTGCCGACCGTCCTCGTCGACGAAGCTGCCGAGCGTGCAGGCGCCGACGGCGCCCGGCGTGCGCTCCAGCACCCCGCGCGTCCGCTCCACGAACGCCGGCGCCATCAGGTCGTCGGCGGGGAGCCACGCGAAGTGCTCGCCGCGCGCGAGCTGCAGCACGCGCTCGAAGTTGCGCGCGGCGCCCGCGTTGCTCTCGCTGCGGTGGTAGCGCACGCGCGCGTCGCGGGCGGCGAAGGCGCGGCCGATGCGCTCCGTGTCGTCGGTGGAGCCGTTGTCGCTGATCACCACCTCGAGGTCGGTGACGCTCTGCGCCAGCGCCGCCTCGATGGCGTCGGCGAGGAAGCGGCTCCCGTTGTGCACGGGGATGCCGATGCTGACGGACGGCGCGTCGCTCATCGCTCTCTCACCCGGCCCGGCCCGCGGCGGTGGCGGCTGCGTCCGTAGCCTCCGCCGCGGGCGTCGAGCGGCGATGGAGCGCCGGTGGTCGGCTCGTCGTCGCGACGATCGGATCACCGCGATACGCGGGTGAGCATCTGGGGTACGATGTCCGCGCTCCCCCCGGGCGAGGTCGCACGCCGATATGACCACGCGCGAAGCTCCGAAGGCCGGCCCGATCGCCGCCGGGGCGCCGCCCGCCTATCGGCGCGCCGCCGGCCGGCCGCGCGATCGCCGGGGCGTGCTGCGCGCCGTCGCCGGCCTGCCGCTGGCGCTCGCCTTCGGGCTGGGCGGGGCGCCGAGCGGCGCGCGCACGGCGCCGCCTGCGGGCGGGCGTCGCTCCCCGGCCACCGCGCGCACGGAGCCGGGGCTGGCGCACCTCGGCTGGGTGTGGCAGTTCCGCCGCGACGGCGATCGCCACGCGATCCGCAGCCACCTCGCCGCGCACGGCCTCGGCATCGCGCTCAAGACGCACGACGGCCGCAGCTGGATGTCGCGCTACGACACCAGCCCCGACGCCGTCTCCGGGCCCGAGCAGATCGCCGCGCTGGCCGCCTTCTTCGAGGAGGGGGGCGTGCCGTTCCACGCGTGGGCCGTGCTGCACGGCGCCGAGCCCGAGCGCGAGGCGGAGATGGCCGCCGCCGTGCTGGAGGCGGGCGCGCGCTCGATCTCGCTCGACCTCGAGTCCTACCCCGGCTTCTGGCGCGGCAGCGACGCAGGCGCCGAGCGCTACGCCGCCGAGCTGCGCGCGCGCCAGCCCGACGCCTGGATCCAGACCTCGCTCGACGCGCGGCCGTGGGAGCTGGAGCGCATTCCCATCGAGCCGTTCGCCCGCATCGCCGACTCGATCGCGCCGCAGGTCTACTGGAGCGACTTCGGCACCGCGGGCAACCTCGCGCGCTACCGCCGCCTCGGCGAGGAGCCGGGCCCCGAGGGCATGACGGCGCTCTTCGCGCTCGACGTGGCGGCGCGGCGGCTGGCTCCCCTGGGGCGGCCGCTGCACCCGATCGGCCCCGGCCTCGTCGACGATCCCGAGACGTGGGCCGCCTTCATCGAGGGCTCGTTTCAGCACGGCGCCGAGACGCTCTCGGTATGGCGTTTCGGCACCACGGTGCCCTCCGTCTGGGAGCTGCTGCGCGACACCCCGCCGCGGCCGCGCAGCTACGTCGTGCAGCCCGGCGACACGCTCTCCGGCCTCGCGGCCCGCTGGGACAGCGAGGTATCGGTGATCGCGCAGCTCAACGGCATCGGCGACCCGAACCTGCTGCGGGTCGGCCAGCGCATCGTCGTGCCGCGCGGGACCGCTGCCGAGGCGTTCGCGGGGGCGCCCACGAGCGCTCCGGCGAGCTACGTCGTGCAGCCCGGCGACACGCTCTCCGAGATCGCCGAGGAGTTCGACACCACCGTCGAGGCGCTGCAGCGCCTCAACGGCATCGCCGACCCCTCGCACATCCGCGACGGCACGGAGCTGCGCCTGCGCTAGCGGGTGCCCCGACCCCGAGGGGGCGGCGCGCTAGTAGCGGAGCGTCTGCTCGGCGGAGCGCAGCCGCGCCAGCGTGCGCTCGCGGCCGACGAGCTCCATCGTCTCGAAGAGGGGCGGCGTGACGGCGCGGCCGGTGACGGCGACGCGGCAGAGCATGAACAGCGAGCCCGCGCGCTCGCCCAGCTCCTCCGCGGTGGCGCGCAGCGCCACCTCGATCGGCTCGGCGGTCCAGCGCTCGATCGGGTCGAGCGCGGCGTAGCAGGCGTTCAGCGCATGCTGCGCCTCCGCCGCGCGGCCGCGGTACGGCTTGCCCAGCAGCGCCTCCTGCTCGGGCGGCGCGATGTCGCCGGTGAAGAGGAAGTCCACCATCGGCGCCAGCTCGGCGAGCAGCTTCACCCGCTCCCGCACCAGCGGCACGATGGCCTCCACGAGCGCGCGGTCGAGCGGACGCTGCGCCTCGCGCAGGAGGTCGCGCGCCAGCCGCGCCTCGAAGAGGTCGGCGAGCCGCGAGGCGTCGAGCTGGCGCAGGTAGACGCCGTTCATCCACTCGAGCTTCTGGGTGTCGAAGACGGCGGGGTTCGGCACCAGCTCGCCGATGTCGAAGTGCCGCGCGAGCTCCTCCCGCGACAGGATCTCCGTGTGGTCGTCGAGCGCCCAGCCGGTGATCGCGAGGAAGTTGAGCAGCGCCTCGGGCAGGTAGCCCTCGTCCGCGTACTCCAGCACGGAGCGCGCGCCGTGGCGCTTGGAGAGCTTGCCGCCGTCCGGCCCGAGGATGACCGGCGTGTGCACGTACGTCGGCGGCTCCCAGCCCAGCGCCTCGATCAGCCGCACGTGGCGCGGCGTCGAGGGGATCCACTCGTCGCCGCGGGTGACGTGCGTGATCCGCATCGCGTGGTCGTCCACCACGTGCGCAAGGTGGTAGGTGGGGAAGCCGTCCGACTTCAGGATCACGAAGTCGTCGAGCGTGGCGTTCTCCACGCGGATCTCGCCGCGGATCGCGTCGTGGAAGGCGGTGCTGCCGTCGTCGGGCATGCGCAGGCGCACGACGAAGGGCTCGCCGGCGGCGGCGCGCGCCTCGGCCTCGGCGGGCGCGATGGCGCGGCAGCGGCCGTCGTAGCCGAAGGCGCCGCGCGCGCGCCGCTCCTCGCGTATGGCGGCGAGCTGCTCGGGCGTGTCGAAGCAGCGGTAGGCGCTGCCGGCGGCGAGCAGCCGATCGACCGCCTCGCCGTAGAGCGGGAGGCGCTGCGACTGGACGTAGGGGGCGTGCGGACCCTCGATGCCCGGCCCCTCGTCCCAGTCGATGCCCAGCCAGCGCAGCGACTCCAGGATGCGCTCCTCGGCGCCGGGGACGGCGCGCGCCTGGTCCGTGTCCTCGATGCGCACGATGAAGGCGCCGCCGTGGCGCCGCGCGTGCAGCCAGCTCCACAGCGCCGTGCGGATGTTCCCGACGTGCGGGTCGCCCGTGGGGCTGGGCGCGTAGCGCAGCCGCGGGCGATCGGCTGCAGCGGCTCCGGCGTCTCCGCTCATCGCGCGGCCGCCTCGGTGGGGTGCGCTCCGCGCGCGCGGCCGGGCGCGCTCACCGGGTGGGCACCGCGGCGGCGGCGACACCGTGGCGGAGCCGCAGCTCGGCGAGCGCGCGCTCCATGTCGGCGGGCAGCGGCGCCTCGAACTCGCGCCACTGGCCCCGCGAAGGCAGGACGAAGCCGAGCCGCGCCGCGTGCAGCGCCTGCCGCTCGATCAACGTCGAGGGGCTGCCGTAGAGCCGGTCGCCCACCACCGGGTAGCCGACCGCGGCGAGGTGCACGCGGATCTGGTGCGTGCGCCCCGTCTGGATGCGCACGGAGAGCAGCGCAGCCTCCGTGCCGTACTGCTCCAGCACGCGGTACTCCGAGAGCGCCGAGGAGCCGCGCTCGACGACGGCCTGGCGCGATGGGTCGGTGGGGTCGGGGCCCAGCGGCGCGTCGATGATGCCGGCCCGCGGCTCTACCTCGCCCTCCACGAGTGCGAGGTAGAGCTTCAGCGTCTCGCGGGCCTTCCACTGCGCCTTCAGCGCCTCCTGCGCGGCCAGCGACTTCGCGTACGCCATCGCGCCCGAGGTGTCGCGGTCCAGCCGGTGCACCACGCCGGGGCGGTTGCCGTCGCCGATGCGGCGCACCTCCGGGTAGCGCGCGCGCACGACGTTGACCAGCGTCACCCCCATCACCCCGTCGCGCGGGTGGACGACGAGGCCCGCGGGCTTGTCGATGACGAGCGTCTCCTCGTCCTCGTAGAGCAGCGGGAGCGGGACCTCGGCGGCGAGCCGGTCGGCCTCGCGCTCGAGCGGGTCGTGCAGCACGGGGAGCGCGACCGCGATGGCCGCGCCCGGTGGCGCGTGGTGCGACGGGCGGCGCTCCGCCTCGCCCCCGACGGTGACCGCGCCCTCCTCCACGAGCCGCCGGGCCTGCGCGCGCGAGAGCTCCCGCACCTCGGTGGCGACGAGGCGGTCGAGCCGGTCGGCTCGCGGCGCGAGGAAGCGGCTCACGCCCTCGGCCGCGCCGTCCTCGCCGGCCGGCGCCGCGCGCGGCGTCTCGCCCGGGACCTCGCTCCGAGCGTCGGGGCGCGCCTGCTCGCTCACGAGCCGTCCTCGGACGGCGCCTCGGCGCCCGCGCGTCGCTCGCCGATCACGCTGAGCACGACGAGCGCGCCCACGCCGACGACGATCGCCGAGTCGGCGAGGTTGAACGCGGGGTAGTGCGCCGGGTCGATGAAGTCGGTGACCGTGCCGCGGATCGCGCGGTCGATGAGGTTGCCGGCCGCTCCGCCCAGCACCAGTGCCAGCGCGGCGCCGTAGAGCGGGTCGTCGGGCGGGGTCAGCCACAGGTAGGCGACGACCAGCACGACCGCGACCACCGAGGAGAGCAGCAGGAAGCCGCCCGCCCCCTCGAGGATGCCGAAGGCGGCGCCCGAGTTCTCCACGTGGGTGATGCGCAGCAGCTCGGCGCCGTCGGGCCAGCGCTCCCCCATGTCCAGCCAGGCGCGCACGGTGATCTTCGTCGCCTGGTCGAGCGCGACGACGGCGCCCGCGATCGCTCCGAGCGCCAGCAGCCGACGGCTCGCGCGCGGAGCGGCCGGAGCGGCCGTCGGCACGCCGTCGGTGTCCGCGGGAGCGAGGGAGGGGGGGAGGCTCACGCGCCTATCGTACGGGACGGCCGGGCCGAGGGCAGCGGCCGCCGCGCCGCCCCGCCCGCACGTGCAGTTGAGCGCCGGCCGAGCGCGCCCGTACCATCGCGCCTCTAGCGCGGGGGAGGGGGCGACGTGAGCGACGAGGGTGCGATCCGCGAGCAGCGGCTGCCGCCGGGCCAGCGGCTGGTCGAGAACTGGCCCGTGCTGCACTACGGCAGCGTCCCCACCATCGACCTCGCGAGCTGGGAGTTCCGCGTCTTCGGCCTCGTGGAGGAGGGGCTGACGCTGTCCTGGGAGCAGTTCCAGGCGCTCCCGCAGACGCGGGTGACCACGGACATCCACTGCGTGACCACGTGGAGCCGCTACGACAACGCCTGGGAGGGCGTGCGCATGCGCGACATCCTCGCACTGGCGCGGCCTCAGGCGGAGGCGCGCCACGCCGTCTTCCACAGCTTCGGCGGCTACACGACGAACGTGCCGCTGGACGAGCTGGGCGGCGACGACGTGCTCTTCGCGCACTCGCACGACGGCGCGCCGCTTCCGGCGGAGCACGGCGGCCCGCTGCGCGGGGTGATCCCGCACCTCTACTTCTGGAAGAGCGCGAAGTGGGTGCGCGGCGTGGAGCTCGTCCCCGACGACCGGCCGGGCTTCTGGGAGATGTACGGCTACCACATGCACGGCGACCCGTGGACCGAGGAGCGCTACGGCTAGTTGTACTACCCAGGAAGGTTGTTCACAGGCGGGAGGCGGGGACGGCCACGCCGACGCCGCCGTGCGGTCGGCGGTGATTGTAGCGGTAGAGCCAGCGTGGGAGCTGGCGCAGCCGCTCGGCGTTGGAGCGGTAGGGGCGGGCGTAGGCCCACTCGTTCTGCAGGATCTGGATGAAACGCTCGGCTTTGCCGTTCGTCTGCGGGCGGTAGGGCCGCGTGTGCGACAGCCGCACGTCTGCGGCGGCGGCGGCGCCGTGGAAGCTGCGGGCGACGGTGTAGGCCTTCGCGTTGTCGGTCAGGACCCGGCGCACGCGCACGCCACGCCGGCGGAAGGCCGCGAGCGCCTGCTCGAGGAAGGCGGCGCAGCTCGCGCCACGCTCGTCGGGCAGGACGGAGACGTAGGCGTAACGGCTGTGGTCGTCGACGGCGACGTGTAGGTACTCCAGCCCCAGCGAACGCCGCGAATGCGGCCCGGAGCGCGTCTCGGCGAAGCCAGGCGCCATTCGCTTGCCGCCGCCCTCGGGGACGCGCCCGAGCTTCTTCACGTCGAGATGCAGCAGGTCGCCGGGGGCGTCGTGCTCGTAGCGGACCGGCTCCCGGGTGACGCGGTGCAGGCGGTCGAGCCGGTTGAGGCCGCGGCGCCGCAGCACGGCGTAGACCGTGGAGCGGGCGACCCCGAGCGCCCACTGGATGCGATGCGGCCCGAATCCCTGCGTGCGTCGCACGGCGCAGATGCGTCGCTCCAGCTCGGGCGGCGTGCGCCGGGGATGCGCGCGCGGGGCGGAGCTGCGGTCCTCGAGCCCTGCCGCTCCCTCCGCCCGGAAGCGCCCCAGCCACTTGGCAACGGTGTGGCGGGAGACGCGGAAGTGGCGAGCGACCTCAGCCTGGGGCCAGCCGGCGTCCACTTCCCGCACGAGCTCGAGTCGGGTCAGCGGCGTCAGCCGCGCGTTACGATGGGCCATGAGGGTGTCCTCTCCTCGCTACTGCCGTGCTGTCACACACAGCAGCGGGCGAGGCCCCTCATCCTGTCAACAACCTACGTGGGAACTACAGCTAGGCGCCCGACACCCCACGAGGGTCCGCCCCGCCCGGCGCGCCCGGGCGCAACGTCGATCGGCCGACGGGATCTCCCCGTGTGCCTTAGACCGCCCTCTGCACTAGATAAAAATGCGGGAGCCGCGCTCGCGGGCGTCGCCGGTGCGGGTCGCCTCGTCGTAGACGGCCGCGGCGACGCGGCGGCCCACCGCTTCGTTGAAGACGGAGGGGAGGATGTAGTCCTCGGAGAGCTGGTCGTCGGGGATCGAGCCGGCGATCGCGTGCGCCGCGGCCAGCTTCATCTCCTCGCTGATGTTGCGCGCGCGGGCGTCCAGCGCCCCGCGGAAGAGGCCGGGGAAGCAGAGCACGTTGTTCACCTGGTTTGGGTAGTCGGAGCGGCCGGTGGCGACCACGCGCACCGGGCTGTCGTCGGGGATCAGCTCGGGGCGGATCTCCGGCTCCGGGTTGGCGAGCGCGAAGACGATCGCGTCGTCGTTCATGCCCGCCAGCTGATCGCCGGTGACGGTGCCCGGGCCCGAGAGGCCGAGGAAGATGTCGGCGCCGACCAGCGCGTCCCCCATCGAGCCCTGGAAGCCCTCGGGGTTGGTGTGCTCGGCGAACCACTCCTTGGCGACGTTGAGGTTGTCGCGGCCCTTGTAGACGGCGCCCGTGCGGTCGAAGCCGATGATGGTGTGCACGCCGAAGTTCATCAGGATCTTCGAGCAGGCGACGCCCGAGGCGCCGACGCCGATCAGCACGATCTTCAGATCCTCGGGGCGCTTCTTCACGATCTTCAGCGCGTTGATCAGGGCGGCCAGCACCACCACCGCGGTGCCGTGCTGGTCGTCGTGGAAGACCGGTATGTCGAGTTCCGCCTTGAGGCGCTCCTCGATCTCGAAGCAGCGCGGCGCGGAGATGTCCTCGAGCAGGATGCCGCCGAAGCCCGGCGCCACCGCCTTCACGATGCTCACGATCTCGTCCGGGTCCTTGGTATCGAGGCAGAGCGGCCACGCGTCGATCGCGCCGAAGGACTTGAAGAGCATCGACTTGCCCTCCATGACCGGCATCGCCGCCTCCGGACCGATGTCGCCCAGGCCCAGCACGGCCGTGCCGTCGGTGACCACGGCGACCGTGTTGGGCTTGATGGTGAGCGACCAGACAGCGTCCGGGTTGTCGTGGATCGCCATGCACACGCGGCCGACGCCCGGCGTGTAGACGTGCGAGAGGTCCTGGTGCGTGGTCACCGGGACCCTGTTGTGGATCTCGATCTTGCCGTGGCGGTGGAGCTGGAAGGTGAGGTCGGAGGCGTGCTGCACCTCGACCCCGTCGACGGCGGCCAGAGCGGCGACGAGGGCGTTCGCGGCGCCCTCGTCGGGGCAGAAGATGCTGAGCTGGCGCAGGATGTGGTCCGGCCCCGCCTCGGCGATGTCGATGTTGTGGACGTCGGCGCCGTGCTCGCCGATCAGCGTCGTGACCCGGCCCAGCATCCCCGGCGTGTTGGCGATCCGCAGCCGCAGCAGCAGCTGGTAGCCGGTCAGCGGGCCCTGGTACGCGGTGGTGTCGGGGCTCTGCGGCTTCGCTTCGGTCGTCATCGGCGGCTGTTCTCCTCGACACCGTGCTGGGAGCGCCGGAGGCGCTCGCCGGCACCACGCTCCCGGGGCCCGCTGGGCCGTCGCCGGGCGCCGCCCGAGCCGACGTAACGGGCACTGTACCACCGCCCGCGCCAGCGTTCCCGCGGCTCGACGGCGCGCCCGGAGGGGGCCGCGCGGCGGGCCGCGCGAGGGCAGCGCGGGCGCCAGGGGCGGCGCTAGAGGATCGGCAGCTCGGGATAGCTCCCGCCGAGGATCGCGGCCGCGTCCACCTCGAAGTGGCGCTCCAGCAGCGTGCGGTAGACGGAGCGGAAGTCCGTGGTGTGCACGAGGTCGCCGCGCTCGAGCCGCTCGAGGCTCGGCGGCTCGCCGTGGAGGCCGCCGCGCACGCGCTCGCCCAGCACGAGCAGCGGGCCCGCGGTGCTGTGGTCGGTGCCGGCCGAGCCGTTCTCCGCGAAGCGGCGGCCGAACTCCGTCCACACCATCGTCACCACGTCGCCCGCGATCCCCTGCGCGCCGAGGTCGGACTGGAAGGCGGCGAGCGCCTGCCCGACCGTCCCCAGCAGCTCCTCCTGCTGCCTCTGCTGCTGGGCGTGCGTGTCGAAGCCGCCGGTGGTCACGTAGCAGACGCCCGTCCCGAGGTGCGAGGTGAGCAGCTGCGCCGTGGTGGAGAGCGCCTGCCCGAGCGGCGAGGAGGGGTAGTCGACCGCGGGCGCGTACCCCCCGACCGAGTCGGCGAGCTGCAGCGTCGACTCTTACGCCGCGAGGCCCGTCTCGGAGATCAGCGCGAGCCGGCCGCCGTACGCCGCCTGCGCGGCGTAGAGCCGCGCCCAGTCGGTGACGCGCTGGTCGGCCTGGCGTGGGAAGCGAGGGTCCGTCTGCAGCACGTAGGCCGGCACCGAATTCAGCGAGGGCACGAAGCTCGCATCGCTGGCGAGCGAGAGCGGCAGCGCCTGCCCCACGTTGGCGGCGCGCCAGAGCTGCCCGTCCTCGGCGGCGCTGTGGTCGAGCAGCCGGCCCAGCCAGCCGGTGCCGTCACCGCCACTGGTCGCCGCCGAGTGCCAGATGTCCATCGAGGTGAAGTGCGAGCGGTTCGGCTGGGGGTAGCCCACGCCCTCCACGATCGCGAGCTGCCCGGCGTCGTACAGCGGGTGCAGCGCGGCCAGGCTTTCGTGCAGACCCACGCGGTCGTCGAGCGGGAGCACGCGCTCCGGCGGCACGGCGAGGCCGGGGCGCGCGTCGTAGTAGGCGCCGGAGCCGTAGGGGACGAGCGTGTTCAGCCCGTCGTTGCCGCCGCCGAGCTGCACCACGACGAGCATCCGTCGGCCCGTGGCGGCGAGCCCGTGGCTGGCGCCCGCGGGCAACCCCTCGGCGAAGGCCGCGCGGACGAAGGCGGCGGGCATCGCCGCGCCGACGCCGACGAAGGCGAGCCCCCGCGCCACGAAGCGCCGCCGCGTGAGCGGCCGGTCGAGCGCGCCCGACGCGCGGCCCCGCGGCTCGGGGATCGGGGCGCTGGCGCTCGGGGTGCTGCCGGGGCGCTGCTGCGTGCTCACCATCTCGCTCGCTCCTCGTCGTGCGCCCCTCGCTCGGACGCCCTGCTCTCGACTCGCCCTGCGCGACCTGCCTATGCGACCTGCCTATGCGACCTGCCTATGCGACCTGCCTATGCGACCTGCCTATGCGACCTGCCTATGCGACCTGCCTATGCGACCTGCCTATGCGACCTGCCTATGCGACCTGCCTATGCGACCTGCCTATGCGACCTGAGGGGCATCGACAGCGCGAGGTAGAGCATCCCCGCGAGGCGCCCGTCCGCCGCCGCCTCGCCCGCGTCGAAGTGATGCGCTCCGCCGATGTGCTGGACGAGGACGCCGCGCGTGTCCGCGTCCACGTCGCCGCCCACCAGCAGGTCCAGCGTCCAGTCGACCGCGTCGGCGGCGCTGCCGTCCGCGCCCGCGCCGGTGCAGCAGCGCGCCCAGGTCGGCGCCGCGGCGCCTGCGTCCGTTGCCCCGCGTTACCTCGTTCGCGAAGTTGGAGCGCGCGAGCATCGTCGTGCTGTTGAGCCACGCCGCGCCGTCCGTCCACCCCTGCGGGTGCGGCGGGTCGTAGAGCAGCTGGTTCATGCGACGCCCGTGCGCCATCTCCTCGCGGCCGCTGGTCGTGATCTCCAGGGCGCGCAACGTCCCGAAGATGAGCTCCACCGGTGACTTCACGCGCGCGCGATAGACGCGCTCCGAGTAGAACTCGGGCGCCTCGAAGATCGTGCGCAGCATCGCGCGGATGTCGCCGCCGCTGTCGCGGTAGGCGTCGGCGAGCCGCTCGACGGCTGCCGGTACCGGCTCCTCGCCGGCGAAGTGGCGCCAGAGCTTGCCCGCGATGAAGTCGGCGGTCTCGGGGCGCGCCGCGACGATCTCCACCACGTCCTGGTCGGTCAGCCGCCCGCTCACGCCGAGGACGGTCTTCTCGCCGTCGTCGTGCAGCCGCGGCACCATCCGCACGCCGGAGCTCTTGGAGAAGCGCCAGCCGGTCAGCGCACGCGCCGACTCCTGCACATCGGTCTCGGTGTAGCCCCGCCCCTCGCCCATGGCGAAGAGCTCCATCAGCTCACGGGCGTAGTTCTCGTTGGGCTTGCCCGCAGCGTTCATCCGGTTGTCGAGCTCGACCATCATCGCGGGGTCGCGCGTCACGGCCAGCGTCAGCTCCGGGAAGCTCCCCAGCGCGTGCGATCGCAGCGTCTGGTTCTGGAGGTGCATCAGCCGGATTGGCACTTTGCGGAAGGAGCAGGCGAAGTGGCCGTGCCAGAACGCCGTCATCCGCTCCAGCAGCGGCCTGCGGGTGTGCTGGATGCGGAGATGCCACTCGCGGAAGATGTCCTGGTTGCGCTCGGCGGTGTCGAGCTCCTGCGCGGCGATCGCCGCCTCCGCCGCCGAGTCGTCGACGAGCTCCGGCGCCAGCAGCCGCTCAATCGATCCGTCGAGCCCCAGCGCGAGATGCTCCTGGATCTCCGCGGCGGAGTAGCCGAAGCCCGCGCGCCGCAGCAGATGCTGGATTCGCTGCCGCTCCGTGACGAGCCCCATCACGCGTCCCCCCTCGTCCGTGCCGCCGGCCGGCGCGCTCGATCGCGCGGCGGGCGGGGCGCTCCACCCGTTGTAACGCAGAACGCCGCGGATCGTTCGCAGGAGGGCGCTCGACCTGACTTTCGGCGGGTCGCACGAGGTGCGCGCGAATCGCGTGGACGGCTCTGCTAGAATCGACGCTCAGGCAGCTCCCCAGCCAGCCCGTACGGATAATGTGGCATGTCGCCGAGGCGGCAGGAAGGGGGCGCGATAGGATGCGCACGCCCGGGTTCGCAGATCGCTTGAGTCGCCACCGAGGAAGGCGGGTGTTCCGCCCGTCGCTGCCTCCGCTGAGCGGGGGCTCTCACCGCGCACGGGCGGCCGCGCGCCGTGCCTCGAGCGCCGCCGTAGCCGCCCCTCGACCCTCGCGACGCGGCGCTACCGCGATCGGGTCGCTGGCGCTGCTCGGCCTGCTCATCGCGGCCGCCGCCTACCTCTGGTGGCGCTACCGCGACGATGACGATGACGGGGGCTGGGACCGCGCGGAGCCGGAGCCTCCGGTCGAGCGCGATCTCCCCGCCTTCGAGACAGAGGACCAGCAGCCCACGTGGGCTGCCGCTCGCGCCAACGGGGAGCGCGAGGCGGTGACCGCGGGCGGCGGGCCCTCCATCGCCGGCGTCGGGGAGCCGGCCGTGCCGCGGAGCTTCTCGTTCCGCGTGCCGTGGGCCGGGAGCCCGCTCCCGTTCACCGAGCCACCGCGCCCGCCGGCCTAACGCCCCGCGCAGCGACGGCGGCGACCACACGAGACGCCGCGGCCCCCACCGGCCGCGGCGTTTTTTTTCGAGAGGGGCGGGGGTGGCGGGGCGTCGCCGGCGGGGCGCATGCCGGCGCGCGGCACCCCTCGACGAGGGGGGCACGCCACGATGGACGTCCGGCGCTCTGCCCCCCTCGAAAACAACCTCTGCCCCCCTCGAAAAAAATGACCGAGGGGATGGTGGCTGCTATGCTCGGTGCGCCGACGGCCCCCATCGTCCAGGGGCCCAGGACGCCACCCTTTCAAGGTGGAAACAGGGGTTCGAATCCCCTTGGGGGTACCACCCGGCGCGGCGAGTGATCGTCGCGCGGGCGCCGCGAAAGCGGGCCGTCCCACGCGGCAGTCGAGGTACCGCCGATGCGTCCCGCCGTCGGCACGGAGCGGCCGCCCCCATGGTCTAGCGGCCCAGGACGCCACCCTCTCAAGGTGGAAACGGGGGTTCGAGTCCCCCTGGGGGCACCAGCTCTTCCAATCTGAGCGGCCGGCTCACGCTGGCTGTCACTTCGGGAGAGTCGCTGCCGCTCGCGGGCGCCTGATTCAGCGGTCCTGCCCCTGGAGCCACATCACGACGGCGCTCACTCGCCGATCGACGGCGGCGTCGGGCGGCAGGTCGAGCTTGCCGAGGATGTTGCTGACGTGTGTCTCCGCCGTGCGCGGGTTGACGACCAGCCGATCGGCGATGGCGACGTTCGAGTGACCCTCCGCCATCAGCGCCAGCACCTCGCGCTCCCGCTCGGTGAGCCGGTCGAGCGCGCCGGGCTCGCGGGGTCGCTGAATCAGCCGGCTGACCACCTTCGCGTCGAGAGCGCTGCCGCCCGACGCCACTCGCCGCAAGGCGTCGAGGAAGCCATCGACCTCGGTGACCCGGTCCTTGAGCAGGTAGCCGACGCCGGCTGCGCCCTCCTCGAGCAGCTCGATGGCGTACCGCGTCTCGATGTGCTGGGACAGCACGAGGATGCCCGTCCCAGGAACCCGCCGCCGGACATCGAGCGCCAGCTCGAGGCCCTCGGTCTGGAAGGCCGGCGGCATGCGTACGTCGACGACCAGCACGTCAGGCTGGTGTCGCTCGACGGCGGCGAGCACCCCGTCCGCTTCCGGGAAGGTGGCGATCACCTCGATGCCGTCGTCGCCAAGCAGCCTCGCCAGACCCTCGCGGATCAGCGCGGAGTCGTCGACGAGGATCACGCGCATGGGATCACCGCCGCGAGGGTGGTGCCTGCCGGGCCGCTCTGGACGGTGAACGTGCCCCCGGCCGCGGCCACGCGATCGTCCAGGCCCTCGAGCCCCGATCCGCTGACGATCGCTGCTCCGCCGCAGCCGTCGTCGCTGACCTCGACGTGCGCGCCCCGTTGCGCCGCGTGATGGAGACCGAGGCCCGGGTCGCCCCGGCGGCGTGCTTCCCCACGTTGGCCAGGCCTTCGGCCACGACGTAGTAGGCGATGATCTCGCTCGGGCCCGGCAGTCGCTCGGCGGCGACTTCGGTGTCCACGGGAACCGGCGAGCGCTCCGCGAGCGCATCGACGGCGGCGCGGAGGCCGCGCTCGACCAGCAGCGCCGGGTGCGAGCCGCGCGACACCGAGCGGATGTCGTCGATCGTGCTGCGTATGTCGCCCGTCGCGGACTCGAGCAGGGTTGCGAGATCGCCGTCACCTGCGGCGTCGGCCAGCCGCCTCGCCCGCTGCAGCTCGATCCCCAGCGCCACGAGGCGCTGCTGCGCGCCGTCGTGCAGGTCGCGCTCGATGCGGCGGCGGGCCCCGTCGCTCGCCTCGATGATCCTCTTCCGCGAGGCCTCCACCTCCTGCAGCTGAGCCGCGAGCTCTCCGCTGAGCCGGCCCACCTCGAGCGCGAGCCCGGCCACCGCGACGACGGCCCGCAGACGGTCCGGTTGGCGGCGGAGTGCGGCCTTGTGGATCAGCCCACCGACCAGCCTGCCGCCCGAGCGGATCTGCGTGAACGTGCGACCCGCGGGCACGTCGTCGAGCGTCCTGGCCTCGCCGTGCTCGTCGAGCAGGCGCTCGCCGTCCGGCGATGTGAGCACCTGGACGGATGGGTCCTCCAGCGCACGCGCGACGGCCGGCTGCAGTCGGCCCCCGCCGGAGTCCAGCTCGATCACGAGCCCGGCCAGCTCGGGGCGGTCCCAGCGCGCCGCGAGCTGGCCCAGGGCGATCACGACGGGGACGGCCGCCAGGCTCGCCATCGCGACCACGCTCAGCGCTCCGCCTGCCCAGCTTCCGTCCCCGATCGCGTAGTCCAGCGCCGAGCCGAACGCGGCCGAGCCCCACAGGACCGCCACGGCGAGCGCCGCCCATGGGGGCAGCAGGCGCCAACGGCTCTCCGTCCGCAGCTCGTGCGCCGTCGCGAGGCCGACCAGCGTGAGCGCCCCGCCAGCGAGGAGCGACGAGCTGCCGAGGAGCCCGCGATAGACGGTGGCGCTGTCGATGAGGCTGACGAGCACGCCCGGGGGGCCGATCAGGTTCGCGTCGCGGGTGAGCGGGGCGAGGGCGGCGAGGCCCGCGGCGAGCGCCGCGGCACCCAGCGCTGCACCGCGCAGCGGTCCAGGGCGTGGTGCCGTCAGCAACCAGACGGCGAGGACGAGCGCGAGGGTTGGCGCGACGCGTCCGGCTGTGTAGCCGATGCTCGACGAGCTGAGGATCAGTATCGACGAGAGCGTCAGGAGGCCGGGCAGGACCAGGGCCCACGCCTGCCGGACGGTGCCTGCACGGTGAGCGGCAACGCCCGAGGCGACGAACAGCCAGCCCGCGGCGAGCACGAGGGCCGCTCGCACGCCGGCCAGGCGAGGCGGCGAGGGATCCTCGTCCACGGACCAGCCCGCGATGGCCCCGTCCTCGGAGACGGCGATCGACATCTGCACGGGGACCCCGTCGTCACCGACACCGAGCCCCGTCGCGAAGTCCGGGCCGCCCTCGATCTGTCGCACGAACGTGACCGCGCCGTGGGCCTCGTGGAGGATCTCGAGTCCCGCGGTGAGCTCCTCGGCCGTGACGAGCGCGGCGGATGTCGCCGTGAACCGCTCGCTCAGGTCCGCCTCGGTGATCGGCCGCTGGTCGCCCATGACCTCGAAGGCCCAACGCAGCTGCTCTTCGAGCGCGCTGCCGTCGCCGTCCTCGACGGACTCGACCCGCACGAGCTCGGAGACCCCGAGCCCGGGCTCGGCGCGAGCGAGCCAGACCACGCCGGACGCCGTCGTGACTGCGAGGAAGATGCCGGCCGCGAGCGCCGGGCGGATTCGCAGCTGCCGCATCGGCCGATTGTTGCACGCGGGACGGGGAGCCTCGTCCGTGCCCGCACGGACCAGCGAGCCCGGATCGCCACCGATCGAAGTGCCGCGCCGACTCAGATGGCGACCGCGATCCGCGCGCCTACGGTCGCGTCACTGACTCGAACAGGAGGCACAGATGACCCGCAGATTCACCGTCCGGCCGTTCGCTGCGCTCGTCCTCTCCGTGGCGATCGTCGCTACCGCCTGCAACTCGGACGAGAAGTCCGGCGACGACCCCCCGGCGTTCTCGCCCGACGCGGCGGTGCTCGCTCCGACCGAGCCGTCGACCGCGACCGAGCCGCCCGCCCCCACGAGCGCCGACTCCGCGCCACCTCCCGCCTCCAGCCCGGAGGTGCGGGCTTCTTCAGCTCCCGCCAACTACGGCGAAGTCGGCCCCGGCTACTCGGCCGCCCATGCCGCGCTGCTCGCGGCAGGACGAGAGATCGTCGACGCGCTGCTGACTGGTGATGCGGCGACCGCCTACGCGCGCTTCAGCGATGAGCTCAAGGGCGCTCTCCCGGAGCACGAGCTCGAGGCCGCTCTACAGGAGCTCCCCGGGGACCGGGTCCACTTCCAGGTCCGCACCGAGGACGGCGGCCGGGAAACGAGCGCGGCCTTCGACGGCCGGCTCCGCGACGGCGCGATCTCCGGCGGCTTCGTGTTCGTCAGCGAGGCTCCCGGCACGTTCACCCTGGAGCGGTCACTCCCCGCCGATCCCGCGGCGCCGATCCTCGGTCAGTGGGCAGGCACTGTCGTGAGCGGTGGAGCGCCGTTCGGCATCGCGGTCGTTATCGAGAGCGAGGGAGAGGAGCTCAGGGGCACCATCGACATCCCCGACGCAGCGTTGGCCGACGTTCCACTGGAGGACCTTGGCTACGAGCCCGCGGTGCGAAGCGGCGAGCTCCTCCTCGAGAGCGTGCTTCCGTTCTCGCCGGACCTCCGCGTCTACACGAGCGAGCACGCCTGGGGCCCCTCGACGCTCGTGATGGCCGTCGCCCTGGGCCGTGACGGCACCATCGTTGGCGTCGATCAGCGCTGGCAAGCCTCCCTTCCTCCGGACCCCACCACCGACTTCACGAGCGACACGGAGTTTCGGCTCCCCTTCGATGGAGTCTGGTGGGTCTCCGGGGGTGGTCCAACCGAGGTCCAGAACCACCATGTCGTCGCCCCATCGCAGCGCCACGGCTACGACATCGTCGTCTGGAAGAGCGGTGGGAACCACCGCGGCGACGGCTCCAGGAACGAGGACTACTGGGCCTGGGGTGAGCCGGTCATCGCACCCGCGGACGGCAGGATCGTGGCGGTCCTCGACGGCCTCGAAGACAACGCGCCCGGTGTCCTCGAGCCGGAGCCTCACCCCGCCGGCAACCACGTCGTCCTGAAGACCGGAGCCGCGGAGTTCGTTCACCTCGCTCAGTTCCAGCAGGACAGCATCCGGGTCAGCGAGGGAGATCACGTGACCGCGGGCACCGTCCTCGGTCTCACCGGGAACTCAGGGAACTCCTCCGAGCCACACATCCACATCCATCTCCAGGACGAGGAGGACTTCTTCAGCCACTCCGCGATCGGCCTGCCGCTCCCCTTCGTCAGCTATCGCGCCAACGGGGAGCCGATATCGGGCGGGAGTCCGGTGCAGGGCGAGCTGATTCAGCACGTCGATCGCCTCATGGCGGCTGAGTGAAGAGGCCGTCGGGGATTCGAGCCCCCTGGAGGCACCAGCTCTTCCACCCTGAGCGGCCGGCTCAGGCACTCGTTACGCGCTCCGTTCGGTGACAGCTATGCGTTTGCCATCAAGACGGTCTTGCCGGCGTGTCCGCCGCGCTCGAGCAGCTCGTGAGCGCGAGCGGCGTCCGCCAGCGGGATGCGCTCCGCCACCAGCGGCGTGATCCGGCCCGCCGCAGCCGAATCGAGGAGCTGCGCCAGCGTCTCGCGATGCCAGGTGCCGTGCCCCCGAGCGAACTTCCCCAGATCCGGGGTCGACGGCACCTTCTTGCCGTCGGGGATCAGCTTGAGCAGGAGCACGGTCAGCATGCTGAGCGTGCCGACCCGCAGCGGTCCGCCTCCCTTCGCCGCGGCTGAGCCCAGCCACACGAGCCGCCCGCCTGTGCGCAGGGCTCGGTAGGAGCGCCACAGCTGCCGCGCGCCGCCGACCGGGTCGACCGCGACGTCCACGCCGTCGCCGGTCAGGCTGCGGACGCGCTGACGAAGTCCTCGGTGCGGTAGTCGATCGGCGTGGCTCCCAGCGCGGAGACCACCTCGTGGTGGCGCCCCGACGCCGTGCCGTACATCTCCAGCCTGGCCAGCCCTGCCGAGATCGAGCAGGGCTGGCCCCACGCCTCCGGCCGCACCGTGGACGAGGACACGCTCGCCCCTCCGGGCTCTGCCGTACTGGTGCAGATGCAGATGAGCGGTGAGTAGTTGACCACCAGGCACACGGCCACGGCAGGGTCCAGCTCCGCGGAGACGGGCACGAGCTCGGCCGTCGGCAGGCAGAGGGACTCCGTGTAGCCGTCACCGACGCCCAGGGCCCACGTCCCGCCGGCGACCCTCTGCCCCCACCTCGAGCGATGACACTCCCTCTCCCAGCTCGTCCACCGTGCCGACGACGTCCTCGCCGAGCGAGAACGGCACGCGCGGACTCCCGGGGAGCCACCCCCAGCGTCGGTACATGAGATCGAAAGCGGAGACCCCGGCGGCCAGGACCTACACCCGAACCTCGCCGGGCCCGGGTTCGGGGAGATCCTCCTCCACCACCTGCAGCACGTCCGGCCCACCATGCCGCGAGACGACGACGCGATGGATCGTGTTCCGTTTCATGCGACCCCCTCGCTGCGTTCCCGGTCGGTCGCGACATCGAGGCGTGCGCGGCGCGCCTCGTGGGCGACGCCAGTCGGTGAGGCCATCGTCGCGGAACCGCGAGGCAAACCCGCAGCGCGGAAAGTCCTCTCCTGCTCGGTTCTCTTGGGCCGGACGCAGGGGCCGAGACAGCCCTGGTGACGGACGCGCGGCGATCGCAGGCGCGGGGCGAGCCGGAAGCTTGCGGGCGGAGCCGACTCCGGCCCCGGGGCACCGCGCTGCCTCGACGGCAGGCTTACCCCTGCGCGCCCTTCACGAACTCGGGGTGCCGCAGGCGGTAGTGAGCCATCAGCTCCTTCTCCGCCGCCTGCTGCGACTGCAGGTACTCGGACTTCCATAGCGACGGGCAGCGCTGGTTGTTGAAGTAGCATTGCGCCGTCCACGTGCCGTCCACGAACGTGATCGGTTCCATGGCTCCGCCCCTCCCACGCTCGCCGCCCGCTCGATGCGAGCACCACCGAAGGATACCCGGCCGTTGCGTGCAGCCCCTCCGCGCCAGCCTCTCGGGACCGGGCGGCGACGTCGGTGGCGGAGGTCGCCGCGGACGCGGCCGGCGCGCGCTGGCGAGGCCGAAGCCGGCCCGCGGTGCGCTTCAGAGCTGCGGAAGCACCTCGGCGGCGAGGAGCTCCAGGGCCTGCAGATCCTCGCCGGTGTGGTGCTCGAGCATCATGCGGTCCTGTCCCGCCTCGGCGCGGCGCCCGAGCTCGTCGACGAGCTCGCCGGGCGTGCCGACCAGCCAGCCGTGGCGGCGCAACGAGCCCAGCGCGCGCTCCGGCTCGCGGCCGGCGAGCGAGGGGATGCGCGCCGCCACCCGCTCCAGGTGCGCGCGCAGCTCGCGCTCGTCGCGGCCGACGAGCACGCCCGACACCTGCGAGCAGCGCACCTGCGCCGGGTCGCGGCCCAGCTCGGCGCAGCGCTCGAGGAAGACGGCGCGCGTCTCGGCCCAGCCCTCGAGCGTGAGCGCGACGACGTTCCACTCGTCGGCATGGCGCGCCGCGATGCCGATCGTGCGCCGGCCGGAGCCGCCGATCAGGAGCGGCACCGTGCCGCGCACCGGGCGCGGGTAGCAGTACGCTTGCTCCAGCCGGTAGTGCGCGCCCTCGAAGTCGACGGGGCCGCCCTGCCACAGCACGCGCAGCAGCCGCACCGCCTCCTCCAGCCGGTCGAGTCGCTCGCGCGGGGGCGGGAAGGGGGCGCCGTAGGCGCGGTGCTCGCCCTCGCCCCAGCCGGCGCCGATGCCGAGCGTGAAGCGGCCACCCGAGAGCGCGTCGAGGTGGGCGGCCATGCGCCCGACGATCGCGGGCGGGCGGAAGCCGATGGCCGTGACCAGCGTGCCGAGCTCCACGCGCTGCGTCTCCGCCGCCATCACGGCCAGCGCGAGGAACGGGTCGACGGAGACGCGGTCGGGATCGGCGCGCTGCGAGAAGACGTGGTCGGAGCACCACAGCGAGTCGAAGCCGAGATCGTCGGCGGCGCGCGCCACGCGGCGCGCGGTGCCCCAGTCGATCGCCTCCTGGCACTCGAGCTGGATGCCGATGCGCACGCGCGCTCCCGTCTCGCCGCGCCCTCGCCGCTGCGCGGCCGCTGCACCGAGGCTCGCTAGGCCCCCGCCGTCACCTCGTCGAGCTCCGCGAGATCGTCGGCGGAGAGCGCGACCTCGGCGCAGGCCGCGTTCGCCTGCACCTGCTCCGGGGAGGTGGCGCCGACGATCACCGTGGACACCACAGGCTGCGCCGCGAGCCAGCCCAGCGCGAGCTGCAGCATCGAGAGGCCGCGCGCCTCGGCGAAGCGCTCCAGCGCCGCGACCTGCGCGTAGTTCTGCTCCGTCAGCATCCGCTCCGCGAAGCGGGCGATGGCGGGGTCGCTGTAGCGGCTGCCTTCGGGTGCCGCCTCGCCCGCGCGGTACTTGCCCGTGAGGAAGCCGCCCGCGAGCGGCGAGTAGGGGATCAGCCCCACGCCGTAGTGCAGGCACGCGGGGATGTGCTCCGCCTCGACGGCGCGGTTGAGCAGGTTGTACGCGGGCTGCGAGGCGACGAAGGCCGCGCCGCCGTGTCGGCGCGCCTGCCACTGCGACTCCGCGAGCTGCCACGCCGAGTAGTTGGAGCAGCCGATGTAGCGCACGAGCCCGTCGCGCACCAGCTCGTCGAGGGCGGCCATCGTCTCCTGGAGCGGGGTGTGCCGGTCGGCGAAGTGCACCTGGTAGACATCGATGTAGTCGGTGTTGAGCCGACGCAGCGAAGCCGCCACCTGCTGGCGGATGTAGCGCCGCGAGGAGCCGGAGCCGTTGGGGCCGTCCTGCGTGCGCCCGCCGAACTTCGTCATGACGACCCAGCGCTCTCGCTTGCCGCCGGCGAGCGCGCGGCCGATGTACTCCTCCGAGGCGCCGCCGCCACCGTAGATGTCGGCCGTGTCCACGGTCTGGATGCCGGCGTCGAGCGCCGCGTCCAGGATGCTCGCCGTCTGGGCGTCGTCGCAGCGGCGCCCGAAGGTGTTGCCTCCCAGCCCGATCACCGACACGTCGAGCCCCGACCGCCCCAGCTTCCGATACTCCATGGCGCCTCCCCCATCGCCTGCTGCACGACGCGCAGGCTACCCGGGGCCGCGCCAGTGCGCGACGCCTGCCGAGCCGGCGCGTGACGGCACACGCTAGGATCGGGCGCATGACGAACGAGGCGGTCGACGACCCGCGCGCGGCCTACCGCGCGGCGTACGAGGGCTGGCAGGCCCAGCTCGAGCGGCTGCACGCAGTGCTGCTGGACGGAGAGCGACTGCGCCCCGATCAGCTGAAGGGCCTGCTCAACCGCGAGGCGAGCGCCAAGGAGCGCTACGACCAGGCGCGCCGCCGCCTCCTCGGCGTCGAGGAGTAGCCGCCGCGGCGCGAGGCTCCGGCGCGGTCCGCGCGGGCGTTCGAAGGGCGCGCGCTCAGGCGGGTCGACGCGTCGCGCGGGCAAACCGGTGAGCGGTGTCACGGTGCTGCCGCGGCGGTGCGCTAGGTGTACTACCCAGGAAGGTTGTTCACAGGCGGGAGGCGGGGACGGCCCCGCCGACGCCGCCGTGCGGTCGGCGGTGATTGTAGCGGTAGAGCCAGCGTGGGAGCTGGCGCAGCCGCTCGGCGTTGGAGCGGTAGGGGCGGGCGTAGGCCCACTCGTTCTGCAGGATCTGGATGAAACGCTCGGCTTTGCCGTTCGTCTGCGGGCGGTAGGGCCGCGTGTGCGACAGCCGCACGTCTGCGGCGGCGGCGGCGCCGTGGAAGCTGCGGGCGACGGTGTAGGCCTTCGCGTTGTCGGTCAGGACCCGGCGCACGCGCACGCCACGCCGGCGGAAGGCCGCGAGCGCCTGCTCGAGGAAGGCGGCGCAGCTCGCGCCACGCTCGTCGGGCAGGACGGAGACGTAGGCGTAACGGCTGTGGTCGTCGACGGCGACGTGTAGGTACTCCAGCCCCAGCGAACGCCGCGAATGCGGCCCGGAGCGCGTCTCGGCGAAGCCAGGCGCCATTCGCTTGCCGCCGCCCTCGGGGACGCGCCCGAGCTTCTTCACGTCGAGATGCAGCAGGTCGCCGGGGGCGTCGTGCTCGTAGCGGACCGGCTCCCGGGTGACGCGGTGCAGGCGGTCGAGCCGGTTGAGGCCGCGGCGCCGCAGCACGGCGTAGACCGTGGAGCGGGCGACCCCGAGCGCCCACTGGATGCGATGCGGCCCGAATCCCTGCGTGCGTCGCACGGCGCAGATGCGTCGCTCCAGCTCGGGCGGCGTGCGCCGGGGATGCGCGCGCGGGGCGGAGCTGCGGTCCTCGAGCCCTGCCGCTCCCTCCGTCCGGAAGCGCCCCAGCCACTTGGCAACGGTGTGGCGGGAGACGCGGAAGTGGCGAGCGACCTCAGCCTGGGGCCAGCCGGCGTCCACTTCCCGCACGAGTTCGAGTCGGGTCAGCGGCGTCAGCCGCGCGTTACGATGGGCCATGAGGGTGTCCTCTCCTCGCTACTGCCGTGCTGTCACACACAGCAGCGGGCGAGGCCCCTCATCCTGTCAACAACCACGTGGGAACTACAGCTAGGCTCGATACTGGAGGCGCGGGCAGGGAGCACGCGAAGGGAGCGCAGCATGGCCGTCCAGTCGCCACCCACCGCGATCCCGGGAGCCGGCGGGCCGAGCGAGAGCCCGTCCGCGGGCCCGCCCGAGCAGCGCAAGGGCTACGCGCGCTCGTTCCTGATCGGCTCGGCGTTCTCGGTGGCGTGGTCGCCCTGCATCGGGCCGATCCTCGGCGTGGTGCTGACGCTGGCGGCCACCAGCGGGCACGGCCGGCCAGGGCGCGCTGCTGCTCACCTTCTACGCGCTGGGCCCTCGGCGTGTGGTTCCTCGCCTTCGGGCTCTTTTTCGGCTGGTTCGCCCCGCGCATCCGCGCCATCTACCCCTACATGGGGCGCATCATGATCGTCTCGGGCGCGCTCTTCATCGGCGTCGGGACGCTGATGCTGCTGGGCGAGTTCGGGCGCCTCAACAACTACTTCCAGAGCTTCGGCTTCCTCTTCAGCTCCACCGAGGGCGCCGAGCAGGATCTCTCGACCGGCCATCGACGGCGCGGCCGGGCCGATGATCGCCTTCTTCGGCGGACTCGTCTCCTTCCTCTCGCCGTGCGTGCTGCCGCTGGTGGCCGGCCTATCTCGCGAACCTCGCGGGCGAGGCCGTCTTCGGGACCGGCGACGCGAAGGCCGACCGGCGGCGCGTCTTCGGCCACTCGGTCGCCTTCGTCATCGGGTTCACCATCGTCTTCGCCATCGTCGGCGCCTCGGTCGGCTTCGTCGGCACGCTGGTGCAGGACTCGCTCGACACGCTGACGCAGATCGGCGGCGTGGTGCTCATCGCCTTCGGGCTGCAGATGAGCGGCCTGGTGCACATCCCCTACCTCGATCGCACCTACCAGCTCCCCGTCGAGGTCTAGCCCTCCGGCGCGAGGGGCAGCGTGAGCTGCGAGCCGCCCGGTGGGGCCGCGTGCCGCGCGGCGTTGCCGCGCCGACGGCCCCCCCCCTACAATCGAGGCGACCCTCGGCGGGGGTCGAAGCGCCGGGCGACCGGCGCGGGGCGGGGTGGCCGTGGACCGCGAGTTCGGCATCGACATGGACGCCATCGTCGGCGTGATCCGCGAAGCGGATGTCTTCGTCGTCCGCTTCGGCCTCATCGATCAGCGGCTCCTCGTCGACGCGCGCACCTGCCCGACCGACCGCCCCTTCATCCGGCTGGTGCCGCGCGTGCACTCCGCCGAGGAGCGCTACCGCTACCTCCGCCGCGAGCGCCCCGACCTGGGGCTGCCCGAGCAGATCACGGTCTTCGAGTGGCCGCGGCGCGTGCAGATGATGCGCGAGATGGGGCTGTGGGAGCACATCGAGCGGCGCCTCGTCGAGGAGGGCGGGCCGGAGCTCGCCGCCGAGTGCGAGCGCGCCTTCCAGGGCGCGCTCCGTGCCGAGCGCATCGACCTCGTCGCCGCGATCCGCGGCGGCGAGGGCTACGAGACGCTGTGGGAGAGCGCGACCGCCTCCCCGTAGCCCCGGCCTCGTCGCTGTCCGCTCTCCCCGCTCCTCCGTCTGTGCCCCCTGCGGTCGTCGCCCGCCTCGCCTCCGGCTCCGCCTGCACGGGGCGATCGTGCGCGGGCGCTCTGCTACGCTCGGCGGCGCCGTCGTCCCTGCTCGACGGGCCACGTTGCGGAGGGCCGTCCCCTGCGGGTCATCGATCTGCGCTCCGACACCGTCACGCGCCCCTCGCCCGCGATGCGTCGCGCGATGGCCGACGCCGAGGTCGGCGACGACGTGCTCGGCGACGACCCCACCGTGCAGGCGCTGGAGCGCGCCGCCGCCGACCGCGTCGGCAAGGAGGCGGCGCTCTACGTGCCCAGCGGCACGATGGCGAACCTGATCGCGCTGCTGCTCCACTGCGGCCGCGGCGAGCAGGCGGTGGTCGGCTCCGAGTCGCACATCGTCCACCACGAGAGGCTGGGCGCGCCCGCGCTGGGCGGCATCCACCTCGCCGTCGTGCCGAACGACGCGCGCGGCCGGCTGGAGCTGGAGGCGCTCGACGCCGCGATCGACGGCGGCGCCGCGCTGGTCTGCCTGGAGAACACGCACAACCGCTGCGGCGGCGCGGCCGTCCGGCTCACCCACACCCGCGAGGTCGCGGCGGCGGCGCGGGCGGCCGGCGCCCGCGTGCACATCGACGGCGCGCGCATCTTCAACGCCGCCGCCGCGCTGGAGACGGACGCCGCCACTCTCGTTGCCGAGGCCGACACCGTCTCGTTCTGCTTCTCGAAGGGGCTGGGCGCGCCGGTCGGCTCCGTGCTGTGCGGCCCGCGCGAGCTGATGGAGCGCGCGCGCGGCGTCCGCCGGCAGCTCGGCGGGGGGATGCGGCAGTCGGGGGTGATCGCGGCGGCGGCGCTCTACGCGCTGGAGCACAACGTCGAGCGGCTTGCCGAGGATCACGCCCACGCCCGGCGCCTCGCCGAGGGGCTCGCCCTGCTCCCCGGCCTGCACCTCGACACCGCGGCCGTCGAGAGCAACCTCGTCTTCGTCGAGTACGACGGCGCCGACCCGCAGGCGCTCCGCAGCGCGCTCGTCGCGGCGGGGGTGCTCGTCTCGGGCACGGCGCCGCGGCGGCTGCGGATGGCCACGCACCTCGATGTCTCGACGGAGGACGTCGAGGAGGCGCTCGTGCGCACGCGGCGCGTGCTGGAGAGCGTCTCGGTGGCGCCGTGCGAGTGACGGGCCGCCTCGCTGTCCTCGCGGGCGCGCTGCTGCTCGTCGCGCTCGCGGCGGCCTGCTCGGCGACGAGCGGCGGCGACAATGTCGACGCCGTCCCGCAGCGCGTCGCCTTCGGCTGTGGCGAGAGCGCGCGCTACGCGCTGGAGGAGATCGACGGCACTCCGGTGGCGACGGGGACGCTCGAGGCCACCTGCGGGGACGGCGCGTGGCTACTGGTGCAGCGTTACATCGCCGCGGGTGCCGCCGAGGACGATGTGTTCGACGCCTCGCAGGTGGTGGCGCTCGCTAGCACGCTGGCCCCCACGTCGAGCAGCCGCGAGGCGACGCAGGGCGACGAGGTCGAGCGCTGGTACGCCGCCTACGTCGCCGACCGCTCCTCAGTCCTGCTCCGACGCGTCCAGGCTGACGGCGACGCTGATGAGCGCGAGCTGCGGCTGCGCGAGAACGCCTACGACAACGAGAGCGCGCTGTGGCTCTGGCGCACGCTCCCCCTCGACGAGGAGTACGACGCGCGCTACGTCTCCGTGAGCGCGGTGAGCCGCAACCAGATCACGGTGCGCGCGACCGTGGTGCAGCAGGAGCGCATCGAGGTGCCCGCCGGCACGTACGAGACGTGGCGGCTGCAGGTGCGCAGCGGCCGCGCGACGCGCGTCGCCTGGATCGGCATCGACCCGCCGCATCCGCTGGTGCAGTGGGACAACGGCGAGCAGATCTTTCGGCTGCTCTCCCTCGACAAGGGCAGCAGCTCGCCCTAGCAGCGTCCGGCGCCTCGCAGCGGCGGCGCCGACGTCACGCGCGCGTGGGCGTGCTCCCGGTCGCGAGGCAGGCCGGGGTGGCGGCGTCCTCCTCGAGGGCGACGAGGGCGTCGCGCAGCGCGCCGTCGCGGCGCCACGCGCTGGCCAGCCCCTCGACGACGAGCTGCGCATCGATCGAGATGCCCTCGGGTGTGAAGACGTAGCGCAGCTCGCGGCCGCCCTCGTCGGTCAGCCGCTCGTCGTGCAGCAGCCGCACGTGCCCGCCCGCCAGCCGCCGCAGCCGCTCCGCCGCGACGGCCGCGCAGGCCTCGCCGCGCTCGGGGGCGTCGACGCCGAAGAGCCGCACGCGCAGCAGCTCGCCGCCCGCGCGGACCTCCAGCGTGTCGCCGTCGATGACGCGCGCCACGTTCACGGGGGTGAGCGCGTCGGGGCCCGCGGCGTACTCCCAGCCGAACAGCGTCTCCCGCAGCGGCGCGTCCTGCTCCGCGTCGTTGCGTGCGAGCAGCCGCGTGCCGACCACCGAGAGCACGATGAGCGCGCCGATCAGCGCCATCGCGCGGTTCAGGCGCCGGCGGCGGGCGGGCACGTTGTAGCTGTCGGGCCTCGCGAGCGGGCGGGCGCGACGCCTTCGTGGTGTGGGGGCGGGCGGTTGCGCGCTCACGGGCGCTGCCCCTCGTGCGCGCTCTCGGCGCCGCTCGCGCCCGGAGCGGGGAGCACCGGGACGAGCGCCTCCTCGAGCTCGGTGGCGAAGGCGGGCCAGCCGGCGCGCGCCGCCTCGAGCGCCTGCTGGAACGGCGCGAGCTCGTCCGCGCGCAGCGCGACGACGCCGCCCGCGCGGAAGCGCTCGCGCTCCTCGACGGTCGGCCCGGTGACGGCGCGGCCGGGCAGCGCCGCGATGCCGTCGAGCAGGCTGCGCACCTCCCACTCGTAGACGCCGGCGCGCTCCGGGACGGCGAGCGCCCACAGCGCGGCGACGGCGTCCAGGTCGTCGAGGTCGGCCGGGTCGGCGCCGCCGGCGGGCAGCGGCGCGTCGGTCGCGACGGAGGCGCTCCACATGCCGCGCACCAGCGGCGCGAGTCCGCGCATCACGAAGGCCATGTGCGGCGCGGACTCGGCGAACGGATCGAGCGCGGCCGGGCCGTCCAGCCAGCAGGCGGCGACGACGTGCTCGGCGGAGCGCCCCAGCAGCGCCGCGCGCACGCCCGGCGCGCCTGCCAGCGCGCCGCCGAGGTCGAGCGCCGCGGCGAGCCGCGCGTCCTGCTCGGCGCCGGCCGGCAGGCTCCCGACGATGAGGTGGAGCACGCCGCTCACCGGGGCGCGCTCCGAGTGGCGCGGTCCAGAGGCGCGCGCCGCGGCGACCGCGAGTGCGGCGGGCGCGAGCTCAGCTCGACGCGTGCGAGTGGCGGGCACGGCGAAGGCGGGGGTGGCACACACGGCGATCGTAGCGGGTGGCCCGCGCGCGCTGATCGGGGGAAGCGCCCGGCTGCGGCCGCGGGCGCCCCGATATACTGACGCCCGTGCCGAAGCCCGCCCACCGCCCGCCGCTGCTCGTCATCCTCGACTCGCACGGGATCATCTTCCGCTCCTACTTCGCGATGCGCGACACGCTCACCGTGGGCCGCACCGGCGAGCCCGTGTGGGCCGTCTACGGCTACGCGAACTCGCTGCTCGCTGTGCTGAACGAGCTGCGGCCCACGCACGTGATCGCGGCGTGGGACGCCTCGGAGGAGACCTTCCGCAAGCAGGAGGACGAGCGCTACAAGGCGAATCGCGAGCCCACGCCCGACGACCTGCACCCGCAGATCGCCCGCGTCGCCGAGCTGCTGGAGGCGATCGCCGTCCCGCGCATGGAGGCGGTCGGCTACGAGGCCGACGACGTGCTGGGCACGCTGGCGGCGCAGGCCGTCGAGGCCGGCGTCGACACCGTCATCGTCACGCTCGACAACGACATGCTGCAGCTCGTGCGGCCCGGCGTGCGCGTCTACATGTACCGGCCCTACCAGCGCGACTACGTCTTCTACGACGAGGAGAAGGTGCGCGAGCGCTTCGGCTTCGAGCCGCGGCTGGTGGTCGACTACAAGGCGCTCGTCGGCGACAGCTCCGACAACATCCCCGGGGTGCGCGGCATCGGCGAGAAAGGCGCGAAGGCGCTCATCGAGAGCTGGGGGCCGATCGAGGAGGTCTACGCGCACCTGGACGAGGTCACGCCCCCGCGCGCTCAGAAGGCGCTGACCGCCGGCCGCGACGAGGCCGAGCTGTCGAAGCGCCTTGCGACGATCGTCGAGGAGGTGCCCGGCGTCACGCTCGATCTCGAACAGGCGCGCTGGGGCGGCTACGACCGCGAGCGCGTGATCGAGCTCTTCCGCGAGCTGGAGTTCCGCACGCTGCTCGCTCGGCTGCCCGAGCCCGTCGACGCCGCGGGCAGCCCCGCCGCGATGGTGGAGGCCGCGCACACCCAGGTGGAGGGCCACTACCGTCTCGCGACGACGGCCGCCGAGCTCGACGAGCTGGTCGCCGAGGTGCGCGCGGCGGGCCGGCTCGCGCTCGAGCTGGTCGCCGACGAGGAGCACCCGATGCGCGCGGCCGACGCGCTGGTCGGCGCGGCCGTCTCCACCGCCGAGGGCACGGGCTGGTACGTCCCCTTCGGCCACGGGCGCACCCGCGAGGCCGCAGCGGCCGAGGTCGCGGCGGGCGGTGGGCAGTCCGCGATGGCGCTCGACGTCGAGGCACCGAGCAGCGGCGCGGGGGACGAGGACGATGACGGCGACGCCGAGGCCGAGGCGCCGCTGGTACAGCTCAGCGAGGCGGAGGTGCTGGGCGCGCTCGCGCCGCTGCTCGCCGACCCCGCCATCAAGCGCGTCGCGCACAACGGAAAGGCGTGGCTCGTCGCGCTCGGCGAGTCGCCGGAGCACGTCGAGGCGGAGGGCGTCACCTTCGACACGATGCTCGCCGCGTACCTGCTCGGCGACGCGAACATGACGCTCGCACGGCTCGCCTTCGATCGGCTGGGCCTCGAGCTGACCGAGCCCAAGGCGCTGCTGGGCGCGGGGCGCAAGGCGATCCCGTTCTCCGAGGCGGCGACCGCCGACGTCTGCGGCTACGCCGCGCCTCGTGCGGACGCCGTGTTGCGCCTGCCGGCGCTGCTGGGCCCCGAGCTGGACGCGAGCGGCCTGCGCGAGGTCTTCGACGACCTCGACCGGCCGCACATCGCGGTGCTGGCGCGGATGGAGCGGCGCGGCGTCGCCATCGATGTCGGCGTGCTCGCCGAGCTGGGCGCACAGCTCGAGCAGGAGGTCGCCGCCGCCGAGGGCGAGGTCTACGCCTCGGTGGGCCACGAGTTCCAGATCGGCTCGCCGCAGCAGCTCTCGCAGATCCTCTTCGAGGAGCTGGAGCTGCCCAAGACGCGCAAGACGCGTACCGGCTGGACCACGGACGCCAACGCCCTCGAGGTGCTGCGCGGCGTGCACCCCGTGGTGGAGGCGGTGCTGCGCTGGCGCGAACTGACGAAGCTGAAGTCCACCTACGTGGACACGTTGCCGGGGCAGGTGAACCCGCGCACGGGCCGCGTGCACACCGTCTACTCGCAGGTGACGGCGGCGACGGGGCGGCTCTCCTCCAACGACCCGAACCTGCAGAACATCCCGGTGCGCACGGAGATGGGGAACGACGTGCGTCGTGCCTTTGTGGCGCGCGACTGCGGCGACGACCCGATCTTCCTCTCCGTCGACTACTCGCAGATCGAGCTGCGCATCCTGGCGCACCTCTCGGGCGACGAGGCGCTGCGGCAGGCGTTCCACGACGGCCTCGACATCCACGCGGCGACGGCGTCGAGGGTGTTCGGCGTGGCGCCCGACGACGTGGACCGCGAGCAGCGGCGGCGCGCCAAGGTCTTCAACTTCGGCGTGCTCTACGGCCTTACGGCCTTCGGCCTGACGCAGCGCGAGGGCATCCCGCGCGACGAGGCGGAAGAGTTCATCCGCGCCTACTTCGAGGCGTACCCGCGGGTCGCGGAGTGGCGCGACCAGGTCGTCGAGGAGGCGCGCGAGCGGGGCTACGCGGAGACGCTGACGGGGCGTCGGCGCGCGGTGCCGGCGCTGCGCGCGCAGGACCACAACCAGCGGCAGGCCGCCGAGCGCATCGCCATCAACATGCCGGCGCAGGGCACGGCCGCCGACATCATCAAGATCGCGATGAACCGCATCGACCCGGAGCTGGAGCAGCGGCGGCGCGAGGGCGCGCTGGCGCGGCTGGTGCTGCAGGTGCACGACGAGCTGATCTTCGAGCTGCCGCGCGCCGAGCTGGAGGAGGTGCGCGCGGTCGCGGCGCGGCTCATGCCCTCGATCGAGCTCGCCGTGCCGCTCGAGCTCGACGAGAAGTGGGGCCGCTCGTGGGGCGACCTCGCGAGCGTTCCGCTCGACGAGCGTTCCGCTCGACCCTAGTGGCTGCCGCTCCTGCCGGAGGGCGGATGATCGCAAGCTCTCGCCGCCGCTGTTCCGAGCATGCTCGTCGCCCGAAGGCCGCCGTCTTCTTCGAGGAGCGGCAGCCACTAGGATGCAACGGAACGCTCGCGGCAGCCCCTGGGGTCGAGCGGAACGCTCGCGCTCGTGCCTGAGTTGCCAGAGGTCGAGACCATTCGGCGGGACCTTCAGCCGCTGCTCGTCGGGCGGCGCTTCGAACGGGTGCGCATCCACCGCGGCGCCGAGCGGCTCGCCGTCACGCACGCGCCGCGAGAGATGGAGCGGGCGCTCACCGGGCGGCGCGTCGAGGGCATCGGGCGGCACGGCAAGTACCTGCTGCTGGGCCTCGACGACGGGCGCACGTGGGTCATCCACCTGCGCATGACCGGGTCGCTGGTGCACGAGGCGGCGGGCGCGGCGCGGTTCCCTCGCCACCGCTTCGAGCGGGCGCGCGTGGAGCTCGACGACGGATCGGCGCTCTCGCTGCGCGACGTGCGCAAGTTCGCCACCTGGCACCTCGTCGAGGAGCCGCGCGAGGCCTTCCCGCGGGCGGGGCCGGACGCGCTCTCCGAGCAGTTCACGGCGGCATGGCTGCGCGGCGCGCTGCGGCGGCGCACGGTGGCGGTCAAGGCGGCGCTGCTCGACCAGTCGGTGGCGGCGGGGGTGGGCAACATCTACGCCGACGAGGCGTGCTGGCGGGCGCGGATCGACCCGCGCACGTCCGCGAGCGAGCTGGGGCCGCGGCGGGTGGCGCGGCTGCACGCGGCTGTCGGCGACGCGCTGGCCGCCTCGATCGCCGACCGCGGATCGAGCTTCAGCGACTACCGCGACGGGCTGGGGGCGGAGGGGCTGCACACCGTGCGCGTCGCCGTCTTCCGGCGCGAGGGGCAGCCGTGCCGGCGCTGCGGCACGACGATCGTGAAGCGGCGCGTCGCCGGGCGCGGCACGCACCTCTGTCCCGGCTGTCAGCGGCGCTAGGGCGAGGCGTGGGCGCGCTCGCCTCGGCCTTCGCGCTCGTCTTCCTCGCCGAGTTCGGCGACAAGTCGATGCTGCTCGTGCTGGCGGTCGCGACGCGCGTGCGCGCGGCCGTGCTGCTGGCGGCGATCGCCGTCTCGGCGGCGCTGCTGATGGCGGCGGCGGTGTTGCTGGGCGCGGTCGCCGGCGAGCTGCTGCCGCGGCGCCCTGTCGAGGTGGGGGCGGCGCTCCTCTTCGTCACGGTGGGCGCGTGGACGTTGCGTGCCTCGCTTCCCGCGGGAGAGGAAGGCGCCGCGGACGGGGACGGTGCGGGCGATGAGCAGCCGAGGCGCGGGGCGCAGGCGCTGCTCGCGCGGGCGGCCGGGGTCCGCGGGCGCGGCTCGACGCTGCTGCTGGCGGCGGCGGTCGGTGGCGCGCTCGTGATCGCCGAGCTCGGCGACAAGACGCAGCTCGCGGCGATCTCGCTCGCCGGGGTCGAGGCGGGCGAGGGCGCGCTGGTGTGGGCGGGGGCGACGGCGGGGATGGTCGCCGCCGACGCGCTCGCCGTGATCGCGGGGGCGCGGCTGGCGCAGGCGCTGCCCCGCGCCTCGTGGAGCGCGCGGCGGGGGGCGCTCTTCGTCGCGGCGGGGCTCGCGCTCCTCGCGGTCGCCGTGCTCTGATACGGGCGACCCGGCGCACGCAACCGCGACCGGGTGGGGAGGCCGCGGGCGTGCTGCTGCCGGTGACGCAGTTCCTGGGCAACCGCGACTGGCCGGGGCCGCGCGCGCTGATCGGCGACCTGGTCTTCGGCGCGAACGACGGTCTGATCACGACGTTCGCCGTGGTCAGCAGCGTGACCGGCGCCGACCTCGGCTCGGGGGTGGCGCTGGTGCTGGGGCTCGCGAACCTGCTCGCCGATGGGATCTCCATGGGCGCGGGCGACTACCTCGGCCGCCGCTCCGAGGGGCAGGCGCGCGCCAACCACGAGGGCGGGGAGGAGCCGGGGCGCTGGGTGCCCGCGGTGCACGGCGGGGTGATCTTCGGCTCGTTCGTCAGCATCGGCGCGGTGCCGCTGCTGCCGTACCTCGTGCTCGACCCCGCCGAGGCCTTCCCGGTCGCGGCGGCCTTCACGGCCGTCACGCTGTTCGTGGTCGGCGCGCTGCGGACGCGCATCACGGGGGCGCACTGGCTCAGCTCGGGGCTGGAGATGCTGGTGATCGGCTCGGCGGCGGCGGCGGTCGCCTTCGCCGTCGGCTGGGGCCTGCGCGGGGTCATCTAGCCCCGGGGCGCCGCTCATCTGCTCCCTGCCATAACTCACGCCGTCCGGGTTTCCACTGTTGAGGCGGGGGGCGGCGCGGTAGTAGGGTGCATGACGCCCGGCGGGAACGGCGCCGGGCGATCCGGGCGGGGTGAGGTTCCATGGCGATCCCGGTGCTCGTAGGCCTCGGCGCGTTCATCGCGCTCGGGCATTTCGTGGCGGCGCTGTACCTCGCGAACCGCTTCACGCGCTCCCCACGCAGCCGCGTGCGCGGCACGCCCGCCGACACCGGGCTCCGCTACGAAGAGGTGCAGTTCCACGCCGCCGATCGGCTGGCGCTTCGCGGCTGGTTCATCGAGTCGCCCGGAGCGCGGGCCGTGGTGACGATGGTGCACGACGGCGACGGGACGCGCGCCGACCCGGAGCGCGGCCTGCTGTCGCTGCAGCGCGAGTACGTCCGCCGCGGCTTCCACGTGCTCGCCTTCGACCTGCGCGGGCGGGGCGAGTCGGCCGGCAGCCGCGACCTGCTGGGCGGGCCGGAGCTGCTGGACGTGGTCGCCGCCGTGGCCTACGCGGGACGCCGCGCGGCCGGTCTCCCGGTGCTGCTGCATGGCTTCGGCCTCGGCGCCTCGCTGGCGCTGGCGGCCGCCGCCGCCGAGAGCCCGGTCGCCGCGGTGATCGCCGACTCCCCGCTCGCCTCCCTGCGCGAGCAGCTCCGCCACCGACACCGCCGCGTGCCGCGCTACCTGCTCGGGCTCGGCTACCTGCTGGCGCGGCGGCTCTTCGGCGCCGACGTCGACGCACTCGATCCGATGGCGGCCGTGGTGCGCGCCGAGCGCGTGCCCGTGCTCTTCGTCTGCGGCGAGCAGGACGAGCGGGTGCCGCCCGCGCAGACGCTGAACCTCGCCGCCGCCTCGCTCAGCCGGCAGCACGAGGTGTGGGTCGCCTCCGAGGCGGGCCACTGCGAGGCGTTCGTGCGCCACCCGGAGGAGTACCTGCGGCGCTCCCTCGCCTTCATCGAGCTCGCGGTGCCGGCGCGGCTCCCCATCGCCTCCGCGGTCTAGCGCCGGCCCGCCGTGGGCCGCGCCCGCCCCCCTCGCGCCGACTCGCTGCATGCAGCGTCGCGTGCCGGCGCGCGCGGCGCGGCCGAGCCCGAGCCGGGGCGCATCACCGACGTTCCGGGCGTGCGCGTGGGGCAGTGGAGCAGCCGCCGCAGAGCCACCGGCGTCAGCGTCGTGCTCGCGCCGCCCGGCACGGTGGGAGGCGTGGACGTGCGCGGCGGCGCGCCCGGCACCCGCGAGACCGATCTGCTGCGCCCCGGCATGCTCGTGGAGGAGGTGCACGCGGTGCTGCTCGCGGGCGGCTCGGCGCCCGGGCTCGCCGCGGCGGACGGCGTGGTGCGCGCGCTGCGCGGGCGGGGCGTGGGCTACGCCGTCGGCCCCCCGGGGACGGAGCAGCGCATCCCGATCGTGCCCGGCGCGATTCTCTACGACCTCGGCATCGGGCGGCCGTGGTCGCCCGATGCCGAGGCGGGCTACCGCGCCGTACGAGCGGCGAGCGGCGGGCGCGTCGCCGAGGGCAGCGTGGGCGCGGGGACGGGCGCGACCGTCGCCAAGCTCGCGGGCGCCGACGGGCGGCTGAAGGGCGGCATCGGCACCGCGAGCGAGCGGCTCGCCGCCGCGCCGGAGGGGGGCGAGCGGGAGATCGTGGTCGGGGCGCTGGTGGTGGTGAACGCGCTGGGCGCGATCGTCGACCCGGCTAGCGGCGAGCCGGTGGCCGCGCCTCGTGGGCCGCGCCGCACCTTCCTCGACCCGATCGAGCTGCTGCGCGCCGGCGGGCCCGCGCGCGGGACGCCGCCCGCGCCCGAGAGCACGACGCTCGCCGTCGTGGCGACCGATGCGAAGCTGACGAAGGCCGAGGCGAGCGTGCTCGCGGCGGCGGCGCACGATGGCTTCGCCCGCACGATCTGGCCCGCGCACACGCGCGGCGACGGCGACGTCGCGTTTGGCCTCGCGACGGGCGCCGTCGAGCTCGCAGCGGGGCGCCTCGTGGCGCTGGAGGCGCTGGCGGCGCGCGCCGTCGAGCGCGCCGTGCTGCGCGCGGTGCGGTTCGCGACGGGGCTCGCGGGCGTCCCGTCGGCGGCCGAGTGGCGCGCGCGGCGGCCGCGAGCGGCGCGTTCGCCGCGCGCGGGGCGTTGACAGGCGCCCCGCCGCTTTTCGATACTCGCGGCGTTGAGCGACCGGGCCGGCCGTGCGCCCGCCGACCGCGTAGCGGCGGCGAGGAGGACGGGCACGGAGCACGCACCGCCGTTCGACCCGCGGTCGACGGCGATGTGGCTCGATCGCTCGCGCGACATGTCCGCTTGGATCGACGAGACCGAGACGGAGCCGAGATGCCCCACTTCCGCGCTGAAGCCGTGCCGTGCCGCTCCCCGCGATCGACGGGAGCCGCGCGATGAGGCGCGTCACCACCACCGATCTGCAGCGCCTGCGCGACCGCGGCGAGCCGATCGCCATGGTCACGGCCTACGACTACCCGACGGCGAAGCTCGTCGACCAGGCGGAGATCCCGGCGATTCTCGTGGGCGACAGCCTGGGGATGGTCGTGCTCGGCTACGAATCGACGCTGCCGGTCACCCTCGACGACATGATCCACCACGCGAAGGCGGTGATGCGCGGCGCACAGCGCGCCCACGTCGTCGTCGACCTGCCGTTCGGCAGCTACCAGACGGGCTGGCAGGACGCGATGCGCGCCGCGACGCGCGTGCTGCGCGAGACGGGCGCCGGCGCCGTGAAGCTGGAGGGCGGCGCGCGCGTCGCGGAGACGGTGCGCCGGCTCGTGGAGGCGGGCATCCCGGTGATGGGGCACATCGGCCTCACGCCGCAGTCCGTGCACCAGCTCGGCGGCTTCCGCGTGCAGGGCAAGACGCCGCGCGACGCCGTGCGACTCATCGGCGACGCGAAGGCGCTGGACGAGGCGGGCGCCTACGCGATCGTGCTGGAGACGATCCCCACGGCGCTCGCGCACATGATCACGAAGCGGGTGCGCGTCCCCACCATCGGCATCGGCGCCGGGCCCTTCTGTAGCGGGCAGGTGCAGGTGCTGCACGACCTGCTGGGCCTCTACGAGGACTTCCAGCCCAAGCACGCCCGGCGCTTCCTGGAGGGCGGCCGGCTGGTGCGCGAGGCGCTGGGGACGTACCGCGGCGCGGTGGCGGCCGGTGAGTTCCCCGCGGCCGAGGAGTCGTTCTACATGGACGAGCGCGCGCTGGCGCTCATCGAGCGGATGACGGCGCAGGGCGGCGAGGGCGCCGGCGAGACGCCGCCGCCGCTGGCGGCCGAGGCGCCGGACGCGGAGCGCGCCGAGCTCTACGGCCCCGCCGGCGCGAGCGACGCGCCCGCCGGCGGCACGCCCGAGCGCGGCTAGCGCGCGCGCGCCCGGCCCTCGATGCACGTCTCGCGGACGGTCGCCGAGCTGCGAGCCGAGCGCGCGGCGCTCCCGGCGCCAGTCGGCCTGGTGCCGACGATGGGCGCGCTGCACGAGGGCCACCTCTCGCTGGTGCGTCGCGCGCGCGAGGAGTGCGCCTCCGTCATCGCCTCGCTCTTCGTCAACCCGACGCAGTTCGGCCCGAACGAGGACCTGGCGCGCTACCCGCGCGACGAGGAGCGCGACGCCCGGCTCTTCGTGGAGAACGGCGTCGACCTGCTCTTCGCGCCGAGCGTCGAGGAGATCTACCCGCCGGGGCACGCGACCACGGTGAGCGTGGGCCGGCTCAGCGAGCGGCTGGAGGGCAGGCACCGCCACGGCCACCTAGAGGGCGTCGCCACGGTCGTCACGGTGCTGCTCTCCATCGTGGCGCCCGATCGCGCCTACTTCGGCGAGAAGGACGCGCAGCAGCTGGCGGTGATCCGGCGGCTCGTGCGCGACCTGGCTCTGCCCGTCGAGGTGGTGGGCTGCCCCACCGTGCGCGACCCGGACGGCCTCGCGCTCTCCTCGCGCAACGTCTACCTCTCGGCGGAGGAGCGGTGGCAGGCGCTCGCGCTCTCGGCGGGCCTCGCGGCGGCGCAGGCGGCGTTCGAGGACGGCGTGCGCGACGCCGAGACGCTGCGCCGCATCGTGCGCGACCGCGTCGAGGCGCAGCCGCTCGCTCAGGCCGACTACGTCTCGCTGGCGGACGCCGGGACGCTCGATGAGCTCGACGGGGAGCTGCGGGGGGACGCGCTGCTCTCGCTCGCGGTGCGCGTCGGCGCCACGCGCCTCATCGACAACGTGACGCTGCGGCCGTAGCGGGCGGCCCGCCGCTCGTGCGGGGGGTCCCCGGTCGTGCGCGGCCCGCGGCCTTGCTAGCATGTGCGCGAGCGGGATGCGGGACGGCTCGCCGGGAGGGCACGGGTGTCCGGACACTCCAAGTGGTCCTCGATCAAGCACAAGAAGGGCGCGCTCGACGCGAAGCGCGGGCAGCTCTTCACGAAGCTCGGCCGTGAGATCACCGTCGCGGCGCGCCAGGGCGGAGGCGCCGACCCGACGATGAACGCGGGCCTGCGCATCGCGATCCAGCGCGCCAAAGACGCGAACATGCCCAACGCGAACATCGATCGCGCCGTGCAGCGCGCCGTGGGCGCCGGCGACGCGGAGCAACTCGTCGAGGTCACCTACGAGGGCTACGGGCCCGGCGGCACCGCGGTGCTGGTGGAGGCGGTCACGGACAACCGCAACCGCGCGGTCGCCGAGGTGCGGATGGCGTTCTCGCGCGGCGGCGGCAACCTCGCCGAGGCGGGCGCCGTCGCCTGGCAGTTCGAGCTGCGCGGGCTCGTCACGGTGGCCGCCGCGGGCGCCGACCCGGACGAGGTGCAGCTCGCGGCGATCGAGGCGGGCGCGCTCGACGTCACGCTGGAGGACGACGAGGTGGAGGTCGTGAGCGAGCCCGCCGACCTGGAGGCGGTGCGCGAGCGGCTGACCGAGGCGGGATTCGTGGTGCTGCGCTCGGAGCTCGCGCGCGTGCCGCAGAGCATGGTGGAGCTCGACGAGAAGGCCGCGACGCAGACGCTGCGCCTGCTGGAGCGCCTCGACGAGCTGGATGACGTCTCGCGCGTCTACTCCAACGCCGACTTCCCGGCGGAGGTGCTGGAGGCCGCGAGCTGAGCTGAGCTCCACGAGTTGGGGCGGACCACACGGGCGGGCTGCGGCGGGGGGAACGGCTGCAGCACCATCGAGGCTGAGACGAACGACGCGACGCACGAGACGGTGGAGCCGATGCCTGGCGCCGCCGTGCCCGGGCGCGTGCTGGGGGTCGACCCCGGCCTCGCCATCACCGGCTGGGCGATCGTCGAGGGGGAGGCGCACCGCCCGCGCGTGCTCGCCTCCGGCGTGCTGCGCACGCGTCCGCGCGAGCCACGCGCCGTGCGCCTGCACCGCATCGCGCGCGGGCTGGCCGCGCTGATGGCGGAGCATGCGCCCGCCGAGGTCGCCGTCGAGCAGCAGTTCGTGGCGGAGAACGTGCGCTCCGCGATGGCGATCGGCGAGGCGCGCGCAGCGGCTCTGATCGCGGCGGCCGGGGCGGCGCTCCCCGTCTTCGAGTACGCGCCGGCGGCGGTGAAGGAGGCGGTCACCGGCCACGGCGGTGCGCCGAAGGAGCAGGTGCGGGCGATGGTGATGCTGCAGCTGGAGTTGGACGAGGCGCCGTCGCCGCTGGACATCTCGGACGCGATGGCGATCGCGTTGACGCGGCTCGCGGACGCGCGGCTGGACGCGCGGCTGGACGCGCGGCTGGCCGCCAGCGGCGCGGGCGGGGGCGCGCGATGATCGCGGCGCTGCGCGGCGCGCTCGAGCGCTGGGACGAGCCCTCCGCCACCGCCTGGCTCGAGGTCGCGGGCGTCAGCTACGAGGTGGTCGTGCCTGCCTTCGCCGCGGAGTGGGTCGCGGGGCACGCCCTCGGCGACGAGATCCGCCTCTACACCTACTACCACGTCTCCGAGCGCAGCCCCACGCCGTTGCTCGTCGGCTTCCCGCACGCCGCCGAGCGCGACTTCTTCCGCACCTTCATCGAGGTGCCGGACGTGGGGCCGGTGAAGGCCGTGCGGGCGCTCACCTTCCCCGTCTCCGAGATCGCGCGCTGGGTGGAGGCGGAGGACGTGCGCGCCCTGCAGCAGCTCCCCGGCATCGGCGCGCGGCTGGCGCAGACGATCGTGGCGCGGCTGCACGGGCGGCTGCGCGAGGTCGCGCTGCTGCACGAGGAGCCGGCGGCCGGCGGCGCCGGTGGCGCGGCGCCCGACCTGCGCGGCGACGCCGTCGACGCGCTGACCGCGCTGCAGTACGGGCGCCGCGAGGCGGAGCGGCTGGTGGAGGCGGCGCTGCGCGCCGATCCCGCCCTCGAGGGGCTGGAGGAGCTGCTGCGCGCCGTGCTGGAGCAGCAGGCGGCGCGCGGGGCGAGCGCGTGATGCGCGAGGTGGGCGCGGAGCCGCCCCGCGGCGAGTCGCCCGGCCGCGACGCGGCGACGGGCGCCCCGCTCGCGCTCGATCCGCTGGCGGGCGATGCGGCAGTCGCCGGCGCCGGCCTCGACGTGGGGGGCGCGCGCATGCGCCGCGTCGTCCGCGAGCGCTGGGTCGTGCTCGCCGGGGCGCTGCTCGCGGCCGCGGTGGTGGCGGCGATGGAGCTCTCCGGCGCCTCCGACCGCGCGACGGCGTGGCGCACGCCGGTGCTCGGCGTGCCGCTGCACGTCTGGGGCTTCGGCATCACGGTCTTCGCGGCGGCGCTGCTGCTGCAGATGACGCTGTCGGCGCGCGTCGCCTCGGGCCGCGAGCGGCGGCTCGTCTCCACGGCGGCCGCGCTGCGCGGCGCCCGCGCCGAGCTGCAGCGGCTCGCGGTGACGGACGCGCTCACGGGGCTGCTCAACCGCCGCGCCTTCTTCGAGCGGCTGGGCGCGGAGCTGCGGCGCTCGGCGCGCTACGAGCGACCGCTGGCGCTCCTGATGCTCGACCTCGATCACTTCAAGCGCGTCAACGACGAGCACGGCCACCCCGCCGGCGACCGCGTGCTGGCGCAGACGGCGACGGCGATCGGCGCCGCGCTGCGCACCTCGGACGTGGTCGCGCGCTACGGCGGCGAGGAGCTGGTGGTGCTGCTGCCGGAGACGACCTGCGCCGAGGCCGAGGTTGTCGCGGAGAAGCTGCGCGCGGCCATGGCGGGGCAACTGTTCGCGCTGGGCGGCGGGGAGGCGCTGCGCGTCACCGTCTCGGTCGGCGTCGCCGCGCTGGAGCGGCCGGGCCCCCTCGACGCCCTCGCGCCCGACGACGCCGAGCGCGAGCTGGTGCGGCTCGCCGACGACGCGCTCTACGCGGCCAAGCGCGGCGGCCGCAACCGCGTCGTGACCGCGCCGTCCGCGCCGCCCTCCGCCGCGGCGGACGCCTAGCGCGCGTTATTCTATTCGGGGGGCAGAGGCGTGGCGGCCGCGTGCCACGATGGGCGTGCTCGGCGGGCCGGGCGCCGCGATGGGCGTGCCCGGCGCCCCTGTGCCGGGCAGATGCTGCCCGACGGCGACGACCCGCCACGAGCTGAGCCGCGACGAGGACGAGCCGTGACCACACCTGCCGAGGGCGGCCCCGCCGGAGCGCACCTCGCGAGCGACGAGGGGCGCCCCTTCGAGCTCGTCTCCGACTTCGCTGCGACGGGCGACCAGCCGCGCGCCATCGAGCAGCTCGTCGCGGGCCTCGATCGCGGCGACCGCATGCAGACGCTGCTGGGCGTGACCGGCTCCGGCAAGACCTTCACCATGGCGAACGTGATCGCGCAGCGACAGCGGCCCTCGCTAGTGATCGCGCCCAACCGCACGCTCGCGGCGCAGCTCGTCGCCGAGTTCCGCGACTTCTTCCCGCACAACGCGGTCGAGTACTTCGTCTCCTACTACGACTACTACCAGCCCGAGGCGTACGTCCCACGCACGGACACCTACATCGCCAAGGACGCCGACATCAACGAGGAGATCGACAAGATGCGGCACGCGGCGACGCGCGCCCTCTTCGAGCGGCGCGACGTGATCATCGTCGCCTCGGTGTCGTGCATCTACGGCCTCGGCGAGCCGGGCGAGTACCAGTCGTTCGTGGCGCGGCTGCATCGCGGGCGGCGGGTGAACCGCAACTCGCTGGTGCGCCAGTTGATCGCGATGCAGTACGAGCGCAACGACATGAACCCGGTGCGCGGCACCTTCCGCGTGCGCGGCGACTCGCTGACGATCTTCCCGGCCAACGAGGACACGGGGCTGCGCGTCGACTTCTGGGGCGACGAGATCGAGCGCATCGCCCAGCTCGACCCGCTCACCGGCGAGATCCTCGGCGAGTCGGACCACGCCGCCGTCTACCCCGCCAAGCACTTCGTTACCTCCGAGGACCGGCTGGGCCAGGCGATCGTCTCGATCGAGGAGGAACTCGGCACGCAGCTCGGCGAGCTGCGGCGCGGTGGGAAGCTGCTGGAGGCGCAGCGGCTGGAGGAGCGCACCCGCTACGACCTGGAGACCATGCGCGAAGCCGGCTACTGCTCGGGGATCGAGAACTACTCGCGGCACCTGCAGGCGCGCGATCCGGGCTCTACGCCGTGGACGCTGCTGCACTACTTCCCGGACGACTGGCTACTGTTCATCGACGAGTCGCACGTCGCCGTCCCGCAGCTCGGCGGCATGTACCACGGCGACATCTCGCGCAAGAGCACGCTTGTGGACTTCGGCTTCCGCCTGCCCTCGGCGCTCGACAACCGGCCGCTCTCCTTCGAGGAGTTCGAGCAGCACCTCAACCAGGTCGTCTTCGTCTCGGCGACCCCGGGCCCCTACGAGCTGGAGCACTCGACGCAGGTGGTGGAGCAGCTGATTCGCCCCACCGGCCTGGTGGAGCCCGCGCTCGAGGTGCGGCCGACGCGTGGCCAGATCGACGACCTGCACGCCGAGGTGACGGCGGGCGCCGAGCGCGGCGAGCGCTCGCTGGTCACCACCCTCACCAAGAAGATGGCCGAGGACCTCACCGACTACCTGCAGGAGATGGGGGTGCGCGCGATGTACCTGCACTCCGAGATCGACACGCTCGAGCGCGTCGAGATCCTGCGCGATCTGCGCGCCGGCAGCTACGACGTGGTGGTGGGCATCAACCTGCTGCGCGAGGGCCTGGACCTCCCCGAGGTGTCGCTGGTGTGCGTGCTCGACGCCGACAAGGAGGGCTTTCTGCGCTCGTCGGGCTCGCTGGTGCAGACCATCGGTCGCGCCGCGCGGCACCCGCGAGGGCGGGCGATCCTCTACGCCGACGTGGTCACGGACTCGATGCGCCGCGCGCTGGACGAGACGGAGCGCCGGCGCGACCTGCAGGAGCGCTACAACGAGGAGCACGGCATCACGCCGCAGGGCATCGAGAAGACGATCCGCGACATCACCGACCGGCTGCGGGGCGTCGCCGAGCAGGAGGCGCCGTACACCGCCGCCTCCGACCTCCCACGCGAGGAGCAGGAGCGGCTGATCGGCGAGCTGGAGCGGCAGATGCAGGACGCCGCCCGCGACCTCCAGTTCGAGCGCGCGGCGCTGCTGCGCGACCAGGTCATGGAGCTGCGCGGCGAGCTGCTGGGCCAGGCGCCCGCGGGCCTGCGCCGGCTGGCGCCGGAGCGCCCCGCCTCTGGCACCGGCGGCGTGCGCCGCGGCCGCACCCGCCGCCGCCGCTAGCGCCTCGCCCTTGCTCTCGACGGGACGGGTACGCAAACGGGCCCCGGGGGACCGGGGCCCGTCACACTGTCGCTCGCCCGCCACCCCAACGCCCGCGCGTCGGCGATGGGTGCCGGCACGATGGTGCCGAGGGGGCTCCGCTGGAGCACGGCCAGACGGCCGTCCGCGGATGCCCGGGGTAGTGCGCCCTCTACGCTGGTCGCCGCGTGGCGAGGAGCGACGCCGCCTGTGAATCTTCCTGGTCCAAGGGCAGGGCACCTCCTCCCTCTGGGATCGCGGCGTATCGCCCGCGTGCGCACACTATCGGCCGCGTGGCGCCGCGAGGCAACGTCGCGGGCCGGGCGAGGCGGCGGCCGAGCGGCTCGCTGCCGACGCCGCAGCTCGCGCGCTCGCTCGCGGTCGCATCGTCGCTCGCGGATGTGCACGGCGGCACGAACGGCGCGCTCGAGGGCGGCGCCCGAGCGCCGTTCGGGCGCACGAAGAAGGCCCCGCGAGAGCGGGGCCTTCTTCGTGCCGCGAAGCCCGGACTCCTGGCGCGATGCGGGCTTTTGGGAGCCAAGCGGCCGGGGCTTACCCTCTCGGGCCACGGTGCCTGTCACGGCTGGTGGCGCGCTCCGGGCCGGGCTTCGCACCCCGCGGCGAGATCTCTGTCCATCTCCTCACCGCCTCCCCCGAACGGCCGCGCCGAGCCCGCTCGGCGCAGCGAGCGGCGGTGCGTCAGTCGGCGTCGAAGGGGCGGGGGAAGGCGGGGTAGCCGTCGCGGGCGCTGCGCTCGACGGTGGCGGGCTGCCGCTCCTGCTCGGGCGGCGCCGCCGACGCGGGCGAGCCGTCGTGAGCGCGAGCGCTGCGCTCGACCGTCGTGGGCTGCCGCTCCGGCTCGCGCGGCGCCGCCGTGCCCTCGGCCGCGTCGAGCAGCACCGTGCGTGAGCTGCCGCCGGCCTCGGAGCCGGCCACGAGTCCGCGCTGCTCCAGCTCGTCCATCAGCCGGGCGGCGCGCGGGTAGCCGATGCGCAGCTTGCGCTGGAGCAGGCTGGTGGAGACGCGCTCGTGCTCGCGCAGCAGCGCGGTGGCGCGCGCGAGCATCGGGTCGTCCGGCTCGACGAGGCCGCCCGACCCGCCGGCATCGAGCTCCTCGGCGACCTGGCGCTCCGCCTCGCGCAGCAGCTCGTCGTGCTTCACCGGCGCGAGCGAGGCGAAGCGGTCGGCCGTCCAGAACGCGGCGACGGCCTCGATCTCGGGGTCGGCGACGTAGACGCCCTGCAGCCGCATCGGCTTCTGCGCGTCGGGCGCCTGGAACAGCATGTCGCCGCGGCCCAGCAGCTTCTCCGCGCCGCCGTGGTCGAGCACCGTGCGCGAGTCCACCTGCGAGGCGACCGCGAAGGCGATGCGGGTCGGGAAGTTCGCCTTGATCAGCCCCGTGATCACGTCCACCGAGGGGCGCTGCGTGGCGACCACGAGGTGGATGCCGGTCGCCCGCGCCAGCTGCGCCAGCCGCACGAGCTGCGCCTCCACCTGGAACGGCGCCGCCATCATCAGGTCGGCGAGCTCGTCGACCACGATCACCCAGTAGGGGAGCGGGCGCCCGGGGTTCTGCTCGTTGTAGCGCGCGACGTTGCGGACGCTCGCCTGCGCGAAGCGGCGGTAGCGCGACTCCATCTCGTTGATGACGGCCTGCAGCGTGCCGACCACGCGCTCCATGTCGACCACGATCTCCGAGAAGGCGAGGTGCGGCACGTCGGCGAAGGGGGTGAGCTCCACGCGCTTGGGGTCGATCAGCACCAGCCGCAGCTCCTGCGGCGAGTAGTTCATCAGGAGGCTGGTGATGATGCCCGAGAGGCAGACCGACTTGCCCGAGCCGGTGGCGCCCGCGATCAGCAGGTGCGGCATCGTCGCGAGGTCGGCGACGACGGGCTCGCCGGAGACGCCGACGCCGAGCGCGACCGGGAGCGCCGCCTTCGTCCGCGCCTTCGCGAACGTCGGCGACTCCAGCACCGAGCGCAGCGAGACGACGGCCGCGGAGCGGTTCGGCACCTCGATGCCGACGATGGGCTTGCCCGGCACCGGCGCCTCGATGCGCAGCGAGGGCGCGGCGAGCGCCAGCGCCAGGTCGTTCTGCAGCGCGGTGATGCGCGAGACCCGGATGCGGGTGCGCGCCGTCTCGATGTCGCGGGTGCGCGGCTGCCCTGCGTCGTCGAGCAGCGTCTGCCCCTGCGCATCGCGCTCCACCACGGAGCGCGTCCGCACGTCCCAGCCCGGCTCGACGCCGAACTGCGTCACGGTCGGGCCCTCGTTGACCTGCACCACCGAGGAGTCGACGCCGAAGGAGGCGAGCGTGTCGACGATCAGCTCGGCGCGGCGCGCGTTGTCGGTGGCCGAGCGGGCCTGGTCGGCGCCGACCTGCAGCAGCGTGAGCGTGGGGAGCTGCCAGCCGTCGCCCGAGTGGCGCCACTCGTCGGCGGGTCGCTCCAGGTCCATCTGGATCTGCGTCGCGGGCGCCTCGTCCTCCTGCTCGGCGGGCGGCTCGAGCTGCTCGGCGCGGGGGGTCGGCGCCTGCGGCACCGCCAGCAGCGAGGGCTCGGGCGGGCCCGCGAGGTCGTCGATCGTGGCTTCACCGGAGGCGCGCCGTCGCTCCTCCGGCAGCCGCGGCTGCACCGCCGCGACGAGCGCGGTAAGCAGGGCCGGCGCGCGGCCCACGCCGCGGCCAAGCGCGCGGACGCCGCGCCACGCGTGGCGATCGAGCCGCAGCCGCCACGAGCGGCCGGCCGCCGAGGCGACGGCGCCCGGCGTAGCGCGAACGAGCCGGGCGGCGGTGCGCGGCCAGAGCAGCGCGAAGCCCGCGGGCAGCGCGAGCAGCCAGCCGAGCGCGCTCGGCCAGCTGGGCAGCGCGCGCCCGAGCGCGCCGCCCGCCGAGCTCGAGGCGAGATCGACGCCATCGAGGGTGAGGGTGGGCGACCACAGCCCCAGCAGTCCCGCGCTGAACGCCAGCATCACGGCGGCGCCCAGCGCGTGGCGGCGGCGGCGCCACAGCAGCGCCCGCGCCCGCGGGCCGCGCCGCCCGAGCAGCAGCAGCACGCCGCCGGCTCCCGCCAGCACCGCCAGGGTCGCCGCGTGCACGCCGAGCGCGCGCACGAGGCCGGCGCGCGCGTCCAGCAGCGGGTCGGGGAGCGCGATCGCGCCGGGAAGGACGAGCGCGCCCAGCAGCAGCAGCGCCACGCCGAATACGCTCGGGCGCAGCAGCAACCGGCCCACGGTCACGATGTCGGGGACGCCCTGGCCTCGCTGCGTGCCGCGCGAGGGGGAGCGACGGCGCGGCATCGCCGCGCGGCGGGGGCTGCGGGTGTCGGCCATCGCCTCAGTCCTCGGCCGCCGCGTGCCCCCGCCAGGGACGCGACGAGCCCACGGGGAGGTTACACCTCCATCATCACGGGCAACACCATCGGGCGACGGTGGGTGCGCGCCTGCACCAGCGTCAGCACGTCGTCCTTCAGCGACTCGTGGAGCTCCGCCCAGTCGCGGCGGCTGCCGGGGCCGTCGCCGATGGCGTTGGAGACGAGGGTGCGCACCGCCTCCAGCAGCGCCGGCTCCTCGTCGGGGCCGACGAAACCGTGCGACATCACCTCGGGCGGGCGCACGAGGCGACCCGTGTGGCGGTCGACGGCGGCGACGACCACCAGCATCCCGTCCGTCGAGAGGCTCTGGCGGTCGCGCAGCACGAACTCGTCCACGTCGCCGACGCCGAGGCCGTCGACGTAGACATAATCGGCAGGGACGCGCTCGACCATGCGCGCGCCGTCCTCGTCGATCTCCAGCACGTCGCCGTCGGTGAGGGTGAAGGCGTCCTCGGGCTCCATCCCCAGCTCCAGCGCGAGCTCGCGGTGCAGCACCAGGTGGCGGTACTCGCCGTGGATCGGCACGAAGTAGCGCGGCTGCACCAGGCGGTGCACGATCTTCAGCTCCTCGCGCGCCGCGTGGCCGCGCACGTGCACCGACTGCAGCCGGTTGTAGATCACGTCGGCGCCGCGCTCGAAGAGGGAGTCGATGTTGCGGTAGACCTGCTTCTCGTTCCCCGGCACGGGGTTCGAGGAGAGGATGACGGTGTCGGCCTCCTGGATCGTGACGACGGGGTGGCTGCCGTTCGCCATCCGCGTCAGCGCGGAGGTCGGCTCCCCCTGCGACCCGGTGCACACGATGATCGTCTTCGAGTCGGGCTGCGAGGCGAGCTGGCGCTGGTTCATGAACGTGTCGGGCGGCGCCTGCAGGTAGCCCAGGTCGCGCGCCATCTGCACGTTGTTGACCATCGAGCGCCCCGTGACGAAGACGCGGCGCCCGTGCCGGACCGCCGCGTCGAGCACCATCTGCACGCGCGAGATCAGCGAGGCGAAGGTGGTGACCACGACGCGGCCCTCGGCGGCGCCGATCGCGCGGTCGAGCGTCTCGGCGACGATCTGCTCGGAGGGGGTGAAGCCCTCGATCTCGGCGTAGGTGGAGTCGGCGGTCATCAGCAGCACGCCCGTGCGACCGGCCTCGGCGAGCCGCGGGAGGTCGGTGTGCTGCCCCATCACGGGGGTGTGGTCGATCTTGAAGTCACCGGTGTGCACCACGTCGCCCAGCGGCGTCTCGATGATGAAGCCGCCCGCGTCCGGGATCGAGTGCGAGACGAGGAAAGGCTCGATGGTGAACGGGCCGATGGTGACCCGCTGGCCGGGCTCCAGCACCGTGATCTGCGTCTGGTCGAGCAGCTTGTGCTCTCGCAGCTTCACCTCGATCAGCCCGCGCGTGAGCCGCGAGCAGAACACGGGCACGTTGATCTCGTGCAGCAGGAAGGGCAGCGCGCCGATGTGGTCCTCGTGGCCGTGCGTGAGGAAGATGGCCTTCAGCAGCGAGGGGTCGCGGGTGAGGTAGGTGATCTCGGGGATGATGATGTCGACGCCGAGGTGCTCGGTGTCGGGGAAGAGCAGGCCCACGTCGACGGCGATCGCGCTGCCGCCGTGCTCGTAGAGCATCATGTTGCGGCCGATCTCGCCCAGTCCGCCCAGCGGGATCACGCGCAGCGCGCCGGCGTTCGTCATCGTTCCTCCGTCAACTCGCATGGGCGTGGGGCAGCCTGCTCGGGGGCGGGCCGCCCAGAGCGGTGACCGCGAGAGCAGCGACCGCCGGAGCAGCGCCCCTCAGAGCAGCGACGCCTGCTCCGTCGATCCTTCGGCGTCCGGGATGGTGGCGAGCGGCGGCGCTCCCGCGGGCGGCGCCGCCGACGCGCGGGGCGTCGATCCCGTGGCAGCGGGGCGAGCGTCGGTCGCCCCCGTCGCCGTCGACGGAGCCGCCCGCGGTGTCGATGTGGCCGGCGCCGTCGCGGCAGCGCTCGCGTCGCCCTCGCCACGCGCCGCCGCGAGCAAGCCCGGGAGCTGCGCGAAGTCCGCGACGATCACGGGGCGCAGGTCGCCGCGGTGGAGCGCCGCCGCCGGGTGGTACATCGGCATCACGACGCGGCCGCCGATGCGCCGCGCCTGCCCGTGGATGCCCCCGATGCTCTCGCCGGGGAACCAGCGCGCCATCGAGAAGCGGCCGAGCGTCACGATCACCTTCGGGTCGACCAGCTCGATCTGCCGGTCGAGGTAGCCGCGGCAGGCCGCGATCTCGTCGGGCTGCGGGTCGCGGTTCTCGGGCGGGCGGCACTTCACAATGTTCGCGATGTAGACGCTCTCGCGCGAGAGCCCCGCCGAGGCGAGCAACTCGTCGAGGAAGCGGCCCGCCGGCCCCACGAAGGGCAGCCCGAGCTGGTCCTCGCGCGCTCCTGGCGCCTCGCCGATGCACATCACCTCCGCGGGCGCGGGGCCGGTGCCCGGCACCGTCTGCGTGCGTGTCCGTGCGAGGGGGCAGTTGGGGCAGTCCGCGATCTCCTCGTAGAGCGCGGTCAGCTCGCGCGCAGGCTCGGCGGTCATGTCGCCCTCGGCTCGGCGGGGAGGCCGCTCGGCTCGGTGGGGAGGCGCTCAGCGCGCCCTCGGGGGCGGCCCGGGACGCGCGCTCGGGCGCCATGCTATCGCGGCCCCGGCCGGCCGGCAATCGAGCGGCGAGCGCGCATAGACGCGTGCGCGGAAGCGGTCGGGTGAGCGGAGGCGGCCGCTCTCGGCTCGACCGACGCAGTGGCGTGCGCTCGTCACGGCGTCCCGCGTCGCGCGCCGCGAGTCGGGGGTGGGGCGGCGGCTCAGCGCCGCACCAGCCACGCGAGCCCGGCGCCGACGAAGTAGAGGAGGATCATCGGCCCCGCGACGAGCGACTGCGTGACGGGGTCGATCGTCGGCGTCACGATCGCCGAGACGAGGAACGAGCCCACCAGCGCGAAGCGCCAGCGGCGGATCAGCTGCACGGCCGAGACGACGCGGAACTTCGCCAGCGCCATCACCACCAGCGGTGTCTCGAACACCAGGCCGAGCACGAGCATCATCCGCGTCACGAAGTTGATGTAGCTGCCGATGCGCAGCTCCGGCTCGGCGAACTCGTCGCCGAAGGTGAGCAGGAAGCCCAGCGTCAGCGGCAGCACCACCCAGTACGCGAAGGCGAGCCCCACGAGGAAGGAGAGCGACGCGCCGATCGCGATCGGCAGCACCCAGCGTCGCTCGCTCTTCGTGAGCGCCGGGGTCACGAAGCGCAGCAGGTGGTAGATGATCACCGGCATCGCCACGGAGATGCCGCCCAGCAGCCCGACCTGGAAGAACGTGACGATGTTCTCCAGCGGCTCGATGAACTGCGGGCGGAAGTCCGGATCGTTGATGGCACGGCGCGCCGGTTCCAGCATCCAGCCGATGACCTTGAAGCCGATCGGCGGCAGGAAGAAGGCGAACGAGCCGATGGCGATCGACGCGGCCATCCAGGTGACGCGCGTGCGGAGCTCCAGCAGGTGCTCCAGCAGCGTCATGCTGCCGCCGTCGGTCGGCTGCTCCTCCTCGGGGGGGGGCGGGGCGGGGGTGCTGGTCGGCGTCTCCGTCGTCACCGAGCGGGCTCGTCGTCATTCGATGTGGCGCGGGAGGTGGCATCCGGCGCGCCCGGCGTCGCGCCGCTCTCGCCCGCGGCCTCCGCAGGCGCCGCGGCCGGGGGCTGCGCGGACGGGCCGTTGCTCGAGGCGGCGCCGCCCGCCCGGTCGGCGGCGCGCGCCGTGTCGGCGCCCACCTCCTCCACGTCGAGCTTGCTGGCGCGCAGGTCCGCGTCCATCTCCTGGCCGAGGTCACGGATGGCGCGCAGGTCCGCGTCCATCTCCTGGCCGAGGTCACGGATGGCGCGCAGGTCCTCGCCCTCCTCCTCGATCTCGCTCTGCAGCTCCTCCACGGCCCCGCGCACGTCCTTCGAGACCTCGGTGGCGTAGCGGCGCGCGATCGCATACCACCGCCCGCCCTGGCGAGCGATCTCGGGGAAGCGATGCGGGCCCACGACGATCAGCGCGACCACGAGGACCAGCAGCGCCTCCATGGCGCCGACACCGAGGAACTCCATCGTTACGGATGATACGCCGCGAGGTGCGAGTCGGACCTCCGCCGCGGGCGGCGGCCTACCTCGTCGACGTGTGCGACGCAGGGGCGGGGCGCTCGCGGCAGGCGCGGCAGGCCGCGGGCGCGGCTACTCGTCCTCGATGCCCTGGTCGCGGATGTAGTCGACGGCGTCCTGCACCGTCTGGATCTTCTCGGCGTCCTCGTCGGAGATCTCGAGGCTGTTGCCGTCGCCGCCGAACTCCTCCTCGATGGACATAATGAGCTCGACGAGGTCGAGCGAGTCGGCGTTGAGGTCGTCAACGAAGGAGGCGTTGGACGCGACCTGCGCTTCCTCGACGCCGAGCTGCTCGACGATGAGCCCACGCACGCGCTCGTAAACGGTTGCCACGCGTCCCGTCCCTCCTCCGTGCCCCCGACGGGCCTACCGCGTTTCCCCCGCCGCCTGGAGCGCGACGGAGCCCAGTACCCCGTTCACGAATCGGCCGGAGGATTCCGACCCATACCCCTTCGCGATCTCGACGGCCTCGTTGATCGCGACCCGGAGCGGAGCGCGGCGATTATCGAAGAGCACCTCATAGATGGCAAGGCGCAGCACGCTGCGGTCCACCGGCGCCATCTCCGAGAGCGGGAAGGCGGGGGCGTGGTGCTCGATCACGGAGTCGATCTCGGGGCAGCGATCGCGTACGCCGCGCACGAGCTCGCGCGCGAACTCCTCGGCGTCCGGGTCGAGGCCGGCGCGCGACAGCTGGAACTCCAGCACCTGCTCCTGCGGGTGCCCCGACTCGTCGGCCTCGAAGAGCGCCTGGAACGCGACGATGCGCGAGCGGCGACGGGCGCGCGTGGCCACCGGCGTCCCCCTCGCTAGTGCATCACCAGGCCGCCGTCGACGTTGAACGTCTGGCCGGTGATGTAGGAGGCCGCGTCGGAGGCGAGGAAGGCGACGACGGCCGCCACCTCCGCCGGCTCCGCGTAGCGCCCCATCGGAATCTGCTTGCGGATCGTCTCCTTCAGCTCCTCGGCGAGCCCCGAGGTCATGTCCGTGTCGACGAAGCCGGGGGCGACGGCGTTGACGGTCACGTTGCGGGAGGCGACCTCGCGCGCCACGGCGTGGGTGAAGCCGATGATGCCGGCCTTGGCCGCCGAGTAGTTCGCCTGCCCCGCGTTCCCGATCTGCCCCACGACCGAGGTGATGTTGATGACGCGTCCGTGCCGCGCCCGCATCATCCCGCGCAGCACGAGCTTGGTCGCGAGAAAGGTGCCGGTGAGGTTCGTCTCCAGCACGGAGTCCCAGTCGTCGCGCGACATGCGCAGCACCAGGCCGTCCGCGGTGACGCCCGCGTTGTTCACCAGCACGTCGATCTCGCCATGGCGCGCGCGCGCGGCTTCCACCATTCGCTCAATGGAGCTGCCATCGCGCACGTCCATCTCGCAGGTGATGCAGTCGACGTGCAGCCGCCGGATCTCGTTGGCCGCGGCCTCGGCCAGCGCCGAGTTGGTGCGGTAGGTGATGAGCAGGTCGGCGCCCTGCCGCGCGAGCTCCAGCGCGATCGCGCGGCCGATGCCGCGCGACCCGCCGGTGACGACGGCCATGCGCCCGACCAGCGGCGCCTCGACGCTCATCGCGTGCCGCTCTCGGCGCGGGCCGCCGTGGCCGGGGCGGCCACGCCGGCCGGGGCAGGGGCGCCGGCGCGCGCGTCCTCCGCCGTCTCGACGTTGCGCACCGCGATGCCGGGCACGGTGCGGCGGGCGGCGCCGGTCAGCGTCTTCCCCGGCCCGAACTCGACGAGGCGGGTGACGCCGGCCTCGGCCATCGCGAGCACGGAGTCGGCCCAGCGCACGGGGCTCGTGATCTGCTCGGCCAGCTCCGCGGGGAGCTCGGCCGCGCGGGTCAGCGACCGCGCGGTGACGTTCGAGAGCACGGGCAGATCGGGATCGGCGAAGGCCACGCCGTCGAGCGCGGCGCGCATCCCCGCGGCGGCGCTCGCCATCAGCGGGGTGTGGAAGGCGCCGGCGACCGCCAGCGGGAAGACGCGCCCGCCCGCCGCCATCGCCGCCTCGCACGCGGCTGCCACCGAGGCGGGCGAGCCGCCGATGGAGACGTTGCCGGGCGCGTTCTCGTTGCACACGGTTGCGCCGTGCGCGGCGCAGATCTCGTCGACCTGTGCTCGCTCCAGCTTCACGATCGCCACCATCGCGCCGGGCTCGGCGTCGCAGGCGTCCTGCATCAGCCGGCCGCGCTCGCGCACGAGCCGCAGCCCCGCCTCGAGCGGGAGCGCGCCCGCAGCGACGAGGGCCGCGTACTCGCCCAGCGAGTGGCCGGCCACGAAGGCGGGCCGCTCGCGCACGCTCCCCGCCTCGACGCCGGCCGCGAGCGCCGCCAGCCCGTGCGCGACGAGCGCGGGCTGCGCGTTGACGGTGCGCGTCAGCTCCTCCTCCGCCCCCTCGAAGCAGATGCGCGAGAGCGGGAGGCCCAGCGCCACGTCCGCGCGGTCGAAGACCTCGCGCGCCGCCGCGCTCTCGGCGTAGAGGTCGCGCCCCATGCCGGGGTGCTGCGCGCCCTGGCCGGGGAAGAGCCACGCGACACCGGCGTCGCGGGGGAGGTCGGCGAGCGCGTCGAGGGACATCGGCAGCACCTCCGGGGAGCGGGATGGCCGCCGCCGGGCGGCGGCTCGCCGCATCTTACGGCAGGCCGCGCGACTCCACGCGACGCGACGGCAACGAGCGGCCGGCGCTACGCCTCGTCCGGCCCGGAGCCCAGCACCTGTCGCCCGTTGTAGGTGCCGCACACGGTGCAGGGGCGGTGGTTGATGTGCTTGGAGCGGCACTGCGTGCAGGTCACCAGCTGCGGCACCACGATGCGGTGGTGGCTGCGCCGGTGGTCGCGCTTCGCGCGGGGCGTCTTACGCTTCGGGAGCGCCACGCGGGTCCTCCTCGTGCCTGAGCTCGCCGGCGAGCGCTGCGAGCGCCTCCCAGCGCGGATCCTCGTCGTCGGCTGCGCAGCCGCAGGCGCCCTCGTTGCGGTCCGCACCGCAGCGCGGGCAGAGCCCCGCACACTCGGCCCGGCAGAGCGGGGAGATCGGCAGCGCCGCCTGCTCATACTGCCGGATCGCCTCGCTGAGGTCGAGATGGTGGCTCTCGTCGATGCGGAAGGAGTCGGGGTCGACATCCGCGGGCGCGAGCCCGGTCTGCGGGTCGCGCTCGGGGACGAACTCCTCGTCGAAGGCGATCTCGATCGGCCGCCACAGCGGCGCGAGGCAGCGCGCGCACTCGAGCTCGGCCTCGAGCGTGAGGCGCGCCGAGACGAGCACGCCCGCGACGGTGCGCATCAGCCGCAGCTCGCCCCACACGGGACGCGCGCCGCCGCGCCGCTCGCGCTCGTCCGACCCCTCGCCGGGCGCATCGGACGGGAGGGGCGCCGACGCGCCCTCCAGGGTGTGACGACGCGTCGCGCCCACCGGCTCGCCGAGGAGCGTGGAGACATTGAACAGCACGAGGGACCGACCTCCGGCGGATACCGATCGTAGCACCGCGCGACGTCGCGCCGCCTTGGGCGCGAGCGCGGCGCCGCTGCTATCGTCGGCGGCTGTGAGCGCGGCGCAGGGGGGCCGGAATGCGAGCTGGCGGCCGCCCGCCGAGGCGCTTGGCGATGCGCCCGCCGAGGGGCGCCGCGGCCTCGACGCGCGGGGCGCTGCTGGCGCTGCTCGTGGCGGCGATCGCCGGCGCGTGCGCCGGTGGATGCGCCGTGAGGAGTGGCAGCGGCGGTGACGGCGAGCGCACGCTGCGCGTCTTCGCCGCCTCATCACTGGACGAGGTGCTGCCCGCGCTGATCGAGCGCTTCGAGGCGGGGCGGCCGGGGGTCGACGTGGAGCCGGTCTTCGGGGGCTCGCAGCTGCTCGCGACGCAGGTGGAGGAGGGGGCGCCCGCCGACGTGCTGCTCGCCGCGAACCGCGCGCAGGCCGAGCGGCTGGGCGCCGCGCGGCTCGCGGGGCGGCTGCTCCCGTTCGCCACGAATGCGCTCGTCGCGGTCGTGCCGGCGGGCTCGTCGCTCGCCTCCTACGAGGAGCTGGCGGGCCCCGGGCTCCGGCTCGCCGTCGGCGCGCCGGACGTTCCGGTGGGCGCGCTCACCCGGGCGGCGCTGGCGCTGCTCGATCCCGCGATCGCCGAAGGGATTCGGGAGAACGTGGTGACGGAGGATCCGAGCGTGCGCGTCGTGCTCTCCCGCGTCGAGCTCGGCGAGGTCAACGCCACCTTCGTCTACGAGACGGACGCGGCGCGCGGTCGGGCGCCCGGCGGCGAGGCGCTGCGCGCGCTCCCGCTCCCCGACTCCGTCCCGCTCAACTCGTACGTCGCCGTGCTGATCGGCGAGACAGGCGCGGGTCGCGGCGCGGACGCCGACTCCGACGCGGACGCCGAGGCCTTCCTCGACTTCCTCGCGGGCGAGGAGGCGCAGGCGCTGCTGCGCGCGGCCGGCTTCCGCCCGCCCCCGCCGGCCCCGACCGGGCGCTCCACCGAGGCCGCGAGCTCGTGAGCGCGGCGCTGGGGCGCGGCTGGCTGCTGGCGCCCGCGCTCTTCGCGCTCTTCTTCCTGCTGCCGATCGCGGGGCTGGGGCTGCGCGCCCTCACCGACGGCGACGTGGCCTCCGAACTGCGCTCCTCCGACACCTGGCGCGCGCTGCGGCTGTCGCTGGCGACGGCGAGCCTCGCGACGGCGCTGGCGGTGCTGCTGGGGACGCCGCTCGCCTACGCGCTGGCGCGCTCCACGGGGCGCGGGGCGCGGCTCGCCGCGGGGCTCATCGATCTGCCGATCGTGCTGCCGCCGGCCGCCGCCGGCATCGCGCTGCTCACCGTCTTCGGCCGGCGCGGCTACCTCGGCGAGCCGCTGGAGGAGCTCGGCGTCTCGCTCTCCTTCACCACGGCCGCCGTCGTGCTGGCACAGCTCTTCGTCGCGGGGCCGTACTTCGTGCGCGCCGCCTACGCGGGCTTCCGCGCGGCCGATCCCCGCTTCGAGGGGGTGGCGTACACGCTGGGGCTCTCGCGCTGGCGCACGTTCCGCAGCGTGACGCTGCCGCTGGTGTGGCCCGCGCTGGCCGCAGGCGCCGTGCTGTGCTGGGCGCGCGCGCTCGGCGAGCTGGGCGCGACGCTGCTCTTCGCGGGCTCGCTGCCGGGGAGCACGCAGACCGCGCCGCTCGCCATCCTCGGCGCCTTCGAGTCCTCGGCGGGGCTCGCCGGCGCCGTCTCGATCTCGCTCGTGCTGGTCGCGCTGGCGCTCGTCGTGATGCTCGCGCTGCACCGCGTCACCGCCGCGCCGGGGCCGTACCGGTGACGCTGCGCGCCGCCTTCGAGGCCCGCGTCGGCGACTTCGCGCTCGCCGTCGACATCTCCGCCGACGACGAGCTGGTGGTGCTCTACGGTCCCTCGGGCTCCGGAAAGACGGTGACGCTGCGCGCGATCGCGGGGCTGCTGCCCGTGGCCAGCGGGCGCATCGAGATCGGCGGGCGCGTGGTCGTGGACGCGGGCGCCGGCGTGCAGCTCCCGCCGCAGCGGCGACGCGTCGGCTACGTGGTGCAGGAGCCCGCGCTGTTCCCCCACCTGAACGTGCGCCGCAACGTGCTGGTCGGCGTCGAGCGCTCCGCCGCGGCGCACACGCGCTACCAGCAGCTGCGCGCGATACTGCACATCGAGGGGCTGGACGAGCGCCGGCCGCACCAGCTCTCGGGCGGGCAGCAGCAGCGCGTGGCGCTGGCGCGCGCGCTGGTGCGCCCCACCGAGGCGCTGCTGCTGGACGAGCCGTTCTCCGCCCTCGACGAGGCGCTGCGCGAGGAGCTGCGCGCCGAGCTGCTGCGCCTGCGCCGCGAGCTGGGGCTGCCCATCCTCTTCGTGACGCACGATCTACGCGAGGCGCACCTGCTGGGCGACCGCATCGCCGTGCTCGACGAGGGGCGCGTGCTGCAGTTCGACCGCCGCGACGAGGTGTTCCGCCACCCGCGCAGCCGCCGCGTCGCCGAGCTGACGGGCGTGCGCAACATCGTCGCGGGCCGCCTCGAGGCCGGGCGCGTCGTGGTGCGCGGCCTCGCGCTGACGCTGCCCGCGGGCGCGCCGGCCGCCCTCCAGCCGCTCGGCGAGGGGAGCGCCCTGGACGTCGGCATCCGCGCCGAGCGCTGCATCCTGCGCCGCCTCGACCCGGACGCGCCGCTCCCGCCGAACTGCTTCGTCGCGCTGGTCGTCGAGGATCTCGCCTTCGGCAACGCGCACCTGCTGCGCCTCGCGCCCGAGGGCGCCGGCCCCGCCGTGCTCGTGGAGGTGGCCTCCCGCCCGTACGAGGTGCTGGGCGTGGCCTCGCAGCCGCGCTGGGTGGTGGAGCTGCCGCCCGGCGATCTGCAGCTGATGCCCGCCGGGTAGCGCCCGGCGATGCGATACTCGGGGCGGCAGGGGGCCGGACGGTCGCCGGCGGCTCGCTCACCTCGGTGGGCGCTCCGCGGGAGGAAAGTCGGGACTCCACCGGACAGGGTGCCGGCTAACGGCCGGGCGGCGCGAGCCGACGGAAAGTGCAACAGAAACATACCGCCTCCCCATCGCGCCCTCGGGCGTCGTGGGGCGGTAAGGGTGAAATGGTGCGGTAAGAGCGCACCGGCGTCTCGGAGACGAGGCGGCCGTGAAAACCCCACCCGGAGCAAGGCCACATAGGGGGGCAATGGGGACGTCCGGCCCCGCCCCCGGGTAGGCCGCTGGAGGCGGCGGGCAACCGTCGTCCTAGATGGATGACCGTCCCCGCCCCCGCGTCGCAAGGCACGAGGACGGGACAGGATCCCGCTTACAGGCCCCCTGCCCCAGCGTTCCGCTGGACTCGAGGGGCTGCCGCTCCTGCCGGGGTGGGGGCTCTGTCGGGCGCCCGATGGCGGGCATGAGGCTCGGCCCGCGCGGTCGGCTCTCGGGCGACCGCGCCTTCGGATCGGTCATGAACGAGTGAAGCGCGGTCACGCACTTCGCGTCGCGCGAGGGCCGCCATCGCGCTGGCAGGAGCGGCAGCCCTAAGGGTCGAGCGGAACGCTCGCGGAACGCTGGCGCTGCATCAGCACCTCGCCGCGCTGGATCACGCGGTCGAGCTCCACCACGATCGCCACGCCACGGCGCTCCGGGTCGCGGTCGCGCTCGGCCTCGGGCGAGCGGTCGTAGATCTGCGCGGCGAGCGCCGCGTCGTCGGTCACGCGCGCGCGGCCGTGAAAGAGCAGCGAGAGCCGCGTCGCGGGGTTGCGGTAGAGCAACGCGATCCTCGGGTTCGCGGCGATCGAGCCCACCAGGCCGCCCTCCCGGTTGCGCGCCCACAGCGCCAGCCGCTCCTCGTCCAGCGCCTGCGTGGTGCCGCGGAACGTGATGCTCGGCTGGCCCTCGGCGTCGACGGCGGCCACCGCGATCGGCACGCCGTCGGCGAAGGCGCCGTCGATGGCCGCGCGCATCTCGTCGGTCAGGCGGATCATCGCGCCTCCTGTGCTCGCTGGCCTCGCTCGCTGGTCTTGGCGGCTTCCGCGCGCTCGCGGCGCGACCTCCCCCGCCGCACGCGCGTGCCGTCGAGGAGTCTACGCCGCCCCCCACGCGCGGGGCCTCCGCTACGATGCCGTGCATCGGGGTGCGCGTAGGAGCGAGGGACGAGGCGCATGGGCGCGGAGCCGCGTGGCGACTGGCGCGAGGGGCTGCCCGCGGGCGCGCGTGCGCTCGGCGGGGCGCCGCTGCCCGTTCGCGTCGGCGCCGTCCGCCACGACTCCCGGCTCGTCGAGCGCGACGACCTCTTCGTCTGCCTGCGCGGCGAGCGCGCTGACGGGCACGAGCACGCCGCCCAGGTGGCCCGAGCGGGCGCCGCCGCCATCGTCGCCGAGGCGGGGCGGGGCGAGGCGCTGCGCGCGCTCGGGGTGCCGGTCGTCGAGGTGCCGGCGGGCCGCCCGGCGCTCGCCGCGATCGCCGCCGCCCACGAGGGCCACCCCGCGCGCTCGCTCACCGTCGTCGGCGTCACCGGCACCGACGGCAAGTCCACGACCGCCTTCCTGCTGCTCGCCGCGCTGGAGGGCGCGGGGATCAGCGCGGGCCTGCTCAGCACCGTCGAGTCGCGCGTCGCGGGGCGGCGCATCCCGCCCGCCTCGCGCCTGACCACGCCCGAGGCGCCCGAGGTGCAGCGGCTGCTCGCGGAGATGGTCGAGGCCGGCTGCACCCACGCCGTCGTCGAGGCCACCTCGCACGGCCTCGTGCAGCACCGGCTCGACGGCGTCGGCTTCGACGTCGCCGTGATCACCACGCTCGGCGTCGACCACCTCGACTTCCACGGCACGCGCGAGGCGTACCACGCCGCGAAGGCGCGCCTCTTCGAGGCGCTGCCCCGCGGACGGGACGCGCGAGGCGGCCGCCGCTCCAGCAGAAGCGGCAGCCCCCTCGAGTCCAGCGGAACGCTGGTCGAGTCCAGCGGAACGCCGGGCGAGGGCTGCGCCGTGCTCAACGCCGACGAGCCGGAGGCCGCCGCCTACCTCGTCTCGCGCACCCGCGCGCGCACGCTGCGCTATGCGCTGGAGGGCGGCAGGGGCGCGTCCGCCGCCGATGTGCGCGCCGAGGCGATCGAGGCCGGCGCGCGCGGCTCCCGCTTCCGCCTCGCGCTGCCGGGCGCCGCGATCGACGCGCCCACCAGCGTGACCGTGCCGCTGCCCGGCCGCGTCAACGTCGCGAACGCGCTCGCCGCGCTGGCCGCCGTGCACGCGCTCGGCCTCGACGTCGAGCGCGCCGCCGCCGGGCTCGCCGCGTGCCCCGGCGTCCCTGGCCGCATGGAGCGCGTCGCCGAGGCGCCGGTCGAGGTCGTCGTGGACTACGCGCATACCGAGGCGGCGCTGCGCCAGCTGCTCGGCACCCTGCGCGCAGGGACGGCGGGCCGGCTGCTGGTCGTCTTTGGCTGCGCCGGCGAGCGAGGGCGGGAGCGCCGCGCGGGCATGGGCCGCGCGGCCGCCGAGCTCGCCGACTACGCCGTGCTGACGGAGGAGGACCCGCGCTCCGAGGAGCCGGGCGCGATCCTCGAGGAGATCGCAGCGGCGATGCGCGCGGCCGGCGGCGTCGAGGGCGAGCGCTTCGAGCGCGTGCCCGACCGGCGCGCCGCGATCGCGCGCGCGCTCGACCTCGCGCGGCCCGGCGACGTGATCGTGCTCGCCGGCAAGGGGCACGAGGGCTCGATCGAGCGCGCGGACGGCGCGCATCCGTGGGACGAGCGCGCGGTGGCTCGGGAGCTGGTCGCGCAGCGCCTCGGCGCCACGGGGGCGCCGGCCGGCGGCTCGCGGGCGGCGGGCTAGCTGTACTACCCAGGAAGGTTGTTCACAGGCGGGAGGCGGGGACGGCCCCGCCGACGCCGCCGTGCGGTCGGCGGTGATTGTAGCGGTAGAGCCAGCGTGGGAGCTGGCGCAGCCGCTCGGCGTTGGAGCGGTAGGGGCGGGCGTAGGCCCACTCGTTCTGCAGGATCTGGATGAAACGCTCGGCTTTGCCGTTCGTCTGCGGGCGGTAGGGCCGCGTGTGCGACAGCCGCACGTCTGCGGCAGCGGCGGCGCCGTGGAAGCTGCGGGCGACGGTGTAGGCCTTCGCGTTGTCGGTCAGGACCCGGCGCACGCGCACGCCACGCCGGCGGAAGGCCGCGAGCGCCTGCTCGAGGAAGGCGGCGCAGCTCGCGCCACGCTCGTCGGGCAGGACGGAGACGTAGGCGTAACGGCTGTGGTCGTCGACGGCGACGTGTAGGTACTCCAGCCCCAGCGAACGCCGCGAATGCGGCCCGGAGCGCGTCTCGGCGAAGCCAGGCGCCATTCGCTTGCCGCCGCCCTCGGGGACGCGCCCGAGCTTCTTCACGTCGAGATGCAGCAGGTCGCCGGGGGCGTCGTGCTCGTAGCGGACCGGCTCCCGGGTGACGCGGTGCAGGCGGTCGAGCCGGTTGAGGCCGCGGCGCCGCAGCACGGCGTAGACCGTGGAGCGGGCGACCCCGAGCGCCCACTGGATGCGATGCGGCCCGAATCCCTGCGTGCGTCGCACGGCGCAGATGCGTCGCTCCAGCTCGGGCGGCGTGCGCCGGGGATGCGCGCGCGGGGCGGAGCTGCGGTCCTCGAGCCCTGCCGCTCCCTCCGCCCGGAAGCGCCCCAGCCACTTGGCAACGGTGTGGCGGGAGACGCGGAAGTGGCGAGCGACCTCAGCCTGGGGCCAGCCGGCGTCCACTTCCCGCACGAGCTCGAGTCGGGTCAGCGGCGTCAGCCGCGCGTTACGATGGGCCATGAGGGTGTCCTCTCCTCGCTACTGCCGTGCTGTCACACACAGCAGCGGGCGAGGCCCCTCATCCTGTCAACAACCTACGTGGGAACTACACCTAGCGTGAGCCAGCGAACGAAGGGGGGAGCCGTGGCGGCGACCGAGAGCGGGGCGACGCTGGACGAGGCGACGATCGCGCGGCTGGTGCAGGACGACCTCAACCACCTGCTGCACCCGCAGTACTACGCGCCCGATCACGCGGACCCGGTGATCTTCGACCACGGCGAGGGCGTCTGGCTGACCGACGTGCGCGGCCGTCGCTACATCGACGGGCTCTCCTCGCTGTGGAACGTCGCGGTCGGCCACGGCCGCGTCGAGCTCGCCGAGGCCGCGGCGGAGCAGATGCGCACGCTCGCCTTCGCCAACAGCTACACGGGCTTCTCCAACGTCCCGGCCATCGAGCTGGCGCGGAAGATCGCGGAGCTCGCCTACGACGGGATGGAGGGGGTGTACTTCACCAACTCCGGCTCCGAGTCCAACGAGGGCGCCTTCAAGACCGCGCGCTTCTACTGGAACCTCCGAGGCAAGGCCGGGAAGGTGAAGCTCGTGGCGCGCGAGCGCGCCTACCACGGCGGCACGCTCGCCGCCTCGGCGATGACCGGGCTCCCCGCGTTCTGGAAGTACTTCGGCCCGCTGCCCTCGGAGGTGGTGCGCGCCACGCGCCCCGACAACCTCGAGTGCGACTGCGCGCCCAACTCGGACGGCGAGTGCGCGCACTGGATCGAGGCCGCGATCGAGCGCGAGGACGCCGACACCGTCGCCGCCGTGATCGCGGAGCCCGTGAAGGGCGCGGGCGGCGTGTGGACGCCGTCCGACGACTACTTCCCGCGGCTGCGCGAGATCTGCGACCGCCACGAGGTGCTGCTGATCTCCGACGAGGTGATCACGGGCTTCGGGCGCACGGGCCACTGGTTCGCCCTCGAGCGCTGGGGCGTGGTGCCGGACATCCTCTCCGTCGCCAAGGCGATCACCTCGGGCTACGTGCCGATGGGCGCCTTCATCCTCTCCGCGCCGATCACGGAGGCGCTGCACGATCTGCCGCCCGACGCGCGCTTCATGCACGCCTACACCAACAGCGCGCACCCGACCGCCGCGGCCGTCGCCCTGCGCAACCTGCGCATCTTCGAGGAGGAGCGGCTGCTCGAGAACGCGCAGACGATGGGCGACCGCCTGGGCGCGGGGCTGCGCGCCGCGCTGGGCGGCCACGCGCACGTGGCGAACATCCGCCAGCTCGGGCTGATCGCCGGCCTCTCGCTCGTGCGCGACGCGGAGAGCGGCGAGCGCTTCGACGCGGCGGACGCCGTCGGCGCCCGCGTCGTCCGCCACATGCGCGAGCAGGGCTCCGTCATCACGCGCTTCGTCGGCGACGAGGTGGTGCTCGCGCCTCCCCTGGTCGTGAGCGCCGAGGAGGTCGACCAGGTCGTCGCCGCCGTCGACGCCGCCGTGCGAGCGACCACGGGCTAGTTGTAGTTCCCACGTAGGTTGTTGACAGGATGAGGGGCCTCGCCCGCTGCTGTGTGTGACAGCACGGCAGTAGCGAGGAGAGGACACCCTCATGGCCCATCGTAACGCGCGGCTGACGCCGCTGACCCGACTCGAGCTCGTGCGGGAAGTGGACGCCGGCTGGCCCCAGGCTGAGGTCGCTCGCCACTTCCGCGTCTCCCGCCACACCGTTGCCAAGTGGCTGGGGCGCTTCCGGGCGGAGGGAGCGGCAGGGCTCGAGGACCGCAGCTCCGCCCCGCGCGCGCCCCCCCGGCGCACGCCGCCCGAGCTGGAGCGACGCATCTGCGCCGTGCGACGCACGCAGGGATTCGGGCCGCATCGCATCCAGTGGGCGCTCGGGGTCGCCCGCTCCACGGTCTACGCCGTGCTGCGGCGCCGCGGCCTCAACCGGCTCGACCGCCTGCACCGCGTCACCCGGGAGCCGGTCCGCTACGAGCACGACGCCCCCGGCGACCTGCTGCATCTCGACGTGAAGAAGCTCGGGCGCGTCCCCGAGGGCGGCGGCAAGCGAATGGCGCCTGGCTTCGCCGAGACGCGCTCCGGGCCGCATTCGCGGCGTTCGCTGGGGCTGGAGTACCTACACGTCGCCGTCGACGACCACAGCCGTTACGCCTACGTCTCCGTCCTGCCCGACGAGCGTGGCGCGAGCTGCGCCGCCTTCCTCGAGCAGGCGCTCGCGGCCTTCCGCCGGCGTGGCGTGCGCGTGCGCCGGGTCCTGACCGACAACGCGAAGGCCTACACCGTCGCCCGCAGCTTCCACGGCGCCGCCGCTGCCGCAGACGTGCGGCTGTCGCACACGCGGCCCTACCGCCCGCAGACGAACGGCAAAGCCGAGCGTTTCATCCAGATCCTGCAGAACGAGTGGGCCTACGCCCGCCCCTACCGCTCCAACGCCGAGCGGCTGCGCCAGCTCCCACGCTGGCTCTACCGCTACAATCACCGCCGACCGCACGGCGGCGTCGGCGGGGCCGTCCCCGCCTCCCGCCTGTGAACAACCTTCCTGGGTAGTACAGCTAGCCCGCCGCCCGCGCCGCTTCCCGGCCCCGCTCCTCGGCGCCGCGCTGGCGCTCGGCGGCCGCCGCGGCTCCCTCGACCTCGACGCGCCGAGAACTGCGAACTTCGGTGCGCGGTTGGATTGACGAGCCGCCGCTTTCGCCGCTATCGTCGACGGCAGGAAAGGAGGTGATGCCTCGTATGAGTGATAGACAAAGTCGCCCGGACCACGGGTGCTTCCCCGGCGTCTCTGCGGAGGTGCACCCGGGCTAGTCCCGGGGTCCGGTGCGATACAACAAGGAGCGCGTCGGCAACCAGCCGGCGCGCTCCTCTTTTCGTTTCATGGGGGGGGGGGGGCTCTTCGAAGGCGCCGAGGTTCCCTCCGAGCGGGCGAGCGGCTCCTCGTGGCTGGCAGACGAAGTGCGAGGCGGCGCGTCGTCGCTGAGTGGACGGCGCTGCTCGCGTGAGCGCCGAGGCGCCGCGCGAGGTGGGCAAGGGGCGGTCGCGGCAGATGTCACCCTTCGATGAGCAGCGATACACCACGCTGCTCGCGGCTGCGGGAGGCGGCGCCGCCGCTCCCTCGGTCGGCCGCGCGGTCCGCTTCCGCGAGCGCACGACCTCGACGATGGACGACGCGCGCGCGGGCGCCGATCGCGACGGCCTCGCCTCCTGCGGCACGGCCTACGTCGCGGGCGACCAGGAGGCGGGGCGCGGCCGGCAGGGGCGGCGCTGGGAGTCGGCGCCGGGGAGCGCGCTGCTCGTCACCTACCACCTCTGTGGCTCGGCGGCGCAGGCACCGCTCGCGAGCGCGGTCGGCGCGCTGGCGACCGGCGACGCGCTGCGCGCCGCCGCCGGCCTCGACACCGGCTGCAAGTGGCCCAACGACCTCGTGGTCGCGCTCGGCCGCGCCGGCGTCGAGGGGGAGCGCAAGCTCGTCGGGATCCTCGCGGAGGTGCTGCCGGCCGCAGGCGGCCGCGTCGACGTGCTGCTGGGTATCGGCGTGAACCTGCGCGGCGCGGAGGCGCTGCCCGAGGATCTGCGCCCGCTCGCGACGGACGTGGTGGAGGCGGGCGGCCGCCCCGTGGCCGCCGAGGATCTGCTCGCGGCGCTCTCGCTCTCGCTCGCGGCTCGCTGGCGGCAGGCGGCGGAGGAGCCGGCGGCGCTGCTCGCGGCGTGGCGCGCGCGCCTCGTGACGCTGGGCCGGCGTGTGCGCCTCGCGGTGCCTGCCGACGGCCCCGGCGCCCGCGAGGTGGAGGGCGAGGCCGTCGACGTGACGCCAACGGGCGAGCTGGTGCTGCGCCTCGCGGACGACTCGACCGCCACGTTCCCCGCCGCCGACGCCAGCGAGCGTTCCGCTCGACCCTAGTGGCTGCCGCTCCTGCTAGAGGGCGAGCGTTCGGCTCGACCCTCGGGGCTTCCGCTCCTGCAAGCAGGCGCCCGGCTCTCCCGCGCTCGTGCGCCTGCGAGAGGGCTCGCGCCCCGCGAGCGTTCCGCTCGACGCTAGGGGCTGCCGCTCCTGCCAGCGCCCGCCCGGCTCTGGAGTGTCCGCGCGCCGCTCGCCCTCTGCGCCGCCGAACGCTTCGCTGATAGCCCGACGACGCTCGTGGCCGGCGGCAGCCCCTCGAGTCCAGCGGAACGCTGGCGGCCCGCTCGTGGTTGACCCATGCGAGGTAGGGACCGTAGCCTCGACGGGCCATGAACCGTACTGAGCGCGCGACCACGATCGTCACGCACGCGCATCTCTGCGCGTCGCCGTCGCGTGCCCCCCTCCCGCGCTAGCAGCAGCCGCGCACGGGCGAGAGAGCGAGCGACGGCGACGCGCCGCCGGCCGGGCGATCGTGCGCTCGGCCGGCGACCCGACGAGCGGCTGGCCGACCCGGCGACGGTTCGAGCCCGCCACGATTCGAGCCGGCCATGATTCGAGGGGGCGCGATGAGGTCGACGGCGGACCAGACCGAGAGCGAGCGCGAGGCGCCGGGCAGCGCCGTCGAGATGCTGCGCAGCCGCGGGATGCGCGAGCTGGGGCCCGACGAGATGGCGCGCTTCCGGCGCGTCGAGCGCGTCTTTCTCGACGTCGCGGGGGGGCGCGGCTACCGCGAGATCCGCACCCCCACCATCGAGCCGCTGCACCTCTTCACGGCGGCCGGCACGCTCTCCCCTCAGCTGCTGGAGCGCGTCTACTCCTTCCTCGACTGGGACGGCTGGAGCGGCGAGCGCGTCGTGCTGCGGCCGGACGGCACCGTCCCCGCGGCGCGCTGGTTCCTCGAGCAGCAGCCGAGCGCGGGGCCGAGCGCGGGCGCGGCGAGCGAGGCGCCGGCGCGGCTCTGCTACGTGCAGCCCGTCTATCGCTTCATGCCGGGCGAGGGCGACCGCGAGCGCTGGCAGGCCGGCGTGGAGCTCTTCGGCCACGGCGCGCCCGCGGGCGACGGCGAGCTGCTGGAGCTGGCGCTGGAGCTGCTGCGCGCGCTGGGCCTGGCGCCGCGCGTGGAGATCGCGCACGCCGGCATCGTGCGCGCCGCCTTCGCCGCGGCGGGCCTCGACGCCACGCAGCAGCTCGCGGCCTTCGACCGCGTGCTCGACGGCGACGGCGGCGTGACCGCGGAGCTCGCCGCCGCCTACCCGCGGGCGGCGCCCGCGCTGCGGCTGCTGCTGGAGGTCGATGGTGGCGGCGCCGGTTACATCGCGAACCTGCGGGCGGCGCTGCTCCCCGTGCTCCCCGACGCGGCGCCCGCGCTCGACGAGCTCGCCGCGGCGGCCGCGGTGCTGGACGGCGCGGGCGCGCCGTACCGCGTGCGTCCCGCCACCGCGCGCAACTTCGAGTACTACACGGGCGTCACCTTCCGCATGCTCGCGGGCGATGCGGAGTGCCTGGCGGGCGGGCGCTACGACGGGCTGGCCGAGGCGCTGGGCGGGCGGGCCGTCCCTGCGTCGGGCTTCGGCGCCGAGCTGCTGCGCCTCGCGGAGCTCGCGCCCGCCGCCGCGCCGAGCAGCGACGAGGGCGGGCGATGAGCGCCCCCATCGGCGAGGTCGGCGCGCGCGACGGCGAGATCCGCGTCGCGCTGCCGCGCGGTGAGCTACGCGACGCTCTCGCGGAGCGGCTGGCGGCGAGCGGCTTCCGCGTGCCCGGCTACGGCGACGGATCGCGCTCGTACCGCTTCGAGGTGGAGGGGCGGCCGCGCCTGCGCGTGCGCGTCTTCTCCGAGGCCGACATCCCGATCCAGGTGGCGCTGGGCAACTACGACCTCGGCGTCACGGGACGCGCGTGGATCGACGAGCTGCTGGTGCGCTACCCGCACGACTCCGTTGTGCCGCTGCGGCCGCTGGACGTCGGCGAGCGGCGGCTGGTGGTCGCGGGCGCGCCCGGCACCACGCTGGGCGGGCTCGCGGACGCGGGCGTGCTGCGCGTCGCGACGGAGCTGCCGAACCTCGCGGCGCGCTTCCTCGCGCGGGCGCGCGTGCCCGATCACCGCCTGATCGAGGTGTGGGCGAACGCCGAGGCGTGGCCGCCCGAGGACGCCGACGTGGCGGTCGTCACCGCCGAGGCCGCGCGCGCCGAGGGGCTGGCGGAGCTGGCGCCGCTGCACCGGGGGAGCGCCTGGCTGGTCGGCAACCGCGAGGCGCTCGAGCGTCGCGACCTCGCGGAGGCGCTCGCGCCGCTGCTGGCGCTGCCCGCGGGCGGTGGGGCGGAGGAGGGGGGTGCGGGCGGCGCGGACGGCCCCGTCGATCCCGCGCCGCTGGCGTTGCGCCCGGGGCTGCGCTCGGGGTTGCGCTCGGGGCGCGCGGGGAGCGGCGCGCGCGAGACGCTGCGCGTCGCCGTGCCCGACGGGCACGCGCAGCGCCACACCGTCGCGGCGCTCGCCGAGGCGGGCATCGCCTTCGAGGGCTACGAGGAGGGGCGGGCGGTGCGCCACCCCACCTCGAGCATCGAGGGCGTCGAGGTGAAGGTGATGCGGCCGCAGGACATGCCGCGCGCCGTCGCCCTCGGGCTCTTCGACCTCGCGCTCACGGGCCGCGACTGGCTGGCGGTCTACGGCGCGATCTTCCCGGCCTCGCCGGTCGTGGAGCTGTGCGACCTGCGGCGCAGCGTCTACCGGCTGGGCGCGGTGGTGCCGGAGGCGCTGCCGGCGGCGAGCATCGAGGAGGCGATCGCCTACTGGCGCCGCGACGACCCGGGGCGGGTGATCCGCCTCGCGTCCGAGTACGCGGCGCTCGCCGACCAGTACGCGCGTGACCGGCACCTGGGCCGCTATCGCGTGATCCCGATCGCCGGCGCCTCCGAGGGCTTCGTGCCCGAGGACGCCGAGATCCTGCTGGAGGGGACGGAGACGGGCACCACGCTGCGCGCCAACGGCCTGCGTATGATTGACGTGGTCATGGAGTCCACCAACTGCGCGATCGGGCACGCGGAGCAGCCGCCCGGCCGGCGCGGCGAGCTGCGCGCGGAGCTCGTGCGGCGGCTCGCGGATGCCGCCGCGCCCGGGGGGTAGCGCTGTGCCCTCGCTCGGCTCGCACCTCGCGGTGGCGCGGCGGGTCGCCGATCGGCTGCGCCAGGAGGCGATCGACGCCGACCGCGGCGCCTACTACCTTGGCGCGACCGCGCCCGACATCCGCGCGATCACGCGCCGCGACCGCCGCGAGACGCACTTCTACGAGCTGGACGACTTCCAGCCGCAGGACTCGATCGGGCGCATGGCGCGCGCGTACCCGGAGCTGGGCGCGCCCGTCGCGCTGCCGCGCCCCACGCCGGCCTTCCTGGCGGGCTACGTCACGCACCTGGTGATGGACGAGCGCTACATCGAGGGCATCTACCGCAGCGAGTTCGGGGAGCGCTCCCCGCGCGCGGGCGACCCGCGCCGCGACGTGCTCGATCGCGCGCTGCAGTTCGAGATGGATCGTCGCGAGCGCGAGGACGCGGCGGCGATGGCCGAGATCTGCGGCGCGCTGGCGGAGCAGGAGGGCGGGCCGAGCGTGCCGTTCCTCGCCGAGTCGGAGCTGTCGCGCTGGCGCGGCGTGGTCGCGGAGATCGCCGCCCAGCCGCCCACCTACGAGCGCTTCCCGCGCATGCTGCGCATCCACCTGGGCCGCGCCGGCCTCGACGACGCGGCGATCGAGGAGCAGCTGACGCGCGGGCCGGGGCTCGCCGCGGAGGCGATCGCGGTGGTGACGGAGGAGCGGATGCGCGCGTTCTGGGCCGAGGCGGCCGACGCCTGCGTCGAGCGCCTCGCGTCGTACTTCGCGTGGGAGGGGGCCGCGTGAGCGACGCGGCCGCCACCCCCGCGCCGGACGCGGCGCCGGCCTCACCCGCTCCCGCCGAGGCGCCCGCGCTGCGCATCGTGGAGGGCGCCGAGGAGGCGCGCGCCACCGTGCTGCGTCGCCGCCCGCTGGCCGAGGCCGAGCTGCCGGAGCCGGTTCGCGAGCGCATCCGCGAGGTGCTGGGCGAGGAGCTCGACGCGGCGGCCGCGGTCGCGCGCATCGTCGCGGACGTGGAGCGCGAGGGCGACGCCGCGGTGATCCGCTACTCGCGCGCCTTCGACGGCTCGGCCGAGGCGCCGCTCGACGTGGCGCCCGAGGAGACGCGCGCCGCCTTCGAGGAGACGCCCGTCGAGCTGCTGGAGGCGCTCCAGTTCATGACGCAGCGCGTGCGCCGCTTCCACGAGCTGCAGCGCGAGCACGGCCCGCGCCCCTTCGCGCGGCACGGGCTGGGGATGAGCGTGCGCCCGCTGGACTCGGCCGGTGTCTACATGCCGGGCAGCGACGCCGTGCTCCCCTCCTCCGTGATCCACGCGGCCGTGCCCGCCGCCGTCGCCGGCGTGCGCGAGCGGGTGGGCGCCAGCGCCGCGCGCGCGGACGGCTCCGTGCACCCGCTGAAGCTCGTGGCGGCCTCGCTCGCGGGGGTGACGCGCGTCGTGCGCGCGTCGGGGGCGCAGGCGATCGCCGCGCTGGCGCTGGGCACGGAGAGCATCCCGCGCGTCGACATCGTGGTCGGCCCCGGCAACCTCTTCGTCACGCTGGCGAAGCAGCAGCTCTACGGTCGCGTGGGCATCGACGCGCTCTACGGGCCGACGGAGACGCTGCTGCTCTCCGACGGCAGCGCGGCCGCCGACCTCTGCGCCGCCGACCTGCTAGCGCAGGCCGAGCACGACGCGCTGGCGACGCCGGTGCTGATCACCACCGACCGCGCGCAGGCCGAGGCCGTGGCGGCGGAGGTGGAGCGGCAGCTCCCCCGGCTGGAGCGCGAGTCGATCGCGCGCGCGGCGATCGCGCGCGGGGGCGCCGTGGTCGCCGCCGACCTCGACGAGGCGCTGGCGCTCGCCAACGAGTTCGCGCCCGAGCACCTCTGCCTGCTCACCCGCGAGCCCGAGCGGCTGGCGTCGCGGGTGGAGGCGGCGGGCGGCCTCTTCCTGGGCGAGAGCACGCCCGAGGTGCTGGGCGACTACACCGCGGGACCCAGCCACGTCATGCCCACGGGCGGCTCGGCGCGCTTCGCCTCGCCGCTCACCGTCTTCGACTTCCTCAAGATCACCTCGACGGTGGCGCTGTCGGATGCTGACCTGCACCGCCTCGGCGGCTACGCCGCCACGCTCGCGCGCGCCGAGGGGCTGACCGCGCACGCGCGCGCCGTCGAGCTGCGGTTGGAGGGGCGCTGATGGCCTCGCCACCAGGCGGCCCCGCGCCCGACGCCGTCGCCGGTTCGGCGCCGGGCGATCCGCGCGCGCTGCTGCGCTCGCGGCTGCGCGCGCTCGCGCCGTACGCCGCGATCGAGTCGCCCGAGCAGGTAGCGCGGCGCTACGGCCTCGACGCGGCGCGCATCGTGAAGCTCGACGGCAACGAGAACCCTTACGGTCCCGCTCCCGCGGCGCTCGAGGCGCTGCGCGGCGTCGAGGCGCACCGCTACCCCGATCCGGAGCAGCGCCGGCTGCGCGAGGCGCTGGGCGCGCACCTCGGCGTGCCGCCGGCGGCCGTGGTCGCGGGCGCGGGCGCCGACGAGCTGATCGACCTCGTGGTGCGCTGCGTGGTGGAGCCCGGCGATCGCGTCGTGGTCGCGCCGCCGACCTTCGGCATGTACGCCTTCGACGCCGAGCAGGCCGGCGCGCGCCTCGTCGAGGTGCCGCGCCTCGGCTCGGGGAGCGCGGGAGACGGCGCCGACTGGGCGCTCGACGAGGATGCGCTGCTTGCGGAGGCGCGGCGCGCCAAGCTCATCGTGCTCGCCTCGCCCAACAACCCCACGGGCGAGCTGGTGCCACGCCCGCTGCTCGACGCGTTGCTGTGCGTCGCGGCGGAAGGCGGCGCGCTGCTGCTGCTCGACGAGGCCTACATCGAGTTCGCGGGCGTCGAGTTCGCGGGCGCGCCTTCCGTCGCGGCGCCATCGATGGCGGCCGAGGCGGCGGCGGGCGCGCCGCTCATCGTGCTGCGCACCTTCAGCAAGTGGGCGGGGCTGGCGGGGCTGCGCGTGGGCTACGCGGCGCTGCCGCCCGCGCTGGCGGAGGCGCTGATGGTGGTGAAGCAGCCGTACTCGGTGAGCGTGGCGGCGGAGGCGGCCGCGCTCGCGAGCCTCGAGGCGCGCGCGCTGCTCGACGAGCGCACCTGCGCGCTGGTCGCCGAGCGCGAGCGCCTGGCGGCCGCACTAGCGGAGACGGGCTGGTTGCGCGCGCACGCCTCGGCGGCGAACTTCGCGCTGGTCGAGGTGACGCGGGCGCCGGACTCGGACGCGCCGCCGCCCGCCGACGCCGGGCGCGCGCTGTGGGAGGCGCTGCGCCGCCGCGGCGTGCTGGTGCGCCACTTCGCGGACCCGCGCCTCGGGCGGCACGTGCGCATCTCCGCGGGACGGCCGGAGGAGACGGACGCGCTGCTCGCGGCGCTCGAGGCGATCGCGACGTCGGGCGAGCTGGCGGGCACACGGGCGGGCACAGGGGAGGGCGAGCGATGACCACGGGAACCGAGACGCAGACGGGCTCGCGGCGCGCGTCGCTGAGGCGCGAGACGGGCGAGACGCGCGTCGAGGTGGAGCTCGACCTCGACGGCTCGGGCGCGGGCGAGGCGCGCACGGGCGTCGGCTTCTACGACCACATGCTGGAGGCGTTCGCGCGCCACGGCCGCTTCGACCTGCGCGTGCGCTGCGAGGGCGACCTGCAGGTCGACCCCCACCACACGATGGAGGACGTCGCGCTCGCCGTCGGGCAGGCGTTCGACGCGGCGCTGGGCGAGCGCGCCGGCATCGTGCGCATGGGCGACGCCACCGTGCCGCTCGACGAGGCGCTGGTGCAGGCCGTGGTCGACCTCTCGGGGCGCCCCTACGCCGCCGTCGACCTCGACTTCACGGGCGAGCGCATCGGCGAGGCGCCGACCGAGCTGGTGCCGCACGTCATCGGCTCGTTGGCGGTGGGCGCGCGCGCCACGCTGCACGTGCGGCAGCTCGCCGGGGCGAACGACCACCACGTCGCCGAGGCGGCGATGAAGGCGCTGGGCCGCGCCCTCGACGCCGCCACCCGCCCCGACGAGCGGCTCGCCGGCCGCGTGCCCTCGACGAAGGGGACGCTGACCGCGTGAGCGGGACGAGCACGCGGGAGGCCGGGGCGAGCGGGGCCGGCGCCGAGCCGACCACCGCCGAGCTGCTCGCGTTCGCGTTGGAGCTGGCGGACGCGGCCGACGCCGTGACGCTGCCCGCCTTCCGCGCGGGCGGCGAGGTGCGGCGCAAGCGCGACGGCTCGCTGGTGACGGAGGCCGACGAGGCGGCGGAGCGTGAGCTTCGGCGCCGCATCGAGGCGCGCTTCCCCGAGCACGCGGTCCTCGGCGAGGAGCAGGGGCTGGCGGGAGCGCCCGAGGCGCCGGCGCGCTGGATCCTCGACCCGATCGACGGCACGCACTCGTTCGCGCGCGGCGTGCCGGTGTGGGGGACGCTCGTCGCTTGCGAGCGCGCCGGCGTCGTCGAGGTCGGCGTCGCCTCGGCGCCCGCGCTCGGCACGCGCTGGTGGGCGGGCCGCGGCCTCGGCGCCTACCGCGGGCGGCTCCCCGACGGGCGGCGAGGCTCCGGCGCCGGCGAGCGCATCCACGTCTCCACCGTCCACAGCATCGAGCAGGCGCACGTCATCTTCGGCTCCTATCGGGAGACGATGCGCATGTGGGGCGGCCGCGCGCCCGCCCTGCTTGAGGCGAGCTGGCGGCAGCGCGGCTACGGCGACTGCTGGGGCCACTGCCTCGTCGCCGAGGGCTCGGCGGAGCTGATGCTCGATCCCGAGGTCGCGGCGTGGGACATCGCCGCGCTCGTGCCGATCCTCGAGGAGGCGGGCGGCCGCCTGACCGACGTCGGCGGGGCGGCGAGCCTCGAGATCGGCCACGCGATCAGCTCGAACGGCGCCCTGCACGAGCAGGTGCTGCGGGTGCTGCGCGGTGAGGAGCCGCCGCCGCCGCCGTCGTCGCTCCTCGTCATGTGACGCCGTGAGCGCCGATGCGAGCCTCGACGGGGGCGCCGACGCCAGCGCCGCATCGAGCGCGGCGCCCGACCTGCTCTCGCACTTCTGGTCGCCGCTCACCGCCGTCGGCGGCCACGACGCCGCCTGCCGCCCCAACGCGCAGATCTGCGTCTCCGTCTTCGGCGCGTCGATCGTGCCGGAGCGCCCGCGGCTGCTCGTGGTGCTGCACCGCACCAACCTCACGCATGACCTCGTCGCGGAGTCGGGGACGCTCGCTGTCACGCTGCTGGCCGCGGAGCAGCTGCCGCTGCTCGAGCCGCTGGGGCTGCGCTCCGGCCGCGACGACGACGCGAAGCTCGACGGCATCGAGCTGCGCACGACGGCCGCCGGCGATCCGATCTTCCCCGGCGGCGTCGGCTACCTGGCGTGCGAGGTGCTGGACGCCTCCGACCTCGGCGACGCGACCGCCTACCTCGTCGCCGTGCGCGAGCGCGCGAGCCTCGGCGCGGGGGGCGAGCGGCGCGCACCGATGCGCTGGGCGGACGCTCGCGAGCTGCTGGGCGCGCCGTTCCTCGATCGCTGGGCGGAGAAGAGCGCCCGCGAGCAGCGGGCCGCCCGCGCCTCGATGCGCTGGCGCTAGGGGCGCGTCACGCCGGCCCGGGCTCCCGTCCGAGCTCGGCGTGCAGGTGGCGAGCGAGGCGCGAGGCCAGCGCCACGATGGTCAGCGTCGGGTTCGCGAAGCCGCCCGTGGGGAAGACCGAGGAGCCCGCGACGTAGAGGTTGCCGGCGCCGTGGACGCGGCCGTCGGCATCCACGACGCCGCGGCGGGGGTCGTCGTGCATCCGCGTGGTGCCCATATGGTGGCTGCCGCCCGCCATCCACGGCGGCTGCTCGTCGCGCTCGACGATCGGGCGCAGCTCGCCCATTCCGGCGTCGCGCGCGCGCTCGCCGAGCAGCGCGAGCGCGTCCGACAGCGAGCGCACGTTCTGCGCGCCGAGGCGCCACTCGACGCGCGCGAGCGGATCGCCTCGCTCGTCGGTGGCGCGCGCCAGCGTGACGCGCGAGTCGGGGCTCGGCGCCTGCTCCGTCACCGCGTGCAGGAAGATCGCCTCGTCGCCGTAGCGGCGCAGCAGCCGCGCGAGCGCGTAGCCCGCCGCCTCGTGCGGTCGGCGCAGCAGGCTCAGCAGCGGCGGGACGAGCAGCCGCCGGGGCGCGCCGCGGCCGAAGCGCTCGCGGACGGCGTGCACCGTCGTCAGGGCGCGTCCGCCGCGGATCGCCGGCGCCGGCCGGCGGCCGAGCTCGAACGTGGCGCCCAGCAACTCGCGCTCGCGGGTCGTCGCCTCGGTGAGGCTCAGCATCCGGACGAGCGTCACCTGCCCCTCGGTGCTCCACGCGGCGCCGGCCGCGATTGCGGACGCCCTGCCCGTGGGCGGGTGGAGCGCGCCCACCATGAGGTGCGGATGCTCCATGAAGTAGCGCCCGACGAGACCGTGCTCGTTGCCCAGCGGCCGCCCCGCGCGGCGCTCCGAGAGCAGCAGCGCGCGCGCGTTCTCGATGCCGCCGAGCGCCAGCACGAAGTAGTGCGCGCGCACGGTGAAGGCGCGCCCGCCCGCGTCGACCTCGATCGCGGCGACGCCGCGCGTCCCCGCTTCGACGACGGGCGGCGCGGCGTCGCTGTGCAGCAGCGCGTGCACCCGCTCCGACGCCACCGTGCGCTCGGCCACGCCCGCGAAGGCCGTGGGCGAGGCCTGCCGGAAGGTGAGCGCGCGGAGGCCTGCGCTCCCCCCGCCGAGGGCTGGGGTCTCCCCGCCGGGGGCTGGGACATCGTCGTCGGCGTACTCGAACGGGCCGAGGCCCAGCAGGCCGTGGGCCGTCCGGTAGTCCGCCTCCAGGTGCGCCCGATCGAAGGGCCGGCCGGAGTGCGGCACCCACGCGCGCTCGCGGAAGTCGGAGCCCTCGAGCGGGCGCGAGCGCAGCCCGATCGCGTCGCTCCACAGCCGGCCCGAGCCGCCGAGGCCCGCGCCGCTGGCGGGATGCCACTCGTCGGCGGGGACCGGGCCGCGCACCTCGAAGCGGGGTGGCGCGACGCTGGGCTCGGCGGCCCCGCCCCCGCGCTCCAGCAGCACGACCGTGCGGCCGCGCCGGGCGAGCTCGGATGCGACCGTTAGCCCCGCCGGGCCCGCGCCCACGATGCAGACATCCGCCTGAAGCGTTGCTCCCGCGGGCACCGTGCGGCCGTCCGTCAGCACCCGCGGCCCTCCTGCCTCTCGGAGTCGCGAACGCTAGCAGCGCCCCCGCCTCTCCGCACCTCGCCGCCCGCGCTCCCCGGTGCCACAACTCGACGAATCGGGCGAACGAGCACCTCCGTGCCGCCTCGTCTCCACCTTTGCTCACCACCCAGACTCGACGGTGCACCCCAGTGGTGAGAAGGAAGACGGGGTGCCCCATCCACGACATACCTAATGGATTCGGTTTGGCGCGGCGGCTCGCAGGAGTCGCCCTCGCGGGAGTGGTGGCCGGACTGCTCATGGTGGGCGTCAGCCCGACACCGGCGGAGGCGGTGGAGCCGAACAACGCCTACGTCGATGCCAACAACAACTAGGTCTTCGACACGGGCGACGTCGAGCTGACCGGCACCGAGCTGACTGACGGCACCTTCGACACGACCGTGGCCGAAGTCGTCTACACAACGGTGATCCCGGGGGCAGGAGTCGTTATCCCCGCAGGCGCCGGTCCTATCACCATCACCGGCAGCCTGACCGTCCGTGCCGACGGCGACATACTCATCGACACTGACATCACGACCTCCGGCAACCTAACCGTGGCAAATAACAGCAACACCGGAACCGTCGGAGACATCACAGCCGTTGGCGTTGACTTGCGGACGACGTCCGGCTTCTTTCACACCTTGAAGGTGAACGCGCCGGGAGTGGTCGACGTCACAGGAAGCAACCTTGTCTCCGCCGGTGGCCAGATAACCCTCGCCTCACGAAATACGATCGTTGGCGACTTCGCCGATATCATATCTTGCGGCGGAACCGGATCCGGAAGCATCTCGGCTCGCGTGACGACTGGCAGTTTCGGCACTGCTGATGGCGACGAGTTTGCCGACTTCAGCTTCGTCGGCGCCAACATCAGGGTGGAAGACACGGGCTTCCCGAACATTGCTCTCGGCACTACTATCACTTTGGCTCTGGTCGATCTCACGGACGCGACGATCGGGCTCTCTGGTGGCGCCCTTGGCGACCTCGTCGCCATTAGTGGAAGCACGATCACGGTCGGCGGCGTGACCATCCTGAACCCCAGCGGACCGTCCCTTACCGGAACGCAGGCGGGCACCCCCGCGAGCATCGGGGTCGGAAGCCTGCCATGCGAAGAGGCGGCCGAGCTGCCACCTTCCACCGGCACCATCACCATCACGAAGCGCCTCGAAAGTCCGGCATGCCCTGTGGCCCTTAGCGACTTCTGCTTCACCCTGACTCCCGACATCAACGGCGAGGTCTGCGCCGACATCACCACCGGCGAGGCGGTCTTCGACAACCTCCCGCTCGGCCCCTACACGGCTACTGAGACGAAGAAGCAGGCGGGCTGGACCGACGCCACTGGGAAGGGCGCAGCGGATTGTGGCACGCTCACGCTCACAACCGGTGGCCAGTAGTTGGACTGCGAGGTCCACAACAGGCTCGGGGTCGGCACCATCACGATCACGAAGCTGCTCGACAGCGGCGATGAGCCCCTAACCAGCTTCTGCTTCGAGCTGCACCCGTACTTCCTCGGAGATCCCTGCGCGGACGACGGGGGCGTTCTGGTCATCCAGGGCGTTCCGCTCGGCGTGTACGGCGTCACCGAGGCGCCCGTCGCGGGCTACGTTGAGGTCACGGGCAAAAGCGCAGCCGACTGCGTCCTCGTCCTCGATACGGACGGCGGCATTGCCGAGTATGAGGTCCACAGCAGGCTCGAAGGGTATCTGCGCTCTCATCGACTTCGAGGGCATCTCGCCCGGCAGCACGGTGGCCGTGCTGTCGAGCGGCTCGGGCATCAGCGGCGCGCCGGTGGCCGGCTTCATCACGGTCTCCGGGCTCAACCCGCTGGTCGGTGGCAACGCCGCGATGATCTACGACTCGCTGTGCGCGAGTGGCTGCACGGGTGAGGACTGGGATCTCGAAGCACCTGCGCTCGGCACGACGCTGATCGTGAGCGAGGACCTCGACGGCTCCGACCCCGACGACCTCGCGGGCAAGCTCGGCCAGACGCTGACCTTCGACTTCACGCACTTCGGCCCGGGTGCCTATCTCTCGACAGCTACCGGCGCTGGAATCGGCGGGCTTGGGCACGTGCGGATCGCGAGCATCGAGGTCCTTGACGTGGAGGCGACCGAGGCGGGCGGCGGAGCGATCCTCATGTTCGGCGTCGGCGGTGGTGCCTTCGTCGCCATCCCGCCGACGAGCGGCGACAACAAGTCGGCCGTCGTGGACGTGTCCCATCACGGGGTCACCCACATGACGGAGGCGCTCAACGGCTCGGGCGCCCTCGACAACATCAAGCTGCTGCTGGAGTGCGGCACGATCGGCCCGATAGCGAACGGCGACCAGATCTAGTAGCGCGGCGCCGCGCTCCGTGAGCGAGACGCCGACGGTGACGTTGGGCGGGACGCCACCGGCGATCCAGACCAGCGTCTCGTTGGTGGCGGCGTCGTTCAGCAGGAAGCTGAGCGCGGCTCCGCGGCTGGCGCCGCACTGCCCGCTCTCGATCTGGGACATCCACAGGTAGCCCGTCGCGCTGCTCGGAGTTGGGACCACCTCGGCGGTCTCGCACTCGGCGCCGTTCACGAGCACCAGCACCTGCGCGTTGCTCGCCGCCGGGCCGTAGAGCACCATCGGCGGCGCGCCGCCGACCGAGGTCGACGGGGGAGGGTCGGGCGTCGAGGTAGCGGCGGGCGCCGCGGACTCGGCGCTGCTCGTCGTGGCCGGGGGCTGCCCGCTCGCCGCCCCCTCGACGTCGGCGGAGCCGGTCGAGCCCCCGCAGGCAGCGGCCAGCAGCAGCGCTGTGGCCACGCCCAGCAGTGGTCCGCCGCGCCTGACCGCGGCCGACGCACGACGGATGAGTGAAAGCTCCATGACTGGATCGTCGGCTCGCACGCGCCGCCGAACATGGGGGCGGGCGAGGCGATGGCGGCCCCGCCTGCCGTGTCCGGGGCGCGCGCCCGTGGCGCGCCCTCACGTTGTGGAGTAGGTCGTCGCTGGGTACGATTCCGCGGGCGTGCCGCGCGGCGGGCTTCCCTCCGGAGGACCACGGCGTGACGTGCGCCGTCGACGGATTCGGTCGCGTGCCGAGGTAGCTCAGTCGGTAGAGCACACGACTGAAAATCGTGGTGTCGCCAGTTCGATTCTGGCCCTCGGCACCAATATCTCGTATCTGAGGGGGCCCCTGCGACGGGCCCTCTCTCGTCGCTCGCTCGCCGGGGTGTACCTGTTACTGCACCAACCCGCAGCGGCGGCGGCTAGCTGTACTACCCAGGAAGGTTGTTCACAGGCGGGAGGCGGGGACGGCCCCGCCGACGCCGCCGTGCGGTCGGCGGTGATTGTAGCGGTAGAGCCAGCGTGGGAGCTGGCGCAGCCGCTCGGCGTTGGAGCGGTAGGGGCGGGCGTAGGCCCACTCGTTCTGCAGGATCTGGATGAAACGCTCGGCTTTGCCGTTCGTCTGCGGGCGGTAGGGCCGCGTGTGCGACAGCCGCACGTCTGCGGCAGCGGCGGCGCCGTGGAAGCTGCGGGCGACGGTGTAGGCCTTCGCGTTGTCGGTCAGGACCCGGCGCACGCGCACGCCACGCCGGCGGAAGGCCGCGAGCGCCTGCTCGAGGAAGGCGGCGCAGCTCGCGCCACGCTCGTCGGGCAGGACGGAGACGTAGGCGTAACGGCTGTGGTCGTCGACGGCGACGTGTAGGTACTCCAGCCCCAGCGAACGCCGCGAATGCGGCCCGGAGCGCGTCTCGGCGAAGCCAGGCGCCATTCGCTTGCCGCCGCCCTCGGGGACGCGCCCGAGCTTCTTCACGTCGAGATGCAGCAGGTCGCCGGGGGCGTCGTGCTCGTAGCGGACCGGCTCCCGGGTGACGCGGTGCAGGCGGTCGAGCCGGTTGAGGCCGCGGCGCCGCAGCACGGCGTAGACCGTGGAGCGGGCGACCCCGAGCGCCCACTGGATGCGATGCGGCCCGAATCCCTGCGTGCGTCGCACGGCGCAGATGCGTCGCTCCAGCTCGGGCGGCGTGCGCCGGGGATGCGCGCGCGGGGCGGAGCTGCGGTCCTCGAGCCCTGCCGCTCCCTCCGCCCGGAAGCGCCCCAGCCACTTGGCAACGGTGTGGCGGGAGACGCGGAAGTGGCGAGCGACCTCAGCCTGGGGCCAGCCGGCGTCCACTTCCCGCACGAGCTCGAGTCGGGTCAGCGGCGTCAGCCGCGCGTTACGATGGGCCATGAGGGTGTCCTCTCCTCGCTACTGCCGTGCTGTCACACACAGCAGCGGGCGAGGCCCCTCATCCTGTCAACAACCTACGTGGGAACTACAGGCGGCACGGTCATCGTCCGCACCTCGGGCTGCACTCTGACGATGGACTCGTAGGCGTAGGCGAGTACTACATCCTCCCTGCCGGCCCTCGGGACGCGCGCAAGGACCTCAGTCGGCTTCGCTTGCCGCGATTGCCAGACGTCGAAGGCCCCCGCGTCGGTCTCGAGAAACACGCCGAAGACGGCCAGCTCACCCTCCGGCGGAGTCGGACACCACAGGGTAGCCGCGTGGGGGACCTCGTCGCGGGGCTCGGGGTCGGGCACCACCAGCACCCGGAACCCTAGCGTGAGGCCGGGGTAGAGCGGCGCCGGACGAGGCCACGACACGATCAGGCGATCCTCGAGTCCGACCCTCCGCTCGAAGTCCTCGCTCTCGGCGTAGTCGCGGTCGAACGCGATGCGCCACTCGGTGTTCGGGTGCAGGCTGGCCTTGAGCGCCCCTCCAAGGTTCCGCGCGAAGATGTAGACGCGCTCGGAGTTCAGGTCGGCGACGACCATGAAGCGAGCGCTCCGGGACGCATCCGGGGCTCCGATCGCGAATCGCAGAGCCCTGATCGCCACGACAGCCCTCCGCAGCGCCCTCGCCGGCTCCCAGCGCAGTGCACCAACCATTGCACCAACGCGCCGCGAACTGCCCCGTTCTCGGGCGGACGCTTGCGACCGGGAGAGCCCGCCGCCAAACTCACGGGCGGACCGCTCAGGCCTCGGGTGAACGGACCGGGCAGAACTGAAAATCGTGGTGTCGCCAGTTCGATTCTGGCCCTCGGCACCAATTCTGCCGCTCACGTGGGGATCGACGCCGTCGCGCGGGCGCGGTGCCGGTGGGGGGGCGATGCCGGTTCTCATCGTCGGTGGCGCCGAGCAGGGTGCGGGGGCGACGACGGTCGCCGTCGGGCTGGCGCATCGGCTCGCGCACGCGGGCCGCCCCGTCCGCATCGAGCGGCTGGCCGGCGACGCGCGCGCCGACGCCGACGCCGAGCTCTATGCCTCGCTCGACTTCGCCGAGGGCGGGGGCGCGCCGCTCGCCGCCGCCGCGCTCGCGGCCGCGCCGGCGACCGTTGACTCCGTGCGCATCGTCGAGGCGCCTCCCGGCGCGGATCTGGAGGCGCTGGCCGCGTTGCTGGGCGCGCGCGCGCTGCTCGTCGCGCCCGAGGGGGCGGCGGCGACCCCGCCCGCCGCCGGCGAGCTGCTGCGCACCCGCGTGCGCGCGGGTGCGCCGGGCGCGGACGGCGCGCTGCGGCTGCCCGAGGACCGCCTGCTCGCCGCGCCGACGGTGGGGCGGCTGATCGAGGCGAGCGGGGACGCGCGTGCTCGCATCCGCTCGCGCGACGGCGACGCCGCGATCGTCGAGCACATTCTCGTCGGCGCCGTCTCGCACGACGCGACGGACGTCTCCTACTTCGAGCGGCACCCGCGGACGGCAGTGGTCACGCGGGCCGAGAAGGTCGACATCGCGCTGGGCGCGCTGCGCTCCGGGGCGAGCTGCCTCATCCTCTCGGGCGGCTCCGACCCCAGCCCCTACCTGCTCGACCGCGTGGCGTCGAGCCGCGAGACGACGCTGCTGCTCGCCCCCGAGGGCACCGTCGAGACCGTGCGCGAGATCGAGGGGACGTTCGCGAGCACGCCGCTGGCCGGCGAGGCGAAGGTGGAGCGCGTCGGCGAGCTGATGGCCGCCGCCGTCGACGACGCGGCGCTCGCGCGGCTGCTCGGCGGCTAGCGGCGGTGCGACGGCGGCCGCCTGCCCGTTCTCCGCGGGCGCGTATCCTCCACGCATGGACCTGACCTCGGGGCTGGTGCTGGGGCGCGTGCGCGGCATCGAGATCCGCGTGCACTGGTCGTGGCTGCTGATCTTCGGCCTGCTCAGCTACTCGCTGGCCGAGGGCTTCTTCGGCGAGGCGTTCGAGGACTCGACGGCGACGCAGCGCTGGAGCGCCTCGCTCATCACCAGCGCACTCTTCTTCGTCTCGGTGCTCGTCCACGAGCTCTCGCACGCCATCGTCGCGCAGCGCTACGGCATGGAGGTGCCGTCGATCACGCTGTTCATCTTCGGCGGCGTCTCCAACTTGGGCGGGGAGATGCGCTCGCCCGGCCAGGAGTTCCGCGTGGCGATCGCGGGGCCGCTCGCCTCGTGGGGGCTCGCCGTCGTCTTCGGCGCGGCGTGGGTGGCGGCAGGCGGGAGCGACGCCGCGGTGGTGGCGGGCTACCTCGCCGTCATCAACGCGATCCTCGGCGTCTTCAACCTGCTGCCGGGGTTCCCGCTGGACGGCGGGCGCGTCTTCCGCTCCCTGGTGTGGGCGCGCACCGGCGACCAGCTGCGCGCCACGCGCGTCGCCGCGAGGGGTGGCACGGTCCTCGCCTACGCGCTGATGGCGCTCGGGCTGCTCACGGTGCTCACCGTGGGCGTCTCCGGCCTCTGGTACGTGCTTATCGGCCTCTTCCTGAAGTCGGCCGCGGACGGCGCGTACGCGCAGACGCTGGTGGAGAGCACGCTGCGCGACGTGGTCGCGGAGCGTGCGATGAGCCCGGCGCCCGCCCCCGTCGCGGCGCGCATCACGGTGCAGCAGCTCGTCGAGGAGCGCGTGCTGGGGGCGGCGGAGCGCGCCTTCGTCGTCGAGGCGGGCGGGCGCATCGTGGGGCTCGTCACCACCAGCGACATCGCGCAGCTGCCGCGCGAGCGCTGGCCCTCGACGGCGGTGGAGGCGGTGATGGTGCCGACCGAGAGCGTGATCACGGTCGCCCCCGGGAGCAGCGTGATCGACTCGCTGCGGCTGATGCAGGAGCACGACGTGCACCAGCTCCCGGTCCTCGACGATGGGCGGCTGGTGGGGCTGCTCTCGCGCGGCGACGTGATTCGCCAGATCGAGCTGCGCACGCAATTCGGTCGCGGCGGTAACGGGGACGGCGACGGCTCGGGCGACGAGGGCGGGCCCGCGCCGGGCGACCCGCGACCGCCGGTCGACGCTGCTTCGGGCGGCCCCTCGGGCTGACGCGCGCGGCTCCGACCGGGTGCGCGCCGGGAAGGCGCGCCCACCTGGCTCACTGGCGCCTCGGGCTGGGCGGCGCCGAGCGTCTCGTGGCCCCCTAGCCGGCGGCGTCGCGCCGGCCGCCGCGCGCGCGGATCGCACGCGGGCCCGGCTCCACGGTCGGCAGCGCGCGGGCGTGCCCCTTGTGGACGTGCCGCCGAGGCGCGCTCGGCTCCTCCACCGTGGCGACGCGCGGCCGCTGCATGACGCGCGCCAACTCGAACCCAACGACCAGCGAGACGGAAGCCGCGAGCACGGCCGCTCCGACGATCAGGTAGACGTCCACTCCCCAACTCCCTCGCGCCCCGCGGGCCGTCGGCCTGCGGAGCTTGCCCGGTGCTGCCCGGCGCCGGCTGCCCTCCGTCGCTGGCGCGGGTGGGGAGTCCCGCAGGCCTGTCCGATCCCCGAGGGGCGGACGATGTCGGGGAGAGGCCGCAGTCTACCACTCGCGCCGAAGGCGCTCGCCCCGGCGCCTTGCGCCGCGCCGCGGGCAGCCTAGGCGCGCGCGAGCGGGGCGTACGAGAGCAGCAGCTGCTTCACGCCGCGGCCCTCGAAGGCGACGGTGACCTGCTGGTCGCCGGGAAGCGTCTCGCAGGAGACGACGACGCCTTCGCCGAAGCTCCCGTGCACCACCCGCTCGCCCGGCGCGAACGCGGGCTCGGCGGGCGTCTCCGCTCCGCTGTCGTCGCGTCCGGTGCCCGGCCACCCGCCGCCACGCGCGCCCAGCGAGGCGCGGCGCTGCCGGGCGGCCGCCCAGCCCTCGGCGCGGCTCGCGGCCCCGCGGCGCCCGTCGGCCGGCCGCGTGAGCTCGGCGGCCGGGATCTCGCCGAGAAAGCGCGAGGCCGGGTGCGCCCGGTAGGCGCCGTTCTGGAAGCGCCGGCGGGCGTGCAGCAGGTAGAGCCGCTCCTGAGCGCGCGTCATGCCCACGTAGAGCACGCGGCGCTCCTCCTCCAGCTGCGGCGGGTCGTCGAGGGCGCGCAGATGCGGCAGCACGCCCTCCTCCAGCCCCGCGAGGAAGACGATGGGGTACTCCAGCCCTTTGGCCGCGTGCAGCGTGGTCAGCGTCACGGCGTCCGGCACCTCGGCGTCGGGGTCGTCGACGTCGGCCACCAGCGCCACCTCCTCGAGGAACGAGGAGAGCGAGGCGCCCTCCTCCAGCTCCTCGTACTGGGTGGCGACGGCCAGCAGCTCCTGCACGTTCTCCCAACGGGCCTCGGCGCGCGCCGGGTCGTCGTCCTCCAGCCGCGTCAGCTCGTCGCGGTAGCGCGTGGCGGCGAGGATCGCCTCCAGCAGCCCCGCGACGTGGAGGGCGTCGCGCGCCTGCTGCAGGCCGTCCAGCACCACGACGAAGCCGCCCAGCGCGCGGCGGATGTCGGCGCGCGGCTGCGGCAGCGCCGCGTCGGGGTCGCCGCGCGCCACCATCGCCGCCACGGCCAGCGGCGAGACGCCGAGCTCGCCAGCCGCGGCCAGCACGGCCTCGATCGTGCGCGGGCCGATGCCGCGCGCCGGCACGTTGGCCACGCGCTGGAAGGCCACCGTGTCGGACTCGTTCTGCACGAGGCGCAGGTAGGCGAGCAGATCGCGCACCTCGCGGCGGTCGTAGAAGCGCGTGCCGCCGACGATGCGGTAGCGCACCCCCCCCTCGACGAACGCCTCCTCGATGGCGCGCGACTGCGCGTTCGTGCGGTACATGACGGCGATCTCGGCGGGGCGCCGCCCCTGCTCGCGCAGCAGCCGGCGCACCTCGGCGGCGATCGCCTGCCCCTCGTCGTCGCCGTCGGCGAGCTCCCACAGCCCGATGCGCTCGCCCTCGGGGTTCTCCGTCCACAGCGCCTTCTCCGGCCGCCCCTCGGCCCGCGCGATCACCGCGTGCGCGGCGCGCAGAATGTGCCCCGTCGAGCGGTAGTTCTGCTCCAGCAGCACCAGCCGCGTGCCAGGGAAGTCGCGCTGGAAGTGCTGCAGGTTGCGCACGTCCGCCGCTCGCCACGAGTAGATCGACTGATCCGGGTCGCCGACCGCGGTGATGTTGCCGTGCACCGAGGCGAGCTGCCGCGCCAGCCGGTACTGCATGAGGTTGGTGTCCTGGAACTCGTCGACCAGCACGTGCAGGTAGCGCTCCGCGTACGCCTGCCGCGCCTCGGGGTGCTCGTCGAAGAGACGGACCGCCAGCAGCAGCAGGTCGTCGAAGTCGACGGCGCCCGACTGGCGCAACGCGTGCTCGTAACGCTCGTAGACGCGCGCCACGATCTCCTCGTGGTAGCTCCCGACGGCCTGCGCGTAGGCGGCGGCGTCGACCTGCTCGTTCTTCGCCGAGGAGATGGCGGAGAGCATGGCGCGCAGCGGGAACTGGCGCGGGTCGATCTGGAGCTCGCGCTCGATGCGGCGCACGAGCGCCCGCTGGTCGTCGGTGTCGTAGATGGCGAATTCCGGCGGGATGCCGACGCGCTGCCCCTCGCGCCGCAGGATGCGCGCGCACACCGAGTGGAACGTGCCGAGGGTGAGCGCGCGCGCCCGCCCCCCGATCAGCGCCTCCACCCGCTCCCGCATCTCGTGCGCCGCCTTGTTGGTGAAGGTGACCGCGAGGATGCGCGTCGGTGGCACCCCGCGCTCGCCCACGAGGTGCGCGATGCGGTGCGCGATGACGCGCGTCTTGCCCGACCCCGGCCCCGCCAGGATCAGCAGCGCCCCTCCCTCTGCCTCGACGGCCTCGCGCTGCGCGGCATTCAGGGTGGAGGCGGGGTTCAGTGTGGAGGAGGCGGACTCGTTGCGGTCGGGCGCGCCCGGCTCGTGCGCTGACCGCTCAGCGGCGCCGCGCTCCGCGTCGATGTCGAGCGAGAGCGCCGCCTGCGTGTCGTGGGCCTCGGTCATCGAGCTCCGCTCACGGGGGATGCGCCCATTGTACCCACCACCAGCGTTCCGCTGGACTCGAGGGGCTGCCGCTCCTGCCGGGGTCGCGCTCGTGCTCGTGCGTTGCGGTGGCGGGCTGGAGGGCCCGGCGACCGCCGCCGCCGAGCAGCGACCGCGCGACCGGATCAGGCGAGCCGGGGCGCGCATCGCGCGCGCGCGCTCGCCGCGTCGCGCGGAGGGAGCAGTGCTGCCGCTCCTGCGGGGGTGACGCTCGTGCTCGTGCGTCGCATCGGTCGGGCTGGAGGGCTCGGCGACCGTCGTCGCTGAGCAGCGACCGCGCGACCGGATCAGGGCAGCATGCGCGCGAAGCGGGCGCCTGCTCTCCGCGTCGCGCGGCGGGAGCGGCGCTGCCCCGTCGCGCAGAAGTGCGGTAGCCTGATCCGACGGCGGGGGGAGTGGAGGCCCCGACAGTGGACATCCTCATCGGGTGGCCGGGGGGCGACGTCGAGTCGACGGCCCGGCTGGCCGCCTTCCTCGTCGGCAGCTACCTCGCGCTGATCTGGATCGCCTCCGTGCTCTGGGTCTACCGCGACATCCGCTCGCGCACCCGCGACGTCGTCTCGCAGCTCACCGCCGCCGCGATCGCCCTGGCGCTGCCGATCCTCGGCCTGCCGCTCTACTTCGTGCTGCGGCCCGCGCACACCCTGCAAGCGTCCTATGAGCGCCAGCTGGAGCAGGAGGCGATGCTCTCCGAGCTCCACGCGGTCTCCGCGTGCCCGCAGTGCCGCCGCCCCGTGCACGACGACTTCATGGTCTGCGCGCACTGCCGCGCGCAGCTTCGCGAGCCCTGCGGGAGCTGCGGCCGGCTCCTGCAGCACGCCTGGCGCAACTGTCCCTACTGCGCGACGCAGCGCCCGCGGCCCGCGCGGCAGGAGGAGCGGGAGCCCGCCTCGACGGCTGCGCCAGGGAGCGAGCCGCCGCCGCGCGGCGCCGAGGCCGAGGCCGACGCCGCCGAGCGCGCCCCGCGCCGTCCCGACGAGCGCCGCTCGGCATCGCGACCCGCCGATCCCCGCCGCCCCGCCACGCGCCCCGCCGAGCCGCGTCAGCGCCCCGCCGAGGAGACGGCGCCGCTCGCTCGCGACCCCCGCCCCGAGCGCGCCGACCGCCCCGCACCCGTCGAGGGCCTCGCCGAGGCCGAGCAGCCGGATACGCTGGGGCCCCTTCGTCGCCAGCGTTCCGCCGGTCTCTAGCCACCAGCGTTCCGCTGGACCAGCGTTTCGCTGGACTCGAGGGGCTGCCGCTCCTGCCGGCGCGGCGCTCGGCTTCGGGCGTCTCGAACGGCGGTCCGAGGGGCTGCTGCTCTTGCCCGCGTGACCCACGTTCTCGGGCGTCTAGACCGCGGGGCCGAGGGGCTCGGCCGTGCTCCGCCGTGAGAACGAGCAGGCCACCGCACGCGCGGCAGCCCACCCGGTCCAGCGGAACGCTGGCGAGCCGCTAGGCGAGCGCCTTCTCGAGCAGCGCGCGGATCTCCGTGACCTGGGCGTGGCGCCACGGGGCGGCGCGCTCCATCGTCGCGGCGCGGTAGCGGGCCATCGCCGCGTCGCGCTCCGGGCCTTCCGCGGGGACGCCCTCCATGACCTCGGCGCGGATCTCCGCGATCTGCTCGTTCGCCAGCGCCGCGCGCTCGATCCAGTGGCCCAGGTAGTTGTGGTCGCCGTCGTAGAGGACGATCGTCGGGATCGACTCGAACTCCCCCTGGTTGAGGAACTCGGCCATCATGTCCTTGTTCTCGTCGCGCTTGAAGAGCCGCAGCTCCATGCCGGTGCGCTCCGAGATCTTCGCGATCACGGGGACGCCGCGCCAGACGTCCGGGCACCAGTCCTCGCCCAGCACCATCGCCTTCACCCCGCGCTCCTCGACGAGCTTGCGGATCGCCGCGATGTCGTCCTCGTTCGGCTCGTACTCGTCGTAGTGCTTCTGGAACTCGTCCTTGCGCTGCTCGATCGCCGCTATCCACGAGGGGAAGTCGGGGATGCCGGTGGTGAAGCGCTCCGGGGTGACGACGGATGCCTGGCTGGTCATCGAGTGCTGTGCTCCTCGCTGGGGTGCCCCCACGGGGCACCGGTATCGGCGTGCGGCGCGAGTGTAGCACCCCCGCCGAGCGCTCTCGCGGGCTAGCCCTCCGGGCCGGCGGGCGCCCCGTCCTCCGCCGCGGCGACACGCTCGACGAACGCCGACGCGACGCGGCGCAGCGCCGACTCGGCGTCGACTTCGACCTCGCGCGCGACCGCCACGGCCGCCCACAGCAGCTCGCCGATGCGCGCCTCGGCGTCGTCGGGCGCGGCCGAGGCGAGGCCGCCGAGGGCGTCGCGCAGCCGCTCCGCGGGCGCCGCGGCGGGCGGCGCGTGGCCCGCGCGCTCGGCGCGGCCCTGCAGCGCGGCGGCGCGCAGCAGCGCGGGCGCCGCTGCAGGCACCGCGTCCAGAGCGGCGCGCACGCCGCCCTCGCCGCGGCCGGCGCGCTCCACGGCCTTGATCTCGTCCCAGCGGGAGAGCAGCGCCGCCGAGTCCCCCGCCTCCTCCTCGCCGAAGACGTGCGGGTGCCGCCGCACCATCTTCTTCGAGGCGTGCGCGACCAACTCCTCCAGCGTGAACTCCCCGGCCTCCTGCGCCATCGCCGCGTGCATCAGGATCTGCACGAGCAGGTCACCGAGCTCCTCGTGGAGTGCGCCGAGATCCCCCGCGTCGATAGCCTCCGCGACCTCGTACGTCTCCTCCAACAGGTAGTGGCGCAGCGTCTCGTGCGTCTGCTCGCGGTCCCAGGGGCAGCCGCCGGGGGCGTAGAGCCGCTCGATCACCGCGCGCAACGCGCCGAGTGAGCGGTGGTCCTGCTCGGGCGCGAGCGGCGCGATCAGCCACGCGTCGGCGTCGTCGGGGAGCGCGTGGAGCGCGACGTCGTGCGGCTCGCCGCCGTGCAGCACCCGCGCCGCGTGGCCCGCGGGGTAGCGCTCGGCGAGCCGGGCGCGCGCGGCCTCGAACGCGACGGGGAGCACCAGCAGCGGCCGCTGCGCGTCGATGCGGGGCGCCTGCGGGTCGAACGCCTGCACGCGCTCGGGCGGCAGCTCGAGCGCCGCGAGCAGCGCGTCGAGGGGCGGCTCGCGGTTCGGCCGTGGGGCGGGCGGCGGCATGCCGCCAGTATAGGAACGGCCGGCCCGATGGCGACCAGTCCGGTGGCGGCGAGCGCGGACGCGCCGGGTGCGGGCGCGCCAGTGCGAGCGCGATAGAATCAAGGACATGGTGCTCGCCCGCTGGGGGGCGGCCGCGATCTTCCTGGTCGCGCTGCCGCTGCTCCTGCTGCTATCGAACGTGCGCATCGCCGCGAGCGAGCCGGCGGTCTTCGGCTACTCCTTCGACCGCTACGACGCCGTGGAGACGACGGGCGTGACGCGGCCGGAGCTGGACCGCGCGGCTCGCGACATCGTCCGCTACTTCAGCGACGACCAGGAGCTGCTGGACATCCGCGTGGCGATCGACGGGCGCGAGCAGGCGCTCTTCAACCCGCGCGAGGTGCTGCACATGCGCGACGTGAAGAGCCTCTTCGGCGGGGTGTTTCGGCTGCACGAGCTGGCGCTCGTCTACGTGGTCGGCTATGTCGCGGCGGTGTTCCTGTGGGCGCGCGAGCGCTCGATGCGCCACCTGGCGCGGCTGGTGGCGCTGGGCGGCGGGATCACCGTCGGGACGCTGGTGGTCGCCTCAGGCGGGGTGCTGGTCGGCTTCGATGACCTCTTCCGCCAGTTCCACGTGCTCTCGTTCTCGAACGACTTCTGGCAGCTCGATCCCGATCGCGACCGGCTGATCCAGATGTTCCCGCAGGGCTTCTGGTTCGACGTGACGCTGGGCGTGGGGCTGCTGACGATGCTGGAGGCCGCGCTGCTCTCGGCGATCGGCCTCGGCTACCTCGCCTACCTCGACCGCGAGCGTTCCGCTCGACCCGAGGGGCTGCCGCCGCCACCGACGGCGCTCGATGTGCACCCGGCGACTGGCGGCGAAGAGGGCTAGGCAGCGTTCCGCTGCATTCAAGTGGCTGCCGTCGCCACCGACGGCGCTCGCGTACCGACGGCCGCCGGCGGCGAAGAGGGCCAGCGCACGAGCGTTCCGCTCGACCCAGGGGGCTACCGCCCTGATAGACCCCGCTCGAGGTGCCGACAGCCGCCCGCGGCGAAGAGGGCTAGCGGGCGTGTCGCTCGACCCCAGCGGTCGGCGCGAGCGTCCGCGAGACGCGGCGCTCAGGCCCGCCAGCACGCCTCGCCTGAGCCCGAACGCGGCCCCGGCAGGCGCGGCAGTCCCTCGAGTGCAGCGGAACGCTGCCGCTCGCTACCAGTCGTCGTCGCCGCCCCCGAAGTCGCCGCCCATGTCGAGGGAGTCGCCGCCCCCGTCGTCGCCGCCGTCGCCCGCGCCGACCACGGCGAAGCGGGAGAGCTGGCGCTTCACGGCCGTTGAGCTGCAGCTCGTGCACTTGGCACGGGCGTCGGCCTTCCCCACCGGGCGCATCAGCTCAAAGGCTTGGCTGCACTTCTTGCAGCGGTACTCGTAGATCGGCACGTCTGCTCCTCCTCGGTTCGCGAGCCTACTCGAGGTAGTCGCGCAGCTTCTTGGACCGCGTGGGGTGGCGCAACTTGCGCAGCGCCTTCGCCTCGATCTGGCGGATGCGCTCGCGGGTCACGTTGAACTCGCGCCCCACCTCCTCCAGCGTGCGCGAGCGGCCGTCCTCCAGGCCGAAGCGCAGCTCCAGCACCTTCCGCTCGCGCGGGGTGAGGCTGGAGAGCACCTCCATCACCTGCTCCTTGAGCAGCTGGTGGGAGGCCGCCTCGGCGGGCGCCAGCGCGGACTCGTCAGGCAGGAAGTCGCCGAGGTGAGAGTCCTCTTCCTCGCCGATCGGCGTCTCCAGCGAGACCGGCTCTTGCGACACCTTCAGGATCTCGCGCACGCGCTCCGCGGGGAGCTCCAGCTCGCGCCCGATCTCCTCGGAGGTCGGCTCGCGCCCGTACTCCTGCACCAGCCGGCGTGAGATGCGCACGAGCTTGTTGATCGTCTCCACCATGTGCACGGGGATGCGGATCGTGCGTGCCTGGTCGGCGATGGCGCGCGTGATCGCCTGCCGGATCCACCACGTGGCGTAGGTGGAGAACTTGAAGCCCTTGCGGTAGTCGAACTTCTCCACCGCGCGGATCAGGCCGATGTTCCCCTCCTGGATGAGGTCGAGGAGCGACATGCCGCGGCCGATGTACTTCTTGGCGACGGAGACGACGAGGCGCAGATTCGCCTCGGTCAGCTGCCGCTCGGAGCGGCGGCCGTCGTAGATCAGCTTCTCGAAGTAGTACTGGAGCGCGCCGCCGTGCGCCTTGTCGAGATCGGCGCCGAGGCTCGCGGGCGGCGGAATCGTCTTCGACTCGCTGCCCGCGATGGCGCCGGCCCAGCGCACGTGCTCCGGCCGCAGGATGTGCGTGATGATCGAGAGCCGCACCAGCGCGAACTTGGCGCGGTCCTCGTCCCACTTGAACTCCTTCATCAGCTTCTGCTGCATCGGCTCGTCGAGGTCGGCGTCGATGGTGCCGCGGAAGGTCGCGTCCGCGATGCGCTCCGAGAGCGACTGGCGTGGGAGCTTCAGCTGGCGCGACACGAGCTGGTAGATCTGCCGGTCCTGGTGGAGCTGGCGCAGCAGCTCGGCGAGGATCTCGCCGTAGCCCGGCGGGTGGCCGTGCTCCTCCTCGAAGCTGTCGACGATCTCCTCGACGTGCCGCCACTCCTCGATGTGTCGCGAGAGCCGCTTCTCGTCGGCGGCGGTCAGCAGCGCGACCTTGCCGATCTCGCGCAGGTACATGCGCACCGGGTCGTCGATGCCGGCGGCGTCCTCCACAATGCGGCGCGCCGCGTCGACCACGCTGGAGGCCTCGCGGCCCGCGCTGGAGTCGATGCGGACGTTGATGCCGTTCTCGGAGAGCTGCGCGATCACGGACGCCAGCCGCTCCCGGCTCGTCTCCGCCTGCGGGAAGGCGGACAGCACGTCCTCCGCCGTCACCTGGCCGTTGCGGCGGCCCTTCTCCAGCAGATCGTCCATCCCCGCGGGTTCATAGGTCTGCGTCACGGTCGCCCTCCCCCGTCGCGGGCCGCGCCCGCCGCCTCCCGCGCCAGCCGTCGCTGTCGCTCGGCGAGCTCGCCCAGCTCCGCGGCGAGCGCCGCCGCATCGCCTCGCCCGGCGTCGCCGGCCTCCCCGGCACCCCGGGCGTCGCCGTCTCCCCCGTCGCTCGTCCCGTCGCTCGCGTCGGCCTCGACCGGGTCGTCGATCGAGGCCGACGGCGCCTCGGGGGTCGCCGCGGCGAAACGGCGAGCGGCCACCAGCTCCTCCGCCACCTCGGTGGCGCGCTCGCGCAGTCGCGCGTGCTGCCGGCGGTCGCGCAGCCGCGTCGCAATCTCGCCGACCATCGCCGCCAGCTCGGCGGGCTCGTGCGGCGGCAGCGGCCGCGCCAGCAGCACCTCGACGCGCTCGCGCGGCTCCTCGTCGAGCTCGTCGAGCGCCCCGCCCAGCCCGCCGGCGAGGTCGGCGGCCAGCCCGGGCCGCTCTCGCCACGCCGCGTAGAGCTCGCGGTTGCCCGAGTCCTCGAAGAGGTCGCCGTCGAGCGCGAGCCCGGCCTCGCGGCACTGCTCGCTCGCCAGCAGCAGCCGCAGCAGCTGCGCCTCGCCGTCGAGCGCGGGCGCCCGGCCGGAGGCGGTGCCAGCGCCGGTACCGGTGCGCCCGGCGCGTCCGGGCGGCGCCAGAGGCGATCGCTCGCCGCTCTGCACGATGCGCACCCGGCCGCGCCGCGCCTGGGCGACGAGCTGCTCCGCGTAGAGCTCGTCGACGCGACCGATGCGCGCGAGCCTCTGTACATAATGCGCTCTGACGACCGGGTCCGCCATCACCGCGACGGTGGGCGCGAGCGCGGTCAGCGCGCGCGATCGCGCCCGCGGGTCGTGCAGGTCGCTGGCGCTGGTCACGGCCTCGAAGAGGTGGTCGGCGACGGGCAGCGCGCCCGCGACCAGCGAGCGGAAGCGCTCCGGGTCGGCGCGCACCAACGAGTCCGGGTCCTGGCCCGCGGGCAGGGTGGCGACGCGGATGTCGGCGTCCAGCACCTCCTCGGTAGAGACGAGGCCGCGCCAGTCGATGCCGGCGACCACCTGCGTGTCGGCGGCGCCGGCCGCGACCTCGACGCCGCGCAGAGCCGCCTCCGAGCCCGCGGCGTCGGCGTCGAGCGCCAGCACCACGTTGGGCGTGTAGCGCTTCAGCAGCCGCATCTGGCGCTCCGTGATCGCGGTGCCGTTGGAGGCGACGACGTTGGTCACCCCGAACTGGTGCGCCGCGATCACGTCCATGTAGCCCTCGACGACGATGACCTGGCCGCCGCGCCGCGCCGCGTCCGCCGCGCGGTCCAGCCCGTAGAGCGTGCCGCTCTTGTCGAAGAGCGGGGTCTGCGGAGTATTGAGGTACTTCGGCTCGTCCTCGGGCCTAAGCGCGCGGCCGCCGAAGCCGACGAGCCGGCCGCGCTCGTCGCGCGTCGGGAAGATCAGCCGGTCGCGGAAGCGATCGTGCGAGCGGCGGCCGTCCCGGGTGGGCCGGTCGCTCTCCGCGACGAGGCCGGCGCGGATCAGCTCCTGCTCCGTGTAGCCGCGCGCCAGCAGGTGGTCGAGCAGTGCGCTCCAGCTCGCGGGCGCGTAGCCGAGCTGCCAGGCGCGCCGCGTCTCCACGTCCAGCCCGCGGCCCTCGGCGTAGGCGAGCGCCTCGGCGCCGTCCGGCCCGTCGAGCTGCGCCTGGTAGAAGATCGAGGCCGCCTCGTTGGCGGAGAGCAGCCGCTCGTGCTCCTCGCGCTCGCGCTGCTCGCGCGCCGAGGGCGGGCGCAGCTCGATGCCGGCGAGGTCGGCGCAGCGCCTCAGCGCCTCGCGGAACTCCAGCCCCTCCACGCGGCGCACGAACTCGATCACGTCGCCGCCGGTGGAGCAGGCGCCGAAGCAGTGCCACGTCCCGCGCCCCGGATCGACGATGAAGGACGGCGTGCGCTCCGTGTGGAACGGGCACGGCGCCTTCCACGTGCGGCCGCTGCGCTTGAGCGCCGGCACGTAGCGCGTCACCGTCTCGACGATGTCGAGACGCGCCTTCACATCGTCGATCGCGCTCATGCGTCTCCCGTGCTCAGTGGTCCCTCTGTATAGACACCGCCGCGGGCGATCCGTTACGCGCCGCCGCCCGACCTCGGCAGCGTGCGGCCGCGTGGGCGCAGCGCCGAGCCGCTCGCGCGTCTAGTTGTACTACCCAGGAAGGTTGTTCACAGGCGGGAGGCGGGGACGGCCCCGCCGACGCCGCCGTGCGGTCGGCGGTGATTGTAGCGGTAGAGCCAGCGTGGGAGCTGGCGCAGCCGCTCGGCGTTGGAGCGGTAGGGGCGGGCGTAGGCCCACTCGTTCTGCAGGATCTGGATGAAACGCTCGGCTTTGCCGTTCGTCTGCGGGCGGTAGGGCCGCGTGTGCGACAGCCGCACGTCTGCGGCAGCGGCGGCGCCGTGGAAGCTGCGGGCGACGGTGTAGGCCTTCGCGTTGTCGGTCAGGACCCGGCGCACGCGCACGCCACGCCGGCGGAAGGCCGCGAGCGCCTGCTCGAGGAAGGCGGCGCAGCTCGCGCCACGCTCGTCGGGCAGGACGGAGACGTAGGCGTAACGGCTGTGGTCGTCGACGGCGACGTGTAGGTACTCCAGCCCCAGCGAACGCCGCGAATGCGGCCCGGAGCGCGTCTCGGCGAAGCCAGGCGCCATTCGCTTGCCGCCGCCCTCGGGGACGCGCCCGAGCTTCTTCACGTCGAGATGCAGCAGGTCGCCGGGGGCGTCGTGCTCGTAGCGGACCGGCTCCCGGGTGACGCGGTGCAGGCGGTCGAGCCGGTTGAGGCCGCGGCGCCGCAGCACGGCGTAGACCGTGGAGCGGGCGACCCCGAGCGCCCACTGGATGCGATGCGGCCCGAATCCCTGCGTGCGTCGCACGGCGCAGATGCGTCGCTCCAGCTCGGGCGGCGTGCGCCGGGGATGCGCGCGCGGGGCGGAGCTGCGGTCCTCGAGCCCTGCCGCTCCCTCCGCCCGGAAGCGCCCCAGCCACTTGGCAACGGTGTGGCGGGAGACGCGGAAGTGGCGAGCGACCTCAGCCTGGGGCCAGCCGGCGTCCACTTCCCGCACGAGCTCGAGTCGGGTCAGCGGCGTCAGCCGCGCGTTACGATGGGCCATGAGGGTGTCCTCTCCTCGCTACTGCCGTGCTGTCACACACAGCAGCGGGCGAGGCCCCTCATCCTCTCAACAACCTACGTGGGAACTACAGCTAGCCGGCCCCGCCGGCGGGCTCGCCCGCGCGCCCCGCGATGCGCTCGGCGACGCGCTGCTCGCGCTCGGCGGCGGCGTCGAGCAGCGCGAGCGCCCCCGACCGGTCGCCGCCCTCCTCGTCGGCGCGCGCGGCCGCCAGCTCGTCGAGGAGGCGCGCGGCGCGGTGGCGAGCGCCGGCCAGCGCGTGGATCGCCTGCGGAGGCAGCGTGGCGGGGCGCTTGGCGGAGGGCGCGCCGCCCGCGGCCGGCGGGCCGTCCGAGGCCGCCGCGGCGTCGAGCAGGCGGCGCGCTGCCTCGACGGCCTGGAGCTCGTCGCGCGCCAGCGCCGCCAGCAGCTCGACGAGCGGGCGGCCGTCGCCGTCGCCGCCGGAGTCGCCCTCAATCGCGCGCGCGAAGTCCGCCTCCGTCACGCCCACGAGCGCGGCAAGCAGCGCCTGGCGCGAGTGATCGAGGCGCGCGCGCGTCGCGGCGACCGGATCGGCAGCGGCGCCGCTCGTGCGGTCGCTCACGGGGCGCGCGGGAGCACGTCGTTGAGGGGGTTCGCGTCCTGGATCGCCTCGGCGGCCGAGAGGATGACGAGCAGCTCCTCGAGGGCCGGCGGCGGCTCGGGTGGCCCTCCGCCCGGCGCGGCGAGCGCCACCTCGACGGTCGTTTCCGCGCGCGGCGCGAGCTCGACGGAGGCGGCGGCGCGGCCCAGCAGCTCGCTGCGCGGCTCCGTGCGGCGCACCGCGATCGTCACCACGCCCACCAGCGGGATCGGCGAGTCGTTGCGCACCGTCGCATGGAGCCGCGCGCCGTCCGCGCCCAGCGCCGCCCTGGTCAGCACGAGGTCGTTGGGCTGGTCGGGCCGGACGATGACGGTGCGCTCGTTGTTCTCCAGCGACTCCTCGGCCGTCGCCGACGCCGGCTCGACCGCGACCACGACCGAGGCGCGACGCTGCACGTACTCGCCGTCGACAGGGCGCTCGATCGCGGCGCCCGGCGCGAGCGGCGCGCCCGGCTCCAGCCGATGCGGCGCGCCGCCGTCGACCGTGACGAGCAGCGCACCCTCGAACGTGCCGGCGCCGCGGTTCGCGATCACCACCACCAGCTGGTTGTCGCGCGAGAAGACCGCGTCGAGCGCGAGGTCGGGCAGGTCGGGCAGGTCGGGCGTGAGCGTGGGCGCGGCGGGTGAGGCGGGCGTGCCCGGCGCCGCGACGCCGCCGGCGTCGCCGCCCGACGGCCCGCCGGGGCTCGGCGCGGCTGCAGCCGGCGGTGGCGTCGCCTCGTCGCCGCTCCCCCCGAAGACAAGGCCGAGCACGCCGGCGGTGGCGGCCGCGGAGGCGATGACGATCGCGGCGGCCGCCGCCCAGCGGGTGAGCGCGCTCCCGCCGCCCAGCGTTCGCCGCGCGCGGCCCCGCGGATCGCTCGCGCCGCCGCTCATCCGTCGCCGCCCGCGGCCGGGGCGCTCCCGGGCGCGACCAGCAGCTGGCTGAAGCGGTTGTTGAACTCGCTCGACTCGGCGATGGCGTTGCCGCGGTCCAGCTCCAGCAGGTAGACGCCGGTGCGCCGCACGGTGACGGGCGTGACCACGGTGGCGACGGCGCCCGGCGCCAGCGAGGTGGGACCGATCTCCAGCACGCCGAGGATCTCCCCCTCGGCGCTGGAGACCTGGAGCGACACCTTCTGCTCCTCCAGCGGCGCGCCGCCGCCGTTGCGCAGCGACACCGTGAGCCGCCCGTCGGGGAGCAGGAAGGCGTTCGTGATGGCGAGGTCGGGGAGCGCGTCGATGCCGGCGCCCGCCGCGCCCGCGCCGCCTGCCGGCGTGCCGTCCGTCGCGCCGCCAGTCGCGCCAACCGTCGGCGGGCCCGCGAGCACGGGCGCGGCCGCCAGCTCCGCCTCCGCCACGCGTAGCGAGACGAGCGGCGCCCAGCCCTCGATGCCGCCGAGGCCGCCGGCCGGGTAGGAGAGCTGCGCCCACGCGCCGTCCTCGCTGCGGCCGCGCAGCTCGGCGTCGCGCCCGCCCGGGATCACCGCCACCACGGGGGCGGTGGGCTGCGGCTGCTCGCGGAGGTTGGTCGTGACGAGCGCGGTCGCGAGCGGCGGGGTGGGCGTCGGCTCGACGCTCGCGACCGCGCGCGGCGGCTCCGGCGCGCCGCCGTCGTCGTCGAGCACGGCGATCGCGGCGAGAGTGAGCGCGGCGGCGACCACGATGAGCACCCCGGCAAGCGTCGGAGGTCGCACGGTGCGCGGCGTGGTTGGCTACCCCCCGGCCCCCGCTCGGCCGCTGCGATTGTAGCAACGACCGCCAGCCCACCCCCGAACGGAGCACAGCCGCCCGGCCAATCCCGGGTCCGCTCGCCCCGCGCGCCTCCGCTCGCCACGCGCGCCTCCGCTCGCCACGCGGCCGCATCGCTCGCGTCGCGCCCGGCGAACGACCGCATCGCAGGCAGGAGCGGCAGACCCCTCGAGTGCAGCGGAACGCTGCCGAGTGCAGCGGAACGCTGCCAGGTGCGGCGGAACGCTGCCCGCTAGGCGCTCTCTGGCAGCCCCCAGCCGCCCGCCGGGGCGAGCCCCAGCTCGCGCGCGCGCCGCAGCGCGTAGCCGTCCGTCATTCCGGAGACGTAGTCGGCGGCGCGGCGCCACGGCACGTCGCCCGGCAGGGCGTAGCCCGGGATCTGCGCGGGCTGCGCCTCGTAGTGGCGGAAGAGCGCCTCCACGACCCGCTGCCCACGCCGAGCCTGCTCCAGCGTCTCCTCCACCAGGTAGACGCGCTCGAACATGAAGGCGCGCAGGGCGTCCGTCGCCTCCAGCACCTCGGCGGAGAGCGTCACCTGTCCGGGCCCGCCCTGCGCCACCTCCCACGAGCTCGCCACGCAGTCGCCGACGAGCCGATCGATGCGCCGCGCATGGGTGGCGCCCAGCACGGCGCGCACCGCCTCGGGCAGCTCGTCGGGGCCGATCAGCCCCGCGCGGATCGCGTCGTCGATGTCGTGGTTGAGGTAGGCGATGGAGTCCGCGAGCTTGACGATCTGTCCCTCGAGGGTGGCCGGTGTGCCCCAGGCCTCGGCGGCCACCGACTCGCGCGCCTTGGAGTGCGTGAGGATGCCGTCGCGCGTCTCGGCCGTGAGGTTCAGGCCGCGCCCCTGCTGCTCCAGCCGCTCGACGATGCGCAGCGACTGGCGGTTGTGGCGGAAGCCCTCGGGCAGGAGCGCGGCGAGCATCTCCTCGCCCGCGTGCCCGAACGGCGTGTGGCCGAGGTCGTGGCCGAGCGCGATCGCCTCGGCGAGGTCCTCGTTGAGCGCGAGCGCCCGCGCGATGCTGCGCGCGATCTGCTGCACCTCGATGGTGTGCGTCATGCGCGTCACGACGTGGTCGGAGTCGGGCGCGATGAAGACCTGCGTCTTATGCGTGAGGCGGCGGAAGGCACGCGTGTGGATGATGCGGTCGCGGTCGAGCTGGTAGGCGAGCCGCAGCGCCGCCGGCGGCTCCGGCCGCTCCCGCCCGCGCGAGGTGGCATCGCGCGCCGAGGCCGGCGCCAGCGCCGCCTCGCGCGCCAGCAGAGCGGCGCGCACGCGCACCTCGATCGCGGTCTGCTCCCGCCTCGGCTGCGCCGTCATCGCCCCGAGTGTGGGGAGGCTGGCCCGCACCGGCAACCGCCCGCGCCCGCGCGCTCGCCGGCCGCGCTCGTCCTGCGCCGCCGCCCGCGCCCGCTACGCGCGCGGGACTGCCAGCGAGGCGCCGCGCTCTGGCCGAACGGCCACCGCCGCTCGACTGTCGCCTCATGTCCCTACCGGGGCCGCACCGTATACTCCGCTCGTCCCTGGGGCGCTCGCGCGCATCTGGACCGGCGGCGCGGGCCGACCGCGGGACGCACGCCGCCCCCTACTCCCCCGGGCGCCGCTGCGGGAGGGTGCGTCGTGACCATCACCCCCGAGAGCCCTGCCGACGCCACTGAGCGCGCCGCGGCTGCGGATGCGCCGGCGGGCGCGCAGCTCGTCTACCGCTTCGGTGCGGGCGAAGCCGATGGCTCGGCAGCGATGCGCGAGCTGCTGGGCGGCAAGGGCGCCGGCCTTGCGGAGATGAACGGCCTCGGCATCCCGGTGCCGCCGGGCTTCACCATCACCACCGAGGTCTGCGCGGCCTACTACGCGCGAGGCGAGAGCTACCCGGACGGGCTCGCCGCCGACGTCGAGGCCGGCATCCGGCACGTCGAGGCGATCGTCGGCACGCGCTTCGGCGACGCCGAGAACCCGCTGCTCGTCTCCGTGCGCTCGGGGGCACGCGTCTCCATGCCGGGGATGATGGACACGGTGCTGAACCTGGGGCTGAACGACGAGACCGCCGCCGGCCTCGCGCGCGCCTCCGGCGACGAGCGCTTCGCGTTCGACTCCTACCGCCGCTTCGTGCAGATGTACGCCGACGTGGTGCTGGGCGTGCGCCGCGACTCCGACGAGGACGCCGACCCCTTCGAGGCGCTGCTCTCCGCGAAGAAGCGCGCGCGCGGCGTGGAGCTGGACACGGGGCTTACCGCCGAGGATCTGCGCGAGCTGGTCGCCGAGTACAAGGCCGTCGTGCGCGAGCAGCTCGGGCGCGACTTCCCCGACGATCCGCAGGAGCAGCTGTGGGGCGCCATCGGGGCGGTCTTCGCCTCCTGGAACTCGCCGCGCGCGATCGTCTACCGCGACCTCAACGGCTACCCCGCCGAGTGGGGCACCGCCGTCAACGTGCAGGCGATGGTCTTCGGCAACCTCGGCGATGACTGCGCCACCGGAGTCTGCTTCACGCGCGACCCGGCGACGGGGAAGAGCGGGCTCGTCGGCGAGTTCCTCGTGAACGCGCAGGGCGAGGACGTGGTGGCCGGCGTGCGCACGCCGCAGAAGATCGTGGCCGCCCATCGCGCCGACGGCGAGGGGCCCGCCCTCGAGCAAGTGATGCCCGAGGCGTATCGCGAGCTGCTGGCCGCCGCCGCCCGCCTCGAGGCCCACTTCCGCGAGATGCAGGACATCGAGTTCACGATCCAGCAGGGGCGGCTCTGGATCCTGCAGACGCGCAACGGCAAGCGCTCCGGCCACGCGATGGTCACGATCGCCGTCGAGATGGTCGCCGAGGGCCTGATCGACGAGGTGGAGGCGATCCGCCGCCAGGACCCGAAGCAGCTGGACGAGCTGCTGCACCCGGTGTTCCGTCCGGGCGCCCCGCGCGAGGTGATCGCGCGCGGCCTCGCCGCCTCGCCGGGCGCCGCGGTCGGCTACGTGGTCTTCACCCCGGCCGTCGCCGTGGAGGCGCGGGAGCGCGGCGAGGACACGATCCTCGTACGCGACGAGACGAGCCCCGAGGACATCGAGGGGATGTCCAGCGCGGTCGGCATCCTCACGGCGCGCGGCGGCACCACCTCGCACGCCGCGGTGGTGGCGCGCGGGATGGGGACGCCCTGCGTCTCGGGCTGCTCCGAGCTGCAGATCGATTACCGCCGCCAGTGCTTCACCGTGGAGGTCGCGGGCCGCGGCACGGTGGAGGTGCGAGCCGGAGACGTGATCTCCATCGACGGCTCCACCGGCGAGGTGATGCTCGGCGCCGTGCCGCTTGCCGACGCCTCCTTCCCGCCCGAGTACGAGCAGCTGATGACGTGGGTGAACCGGCACCGCCGCCTCGGCGTGCGCGCCAACGCCGACACCCCCGAGGACGCTGCGCGCGCGCGCTCCTTCGGCGCCGAGGGCATCGGCCTCTGCCGCACGGAGCACATGTTCTTCGGCGAGGACCGCATCCTCGCCGTGCGCGAGATGATCCTCGCCGACGACGAGCGCACGAGGCGCGCCGCGCTCGACAAGATCCTGCCGATGCAGCGCGAGGACTTCGTCGGCATGCTGCGCGCGATGTCCGGCTTCCCCGTGACGATCCGCCTGCTCGACGCGCCGCTGCACGAGTTCCTGCCGCACGAGGGCACGGAGCAGGAGGAGGTGGCGGCCGCGCTCGGGCGCTCGGCGGACGGCGTCGCGCGCCGCGTGAACGCGCTGCGCGAGTTCAACCCGATGCTGGGGCACCGCGGCGTGCGGCTCGCCGTGACCTACCCCGAGATCTACGAGACGCAGGTGCGCGCCATCCTCGAGGCGGCGCTCGCCCTCGACGCGGAGGGCGTCGAGGTGCGCCCCGAGATCATGATCCCGCTCATCAGCACGGAGGCGGAGCTGGCGCTGCTGCGCGGGCGGGTGCTAGCGGCCGCTGAGCAGGCGATGGAGGCGGCCGGGCGCCGCGTCGACTTCACGATCGGCACGATGATCGAGCTGCCGCGCGCCTGCCTCGTCGCCGGCCACATCGCGGAGCACGCGGACTTCTTCTCGTTCGGCACGAACGACCTGACGCAGACCGCCTTCGGCCTCTCGCGCGACGACGCGGGGCGCTTCCTGCCCGCGTACCTGGAGCAGCACCTGCTGGCGCGCGACCCCTTCGTGGAGCTGGACACCGAGGGCGTGGGCGGCCTCGTGAAGGTGGGCATCGAGCGCGGGCGCGCCACCAAGCCCGACCTGGAGATCGGCATCTGCGGCGAGCACGGCGGCAACCCGCCCTCGGTGGCGTTCTTCCACGAGGTGGGGATGGACTACGTCTCCTGCTCCCCGTACCGAGTGCCGATCGCGCTGCTCGCCGCCGCCCAGGCCGCCGTCTCCGAGGGCTAGCGGGGGCTTTCGGGGTCGCTGCCGTCGGGCTCAGCCGCGCTCGGGGCGAGTATCTTCAAGACACTCTCAAGGAGGCGATCAGTCGCGTCCTTCGCGCTGATCGGTCGGAGCAACGGCGGCTCGGAGCTGAGTAGCTGCTGCGGCGGCCGAATCGACGCGAGATTCGTTTCGATCCCGGCGAGGCGCGCGCCGAAGTTGATCTCAAGCCGCACAAGGGCCTTCGCGACTTCAGCGATGCCGCCCTCGGCGGGAGTCGTGGCTTCCAGCGACAGCAGGCCGAGTGCGGTAGAGAACGGCGTCTCTACGTCTTCTGAAGCCTTTCCGGTTTCCGCACCGTTCACTCCACGCAACTGCTTCCGTGCATGTTCCGCTGAGTCAAGGTTCGCTAGATCGAATCGCACGGCGCGGTTCGCGAAGGCGTCGAATGGGATGTCGTCGCCCTCACGGATCATGTGCACGAAGGGGCGCCGCAGCAGGTGCCTGATCGCGAGTTCGTAGAACGCGTTTCCGTTTCCGAAGCTGAGATCCGCAACGACCATCGCCGCGTCTCTGGGCAGAGTGATGATTTCGGAGCTGATGATGCCCGAGCTGTTGATCCCGTCGGCGCGCAGTGCCGAAAAACCGCTTGCCGCCGCCGCGGGTTCGATGATGTGGTGCAGAAGCTGATCGGCGTGCTTGCGAGTGTCGCTGTTTGGTGGCCCGATTGGGCCAATGACAAAGCAGACTTGCTCTGGAGGCGTCGCCTCGCCGGGCTGACTGGTCATGCTGCCCCCCTACTCCACCGTCACCGTCTTCGCGAGGTTGCGCGGCTGATCGACGTCGGCGCCGCGCTCCAACGCGATGTGGTAGGCGAGGAGCTGCAGCGGCACGACCGAGACGATCGGCGACAGCAGCGCGTCGACCTCGGGCAGCTCGATGCGCTCCTCCACGAGGCCGTCGAGCGAGCGGTCGCCCGCCGAGACGATCGCGATCACCGGCCCCCGGCGCGCGCGCACCTGCTCGATGTTCGCGCGCATCTTGTCGAAGACCTCGTCGCGCAGCGCGATCGCCACGGTCGGCATCGACTCGTCGATGAGCGCGATCGGCCCGTGCTTCATCTCGCCCGCGGGGTAGCCCTCGGCGTGGATGTAGGAGAGCTCCTTCAGCTTCAGCGCGCCCTCCATCGCGATGGGGTAGGAGAGCCCTCTGCCGAGGAACAGGAAGTTCTGGTAACGGGCGTAGCGCTCTGCGATCTCCGCGATGCGTGGCTCCAGCAGCAGCGCCTCGCCGAGCGCCGCCGGCAGGTGCAGCGCCGCCTGCACCTGCGCCGCCTCCAGCGCCGGGTCGAGCCGCCCCGCGAGCCGGCCGAGGTGCAGCGCGACGCCGTGCAGCGCCGCGATCGAGGCGGTCAGGCACTTCGTGCTCGCGACGGCGATCTCGGGGCCCGCGCGCAGGTAGACCGTGCCGTCGGCGATGCGCGTGCTCTGCGCCCCCGGTGTGTTGCAGAGCGTGAGCTGCGGGCAGCCGGCGCGTCGCGCCTCGTCCATGGCGGCGAGCGTGTCGACGGTCTCGCCCGACTGCGCGACCGAGATCACGAGCGTCGACGGGTCGAGCACCGGCTGGCGGTAGCGGAACTCGGCGGCGTTGTCGACCTCGGCGGGGAGCCGCGCGAAGCGCTCGATGTAGTGGCGACCCACCGCCGCGGCGAGCATCGAGGTGCCCATGCCCACCAGCACCACGCGGCGCAATGCGCGCACCTGCTCCGCGTCGAAGGGGATCCCGTCCATCTCGACGCGCGGCGGGTCGGTGGGGTAGCGGCCGCGCAGCACATCGAGCACGGCGTCCGGCTGCTCGCGGATCTCCTTCAGCAGGAAGTGGCGGTGCCGACCCTTGATGGCGGCGACGGGGTCGAAGGGCTGCTCCTCGACGGCCTTCGCGATCTCGACGCCCGCGGCGTCGACGTAGCGCACCGCGCCGGGGCGCACGTCGGCGAGCTCGCCCGGTTCGAGGAAGGTGACGCGCCGCGTGTGCGGCAGCAGCGCGCCGAGGTCCGAGGCGAGCAGCCGCTCGCCCTCGCCGTGGCCCACGACGACGCCGCCCGCGTTGCCGACGCGCGCCGCGATCAGCCGCCCCGGCTCGTCGCGCGGCATCGCGACGAGGGAGAAGGCGCCGCGTGCCTCGCCGATCGCTACGCGCACCGCCTCCAGCGCGTCGACGCCACGCGCGAGCTCCGCGCCGACGAGGTGCGCGAGCACCTCGGTGTCGGTGTCGGAGGCGAAGCGGGCGCCTGCTCCGCCTGCGCGCTCCTCGAGTCGGGAGCGCAGCTCCTCGTGGTTCTCGACGATGCCGTTGTGCACCAGGGCGACGCGGCCGTCGGGGTCGGTCAGCGGGTGGGCGTTGCGCTCGGAGGGCTCGCCGTGCGTCGCCCAGCGGGTGTGCCCGACGCCGCAGCTCGCGGCCGGCAGCGTCCCCTCCACGCGTGCGACGAGAGCGTCCAGCTTGCCGGTCGCGCGCTGCACGTAGAGCTGCCGCGCCGCGTCGACAAGCGCCACGCCCGCCGAGTCATAGCCGCGGTACTCGAGGCGGCGCAGCCCCTCCAGCAGGATCGGGCCGGCCGGCCGCTCGCCGGTGTACGCGATGATGCCGCACATGCCGCGCTCAGCTCTCGCGCGCTGCGCCCGGCGACGCCTCGGCCGCGGGCTCGACGAGGGGCTCGATCGGGGGCTCGATCGGCGGTTCGCCGGGCGGCTCGACGGGGGCCGCGCCCCCGCGCGCCGAGCGTGCGACGACGGGCGGGCCGCCGTTCCGCGGGGCCGCATAGGCGCCGCGCGCCTCCTCCGGGAGCAGCGCCGCGATGGCGCGCATGATGCGGTCGGTCGCATCCGCGGCGCGGCGCGGGTCGGCGGCCGTCGCGCCGCGGGCGGCGTCCCCGTTCTCCGCCACTCTTTCCTTTGGCACCCCCCGCTCGGGCGCTCGCGCCGCGGCGAGCACCTCGAAGGGCTCGCCGAACTCGATGCGCAGCCGCGGGCGGCGGCCGCGCAGCCAGCCGGTCAGCAGCAGCCGCACCGGGTTCAGGTCGCGCGTGCCGCGGATCGCGACGGGCACCACCTGCGCCCCGGCGACCAGCGCCACCATCGCGGCGCCCGGGAGCGCGGGGCGCATCACCCCGTCGCGGGAGCGCGTGCCCTCGGGGAAGACGAGCACGGCGTCGTCGCGCCGCAGGTAGCCGCGCGCCACGCGCAGCGCCCCCATGTCCGCCGAGTAGCGGCGCACGGGGATCGCGCCGTAGAGCCAGAAGAACCAGCCGATCAGCGGCAGCTCGAAGAGCTCGCGCTTCGCCATCGGGTGCGCTCGGCGGCGCGCGTAGGCGAGCACCAGCGGCGGGTCGAGCTGGTTGACGTGGTTGGCGACCAGCACCACCGGGCCGTGGGCCGGCATCCGATCGCGGTGCACCACCTCGACGCGCGCGAAGACGCCCAGCACGGCGCGCGTGAACCAGGTCGCCCCCAGGAAGGCGACGCGCGAGAGCCGCCCGGCGGCGATGCGCGGCAGCCGCGCGTGGATCGGCGCGCTCACGATGGCGTGCTCATGCGGCAGCGCTCATGGGGCGCGCGCGCCGGCGGCGGCGTCGCCGTTCGCCTCGCGGTAGGCGCGGACGCAGCGCTCGACGACCTGGTCGATGCCGAGCGCGTCCGTGTCGACCACCAGCGCGTCGGGTGCCGCCTGCTCGCGCCGGATCGCCCGGTGGCCCGTCTGATCCAGCTCGTCGCGGCGCCGCGTCTGCGAGAGCACCTCGTCGAAGGAGCTGGGTCGGCCGGCCTCGCGCTCCTCGCCCAGGCGGCGGCGCGCCCGCACCTCGCTCGACGCGTCGAGGAAGAACTTCGCCCGCGCCTCCACCAGCACCCGCGTGCCGATGTCGCGGCCCGCCATCACCACCGGCGAGCGGGCCGCGAGCCCGCGCTGGCGGCGCACCATCTCGTCGCGCACCTCGGGGATGCGCGAGACGAGCGAGACCGTCGCTTCGATGTCGGGCTCGCGCAAGAGCGGCGTGACGTTCTCGCCGGCGAGCAGGATCTCGGGCGTCGCGGGGTCGGGCCAGCGCATGTCCAGCTCGAGCGCGCGCACGAGCTCGATCACGGCGCCCGCGTCCTCCGGATCGACGCCGGCGCGCCGCACGGCGAGCGTGCAGGCGCGGTACATGAGCCCGGTGTCGAAGAAGCCGACGCCCAGCGCCTCGGCGATCGCGCGGCCCGCGACGCTCTTGCCGGCCGCCGTCGGCCCATCGATCGCGATGCTGCGTGCGAGGGACTTGGTCGCGTCGAGGTCCGGCGGGATGGAGCGGCTCCGATCGCTGGGGCGTCGCTCAGGGGGGCGCGGCGATGATATGGGCGCGCGCGACGGGGCGTCCACAGCGCCCTCCGCGGGCGTCCGGCCACCCTCGCCCGCGCCGTCGAGCCCGACGAGCGCGCGCAGCCGCGCCAGCTCCCCCGCAGCGAGCGGGCGCGCGGCGCCGGGCGGCAGCGCGCCCAGCTGCAGGCCCCCGACGCGCGTCCGCACCAGCCGCCGCACCGGGTGGCCGACCGCCTCCAGCATCCGCCGCGCCTGTCGCTTCCGCCCCTCCCGCAGCACGAGGCGCACGCGCGAGCGGCGCGCGGCCGCCGGGCCCCGCGCGCGGCCCAGCAGCCGCGCGCGCGCGGGCGCCGTGCGCCCGTCGTCCAGGTCGATGCCGCGCTCGAGGGCGGCGAGCGCGGCCGCGGTCGGCTCGCCCTCGACCGTCGCCTCGTAGACCTTGTCGACTCGGTAGCTCGGATGCGTGATCCGGAAGGCGAGCCCCCCGTCCGTGGTGAACAGCAGCAGCCCCTCGCTGTCGCGGTCGAGCCGGCCGACGTAGCGGAGCCCCGGCGGTGCGCCGGGGAGCAGGTCGTAGACGGTGTTCCGCCCGTGCTCGTCGCGGGCGCTGACGACGACGCCGGCCGGCTTGTGCAGCATCAGCGTGAGCACGGGCGGCGCGCCCCCCAGCGGCCTCCCGTCGACGACGATGCGCTGCCGCTCCGGATCGGCGCGCTCGCCGAGCGTCGCGACCCGGCCGTCGACGGTGACGCGCCCCGCCTCGATCAGCGCCTCGGCCGCGCGGCGGCTCGGCACCCCGCGCGCCGCGAGGATCTTCTGCAGCCGCTCCCCTCGCGGGTCGGGCGCGCCGCTCTCGGTGCTCGTGGCCGCGTTCGAGTCAGCGGGCGCGGAGGCGCCCCGGCGCGCGCGCCCCGGTCGGGCGGGGCGCGTGGCCCGCCGGGGAGGCGAGGAGCGCGGGGGACGAGGGGGGCGGGGGTCGGGCACCGGTCCCCTAGCGGCGTGCGCGGCGCTCGAGGATGGTGACCTCGGTGACCACGGTGCGCACGCGCCGCCGCGCCAGGGGCTGCGTCGCGGGAGGCTCGATCGGCGCGGGGAGCAGCGGCGCGCGCGTGGCGGAGACGACGGCGAGCGCCACGCCGCCCGCGGCGCGCAGCGCCTGCTCGGCCGCCAGCGTCAGCGCCACGGCCTGCAACGTGCGCCGCGCCACGGGCGCCGCCCTGCGCGCAACGCGCGCGATCTGCGAGTCACCGCACGCCACGCGCGCGATCCCGGCGTTGCCGCGCGCCGCGTGCGCGATCGTGGCGTCGCCGCGCGCGATCTGCGAGCCGGCGTCAGTGCTGCGCGCGATCTCCGAGCCGACGCTGGCGGCCGTGGCGATGGACCGGTCGCCCGGCTCGGCGAGCGCACGCTGCGAGGTTCGCGCAGCCGCGTGCAGCGACGGCGCGGCGAGGGGCGATGCCTCGGGGAGCGGGGGGCGCTCGTCGCTCACGCACGCGTCCTTGCGCTGCTCGCCTCGCTGCTGGCGGCGGGTGGCCGAGGCGCGCGACAGCGTACCGAATCACGGCCGGGAGCGGGCGCCGCTCAGGCGTTCGCGGGGGCGCCGGTTGAGGCGGCGGCGATGGCGGGCAGCTCCAGCGGTGCGCCGCCCACCACGCGCCCGTCCTCCACGCGCAGCCGCCCCTCGGCGAACGCGCGCAGCGTGGCGACCAGCAGCGGCGCCTCCTGCCGCACGCCGCGCTCGCGGATGGCGGCGAAGAGCGCGCTCTGCTCCAGCTCCTCGTCGCTGGCCGCGTCGATGTGGGGATGGAGCTCACGCCATAGCGGCGCCAGCGCCTCGTCGCGCAGCGGGTAGCGGCAGAAGCTCGCGACGGGGCCCGCGTCCACCTCGGCGATCGCGACATGCACCATCACGCCGCTCTCCTCCGCGCGGCCGCGGATCAGCGCGCGGATCACCTCGCGCCAGGTGCCGGCGGGGCCGCCGGGGAGCGCGGGGTGGAAATTGAGCAGCGCGCGCCCCGCGACGAACTCCGCGCTGAGGATGAGCATGTAGCCCGCGAGCACCCCGACATCGAAGGGGTGCGGCGCGAGGGCGGCGTCGACGGCGCCGTCGTACTCGGCGCGCCAGGCGGGCAGCGGCGCGCCGGGGCGCGAGCGCTCGCCGCCGCGCGCGCGGCGAAACGCCACGGAGGAGCGAGTCACCACCGGCACGCCGTCGGCGCGCGCCTCGGCCAGCAGCGCGTCGGTCGCGGGGGACTCGCCGGGGTCGCGGTTGCAGAACAGCGCCGCGATCTCCGCGTCCAGCGAGCCGCCCGCGATCGCGTCGCGGGTCGCGCGGTACATCGCGCGCGAGCCCTCGCCACGCCCCGAGGAGAACCAGCCGATGCGCAGCGTCACTGGCGCCTCACCGCGCGCTCACGGCGAGAGCTCGTCGAGGGGCGCCTGCTCACCGAAGGCTGGCTCGAAGGCGAGCGGCTCGTCGGGGGGTGGCTCCTCGGGCGCGCGCGGCTCGTCGAGGGCGGGCGGCTCCTCGACGCGCGGGTCGCCCTCGACGAGCGCGTTGCGCAGAGTCTCCACGCGCTGCTCCACGGTGTCGAGCAGCCGCTCGCAGCGCGCGGCGAGCCGCATCCCCTCCTCGTAGAGCGCGACCGACTCCTCCAGCGACAGGCCGCCCGCGCCCAGCCGCTGCGCGACCTGCTCCAGCCGCTCGTAGAGCGCCTCGAAGGAGGCGGCGCCGTCGTCCGCCGCGGGCGTCGCGTCGAGGGTGGGCGGGAGCTCGCGGGTGCTCACGGCGGGGACTCTACACGCGCGCCGCGGGCACCGTCGCGCAGCCGCAGGAGCACGCGCTCCCCCTCCGCGAGCGCGGCCGCGTCGACGACGGCGCTGCCGTCGGGGCGCGAGACGAGGGCGTAGCCGCGGTCGAGCGTGGCGAGCGGCGAGAGCGCCGCGATGCGCTCGGCGACGCGCCCGAGCCGGCCGCGCTCGACGGCCGCGCGGCCCTCGGTCGTTCTCGCCAGCGCCGTCGCGATCTCGTGCACGCGGCGGCGTCTCGCGGCGCGGTCGGGCAGCGCGCGCTCCAGCGCCGCCTCGCGCTCGCGGACGCGCGAGCGCCGCGTGCCGAGGGCGCTCGCCAGTGCGGCGCCGATCTGCGCGCGGTCGCGGTCGACGCGGTGCGCGAGCTCGGCGCGGTCGGGGGCGACGAGCTCGGCGGCCGCCGAGGGCGTGGGCGCGCGCAGGTCGGCCACGAGGTCGGCGAGCGTCACGTCGGTCTCGTGCCCCACCGCCGAGACCACGGGCACCGGGCAGCCGAAGATCGCGCGCACGACCGGCTCCTCGTTGAAGGCCCACAGATCCTCGGCGGCGCCCCCGCCGCGCGCGACGATCAGCACCTCGGGCGGCGCGAGCCGCTGGCCGCGGCGCCCCCGCGGCTGCGTCGCCGCGCGGATCGCGGCCGCGACCTCGACGGCGGCGTCGGGGCCCTGCACCGTCGTCGGCTGCACCAGCAGCGTGGCGAGCGGCCAGCGACGCTCGAGCACGGTCTGCACGTCGTGCAGCACGGCGCCCTGCGGCGAGGTGACGACGGCGATGCGGCGCGGGAAGCGCGGCAGCGCCCGCTTCCGCGCGGGGTCGAAGAGCCCCTCCTGCTCGAAGCGGGCGCGGCGCCGCTCGAACTCGGCGGCGGCGGCGCCCGCGCCCGCCGGCTGCACGAAGTCGACCACGAGCTGGAGGTCGCCGCGCTCCTCGTAGAGCGAGAGCGAGCCGTGCGCGAGCACCGCCGCGCCCGGCTCGAGGCGCTCGCGCTGCCCCGCGTTGCGGCTGCGGAAGAAGGCGCAGCGCAGGGCGGCGCCGCCCTCGGTCAGCGTGAAGTAGATGTGCCCCGAGGCCGCGTTGACGAGGTTGTGCACTTCGCCGGCGACCCAGACGCCCCGGAAGCGCGCGTCGGCCTCCAGCAGCTCGCGCAGGGCACGCGTGAGCCGGCGCACCGGGTAGATCTCAATGCCGGGGGGCAGAGCGCTCATCAGGGCGGACCGTTTCTCCGTTCGCGGGCGGGGCCGGCGCCGCGTCCCGGCGGGCTGGCGTGGCCTCCTCGGCTACAAGCGTGTCGAGGTGAGCGCGCCGCGCGGCGATGGCCCGCCCGCCTGCCCCGCCACTCGCCCGGCTCGACCGCCAACCCCCCGTCGAGGCCGGCGGCAGCCCCTAGGATGCAACGGAACGTTGCCTGTCAGGCGCTGGCGACGCGCTCGAGGTAGTGGCCGGTCTCGGTCGACACCTTGATGCGGTCGCCGGGGTTGATGAACAGCGGCACGTGCACCACCAGCCCCGTCTCTATCTTCGCGGGCTTGGTGGCGCCGGTCGCGGTGTCGCCCTTCACGCCGGGGTCGGACTCGGTGATCGTCAGCTCGACGGCGGCCGGCAGCTCCAGCCCCAGCGGCTCGTCGCCGAAGAGCAGCATCTGCACCGTCGAGCCCTCGGTCAGGTAGGGGAGCTCGGCGGCCAGCACGCGCTCGTCGACGGTCACCTGGTCGTAGGTCTCGGTGTTCATGAACGTGTGCAGCGCCTCCTGGCCGTAGAGGTACTGCATCTCGCGGCGCTCGACGCGGGCGGCGGCGAGCTTTTCGCCCGCGTTGAAGGTGCGCTCGATGATGTGGCCGGCGCGCAGATCGCGCAGCTTGGTGCGATAGACGGCGGACTTCTTCGTCTTGATGTGGTTGACGTCGACCACCTGGTAGAGGGAGCCATCGACCTCCACGGTGGTGCCGCGCTTGAGTTCGCCCGTGCCGATCACGCGTCTCCCCCTCGCCGGCGGGCGCTAGTCGGCGGCGCCCGCCCCGAGCTTCGCCGCCCGCGAGAGCGGCCGCAAGCGCCCGCCCTCCATCACGCACATATCCTCGATGCGGACGCCGCCCCAGCCCGGGAGATAGACGCCGGGCTCCACCGTCATCACCTGCCCGTCGGCGAGCATGTCCGCGGCGCCGGGGCGCAGCCGCGGCGACTCGTGCACCTGCACGCCGACGCCGTGGCCCAGGCCGTGGCCGAAGCGCTCGCCGTAGCCTGCCTCGTCGATGACGGCAGCGGCGACGGCGTGCGCCTGCGCGCCGGTCATCCCCGCCTCGATGCGCTCGATGGCCATTGTCTGCGCGGTCAGCACCACGTCGTAGACGCGGGGGAAGGTGTCGTCGGCGGCGTCGGGGCCGCCCACGACGACGGTGCGCGTGAGGTCCGAGCAGTAGCCATCGACGACCGCCCCGAGATCGAGCACGAGCGGCTGCCCGTGGGCAAGCGGCACGTCGCGCGGGACGGCGTGCGGCAGGGCGCCGTGCGGCCCGGCCGCCACGATCGAGTCGAAGGCGAGGCGCTCGGCCCCGTGCTCCATCGCGTAGCGCTGGATCGCCCACGACAGCTCGCGCTCGGTCGTGCCGGGCTGCGCGAGCTCGGCGGCGTGGGCCGCGCAGGCGTCGGTGAGGGCGGCGGCGCGGGCGATCGCCTCGACCTCGGCGGGCTCCTTCACGAGGCGCAGCTCCTCGACGAGGCCGGGCGCGGGCAGGAGGCGCGGGCGCTCCGCGGCGGGGAGCGCGGAGGCCGCCTCGCTCCACTCGGCGTGCTCGGCGACGGAGAGCGCGCGCGGCTCGAAGCCGACGGCGCGGCCGCCGAGCCCCGCGAGCAGCTCGATGGGTGGCCCGCTGCCGCGGTCGCCCTCGCGCACGAGCTCGAAGGCGGGCGCCTGCGCCGCGGCCTGCTCCCAGTAGCGGAAGTCGGTGGCCAGCAGCGCCGCGTCGGCGGAGACGAGCAGCGACCCGGCCGAGCCCGTGAATCCGGCGAGCCAGCGCCGATTCGGCGGCGCCGTGACGAGCAGCGCGTCGAGCGCCTCGCGAGCGAGCAGCGCGCGCAGCCGATCGAGGCGCGTCGCCTCCGTCGAGGGGACGGCTGCCGGGGGGCCGGCAGCGGGGTCGGCCGAGCTCGTGGGGTCGGCGCTCACGCGCCGCGCCCCGCCTCCCCCTCCGCGTCGGCCTCGCTGATTCGCTGATGCAGCAGGTGCAGCGCCGCGCGGTAGCCGCGGAAGCCGAAGCCGGTGATCTGCCCCCACGCGACGGGCGCGATGTAGGAGTGGTGCCGGAACTCCTCGCGGGCGTGCACGTTGGAGAGGTGGACCTCGATGGTGGGCAGGGCGACCGCCGCGAGCGCGTCGGCGAGCGCGATCGAGGTGTGGGTGAGCGCGCCCGCGTTCACGATGATGCCGTCCCAGTCGCGGCGCTCGTGGATCGCGTCGATCAGCTCGCCCTCGTGGTTGGACTGCACGAAGTCGAGCTCGATCGCCATCTGCTCCGCGCGGGCGCGCATCAGCGCTTCGATGTCGTCGAGGGTCTCGCGACCGTAGATGGCGGGCTCGCGGTGCCCGAGCAGGTTCAGGTTCGGCCCGTTCAGCACGAGGATGCGCATCTCCCCCACCCCTCTCGTTCGAGGCAACGTTCCGTTGCATCCTAGGGGCTGCCGCGGCTACGCGAGGGGTGAGCAGCTCGCTCGTGGCCGGCGGGCAACGTTCCGTTGCATCGCGGGGGCTGCCGCTCCTGCGAGAGGGCTCGCGTCTCGCTAGCCCTCGGCGCCGCCCGGCGCACCGCCCCGCCGCCCGAAGCCGCTCGTGCCCGGCGGCAGCCACTAGGGTGCAGCGGAACGCTGCCGGGCGCGGGCGAGGGCGGCCGTCACGAGTGACGCCTGGCCGCGGCCGGCTACCGCCGTGTAGATCTGCGTCGTGTCGGGCGAGCTGTGGCCGAGGAGGTGCTGCACCACGCGGATGTCGGCCGCGTTCTCGATCATGTGCGTGGCGAACGTGTGGCGCAGCAGGTGGGGGTGCACGCGGCCGACGATGCCCGCCGCCAGCCCCGCGCGGCGCACGGCGCGCTGCACCGAGCGCGTCGAGAGTCGGCGACCGCCGCGCGCGAGGAAGAGCGCGGGGTCGGCGCCCGCGGCGAGCACGGGGCGGCCACGATCGACATACGCCGCGAGCGCGGCGCGGGCCGGCGAGCCGTAGAGCGCGACGCGGGGGCGATCGCCCTTGCCCAGCACGCGCACGAGCTGCTGCGGCAGGTCGAGGTCGGCGACGTCGCAGCCGACGAGCTCCGCCACGCGCAGGCCGGCGCCGTAGAGCAGCTCCAGGATCGCGCGGTCGCGCAGCGCCTCGGCGTCACGCGTGGGGCTGGCGCTGCGGCGAGCGGCGGTGCGCGCCGCCCCCTCCTCAGGCGGCGCGAGCAGCGCGTCCGTCTCCTCCTCGGAGAGGAAGCGTGGCAGCCGGGCGGGCGCCTTGGGGTAGCGCAGCCGCAGCATCGAGTCGCCGGGGCGCGCCTCCAGCGGCACGCGGTGCGCGTCCAGCCAGCTGTAGAAGCCGCGCATGGTGACGGCGCAGCGCTTCACGGAGGCGGGGGCGAGATCGTGCTGGCGCAGCAGCGCGAGGTAGCCGCGGCTGTGGGTGCGGCCCGCCGCGCGGAAGCCCACGCCCTCGCGCTCGAGGTAGGCCAGGAAGCCGCCGATGTCGGCGCGGTAGTTGCGCAGGGTGTGCGGGGAGCGTCGCGCCGCGCTCAAATCGCCGAGGTAGCGATCGAGCGCCTCGTGCGGGTCGCGGAGATTGGCGCGCGCGCCGCGTCGCCCCGGGGGAGACACGGAAGCCATGGCGGACACGGGTCGCCCCTGCACCACCACCCAGCCTGCGCCAGCGTATCACCGCGTGGGCGGTCGGGGTGCGCAAGGCGCCCGAGCGGGGGCGGGCGTCAGGCGCTGCGGCGACGGCCGCCGCGAGGGCCCGAGCGGCCGCGCGTGGGCTTCTTGGTCGGGTCGCCGCCCTGCTCGCGGATGCGCTGCTCGCGGGCGGCGAGCAGCGCGACGGCGTCCTCGACGCTGAGCGAGGCGGGGTCGGTGCCGCGCGGCAGCGAGGCGTTGAGCGTGCCGTCGGTCACGTAGGGGCCGAAGCGGCCGCTGCGCACCACGATCGGCGCGCCGCTCACGGGGTGCGCGCCGAGCTCGGCGAGCGGCGGCTGCGCGCCGCCACGGCGGTTCGCGCGCGGCTCGGCGAGGATGCGCAGCGCCTCCTCCAGCGTCACGGTGCGCAGGTGCTCGACGTCGCGCAGGCTGCGGCTCTCGTCGCCGGCCCGCACGTAGGGGCCGCGCGGGCCGTCCTGCACGGTGACGGGCTCGCCGCTCTCGGGGTGCTGCCCCAGCGTCTTGGGGAAGGAGAGCAGCTCCAGCGCCTGCTCCACGGTCAGCGCCTCCGGGGTCATGCCGGCCCAGAGGCTGGCGCGCCGCGGCTTCGGCGCGTCGGTGGGGATCTTGCCCTTCTCGTCGCGCGGCGGGTCCTCGCCCAGCTGCACGTAGGGGCCGTAGCGGCCGGTGCGCACGTAGACGGGCTCGCCGCTGGCGGCATCGGTGCCGAGCGGCGCCTCGCCGGCCGCCTCGGCGGCCAGCAGCGAGAGCGCACGCTCCGCGGTCAGCTCGTCGGGCTCGAGGTCCTCGGGCACGTCGGCGCGCAGCGGCTCGTCGCCGACCTGCACGTAGGGGCCGTAGCGGCCCACGCGCACGACCAGCGGTCGCCCCTGCTCGTCCTCGCCCAGCGGGATCGTGGAGATGGCGCGCGCGTCGATGGCTTCCCAGCCGCCGCCGATCGCCTCCTTCAGCCCGACCTCGGCGAGCGAGCCGGCCAGCGCGGCCCCTTCGCCGGGCTCGTGCCCACCGCCCTCGCGCGCCTCGTCGTCGCGGTGGCCGAAGTAGAGATGGTGCAGCCACGGCCCGGCGGCGAGCCGACCCTCGGCGACGGCGTCCAGGTCGTCCTCCATGCGCGCCGTGAACTCCAGGTCCACCAGCTCCGCGAAGTGCCGCTCGAGGAGCTGCACGACCGCGAAGGCGGTGAAGCTGGGCACCAGCTGCGTGCCGCGCCGCGTCGCGTAGCCGCGGTCCTGGATCGTCTGCAGGATCGCCGCGTAGGTGGAGGGGCGGCCGATGCCGCGCTCCTCCAGCTCGCGCACGAGGCTGGCCTCCGTGTAGCGCGCGGGCGGCTGCGTCTCGTGGCCGCGCGCCTCGACCTCGCGCGCGTCGAGGGGCTGCCCCTCGCTGAGCGGCGGCAGCAGCCGCTCCTGGTCCTCCAGCTCGGCGTCCGGGTCGTCCGAGCCCTCCACGTAGGCGCGCAGGAAGCCGGGGAAGCGGATCACCTTGCCCGACGCGGCGAGCGTCACGGGCTCGCTCTCGCCGGCCGTGCCGCGGGCGTCGCTCTCGATGCGCACCTGCGTGCGCACGCCCTGCGCATCGCGCATCTGCGAAGCGACGGTGCGCTTCCACACCAGCTCGTAGAGGCGCGGCGCGTCCGGCCCCAGCGCGGCCAGCTCACGCGCGAGGCTCTCCGGGGTGCGCAGGATCTCGCCCGCGGGGCGGATCGCCTCGTGCGCCTCCTGCGCGCCGCGGCCGCGCGCCGTGTAGCGCCGCGGGCCGTCGGGCAGGTACTCGGCGCCGTAGAGCTCGCCGATCTGCCGCCGCGCCGCGGAGATCGCCTGATCCGAGAGCTGCGTCGAGTCCGTGCGCATGTAGGTGATGAAGCCGTTCTCGTAGAGGTGCTGCGCCACCTGCATCGCGCGCTGCGCGGTGAAGCGCAGCTGCCGCGCCGCCTCTTGCTGCAGCGTCGAGGTGACGAAGGGGGCGGGCGGGCGCTGCGTGTAGGGGCGCTCCGTGACGGAGGCGACGCGCAGCTCGGTGCCGCGCAGCCCCGCCGCCAGCGTGCTCGCGAGCGCCTCGTCCAGCAGCGTCACGTCGGCGTCCGCCGCGAGCTGCCCGGTCGCGGCGTCGAAGTCGCGGCCCGTCGCGACGCGCTTGCCTCGCGCCTCCACCAGCCGCGCGCGCAGCGTGGCCGGCGCCTCCGCCGTGGCGGGCTCGCGCGTGGCGAGCGTGGCGTCGAGGTCCCAGTAGCCGCTGCGCACGAAGCGCATCCGCTCGCGCTCGCGGTCGACGATGATGCGCGTCGCGGCGGATTGCACGCGGCCGGCCGAGAGGCGCGGGCGTACCTTCTTCCATAGCACCGGCGAGACCTCGTAGCCGAATAGCCGGTCCAGGATGCGGCGCGCCTCCTGCGCCTCGACGAGCTGCTCGTCGACCTCGCGCGGGGAGGCCAGCGCCTCCTCGATCGCCTGCTGCGTGATCTCGTGGAAGACCATGCGGCGCACGGGGACGCGCGGCTTCAGCACCTCGCGCAGGTGCCAGGCGATCGCCTCGCCCTCGCGGTCCTCGTCCGTCGCGAGGTAGAGCTCGTCGGCGTCGCGCAGCAGCTTCCGCAGCTTCGTCACCTGCTGCTTCTTGCCGGCGGGGATCACGTAGACGGGCGCGAAGTCGTGCTCGACGTCGACGCCGAGGCGCCTGGACTCGCCGGTCACGCCGGCCGGCACCTCGGCCGCCGTCGAGGGCAGGTCGCGGATGTGCCCGATCGAGGACTCGACCACGTAGCCCGGCCCCAGGAAGCGGCCGATCGTGCGCGCCTTCGCGGGCGACTCCACGATCACCAGCCGCTTGCCGCCGCCCGCGGCGGCGGCGGCGGCGCGCTTGCCGCCTCGCCGGCGCGGTGCGGACGCGGGGGGGTCGCCGCTCTCCTCGGCGTCGCCCGTCTGCTGCTCGTCGTTCGCGCGTGCGCTCACCAGCGTCGCGTCCTCTCTCCCCCGCCCCGCTGCCCGTCGGGCGTGCCGCGCGTCACGCTCGAGAGCGGACGCCAGGCAGACAGGAGCGGCAGCCCCTTGAAGAATCCTTGGCGCGGATCGGTCGCACGTGCAACGCCCCGGCGCCCCTCACGGGCGCGCGCTGGCCGTCTCGTAGGCCGCCGGCTCCTCGCGCAGCCGCACGTACTGCAGCCCGCCGACCTCGCGCACGAGGCCCTTCAGCTCCATCAGCGCCAGCGTGCCGGCCACAGCGGCGGGCGGCAGGCCGGAGGCGCGCGTCACTTCGTCGATGTGGCGCGGGTCGCGGCTGAGCGCCTCCAGCAGCGCGCGCTCCCGCGGGTCGCTGGGCGGCACGGCGGCGGCGAGGTCGATCTGCGCGCCCAGCATCGTGAGGTTCAGCCCCTCGAGGATCTGCTCCGGCTTCGCGATCGGCGTCGCGCCGTCGCGGATCAGCTCCAGCGGGCCGCGCGAGGCGGGCGAGAAGATCGAGCCCGGCACCGCGAACACGTCGCGGTTCTGCTCCCCCGCGAAGCGCGCGGTGATCATCGCGCCGCTGGTCACGTCCCCCTCGACGACGAGCGTGCCCAGCGTGAGCCCCGAGAGCAGCCGGTTGCGGCGCGGGAAGTACTCGGCGCGCGGCTTGGTGCCCAGCGGGTAGTCCCCCAGCAGCGCGCCACGCTCCGCGATCTCCTCAGCGAGGCGGCGGTTCTCCGGCGGGTAGATCGTGTCCAGGCCGCTGGCGAGCACGGCGACGGTGCGCCCGCCCGCCTCCAGCGCCTCGCGGTGGGCGATCGTGTCGATGCCGCGCGCGAGCCCGGAGACCACGGTCACGCGGTGCGCCGCGAGGCCGCGCGCGAGCTCGGCGGCGGCCTGCCGGCCGTAGGCGGTGGCGGGCCGCGTGCCCACCACCGCCACGCTCCACGCATCCTCCGGCCGCCACGCGCCACGCACGTAGAGCACGGGCGGCGGGTCGGCGATCTCGGCGAGGCGCTCGGGGTAGTCGGGGTGCGGCCGCGGGATCGCCCGCACGCCGGCCGCGGCCAGCCGCTGGACCTCGGCGGCGGGCTCGATCTCGTCGCGGGCCCGCGTCAGCGCGCTCGCGGTGCGTCCGTCCAGGCCGGCCGCCAGCAGCGCCTCGCGATCGGCGCCCCACGCCTCCGCCATCGAGGCGAAGCCGCGCTCCAGCAGCCCCATGCGCACCGCGCCCAGCCGGTGCACGCGGTGCAGCGCCACCCAGTAGGGGAGGTCGCGCTCTAGCTCATCTGTTCGTTGTGGCTCCACGTCGCTACTCTACCACCGGCGTGCGAGCCGGCCAGTGAGCCCCGCCCCATGGAGGCGAGGCCTGCCCTCGGGGCGCGGGAGGCGCGCGCTCAGCGCTCGGCGGCGTGGGGCTCGGCCGCGACGGGCTGCGTGCCGGCGCGGGTGGTGCGGGTGACGCGCACGCGCTTGATGCGTCGGCCGAGGATGGAGAGCACGCGCAGCGTGAGCGCGTCGTCGTCGGTCGCGACCTGGTCACCGGGCACGGCGAGCCGCCCCAGCCGCGAGACGACGAGGCCGCCCACCGAGTCCACGTCCTCGATGTCGATCTCGGTGCCGAAGAGCTCGTTGAGGTCGTCGATGGAGAGCCGCGCGTCGATCAGCGCCTCGTCGTCGGAGAGCCGCTCGACCTCGATCTCGTCGGTGTCGTGCTCGTCGGAGATCTCGCCCACGATCTCCTCGACCAGGTCCTCCACGGTGACGACGCCGGCGGTGCCGCCGTACTCGTCGACGGCGATCGCCATGTGCACCTGCTCCCGCCGCAGGTCGGCCAGCAGCTCGTTGGCGCGCTTCGTCTCGGGCACGAAGTAGGGCGGGCGCGCCACGTCGCGCAGCGCGGGCGCCACGTCGCCGCGCTGGAGGTAGGCGATCAGGTCCTTCGCGTAGACCACGCCGATGACGTGGTCGATGTCCTCCTCGTAGAGCGGGATGCGGCTGAAGCCGGTCTCGGAGACGAGCCGCATCGCGTCGCCGACGGAGGCGTCCGTGGAGACGGCGGTGAGGTCGGTGCGGGGCGACATAAGCTCACGAACGGTCTGATCGCACATCTCCAGGATGCCGCGCATCATGCGGCGCTCCTCGACGAGCACGGCCGAGTCCTCGCCCAGCTCCAGCACGCCCAGCAGCTCCTCCGCGGGCTCGGGCTCGGCGCGCTCGGGGTCGCGACCGATGAGCCGCAGCACCAGCCGCGCGGGGAGCGCGCCCGCCCACGCGACGCCGGCGAAGCCGAGCTCCAGCAGCCGGATGCCGCGGCCGAGGCGCATGCCGGTCGCCTCGGGGCTCTGCAGCGCGAACATACGCGCGCTCTGGCGCAGCACCACCGCGCCCGCGGCCGCGAGCGCCGCCACGCCGAGGACCGACGGCCCGCGCAGCTCCGAGCCCTCCAGCGCCAGCAGGACGGCGGCGGCGGTCCCGGCCACGACGGCGACGCTGCTGGCCGCCGAGAGCGCGCGCAGGATGTGGTGGCGCTGCCGCACGTAGCCGCGCAGCCGCGCGTGCAGGCCGTCGTCCCCGGCGGGGGGGAGCCGCCCGCGGCCCAGCGCGGCGACCGACGCCTCCGCCGCCGCGACCACGACGAGCACCGCCGCGGCGAGCACGAGGACCAGCAGGGCAACCAGCGAGGTGGTATCCAAAGCGTTGCGCCGTCCCGCGTACAGCCGCGGGGCGGCCTCAGACCTCCTCGTCCGCGGCGGCGCGTCGACCGCGCCCGCCGCTTCTGCCCGGGCCCAGCACACGCGCGGGAACGCCCGCCACTCGCTCGCCCGGCGCCACGTCGCGCGTGACCACGGCTCCCGCGCCGGTGTAGGCGCGCTCGCCGACGGTGACCGGCGCTACCAGCGTCGTGTCGCTGCCGATGAAGGCGCCGTCGCCGATGCGCGTCACGTGCTTCGCGGTCCCATCGTAGTTCGCCGTCACCGTGCCGGCGCCCACGTTCACGTTGGCGCCGATCACGCTGTCCCCGATATACGCGAAGTGCCCGATCTGCGTGTCCGCGCCGACCTCGGCGTTCTTGAGCTCGGCGTAGCTGCCGAGGTGCACGCGATCGCCGAGCGAGCAGCCCGGCCGCAGCACGCAGTAGGGGCCGACCTCCACCTCGTCGCCCAGCGTGGAGGCGCGCAGCGTCGAGCCCTCCACGCGGCAGTGGGCGCCCAGCCGCATGTCGCGCAGCACGGCGTGCGGTCCGATCTCGCAGCCCTCGCCGATGCGCGTCTCGCCCACCAGGTGCACGCCGGGCCAGAGGGTGCTGTCCGCTCCCACCTGCACCCCCACGTCGACGAAGGTCGAGGCGGGGTCCATCAGCGTCACGCCCGACTCCATGAGCGCGCGCCGCACGCGGTCGCGCTGCGTCTGCTCCGCGGCCGCGAGCTCCGCGCGGGTGTTGACCTGCCGCACCTCGGAGGCCTCGCCCACCTGCGAGGTCTGCACGGGCGCGCCCTCCGCCACGGCGCGCGCGATCAGGTCGGTGAGGTAGACCTCGCCGCGCGGCCCCGGCCCCAGCGCGCCCAGGGTCGGCCACAGCCACTCGGCGCGGGCGGCGTAGAGGCCGGCGTTGACCTCGGGCTCGCCGCGGGTGCGGGCGTCCGTCTCGCTCTCCTCGACGATGCCCTGCACGCGGGTGTTCTCGCGGATCACGCGGCCGTAGCCGGTGGGGTCGTGGAGCCGCGCCGTCAGGAAGGTGAGCGTCGCCCCCGTCGAGACGTGGCGCGCCATCAGCTCGCGCAGCGTGCGCGTGGTCAGCAGCGGCAGGTCGCCGTAGGCGATCAGCACGTGCCGCGCCTCGCCCGCCGCGTCGCGGCCGCAGAGCGCCGCGTGGCCCGTGCCGAGCTGCTCCGCCTGCTCCACGACGATCGGTGTCTGCGTCAGCGGATCGGCCTCGGCGCTCGTGTCGGCTCCAGCGGCGACGCTGCCGGTCGCGTCGCCGGTCACCACCTCGGCGATCTGCGCGCGCGTCTCCGGCGCCGCGACGACGACGATGCGCCGTAGCCCCGCCTCGCGCAGCGTCTCGCAGACCAGCTGCACCATCGGCCGGCCCGCCACCGAGTGCAGCACCTTCGGCAGCGCCGAGCGCATGCGCGTGCCGCGCCCGGCCGCCAGCAGCACCGCGCTCCAGTCCTCGACGGGGCCGTCGGGCAGCGGCGGGATCGGCGCGATCACGGCGCGGTCCCGGGCGCGGGCTGCGGGCGGGGGGTCGGTGGAGGCGTCGATCGCGACTGCTCCCGGCAGCGCCGCCCCTCGCCGCCGAGGTTCGGGCGCGCCCTGTCGCCGCGCGGGCCAGCCCCGGTGGGCGCTGGCGCGCAGCCGCTCGATTCTACACGCCCGCCGCCTACCACCTCCACCGCCGGGCGGCATATCGGCGGCTGCCGCGGCCGGCATCGACCGCCCCCCCGGGGCGCCGCCGCGCGCGTGTGCAGCTTCCGCGGCGGTGCTCCACAATGACGCCACACGAGGCCCGATCGCGGGCCCACCCGGGAGGCTCGATGGCGGCGCCCGCGACCGTAGAGGAGCTGCGGCAGGCCTTCCTGCGCTTCTTCGAGGCACAGGGTCACCGCCCTATCCCCTCCTCCTCGCTCATCCCCTACGGGGACCCGACGCTGCTCTTCACCACCGCGGGGATGGTGCAGTTCAAGCCGTACTTCATGGGGCTGGAGGAGCCGCCCGCGCCGCGGCTGACCTCGATCCAGAAGTGCTTCCGCACCACCGACGTGGAGGAGGTGGGCGACGAGTCGCATCTCACCTTCTTCGAGATGCTGGGCAACTTCTCGGTCGGCGACTACTTCAAGCAGGACGCGATCGGCTGGGCGTGGGCCTTCATGACGAGCGAGCTCGGCATCCCCGCGGAGCGGCTGTGGGCCACCGTCTACACCGACGACGAAGAGGCGTTCGAGCTGTGGCGCCGGCTCGGCGTCCCCGCCGAGCGGATCCTGCGCTACAGCGCCGAGCAGGGGAACTACTGGTACTCGGGCGAGGTGGGGCCGTGCGGGCCGTGCTCGGAGCTGCACTACGACTTCGGCGAGACGCCGGGCTGCGCGCAGTGCGAGGCCGGGAGCTGCCACCCCGACGCCGGCTGCGGCCGCTTCCTGGAGGTCTGGAACCTCGTGTTCATGACCTACTTCCAGGACGAGCACGGGGCGAAGGCGCTGCTGCCGACGCAGAACATCGACACCGGCGCGGGCCTCGAGCGGGTGGCGGCTGTGGTGCAGGGCGTGCGCAGCGTCTACGAGACGGACGAGCTGCGCGGCGTGCTCGCGGAGGCCGAGGGCGTCACGGGCCGGCGCTACGACCCGGACGGGGCGCCCGAGGTCGCCCGTGCCCTGCGCGCGATCACGGAGCACGCCCGCGCCTGCGCCTTCCTCGTCGCAGACGGCGTGCTGCCGGCGAACGAGGGCCGCGGCTACGTGCTGCGCCGCGTGATCCGCCGCGCCGTCTACTTCGGGCACACCGTCGGCCTCGACGAGCCGTTCTTCGAGCGCCTCGTCGGCGCCGCGATCGAGGCGGGGCGCGCCCGTTACCCCGATCTCGGCGAGCAGGCCGAGTTCATCCGCCGCATCGCGGCCGCCGAGGAGGCCCGCTTCCAGGCCACGCTCGTGCGCGGCCTCGAGCTGCTGGAGCAGGTCATCGAGCGCGCGGGCGAGGCGGGCGGTGGCGGGGGCGGGGGCGGCGAGCGCACGCTGCCGGGCGCCGAGATGTTCGTGCTCTACGACACCCACGGGCTGCCGCCCGAGCTGACGCGCGAGGTGGCGCAGGCGCGCGGCCTCGCCGTCGACGAGGCGGGCTTCGAGCGTGAGATGGCGGCGCAGCGCGAGCGCTCGCGCGCCGCGGGCGAGGAGGGAGCGGCCGCCGTCGACGAGGCGGCGCAGCGCTACGCCGCGCTGGGCGTGGAGTCGCGCTTCGTCGGCTACGAGGCGACCGAGGCGGAGGGCACGGTCGTCGCGCTGGCGGCGTCGGGTGAGGAAGAGGCGAGCGCGCTCCGCGACCGCCTGCGCGCCGGCGAGCGTGGCGAGCTGGTGCTGGACGTGACGAGCTTCTACCCGGAGGGCGGCGGGCAGGTCGGCGACCGCGGCGAGATCGCGATCGCCGCCGGTGCGACGGGCGGGGGCGCGCGCTTCCGCGTCGACGACGCGCAGCGTCTGGGCGAGGCGATCGTCCACCGCGGCGAGGTCGTCGAGGGGGAGATCGCCGTCGGCGACGCGGCGCGCGCCCTCGTCGACGAGGGCTGGCGCACCGGCAGCCAGCGCAACCACACGGCGACGCACCTGCTGCACTCGGCGCTGCGCTCGGTGCTCGGCACCCACGTGCGGCAGGGCGGCTCGCTGGTGGCGCCCGACCGCCTGCGCTTCGACTACACGCTGCCCGAGGCGCCGCCGCCTGAGGCGCTGCGCGCGGTGCAGCGCATGGTGAACGAGCGGGTGCGCCACGACATCCCCAGCCAGACCCTCGAGCTGCCCTACGACGAGGCGGTCGGTCGCGGCGCGATCGCCTTCTTCGAGGATCGCTACCAGAGCGAGGTGCGCGTCGTCGAGTACTGCGACCAGCACGATCACTCGGGCGGCGATCCGCACGACGAGCAGGGCTGCTGGAGCAGCGAGCTCTGCGGCGGCACCCACCTCCCCTCCACGGGGCGCGTGGGCAGCTTCGTGATCGTGAGCGACGCGAGCATCGGCTCCGGCCTGCGCCGCATCGAGGCGCTGACCGGCCCCGAGGCCGAGCGCTACATCGAGGAGCGCCTCGACATCGTCTCGGAGCTCGCGCAGCGCTTCCGCTCGCGGCCCGAGGAGCTGCCTGCGCGCGTCGCGGGGCTGGAGGAGCAGCTCGCCGAGGAGCGTAAGCGCGGGCAGCAGCGCGCGCGCAGCGAGGGCGCGCAGGTCGCCGAGCAGCTCGCGGCCGCCGCCGAGGAGCAGGACGGCGCGCGCCTCGTGATCGCGCGCGTGGAGGCGGAGTCGCAGGAGGCGCTGCGCGCGCTGGCGGAGGCGGTGCGCGCGCGGCTCGGCGAGGTCGGCTTCGTGGCGCTGGGCGCGGAGGCGGGCGGCCGCCCGATCTTCGTCGCCGCGGCGACCGACGCCGCCGTCGCGCGCGGGCTGCGCGCCGACGAGATCGTGCGCGTCGCGGCGCAGCGCGCGGGCGGCGGTGGCGGCGGCCGGCCCGCCATCGCGCAGGCCGGCGGCAAGGACGCCGCCGCGCTCGATCCCGCGCTCGCCGCCGCGGAGGAGGCGGCCCGCGACCGGCTCCGCGGCGGGGGCTAGCGGCCGGTGTCGGACGAGCGCGGTCGCCGCGGCCCACCGAGGCCCCCACCCGGGTCCCGCCCCGAGCCGCCCCCCCGCTCGACTCCCGAGTCGACCGCTGACCGTGTCCGCCGCGAGGGCGCGCGCATCGCTCGCCGCGTGCGTGCCGGCGCGCGCGCCGCCGGGCGCCCGAGCGAGACGGCGGCCCGCGGGCCGGGCGCCGCGGCGCTCTCCTCGGCGGGGCGATCCGCCGACGCACGCACGCGCGGCGCGCCCGGCCGCGCGGCGACGCTGGTGGCGCGCCGCGACGACGACCTCGCGGCGCTGATCGGCCGCATCGACACCGCGCCCGACATCGACCTGGTGCTGGTCGTGCCGCGGCAGGCGCGCGCGCTGCGCGAGCCGGCGGTCTGGGCGCATGTCGCGGCGCACGTGCGGCGCCGCGGCATCGCGCTGGGCGTGGTCTCGCCGCGCGGCGACGTGCGCGCGCACGCGCGCGCCAACGCGCTGCGCGCCGCGCGCACCCCGCGCGGCCTGGGCCGCGGGCCGTGGCGGCTGCGGCTCGGCAGCCGCGAGTTCGTGGTGCCGCGGCCGCGGCTGGGCGCCGCCACCCGCGGCGCGCTGCTGCTCGTCGCGGTCGCGCTCGCGGGCGTCACCGCCTGCTACGCCGTGCCCTCGGCGCGCATCGTGGTGGTGCCGCCCAGCGAGCCGTTCACGCGCAGCGCCGAGGTTCGGCTGCAGCCGCTGCTGTCGGCGCCGGACCTCGGGCTCGCGCTGATCCCGGCGATCAGCGTCGAGCGTGAGATCGCGACGACGCTCGCCACGACCACCACCGGCGAGACGGAGATCGGCGAGGAGCGCGCCACGCTGGTCCTGCGCTTCACCAGCGAGGGCATCGTGCCCCTCGAGCTGCCCGCTAGCACCGCGGCCGGCGCCGCCGCCGGCGCGACGTTCCTCACCGACGAGGCGGTCACGGTGCCGCCCGGCGGCTCGACCGAGGTGTCGGCAACGGCGGAGCTCCCCGGCATCGACGGCAACGTGGCGCCGGGCGAGGTCGGCCTGCTGGGCGAGGCGCTCCCGGCGACGCTCACCGTCACGAACGTGCTGGCCGGCGAGGGCGGCACGAACGTGCTCGTCCCCGCGGTGGCGCAGGAGGACGTCGATCGGCTGCGCGAGCTGGCGCGCACGGTGCTCGCCCGCACCGGCGTGCGCGAGCTGGTCGCCTCGGTGGAGGGCGCCACCGTCTTCGAGGAGACGGTGCTGGCGCAGATCCTCTCGGAGCGGCCGCAGTCGCTGCTGGGCGCGCCGACCGAGGTGTTCTTGATGGACTACACGGCGATCGCCTCGGGCCTCGCGCTGGCCGACGAGGCGGCCGCCGCTTTCGGCCAGCTGCTGCTGGTCGAGGGCCTGCCCGAGGGGATGGCGCTGCTGCCCGGCACCGTCGAGGCGGAGGTGGCGCCCGTGGTCGGGGCGCCGGACGGGACGGGCGGGGTCGGCGTGATCACCGTGACGCTACGCGCGACGGGCCGCATCTACGCGCTCCCCGACGTGCAGCCGCTGCGCGGCCAGCTCACGGGGGTGCGCCCCGGCGTCGCGGCGTCGCGGCTGATGGCGGGCCTGGGCCTGGAGGAGCCGCCGCGCGTGACGCTGGAGCCGGAGTGGGTGCCGTGGCGCTGGACGCCGCGCCGCGCCTCGCGGATCACGATCGCCTTCGCGGCGACGCTCGACGAGCCCGACGAGCCCGACGAGCCCGACGAAGGCGAGGAGGGCGAGGAGGCGGAGCCCAACGACACTCCTGCCGCCCCCGCCGACGGGACGGCGCGGCCCGGCTCGGCGAGCGCGCCGCTCGTCGAGGTGGGGCGCCGATAATGCGCTGGATCGGCGTCGACCCGGGCGCCGCGCGCGTCGGCATCGCCATCAGCGACGAGCAGGAGCGGCTCGCCGTGCCGCTGGAGGTGGTCCCTGCCTCGGCGGCGCTGCCGGCGATCCGCGCCGTGGCGGCGCGCGAGGGTGCGGGCGGCATCGTCGTCGGCCTGCCGCTGACGCTGGCGGGCGCCGAGGGCGAGGCGGCGCGAGCGGCGCGCCGGCTGGGCACGCGGCTCGCGCGGCTGGGTCTGCCCGTCGAGTACGCCGACGAGCGGCTGACGACGTGGGCGGCGGAAGAGGCCGTGCGCGAGGCCGCCCCCTCGCGCGCCGGGCGCCGCCCCGGCCGGGGGAGCGAGCGCCCCGCGGACGACCTCGCCGCGGCGATGCTGCTGCAGCGCTTCCTCGATGCTCGGGGGCGCGCGCGCGGCGACGCCGATAGGGACGCAGGCGGCGGGCAGCCCGAGCGACGTGCGAGCGAGGACGGCGAGCACGATGCGCGCGCGTGATCCGCTGACGCTCACGCTAGCGGCGCTGCTGCTCTACGCGGTGGGCGTGGGCGTCGCCGTGTCGGTCGCGCTCGGGGGGACGCCGGGCGCCGCCGCGGCCGCGCTCGAGCGCGAGCCTGCGGACGCCGCGGTCGCGGTGCGGCCGGCGATCGGGACGGTCGAGGTCGAGGTGGCGGAGGGCACGGGCGCCGACGCCATCGCGCTGCTGCTGGTGGAGGCGGGCGTGCTGGACGACACGCGCCTCTTCCTGCTGCTGCTCGACTACCAGGGCGCGGCCGCCGAGCTCCACGCCGGCCGCTACGAGCTGCCGCGCCCCGCGCCCGCCGCCGAGGCGATCCGCCGCCTGCGCGACGGCCTGACCGACGAGCGCTTCGTCTGTGTGCCCGAGGGGCTGCGGCTGGAGGAGATCGGCGAGCTGCTGGTGCTCGGGCGGGCGGACGCGCCCCCCGGCTGTGCGACCGAGGGCGTGGTCGCGGCCGCCGAGTGGGAGGCCGCGCTCGCGGGGCCGCGCGCCCACCCGCTGCTGGTGACGCGGCCCGAGGGCGCGACGCTGGAGGGCTACCTGGCGCCGCGCAACTACCCGCTGCGCGATGAGACGAGCGCCGAGTCGCTGCTGGATGCGATGCTCGACGCCCTCGCCGAGGTGGTGACGCCCGAGCTGATCGGCGCGGCCGACGCCCGCGGCCTCACGCTCCACGAGCTGCTGACGCTCGCCTCGATCGTGGAGCGCGAGGCCGCGCTGGTGGAGGAGCAGCCGCTGATCGCCTCGGTGTTCCTCAACCGCCTCGCGGACGGCATCGCGCTGCAGGCCGACCCCACGGTGCAGTACGCGATCGCTACGCGGGAGAGCGTGGAGCTGCACGGCTGGTGGAAGGTCGGGCTCACCCTCGACGACCTCGCGGCCGACTCGCTGTACAACTCCTATCTCGTCGCGGGGCTGCCGCCGGGGCCGATCGCCGCCCCGGGCGCCGCCGCGATTCGCGCGGTCGTCGAGGCGCCGGAGAGCGCGCTGCTCTTCTTCGTCGCGGACGAGAGCTGCGACGGGGCGAGCCACGCCTTCGCGGAGACGCTGGAGCAGCACAACGCGAACGTCGCGCGCTACCGCGCCGCGTGCGAGTAGCGGGCGCGCCGTGACGCAGCTCATCGCGCTGCTCGGCCATCCCGTAACGCACTCGATCTCGCCCGCGTTCCAGCAGGCGGCGCTCGACGCCTGCGGCCTCGACGCCCGCTACGAGGCGTGGGACGTGCCCCCCGCCGAGCTGCGCTCGGCCGTGGAGCGGCTGCGAGGCGGCGACCTGCTGGGCGCCAACGTCACGGTGCCGCACAAGGTCGCGACGCTCGCCCTCGTCGATCGCCCCGATCCGGCGGCCGAGCGCACGGGCGCCGCCAACACGGTGGTCAACCGCGGCGGCCTGCTGGAGGCGTCGAACACCGATGTGGCGGGCGTGCGCGGCGCGTTGCTGGACGCGGGCGCGCCCGTCGAGGGCGAGCGCGTGGTGCTGCTGGGCGCGGGCGGGGCGGCGCGCGCGGTCGTCGTGGCGCTCGCGGCGCTGGGGGCGTCGGCGCTGACCGTGGCGAACCGCACGCCGGCGCGCGCGGAGCCGCTGCGCGCGCTGGGCGGGGCGGCGCTGCCCGTCGCGATCTGCCCGCTCGACGAGGCGTCGGCGGAGCTGCGCGCCGCGCTGTCGGAGGCGGCGCTGGTGATACACTCGACGCCGCTCGGCATGCGACACGGCCCCGACGAGGGGCGGAGCCCGCTCCCGGGCTCGGCCTTCCGACCGGGACAGGTGGCGTTCGACCTCGTCTACAACCCGGAGCGCACGCCGTTCCTCGTGGAGGCGGAGCGCGGCGGGGCGCGAGCGGTGGGCGGGCTGGCGATGCTGGTGCACCAGGGCGCGGCCTCGTTCCGGCTGTGGACCGGCATCGAGCCGCCGCTGGAGGTGATGTTCGAGGCCGCCCGCTCCGCGCGCGACGGGCGCCCGACGGGACTCTAGCGGGAGCGGGAGGGATGCGCGTGGAGTTCGGCGTCCTGATCGTCGTGCTGCTGGGCCTCTTCTTCGGCTTCCTCGTGCTGCAGGGGACGTTCGCCGCGCGCGCCTGGCGCGAGCGCATTGCCGACGGCGACTTCGACGTGCTGCGCGAGGCGCTGGACGACGCCTTCGAGGTGTGGCGCGGGATGCGCCCGCCCAAGGGGATGCCGGCCGCCGACTGGGCCGCGCTCGCCTCGCCCGAGCTGGTGGCGGCGGACCGCGACCGCGCCCGCGTCTCGCTGGTGGCGGACGCCGACGTGCGCGTCGTCGGGGGCGAGCGCCGCGAGCTCGCGGGCCCGCTGCTCGTGGGGCGGCGCGTGGCGCTGCGCATGGCGGAGCGGCTGCTCTACGACATCCCGCACGTCCGCTTCGACGAGGTGCAGATCGACGTCTGGGAGCGCTACCGCGACGCCTCGGGCGCGACCATAGACCGCGCGCTGCTCACCACCCGCGCGACGCGCGAGCAGGCCGCCGAGGTGGACTGGGCGGTGCGCTGGGAGCTCGAGGCACAGCCCGCGCCCGCCGGCTCGCCGCCCGACGCCGAGGGCAGCGCCGACGCCGAGCGCGACCCGGATGCCGGGGGCGACGCCCGTGCCGATCGGGCAACGGGCGACGCTGCGTCGCTGGCGGCCGAGGCGGCGCGCGATCTCGACCCGGCGGCGGTGCTCGCGCGCTGGCGCACCCGCGAGGCGGCGGCCTCCCCGGGCGCCGGGAGCGCCCTCGACCCCGACGTCGGGGCGCTGATCGCGCCGGGCGAGGGCATCGACATCGGCGCCGGGGGGGAGCGCGACGGCGGTGCCGAGGCGACGCGGCGGCCCGTCGCGCCGGCCGCCACGCGCGGGGGCGCGGCGCGATGAGCGAGTTCCGCTTTCTCACAGCCGGCGAGTCGCACGGGCGCGGCCTCACCGCGATCGTCGAGGGCGTGCCCGCGGGGCTGCCGCTCAGCGAGGACGGCATCGCGCGCGACCTCGCGCGCAGGCAGCAGGGCTACGGCCGCGGCAAGCGCCAGCAGATCGAGCGCGACCGCGCCGAGATCACCTCGGGCGTGCGGCACGGCCGCAGCATCGGCTCGCCGATCGCGCTGTGGATCGGCAACGCCGATCACGCCAACGCCAACTGGGCGGTGCGCATGGCCGTGGGCGAGGTGGACGAGTCGGTGGAGCCCGTGACGCTGCTGCGCCCCGGCCACGCCGACCTCGCGGGCACGCAGAAGTACGGCCTGGACGACGTGCGCCCCATCCTAGAGCGCGCCAGCGCGCGCGAGACGGCGGCGCGCGTCGCCGTGGGCGCGGTGGCGCGCGCGCTGCTCGCCGAGCTGGGCGTCACCGTGCGCTCGCACGTGCGCTCGATCGGCGCGGTGCGGTGGGAGGCGCCGCAAGCCGTCGATGGCGCCGCCGCCGGCGACGCTGGCGTCGACTGGGACGTCGTCGAGCGCTCGCCGGTGCGCGTCGCCGACGCCGCCGTCGAGGCCGCGATGATCGCGGCGATCGACGCCGCCAAGGAGGCGCACGACACCCTCGGTGGCGTCTTCGAGGTGCGCGCTGCGGGGCTGCCCGTGGGCCTCGGCAGCCACGTGCAGTGGGACCGTCGGCTGGACGGCCGCGTCGCGCAGGCGTTCCTCTCCATCAACGCCGTGAAGGGTGTGGAGATCGGCGACGGCTGGGCGGTGGCGGCGCTTCCCGGCTCGGAGGCGCAGGATGTGATACTGCCTCGCGATCGCTGGGGCGAGCGGGCGTGGCAGCGGGCGAGCAACCGCGCGGGCGGCCTCGAGGGCGGCATGACGAACGGCGAGGAGCTGGTGGTGCGAGCAGCGATCAAGCCCATCTCCACCGTGCCTCGGCGCATGCCGACCGCGGACCTGCACTCCGGCGAGGAGGCAACCTCCTTCTACGAGCGCTCGGACGCGTGCGTGGTGCCGGCGGCCGCCGTCATCGGCGAGGCGATGCTGGCCATCGTGCTCGCGGGCGCCGCGCTCGAGAAGTTCGGCGGCGACCACGTCGACGAGCTGCGGCGCAACGCCGCCGCGTTCGCCGGGAGCGTGGGGCCGCGTCACCCCCGCGATCCGCGGCGCTCCGCCGCCGCCGCCCCCACGGGCGCGCCGGAACACCCCGCCGAGTGAGCGGCGCACGGCAGATCGTCCTCGTCGGCCTCTCGGGGGTCGGCAAGTCCTCGGTGGGGCGCGCACTCGCCGAGGAGCTGGGCTGGCCCCTGCTCGACACCGACGACCTCGTCACCCAGCGCGAGGGCCGCACGCCCGCGCAGCTGATCGTCGCGGGCGGCGAGCCCGCCTTCCGCCGCGCCGAGGAGCGCGTCGTCGTGGAGGCGGCGAAGCAGGCGCCCGCGGTGATCGCGACGGGCGGCGGCGCGGTGCTCTCCGCACGGGCGCGGCGCGCGCTCGGCGAGCACGGCTTCCTCTGCTACCTGGACGCCACGCCCCACGAGATCGCGCGCCGTTTGAAGAACGCGCCGCAGGCGAGCGAGCGCCCGCTGCTGGAGGGCGACATCGAGGCGCGCCTCGCCCAGCTCGACGCCGAGCGGCGCCCCTTCTACAACCACGCCGACGCGTGGATCCCCGTGCAGGCGCTCTCGGCGGAGCAGGCGGCGACGCGCGTGCTGGCGGCCTGGTCGCAGCGCTCCGCCGAGGCGATGGCCGACGCGCGGCGGCTCGACCGGCTGGGCACGGACGCACCGGCGCGGGGCCCCGCCGCCGTCGTCGACACCGGCGCCGAGCGCTACCCGATCTGGGTGGGCACGGGCGAGCTCGATCGACTGCCCGATCGGCTGCGCGTGCTGGGCCTGGGCGGGCGGGTCTTCGTCGTCTCGGACTCCGAGGTGATCGGCGCGCACGGCGAGCGCGTGGCGCAGGTGCTGGACGGCGGCGGCATCGCCGGTGCCTCCTACCTCGTGCCGTCCGGCGAGCGATCGAAGCAGCTCTCCGTCGCGGCCGAGCTCTACCGCTGGCTCGCCGAGCAGCACGCGGAACGGACGGACGCGGTGCTCGCGCTGGGCGGCGGCGTGGTCGGCGACCTCGCGGGCTTCGTCGCGGCGACCTACCTGCGCGGGATGCCGCTGGTGCAGCTCCCCACCTCCGTGCTGGCGATGACGGACGCGTCGATCGGCGGCAAGGTCGCCGTCGATCTGCCGCAGGGCAAGAACCTCGTGGGCGCGTTCCACCAGCCGCGCGGCGTGGTCGCGGACGTGGACACGCTCGCGACGCTGCCGCGGCGCGCGCTGCTGGAGGGCTTCGCCGAGGTGATCAAGCACGCGCTGATCCTCGACCCGGCGCTGCTCGTCGAGCTGGAGGCGCGCGCCGCCGAGCTGGCCGGCGGCACCGCCGACCCGGCGCTGCTGGCCTCGATCATCGGGCGCTCGGCGCGGCTCAAGGCGCTGGTGGTCTCGACCGACCCGCGCGAGTCGGGGCTGCGCGCGATCCTCAACTACGGGCACACCCTCGGACATGGCGTGGAGGTGGCCGGCGGCTACGAGCAGCACCTGCACGGCGAGGCCGTGGCGATCGGCATGACCGGCGCCGCGCGCATCGCCGAGCGCCTCGGCATGCTCGACGCGGAGCACGCGCGGCGCCAGGTGGAGCTGCTGCGCGCCTTCGGCCTGCCGATCGCCGCCGACGGCATCGACCCGGACGCCGTGCTCGCGGCGATGCGCCTCGACAAGAAGGTGCAGGGCGGCAAGCAGCGCCTCGTGCTGCTGGAGGAGCCCGGCCGCGCCGTGGTGCGCGACGACGTCCCCGCCGAGCTGGTGGAGGACGTGGTGCGCGGACTGGCGGCCGGCGGCGCGGTGTGAGCCCCGTCGCCCCTCGGCGACGACTCGTCGGGCGCGCTCTCGGCCGGGTGCAGGGCGTGGGCTTCCGCGCCTTCTGCGTCGACGAGGCGACCCGGCTCCAGCTCGCCGGCTACGCGCGCAACCTCGGCGACGGCCGCTCTGTGGAGGTGGTCGCCGAGGGCGACGAGCCGACGCTGCGCCGCTTCGTGGAGCGGCTGCGCGAGGGCCCGGCCCTCGCCGTCATCGACGACGTCGAGTACCGCTGGGAGGACCCCGAGGACGACCTCGTCGGCTTCGAGGCGCGCTTCTAGCGCTCGCCGCCCCCGCGCCACAGCCGGCGCCGCGCCCCTCGGATCGCCCCTCGGATCGCCGCCCGGATCGGCGCGCGGAGCGTGCCCCCGAGCGCTCGCGCGAGCGCCCCACGCCTGCCCTCGGCGTTTCGCCGCGTGCCGGCGGGCGGCGGCTCCGCCGCGATGTCGAGCGAGCGCCCCGCGGCCGCGCCCAGCAGCCGCCGCTCGACAAGTGTGGCGAGGCCGAGCGTGTCGCCCGGCCCGACGACGGCGAAGGCGCCCGCGATGCGCTGGGGCGAGACGGCGGCCAGCAGCTCAGCGGGCGGGGTGCGCGGGGCGCCGCCGGGCGGCACCAGCTCGAGCGCGAGCGTGCCGTTCGCCGCCACGCCGGGTGCGGTCGTGCGCTCGTCGGGGCCGCTGGTGCCGGGGCCGCCCTCGTCGCTCGCCTCCTCGAGGAGCAGCAGCGCGAGCTGCGGGTCGAGCCGCCGCGCAAGGAGGCGCAGCGCGTCCGCGCCAGGCGGCGCCGCCGCGCTCACGCGCCCGCCCGACGGCAGCGCGATCACCAGCGCACCACTGCGCGCCGCACCCGCCCCGGCCCGCTCCTCGGCGGAGCCGACGCGGTGGCCGCGGCGGCGCAGCTCCTCCGCGAGCGCGACGATGAGCAGCGTCTTCCCCGAGCCGGGCGGCCCGACGATGCGCAGCAGCGCGGGCCGCTCCCCGCGCCGCGTCGGCTCCTTCGAGTCCGGCGCGGCCGACTCCGGGCCCGTCGAGTCCGTGGGAGTCGGCGTCGGCGCTCAGGCGCCGTGCTCCTCGGCCCCGCCCTCGGCCGCTACCGGGCCGACGAGCAGCACCTCGCACTCCTCGCCGGACTCGACGGCGGCGCGCTCCTCGGGGCAGACGGCGTAGCCGTTGGCGCGCGCCATCGAGGTCAGCACCCCCGAGCCCTGCGGCCCCGCGAGCCGCGCGAGGTAGCGCCCGACCTCGCGGCCGGCCTCGCCCTCGGCCTCGCGGGTGACGACGGCGCGCGCGTAGACCCGTCGGCTGTCGGGGTTCTCGATGCGCTCGCGCAGCGTGGCGCGGACGCGCGGCCGCTCCCAGTCGTCCCGCCCCAGCATCGTGTAGAGCGCGGGCCGGCCGTAGAGCTCGAAGGTCATCATCGCCGAGACGGGGTTGCCGGGCAGCCCGAGGTGCGGCACGCGCCGCCCGCCGCCGACGGGGAACGAGCCGAAGGCGAGCGGCTTGCCGGGGCGCATGCGCACCGTCCAGAAGCCCACCTCGCCCTCGCGCGCGAGCACCTCCTTGACCACGTCGAAGTCGCCGCGCGAGACGCCCGCCGAGGTGACGAGCAGGTCGGCGTCCGCCAGCCCCTCGTGGATGCGCGCGGTGAGCGCCTCCACCGTGTCGCGCGCCACGTCGAGGACACGCGGCACGCCGCCCGCCGCGAGCACCTGCGCCGCCAGCGAGAAGGCGTTCGCGTCGTAGATCGCGCCGGGGTGCAGCGGCTCCCCCGGCCGCACCAGCTCGTCGCCCGTCGAGAGGATGGCGACGCGCGGGCGGCGCACCACCGGCGCCTCGGCGAGCCCCAGCGAGGCGAGCACGCCCACCTGCGCCGGCCCAATCACCGTCCCCGCCGGCAGCACCACCTCGCCCGCGCGCACGTCCTCGCCGGCGGGGCGCACGTTGGCGGCGGGGCGCGCCTCCATGTCGATGCGGACGCGCTCGCGCGGGGCCTCGCTCCACGGCGTGGCCTGCTCCTGCTCGTCGGTCTCCTCGAAGGGCACGACGGCGTCGGCGCCTGCCGGGATCGGCGCGCCGGTCATGATGCGCACCGCCTCGCCCGGCCCGACGCTGCCCTCGTGGACGCTGCCGGCCGCGAGGTAGCCCGTGACGCGCAGCTCGCGCGGCGCCCGTGGCGTGGCGCCCGCGGTGTCGGCGGCGCGCACGGCGTAGCCGTCCATCGCGGTGTTGGCGAGCGGCGGGAGGTCGAGGCCGGCGCGCACGTCCTCGGCGAGCGCCTGCCCGAGCGCGTCGAGCAGCGGCACGCGCACCGCCTCGAGCGGCGCCACCTGCTCGAGGATGCGCGCGCGCGCATCCTCGACGGAGATCATCGCGGGCGGGGCGGTCGCCATGGGCGCCAGTCTATCCCGCGCTCCGGCCGCGTTGGGGCGGCGGTCGGCGCCCGGTGCGCGAGGGGCCGCGAGCGTGCCCGCTACAGATTGACCGCGAGGCAGGTGGTCGTGCGCTGGATGCCGTCGATCTGCTGCACCTCGTCGGTGATGCACTTGCCGAGGCGGTCGAGGTCGTCGGCCTCGAGCTGCACGATCACGTCGAAGGGGCCGGTCACGGTGTCGACGGCGAGCACCTGCGCCGTCCCCGAGCTGAGGCGGCGCAGCTCCGCGCCGACCGCCTGGGTGCGACCGACCTCAGTCTCCACGAGCACGTAGCCGCGAATCGCCATCGCCACACCTCCCCCGCGCGTGCATCGGACCCCGCCTCCCTGCGGAGCCGCGAGGCGGGCCGATGGTCAGCGCGTCTCGCGCCGGTGTCAAACGGGGGAAGGCTATCGTCTGGCCGTATCGGATTGCGACGGCCCTCGAACGCGGTCGCAGTTGGGAGCCTGACCCGCTTTCCCGGACACCTAGGCCTGAGGCGACGATGTTGCCCAGGGAGGAGTCCTGGATGCCCCGAGCCTACCCACCCGAGTTCCGCCGTCGTGCTGTCGAACTGGCCCGGCTGCGGGAGAAGCCGATCGCGCGGATCGCTGCGGACCTGGGGATCGCCGGGTGGTGCCTGCACCGCTGGCTGCGGCAGGCCGATGTCGACGAGGGCCACAGAGAGGGCCTGACGAGCGACGAGCGGGCGGAGCTGGTGCGGCTGCGCCGGGCCAACCGCACCCTGGAGATGGAGAACGAGATTCTGAAGCGCGCCGCCGCCCTCTTCGCGCGCGAGAACGTGCTCCCAAAATGAGATACCGGCTGGTCCGTGAGCTTGCCGCCGACGGGGTCGTCGCGGCGGTGGCCTGCCGGGTACTCGCGGTCTCGACAGCGGGCTACTACGAGTGGCGAGAGCGGGCGCCCTCGGCCCGCGCCGTCGCCGACCAGGCGCTGAGCGAGCAGATCGTGGAGCTCCACGCCATGTCGCGAGGCAGCTACGGAGCGCCGCGGGTGCACGCCGAACTGCGGCTCGGGCGGGGCGTCCGTTGCGGTCGCAAGCGGGTGGCACGGCTAATGCGGAGCGCAGGACTGCATGGAATCTACCGGCGGCGCGGGAGACACGCTCGCCCGGCGCCTGCCGTCCACGACGACCTGGTGCGCCGGCGCTTCGTGGCCGACGCGCTGGACCGGCTCTGGCTGACCGACATCACCGAGCACCCCACGCGGGAGGGGAAGGTCTATTGCGCCGCCGTGCTGGACGTCTACTCACGGCGGATCGTGGGCTGGTCCATTGCTGACCACCTGCGCACCGAGCTTGTGGTCGACGCTCTGGAGATGGCCCGCTGGCGGCGACAGCCGACCCGGGGCGAGACCGTGGTGCACTCCGACCGGGGATCGCAGCTCGGGTTCAAGGGGTCGTCGCAACACCGCCTTGTGCAGGGGAGAGTAGGTGTTCGTTGAGTGCCTCGGCGGGAGTCTTCCATCCGAGGGTCTTGCGGGGTCGAGTGTTGAGCGCGAGAGCGACGGCGGCGAGGTCCTCGGCAGAGTGCTGGGACAGGTCGGTGCCTTTGGGGAAGTACTGACGCAGCAGGCCGTTGGTGTTCTCGTTGCTGCCACGCTGCCAGGGGCTGCGAGGGTCGCAGAAGTAGATCGGCAGGCCGGTGTCGATGCGCAGCTGCGCGTGCTGGGCCATCTCCGCTCCCTGGTCCCAGGCAAGCGAGCGACGCAGCTGGTCGGGCAGCGTCGTGATCGAGGCCGTGATCGCGTCACGCACCGCCTCTGCGCCGTGACCGGCCAGCGGGGGGCCGTTCTTGACGGTGGGTTGCTGTCCGTGGCCATCCATGCGGGGCAGGTGCAGCAGCATGGTGAACCGTGTCGTGCGCTCGACGAGCGTGCCGATCGCGGAGCTGCCCAGCCCGAGGATCAGATCGCCCTCCCAATGGCCGGGAACGGCGCGGTCATCGGCTTCGGCGGGCCGCTGACTGATCATGATCTCGGGGCTGACGAACTTCTTGCCGCGACCGCGGGTTCGCGCCCTGGGCACCCGCAACGCTCGTCCGCTACGCAGACATGCGATCAGCTCACGCCGCAGCGCGCCGCGACCCTGGACGTACAGGGCCTGGTAGATCGCTTCGTGGGAGATCCTCATCGACGCATCATCAGGGAAGTCGACCTGCAGCCGGTTCGAGATCTGCTCCGGGCTCCACGCCTGGGCCCAGCGTCGGTGCTGACGGCGCCCATGTCGACGGCCAATCCAGCGCACCTCAGGGCCGACCACCCCCACACCGTCGGGCCGGACGATCCTGCCTGACAGCCGTTCCTGAACGTAACCATGGAGCTGGTCGTTGCCGGCGAGCTTGGCGACCTTGGGACGCTGCGCACGTCGCTCGGCATGCCACTGCGCCGTGGTCGCTCGATACTCCAGCTTGCCGCTATGTGTCGCAGCGTTCCGGCGTACCTCGCGTGAGATCGTCGACGGAGCCCGGCGGAGCCGGCGGGCGATCGCTCGGCCGCTTGCGCCTTGGGCGCGGAGGATGGCGATCTCCTCGCGCTCAGCGAACGATAGGTAGCGCCCTAACAGCGGCGCCGGACTGGCTGTTGGCATGCCACCACCTTCACGGAACCAGCGTGCTCCGACGGCTGGAGACACACCGGCCGCCGCAGCGGCATCCTCGCTCGACAACCCTTCTGAGATCGCCAGCCAGAACCGTTGGCGATGCTCACGACGCGCAACCGGTGGACGGCCTGGAGACCGCATCGCCGGCCTTCCTGTCGCCTTCGCCGCCCACCCCGGTGACCTTCCCATCACAACCCCTCACCTCGAGGCGTTGCGATGACCACTTGAATCCGCCCAGTACACGTCGTGGGCCTTCGGGCACCGCCTCCGCACCGCCGGCCTGCTCGGCTCGATGGGCCGGGTCGCGTCGGCTGTCGACAACTCGATGATGGAGTCGTTCTTCGGGACGCTGCAGCTCGAGCTGCTCGACCGCCGCAGCTGGACGACCCGGGCCGAGCTCGCCTCCGCGATCTTCGAATGGATCGAGGGCTGGTATAACCCGCGCCGCCGTCACACCTCGATCGGCGATCTCAGCCCCGTGGAGTACGAAAGGAGGCCCGCCGCCGCCGCGGAAGCAGCATGATGTCTACACGTGAACTGTCCGGAGAACCGGGTCAGGCTCCTGAGCCTCTCGTCGCGCGAGAGTTGTGGGAGGCCGCCCAGGCGCGCCTCGAGGTGAAGGCTGCGCTGCCCGCCGGGCGCACGGAGGTGAGCCCGTATCTGCTCTCCGGCATCTTCTTCTGCGGCCATTGCGGGAACCGCATGGAGGGAAACACCACGAGCCCTCGCGGCCATCGCTATCGCCGATACCGTTGTGCCACATACCGAAAGAGCCGGGCCTGCTCGGAGTCGAACTACCACCATGCAGACCGCGTCGAGGAGGCTGTAGTAGGCGCCGTCAGCGACGTTCTCGGCGACCTCGACGTGCTCAGGGACACCGCCGCCGTGCAGACGCAGGCGCTTGACGGGCAGTTGGAGACCGCCGAGCGCCTGCTCGCAACCTTAGGTGAGCGGTTCGCTCGGAACATGCGCATGTTCGACGAGGGGACCATCGTTACCGAGGAGCAGCTCGCGATCGCGAACGGTGAGCTCGCGGCCGAGCAGGCCAGCGTCGAAACCGAAATCGCGCGCCTCCGAGCGGACCTTCATGGCGTGGAGTCGCGCTTCGCGAACCTCGAGGAATGGCCACGGCGCGCCCAGTCCTTCGAAGCCTACCTGGCGACGATGGATGCGATTCAGCAGAAGGTGCTCGTTCAGCAGTTGGTGAGCCGGGTCGAGATTCGGGGCGGCGAGGTGCCGGGGATCACGTTGCGGGTGCCGTCCTCGAGCTAGCGTCCTATCGAAATTGACAGGACCCGCTCGCGCGCCTCCTGCACGGCGGCGTCGGGCAGGCCCACGATGTGGAAGGCGGGGAGGCCCGAGCCGATGTCGACCTCGACCTCGACGGGCAGCCCATCGATGCCGAGCAGCGCCCCGGAGCGCACGCGCGCCAGCGTCATCGCCTCGCCTCCCGCCACGGGCGACGTTAGCAGAACGAGCTACGTTAGAACAGATGTACGGGCTCAGCCCCACCGCGCCAGCGGCGCCCGCGAGGCTAGCCGCTGGCGCGGTGGACGGAGAGCACGCCGCGCACGGCGTCCAGCTGCTGCAGGAGCTGCGCGAACTCGGCGCCGCCCTGCGTCTCCAGCCGGATGTGCACCAGCGTGGTGCGGTCGTCCCGCTCCTCGGTGCGCAGCTCGACCATGTTGACGCCGGCCGTGGCCGCCATCGTGCTGATGTCGCGCATCAGCCCCACGCGGTCCCAGGCGTGCACCTCGATGCTCGCCGAGTAGCGCATGCCAGATGGCTCCCAGTCGCACTCGACGTAGCGCTCGGGCTCCTCGCCGCGCACGACGGAGCTGCAGTCGCGCCGGTGCACGGTGACGCCGTGCGAGCGCGTGACGTAGCCGACGAGCGGGTCGGGCGGGATCGGCCCGCAGCAGCGCGCCAGCACCACGTGCAGCCCGCCGGTGCCGTAGACGCGGACGGGCGGCGCCTCCCCGCCGGGCGCCGGCGTCGTCGGCGCCGCCGCCGGCGGCGAGGGCGCGACGTGCTCCGCGAGCCGCTGCGCCAGCGCCTGCGGCGAGACGCCGCCGTAGCCGATCGCCTCCAGCATCTCCTCCGCGCCCTCGAAGCCGAGCTGCGCCACGAGGTCGGTGGGCACGCTCTCCAGCCCCAGCCGGCGGCGCTCGCGCTCGAGCTGCTCGCGGCCGCGCGCCACGTTCTCGTCGCGCTCCTGCCGGCGGAACCACTGCCGCACCTTCTGCCGCGCGTTCGAGGAGCCGAGGTAGCCCAGCGCGGGGTTCAGCCAGTCGCGCGGGGGGCCGCGCGTCTCGCGCCCGCGCACGATCTCCACCACGTCGCCGTTGGCGATGCGCGTGTTGAGCGCGATCAGCCGGCCGTTGACCTTGGCGCCCACGCAGTGAAGGCCGAGATCGGTGTGGATGCGGAACGCGAAGTCGATGGGCGTGGAGCCGGCCGGCAGCACGCGCACATCGCCGCGCGGCGTGTAGACGAAGACCTGGTCGCGGAAGACGTCGGTCTTCACCGACTCCAGGAAGTCCTCGGCGCCGGAGGACTCGCGCTGCCACTCCAGCAGGTGGCGCAGCCACGCCATCCGCTCCTCGTCGCGGGCGTCGCGACGGCTGCGCGGCTCCTCCTTGTAGCGCCAGTGCGCGGCCACGCCGTACTCCGCGACCTCGTGCATCTCGTAGGTGCGGATCTGCACCTCGAAGGGGTGCGCGCCCGGACCCATCACCGAGGTGTGCAGCGACTGGTAGAGCGACTCCTTGGGGTTCGCGACGTAGTCGTCGAAGGCGCCGGGGATGGGGCGCCAGATCTGGTGCGCGACACCGAGCGCGTTGTAGCAGTCGCCCACCTTGGGCACGAGCACGCGCAGCGCGATCAGGTCGTGGATCTGGTCGAAGCTCTTCCCCTCGGCCTGGTAGCGGCGCATCTTCTCGTCGATGGAGCGCAGGTGCTTCACGCGGCCCGAGACGTCGGCGGCGATGCCGGCCTCCTCCAGCGCGGCGCGCAGCTCCGTCACCACCCCGCGCACGAAGCGCTCGCGCTCCTGGCGCCGCGAGGCGACCATCGCCGCGACACGCCGGTAGCTCTCCGGGTCGAGGAAGCGGAACGCCAGGTCCTCCAGCTGCCACTTCATCTGCCAGATGCCGAGGCGGCCCGCGAGCGGCGCGTAGATGTCCATCGTCTCGCGCGCGATCGCGGCGCGGCGCTCGGAGGGGAGGTGCTCCAGCGTCTGCATGTTGTGCAGGCGGTCGGCGATCTTGACGATCACCACGCGCACGTCCTCCGCCATCGCCAGTAGCATCTTGCGCAGCGTCTCGGCGTCCGCCTCGGCGAGGGCGGCGCGGCCCGGCTGCGGGATGTGCTTGATCTTGGTGGCGCCCTCGACGAGCTGGGCCACGTCGGCGCCGAAGCGCTTGCGCAGCTGCGGCGCGGTCACCTCGCAGTCCTCGATCACGTCGTGCAGCAGCGCCGCCTGCACCGTCTGCGAGTCCATGCGCAGCTCCGCGACGAGGCGTGCGACGGCCACAGGGTGCGTGATGTAGGGGTCGCCGGAGCGGCGCAGCTGCCCCTCGTGCGCCTCCACGGCGAACGCGAGCGTGCCGCGCACCGCCGCGACGCGCTCGGGCGGCAGATAGCCGTCGAGGGTCTCGAAGAGCTCGTCGGTGCCCGCGGGGGAGTGCTCGGAGACGACCACGGCAGCTGCCTCCGCGGCGCCCGTGGCGGGCGCGCTGGCCTGCTCTCCAGACTAGCACGCGTCGATCGGGCGGAACGCCCGCGCAGGCCATCGGATGCGTGCTCCCCGGCGCGCCCGTAGGATCGCGCGCATGGCGGAGCTGCAGGCGCCCCGCGGGATGCACGACCTCCTGCCGGAGGAGGAGCCGCTGTGGCGCCTCGTGCGCGACGCCTGCGAGCGCGTCGCGCGCGGCTTCGACTACGGCTTCCTCACCACGCCGATCGTCGAGGACGAGCGCGTCTTCCTGCGCTCCGTGGGCGATGAGAGCGACCTCGTCCAGAAGGAGATGTACAGCTTCGAGGACCGCGGCGGCGGCCGCCTCGCGCTGCGGCCCGAGGCGACCGCCGCGGTCTGCCGCGCCTACCTGGAGCACGGAATGGGGAGCCGGCCGCAGCCCGTGCGGCTCGCCTACTTCGGCCCGATGTTCCGCTACGACCGCCCGCAGGCCGGGCGCTACCGCCAGCTCTGGCAGTTCGGCGTGGAGTGCATCGGCGACGCCTCGCCCGCCGCCGACGTCGAGGTGATCGAGCTGCAGCACGCCCTCTACCGTGAGCTCGGCCTGGATGGCATCGCGCTGCGCATCAACTCGATCGGCACCGCGGAGACGCGGCAGCGCTACGAGCGGGCGCTGCGCGAGCACCTCGCGCCGCACGCGCAGTCGCTCTCGAAGGACTCGCAGCGGCGCCTCGCCACGAACGTGCTGCGCGTGCTCGACTCGAAGGAGGACGCGCAGCACCCGGCGCTGGCGAGCGCGCCCTCGATCCTTGACGCGCTGGATACGGGCGACCGCGAGCACTTCGCGGAGGTGCGGCGGCTGCTGGACGCGCTCGGCATCGCCTACGAGATCGACCCGCGCATCGTGCGCGGCCTCGACTACTACGCGCGCACGGTCTGGGAGTTCGAGCCGAAAGGCGGCGGCGGCCAGTCGACGCTGGGCGCGGGCGGCCGCTACGACGGGCTGATGGAGCTCCTCGGCGGCCCGCCGACGCCGGGCACCGGCTTCGCCACCGGCATCGAGCGCATCGTCCTCACCCTGCGCGAGCAGGGGATCGAGGCGGCGCCCGCCGCCCTCGACGTGGTGACGGTGCCGCTGGGCGATGCCGGCGCCGCCTGGGCGATGCGCGTCGCCGGCGAGCTGCGGCGCGCCGGCCTCGCCGTCCGCGGCGGGACGCCCGGCCGCTCGCTGCGCGCGCAGCTCCGCGCCGCCAACCACTCGGGCGCGCGCTACGCCGTGATCGCGGGCGACGACGAGGCGGCGCAGCATGTGGTGCAGCTCAAGGCGCTGGCGGCCGACGAGGAGCAGCGCACGCTCGACCTCGACGCGCTGCTGGAGGCAGTGAGGCAATCGGCCGGCGCGAGCTGAGGCGCTAGACTCGACGCATGCTCGAACGACTCGCCGAGGTGGAGGCCCGCTTCGAGGAGCTGACGCGGCTCCTCGAAGACCCCGAGGTGGTCGCCGACCACCGCCGCGTGCAGGAGCTCGCGCGCGAGCGCTCGCAGCTCGACGCCGTGGTGCAGCTCTACCGCCACTACCGCGAGACCGAGGCGGCGCTCGCCGACGCGCGCGCCACCGCCGAGGACGCCAGCGGCGACGCCGAGCTGCGGGCCCTCGGCCGCGAGGAGGAGGAGCGGCTCGCTCCCGAGCTCGAGCGCCTCACCGAGGAGCTCACGCTCGCGCTGCTGCCGCGCGACCCCGCCGACGAGAAGGACGTGATCGTCGAGATCCGCTCGGGCACCGGCGGCGAGGAGGCCGGCCTCTTCGCCGCCGACCTCTACGCGATGTACCAGCGCTACGCCGAGGCGCGCCGCTGGAAGGTGGACGTGCTGAACAGCTCCCCGATGGCGAGCGGCGGCATGCGCGAGATCACCTTCGAGGTGCGCGGCCGCGGCGCCTACTCGCGGCTCAAGTACGAGTCGGGCGTGCACCGCGTGCAGCGCGTGCCGGCGACGGAGTCGCAGGGGCGCGTCCACACCTCGACGGCGACGGTGGCGGTGCTGCCCGAGGCCGACGAGGTGGACGTGGAGCTCGACTGGTCGCAGGTGCGCGTCGACATCTTCCACTCGGGCGGCGCGGGCGGGCAGAACGTGAACAAGGTCGCGACGGCGGTGCGGCTGACGCACGAGCCGACGGGCATCATCGTCGTCTGCCAGGACGAGCGGTCGCAGTCGCGCAACCGCACGAAGGCCGAGGCCGTGCTGCGCGCGCGCCTCTACGAGATCGAGCGCGCGCGCGCCGACTCCGAGCGCGCCGACGCGCGCCGCTCGCAGGTGGGCTCCGGCGAGCGCGCCGAGAAGATCCGCACCTACAACTTCCCGCAGGACCGCGTGACCGACCACCGCATCGGGCTGACGCTGCACGGCCTGCCGCGGCTGCTGGCGGGCGAGCTGGACGATCTGATCGACGCCGTCGCCACCGAGGAGCAGGCGCGCCAGCTCCAGGCCACCGCCTGACGCGCGCCGCCTCGGGTCAGCGGCCCGCCCCGTCGTCGGGCGCCCACAGCGCGCGCGCGATCGCCATGCACTCGGCGAGCGCCGCACGCAGCTCGGCGCCGCTCTCCAGCTCCAGCCGGCGCGCGAGGTAGGCCTCGGCGCGGCTCTCGGGCGGCGGCAGCGCCAGGTCGCGCGCGTTGCCGCGCACCATGCGCAGCGCGTCGATCAGCCGCAGCAGGAAGCGATACGCCTCCACCAGCTCCTGCGCGCGCGGCCGCTCGATCGCCCCCGCCGCGGCGAGCCGCTCGATCGCGTCGAGCGTGCCGGGCGCGCGCACCGAGGGGTCGGCGGCCCCCGCCTCGATCTGCCGCGCCTGCACGAAGTACTCGATGTCGACGACGCCCCCGGGGGAGTACTTGGCGTTGAGCGCGCCCTCCGCCACCAGCTCGCTCGCCTGGCGCTCGCGCAGGTGCCGCACCTCGTCCCGGTCCAGCGGCGCGCCCGAGTAGACGAAGCGGTCGCGCAGCCGCTCCACGTCGGCGCCCAGCGCGGGGTCGCCGGCGACGGCGCGCAACCGCACCAGCGCCATCCGCTCGAACTGCAGCGGGCCGGGCTCGCCGTCGCCCGCCGGCTCGCCCGGTTCCCGCCGATCCGGCGGCTCGAGGTAGGCCGCGAGCCCCGCCAGCGAGCTGGCCAGCGGCCCCGCCTCGCCGTGCGGCCGCAGCCTGAGGTCGATCTCGAAGATCCCCTCCTGCCGCGCGACGACGATGCCGCGGAAGGCGCGCACCAGCTGCTCGAAGTAGCGTGCGTTGGGGAGCGGCTCGGGGCCGTCGCTTTCGCCCTCGGCGGCGTAGACGAAGAGCAGCTCGTTGTCGGAGGCGAAGCCGATCTCGCGCCCGCCGAGCTTGCCGAGCGCGCAGATCGCCCACGCGCAGGGATCGCCCTCGGCGGTGCGCGGCGTGCCGTGGCGCGCCGCCAGCTGCTCCGTCGCCAGCCGCCCCGCCTCCACCACCACCACCTCCGCGAGGTCGGTGAGCTCGGCCGAGAACTCCCGCAGATCGACGCCGCGCGTGAGGTGCCGCACGTCGGTGCGGAACATCTCGCGGTCCTTGAAGCCGTTGAGCAGCGCCACCAGCCGCGGGGCGTCCGCCTCCGAAGCGAGCGACGCGGCCAGCTCCGCCGCCAGCTCCTGCTTCGTGCGCCGCCGCTCGAGCGCGGGCGCGTCGGTGAGCAGCGGGAAGAGGCTCTCGTGCTGCATGCGCAGGAAGTCCTCCCACAGGAAGCGGGAGACCCCCATCAGCCGCGCCAGCGTGGCCAGCACCTCGCCCGACTCCAGGTCGCGCAGCTCGGCCGTCCAGCCGGGCCGCGCCAGCAGCTGCGCGGTCAGAGCCGAGAACTGGCGCAGCGCCTGCCCCGGGTCGGGCGAGCGCGGCAGCAGGTGGGTGAACTGCTTGATGAGCGCGGCGGTGGCGCGCAGCTCGTCCAGCCGCGCCTGCTCCGTGATCGGGCGCCGGCGGCGGTCGGTGACCCAGAAGGTGTCGCGCGTCTCGCCGCCGACGGTGCGCACGTGCGCCCGCTCCACGTTGACGCCGAGCACGGCGAGCGCGTTCGTGAACTCGAACAGGAAGCCCAGCGTGTCGGTGGATCGGATGCGCAGCTCCGTGTAGCGCGGGTCGGGCGCCTGCCCCAGCTCGATCGCCACGGGGTAGAGCTGCTCCTCCGAGGGCGCCGCGCGCCGCGCCGACTCGGAGACGAGCTCGATGACCTGCTCGCGCGCCGACTCACCGCGGCCGGCGGCCACCTCGGCCGCCAGCTCGCCGAGCCGCGCCTCCAGCTCCTCCCACAGCTCGGGCGGGGCGCCGCCAGGCTCGCTCAGCTCGAAGACGTCCAGCACGCGCCGCACCGGCGCGCCCGCGGCGCCGGCGCCACGCCTCGGCCTCGGCGTGCCGCCGGCGCGCACGCCGCGACCCCGCGCCGGGCGCCGCGCCCCCCGCGGGGATGGCGCGCTCGCGTCCGGCCCCTCGCTCCCCGCCTCGCCCGGTGCCTCCAGCGTGAAGATGTCGGCCGAGCGAACGTCGATGCGGTGCGCCGCGAAGAGCCCCGCGATCAGCGAGAGCACGCCCGGGGTGTCGGCGCTGCTGACGGTGACCATGGCGGGCACGCCGGCACCGTCGCCGGGAGCAGCGTGGCCGGGAGCATCGCCCGCGGGGGCGGGCGGCGCCTCGCGCTCCACGTGGACGGCGACGGCGGCCGGGCCCGAGATGCGCGCCAGCAGCCGCGCGTGGAGCTCACGGCTCGCCGCGTCGAAGCGCTCGTACGGTGCACCGAGCTGGGAGCGGATCGCGGCGGCATCGAGGCCACTCGGCACGCCCGGCACCGCTTCCCCTCGTCCCGCGCTCGCCACAGCGCCCCATGATAGCGTTGCGCTCCCTACGGCCCGCCGCGGCACGGTCCCGCCGGGGCACGACCGCGGCGACGCGGCCTCGCCGCGTGGGCCACCGTGAAGGACGGGGAGCGGGTGGCGGGCGCCGAGCGGCTGCGGCAGGCGTTCGATCGTGGCGAGCTGCTGCGCCCCTCCGCGGACATCCCCAACCTCGTCGATCTCTCGCGCGTGGTGGCTGCCGCCTGCGGCGTCGGGGTCCCGCTCGCCACGCGCGGCGCGCGGCTGCTGCGCGACCTGATCGGCGAGCCGCGCCACCTCGTGCTGCTGCTCGTCGACGGGCTCGGCCTGCGCATGCTGGAGCAGCGCCCCGGCGACTCCGTGCTCAGGCGGCTGCTGGCCATGGAGCTGCGCACCGTCTTCCCGTCGACGACAGCCAGCGCCGTGACCTCGCTCGCCACGGGCGAGTGGCCGGCGCAGCACGCCGTCGTCGGCTGGTGGACGCACCTGCCGGCGCTGGACGCCGCGGCCACCGTGCTGCCGTTCCAGCGCCGCTCCGACGAGCGCCCGCTGGAGGAGCTGGGCATCGGCGTGGAGCAGGCGTTCCCCGTCGCGCCGCTGCTTGCGCGCGCGACCCGCGACACGCTCTCGCTGCTGCCGCAGGCGATCGCGAACTCCACCTACTCGCGCTACATTAGCGCGGGCGGGCAGCGGCTGGACTACCGCACGCTGCGCGAGGCGGCGGCGACGCTGCTGGAGCGCGTGCACGGCGCGCGCGGTCCCACGTTCACCTACCTGTACACGCCGCGCGTGGACGCCGTCGCGCACGAGCTGGGCACGTCGCGGCCGGAGCTGTGGGCGGAGGTGGCGCAGATCGAGGAGATCGTCGAGCGCATCGCGCTGGGCCTCGGCGAGGGGGCGCGGCTGGTGGTGACCGCCGACCACGGCCACCTCGACGCGCCGATCGGGCTGCGCCATCAGCTACGCGCCGGCAGCGTGCTGGCCGGCGAGCAGCGCATCCCACCCTCGGGCGACCCGCGCGTCGTCTATTTCCACCTCCGCGACGGCGCGCGCGATCGCTTCCGCCAGCACTTCGACGCGCGCTTCGGCGACGAGTTCGCCCTGCTGAGCATCGACGAGCTGGAGGAGCTGGAGCTGCTGGGCCCGGGCCCGCTCAGCGACGAGACGCGCCGGCGCGTCGGCGATCTCGTGGCGATCTCGCTGGGGCCGTCCGTGCTGGGGATGCCCGGCATCACCGGCGGCGAGAAGTCGCTGGCGCTGGCGTCGCACCACTCGGGCCTGACGCCCGCCGAGATGCGCATCCCCCTGGTCATCGCCTAGGGGCGGGGGCCCCACGGGTCGTCGTCGCCGGCGCCGCCGAGGACGCGCTCGGCGCTGGCCGCGGGGGAGCGATCGCGGTCGCGCGCCTCGAGGCGGCCGATCGGGATCGCGGGAAGCGTCGTCACGTGCACGCCGGCGCGCACGCCGAACTCCAACGAGAAGCGCGCCGCCGCCTCGTTGTCGGGCGCCTCCAGCAGCGTCACGAAGTCGTACTCGCCGAGCACGCCGTAGAGGCCCATCACCTGCGTCTGCGGGATCGACATGGCCTCCTCGGCGCGCTCGATGTAGTTGGGCTGGCGGCTCATCTGCTCACGGCCCTCGGAAGTGAGGGTTAGCAGCAGCACGTAGGTCGGCACGGAATACTCCTCGCGCGCATTCCCCCGGCAGCAATCGTAGCGCCGGGGCGCGGGACGTGCGTCAGCCCCCGCGGAACTCCGAGCGACCGATGCGATCGTCGACCGCCCCGACATCGATGCACACGTCGAGGATGCTCACGAAGACGATGTAACCCGTGAGGGCGTCGTCGGCGCGAGAGACGAGGTTGTTGAGGAAGCCGACCCTGCACGCCGTCTCCGCGACCGCGGCGTCCATGCCGCTGGCCGTCGCGCCGAGCTCCACGTAGAGCTGGGCGCGCGCGTCGGGGTCGGTGGGCGCGACGCCGTCCGCCCGCGAGCGGTAGGTGTCGCGAAGAACGTCCAGGAGCTGCGCCCCCTCGTCCCGCGCGGGCCGCGGCGTGGGACTCGCCCGCGGGAGCGCGACCCGCTCCCCGGAGCAGCCCTGCGCGCGGGCGGCGGCCACCGCCTCCGCCTCCGCGAGCCGCCCCAGCAGGAACGTGTCGGTCGCCCGCGCGCCCTCGCCGGCGCGGCCGAGCTCGATGCTCGATCGCCCCAGCCGCGCCGCCTCCGCCAGGTGCGCGCCCGCGACGTCGAGCGGCGCGGGCAGCAGCGCGGCCTCCTCCTTGAGCGCCTCGAGCGCGCCGCGGTCGCCCGCGTTCACGCCCGACGACCTGCGCGTGAGCAGTCGGCCGAAGCCGAGGCAGGCCGCGCCCGTGGGGTCGAGCGCCACGGCCGCTCCAGCGGCGGCGGCGCCGTCCCGCGCGGGCGCGGCCGCGAGCGCCGTCGTCACGCCCGTCGCGCCGGACGGCTCCTCCTCGCCGGGGTCGGTGAGCAGCAGCACGGTGGAGATCGCCAGAAAGAGCAGCACCGCGCCGCCGAGCAGCTGCGCCCGCCCGGGCCGCCGCAGCCGCCGTCGCAGGCGGCCGCCGGCGCCGAGGTCGTCCTCGCCGGGGCTCGAATCGCTGGGCGGCGCCACGTGATCGCTCCCGGGCGCGCCTCGGCGGCAACCGGCCGCACGAGAGGCTACGCTAGCGGCGCGGCGCGCCCGCACCCTGCCGGGTGGTGTAACGGTAGCACGGGGGACTTTGGATCCCTGAGTCGAGGTTCGAATCCTCGCCCGGCAGCCACGCGAGGCGGCGAAGGAGGGCGCGTGCACCAGGTGATCGGGAGCTTCGGCGTCGGGGCGCTGGAGGTGACGCAGCTCTCCGACGCCGCCTTCGAGCGCGACCTGCGCATCTTCTTCGACGGCGTCGACGACGCGGCGTGGACCGCCGAGGTCGGCGTGCAGCGCCCCGAGGACCCCGTCCCCTACGGCTACGCGGGATTCCTCGTGCGCGGCGACGGGCACACCACCCTGATCGACACCGGGATGGGCGCGCGCGACTGCGAGCCCGGCGTCGAGTCCTGCGCCGAGCTGCCGCTGCGCCTGGCCGAGGCCGGCGTGGCGCCGGGGGAGGTGGACGTGTTGCTGCACTCGCACCTGCACCTCGACCACTGCGGCTGGGACGTGACGGCCGAGGGCGCCGTCGCCTTCCCGGCCGCCGAGGTCCACGTCGCCGCCGCCGAGCTCGACTTCTGCCGCCGAGCTCGACTTCTGGATGACGCCGCACCCCGACGCCCCCGAGCGCGACGTCCGCTTCGCGGAGCAGCACGTCCGCCCGCTGATGGACGCGGGCCTCGTGCGCACCTTCGAAGGCGACGCGCGGGTCACGCCGTCCGTCACGATGGTCGCGACGCCCGGGCACACCCCGGGGCACTGTGTGCAGCTCGTGGAGTCGGAGGGGGAGGCGCTGATCCTCGTGGGTGACGCCATGCACCACCCCGCGCACATCGCACACCTCGACTGGCACTCGATCTACGACGAGGACCGCGCGCAGGCGCGCGAGGCGCGGCGCCGCATCTGCGAGCTCGCGATCGAGACGAGCGCGCTGCTCACGGGGCCGCACTTCCCCGCGCTCACCCTCGGCCGCATCCGCCGCGCAGGCAGCGGCTACCGCTTCGAGCGGGTCGAGCCGCCGCCGGTGCGCACCCCGTAGGGCGGCGGGGATTGCCCGGCAGGGCGCCGTCGCGCAGACTGATCGCGGCGTTCCCCGATAGCTCAATCGGTAGAGCGAGCGGCTGTTAACCGCTAGGTTCGAGGTTCGAGTCCTCGTCGGGGAGCCACCTCGGTGTCCCGGGGATCTCCGGGAGCGCGACGCCCCCGTCACGCCCCCATGCCGCGCCCCCGCAGCACCGTCGGTCGGCGTGGGAGGGAGCTGCCGCGCCTCCGCCGCCCGAGCCCGCCGGCAGCGCTCGCCGCACCCCGCGGAAGCGCCGACCGCCGGCGTTCGGCGCGGGCCCTCCGCGGCGCCGCAGGTGCGCGTTCGCGGCGGCAGGCACCCCTCACGTAAGGGTGCCACTACCCTCATTTTCTGTTACCATACTTCATACGTTGGGTGCCAATAGCCCGTGTGATGGGGAGTGCAATGCACGTAGAGCGACTCTGGGCGGATCGCATCTCGAGGCGATCACTTCTGCGCGGCGCGGCGCTGGGCGGCGTCGGGCTCGCCACGGCGGCCGTGATCGGCTGCGACGACGACGATGACGATGACGACGGCGCCTCGTCGTCGGGCGGTGGCGGCGGTGGGACCCGCACCACCGGGAGCTTTACGGTGGGCATCGCGTCCCGTTCGGTCCCGAACCTCGACCCGAACTCGACGGTGAACACCGGCCCCGTCTACGGCGCGCTCTTCGATCAGCTCGTCCGACTGGACGAGAACGCCGGGCTGCAGCCCGGCCTCGCCGAGAGCTGGGAGATCGACTCGAACGACTCGAACCGCTGGATCTACAACCTGCGCGAGGCGGAGTGGTCGGACGGCGTCGCGTTCACGGCGGCGGACGTGAAGTTCGCCCAGGACTACATCAAGAATCCGGACAACAAGTCGAACCTGGTGTCCCGCATCTCGACGGAGGAGTCCTCGGAGATCGTCGACGACCACACGATCGCGATCACCACCGCGGACCTCGACCCGTCGCTCTCGCGGCGCACGACGCTGCAGGCGCAGTTCGCCAAGCACATCTACGAGGACGCCGCAAAGGGCCCGGAGTGGGCGGCCATCAACGCGGTCGGGACCGGCTCCTACGTCGTGAGGAGCTACACGCGTGACTCGACCACCGTGTTGGCGGAGAACCCGAGCTCCTGGCGCGGCAACGAAGGCATGACCGAGGTCACGCTCAACGAGATCACCGAGACGACGACGCGGCTCGCGGCCTACGAGGTCGGCGACCTCGACTACGTCCAGAGCATCCCGATCGCCGAGCAGAAGCGCATCGGGGGTCTGGAGAACAGCACCATCGTACAGAGCCCGCCCACCACCTCGTGGAGCTGGGACATTAGCCCGTTCAAGGCGCCGACGATGGACCTGCGCGTGCGATTCGCGATCATCCACGCGATCGACTACGACACGATCAACGAGACGATCATGGCGGGCAGCTCTGAGGTGATGCAGGGCCAGATCCTGCACATGGCCACGCCCGGGCACAACCCGAACCTGAAGCCGTGGGGTTTCGACCCGGACAAGTCCCGGCAGATGCTGAAGGACGCCGGGTTTACCAACGGCGTGAAGGACCTCAAGGCGACGACGCTCTTCGAGCAGAACGCCGAGCAGAAGCCCTGGGCGGAGGCGTGTGCCTCGATGTGGGATGACGTCGGCATCGGCGTCAACCTCAACCCCGTCGAGACCAACCTCTGGCGCGAGCAGCTGTACGGCCGCGCCGAGCACGATCACCTGGTGTGGAGCACCTTCTCTTCGCAGGCGATCCACGAGCCGTCGACGCAGCTGCAGTGGTACCTCTCGGACCACCCGAGCGGCTACTACGACAACCAGGACTTCGATGCGGCGCTGAAAACGGCCCGCGCCACGCTCGACCCGGAGGAGCGCAACAAGGCCTACTGGCCCGTCACGCAGATCATGCACGACGACCCGCCGGCCGGGTACTTCATCAGCCGGGGGCGCGCGAACGGCTACTACACGCACAAGTTCGGGGCGCCGATGCGCGACGGCGGGAACAGCGGCATCTACCTAGACGAGGTCGTGCCGGCGTAGCGCCCGCGTAGCTCCACAGCACTGGCTCGCCGCCTCGGCGCCGAGCCAGAGATCGAGAAGGGGGACGCCCGCGCCTCCCCCTTCTGCATGAAGCGCACATGAAGCGCAGTTGTGGCCGCGCACACCGCCCGCCGTTCGAGTGGAGGCCGCGCCACGCCGATCTCGGCGCTCGTCGTCTCGGCGCGCGCGTGTCGCGACCGTGAGGGCAGTCGCCCTAGGCGGACTCTCGCGAGTCGTGCTCGGCCACGGCGGCGTCGCGACCGCGCGCGGTGAGGCGCGGCGGCGGCGGCGCGATCGCCTTGCGCGGGACGCGCGGCGCATCGCAACTGTGCCGTCGCAACGCGAGCTCCAGCTCGCCGACGCGACGCCGCACGCGCTCCAGGGTCGCCATCGTACTCGTCGGATCGAGCTCGAGGCGGGCGTACACCCGCCGTACCTCCGCCAGCGTGGAGCGCGACTCCTCGCAGAAGAAGCAGGATCTTTCGGGGCCGGCCATAGCGACTCCTCCGCTATGCACGGGCATCGAGGCTCCGACAGGATCCGACGCGCGGCCGCGCCGTGCCTACGGGCGAAGATCCCCCGCTACCTCCCCCTGTCGACCCGCGTCGCGGCAGCCGCCCCGCACGGCCACTGGTCGAGAGCCTCGTCCTCGGCGGCGGACCGCATCCCCGCCACCGACGATGTCAAGGATAATACAGGTGTGAAGGGGGCTTCTCAAATCGGGGGTTTCCCCTAGCTCCGCCGCGCCGCGCGGCGGCCCGGCGCCGGCCTGCGCGGGTGTGCGGGTGTGCGGGTGTGCGGGTGTGCGGCCCGCGGGCGCCGGGGCGCGACGTCTCGGAGGCATTCTCGCTCGGGCAGCGGCCGAGCAGTAGGTCGTCCGGGGGATGGTCGCGGTGACCCGCGGGGGATGTCGATGCTCGATCCCGCTCGCGCGGCGTCGTTCGGCGTGCGGAGGCGTTCGACGGCACCCGAGCCGCACGCGCGGCCGGCGGGCGAGCCGGACGCTGCGACTCACGCCGGTTTACGCTAGATTTCCCTCGAGGGCCTAGGTCGAGCGGGAGTAGCTCAGCTGGCAGAGCATCTGCTTCCCAAGCAGAGGGTCGAGGGTTCGAATCCCTTCTCCCGCTCCAACTTCGCCACCCCATGGCGAAGAAGCGCCGAGTCACCGGGCTGACATCGCCGATCTCGTCGCCCTGCGGGGGGGGGGGGGGTCGTCCAGAGCGGTCATCCGCCCTCGATCTAAAGCCGACACCGCTTAGGCCCAAACCCCGAAGCCGGGGCAGCTCGGCGAGTAACTCGGCGACACGAAGTGCGACGGGCTCGCGCCGAAGCGCCTCGATAGACCGTTTCAATCCTCGCCCGGCCCGCAGGCCGGGCGCTACCGGTCCAGTTGTCGCGGAAGTAACCGAGCAGCGCGATGTTTCAATCCTCGCCCGGCCCGCAGGCCGGGCGCTACCTCGGTCCAGTTGTCGCGGAAGTAACCGAGCAGCGCGATGTTTCAATCCTCGCCCGGCCCGCAGGCCGGGCGCTACCTCGGTCCAGTTGTCGCGGAAGTAACCGAGCAGCGCGATGTTTCAATCCTCGCCCGGCCCGCAGGCCGGGCGCTACCCGAGAGGCGCTCCGCGTCGGTGTACGCCTGCCCCAAGTTTCAATCCTCGCCCGGCCCGCAGGCCGGGCGCTACACGGTGACCAACCCCGCCGTCGGTGACTGGGTCTACCAGTTTCAATCCTCGCCCGGCCCGCAGGCCGGGCGCTACCTGGACGGCGCGCTGCACCGGCCCGTCGAGCAGGATGTTTCAATCCTCGCCCGGCCCGCAGGCCGGGCGCTACCGGTGCGACGCGAGATTCGCTCGCACAAGCGCCGGACGTTTCAATCCTCGCCCGGCCTGCGGGCCGGGCGCTACGCCGGCGTCGCAGCGCGTGGGGCGGCAAAACCTCATGCGGCCCACCGATACTCATGATGCAAACCTCCTAGCACCGGCTTGCTGTCGACTCGCTGGCTCGGCATCCGCTGCACCGGCTTGCGTCCCTCCGGAGAGTCAAGCGCCAATGACCGATGCGGCCGCATCGCGTTGTAGGGAGCCTGACCCGCTTTCCCGGACACCTAGCCTGAGGCGACGATGTTGCCCAGGGAGGAGTCCTGGATGCCCCGAGCCTACCCACACGAGTTCCGCCGTCGTGCTGTCGAACTGGCCCGGCTGCGGGAGAAGCCGATCGCGCGGATCGCTGCGGACCTGGGGATCGCCGGGTGGTGCCTGCACCGCTGGCTGCGGCAGGCCGATGTCGACGAGGGCCACAGAGAGGGCCTGACGAGCGACGAGCGGGCGGAGCTGGTGCGGCTGCGCCGGGCCAACCGCACCCTGGAGATGGAGAACGAGATTCTGAAGCGCGCCGCCGCCCTCTTCGCGCGCGAGAACGTGCTCCCAAAATGAGATACCGGCTGGTCCGTGAGCTTGCCGCCGACGGGGTCGTCGCGGCGGTGGCCTGCCGGGTACTCGCGGTCTCGACAGCGGGCTACTACGAGTGGCGAGAGCGGGCGCCCTCGGCCCGCGCCGTCGCCGACCAGGCGCTGAGCGAGCAGATCGTGGAGCTCCACGCCATGTCGCGAGGCAGCTACGGAGCGCCGCGGGTGCACGCCGAACTGCGGCTCGGGCGGGGCGTCCGTTGCGGTCGCAAGCGGGTGGCACGGCTAATGCGGAGCGCAGGACTGCATGGAATCTACCGGCGGCGCGGGAGACACGCTCGCCCGGCGCCTGCCGTCCACGACGACCTGGTGCGCCGGCGCTTCGTGGCCGACGCGCTGGACCGGCTCTGGCTGACCGACATCACCGAGCACCCCACGCGGGAGGGGAAGGTCTATTGCGCCGCCGTGCTGGACGTCTACTCACGGCGGATCGTGGGCTGGTCCATTGCTGACCACCTGCGCACCGAGCTTGTGGTCGACGCTCTGGAGATGGCCCGCTGGCGGCGACAGCCGACCCGGGGCGAGACCGTGGTGCACTCCGACCGGGGATCGCAGGGCGGATTCAAGTGGTCATCGCAACGCCTCGAGGTGAGGGGTTGTGATGGGAAGGTCACCGGGGTGGGCGGCGAAGGCGACAGGAAGGCCGGCGATGCGGTCTCCAGGCCGTCCACCGGTTGCGCGTCGTGAGCATCGCCAACGGTTCTGGCTGGCGATCGCAGAAGGGTTGTCGAGCGAGGATGCCGCTGCGGCGGCCGGTGTGTCTCCAGCCGTCGGAGCACGCTGGTTCCGTGAAGGTGGTGGCATGCCAACAGCCAGTCCGGCGCCGCTGTTAGGGCGCTACCTATCGTTCGCTGAGCGCGAGGAGATCGCCATCCTCCGCGCCCAAGGCGCAAGCGGCCGAGCGATCGCCCGCCGGCTCCGCCGGGCTCCGTCGACGATCTCACGCGAGGTACGCCGGAACGCTGCGACACATAGCGGCAAGCTGGAGTATCGAGCGACCACGGCGCAGTGGCATGCCGAGCGACGTGCGCAGCGTCCCAAGGTCGCCAAGCTCGCCAGCAACGACCAGCTCCATGGTTACGTTCAGGAACGGCTGTCAGGCAGGATCGTCCGGCCCGACGGTGTGGGGGTGGTCGGCCCTGAGGTGCGCTGGATTGGCCGTCGACATGGGCGCCGTCAGCACCGACGCTGGGCCCAGGCGTGGAGCCCGGAGCAGATCTCGAACCGGCTGCAGGTCGACTTCCCTGATGATGCGTCGATGAGGATCTCCCACGAAGCGATCTACCAGGCCCTGTACGTCCAGGGTCGCGGCGCGCTGCGGCGTGAGCTGATCGCATGTCTGCGTAGCGGACGAGCGTTGCGGGTGCCCAGGGCGCGAACCCGCGGTCGCGGCAAGAAGTTCGTCAGCCCCGAGATCATGATCAGTCAGCGGCCCGCCGAAGCCGATGACCGCGCCGTTCCCGGCCATTGGGAGGGCGATCTGATCCTCGGGCTGGGCAGCTCCGCGATCGGCACGCTCGTCGAGCGCACGACACGGTTCACCATGCTGCTGCACCTGCCCCGCATGGATGGCCACGGACAGCAACCCACCGTCAAGAACGGCCCCCCGCTGGCCGGTCACGGCGCAGAGGCGGTGCGTGACGCGATCACGGCCTCGATCACGACGCTGCCCGACCAGCTGCGTCGCTCGCTTGCCTGGGACCAGGGAGCGGAGATGGCCCAGCACGCGCAGCTGCGCATCGACACCGGCCTGCCGATCTACTTCTGCGACCCTCGCAGCCCCTGGCAGCGTGGCAGCAACGAGAACACCAACGGCCTGCTGCGTCAGTACTTCCCCAAAGGCACCGACCTGTCCCAGCACTCTGCCGAGGACCTCGCCGCCGTCGCTCTCGCGCTCAACACTCGACCCCGCAAGACCCTCGGATGGAAGACTCCCGCCGAGGCACTCAACGAACACCTACTCTCCCCTGCACAAGGCGGTGTTGCGACGACCCCTTGAACCCGAGCAGTACACGTCGTGGGCCTTCGGGCACCGCCTCCGCACCGCCGGCCTGCTCGGCTCGATGGGCCGGGTCGCGTCGGCTGTCGACAACTCGATGATGGAGTCGTTCTTCGGGACGCTGCAGCTCGAGCTGCTCGACCGCCGCAGCTGGACGACCCGGGCCGAGCTCGCCTCCGCGATCTTCGAATGGATCGAGGGCTGGTATAACCCGCGCCGCCGTCACACCTCGATCGGCGATCTCAGCCCCGTGGAGTACGAAAGGAGGCCCGCCGCCGCCGCGGAAGCGGCATGATGTCTACACGTGAACTGTCCGGAGAACCGGGTCAGGCTCCACCTGCTGCATCTCGACGTGAAGAAGCTCGGGCGCGTCCCCGAGGGCGGCGGCAAGCGAATGGCGCCTGGCTTCGCCGAGACGCGCTCCGGGCCGCATTCGCGGCGTTCGCTGGGGCTGGAGTACCTACACGTCGCCGTCGACGACCACAGCCGTTACGCCTACGTCTCCGTCCTGCCCGACGAGCGTGGCGCGAGCTGCGCCGCCTTCCTCGAGCAGGCGCTCGCGGCCTTCCGCCGGCGTGGCGTGCGCGTGCGCCGGGTCCTGACCGACAACGCGAAGGCCTACACCGTCGCCCGCAGCTTCCACGGCGCCGCCGCTGCCGCAGACGTGCGGCTGTCGCACACGCGGCCCTACCGCCCGCAGACGAACGGCAAAGCCGAGCGTTTCATCCAGATCCTGCAGAACGAGTGGGCCTACGCCCGCCCCTACCGCTCCAACGCCGAGCGGCTGCGCCAGCTCCCACGCTGGCTCTACCGCTACAATCACCGCCGACCGCACGGCGGCGTCGGCGGGGCCGTCCCCGCCTCCCGCCTGTGAACAACCTTCCTGGGTAGTACAGCTAGGCTCCGCGTCATGGCGGCACTCGCGCTCGTAACTGGTCCAGCTGGAAGCGGGAAGACTGAGCGGCTGATTCAGCGTGCCGCCGAGCGCTACGAGGCCGATCGATTCGCGTCAACGCTCGTGCTCGTGCCCACGGCGCGACACGGCGACCAGTTCCGTCGCCGACTCGTCTCGCGCTGCGGAGTTGCGCTCGCCCTCGATGTCCTCACCCTCGCGCTCTTCACGCGACGATACGTCAGCGCCAACATGCCGTCCTACGAGGTCGCCGTGGAGCTGTTGTGGCGAGTCACGCGCGAGCGAACGGCGAGCGGGGAGGCTCAGCGATTCCAGCCGATCGCCGAGACTCCGGGACTGCACGAGCTTGTCGGCTCGGCCGTCGGGGAGCTCGTCACGGCCGGCATCGAAGGCGGCGAGCTACGTGGCGCGGCACGGCGCACCGCGAGCGCCGACCACCTCGCGCTGGCCGACATTTACACGGCCTATCGCGCTGCCCTCGACGACCATGGCTGGCGTGATCCCCGCGAAGCAGCTGCAGTCGCTGCGGACGCGATCGAGCAGGCGTCGGACGTGCCGGGCCTCGTCCTGGTCGATTCGTTCGAGCTGCTGAGTACCCCGGAGATCCGACTGCTCGCGGCGCTCGCCGAGCGCACCGAGGTGGCGATCGCGCTCGACCCCGAAGGCAGCGAACGGGCGCGCTGGACTGCGGAACGGATCGAGCAGCTCGTCCCCGGGGCGCAGCGAGAACAGTTGCCGCCGCAGGCCAGCTCGGCCGCGATCAGCGCGCACACTGCGGCCAACACCGAAGCTCAGTTGCGCGGGATCGCGCGCGCCATCAAGCGCACGCTCACCGAGGATGCCTCGCTGCGGCCATCCGACGTCGCGGTCGTGTTCCGCCAGGCCACGCCGCATCTCTCGCTGGCCCGTCGGGTATTCCAGGAGTACGACCTACCGTTCGACCCGGCCGCGGGCGAGCGGATCGCCTCGAGGCCGTTCGGCACCTGGGTGCTCGCGCTGCTACGCCTGCCGGCCCACGACTGGCGCCTCACGCGGCTCGCGGAGCTGCTGCGCTCGTCCTTCCTCGATCGCAGCCGCCTTGAGATCGAGGGTGACTCGGTCGATCATGCCATCCGCGCCGGCCGCGCTCACCGGCTGCTCTCCGGCCTCGATGCGCTGCGCGAGCTGCCACATGCGCTCGAGCTGGACGCACAGACGGCCAAGCAGGACGGCCGCGACGGGTACGCCGCGCGCCTCCGCGTCGCGGGCCGAGCGATCGGAACCGCGGGCGCCCGCCTGACGGCGCTCCTCGATGTCGCGCCGCAGAGTGCCAGCGCCTGGGCAGCCGCGCTCGACGACGCGCTCTTTGGCGCCGACGGACTCGCACGCAGCGCCGTCGACGGGTACGACACGCTCGAGGTAGAGATCGCTGCGCTGCGCTCGCACCTCGACGCCCTCAGGGCGATCGATGAGGCGCTGGGTGGACCGGTGATCTCGCTCGATGCGTTCGCGGACGATCTCGAACGCCGCATGCAGCGAGCGGCCACGCTGATCCGCGAGGCCGGCGGCGTCCTGCTCGGGTTCAAGGGGTCGTCGCAACACCGCCTTGTGCAGGGGAGAGTAGGTGTTCGTTGAGTGCCTCGGCGGGAGTCTTCCATCCGAGGGTCTTGCGGGGTCGAGTGTTGAGCGCGAGAGCGACGGCGGCGAGGTCCTCGGCAGAGTGCTGGGACAGGTCGGTGCCTTTGGGGAAGTACTGACGCAGCAGGCCGTTGGTGTTCTCGTTGCTGCCACGCTGCCAGGGGCTGCGAGGGTCGCAGAAGTAGATCGGCAGGCCGGTGTCGATGCGCAGCTGCGCGTGCTGGGCCATCTCCGCTCCCTGGTCCCAGGCAAGCGAGCGACGCAGCTGGTCGGGCAGCGTCGTGATCGAGGCCGTGATCGCGTCACGCACCGCCTCTGCGCCGTGACCGGCCAGCGGGGGGCCGTTCTTGACGGTGGGTTGCTGTCCGTGGCCGTCCATGCGGGGCAGGTGCAGCAGCATCGTGAACCGTGTCGTGCGCTCGACGAGCGTGCCGATCGCCGAGCTGCCCAGCCCGAGGATGAGATCGCCCTCCCAATGGCCGGGAACGGCGCGTTCATCGGCTTCGGCGGGCCGCTGACTGATCATGATCTCGGGGCTGACGAACTTCTTGCCGCGACCGCGGGTTCGCGCTCTGGGCACCCGCAGCGCTCGTCCGGTGCGCAGACATGCGGTCAGCTCACGCCGCAGCGCGCCGCGACCCTGGACGTACAGGGCCTGGTAGATCGCTTCGTGGGAGATCCTCATCGACGCATCATCAGGGAAGTCGACCTGCAGCCGGTTCGAGATCTGCTCCGGGCTCCACGCCTGGGCCCAGCGTCGGTGCTGACGGCGCCCATGTCGACGGCCAATCCAGCGCACCTCAGGGCCGACCACCCCCACACCGTCGGGCCGGACGATCCTGCCTGACAGCCGTTCCTGAACGTAACCATGGAGCTGGTCGTTGCTGGCGAGCTTGGCGACCTTGGGACGCTGCGCACGTCGCTCGGCATGCCACTGCGCCGTGGTCGCTCGATACTCCAGCTTGCCGCTATGTGTCGCAGCGTTGCGGCGTACCTCGCGTGAGATCGTCGACGGAGCCCGGCGGAGCCGGCGGGCGATCGCTCGGCCGCTTGCGCCTTGGGCGCGGAGGATGGCGATCTCCTCGCGCTCAGCGAACGATAGGTAGCGCCCTAACAGCGGCGCCGGACTGGCTGTTGGCATGCCACCACCTTCACGGAACCAGCGTGCTCCGACGGCTGGAGACACACCGGCCGCCGCAGCGGCATCCTCGCTCGACAACCCTTCTGAGATCGCCAGCCAGAACCGTTGGCGATGCTCACGACGCGCAACCGGTGGACGGCCTGGAGACCGCATCGCCGGCCTTCCTGTCGCCTTCGCCGCCCACCCCGGTGACCTTCCCATCACAACCCCTCACCTCGAGGCGTTGCGATGACCACTTGAATCCGCCCTGTTTGCGCCGATGCATACGCTGCACGGGCTGCGTTTCGCGCACGTCTTCGTCGGCGGACTCGTCGAGGGCGAGTTCCCCGCCCCGAGGCGCGCACCCGCCCTGCTCGACCAGCGGTCGCGCGAGCTCCTGCGCGCGGCCGGCCTCGACCTGCCGCCAGAACCACGGGCCAGCGAGGACGAGCTGTGGCGCGTGGCGTCCTCGCGCGCCGAAGCGGGCATCTCGCTGTGGTGGCCCCGCCTCGACGACGCCGGGCGGCCCGCAGCCTCGTCGTACTACTTGCACGAGGCGGGCGTCGAGCCCGTCGACGAGCCTCCCGCCGTGCAACCTCCCGAAGCTGCCTCCGCGCGCGAGCTAGCCGTGGCGCTGTCGGTTCGCTGGCGCGTCGGCGAGCTGCGGCGACCGCGGGACCTCGCGGCGTGGCCGCTCGTCGTGCGCGCCGCCGCCCCCGTTGAACAGCGCCGCCGCTCGTTCGACGGCGCCGGGGCGCACGAGGGCGCGATCGCGGGCGCCGACGTCGGCTGGCTCACGAACGAGGAGGCGCGCTGGAGCGCGAGCCGACTCGAGTCCTACCGCACGTGCGCGTTCCAGTTCTTTAGTCGCTACGCGCTGCACCTCTACGAGGTGGAAGAGGAGCTCGGCGAGGCCGACGCCGCGATGCGCGGCACCGTGGTGCACGAGATCCTCGAAGATGCCGTGGTGCCGCTCGCGGCGGACGGGCGGCCACTCATTCCGGACACCGTCGATCTTGTGATCGAGCGGGTGCGCAGCGTCGGGCGACGGCTATGGGACGATGCCCCGTCGCGGCATGCCTTCGGCCGGGCAGCGCTCTGGCGCTTCGGCTGGGACGACGTCCTCGAGGACCTCGAGCGGCTGCTCCACCGCGAGGCCGCCACGAACGCGACGCTCGGCGTCGAGCGCGTCGTCCGCCAGGAGCTGCCGATCGACGTCGCCCTGCCAGGGGTGGACCCGGAGCTGCGCCTCGTTGGCAGCATCGATCGGGTGGACGAGGGCGAGGGCTTCGCGCAGATCGTCGACTACAAGAGCGGCCGGCCGATCCGACGCGCCGACGTCGAGGCCGGCCGCAGGCTGCAGCTGCAGCTTTACGCGCTCGCCGCCGGCCGGCAGCTCGATGCGCAGCGCCTGGTCGCGCGCTACGCCTACCTCGATCCTCGCGCGGACGACTGGCTGCTCGACACCGCGCGCGACGCAGACCGCGCGCTCATCGACGAGGTCGCCACGATCGCCGCGGCGACGCGCGCTTCCGTCGCGGCGGCCGACTTCCGTGTCGACCCGCAGGTGCCCTGCCCCAGCTACTGCGATTTCCGCCACATCTGTCGCGTCAACCAGTTCACCCGGTCGAAGCAGTGGAGCTGACCGCCGAGCAGCAGGCGATCATCGGGGCTGGCGCGACCGACCTCGTGGTCATCGCCGGCGCGGGCAGCGGCAAGACGCACGTGCTCGTCGAGCGCTACCTGCGGCTACTCGCGAGCTGCCGCATCCCCGAGATCGCGGCCGTGACCTTCACCGAGGCCGCCGCCACCGAGATGCGCGAGCGCGTGCGCCGCGCGGTGATGACCGACCCGGCGCTGTCGGACGATCGCCGGGACATGGACGAGGCCGCGATCGGCACCGTCCACGCGCTCGCGCGGCGGCTGCTGTGTGAGCACCCGGTCGAGGCGGCCATCGATCCCGCGGCCGACGTGCTGGCGGACGACGAGGCCGAGCTGCTGCGGCGCATCGCCTGCGCGGAGGCCATCGACGCGGCCGCCGAGGCGGGCGACGCCCGCACCGCCGCGCTGCGCGCGATCGAGGTCTACCACGCCGGCCTGCAGCTGCCGCTGATGGTGGCGCGACGTGACGATGTCCGCGCCGCGTTCGCCGCGATGGGACCCGAGCCCGACGGCTGGGCGGAGCACGCGCGCGCCACCCTCGACGCGCGCTACGGCGCCCTGCGCGAGCCGCTCCGAGCCGAGGTTGCCGAGATCGCCGCTGAGATGGCTCGCGACATCCCCGCCGCGAACGAGGGCCTCGCCACGATCGCTCGCGAGGTCCTCGGCGAGCTCGGCGATCCCGCGAGCGGCGAGTGGTCCGGGTTCGTCGGCCGGCTGGCCGAGGCCCGAGCGCGCACCGACCTGCAGCGCGGCAGCCGGAGCGCGTCCCCGGACGTCGAGATCAAGGCCGGCTTTGTGCGGCTGCGCGAGCTCGACGACGAAGCGGGCAAGCTGCCCGCGTGGAACGAACACGACGGTCCCGCGCTGGCGGCGCTGGTCGGGCTGCGCGACCTCTTCGAGGACGCCGACGCCCGCTACGCGGCGGCGAAGCGCGAGCGGCACGCCCTCGACTTCCTCGACCTCGAGCTCGGCGCGATCCGGCTACTGCGGGGCCACCCGGACGTGGCCGCCGAGGTGCGCGCCGGGTTTCGCCACCTGATGGTCGACGAGGCGCAGGACATCAACCCGGCGCAGGCCGAGCTCGTCGCGCTGATCGCCGGCGACGACGGCAACGACTGGGCAGAGCCACGGCCGCACCTCTTCCTCGTGGGCGACGCCAAGCAGTCGATCTATCACTTTCGCGGCGCGGACGTGCAGCGCTTCGGCGAGCTGCGCGCGCGCGCGACGGGGCGCGGCGGCCCCTCGTTGCCACTCAGCCAGTCGTTCCGCGCCCACGACGCACTCGTGGACCGGCTTAACGAGCTGTTCGGCTCGGTCTTCGCCAACCCGTCGGAGCCGTTCGACGCGGTGATGGAGTCGATGAAGGGACGGCCCTCGCCACCACCCGGCGAGGCGCCCCACCTCGTGCTGATGCCGGTCGGGCGCACCACGCCGAACGGCGACCGGGCCGGAGGCGACGAACGCCGGCGCGTCGAAGCGGACGCCGTGGCCTCCGAGATCGCAGCACTGCTCCGCGATCAGCGTCCTATCTACGACCGCGAAGTCGCGGCGACACGCCCGGCGACGCCCGGCGATGTCGCGGTCCTGCTGCGCCGCTTCTCGAACGTGCACACCTTCGAGGAGGCGCTCGAGGCCCACGACGTCCCGTACACGACACCCAGCGGGACCGGCTTCTTCACGCGCCAGGAAGTCCTCGACTGCGGGCATCTCCTGCGCTGGCTCGCCGAGCCGCACGACGACATCGCGCTCGTCGGCGTGCTCCGCTCGCCGTTCTTCGTGCTGGCCGACGACACGCTGCTGGCACTGCGCAGCACTGGCCGGCCGCTGCTGCGCACGCTCGCCGATCCGCCGGCGGCGATCAGCGGGGACGAGCGCGCGCGCTGCGAGCACGCGGGCGGCGTGCTCGGCGAGCTGCGGAGCGCGGCCGGTTCGGCGTCCGCGGAGACGCTGCTCGAGCTCGCGCTGGACCGCACCGCCGTCGAGGCGGCCTGGGTCCCCATCGGGGGCGGCGAGCAGGCGCGCGCGAACATCCGCAAGCTGGTGCGGATCGCGCGCACGCTGGCGGGCCACTCGCTGAGCGAGGTCGTCGAGTACCTCGAGCAACGCCGCGACGACCTCGACGCGCGCGAGGGTCCGGCGGTGCTCGATCGCACCGACGCCGTGCAGCTGATGACGGTGCACGCCTCGAAGGGTCTCGAGTTCCCGATCGTCTTCGTGCCCGAGGCGCACCTCATCGCCCGCGGCAGCTACCCCGCCGTCCGCTGGCGCCGCGGCGACGGCGTCTCGGCCACGATGGCCCGCGACGAGGACGATGAGACGCGACCGAAGCCCGGGTTCTACGCGCACCTGCAGCGGCAGGACGACCGCGAAGAGGCAGCCGAGCACCGCCGGCTCTTCTACGTCGCGGCCACCCGCGCCGCGGACTACCTCTACGTCTCAGGCGACGACGCAGGCGGAGAATGCTGGCTCGGGATGGTTCGCGACGCGCATGCCAGCGGCGCGCTCCGCAACGTCGAGATGCGCGCCGCGCTCCCCGTCGATGTCGACGCGATCGCCCGCAGGTCCCATCCGCCCGAGGTGCAAGTGCCTGCCGCGGCGGACGAGGAAGACTACGTCCCGCCGCTGCTGGCGCGGCCCCTGGTGATCCCGATCCGCGCCAGCACGCCCGTCACCGCCCTGCGCGCCCGCGACGACACCCGGTCGCCTGTCGCCTACGGCGACGGCCTCGGCGCGGTGCGCGGCCGCCTCGTGCACCGGGCGCTGGAGCTCGCCCACGGCCCGGCCCGTGCCACCATCGATGGCGCCGCGCTCGAGGCGATCGCGCGCGAGGAAAGCGACCGCGCCCTCGACGCGAGCACCGTCGCCGCCTTGGCCGCGGACGCCGTTCGCATGCTCGAGCTCTTCGAGGGCTCGCCGACCGCGGCGGCCCTGCACACGCCCGGCATCGAGCGTTGGTTCGAGCTGCCGTTCGCCTGGGATTGGGACGGCATCCCAGTGCACGGCAGCATCGACCTCGTCTACCGCGACGAGGCTGGCTGGCACGTGATCGACTTCAAGACCGATAGCCTCAACGGCACCACTGCCGCTGCGGTCACGCGCGGCTACCTCGTGCAGATCGGCCTCTACCAGCGCGCGCTCGCCGCAGCCGTTGGCGACGCACCAGCGGCCGGCTTGCTCTTCCTGCGTAGCGGCGAGCTTGTCGAGCCCGACGCCGCGGGCATCGACGCTGCGCTCATCGAGGGGCGCGCGCGCGTAGACGCCGGCGCCCCGCTCGACTCGGCCGCCGAAGAGCTGCCCAGCAGCGACTAGTAGTTCAACGGGCAAGTGAACCTCGGGCGAACGCTGGGTGAACCGCCCCGGGTTTAATGGAGACTTGGTTCATTGAGTCCCGGTGACCTGCCCCCGGTATTCATACCACCTGCAGAGTTAGAGATTCCGCGTTCAGCACGGGCTTGCCCACCGCGACCTCGGGTGCCGGGGATCGGTATCCGAGCGATGAGTGCGGACGGATCTGGTTGTACTCGTTGTGCCACGTCTCGATCAGTACCTGGGCCTCGAACAGCGTGTCGAAGCGCTCGCCGTTCAGGTGCTCGTCGCGCAGCCGCCCGTTGAACGACTCGATGTAGCCGTTCTCCCACGGGCTGCCCGGCTCGATGAAGAGCGTCTCCACATCGACGCGCGCCAGCCACCGCCGCACCGCCCGCGCCGTGAACTCCGGCCCATTGTCCGAACGGATGTAGCTCGGCGGTCCGCGCCTGACGCAGAGCTCGGCCAGCACGGCGAGCACGTCCTGTGAGCTCAGCCGGCGGGCCACCTCGATCGCGAGACACTCCCGGGTGTACTCGTCGACCACCGTCAGCATCCGCAGCTTGCGCCCGTCGGCGGTGTGGTCGAGCACGAAGTCGTAGGCCCAGACATGGTTCGGGTGCTCGGCGCGCAGCCGCACGATCGAGCCATCCGCGAGCCACAGCCGGCCGCGCTTCGGCTGCTTCTGAGTTACGCGTAGCCCTTCCTGCCGCCAGAGCCGCTCCACCCGCTTGTGGTTCACCTGCCAGCCCTCGCGGTGCAGCAGGGCGGTGATCCGCCGGTAGCCGTAGCGCCCGAAGCGGGTGGCCAGCGCCACGACGCGAGCGGTGAGCGCGGCCTCGTCGGCCGACTCCCGCGGGAGGTAGCGCTCGGTGGCACGGGCCTGCCCGACGACGGTGCAGGCCCGTCGTCCCGACACCGCAAACTGCTGCTGCATCAACGTGACCGCCCGGCGGCGCTTCGCCGGGCTCAGAAGTTTCCCCGGGAAAGCTCCCTGAGCATCGCGTTGTCGAGTGCCTGGTCCGCGACGATCTTCTTCAGCTGCGCGTTTTCGCGCTCGAGCTCCTTCAGGCGCTTCGCCTGGTCGACCTTCATGCCGCCGTACTCCCGCCGCCAGCGGTAGTAGGTCTGCTCGTTCACCCCCAGCTTGCGCACCACCTGTCCGATCGGCTGCCCCTGAGCGAGCCCCACCTCCGCCTCACGCAGCTTCCCGATGATCTCCTCGGCTCCGTACCGCTTCCGCTTGGCAACCACCGCGCTCCCCCTTCCCCGACCAGCGCAGCTCTCACTCTGCGACTGGATCGGTTCTCGGGGGGCAGGTCACCGGCGGGGGCCGGGACGGTCCCACGGTAAAGGTTCGCCTCGTCGTGGGGCGGCAAAACCTCATGCGGCCCACCGATACTCATGATGCAAACCTCCTAGCACCGGCTTGCTGTCGACTCGCTGGCTCGGCATCCGCTGCACCAGCTTGCGTCCCTCCGGAGAGTCGAGCGCCAATGACCGATGCGGCCGCATCGCGTTGTAGTGCTGGACGTACTCACCAAGCACCCGCCTCAGATGCCGTTCGTTGACGGCGATGACGTGATCGAGGCACTCGCGCCGGAGCGTCCCGATCACCCGCTCGGCGATGGCGTTGGCGTTCGGCGCGCGCAGCGGAGTGAGAATCGTCTCGATCCCGATCCGTCGAGCGCGTGCGATGAAGTCCCCGCCATAGCTACGGTCGCGGTCTCGGATGAGGAACCCTGGCTGCTGACCACAGGCGGTCGCCTCGATCATCTGCCTCCAGATCCAGGGCGCGATCGGGTGCTCCGTGACGTTCCAGTGCCGGATGCGGCGCCGGCCGTGGTCGATCACGACGAACACGTAGAGCGTGCGGAAGGTGAGGGTCTGCACCGTGAACAGGTCAGCAGCCCAGATGCTGGACGCGTGGTTGCGCAGAAACGTGCGCCACGACTGACTCGGCGGTCGCCGGAGCACCTGCTGACGGTAGCGGCTCACGGTGCGAGCGCTCACGTCGAAGCCAAGCGCACGCAGCTCACCAACGATGCGGACGGCGCCCCACCGTGGATTCTCAGTGGCGATGCGCAGGATCAGCCGCTGCCACTCGGCGGGAATGTGGGGACGCCCAGGTTCCGCGACGACTCTTCTAGCGCCAGTAGGCGCGCCAAGCAGAACGATGCCAGCGCACCACCATGTCCGGCTCGACCATCACGAGCGTGCCTCGCCAGCCGGACCAACCGCGTGCCTATGCTACCAGAAAACGTCATCCTGGCGTTGAGTTGACGCGCGGGTACTGGACGTGGAAGAGCCGACCCCGACACCCGGGCCGGCCGCGTATCAGCAAAGAGCTGCAAGGGCTCATCGCGAGGATCGCAACCGAGAACCCGCGCCGGGGCGCCGTCCGCATCCAGCGTGAGCTACTCGCGCTCGGCTAGGAGGTGAGCGCGGAGACGGTGAGGTGCTATCGGCGGAGGGCGCTGCGGCGTCCGCCGTCCCGGTCCTGGCGAAGCTTCCTCGCCAACCACCGCCCGCAGCTCTGGGCTGCGGACTGCTTCACCGTGCAGACGCTCAGCTTCAAGACGCTGTACGTCTTCTTCTTCATCACGCACGCGCGCCGCCGCATCGTGCATTTCAACGTGACGGCACATCCGACAGCGCCGTGGGTGTGGCGTCAGTTGCTGGAGGCGACGCCGTGGGGGCAGCAGCCTCGCTATCTGATCGGGGACCGCGACCGCTCGTACGGCGGTGCCTTCATTGGCAAGGCGCGAGCGATCGGGATCAAGACGGTCCTCACTGCGGTGCGGCCACCGAAGGCGAACGCCAGCGCGGAGCGTGTGGTGGGAACGCTCAGGCGCGAATGTCTCGACCATCTGATCATCGTGAATGAGCGTCACCTGCGACTGGTGCTGCGGGAGTACGTCGCGCACTACAACCACGTGCGACCGCACCAGGCGCTCGAACTGTGGGCTCCGGACGACCGGCGGCCACGGTCACCGCCCCGGAGCGAGAGCCAGGTCGTGGGTCGGCCGATCCTGGGCGGGCTGCATCACGAGTACGAGCGTCTCGCCGCGTGACATTCGGGCAGACGACATTTTCTGGTAGCACACCGTCAGTGTACCGCTCCTGGTTTCTTGGACACATCGCTGGCGGTAATCATGCGGCCGCCCCGGTGCGCGGCGAGAGCGCCTCGCGGACGGCGGCTGGGGTGCGGTGGCCGTGCCGTTCGACGAGCCAGTGCTGGTTGTAGCGCTGCTTGAAGGCGAGCAGCGCCTGGCGTAGCTCCTCCACCGTCTCGAAGTGCTCCACCCACAGCAGCTGCTCCTTCAGCGTGCGGATGAAGCGTTCCGCGCAGCCGTTGCCCTCGGGCGCGGCTACGAAGGACGGGCTGGAGCGGATGCCGAGGAAGCGCAGCTCCTCCTGAAAGTGGTCGCTCAGGTACTGGCTGCCGTGGTCGTGGCGGAGAGCGAGTCCCCGCGCGAGGTCCGCCTCGTAGCCGTCGAAGTGCTCCCGGAGCCCCTGCCGCAGCGGCTCCAGCGCCTCGAAGCGCGTGCCCGGTCGCGCCGCGTGGATGCCGATGCACTCCTGCGTGCAGTGATCGACGGCGATGAAGACGGTGGCGTTCCCCTCGCGGGTGGTGAGGCAGGAGGTCGCGTCGGTCCCCCACATCTCGTCAGGCCGCTCGGTGGTGATCGTCCCGTCGTGCACCCGCGGTCCGCGCCGACGCCCGACGCGGGTCGGGGCGAGCAGTCCCGCCTCCCGCATCAGCCGCAGCACCCGGCCCTTCGAGGTGCGCACACCGGCCAGCCGCAGCCGCGCCCACACCTTGCGGTAGCCCTCGCCCGTGAACGGGGAGGCGGCGAGCACAGCTCGGACCTGCTCCGTGAGAGCCTCGTCCGTCCACGCCTGCCTCGGCCCGCGCTTCGCTGCTGGCCGCAGAGGCCGTCGCGCCCGTGCCCGCCGCTCGTAGACGGTCGAGCGCGGGACCTCCCACAGCTGGCAGATGCGCGTCGTGCCGTACGGCCGTCCCGTGGAGGGCGAGGTGGTTCGACTCATCACCTCGACCTCCGGCGTGCCAAGGGAGTCCTGCCTCCAGCTGATGCGCGCGCTGGAGCAGGAGCTCGTTCGCCATCGTGATCTCGCCGACTTTCGCCTGCAGTCGGTGGATCTCCTCGTCACGCTCGTCGGCAGGCCGGCTCGTGAGCGAGGCCCGGCCGGCGGCGAGGAAGCGCTCGCGCCACTGCGACAGCGTCGCTGCGGTCACCCCCAGCTCGCGCGAGAGCGCGTCCAACTCCTCGCCGCGCAGCAGCCTCAGCACCGCCTCGCTCTTCCGTCGCGAGGAGAAGCGACCGCGCTCCGTTCGCGACGCACTACGCCCGTTCAATCCCTGTGCGGAGCTGGTCATGGACACCTCCTCTGCCGGGGCAGCCTGCCCCAATCAGGTGTCCAAGAAAACCGTGGACCGGGAGATCAGAACGTCTCGGCGTCCGGGCCGAACCACTTCTCGATGAGGGCGTTCAACGAGCCGTCCTGCTTCATGACGTCGATGGCCCGGTCCAGCTTGTCTTTCAACGCGCCGTCTGTTTCCCGTACGCCGATGCCGGTACCGGCGTCGAGCATGACCTGGGGGCCGACGATTGCCAGTCCCTCTCCGCTCTTCGTCATGTACTCGTGGGCGAACCCGATATCGACCAGCGTCGCATCCGCCTCGCCTCTCAGGACAGCCGAAAAGACATCTTCGGCCAACTCGTACTCCACCAGCGTTGCGCCGGATTCCGACAGATAGTCCGCCTGGATGGTAGCCACCTGGGCGGCCACTCTACCGGCAACCGCTTCGTCACCTGCCCCCGCCAGGGCGACGTATACCGATGGACTGGGCGGGATGTACGGCTGCGTGAAGTCGATGACCTCGTCCCGCTCGTCGGTGATGCTCATTCCCGCCATGATGGTGTCGTACTTGCCCTCCACCAGGTTGGGTATGATGCTGTCCCATTCGTTGGTCACCCAGACGCATTCCAGATCGGCCCGCCGGCACAGCTCGTCGCCCAGCTCACGCTCGAACCCGTCGACCTCGCCCTTGTCGTTGATGAAGTTGTATGGGGGATAGGCTCCCTCCGTGCCCATCCTGACGACTTCGGGTCCTCCGATGCACGACAGGCAGAAGGACATGAGCACGGTAATCGCAAAGACCAGTCTGACCATTTTCACGTTCACCTCCATCGCGTAGTGAAGCCGGACGCCAACCGTGAGAAGTTCCTTGAGGAGCTTGGCAGCGACGATGTACGCGCCGCCGCCACACGCCTGCTCGACGCGGCTGAGGCGTCTGGTGGGCGCCTGAGCTGGGGGAGGACGAGCGTCTCGATTCGGGCAATCTCCGCTAGCTGGAGAAGCCCGTCACTGTGGCCTGGATGTACGTGCCTTCAGAGACCACAAGTCTTCAATCCGCGTCGGTGTCGTGTTTCGTATGGCATCTCGATAGTGCAGCGGCAGGAGACCGATCCGGCGCCTGCGTTACTTAAACCACTTCCCCAGGGTGCGTCCTGTGAGCTAACCTGCCCCCGCATTTCATACCACGTGATGAGTTAGTCCAGCGGCGATCTCGATCCAGCTCGGCTCGATGGCCTCGGGCGCGGGCGGCCGGTAGCCGAGGGCGCTGTGCGGGCGCAGGTGATTGTAGTCCAGCCTCCAGCGTTCGATCAGCACCTGGGCTTCGAGCAGCGTGTCGAAGCGCTCGAGGTTCAGGAACTCGTCGCGCAGCTTGCCGTTGAAGGACTCGATGTAGCCGTTCTCCCAGGGGCTGCCCGGCTCGATGAAGAGCGTCAGCACCCCGACTCGCCCGAGCCAGCGACGCACCGCCTTCGCCGCGAACTCCGGCCCGTTGTCCGAGCGGATGTGCTCGGGTACCCCGCGCGCGACGCAGAGCTCGGCGAGGCGCGCCAGCACGTCCTGCGAGTTCAGCCGCCGCGCCACGTCGATCGCCAGGCACTCCCGCGTGTGCTCGTCGACGATCGCCAGCATCCGCAATGGCCGGCCGTCGGCGGTGCGGTCGAAGACGAAGTCGTATGACCAGACGTGGTTCGGTCGCTCGGCGCGTCGGCGCACGATCAAGCCATCCGCGAGCCAGAGCCGGCCGCGCTTCGGCTGCTTCCGCGGCACCCGCAGCCCTTCCTCGCGCCAGAGCCGCTCCACCCGCTTGTGGTTCACCCGCCAGCCCTCCTGCCTGAGCAACGCCGTGATTCGCCGGTAGCCGTAGCGGCCGAAGCGCGTGGCCAGCGCCACGATCCGCGCGCGCAACGCCCGCTCGACTGAAGACTCCGTGGGGATGTAGCGCTGCGTGGCACGCGCTTGCCCGACGACGCGACAGGCTCGCCGCTCCGACACCCGCAGCTCGGCGCGGACATGGGCGACGGCCCGGCGTCGCTTCGCCGGGCTCAGAAGTTTCCCTGGGCCACCTCGCGCAGGATCGCGTTGTCCAAGGCCTGGTCGGCGACGAGCCGCTTGAGCCGTGCGTTCTCGCGCTCCATCTCCTGCAGCCGCTTCGTCTGGTCGACTTTCATGCCGCTGTACTCACGGCGCCACCGGTAGTACGTCTGCTCGCTGATCCCGAGCGTGCGCACGGCCTGCGCCACGGTCTGGCCCTGCACCAGGCCCACCTCGGCTTCCCGCAGCTGACCGATGATCTCCTCGGCAGTGCACTGAACCGCCCCGGGTTTAATGGAGACTTGGTTCATTGAGTCCCGGCGGGGGCCGGGACGGACTCACAATACTGACTGGCTTCGTACTCGGCGGGTGGCACGTAGCCGATGGCGCAGCTGAGCCGGCGGTGATTGAACCAGTCGACCCACTCGAGGGTGGCCAGTTCGAGGTCCTCGAGCCCACGCCATGGGCCTCGGCGGTGCACGAGTTCGGCCTTGTAGAGCCCGTTCACCGACTCCGCCAGTGCGTTGTCGTAGGAGTCGCCGCGGCTGCCCACGGAACTGACCGCCCCGACGTCGGCCAGCCGCTCGGCTGTCGCTGAGGCACCTTCAGCCCTTCCTGTTGCCAGAGCCGCTCGACCCGCTGGTGGTTCACGCGCCACGCTCCGCGCTGCACGATCACCCGGCGGTAGCCGTAGCGCCCGAAGCGCGTCGCCAGCGCCAGCCTACCGCAAGGCACCGCGTGCGCGTCGCGGGTCAGGCGTGCGCGCGGCGGGCCTCCAGCTTCGTCGCTTGCGCCTCCCATTCGCGCATCGTCGCCTCGAGCTGCTCGCGCAGCGCGCGCTGGCGGCGCTCGTCCGCGCGGATCTCGTCGCGCGAGACGCGCTGGTAGTATCCGTTGTCGTTGAAGCTGGCCGTGAGCGCCTCGAGCTCCCCTTCGAGCCGCGCGATCTCGCCCTCGAGGCGTGCGCCGGCGCGCGTCAGCCGTTCGATCGCGCGGCGCTGCTCCTTGCTCTCGGCGTACCCCCGGCCGCTCGCCCGCTTCCGCACCTCGGAGGGTCGCTTGCGCGAATGCGGCTGGGCCTGTCCGAGTGCGAGGTAGTCGTCGCCGCGCCACTCGAGGTACTCCTCGTAGCTGCCGGCGAAGTCCTCGACGTGGCCGGACGTGAGCGCGAGCACGCGCGTGCCGACGCGCGCGACGAAGTGTCGGTCGTGGCTCACGAAGATGAGCGTGCCCGGGTAGTCGCGCAGCGCGCGCATCAGCGCATCGCGTCCCTCGAGGTCGAGGTGGTTCGTGGGCTCGTCCAGCACCATGAGGTTTGGCGCGCGCAGCATCAGGGCGGCGAGCAGCAGCCGCGCGGACTCGCCGCCGCTGAGGTCGCCGACGCGCGTCAGCACGTCGTCGCCGCTGAACAGCACGCGCCCGAGGGTGCCGCGCAGCGTCGCGATCTCGGCGCTCTCGCTCGCGGCCCGAAGCCAGTCGTACGCGGTCTGTGTACCGCGCAGCGACTCGTGCACGTCCTGCGCGAAGTATCCGAGGTTGACCTCGTAGCCGAGCTTCACGCCCCCGCCGTCGGGCTCGAGAGCGCCGCTGATGAGCTTGAGCAAGGTCGACTTGCCGACCCCGTTCGGCCCGACGACGGCGACCTTGTCGCCGCGCTCGACCGTGAAGGAGACATCGTGCAGCAGCCGACGACCGTTGAAGGACTTCGCGAGGCCGTCCACGCGCAGCGGCTCGCGCCCCGAGGGCCGGCCCTGCCGGAACTGGAAGCCGGGAGTACGGCGCGACGAGCGCTTGATCTCCGGCGGTTCCATCTTCTCGACCTGCTTCTTGCGGGCCGAGGCTTGCCGTGCCTTGGTCGCCTTCGCGCGGAAGCGGTCGATGAACTGCTGCATCTCCTCGATGCGGGCCTCGGTCCGCTCGATCTCCGCCTCTTTCTGCTCACGGCGAGCGCCTTCGCGCGCTCGAAGGCGTCGTAGTTGCCCGTGTAGAGACGCAGCTCCTGGTAGTCGAGGTCGGCGATCGTGTCGCAGATCGCGTTCAGGAAGTGGCGGTCGTGGGAGACGACGACGAAGGCGCCCCGGAAGTCGCGCAGGTAGCCTTCGAGCCACTGGATCGAGGCGACGTCGAGGTGGTTCGTCGGCTCGTCGAGCAGGAGCAGGTCGGGATCGGAGAAGAGCGTCTGCGCGAGCAGCACCCGCAGGCGGAAGCCGCCGGAGAGCTCGCGCATCGGCCGCTCGTGCCGCTCCGGCTCGAGGCCGAGGCCGGCGAGCAGCGCGGCGGCGCGCGCTTCCGCGTCGTAGCCCTGCTCCTCGGCGATCATGACCTCGAGCTCGCCGAGCCGTTCGCCCGTCCCGGGGCTCATCGCGTGCTCCCGGTCGCCCAGCAGCCGCTCACGCTCCTCGAGGGCAGCCCACAGCGCCGGCCGGCCCATCAGCACGGCGTCGACGAGCCGGGCGTCGTCGAGCCGGAAGTGATCCTGGTCGAGCGTCCCGAGGCGTAGCCCGGATGGGCGGACGATGCTGCCCGCCTCCGGGCTGAGCTCCCCGCTCATGAGCCGCAGCAGCGTCGACTTCCCGGAGCCGTTCGCGCCGACGAGGCCGTAGTGGCCGCGGGCGCGGAGCTGCCAACGCACGCCCGCGAAGAGCTGCTGCCCGCCGAAGCGCATCCCCAGGTCGCTGAGCGAGATCATCGTGCGCGCTGCGCTCCTCGGTCCGCACGGCCTCGATCCATGATTGCGGCTTTCGGACGGCGCGCGAAAGCCGGCCGCCGCGACGCCGTGGGGCGGCAAAACCTCATGCGGCCCACCGATACTCATGATGCAAACCTCCTAGCACCGGCTTGCTGTCGACTCGCTGGCTCGGCATCCGCTGCACCGGCTTGCGTCGCTCCGGAGAGTCGAGCGCCAATGACCGATGCGGCCGCATCGCGTTGTAGTGCTGGACGTACTCACCAAGCACCCGCCTCAGATGCCGTTCGTTGACGGCGATGACGTGATCGAGGCACTCGCGCCGGAGCGTCCCGATCACCCGCTCGGCGATGGCGTTGGCGTTCGGCGCGCGCAGCGGAGTGAGAATCGTCTCGATCCCGATCCGTCGAGCGCGTGCGATGAAGTCCCCGCCATAGCTACGGTCGCGGTCTCGGATGAGGAACCCTGGCTGCTGACCCCAGGCGGTCGCCTCGATCATCTGCCTCCAGATCCAGGGCGCGATCGGGTGCTCCGTGACGTTCCAGTGCCGGATGCGGCGCCGGCCGTGGTCGATCACGACGAACACGTAGAGCGTGCGGAAGGTGAGGGTCTGCACCGTGAACAGGTCAGCAGCCCAGATGCTGGACGCGTGGTTGCGCAGAAACGTGCGCCACGACTGACTCGGCGGTCGCCGGAGCGCCTGCTGACGGTAGCGGCTCACGGTGCGAGCGCTCACGTCGAAGCCAAGCGCACGCAGCTCACCAACGATGCGGACGGCGCCCCACCGTGGATGCTCAGTGGCGATGCGCAGGATCAGCCGCTGCCACTCGGCGGGAATGTGGGGACGCCCAGGTTCCGCGACGACTCTTCTAGCGCCAGTAGGCGCGCCAAGCAGAACGATGCCAGCGCACCACCATGTCCGGCTCGACCATCACGAGCGTGCCTCGCCAGCCGGACCAACCGCGTGCCAGTAGTGACCAGAATCGGCGGTCGTGTACCGCTCCTGGTTTCTTGGACACATCGCTGGCGGTAATCATGCGGCCGCCCCGGTGCGCGGCGAGAGCGCCTCGCGGACGGCGGCTGGGGTGCGGTGGCCGTGCCGTTCGACCAGCCACTTCTGGTTGTAGCGGTCCTTGAACGCGAGCAGCGCGAGGCGCAGCTGCTGGACCGTCTCGAACGGCTCCACCCGGAGCAGCTGCTCCTTGCGCGTGCGGATGAAGCGCTCGGCGCAGCCGTTGCCCTCGGGTGCGGCCACGAACGACGGGCTCGAGCGGATGCCGAGGAAGCGCAGCTCGCCCTGGAAGTGGTCGCTGAGGTACTGGCTGCCGTGGTCGTGGCGCAGACTGAGCGCGGCGGCGACGCCCGGCCCGTAGCCGCCGTGGTGCGCCCGCAGCCCCTGGCGGAGCGGCTCGAGCGGCTCGAAGCGCGTGCCGGGGCGAGCCGCATGGATGCCGACGCACTGCTGCGCGCAGTGGTCGACGGCGATGAAGACCGTGGCGTTGCCCTCGCGGGTGGTGAGGCAGGCGGTGGCGTCGGTTCCCCACAGCTTGTCTGGGCGGTCGGTGGTGATCGTGCCGTCGTGGTTCCGAGGTCCACGGCGGCGCCCGACGCGGGTCGGGGCGAGCAGCCCCGCCGCCCGCATCAGCCGTAGCACCCGGCCCTTCGAGGTGCGCACGCCGGCCAGGCGCAGCCGCGCCCAGGCCTTGCGGTCGCGCTCGCCGACGAACGGCGAGCGGGCGAGCACGGCGCGGATCTGCTCGGTGAGGGCGGCGTCCGTCCCTGCGCCCTTCGGACCGCGCTTCGCCGCAGGCGGCGCGGGCCGGCTGGCTCGCGCCCGCCGCGCGTAGACCGTCGAACGCGGGACCTCCCAGAGCTGGCAGACGCGGGCCGTGCCGTAGCGGCGTCCGCTGGAGGGCGAGCTGGCCCGGCTCATCGCCTCGACCTCCGAGGTGCCAAAGGGAGTCCTGCCTCCAACTGATGCGCGCGCTCGAGCAGCAGCTCGTTGTCCATCGTGATCGCGCCGACCTTCGCCTGCAGGCGCCGGATCTCGTCGTCACGGTCATCGGCCGGCCGGCTCTTGAGCGATGCCTGCCCACCGGCGAGGAAGCGCTCACGCCACTGCGTCAGCGTCGCCGCGGTCACCCTGAGCTCGCGCGAGAGGGCGTCGAGCTCCTCGCCGTGCAGCAGCCTGAGCACCGCTTCGGCCTTGCGTCGCGACGAGAAGCGACCTCGCTCCGGCCGCGGCTCGCTCCGCCCATTCGTCCCCTGTGTTGAGCCCGGCATGGACACCTCCTCTGCAGGGGCAGGCTGCCCCAATCAGGTGTCCATGAAAACCGTGGACCGGGAGAGGTACTGGGCGGATTCAAGTGGTCATCGCAACGCCTCGAGGTGAGGGGTTGTGATGGGAAGGTCACCGGGGTGGGCGGCGAAGGCGACAGGAAGGCCGGCGATGCGGTCTCCAGGCCGTCCACCGGTTGCGCGTCGTGAGCATCGCCAACGGTTCTGGCTGGCGATCGCAGAAGGGTTGTCGAGCGAGGATGCCGCTGCGGCGGCCGGTGTGTCTCCAGCCGTCGGAGCACGCTGGTTCCGTGAAGGTGGTGGCATGCCAACAGCCAGTCCGGCGCCGCTGTTAGGGCGCTACCTATCGTTCGCTGAGCGCGAGGAGATCGCCATCCTCCGCGCCCAAGGCGCAAGCGGCCGAGCGATCGCCCGCCGGCTCCGCCGGGCTCCGTCGACGATCTCACGCGAGGTACGCCGGAACGCTGCGACACATAGCGGCAAGCTGGAGTATCGAGCGACCACGGCGCAGTGGCATGCCGACCGACGTGCGCAGCGTCCCAAGGTCGCCAAGCTCGCCAGCAACGACCAGCTCCATGGTTACGTTCAGGAACGGCTGTCAGGCAGGATCGTCCGGCCCGACGGTGTGGGGGTGGTCGGCCCTGAGGTGCGCTGGATTGGCCGTCGACATGGGCGCCGTCAGCACCGACGCTGGGCCCAGGCGTGGAGCCCGGAGCAGATCTCGAACCGGCTGCAGGTCGACTTCCCTGATGATGCGTCGATGAGGATCTCCCACGAAGCGATCTACCAGGCCCTGTACGTCCAGGGTCGCGGCGCGCTGCGGCGTGAGCTGATCGCATGTCTGCGTAGCGGACGAGCGTTGCGGGTGCCCAGGGCGCGAACCCGCGGTCGCGGCAAGAAGTTCGTCAGCCCCGAGATCATGATCAGTCAGCGGCCCGCCGAAGCCGATGACCGCGCCGTTCCCGGCCATTGGGAGGGCGATCTGATCCTCGGGCTGGGCAGCTCCGCGATCGGCACGCTCGTCGAGCGCACGACACGGTTCACCATGCTGCTGCACCTGCCCCGCATGGATGGCCACGGACAGCAACCCACCGTCAAGAACGGCCCCCCGCTGGCCGGTCACGGCGCAGAGGCGGTGCGTGACGCGATCACGGCCTCGATCACGACGCTGCCCGACCAGCTGCGTCGCTCGCTTGCCTGGGACCAGGGAGCGGAGATGGCCCAGCACGCGCAGCTGCGCATCGACACCGGCCTGCCGATCTACTTCTGCGACCCTCGCAGCCCCTGGCAGCGTGGCAGCAACGAGAACACCAACGGCCTGCTGCGTCAGTACTTCCCCAAAGGCACCGACCTGTCCCAGCACTCTGCCGAGGACCTCGCCGCCGTCGCTCTCGCGCTCAACACTCGACCCCGCAAGACCCTCGGATGGAAGACTCCCGCCGAGGCACTCAACGAACACCTACTCTCCCCTGCACAAGGCGGTGTTGCGACGACCCCTTGAACCCGAGCTGCACGCCGCGGTCGGAATGATGGACAAGCCCGCCGAAGGGGCCCTGCCTGCTCCAGAGCGCCTGCTCCAGGGCGCCGAGCGCGAGGTCGGTGTGCAGCGAACGTGACGCCTGCCAGCCCACGATGTAGCGGGAGTAGACGTCGATGATGAAGGCGACGTAGACGAAGCCCGACGAGGTGCGCACGTAGGTGCGGTCAGCCACCCAGAGCCGGTTGGGGGTGGTCGCCCGGAAGTCGCGCTCCACCAGGTCCGCGGGTCTGGGCGCGTGCTCGTCGGGTAGCGTCGTGCGTCGGGACTTCCCCCGCACGACCCCTGAGAGACTCAGCGCCCGCATCAGCCGCTCCACGGTGCAGCGAGCGACCGGGATGCCCTCGCGCGTGAGCTGGCGCCAGAGCTTGCGTGCGCCGTAGACCCCGAAGTACTCGGCGTGGACCTGTCTCAGCTTCACCTGCAGCGCCTCGTCCCGTATGCGACGGGCCGATCGCGGGCGCTGCCGTGCGGCGTAGTACGTCGACGGGGCGACCTGCAGTTCGCGACAGATCGGCTCGACCCCCGCGAGCCATCCTTCCATTGCACCTGGGAAGGGATCCGGGCGGCCGATCCGGACATGGTCATCGTCCTGCCCTGCGGCTTCTCGTTGGAGGCGGTCGCAGCCCAGGCGCGCCGGCTCTGGGACCACCCCGCCTGGCGTGCGCTCCCCGCCGTGATCCGTGGCGCCGTCTGGGCGGTCGACGCCTCGGCCTGGTTCAGCCGACCCGGCCACCGCGTCGTCGAGGGAGCCGAGGCGCTGGCCGCCATCCTCGCCGACCCCCTGGCGACCGCCGGGCCGCCGGGCGCCCTGCGACTCACCGCTCCCACGTAGGCCGCTGATCGGCTTCCGCGGCCCGCGCCGCGAGTCCCGGAACCAAGTTCCGCCGGGGGCGTTCACACTGCTAGAACCGCATTGGATCCTCATTGCCGAGGTTGCCCGCATGCCGACCAGAGTCCAGACCGCCGTGTGTTCCCTCTTCAGCGTCGGGATTCTCCTGCTCGCCGCTGCCTGCCAGATCGAGCCCTGGCCAGCCAACGCGACGAAGGAAGTGCCATCGGGCCGCGAGCCCAACGCGGCCGTGACCGGCACGGTCACCTACCGGGAGCGGCTGGCCCTCACGCCGGGCGCGACCCTCGTTGTCGAGCTGCGGGACGTCTCCTACGCCGACGCCCACGCTCCGCTGATCGCTCGGCAGACCATCACCGGCCCCGGCCAAGTCCCCATCCGCTTCAACGTCGGCTACCACCGTGATGACATCGACTCCGGGAATCGCTATGCGATCCATGCCAAGATCATCGAGTCCGACGGCCGCCTCGCTTTCACCAACGACACGGCATATGAGGTCATCACCCACGGCAATCCTGACAAGGTCGACATGCTGCTGGTGCTGGTGCAGCCGCCGCCGGACTTGGTCGGAGAGGACGGCGCCGGGTCCGACTGGCGGACCTGGGTCGAGGCCCCGGTCCACGTCGTGTGGGCCAACCTCATCCCGAACGAGCAGGAACCCGTGCTGCGGGTGGCCTACTACCAGTCCACCATCGAGGGCTGTGCCCGGCCCGGCAGCGAGGGATTGGAGTTGGACGGCCGCGACATCATCGTCCGAGTGACGCTGATGCAGCCGCCCTCCGCTCCCTGGGCGATCCCCTGCGCCGAGGAGGTGGTGAAACTCGACACCGTGCTCCCCATCACGGCGCCGCTGGAACCCGGCCAGACCTACCGGATCATCGCCAACGGCCGCGAAACGACGACCTTTACCCTCCCCGCCCCCGACCTTCGCGACACGTTCATCGCCGAGTCACCGATCGAGAGCGCGGAGGTCGTCGTAGCGGGAAGCGCGCCGCCCTACTACGAGCTGCGCGTCGTCTCCGGCATGCCTCGGGGCAGCGGCTGTTCGCCAGTTCAACGGCTACGAAGTCCGGCGAAGCGAATCGAACCGGATCGACATCGTGATCACCCACCATCAGGTCGCCGACCCACTCGTCGCCTGTACCGCCGACTATCCGGTCGTTGAGACCACCGTCCCGCTGGGTTCCGATTTCGAGCCGGGCGTGCAATACACCGTTCGCGTGAACTCGGACACGGCGAAGTCATTTGGTGGTCATTCGCCCTGAGCGCGAAGCCCGCCGGTAGCCCGCGAGTGCTCGTCTCCCTCGCCCTCGTTGCTGTGCTACCAGAAAATGTCGTCTGCCCGAATGTCACGCGGCGAGACGCTCGTACTCGTGATGCAGCCCGCCCAGGATCGGCCGACCCACGACTTGGCCCTCGCTCCGGGGCGGTGACCGTGGCCGCCGGTCGTCCGGAGCCCACAGTTCGAGCGCCTGGTGCGGTCGCACGTGGTTGTAGTGCGCGACGTACTCCCGCAGCACCAGTCGCAGGTGACGCTCATTCACGATCATCAGATGGTCGAGACATTCGCGCCTGAGCGTTCCCACCACACGCTCCGCGCTGGCGTTCGCCTTCGGTGGCCGCACCGCAGTGAGGACCGTCTTGATCCCGATCGCTCGCGCCTTGCCAATGAAGGCACCGCCGTACGAGCGGTCGCGGTCCCCGATCAGATAGCGAGGCTGCTGCCCCCACGGCGTCGCCTCCAGCAACTGACGCCACACCCACGGCGCTGTCGGATGTGCCGTCACGTTGAAATGCACGATGCGGCGGCGCGCGTGCGTGATGAAGAAGAAGACGTACAGCGTCTTGAAGCTGAGCGTCTGCACGGTGAAGCAGTCCGCAGCCCAGAGCTGCGGGCGGTGGTTGGCGAGGAAGCTTCGCCAGGACCGGGACGGCGGACGCCGCAGCGCCCTCGGCCGATAGCACCTCACCGTCTCCGCGCTCACCTCGTAGCCGAGCGCGAGTAGCTCGCCCTGGATGCGGACGGCGCCCCAGCGCGGGTTCCCGGTTGCGATCCTCGCGATCAGCCCTTGCAGCTCCTTGCTGATGCGCGGCCGGCCCGGCTGTCGGGGTCGGCGCTTCCACGTCCAGTACCCGCGCCACGCCGTGCGGTGCCAGCGGATGACCGTCTCGGGCTGCACGATCACCAGGGTGGAACGCCAGCCGGGCCAATACCGGGAGCGCCACGACCAGAAGAGACGGTCGGCTGGCTTCGTTGGAGTGCGAGCGCGCTGACGGGTCAGCACGGCGAGCTGCTGCCGAAGGCCAGGTTCTCGAGCATCAGGTCGTGCTTTGATCGCAGCGCGCTTCGAACCGCGTTCGTCAGTAACCCAAGGTACGTTCGTGACCTGCCCCCCGAGAACCGATCCAGTCGCAGAGTGAGAGCTGCGCTGGTCGGGGAAGGGGGAGCGCGGTGGTTGCCAAGCGGAAGCGGTACGGAGCCGAGGAGATCATCGGGAAGCTGCGTGAGGCGGAGGTGGGGCTCGCTCAGGGGCAGCCGGTCGGACAGGTGGTGCGCAAGCTGGGGGTGAGCGAGCAGACCTACTACCGCTGGCGGCGGGAGTACGGCGGCATGAAGGTCGACCAGGCGAAGCGCCTGAAGGAGCTCGAGCGCGAAAACGCGCAGCTGAAGAAGATCGTCGCGGACCAGGCACTCGACAACGCGATGCTCAGGGAGCTTTCCCGGGGAAACTTCTGAGCCCGGCGAAGCGCCGCCGGGCGGTCACGTTGATGCAGCAGCAGTTTGCGGTGTCGGGACGACGGGCCTGCACCGTCGTCGGGCAGGCCCGTGCCACCGAGCGCTACCTCCCGCGGGAGTCGGCCGACGAGGCCGCGCTCACCGCTCGCGTCGTGGCGCTGGCCACCCGCTTCGGGCGCTACGGCTACCGGCGGATCACCGCCCTGCTGCACCGCGAGGGCTGGCAGGTGAACCACAAGCGGGTGGAGCGGCTCTGGCGGCAGGAAGGGCTACGCGTAACTCAGAAGCAGCCGAAGCGCGGCCGGCTGTGGCTCGCGGATGGCTCGATCGTGCGGCTGCGCGCCGAGCACCCGAACCATGTCTGGGCCTACGACTTCGTGCTCGACCACACCGCCGACGGGCGCAAGCTGCGGATGCTGACGGTGGTCGACGAGTACACCCGGGAGTGTCTCGCGATCGAGGTGGCCCGCCGGCTGAGCTCACAGGACGTGCTCGCCGTGCTGGCCGAGCTCTGCGTCAGGCGCGGACCGCCGAGCTACATCCGTTCGGACAATGGGCCGGAGTTCACGGCGCGGGCGGTGCGGCGGTGGCTGGCGCGCGTCGATGTGGAGACGCTCTTCATCGAGCCGGGCAGCCCGTGGGAGAACGGCTACATCGAGTCGTTCAACGGGCGGCTGCGCGACGAGCACCTGAACGGCGAGCGCTTCGACACGCTGTTCGAGGCCCAGGTACTGATCGAGACGTGGCGCAACGAGTACAACCAGATCCGTCCGCACTCATCGCTCGGATACCGATCCCCGGCACCCGAGGTCGCGGTGGGCAAGCCCGTGCTGAACGCGGAATCTCTAACTCTGCAGGTGGTATGAATACCGGGGGCAGGTCATTCGCATGGCGGAGCCTCCTGCCCACGCAGGAAGCAGCCTTCAGATGGACGCCCGCGGGGTCAACTCAACGCCAGGATGACGTTTTTCTGGTAGCACAGCCGGGCCAGCTCGCCCTCCAGCGGACGCCGCTACGGCACGGCCCGCGTCTGCCAGCTCTGGGAGGTCCCGCGTTCGACGGTCTACGCGCGGCGGGCGCGAGCCAGCCGGCCCGCGCAGCCTGCGGCGAAGCGCGGTCCGAAAGGCGCAGGGACGGACGCCGCCGGCGCACCGTCGGCCAGCCCCTCCTCACCGCTACGGGTACGGCCCGAGAAAGCGTTCGCCGTTGAAGTGGATGAGGGGAGCCTGACCCGGTTCTCCGGACAGTTCACGTGTAGACATCATGCCGCTTCCGCGGCGGCGGCGGGCCTCCTTTCGTACTCCACGGGGCTGAGATCGCCGATCGAGGTGTGACGGCGGCGCGGGTTATACCAGCCCTCGATCCATTCGAAGATCGCGGGAGGCGAGCTCGGCCCGGGTCGTCCAGCTGCGGCGGTCGAGCAGCTCGAGCTGCAGCGTCCCGAAGAACGGACTCCATCATCGAGTTGTCGACAGCCGACGCGACCCGGCCCATCGAGCCGAGCAGGCCGGCGGTGCGGAGGCGGTGCCCGAAGGCCCACGACGTGTACTGCTCGGGTTCAAGGGGTCGTCGCAACACCGCCTTGTGCAGGGGAGAGTAGGTGTTCGTTGAGTGCCTCGGCGGGAGTCTTCCATCCGAGGGTCTTGCGGGGTCGAGTGTTGAGCGCGAGAGCGACGGCGGCGAGGTCCTCGGCAGAGTGCTGGGACAGGTCGGTGCCTTTGGGGAAGTACTGACGCAGCAGGCCGTTGGTGTTCTCGTTGCTGCCACGCTGCCAGGGGCTGCGAGGGTCGCAGAAGTAGATCGGCAGGCCGGTGTCGATGCGCAGCTGCGCGTGCTGGGCCATCTCCGCTCCCTGGTCCCAGGCAAGCGAGCGACGCAGCTGGTCGGGCAGCGTCGTGATCGAGGCCGTGATCGCGTCACG
>CAXXXY010000004.1:0-10093 GCA_963667515.2 Dehalococcoidia bacterium | reverse complement strand
AGATCAGCCTCCAATCACTGGTTGGCCGTCTCCGGATCGGTCCGCCGCTCGACGAGCTACTGCTTCCGGCCTTTGCGATCGTGATGTTCGCCACCCGTAACACGGTTCCGCCGCGGAACGACGCCCTCGTCAGATGATTGCGGCGGGACCGTGCAGTGCGACAGAGTTCTTATCCCGGAGGTAGCCATGGCTGACGGCGAACTGACGATGCCCGACCTTGACCCAGACAGGCACTACGGTGCCCTCCTCGGCGGAGGAGAAATAACCAAATCCGGGTCAGAGTGAAATGCGGCTCGACTCAGGAAGTTTCCGTGTCACAGATCGGGGGCGGCTTCGTGATGGTATCCGAAGAAGAAGGCCGCATAAGCACTGACCGTTGGCGGTCCGCTCTTGATAGAGTGTGCGAAACACGGCAAATACATCGGTCTACTGCAGCTCATGGAAAAGTCAGCAGAAGATGCAACAGGATCAAGGCAACTCTCCATTCCTATAATGCTAATTCCCTTGCCGAATGTGGCGTATGTCATTCCCTACGGCATGTAGCCATGTAGTGAAAGGCTAGGCGAGCCCACGAGATGGTCAATCTCCTTGAGGGCGAGGGGCTAGCGCGGTCCGGGCCTCAGGCAGTGGTGCTCATCCAGCCGACTTCTCAGCGGCGGCGTGCTCGTCTGCCACCCCCGGCTGGCGCAGACGGGCGTCGACCTTGTCGACTTCCCGACGCTGGTGTGGCTCGAGACGGACGACTCCGTCCATACCACGCGCCAGGCGTCATGGCGCTCCTGGCGCATCGGCCAGAGCCAGCCCATGCAGGTCGTCTTCATGGCCTACCGGGACACTCTCCAGACCGATGCCCTCAGCCTAGTTGTACTGACTACACACCTGCGAGACACCTGATCGCGAAGGGGCCTCCGACGAGACTCGGGGTTGAACACCACCCAGGTCCCGAAGGAGGTCCCGACGCATGATGCCACCAGCCGCCCCAAGCGGATGCGCTACTCGTACGAGGCGCGCTGCCGCGCCGTCGACGCGATGCTTGCGGGGGTGAGCCCCAGGGACGCCGCCGCCAGCGCCGGCGCCAGCGCCAGCCGTGCCAGCGGCTACCGCTGGTGGGCGCGCTACCGGGCCGGCGGCTGGGCGGCGGCTGGGCGGCGGCTGGGCGAGCGCCCCTCCACGCCGAAGCGCCAGCCGCGCCGCCTCTCCACTGCCGAGGAGGCCGAGATCGTGGCCGCCCGCGAGCGCAGCGGCGCGGGACCGCTCACGCTTGGCGCGATGCTGGGCCGGCCGGCCTCGACCGTCGGCAAGGTGCTCAGGCGGCTCGGCCGCTCGCGGCTGCCGCGCGAACCGCGGCCCCCGATGGTGCGCCACGAGCGCGAGCGCCCGGGCGAACTGCTGCATATCGATACCAAGAAGCTGGGGCGCTTCTGGAACGTCGGCAAGCGCATCCTCAACGACGGAGTGACGCGCAGTCCGCGCGCAGGCTGGCAGCACGTGCATGTCGCCTCGCGGCTGGCCTACGCCGAAGTGCTCCCCACCGACCGCCGCCACGACGCGCTCGCCTTCCTCGAGCGGACGCTGCACTGGTTCGCCGAGCAGGGCGTCACGGTCGAGGCAGTCATGACGGACAACGGCGCCGCGTACGCTTCACACGTCCGGTGGTCGCGCTGCGACGAACTGGGGCTACACCACCCGCGGACGCGGCCCTACACGCCGCGCACCAACGGCAAGGCGGAGCGCTTCATCCAGATGCTGCTGCGCAGCTGGGCGTACGCCTTCGCCTACCCGACGAGCGCGCGCCGCAAGCGCGGGCCCTCGCAGGGTGGCCGAGGTGGTACAACAGGCGCCGTCCCCACGGCTCGCTCGGCGGCCTCCCGCCCGTCAGCCGTGTCTCACACCTCTCTGTGGTCAGTACACCTGATACGGCGTGTGACTCCGAGATCGAGATCACCATATGGGCACACACGCTCCGGTACTCGGGACGCGAGGTTTCCGAGTTCCGCCGGGATCCACCCGCTCAGCTCGTTCGAACTGAGCGCCAGGTGCCTGAGTGCGGCGAGGTTCCCGAGCTCCGGTGGGAGAGGCCCGCGCAAGCCGTTGCCCACCAGCCGCGGGCGCGTTACCCGTCCTGCGCCGTTGGTGGACACGCCGTACCACTCGTCGATCGGCCGGCCGGACAGCCATCTCTGCGCGTTGGTCCAGGATCTGCCACCGCTCGCGTCGAAGAGCGCGACGAGCACGGCCCGATCGCGTGACGGGCCTCGAACGGTCGTCGACGGCCACGGCGCGCCATTGGCATACCCGCGAGCTGCCGGGGTGGCCATCTCCGTCGGGGCCGGGTCAACGACGAACGCCTCGCCGTCTCCTCCACGCGCAGCCCAGGCCGCGATCACGATGATCACCACCGCGTCGGCCGCCGCGAGGACCGTTGCCGCACCCACCGCACGCGTTGACATCGTCGCGCCCGCACTCCCGCCGACCCCTGTTCGGGTGGGGCCGTCGCCGCGATGGTACCGCGCCGCCGAACGCCTGCACGCGCTCCCGCGCTGGCTCTATCGCTACAATGTTCGCCGACCGCACGGCGGTATCGGCGGGGCTGTCCCCGCCTCACGCCTGTAAACAACGTCCCTGGGAACTACACCTAGTGTCCCGAGTCAGGAATGCGCTCTAGATATCCGGCGAGGTTGTCAAGGATCTGGTCCGCGGACTTGTGCCAGATGAAGGGCCTCGGATTCTCGTTCCAGCTGGCGACCCACATCTCCACTGAGCGGATCAGATCAGGGACGCTGTGGTGCGTGCCGCGCCGGAGCCACTTGCTGGTGAGCTCTGCAAACCAGCGCTCCACGAGGTTCATCCAGGAGCTGTAGGTCGGCGTGAAATGCAAGGTGAAGCGGGGATGGCGCTGGAGCCAGCGCTGGATGGCGGGCGTGCGGTGCGTGGAGACGTTGTCGAGCACGACATGCACCGCCAGTTCACGGGGAACGCTGCGGTCGATGAGGGTGAGGAACTGCTGGAACTCCCGAGCCCGGTGCCGGGGGGTCATCTCCGTGATCACGCATCCCGAAGCGACATCGAGCGCCGCGTAGAGGTTCGTCGTGCCGTGACGGATGTAGTCGTGCGTCTGGCGGGCGGGGACGCCGGGCATCATCGGCACCGTCGGCGCGGTGCGGTCGAGTGCCTGGATCTGGGTCTTCTCGTCCACGCACAGCACAACCGCCGCGTCGGGCGGGTTGAGATAGAGCCCGGCCACGTCACGGACCTTGTCGATGAACTGCGGGTCGGGCGACAGCTTGAAGCTCTCCACGAGGTGCGGCTTCAGGCCGAAGGCGCGCCAGATCCTGGAGATCGCCGACTGCGACATCCCGAGCGCGGCTGCCATCGATCTGGTCGACCAGTGCGTCGCGTTGGGAGGCTGCTCCTCCAGCGTCGTGACGATCACCGCTTCCACCTGTGCATCGGTGATCGTGCGGGGCGCCCCGGGGCGCGGCTCATCCTGTAGCCCATCGAGCCGCCACTGCGCAAAGCGCCGGCGCCACTTGCCGACGGTGACCGGATGGCAATCGAGCACCGCGGCGATCGCCTTATTCGATGTCCCTTCGGCCGCTGCAAGGACGATGCGACAGCGCAGCGCCAGCGCCTGGGCCGATGTCGGCCGGCGCGCCCACCGCTCCAGCGTCTCACGCTCCTCGTCGCTCAGGACGATCGCGACCGTCGGCCGTCCGATTCGGGTGCTCATGACACTCCAGAGTCTGCCCCATGGGGCAAAACCCCGCTGTGCCGCACCATACCCGGTAGGGATTATATGTCGCTATTACGACTCGGGACACTAGCAGGCTGCTGAAAAAGTCTTCCCGGGCAGTCTCGGCCCTGAATCGGCTGATTGCGGCTCACGCGAAACCCCTTGTTTTCAAGGGGTCGGCACTCCAGTTGTAGCTCCGCAGTGCTCCAAACGCTCCGTTTCCGCGCCTTCAGGGGTTTTTCAGCACCCTGCTAGCGCCGCCCGAACGAGCGCCGCACCTGCTCGCATGGTCGTTTCCGCGCCTTCAGGGGTTTTTCAGCACCCTGCTAGCGCCGCCCGAACGAGCGCCGCACCTGCGGCTGCTGGGCGTGCCGGCGCCAGCGCGAGGGCCCGCCCGAGCTCTTCTAGGCCTGAGCGCCATGGCTACGCCCCGGCGCGTCCGCGGACGGCGGATCGCGAGCGGGCCGCCAGCACGGCTAGTACCACGACGGCCACGATGGCTCCGGCGACGAGTCCGGCCGCCGGCCCGCTCGCCGGTTGGCTGCGTGCCCTGAGCACGCGCGCTTCCGCGGCAGTGACGTCGAGTTCCCACACCGCCTCGCCGGCCTCGACGCGATCGGCGTTGTGCTCCGTCAACCTGCCCGGCAACGAGAGGCGCACGGTGTACGAGAGGCCCTGGTCCAGCGCATCCAGGGCTTCCGGATCATCCAGACCGACCAGGTCGTCGCGCGGTGGTTCCACGACGAGCTCAAAGCGCCAGCCCTCGCCCTCGCGTTCCACCTCCAGCTGCTCGGCGGCCTGCCACACCTCGTCGATCCCGCCGAGGAATTCGTCTATGCGCGTCATGTCGGGAACCGTGATGGTGAGGCGCTCTCCACTGAATCCGTCTTCCCGGTACTCCTCGACAATCGCACCTGGAATGTGGCGGATGTCACCGAGGAAACTCCCGTCGTCGTTTGCCGGTCCTCCGATCTCCACCAGCGCATCGATAAATTCGTCGCTCAGCGCCGTGACCACGGCAACAGCGCCTGAGCCGTCCTCTTGCACCGTGAACGAGACCTCGAAGCGGATGCAGCCGGTGAGCACGACGGCGCCTATCGCGAGCAGGAGGGCGGTCCACCGTGAGCACCTGCGGGGGATGGACGTCATGACAGCGTGGTAGCGCACGGTCCTCAGCGCCGCCCGAAGCTGCGCCGCACCTGCTCGCTGCTGAGCCGCAGCAGCGTCGGGCGGCCGTGCGGGCACGTCTGCGGGTGCGCGCACGCCTCGAGCGAGCGCAGCAGCTCGCGCTGCTGCTCCCCGGCCAGCCGGTCGCCCGCGCGCACCGCCGAGCGGCAGGCAAGGCTCGCCGCCGCGCGCTCCGGCCCCGACAGCCGCTCCTCCGCCTCCATGCGGTCGAGCAGGTCGCGCAGCGCCACAGCAGGGTCCCGCCCGGCCAGCGCCGCCGGCACCGCACGCACGATCAGCGAGGACCCGTCGGTCGGCTCCAGCACGAACCCGAGCGCCGCCAGCGTGCCGGCCTCCTCGGCCGCGAGCGCCGCCTGCGCCGCGCCGAGCGGCGCCAGCACGGCCTCCAGCAGCGGCTGCGAGGCCGCCTCGCCGCGCGCCTGCTGCGCCCGCACCTGCTCGTAGCGCACACGCTCGTGCGCCGCGTGCTGGTCGACCAGGTACAGCCCGTCGGGCGCCTCGGCCACGAGGAACGCCTCGCTGAACTGCCCGAGCGGCCGGAGCGCCGGCAGCTGCTCCGTGAGCGGCAGGGCTGCCTCGTCACGGGCGCCGTCGCTGGTGGCCGCGGCTGCGTCGAACGGCGAGGCCGGACGCGCCGACGCCAGCACCGCCCGCGCCTCGGCGGGCGCGCCCGGGCTCGCTTCCGGCGCCCACACCGGCGGCCCCCACACCGGCGCCGTGAACGCCGGCGCCGAGGCGCCCGCCAGCGCGCCCCGCACTCCGGCCGTCACCGCCGCGGCCACCGCGCGCGCCTCACGGAAGCGCACCTCGGCCTTTGCCGGGTGCACGTTGACGTCGACCGCGGCGGGATCGACCTCGATCCGCACGAGCCCGACCGGGTGGCGCGCGGCGGGCAGCAGCCCCTCGTAGGCGCGCTCGACGGCGAACGCCAGCGCGCGGTCGCTGACGGCCCGGCCGTTGACGACGAGGTGCAGCGCGCCGCGGTTGCCGCGGTGCCGTTCCGGCGGCCCGACCAGCCCACGCACCGCGACCACCCCGCCCTCGCCCGCGGGCGGCACGAGGTACTCGAACGCGATCAGCGCGGCGGCGAGGTCGTCCTCGTAGACCGCCGCCCAGGCTGCCCGCTCCCCGCCCGCGCCCGGCGCGGCCAGCACGGTCCGGCCCTCGCTCTCCAGCCGCAGCGCCACCTCCGGGCGCGCCAGCGCGTAGTCGCTCACCACCTGCGCCACGGCGCGCGCCTCGGCCCGCGCGCTGCGCAGGAAGCGCCGCCGGGCGGGCAGCGCGCTGAACAGCTCCCGCACCTCGAACGTCGTACCCGGCGCGGCCGCCGCGCTGCCCCCGGGCAGCGCCCGCCCGTCCACGAAGCGCGCCACCGCCGCCGCCGACTCCCCGGCAACACGCGTCGTGCAGGTCACGTCGGCCGCCGCGACGATCGCCGCCAGCGCCTCGCCGCGGAAGCCCAGCGTGCGCACCGTGAAGAGCTCCTCGGCCGCCCGCAGCTTCGAGGTCGCGTGCCGCTCGAAGGCGTCGGCGAGCTGCGGCGGCTCGATCCCGCGGCCGTCGTCGCGCACGCGGATGCGGTCGATCCCGCCGCCCGCGATCGCGACCTCGATCCGCCGCGCGCCGGCGTCGAGCGCGTTCTCGACCAGCTCCTTCACCACCGACGCCGGCCGCTCGATCACCTCGCCGGCCGCGATCCGCGCCGCCACCTCCGGCGCCAGCACGCGGATCCGCGGCGCGCCCTGCGCGGACGCCCCCGCGGGGTACCCCCGCGTCCCTGGCACGTCTGTGGTGGTCACCGCTAGCCCTCGCGGCCGAGCCCGCGCCGCGCCTCGGCGCGCAGCTCGTAGAGCCGCTGCAACGCCTCGAGCGGGCTCAGCTCGTCGGGTTCGAGGCCGGCCACCGTCTCCGCCAGCGCGCGCTCGGCCGCGGGCGGCGCCACCGGCAGCGCGAGCTGCGCCGGCGCCGCCCCGCCGGGCGCGGCGGGCGCGCCGGGCGCGCCCCACGCCATGCCGCCCTCGCGCGCCTCGCCGGTCTCGATCTGCGCGAGCAGTTCGCGCGCCCGCGCCACCACCGCGCGCGGCAGCCCCGCCAGCGCCGCGACGTGCACCCCGTAGGCGCGGTCCGCCGCGCCGTCGACGATGCGATGCAGGAACACCACCTCGCCACCGCGCTCGGCGACGGCGACCGAGCGGTTCTCGACACGCGGCAGGAGCCCCGCCAGCGCCGTCAGCTCCCGGTAGTGCGTCGCGAACAGCGTGCGCGGCGTCCCGCCCGGGCGGTGGTGCAGCGCCTCCACCACCGCGCGCGCGATCGCCAGCCCGTCGCCCGTCGACGTCCCCCGCCCGACCTCGTCGAGCACCACCAGCGAGCGCTCCGTCGCGCGCCGCAGGATCTCGGCCGTCTCCACCATCTCGCGCATGAACGTCGAGCGCCCCGCCGCCAGCTCGTCGCTCGCCCCCACGCGCGTGAAGACGCGGTCGACCATCCCGATCTCGGCGCGCCCGGCCGGCACGTAGGAGCCCGCCTGCGCCATCACCACGATCAGCGCCGTCTGCCGCAGGTACGTCGACTTCCCGCCCATGTTCGGGCCGGTCAGCACCACGATGTCGGGCGCGGCCCCGCCCAGCTCGCAGTCGTTGGGCACGAACGCGCCCGGCTCCATGCGCCGTTCGATCACCGCGTGCCTGCCCGAGGCGATCACGATCGGCCCCGCCGGCCGCAGCAGCGGCCGCACGTAGCCGTGCTCCGACGCCACCTCGGCGAGCCCCGCGGCGACGTCGAGCCGCGCCAGCGCGGCCGCCGCGCGCTCGATCGCCGCGCCCGAGGCCGCCACCTGCGCGCACAGCCGCTCCAGCGCCGCGCGCTCCGCCCCGGCGAGCTCCTCGCGCGCCCCGAGGATGCGGTCTTCGAGTTCGGAGAGCGGACCGTAGCGGTAGCGCTGCGCGCCCGCCAGCGTCTGGCGCGGCTCGTACTCGTCCGGCGCGCGCTCGGCCTGCGCGCGCGGCAGCTCGAGGTAGTAGCCGAACACGCGGTGGTAGCCGACCTTGAGCGCGCCGAGGCCGGTGCGCTCGCGCTCCGCCGCCTCGAGCGCCGTCAGCGCCCCGCGCGCGTCCTCGGCGAGCGCACGCAGCTCGTCCACGTCCGGCGCGAACCCCGTGCGCAGCGACGCGCCGTCGCCGGCCTCGGCCGGCGGCTCCTCGGCCAGCCCCGCCGCCAGCGCGGCGTGCGCCTCCGCGGCGCCCGCGAGGTCCCCGGCGAGCGCGAGCAGGCCCGCCGCGCGCGCCTGCTCGCCCGCCTCCGGCAGCACGCCCAGCGCCGCCCGCAGCTGCGCGAGCTGGCGCGGCCCGGCGCTGCCCGCGCGCACCCGCCCCAGCAGCCGCTCGGGGTCCGGCAGCCCGCGCAGCGCGCGCCGCAGCGCGGCCCGTTCCAGTGGCGCCCCGACCCACGCCGCCACCTCGTCGAGCCGCCGCTCCGCCTCGGCGGCGGCGCGCACCGGCCGCGCCAGCCGCGCCCGCAGCAGCCGCCCGCCCGGCCCCGTGCGCGTGCGGTCGAGCACCGCGATCAGCGCCGCCTCCGGCCCCGCCGGCGACTCGAACAGCTCGAGCGTGCGCACGGTCTGCGGGTCGAGCTCGACGTACGCGCCCGAGGCGATCACGCGCGGCTCGCGCAGGTTGCGCAACGCCTGCGGCCAGCTCTCGGCGAGGTACCCCAGCAGCGCCCCGGCCGCCCCCACCGCCGCCTCCATGCCGCGCAGCCCGAACCCGTCGAGACTGGCCACGCCGTAGTGTTCGCACAGCGCGCGGGCGGCTTCGCCCGGCGCGAACGCGCGCGCGGGCCGCGGCGTGCGCCGCGCCGTCTCCGCCGCACCCTCGGGCAGCGCCGCTTCGCCGCCGCCGCGCGCGCCTGCGGGCTCCGGCACGAGCAGCTCGCGCGGCGCGCGCCGGGCGAGCTCGCCGCCGAGCACGCCCGCCTCCACCACCATGCACTCGAGCTCGCCCGTGGTGACGTCGCAGGCCGCGAGGCCCCAGCGCTCCGCGCCCGCGCCATCCGCGCCACCAGGCGCGACCGCCACGAGCCAGTTATGTCCGGCCGCCGGCAGCAGCGCGCCCGCCTCGACCGTCCCCGGGGTCACCACCCGCGTCACGCGCCGCTCGACGAGCGTGCGCCCGTCGGCCTCCCCGGTCTGCTCGGCCAGCGCGACGCGATGCCCCGCCGCGACGAGCTGGTCGAGGTGGCGTTCGAGCGCGTGGTGCGGGACCCCGGCCATGGGGATGCGGCCCTCGGCCTTGCCGAGCGGCCGCGAGGTGAGCGCGATCCCGAGCGTCTCCGCCAGAACGCCGGCGTCGTCGTCGAACGCCTCGTAGAAGTCGCCCATGCGGAACAGCAGCAGCGCGTCGGGATGCAGCGCCTTGAGTGCGAGGTATTGCCTGCGGACAGGGGTGGACACGGATCGGCGCGCGTCTTTCCCGGGGAGACCTCCAGTCTAGCGCAGCCGCCCCGCCTTCAACAGCCCGTCCACAGAACGTAGTCGGCTCAGTCTTGGCCGTGTAGTGGGATTCCCAGCTTTGCCAGCTCCGACTGAGCGTGTCCCTGCTGCGCCTCGAGTTGCGCGCGCTTGTTCTGCCAGACCGGCCGGATGCGATCCTTGAGCGTTCCGTTCTCTGCCTCGATGTTCTTGTTACGACCGCCGATCCAGAATCGGATGTCATCCAGTGCCCGTTCTACGGCCTCTGACGACGCTTCAGTCTCCACGACCAGAACATCGCCTTCGACCTTCCATTCGGGTTCACCGGAGAGCCGGTAAGTGGAGGGCCAAAGACTGAAATACATTCGTCGCTGTGGATGGCTAGAGATAGGGACTCGCAACCGGAACATCTGAACATCTGCCATGAATACCTCGCCGAACGGATCGCGCCGTTGCTGCTTGGTGCTGAATGGCTCAATCGTCTTCCGATTCTCGTACCACTCGAGGGGCTCCCATGCTGCCTCGGCAACGAGTCGATCCAGGTACTCGTCCTTGTCAACCGCAAGGAGTTTCTCTGCGGGTTCCTTCTCCAGCCGACCAAGCATGATCCGGCCGATCTGGGCGTAGTACGAGCCGAACGTTTCGTGGCGCATTTGCGTTCCTTATGAATAACTGCTTGCGCGCGTTCTCGTTTTCCTAGCGTC
>CAXXXY010000003.1:0-40560 GCA_963667515.2 Dehalococcoidia bacterium | reverse complement strand
ATCGAGGAGCAACGCGAGCGAGGGCCCCGTCGCGCCCTCGACGGACGGCGCCGAGCTGCAGGGCCGGGCGGCGAGTCAGGCGGACCAGGACGCCCTGGTGGACGCCGCCGCCCGTCAGCTCGTCGAGCCGCGCGAGCTCCACCTGCTCGGCCTGCACGCCGGCCGTGCGGGCCTCGTCGACGAGCGAGCGCACGCGGCGGTGCTCGCTGCCGCGCAGGTAGTAGAGCGCCCGCACGCGCCCGTGACGGAGCGCCAGCAAGCAGGCGTTCACCCCGAACGCGAGGTCGATGGGGGTGGCGTTGGGCTTCGGTCGCTGGCGCGTCATCGGTAGGCGGGCGATAGTACCGCACCGCTCCCGCGCCACGCACTCCCGGCGCCGCCCTCGTCCCGCGAAGCAGCGGGGCTGTGCGCGCCCTCCCGACGAATCGTGAGCGGCGCGCAGCCGGCGACGAGACGCGTGCCCGCTACGTCAGCTCGATGGCGATCGCGTGCGAACCCGAGCTGCCCGCGTCCTTCGGCGGGTCGTCGCATCCAGGTAGATGGTGGCGCCAGCGGGAATCTCTGCTGTCACCGTCTCACCGTCCGGAGCGGTGAGGTCCCACGTGCAGTCCGTGACCGCGTAGATGACCATGTCGGGGTGAGAGTGCTCTGAGGACGAAGCACCGGGCTCAGTCTTGATCTCCAGCACACGCACCCGATCGTTCTCCAGCACCAGCTTGTCGATATCCGGAGCGATGCTGACTGCGTCGCCCGCCATAGACCACCGCATCTTCGCTAGCCTCGCCGACCGCACTCCATCGAGAGGAGGCGGGGGCGAACGTCCCGCCCTCCGCGAGGCACGGGCACCATATCCGTTGTGTGCTCGAAATTCAGCCGCCATCGCGTCAGCCCGCTCGCGCGGTGGAGTGGATGAAGCCGGAGCCCCCCGCGTTGCAGCGCGCGGCGGCGTCGGCCGCGTCGAGGCGGACCGAGGCGAGGCGCAGCACCTCGAAGCCCGCGCCCTCCAGCCGTCGACGCCAGTCGTCGGGCTCGTAGTAGGCGTAGAAGCGCTCGGCCCGCACGGGATTCGACGGCGACGGCGCCGCGAGGCCCTCCGTCGCGCCGAATCTGGGGCGGAGCACTGGAGCACGCCGCCGGGGCGCAGCACGCGCCGGATCTCCCGGAGCGCCCCTCCTACCTCGGCCCACGCGAGATGGACGAGCGACGCGTCCGCCCACGCGCCGTCGAGGGTGTCGTCGCCGAAGGGGAGCGCCCGCAGGTCGCCGCGGACGTATCCCGAGGCGGGGTACCGGTCCCCCGCGATGCGCAGGAACTCCGGCGTCATGTCGAGCCCGGACGACGCGCAGCCCCGCCTCGCGCAGCGCGACCGTTTCGACGCCCAGCCCGCAGCCGAGCGCCGCCACGAGGCTCCCCGGCGTGAGATGCCCCGCGAGCAGCTCCGCCCGTCGCAGCCTCGCGGCGGGATCGAACGGCCGCGAGGCGTAGCCCTCGGCGTGGGCGCGGTAGGCCGCGAGCGTCGCTCTCACGTGCCAGCCGGGCGGTTCGCGCCGCGCTCATGCGGACGATTCTAGAGCCGCCCGCCCTCGGCGCGCCCTACGCAGCTCGAGGCGTGGGCCGAGACCGCTCGACGCGGGCGGCACGGCGGCGCAGCGGGAGCGGGGCGGAAACGGGGCGGCGCGATCGGGTCGATCAACGTCGCCCGGTACGCAGGGTAGCTCCCGCTCGCGAAGCCGACGGCGGCGGCCACGGCGAAGGCGACGGCGATCGACCACGGCTGGATCACCGTCGTCATCACCTGGCCGCCCAGCTCGCGGCCGTCCACCGCCAGCGAGACGCCGAGCCCCAGCGCGATCCCCGTCAGCCCGCCGACGAGGCTCAGCGTCAGCGCCTCCGTCACGAACTGCTTCACGATGTCGTCGCCCGTGGCACCGACGGCGCGGCGGATGCCGATCTCGCGCGTCCGCTCCGTCACCGACACCAGCATGATGTTCATCACGCCGATCTCACCGACCAGCAGCGAGATGCCCGCGACCGAGCCCAGCAGGATCGAGAGCGCGTTGCTGACCTCGGCGGCGGCGCTGATCAGGTCGTCCTGGCTCTGCACCACGAAGTCCCGGCTCCGCGCTCTCGTGCAGGAAGGTGAGCAGCTCCGTGAGCTGCTCCTTTACGCGCTCCTCGTCGGCGTCGGGGGACGCCTGCACCACGATGTCCGTCACGCGCAGGTCGCCGGTGGGCGTGCGCAGGAATCGCAGCCGGCTCGCGAGCGAACTGAGCGGCACCATCACCTGGTCGTTGATGTCGCTCTCGCCGCCCTGCTCCGCGAGCACGCCGCCGACCCGGAAGTCGAAGCTGATGCGGCCGCCCGCGAAGGCGAGCCGCGCGCTCTGGCCCACCGCGTCGCCGGCCGGGAACAGCGCCTCGGCGACCCGCGCGCCGAGGACGACGACGAACTCCCCCTCCTCTTCGTCGAGCGGCGAGAAGAAGGCGCCGGCGGCGACCGGCGTGTCGCGCACCTCGAGGTAGGCGCCGGTCGTGGCCACGATTTCGACGGCGAGGTCCTCGGCGCCGGCGATCGCCTGCGCGTCGACGTTCGCCTCGGGCGCCACGGCGGTCACGCCGGGGATCGCGGCGCCCGCGATGCCCTCGACGTCGCTCGTCGTCAGCGTGCCCCGCGCCGCCGCGCCCGCGCCGCCACCCCTGCCCGCGGCGCTCGCCTCGATGAAGATGAGGTTGGTGCCGAGGCCGCGGATCTGGTCGGTGACCCCCTTCTGCGTCCCCTGCCCCACCGCGATGAGCACGATCACCGAGCTGACCCCGATGATCAGCCCTAGCGCCGTGAGCGCGCTGCGCATGCGGTTGGCGACGATCGCGCGCCAGGCGATCCCGAAGGCGTCGAGCAGGCTCATCGCGCGATCCCGCGGAGCGGCGTCGGCGCGGGCCCCGGCGGCGCCGACGCCGCCGACGACTCGCGCGGCAGCTTGCGCCGCACGTTCTCGACGACGCGACCGTCGCGCATGCGGATCACGCGCGCGGCGAAGTCCGCCACCTCGCTCTCGTGCGTCACGAGCACGACGGTCAGCCCGCGCTCGGCGACGAGCTCCGCCAGCAGCTCCATGACCTCGACGCCGGTCTGCGCGTCGAGGGCGCCCGTCGGCTCGTCGGCGAGCAGCAATAGCGGATCGACCACCAGCGCGCGCGCGATCGCCACGCGCTGCTGGCCGCCGGAGAGCTCGTGCGACCGGTGCGTGACGCAATCGGCGAGGCCGACGCGCACCAGCGCCTCGGCGGCCCGCCGCCCGCGGTCCTTCACCCCCTGGTAGATCAGCGGCAGCTCCACCTGCTCCAGCGCCGAGAGCCGAGGCAGCAGGTTGTAGGACTGGAACACGAACCCGAATGCGGCGCCGCGCAGCCGGGCGCGGCCGTCGTCGTCGAGCCGCCCGATGTCGTGGTCGTCGATGAGGTAGCGCCCGCCCGTCGGCCGGTCGAGGCAGCCGATGATGCTCATCAGCGTCGTCTTGCCCGAGCCGGACTGCCCCATGATCGCCACGAACTCGCCGCGGCGGATCTCGAGGTCGACCCCCGCGAGCGCGTGCACGTCGCCCGCGCCGGTCGCGTAGCTCCGCGTGAGCTGCTCGAGGCGGATCACCGGCCTCCGCCTCCGCCCCCAGCACCGCCGCCGCCGCCCGGGCCTCCGAAGCCCCCGAATCCGCCCGGGGCAGCGTCCTGCGTCTGCTGCGTCGCACTGAAGGGGACGCCCTCCGTCTCGGCGCCGATGAGGAGCGTGTCGCCCGCCTGCACCCCCTCGAGGATCTCGACCGAGGTGCCGTCGCTGGAGCCGACGCTGACGATGACGCGCTCGGTCGCGCCGTCCGCCGCCGGGACCGTCACGATCAGCTCGTCGCCGAGCTGGCGCACGGCCGCGACCGGGACCCAGCACCGCCTCCGCTCGCACCTCGGCGAGCAATGTGACGCTGGCGGTCATGCCGGGAGCCGGCAGCAGCCGCTCCGGCGCCTCGACGTCGGCCGCGGCGCCCGTGCCCGCGCCGCCGCGCTCTGCCCCGCCGGCCCCGCCGCGCTCCGCGGCGCCGGCCCTGTCGGCGGTGCCAGCCGCGCCCGGCAGGCCGCCGCTCGCCAGGCGCTGCCGCAGCTGCTCCGGGAGCTCGAAGCCCTCGGGCAGCGTGACGCCTTCGGGCAGCGTCTCGCCGCCGGCGACCGCCAGCAGCACCTCCTGCGCCGTCACGCCCTCGGGCAGCTTCACGCCCGCGAGGAGCTGGTCGAGGAACCCGGCCGCTCCGCCCGCGCGCCCTCCGCCGCCCCCGCCGGCATCCGCGGCAGCGCCGCCGCCCGCGCCCCCGGCGAAGCCGGCGAAGCCGCCCGTCGCGCCGTCGCGGAGGGCGCTCAGCCCCTCGGCGACGGCGGCGAGCTCGCTCACCGGGAGCACCTCCGCCTCGACGGCGTAGGTCACGACGCCCTGGTCGACCACGGGCAGGCTGCTCACGCTCGTCACACGCACGGGGTAGTCGACGCCGTCGATGGCGTTGAAGGTCGCGAGCCCCACCTGCCCCGGCTCGAGGTCGAGCAGGTCGCCCTCGGTGACGGTGAGCTCGACGACGATGCGATCGAGGTCGGTCAGCACGAACGCGACGGCGGCGGCGGAGACGCCGTCGCCCGCCTCGATCTCGATCGCCTCGACCACCCCGTCGAACGGCGCCAGCAGCGTCGCCTCGCGGAGCGCCTCCTCGGCGTCGGCGAGCGCCGTCTCCGCGCGCGCGACCGCGAGCTCGGCGCCCAGGACGTCGCTCACACCGGGCCCGCGAGCAGCTCCGTGAGATCGGCACGCTCGCGCACCAGGGCCGCCTGCGCCTCGGCGATCTCCGCCCGCGCCGCGTCCAGCTCGCGCGTGCGATCCGCGTCCAGGACGTCGAACGTGTCCCGGCTCCACAGCTGCCAGCCCACCAGCTCCTGCGCCTCCGTCTCGAGCTCGTCGAGCGTGGCCTCGGCGATCGCGATCTCGCGCCGCGCGAGCTCGACCTGGGCGGCCGCGGGGCCGGCCTGCACCGCCGCGAGGTCGGCGTTCGCGTCGCCGAGGGCCAGCCGCGCCACCTCGAAGTCGGCGCCCGCCGCCGTCTCGGCGGCACCCGCCACCAGCGCGTCCCCCGGCGCGGCGAGCAGGAGCGCGATCACGACTTTGCCGGGGGCGCCGGCGTCGCCGGCGTCGCCGGCGAGGATCGCCGCGAGCGACTCCGAGCTCGCGCGAAGCCCGCTGGCGACCGTGAGATCGTCGGCGGCGGCGAGCAGGTCGGCCTCCGCCCGGGCGACGGCGAGCTGGGCGGCGGCCAGCTCGCTCGCGGTCGGCCCGGACTCGAGTGCGGCGAGCGCCTCGCGCGCCTCGATCAGCGCGACCTGCTGCGCGGCGATGTCGCGGCTGGCGGCCGCGAGGGCGACGTCGGTGGGGCCCGCCGCGAGGTCGGCGAGCGCCAGCTCGGCGTCGGCGAGCCGCCCGCCCGCCGTCACCACGGACTGGCGCGCCTCCGCGATCGCGGCCAGCGTCGTCGCGTCCGTCGCCTGCAGCTCCGCGAGCTCGGCGCGCTACAGCTCGAGGCTGAGCTGCGCCTCGGCGAGGGTGAGCTCGCTGCCGCGTGTGTCGAGCCGCGCGAGGGGCTGGCCGGCGCTCACGCGATCGCCGAGGCCGACCTCGATGGTGGCGACGCTGCCGGCCGTGCCGAAGGAGAGCTCGTCGCTGCGCGCGGCCGCGGCGGATCTGGAGAGGTCGACGGTGGAGGTGAGCCGCCCGAGCGCCGCCTCGACGGGCTGCGGCTCGACCACGACGTCGGAGTCGCTGGGCCGCACCGCGAGGAACGCCGTCGCGGCGACGAGCAGCGCGACCAGCGCCGCGACGGGCAGCAGCCAGCGCCAGCGCCAGCGCGAGCGCCGCCCCCGGATCAGCGCTTCGAGGTCGAGCTTCTCTGTCGCCATCGCGGCCCTCCTCGCGCGTTCCGGCGACGGACGTTACCGCGGGCCGCGTAAGCGGCGCGAAAGCGTGGCCGGCGGCGATCCGGGCGCGATCGTCGGCACGTGGGCATGGGTCGGACATCACCCTGCAGATATGACCTTCGCCCCTCGGGGGCCTGGCGGGCGTGGCAGACTCTCGTCGTGGGCACGGCTCGCGGGCGGTGGTGGCGACTCGTCCCGACCGCGAGCCGGGGGCAGCCCGCGAGGCCCGCACGATGGTCGAGCAACCGAGCAGCCCGGTGGGGCGACGCTACTGCGCCGAGTGTGGGCTGCAGCTCTCGGGCGACGCCGCCTACTGCACGGAGTGCGGCGCCGCGTGAAGTCCCGTCGCGCTCAACCCCAGCCTCCGCAACACCGTCGCGCTGCTCGAGGAGCTGGGCGCGTGGCGCTCGCGCGGCCTGCTCGACGAGGCGAGCGCGCTGCGGCTGACCCAGCACTACGAGCGCCAGCTGCGGGAGCAGCGAGCGGGAGCCGGTCGCGCACCGAGCGCGGATCGGTCCGCCTCGCCGCTGGCCGAGCGCGCGGGCAGCGAGGCGTCGGCGGCTCCGGCTCGCGCGCCGAGCCCGCCCCGCCGCAGTCCGCGCCGTCCGAGCCGAGCGGCGGGGCGACGTCGCCGCAGCTGCCGCGCGAGTTCCTTCGACCGGCCGCGCTCGCCGAGCCGACCGCCGAGGCGCAGCCTCCGGCCCCGCCGGTTCCGCCGACGCCGGCGCCTCGCCCCGACGCCGCACCTCCCGCGCCCGAGGAGGGCGCTTCCGCCTCGTCTCGCCCGCCACCAGCGCCGCCTGCGGCTGCCGCGCCGCCGCCGCTGACCGCACCGCGTCGGGAGGCCGCCCCGCCAGGGCGGCCCCCCGGTCCGCGAGCGCCGCGCGTGCGGATCTCGTGGTCGCAGCTCGGGATGGCGTTGCTCTCGGAGCGGACGCTGCAGGCACTGCTCTACCTCGGCGCGGCGCTGGTCCTCGCCGCGACGCTCACGCTCACGGTCAACTCGTTCCGGGCGGGGCAGCCATGGCTCATCCAGCAGTCGCTGCTGGTCGCGGGCGGCGTGAGCTTCTGGCTCGTCGGCCACCACGTGCGCCAGCGGCTGGGGCTGCGTCGCTCGGGCGGCGTGCTGATGGACGTCGGCGCGCTCTGGGTGCCGCTCAACATCGGCGTCGCGGCGTACCACCTCAATGCGGCGCGCCCCGGCTCGCCCACCTTCGCGGGCGTCGCGATCGACGCGCCCGCGAACTTGCTGCTGATCTGCGTCGTCACGGCGCCGGTGTACGCGGCGGCGGCGCTTCGCTACCGGCTGGTGCTGCTCGCGTACGGCGCGGCGCTGCTGTTCGGCGCCGCGATCGTCAGCGGCCTGAAGCTCGCGGGGGTCGGGTGGGACTGGCAGGTCGCGCCGGCGGCGGCGGTCGCCCCGCTGCTGGTGCTGGCCGCGGCGCGCCTGCGCCGGCGCAGCGGCGTGGGCGAGCTGGAGGCGCACGTCTTCTGGCTGGCGCACGCGTGGGTGCCCGCGATCGTCATGATCCTGGTCGCGCTGGCGCTGACGCCGGACACGGCGCCGCTGGGACGCTTCTCGCTGGCGGCCGCGGTCGCCGCTGGGGCCGCGAGCTACGGGCTCGCGGCGCGGGTCGGCGGGCCGAGGGTCGGGCCGTGGCAGGCGGCCGGCGCCGCGCTCGGCGCGCCGCTCGCGCTCGTGCTCGCGCTGCGCGACGTCCCCGCCATCGACGTCGAGTGGTACGCGCCCGTGATCGCGGTGCTGGCGCAGGCCTACCTGCTGGCGACCCCGGGCGCGTGGCCGCGGCTGCGCCTGCGCGGACGAGGCGCGCCGCCGTCGCTCGCGGCGTGGCGTGACCTCGGCGTGCTGCCCGCGACGGCGCTCGTGCTCGTGCTCGCGGCGCTCCTCTACCCGTGGCTCATGCCCGCGAGCGCCGCCGTGACGTGGGCGCTGCTCGCCGTCCTGGCCGCGACCGCGGCGCTCGTCTTCGACCGGCGCCTCTTCGAGTACGCGAGCACCGTGCTCGCCGTCGGTGCGCTGGCGCTCGCCCTGGAGGCGGTCGGGCTCGGCAACGAGTGGCGGGGCACGGCGCTCGCGGCGGCCTAGGTGTAGTTCCCACGTAGGTTGTTGACAGGATGAGGGGCCTCGCCCGCTGCTGTGTGTGACAGCACGGCAGTAGCGAGGAGAGGACACCCTCATGGCCCATCGTAACGCGCGGCTGACGCCGCTGACCCGACTCGAGCTCGTGCGGGAAGTGGACGCCGGCTGGCCCCAGGCTGAGGTCGCTCGCCACTTCCGCGTCTCCCGCCACACCGTTGCCAAGTGGCTGGGGCGCTTCCGGGCGGAGGGAGCGGCAGGGCTCGAGGACCGCAGCTCCGCCCCGCGCGCGCATCCCCGGCGCACGCCGCCCGAGCTGGAGCGACGCATCTGCGCCGTGCGACGCACGCAGGGATTCGGGCCGCATCGCATCCAGTGGGCGCTCGGGGTCGCCCGCTCCACGGTCTACGCCGTGCTGCGGCGCCGCGGCCTCAACCGGCTCGACCGCCTGCACCGCGTCACCCGGGAGCCGGTCCGCTACGAGCACGACGCCCCCGGCGACCTGCTGCATCTCGACGTGAAGAAGCTCGGGCGCGTCCCCGAGGGCGGCGGCAAGCGAATGGCGCCTGGCTTCGCCGAGACGCGCTCCGGGCCGCATTCGCGGCGTTCGCTGGGGCTGGAGTACCTACACGTCGCCGTCGACGACCACAGCCGTTACGCCTACGTCTCCGTCCTGCCCGACGAGCGTGGCGCGAGCTGCGCCGCCTTCCTCGAGCAGGCGCTCGCGGCCTTCCGCCGGCGTGGCGTGCGCGTGCGCCGGGTCCTGACCGACAACGCGAAGGCCTACACCGTCGCCCGCAGCTTCCACGGCGCCGCCGCTGCCGCAGACGTGCGGCTGTCGCACACGCGGCCCTACCGCCCGCAGACGAACGGCAAAGCCGAGCGTTTCATCCAGATCCTGCAGAACGAGTGGGCCTACGCCCGCCCCTACCGCTCCAACGCCGAGCGGCTGCGCCAGCTCCCACGCTGGCTCTACCGCTACAATCACCGCCGACCGCACGGCGGCGTCGGCGGGGCCGTCCCCGCCTCCCGCCTGTGAACAACCTTCCTGGGTAGTACACCTAGGGCGGGCTCGTCGTGCTCGGCCGGCTGCGCAGCGGCGCGCGCGCGGGCGAGCCCGACGACACAGCCGACTCGACGATCGCGAGCTGGGCGAGCTGGCTCGGGCCGCAGACCGTGGTCGGCCTCGCCCTCACCGCCGTCGCCGCGCTGCAGGTGGTCGCGATCGCGGACGCAGCGCTGGAGTATCCGCTCTCCACCGCGCGCTCCGCCGCCGTCACCTACGGCGCGCTGACCGCCGTCTACGCGCTCGCCGCGCGGCTCTTCCGCCGCGTCGCCTTCGAGTACGTGGCCGCGCTGCTGCTGCCGGCGGCCGCGCTGCTGGCGCTGGAGGGCGGCGAGCTCGTCGATCGCGAGTGGTACGGCGCCGCGCTCGCCGCGCTGGCCGTCGGCTACGTCGCCGTCCGCTGGCTGCGCGGCGGCGCGCGCGCCGGCGAGCCGGCCGGCGCCACGCCTCTCGCGTGGGCGAGCTGGCTGGGCCCGGAGACGGTGGTCGCGCTCGCGCTCACCGCGACCGCCGCCGCGCTCGCCCCGCTCACGACGTTCGCGCCGGCGGCGGCCACGCTGTGGCTGCTCACCGCCGCCTACGCGGTCGCGACCGCGCTCTACCGCCGGCCGCTCTTCGAGCTGGTGGCGGCGCTGCTGCTGCCCGTGGCCGTGCTGCTCACGATCGAGGCGCGCGAGGTGGTCGACCCGCTCTGGTACGGCGTGGCGCTCGCCGGGATGGCGGGGCCGCACGTCGCCGTCGGCTGGCTGCGCGGGGAGCGGCCCGTGAGCGGCGCATCGCCGCAGGAGCTGCTGCGCTCGGCGTGCGCGGAGACGCTCGTGGGGTTCGGGCTCGTCGCGGTCGCGGCGGCCTACCCGCTCATCATGCTCAGCGTCGACGAGGCGGTCGACCGCGGCACGCTGGTCGACTCGGCCGCCGTGAGCTACGCGCTGCTGGCCGCGGTCACCGGCGGCGCGGCCGCGCTCCACCGCTCGCGCGCCCTCGAGTACGTCGCGGCGGTGCTGCTGGGGGTGGCCTACCTGCTCGCGCTGGAGTCGACGAGCATCGTCGAGCCGGCGTGGCGAGGCGTGGCCGTCGCGGGGCTCGCCGCGGCCTACGCCCTCGTCGGCTGGACGCGCCGCGTGCGCGAGCCGCGCGAGCCGAGCAGCGACCCCGCCGCGTGGCTCGACTCGCTCGGGCCCGAGACGGTGGTCGCGCTCGGCCTCACGGCCGTCGCCGCCTGCATCCCCGTCGTCACCGTCGGCAGCGGCGACGACGCGCTGCTGACCCTATGCCGCCGCGTCGAGCTACGGCGCGCTCGCCGCGGTCTACGCGCTGCTGACGGTGCTGACGCGCCGCCTGCCGTTCGAGTACGTCGCGGCAGCGCTGGTGGCCGTCGCCGCGGCGCTCGCGCTGGCCGCCTCCGAGATTCCGCCGCAGCGCCAGGACCTGGCGTTCGCGGGGCTGGGGATCGCCTACCTCGTGGTGGGCGCGATCGCCCGCCGCGGCCTGTGGCGAGCGCGCAGCGTCGAGCTCTGGCTGCGGCTGCTGACGCCGTACTTCCTCGTCGGCTACGTGCTGCTCGCGACGGCGGCGGCGTGGGCGGATGTCGAGGGCGGCTCGCACGCGGTCGCGCTGGCGATGGTCACGGGCGGCGTGGCGGGCGCGATGTGGATCGTGCGCTCGCGGCTCCCCGGCTACGCCGCCGCCGTGCTGCTGTTCGCGCCGCTCGCGCTGGCGCTGGCGCGCCTCGACGTCGGCGGGCATGAGCGCTCGCTGGCGCTGCTCGCGCTCGCCGCCGTCGAGCTGGTGGCGGCCGAGCCGTGGCTGCGCCGGCCGTGGCGGCACGCGTCGCTGCGCCGGCTGCTCGCCCGCCCCGCGGACGGCCCGCTCGCGGCGCACCCGCTGTTCGTCGGCGGTCTGCTCGCGCTCGGCGTCGCGCTCGCCGTCTCGACCTACGACATCGTCGACGCGCGGGGCTCGGACCTCGCGCCGTGGAGCTACGCGGGCGCGGCCGCGCTGCTCGCCGTGCTCAGCGGCTGGTGGCGCGCGCCGAGCGCGCTGCATGCGGTGGCGTGGCTGCTCGTGCCCGCGCTCGTGCTGCTGGGGGACCGCGGCTTCTACGCCGTCGACGCCCTCACCGCGCCCGAGCAGGCGCGCAGCATCGTGCTGCTGGCCGCGGCCTACGCGGCGATCGCGCTGGGGCTCGGTCGCGTCGCCGTTCGCTACGCGGGGCCGCCGGCCGGCGCGGGCTACCTGCTGGCGCTGGGGGCGATCCTCGTCTCGGTGCCCGACCGCGGCCTCAACGCCCTCGTCGTGGCCATCGCGATCGCGATCTTCGGCGTCTCGGCCGCGGCAGCCGACCGAGGCTGGCACGGCGCCTTCGAGCGCGCGCTGCGGCGCCACGTCGGCCCGCTCGGCGCCGCGGCCACGTCGGTCGCGCGCGGGGCGCTGCAGTACCCCCTCGCGTGGCTCCTCCCCGTCGAGCTGATGCTGCTGCTCTCGCTGCGCGACACGGAGCCCGCGCACTACGGCGTGGCGCTGACCGCGCTCGCGATCGCCTATGCGGCCGTGGGCTGGGCGCTGGGGCGGCGCGAGCTCGGCTACCGCTACCCGTGGTACCTCGCGGCGTACGCGCTCTCGGTGGTCGGCCCGCTCGCTGCGTGGCCCGACGAGTCGCTGCGTCTCGCGACCTTCGGCGCGTCGATCGCCCTCTACGCCGCCTCGGGCCTCGTGTCGAGGCAGGTCGCGTGGCTGCAGCTCGCGGCCCTGCTCGGGCCGCTGTGGGGCCTGATGCTGCTCGATCGGCTCGACGTTCCGCGCGGGCGCTACGGCGCCGCCGCGCTCGGGCTCGCCACCGTCTACCTGCTGGGCGCGTGGGCCGTGCACGCGCGCGGTCGCCTGCGGCGCCTGCGCCCGATCCGCGAGCGCATCGCGCCGACCGCCGTGCCCCTGCTCACCGGCGCGTTCCTGATCAGCGCCGCGGGCCTCGGCTTCAGCGCGTGGCAGGAGCGCGGGACCGTGGTCGGGACCTTCGCCGCCGGGGCCGCGTTCTACCTGCTCGCCTCGATCGTGCTGTGGCGGAGCGCGCTCGTGTACGCGGCGGTGCTGCTCGGATCGGTCGCCTACGTGGCGGGCGTCCCGCTCATCGAGGATCTCGACCCCGCGCACGAGGGGCTCGCGCTGCTGCCCGGCGCCGCGGGTGCACTCGCCGCCGCTGCGCTGAGCCGCCGCTGGGCGCCGCGCTCGCCCGCGGGGCTGCGCGTCGTGCTCGGTCGCTCGCTGCCCTCGTACGACGCGGCCGCGACGCCGCTCTACCTCGCCGCGATCGCGCTCGCCCTGCTCGCTGCCGCCTGGTCGACGGAGGGCGGCTGGCCGCTGGCCGCGACGCTCGCGGCGGCCGCGGCGCTCATCGGCGGCGCGGGGCTGTCGCTGCGCGGGCCGATCTGGCTCGTGCCGGCGCTACTCGCGGGCGAGCTCGCCTACCTGCAGGCGCTGTTCCTCGGCGATGCGTGGTCGACGTGGCCGTTGGCGATGACGTGGCTCGTGCCGGTGGTCGTGGTGGCGGCGGCGAGCGGCGAGTGGCTGTGGCGGCGCGAGCACCGGAAGCGCCCGACGCGCCGCCCGCTGCTGCTGCGCTGGTCGTGGCCGCTCCATGCGCACGCGGGTGTGGCGCTCGTCGTCTCGCTCGCCGTCGCGAGCGTCGAGCCGTGGCCGGGCCTGGCGACCGCCGCCGCCTACGCCGTGGTCGCGGGCGCCGTCGCCGCGCACCGGCGCAGCGAGGCGCTCGCGTGGGTGTCGCTGGCGCTGCTGGGCGCGGCCGTGGCGCACGCGCTCCGGATCGCCGAGCTCTCGATCGAGGAGGCGGCGATCGCGGCCGCGGCCGCCGCGCTCGGCCTGCGCATCGCCGCCGAGGGTGCGCGCACGGCGCCGGCGCTGGCGCTGTGGTCGCGGCCGCTGCGCCTCGCCTCGATGGCGCTGGCGCTCGCGGCGGTCGCCGTCGCCGTCGGCGCGTGGGTCGACGCCGAGTGGGCGCGCGCCGAGGCACGGCCGCTCACCTGGGTGCTCGCGGTCATGGGCTTGCACGCGGTGTTGGTGGCCTACGCGATACGCGAGCTCCGTCTCAGCTACCTCGGCGTGGGCCTGCTGGAGGCGGCGTTCGCGCTGCAGCTGGTGCACGTCGAGGTGGACGAGCCGCAGCTCTTCGCGCTGCCGGCGGGGCTCTACCTGCTGGCGATCGCGCGCCTCGAGCGTCGGCGCGGCGCGGGGGCGGCGACGCTGGCGCTGGAGTGGGGTGGCGTCGCGCTGTTGCTGGCGGTGCCGCTGGCGCAGGCGATCGGCGCGCTGGAGGCGGAGCGCTCCGTCGAGACGTACCGCCGGCTGCTCTTCGCGGAGGGCCTGGCGGTGCTGGCCGGGGCCGCGGTGCTGCGCTGGAAGCGGCCCTTCTTCGCGGCGCTGGTCGCGTTCGTCGCCGACATCATCCTGCTGCTGATCGAGCCCGTGCAGCACGTCAACCAGTGGATCGTCTTCGGCGCGATCGGCGTGCTGATGATCGCGCTCGGCCTCGCGGCGGAGCGCAGCCGCACGAGGGTGATCGCTGCGGCGGCGGGCATGCGCACCCGCCTCGAGCAGTGGAGCTAGCTGTACTACCCAGGAAGGTTGTTCACAGGCGGGAGGCGGGGACGGCCCCGCCGACGCCGCCGTGCGGTCGGCGGTGATTGTAGCGGTAGAGCCAGCGTGGGAGCTGGCGCAGCCGCTCGGCGTTGGAGCGGTAGGGGCGGGCGTAGGCCCACTCGTTCTGCAGGATCTGGATGAAACGCTCGGCTTTGCCGTTCGTCTGCGGGCGGTAGGGCCGCGTGTGCGACAGCCGCACGTCTGCGGCGGCGGCGGCGCCGTGGAAGCTGCGGGCGACGGTGTAGGCCTTCGCGTTGTCGGTCAGGACCCGGCGCACGCGCACGCCACGCCGGCGGAAGGCCGCGAGCGCCTGCTCGAGGAAGGCGGCGCAGCTCGCGCCACGCTCGTCGGGCAGGACGGAGACGTAGGCGTAACGGCTGTGGTCGTCGACGGCGACGTGTAGGTACTCCAGCCCCAGCGAACGCCGCGAATGCGGCCCGGAGCGCGTCTCGGCGAAGCCAGGCGCCATTCGCTTGCCGCCGCCCTCGGGGACGCGCCCGAGCTTCTTCACGTCGAGATGCAGCAGGTCGCCGGGGGCGTCGTGCTCGTAGCGGACCGGCTCCCGGGTGACGCGGTGCAGGCGGTCGAGCCGGTTGAGGCCACGGCGCCGCAGCACGGCGTAGACCGTGGAGCGGGCGACCCCGAGCGCCCACTGGATGCGATGCGGCCCGAATCCCTGCGTGCGTCGCACGGCGCAGATGCGTCGCTCCAGCTCGGGCGGCGTGCGCCGGGGATGCGCGCGCGGGGCGGAGCTGCGGTCCTCGAGCCCTGCCGCTCCCTCCGCCCGGAAGCGCCCCAGCCACTTGGCAACGGTGTGGCGGGAGACGCGGAAGTGGCGAGCGACCTCAGCCTGGGGCCAGCCGGCGTCCACTTCCCGCACGAGCTCGAGTCGGGTCAGCGGCGTCAGCCGCGCGTTACGATGGGCCATGAGGGTGTCCTCTCCTCGCTACTGCCGTGCTGTCACACACAGCAGCGGGCGAGGCCCCTCATCCTGTCAACAACCTACGTGGGAACTACAGCTAGGGGGGCCGCCGATGCGCTACCCGCTCGTCCGCGCCGCCGGCTGGGTCCTGGCGTCGCTCGTCGGCCTGGCGCTGCTCGCGGCGCTGATAGGGATCGCGGGCTGGTGGCGCTGCTCTATCGGTGCGCGACGCGGTCGACGAGCTGCTGCGGTCGGAGTCGCTGGAGGAGCTCTTCTACTCGCGCGGGATGCTGATCGTCCTCATCGGCACCGCAATCGTGGCGCCGCTCGCCGAGGAGCTGACGAAGCCGCTGCCGCTGCTGCTCCTGCGGCGCAGCGGCCACTCGCGGCAGTCCGCCTTCCTCGTCGGCATGGCGGGCGGCGTGGGCTTCGCGGTGATCGAGAACATGCTCTACGAGGGGCTGTGGTCGGCCCCGTGGTGGGCGGCGACCACCTCGCTGCGGGGCGTCGGCGGGGCGCTGCACCCGCTGGGCGCGGGCCTCGTGGCGCTCGGCATCTACGAGGTGTCGCAGCGCGAGCGCGGCGCGTGGCGTCGCCTCGTCGCCTACTACGCCGTCGCCGTCTCGATGCACGCCGCGTGGAATGGCGGCCTCGTGATCCTCGGCTCGGCGCTGGGCGACTACCTCTTCGAGACGGAGGAGTGGGAGTTCGGCATCTTCGGCGTCGGGCTGCCCGGCGTGCTGATCGTCTTCCTCGTGCTGCTCAGCGCGCTGATCTGGCGGCTGCTCTTCCTCGTCACCGGCTGGCTGCGCGAGGAGCAGCACGCCGAGTCGCGCGTGCCGCTGATCCGGCTCGACCAGCCGCGCTCCCTCGCGCTCGCGGCGACCGCGCTGCTGGCCGTCGCGCTCGCCGTCGGCGCGCTGTAGGGGCCGCTGCTGACGGAGCACATCGAGGTCGTGCTGGGCCGAGCCTGAGGCGCCGACGCGCGAGGCGCGGCGATCTCTTCGAGGAACGCGGCGACGGCGGCCTCGTAGCGGGCGCGATCGACGTTCCACGCGCCGACGTGGTGCGCGCCCTCCACGCGCTCGTAGCGCACGAGGTCGGGGCGCGCGCGGGCGAGCTCGTCGGCGAGCGCGACGGGGATCACATCGTCGTCGCTGCCGTGGAAGAGCAGCACCGGCGCGCGCAGCTCGTCGGCGCGCGCGAGGTAGTCGAGCTCGCCCCAGTCGACGTCGAAGCGCCGCTCCGTGATCCACATCGGCAGCCAGCGGTAGACCGTGGGGACGCCGGCGTCCGCGAGACCGAAGTCGACGGTGCGGCGGAAGTGCAGCATCGGCGCGTCGAGGATGACGCCGCGCACCGAGTCGGCGAGCGCCGAGCGGTAGAGGAAGCTCATCACGATGCCGCCGCCCATGCTGGCGCCGTAGAGCACGCTGTCGCGCGCGCCGGAGGTGAGCGCGTAGCCGACCGCCGCCTCCAGGTCGCGCCACTCCGTGCGGCCGTAGGCGTAGTGGCCGTCGGCGCCGCCGGGCGCCGCCTCGTCGTTGCGGTAGGCGATGACCAGCGCGGGCACGTCCAGCGCCGCGATCGCGGGGAGCACGCGCAGCGCCTCCTCGCGATCGGCGCCCCGGCCGTGGACGAAGATGACCCAGGTCTCGCGCTCGCCGGGGACGAGCCAGGCGGGGGTCGGCCCGCCGTCCGCGGGGTAGCGCACCTCCTCGAACGCGAGGCCGACCGCGGCCGGCGTGCCGTCGAAGGCGAGGTTGTCGAGCCGCGCGCGCGCGCCCGGCGGCGGCGTCTCGCCGTCCAGTAGCGGCCGCGTGACCTCGCGACGCCGCTCGTCGATCGAGAGCGGCGCGCCGAGCTGCGCGTAGCCCGCGCGCGCGCCGCTGCTCCACTCCAGGCCCCAGATGCCGTCGCGACGCCAGTTGCTGTCACCGCCCGCGCGCAGCGTCACGGCCCCGTCCGCGGCGGCGACGACCGTCATCTCCAGCGATCGCGGTCCCTCGCGCGGGCGCAGCGCGCCGTCGGCGATCTGATCCGAGGCGTACCAGCCGAAGCCGACGAGCGCGACGAGCGCCGCCAGCGCGAGCGTCGCCCAGCGCCGCCGTCCCGTCGTGAGCGAGCGCCCCATCGCGAGCATGCGAGCACCTCGTGCGCCGACAGGGTAGCCGCAGCGCGAGACGTGGCGCGTCACACGCGCGGCCCGGTGCGAGGTCGGGGCGCCGCGGGGCGAGGGTGGGCGAGCGGCCTAGGCGCAGCGCAGCAGGAGCGCGCTCAGTGGCAGCACGCCGCCGGAGAACGTGGACTCGAAGGCGCGGTTCACGATCGAGGGCGCGCCCGCGACGTAGAGAACGAGCACCCCCTGCGGCGACGTGGCGGCGACGGTGCGCACGGCGCAGCCGCGCCCGCCCGCGACGCCGAGGAGGTCGGTCAGCGTCTCGCCGCTCCACACGGTGAGCCCCGAGCGACTGCGAGCCGGCACCAGCGAGAGCGTCGGGGCGCCGGGGCCGGTGGGCGGCGCCGGCGCCGCCCGCGCCGCCCACCGGCCCCGTTCGTCGAGGTCAGCGCGACCCCCGCGTAGGCGTTCCAGGCGCTCGTCGGCGGGAACTCGCGGCCCTCGATGGCGTAGCGGCCCACCAGCGGCAGCGTCAGCCCGAAGTAGCTGCTGGAGCTGTCGTGCACGGCCAGGTGGATGTGCGGCAGGCCGTTGTTTCCCGCCGCGTGGGCCGGCGCCACGACGCCCAGCCGATCGCCGCGGCGGACATCGACGCCGCGCGCGATGTCGCGATCGACGAAGAGGTGGCAGAGCAGCACGGAGATGCCGTCCGCGCGCACCGTCATGCAGTCGGACGAGGTGTAGCTGACCCGCCCCGATATCGGCGCGAGCACCGGCGTCCCCTCGGTCGCCGCGTCGGTGCGCACGAGGTCGAGCTCCCACGCGTTCGGCGCGGAGTGCGTCGCCGTGTTGTAGCCCGCGAAGACCTCCCAGCGAGTGCCGGCCGGCGCGGGGAGGAGCAGGCCGCTCTCGGCCGCGGCGGCGTGCGGGGCGGCGGCGGAGACGACGACGGCGGTCGCGACGAGAGCCACGACGAGGCACGCGGCCAGGGCGGCCACGGGTCGCGCGCGCGACGGAACGACGCCTGTGAGTGCCCCCCCGAGCATGCGGGATCATCGGGGGGTGGCGATCGCCGGCGCAGGGGTCGGGGCGCCGCGACGGGGCGGCCGCACGAGCGCTCAACCGCGCGCGGGCCTCGAACCTGCCGCCGCAGCCGTCAGTCGTGCGTGCGCAGGTCGTCGTCGCGCGTGCCCGCGGCGGGCACCCGCGCGGGCGAGAAGACCTGGATCTGCGTGTCGCAGCGCGAGCAGTACGTCTTCCCGTCGGAGAGGTAGACCACGGGGACGCCGCGCCGGCCGCAGCCCGCGCAGCGCTTCGGCCCACGGCGATCGCTCTCCGCACCCATGGATCGATCGTCGGTCGTCGGGACGCGGCGGCGCAGCCGGCGCGCCCCGTGCCGCGCGCGAGCGCCGGGCGGCGTCGGGCTAGAGGCCGGGCTCCCCGTGCAGGAAGGCCTTGACCTCGGCGGACCAGAGCGGGAGGTCGAGGTTCCAGCTGAACTGGTTCGCCGCGGGCGGGCGGATCCCCTTCGCGTGCGCCAGCGTCTCCAGGAAGCGCTCGTGCGAGCGGCCGAGGTTGGAGCTCGCGCCGTGGATCACCAGCGTCGGCGCCTGGATGCGCTCGGCGGCGTCCCACATGTCGTAGTGGCAGATCGCCCACGGTGCGGCGCCGTGCCAGCCCATCCCCTCGTACAGTGGCGGGCCGTCGCCCTGGTTCGCCTTGACCGCGTCGATCACCGACTGCCGCAGCTCGTCGGGCGTGCGATCGCCCGCGGCCGCGGAGCCGTGGACCTTGCTCCAGATGTCGACGAGGTGGGCGCCGTCGGCGAACTCGCCCTCGCCGGTGTGCACGGACTTCATCGCCGCGAGCCGCGCGGGCGAGTTCCAGTTGAACGGCTCTTCCAGGATCGCCGCGGTGATGCGGTCCGGCCAGTCCGCGGCGACGCAGCCCGCGATGACGGCGCCCGTGTGCGTGCCGAACACGGCCGCCTTCTCGATCCCGAGGCCGTCGAGCACCCAGATCGCGGCCTGCGCGAACTGCTCGGTGCTGCTGTAGGGCTCGGGCGGGCGGTCGGAGTCGCCGTAGCCCATCGTCGACATCGCGACGCAGCGGAACTCGTCCTGCAGGTGGGCGAACGACCTCGACATCTTCGCCGAGGACTCGGGCGTGCCGTGGATCATCAGGATCACGGGCCCCTCGCCGGCCTCGCGGTAGTCGATGTTGCCGTGCGGGCTCTGCACGAAGCCGCGCTTCACGTAGTCGACGCTCGTCGTTGCCACGGAGTCCTCCTCGTCGCGCCTCGCGGCGCCCTCGCGCGTGCGGCCCGGCCGATGCTACAGCGTCGCGCCGACCGGCGGGGCGCCGCCATAGGGTCGCGCCCACGCCGGGCGGCCGTGCTAGCGGCCCGCGCGCTCGCGCGCCGCCTTCGGGTTGTCCCAGGAGCGCATCCGCCGCGGGGTGATGAGCGCCCACACGAGGCCGGGGCGCGGCTCCGTGGGCAGCTCCGCCTCCGGCGTGCCGCGTCGCCGCCTGGCGATCCGCGAGAGCCGCAGCGCCTCCGCCGGCTCCTCCACGAGGCGGGCATCGCCCTCGATCAGCAGGCCGCGCAGCTCCGCCATCTCGTCGCCGCTCTCGAGCAGCAGCGCCACCCGCGGGTTGCGGCGGATGTTCGCGAGCCGCGTGCTTCGGGCGTTCACGAAGATCTCGTCGCCGTCGCGGTAGTAGCCGAGCGGCACGGCGTGCGGGTAGCCGTCCCGCCCGACCGTGGTGAGTACCGCCCAGCGCGGCCCCGCGTCGATGAAGGCGTACGCCTCCTCGCGCGTCATCGTCGCCATCGACGCCTCCCCCGCGGCGCGCGCACCGCTGGGCGCGCGGACCGCTCGACGCGCGGACGTTACACGCGCGCGCGTCGTGCTGGGGGCGGGGGTGAGGCGCGAGGCTAGCGGGCGCGCTGCACGCGCACGCGGTGGCTCACGGCCTCGCGCGTCGGCTCGTCGAAGGTGCCGAAGCGCACCTCGACGCTGGCGCCCGGCGCGATCGTGCCCGGCACGCCGCCGAAGGCCTCGTTCACGATCACCCCGTCGGCGTCGTAGAGCGCGATCGAGACCACGAGCGGCCCCTCGGGCTCGGCGCCATCGTTGCGGAGCGTGCCGGAGAAGACGCTGCGGCCCGTGACGCTGGGCTCGACGGCGCCGTCGAGCACGGCGATCGGCGGCGCGTCGAAGGCCTCCACGGGCGTGGCCGCCACCTCGATCCGCCACGTCGCGCCGTCGGGGAGGAAGTTCGGGCCGGTCAGCACCTCGTACGGGGAGACGCCGCCGGGCGGGATCACGGGCAGCGTGGGCTGCGCGCGCTCGACCTTCCAGAAGACGCCGTGCTCGTCGTAGAGCGTGACGGTCAGCTCGATGTCGGCGATCGGCGCGTCGCCGCGGTTCTCCAGCTCACCCCAGAGGTGGACGTGCCCGCGGGGGTCGGCGAGGGCGGACTCGCTGCGGAGGGCGAGCGAGAGGCCCGGCGCGGCGACGAGGTCGGTCGTCTCCGGTGCTGCCGGGTCGCGCTGCGGCGTCGCCGTCCGCGCACGCGCACAGCAGCAGCGCGAGCAGCGCCAGCGCGCCGGCCAGCCACGCGCCGCGGCGGAGCCAGCGGCCTCGGCGCGGCCGCCCGTCGGCGGATCTCGGCGGGGCGCGTCGCCGCGAGGCGCGTCTAGCGCTCGCGCAGCCGCGCGTCGACGTAGGCGGCGATCGCCTCGGCCTCCGCGGCGGCGATCTGCAGGCGGCGCGCGCCGCCCTCGGCGATGCTCGGGAGCAGCCGCCGCGCCTCGGCGGGCGCCGTCATGAACGCCGGCTCGACCACGGCAACCGCCGAGCGGGGCGCGCCTAGCGAGATCCACCAACGCCCGGGGTCGAGGCCGAAGTCGACGAAGCCGGCGAGCGGCCGCCCCTCGGGCGAGCGCCGCACCGCGTCGAGCAGCGGCCAGTGCAGCGCCTCGGCGAGCGCGCGGTCGTCCTCGTCGTGGAAGCCCGTGAGCGTGCCGTTGAGCGGCTCGCCGTCCGCCAGCCCGTTGGTGTGCAGCGAGACGACGAGCCGGGCGCCCTGCTGCTCGCAGAACCAGCCGCGCAGTAGCACCGCGGGCCGCTCGTCGGAGGCGGGGCCCTCCAGCGCGCGCCACGGCCGGCCGCGGCCATCGACCTCGCCCCAGGTGAGCACGACGGCGACCGGGTCGCCGGCGTAGCGCGCGCGCAGCCGGCGCGCGACCTCCAGCGCCACGTCGCGGTTGATCTCCCACTCGTCGAGGGTGGCCGTGCCGCCGTCGCCCGCGGGCAGCTCCATGTGGCGTCCGCCCGCGAGCGGGCTGTGGCCGGGTCGATGCAGACGACGAGTTCGTCGGCCTCGCGCACCGTGTCGAGGGGCACGATCGGCGTCAGCGAGAGCGCGGCCGCCATCGCGAGCGGCGCGGCAAGACGACGTGGCCGCCAGCCCAGCAGTCGCACCGCGCACCCCTCGTCGACCCCGCGCGCACCCTTCGACTGCAGGCGGGCCGCGGCGAGGTTCGCTAGCCGGCGTCTCCCCGATCCTCGGGAGGCGTCGAGGCTCGCGCGAGCTGCCGCCGCGCCTCCGCGCCGTCGATCCCCTTGACGTCGACGAGCTTGCGCCGGCCGCGTGCGCCCGCCGCGACCCGCATCGAGGACGGCGGCACGCCCAGCGCGCGCGCCAGCAGCCGCAGCAGCGCCGCGTTGGCGCGGCCTTCGATCGGCGGCGCGGTGACGCGGACGCGCAGCGCCTCCGTCCCGTCGGGCTCGGGCGCGAAGCCCTCGATCGCGTCGCGCGAGGCGCGCGGCGTGAGCCGCACCGCGAGCCGCGAGCGTTCCGCTCGACCTAGAGGGCTGCCGTCGCCTCCGGCGCGCCGTCGAGTGCCGGGCGAGGCGGGGTCCGTGCGCTCTCGGCGGCTCATCGGGACTCTCGTGCCTGCCGCGAGCTGCGCCGCGCTGACGGGTGGTCGCTCAGGCCCGGCCGCGAGCACGCCCGACGGCTCATCGCGCCCCCCGCGATCCGCCGATCACCGAGAGGACCGCGAGCCCTCATCGAGGAGCGGCAGACCCCTCGAAAAGAGATGAACGTCGCGGAAGCGGCTCGAGGGGCGGAAGAGGAGGCCCGGCGCGACGCCCTCGAGGGTGGTGGGGAGCAGGTAGGTGCGCGCGGGGTAGAGCAGCACCGCGCTCGCGGCCTGCTCGACGAAGCGCTTCGTGAAGGCGGCGTAGAGCGCTCGGCGCTCCGCCCCGTCGAGGGTCTGGCGGGCCGCCTCTAGCAGCGCGTCGGCCTCGCTGTCGTGGTAGGCGGCGAGGTTGCGGCCCGGCGGCGCGATCTGCGAGGTGTGCCAGGCGCCGTAGGGATCGGGGTCGACCGCGGCCTCCCAGCCGAAGATTGCGAGCTCGTAGTCGTGCAGGCCCAGGCGCTCGCGCACCAGCTCGGCCGCCGGGACGGCCTCCACCGTCACCAGGGCGCCCTGCGCGCGCAGCTGCTCCGCGACGAGGGCGGCGAGCGCCTCGCGGGCGGGCTCGGCGTTCGTCACCAGCGTGAGCGCCAGCGGGCGGCCGGCCGATGCGAGCACGCCGTCCTCGCCGGGGAGCCATCCCGCGGCGGCGAAGAGCTCGGCGGCCTCGGCGGGGCCGGGCGCCTCGACGCTCGCGTGCGCCCACGAGTCGGGGACGATCGGCCCCGCGCCGGGCCCCCCCGCCGACCCCGCGCCGGGCGCCGCGGCGAGCAGTGCCGCGCGATCGATCGCCGCCACGATGGCGCGGCGCGTCCGCGCGTCGTCGAGCGGCGGGCGGCCGTTGTTCAGGTAGAGCAGCGTGAAGCCGTTGCGCGGCATCTCCAGCGCGCGCAGATCCGGGCGCGCCGCGAGCACCGCCGCGGCCTGCGCCTCGCGCCCCTCGGCGAGCAGCGCGCCGTCCACGTCGCCGGCGGCGAGCGCCGCCTCCAGCGCGGCGTCGCTCGCGTAGAAGCGCAGCTCGATCTCGTCGATCGCGGGGGCGCCGAGGTGGTAGCTGGGGTTGCGCTCCAGCAGCGCCCGCCGCGCTGAGAGCTCGACGAGCCGGTAGGGGCCGCTTCCGACCGGCGCACGGTGGAACGGTGTCTCCAGCAGCTCGAGGATGCCGAGCCCTCCGAGCAGGTGCGCCGGCAGCACGCCCAGCGCGGCCTGCGCGAGGAAGTCGGCGCGCGCCTCCGGGAGGCGGACGATCACGGTACGCGGGTCGGGCGTGAGCACCGCGACGCCCGCCCAGCGCAGCGCCAGCGTGGCCGGCCCCTGGAAGCCCGGCTGCTGGATGCGCGTCACGGTGAACGCGACGTCGGCGGAGGTGACGCGACGGCCGTCGTGCCAGTAGAGGTCGTCGCGCAGCCGGAAGCTGTAGGTGCGCGCATCCGGCGTCACTTCCCACTCCTCGGCGAGGTCGGGGAGCGGCGTGCCGTCGCTCGCGATGCGCACGAGGCCCGAGAAGATCAGCGCGGCCAGATCCTCGTCGGGTGCGTGGCCGCGCGCGAAGAGCGGGCTGGGGCGGAGCGGCTCGCCGACGACACCCTCGACATAACGCGACGCGCCGGGGGCGTCGGCGCCGCCCGCGAGGCCGTACCAGCCGACCGCGAGGGCGACGAGCCCGCCCGCGAGCGCCGCGGGCAGCAGCAGCCGCGAGCGGCTCAGCGCGCGCATCGAGCTAGGCGGGCGAGTGTGCGGCGGATGAGTGTGCGGCGGGCGGGCGTGCCCGCTAGGACGCGGCGACGCTCCATGCGGAGAAGGATAGGAACACGACGACCACGACGATCGTCAGGCGGTGCAGCGAGCGCTGGAGGCCGCGGCGGGCGCGGAAGCCGGAGTCGACCCCGCCGAGGCCGGCGCCGAAGCCGGTGCCGCGCACCTGCATCAGCACAAGCACCGTCAGCAGCGCCGAGACGAGGATCTGCGCGAGGGAGAGGAAGTCCCGGAGCTCCATGGCGATCGAGGCTACGCTGGGGCGCCGGGGCCGGCAACCGTCGCCTCGCTCAGCGCCTGCCGCCTCAGGTCGCGCTCGAAGTAGCTGCGCATCACCGCGGCGGCGAGGCGCTCCGCGTCGTGGCGGTAGCGGCGCTCGTGGTCGACGAGGTCGGCGAGCTCGAGGCGCGCCGCGCCGTAGTCGGCGTCGCCGGGCGCGGCCACCGGCTGCGATCGCCACGCCTCGGGCAGCGGCTCGCCGGGGAGGTTGCTGTTGGCGAGCACCACGTCGGCCACGTCGTCGCGACCGAGGTGGCGGCGGATCGCGGCGACGTGGTCGGCGGCCGAGAAACCGTCCGTCTCGCCGTGCTGCGTCGCGACGTTGGCGACGTAGACCGTGTGCGCGGGCGAGCCGAGCAGTGCCTCGCGGATGCCGGGGACGAGCAGATTCGGCAGCACCGAGGTGAAGAGGCTCCCCGGCCCCAGCACGATCAGCTCCGCGCGGGCGAGGGCGACCGCCGCCTCCGCGTAGGCGGGCGCGTCGTGCGGCAGGATCTCGACGCGCTCGACGGGAACGCCGGAGCTTGGGATGGCGGACTCGCCCTCGACGACGCTACCGTCGACGAGGCGGGCGCGCAGCCGCACGTCGGCCAACGTCGAGGGCAGGATGCGCCCGCGCACGGCGAGCACGCGCGAGGTCTCGCGGATCGCCGCCTCCATCGAGCCGGTCACGCCCGACATCGCGACGATGAAGAGGTTGCCGAAGGAGTGCCCGGCGATGCGCTCGCCGGCACTCTCGTCGAAGCGGTACTGGAAGAGCTCGGTGACCAGCGGCTCGGCGTCGGCGAGCGCCGCGATGCAGGCGCGGATGTCGCCCGGCGGGATCACGCCCAGGTCCTGCCGCAGCACCCCGCTGGAGCCGCCGTCGTCGGTGACCGTGACGATCGCGGTCAGGTTCGAGGTGTACGGCTTCAGCCCGCGCAGCAGCTGCGAGAGCCCGGTGCCGCCGCCGATGGCGACGATGCGCGGCCCGCGCCCCCGCGTGCGGTTCTGGTAGATGCGATCGACGACCTCGCCCTGCCGGTCGGGCGGCAGCACCGCCGAGAGGATCGAGCGGTTCAGCTTCCAGCTGCCGAAGACGGTGAGCCCCGAGGCGAGCGCGATGAAGATCAGGCCGCGCCCCCAGCGAGGGATGTCCTGCAGCGTGAGCGTGCCCACCCACGCGGGGAACGTGTAGGAGACGTAGACCTCGCGCAGGAGATAGGCGATGCCCAGGCCCATCAGCACGACGCCGAGGAGCATGATCGCCAGCCAGCGCTTGACGTGCAGGCCGACGTAAAGCCACTTCGCGATGTGGGACCGGCTCACGAGCAGCCCCCGTTCGCTGCCCCCGCCTGCGTCTGATTAACTCGCGCGGGGCGCTCGCGGTCAATGGCGACGGCTGCCGAGGCCGAGCGGGCCGCCCGCAGGCCCCCCGCCGGCGCGCGAGGCGAGCGCGCTAGCCGTCCAGGTGGCGGCGCAGCACCTCGGCGGCGTGCTGCGGATCGGTGCGGCCGCGCGTGGCCCGCATCAGCTGCCCCACCAGGAAGCCGACGGCGCTCTCCTTGCCGCCGCGATAGTCGGCCACCGCCTTCGGCTGCGCCTCGATCACCTCGAGCGCGAGGCGGTCGATCTCCTCCTCGTCGCGCACCTGCGCGAGGCCCTGCGACTGCACGATCGACTGCGGCAGATCGCCGCTCGCGAAGGCGATCTCCAGCACCTCCTTGGCCGTGGAGGCGGTGATCGTGCCCTCGGCCACGAGCCCCACGAGCTCCGCGATGTGGCCCGGTGTGAGCTGCGTGTCGCGGAGCTCGGCGCCTTCGCCCAGCGTGTTCAGCACGTGCGCCACGTCGCCCGTGAACCAGTGCGCCACGGTGCGGGCGTAGTCCTCGCGGTCGCCGATGCCCGCGAGGCCCGAGGCGAGGTGCACCGTGCGCTCGTAGTCGTCGGCGCGCTCCCGGCTCTCGGTGAGGATGCGCGCCTCCTCGGGCGTGAGGCCGTGCTCCTTCTCGAAGCGGATGCGGCGGGCGTCGGGCAGCTCGGGGAGCTGGGCGCGCAGCGCCGCGACGCGCGCCTCGTCGACGGCGAGCGGGGGCAGGTCCGGCTCGGGGAAGTAGCGGTAGTCGTGCGCCTCCTCCTTTGAGCGCTGCGAGGCGGTCTCGCCGCTGGCCTCGAGGTAGCCGCGCGTCTCCTGCTCGATGCGCTCGCCCGCGTCGAGCATCGCCGACTGCCGGCGGATCTCGCTCTCGATCGCGCGGCCCACCGCGCGGAACGAGTTCATGTTCTTGACCTCGACCTTGGTGCCCAGCTCCCGCGCCCCGCGCGGCCGCAGCGAGACGTTGGCGTCGCAGCGGAAGGAGCCCTTCTCCATGTCCGCGTCCGAGGCGCCGATGTAGCGCAGCATCTGCCGGAGCTTGCGCAGGTAGGCGACCGCCTGCTCGGCGGAGTGCATGTCCGGCTCGCTCACGATCTCCATCAGCGGGACGCCCGCGCGGTTCACGTCCAGCAGCGAGCGCGCGCCGCCCTCGTCGTCGCGGTGCAGCAGGCGCGCGGTGTCCTCCTCGAGGTGGATGCGCTCCAGGTGCACGGTGTGCGGCACGCCGTCCACCTCGATGTCGAGCGTCCCGCCGACGCAGAGCGGCTGGTCGTACTGCGAGATCTGGTAGCCCTTCATGAGGTCCGGGTAGGGGTAGTTCTTGCGATCGAACTTGGCGCGCGCCGGGATCGTGCAGCCCAGTGCGAGCCCGGTGAGGATCGTCAGCTCCACGGCGCGGCGGTTGATGACGGGCAGCACGCCCGGCATGCCGAGGCAGACCGGGCAGACGTGGCTGTTGGGGTCGGCGTCCCAGTAGTCCCGCGAGCAGCCGCAGAACATCTTCGAGCGGGTGGAGAGCTGCGCGTGGACCTCGAGGCCGATCACGGGCTCGTAGGCGGAGCCGGCGGGCGCCTCGGGCGTCGTCGTGGTCACCGGCCCTCCGCAGCCCCGAGCCGTCGAGGCCGAGCGTCCCCCTCGAGGCTACGCGTCGGCACGCGCGCGCGCGCGCGGCGAGCGGCGAGCGGCCGACCTCGGGCGTCGCGGCCCACGGTCGCGGCCCCAGACGGCGTTGGGCTAGACGGAGTTGGGGAGGTACTTCTCGGGGTTGCCGATGAAGCGGTTGCGGCAGCCCATGTCGTCGAAGTAGAGCCACGCGCCCTCGTGGTTCCACTTCTTCTCGAGCTCCGGGGTGATCGCCTTGCCGCAGACCATGCAGGTGCGCTCGTCGGCCATCGTCTCCCCCTCGATCGCTCGGCGCCGGCCGGGAACCGCGGCGCCACGCTGTTGGCGGCGCGACGTTACTACGCCGCGGAGGGCCCCCGCCACCGCTCCTCTGCCCGGCGGACGGGCGGGGGCGCTCCCCCGAGGGACTGCGCGCCCTACACTCGGCGCATGACGAGCCGCGGTGGCGGGAAGCGCGAGCTCCCGCCGGGGGTGCAGTCCGAGCTCTTCGAGGAGCACGCGCAGCGCTGGGCGGCGCACGGCGCGCCGCTGGCCGCGCGCATGCGGCCGCGCACGCTCGAGGAGTTCGTCGGGCAGCGGGACGTCGCCGGGCCGGGCACGCCGCTGCGCCTGATGATCGAGCGCGACGAGATCCCCTCGCTGCTGCTGTGGGGCCCGCCGGGCTCGGGCAAGACCACGCTCGCCGCGCTCATGGCGCACAGCACGCGCCGCCACTTCGCCGATCTCTCCGCCGTCAGCTCGGGCGTGGCCGACGTGCGCTGGGTGATCGCCGAGGCGCGGGAGCGGCTGCGCGTCTCGGGCGTGCGCACCATCCTCTTCATCGACGAGATCCACCGCTTCAACCGGGCGCAGCAGGACGTGGTGCTGCCGCACGTCGAGGACGGCACCGTGACGCTGATCGGCGCCACCACCGAGAACCCGTCGTTCTACGTCGTGGCGCCGCTGCTCTCGCGGGCACGCGTCTTCCGTCTGGAGCTGCTGGGCCCGCCCGAGATCGAGACGATCCTGTGGCGTGCGCTGGCCGACGAGGAGCGCGGCCTCGGCCAGCTCGCCGTGTCGATCGAGGACGAGACGATCGCCGCCATCGTCGAGATCGCGGGCGGCGACGCGCGCACCGCGCTCAACGTGCTCGACCTCGCCGTCGCCGCCGCCGAGGAGGAGGGCGGGCGGCGCCAGGTCACGCGCGCCCTCGTCGAGTCCGCGGCGCAGCACCGCACGCTGCTCTACGACCGCGCCGGCGACGCGCACTACGACACCGTCTCGGCGTTCATCAAGACGCTGCGCGACTCCGACCCCGACGGCGCGCTCTACTGGCTCGCGCGGATGCTGGAGGCGGGCGAGGACCCGCTCTTCGTCGTGCGCCGTATCGTGATCCTCGCGGCCGAGGACGTGGGGCTCGCCGACCCGCAGGCGCTCCCGCTCGCCGTCGCCTGCCAGCAGGCCGTGCACTTCCTCGGCATGCCGGAGGCGGCGCTGCCGCTCGCGGAGACGACCGTCTACCTGGCGCGCGCGCCGAAGTCGAACTCGGCGTACGCCGCCTACCAGCGCGCGCAGGAGGACGTGCGCCACAGCCGCAACGAGGCGGTGCCGCTGCACCTGCGCAACGCCGCCACCGAGCTGATGGGCGAGCTGGGCTACGGGCGCGGGTACCAGTACGCGCACGACCACGAGGGCCACCGGCCGCCGCCGGAGCAGACGCACCGCCCGCCCTCGGTCGAGGGCCACGTCTACTACGAGCCCGGCACGCTGGGCGACGAGGCGCGCGAGCGCTAGCGCCGCGCCCGTCGCCCCGAGCGGGCGGGGGCAGCGAGCGGGCCGCGCCGCCCGCGTTGCTATGATGCGCCGCGCCGGTCGGGCGCTCCTCGCTCGACGGCCGGGCGCACGAGCAGGGGGGGCGAGATGGGGCTGCAGGACCGCACGCCGCCGACCGTCGAGGAGTACCTCGCGGACCGCGAGCGCTTCAAGAACTGGGGTCGCTGGGGCGACGACGACGAGCGGGGCACGCTCAACCTCATCACCGACGAGGTGCGCCGGCACGCCGTCACGCTGGCACGGGACGGCCGCGCCGTCTCCTGCGCCTACCCGATCGCGACGCGCCCCGGGCCGCGCAACCCGGTGCCCGCGCAGCACTTCGTCTCCCACGGCCCCGCGAACTCGGGCGACTACATCGGGCTCTCGTTCCACGGGCTGGTGAACACCCATCTCGACGCGCTGTGCCACAACTACACGGGGCCGGGCGGCGAGATGTACAACGGCCGCCCCAGCTCGCTCGTCACCTCGGCGGGCGCCGCCGCGAACTCCGTCGACCGCATGCGCGACGGCATCGTCACGCGTGGCGTGCTCTACGACATCCCGCGGCTGCGCGGCGCCGACTGCGTGACGCTCGACGCGCCGATCCACGGCTGGGAGCTGGAGGACGCGGCGAAGGCGCAGGGCGTGGAGCCGCGCGCGGGCGACGCCGTGCTGATCCGCGGCTCGATGGAGCGCTTCCTCGCCGCCTACCCGGAGCACGACCGCATGGGCGCGCCGATGCCGGGCGTGCACGCCTCCTGCCTCGAGTTCCTGCATGAGCACGACGCGTCGCTCCTGGGCTGGGACATGCTCGACGCCTCGGACCAGGGCTACCCCGGCACGATCCCGACGCCCGACGGAACGCTCGCGAGCTGGCCCGTGCACTTCGTGGCGCTGCCGTTCATGGGCATGCCGCTGCTCGACAACGCCTACCTCGAGCCGCTCGCCGAGGCGTGCGCCGAGGCGGGGCGCTATGAGTTCCTGTTCATGGCGTCGCCGCTGATCATCCCCGGCGGCACCGGCTCGCCGGTCAACCCGCTCGCGGTGCTATAGCGGGCCCGTAGGCTTCGAGACGCGCTACCCTCGAGCGCGTGCCGGCACGACGCCCGGCCGCGGCGAGGATCGACCCGTGAACGCGACGCGCAGCATCACCCTTCTCGACGGTGAGAGCGACGAGGCGGCCCCGCGCGAGCTGCTGCTCCCCGTCGCGATCGAGGCCGGCGCGGCGCGTGTCCCTGCTGAGGTGGTCGCGCGCGAGCTGCGCTGGGAGCTGAAGCCCGAGGGGCTCTGCCGCGGCGACGTCTGCGTGCCCGTGCGCGACGAGCCCGCGCTCGCGACGGAGGCGGGGCTGGACCTCGAGGCGCTCGCGCTCGCGCTCGACCGGCCGCTCGCGCTCGACCTCGACGAGGGCGCGGCCAGCCTCGGCGCCTCGGCGGGGGAGCGCGGCGCGCCGCTGGCGCGGCTTGAGGCGCCGGACTTCGAGCTGCCCGACCTGGCGGGCGCCCTGCACCGGCTCTCCGCGCATCGCGGGAAGAAGGTGCTGCTGACGGTCCACGCCTCCTGGTGAGGCTGCCGGCAGGATCTGCCCGTGTGGCAGGCGCTGCACCACGAGCTTGCCGAGCAGGGCGGGCTGCCGTTCACCGTCTTCGGGGTGATGGCCGACCGCAACGTCGAGGACACGCGGCCCTGGATCGAGGCGGCGCGCGCGAGCTACCCGATCGTCGTCGACACGCAGCACCGCGTGCCCGAACTCTACAACATGTTCAACGTGCCCACGCTCGTCTGGATCGACGAGGAGGGGCGCATCGCGCGGCCCACCGACGTGGCGGTGATGAACGAGGGCGGCGCGAAGCTGGTGCGCGTCGAGCCCGCGGCCTACCTCGATCGGGTGCGCGCATGGGTGCGGGGCGAGGCGCCCGCGCTCTCCTCGACGGAGCGCGCGCGCGAGCTGGCCGCCGAGCGCCTGCCCACGCCCGCCGAGCAGCAGGCGCGCGCCGAGTTCGCGCTAGGCCAATGGCTCTGGGAGCGCGACCGCGGCGAGGCGGCGGCCCGCCACTTCGAGCTCGCGACCGAGCTCGCGCCCGCCGACATCATGATCCAGCGCGGGACGATGCGCATGCGCGGGCTGGACCCGATGGGGCCCGAGTACGGCGCCATCGCCGGCGCGATCGCGCAGCGCGGCTTCCGCCTCTACCGGCCGATCCGTGACTAGCGCCGGCGGCGCCGCCGCCGGCCACGTCGCGCTCGCTATGCCCCCGGCGCGCGATAGCTCACGGCCATCTGGGCGGCCGTGTCGGCCTGCTCGGGCGTGAGCAGCACCACCGTCCGCAGCGTGACGGCGCCCGAGGAGGCGATCGTGAGCGCCAGCGCAGCCGCCGACTCATTGTCGGGGAGCTCGGCGATGGCGTACGTGCTCCCCGAATGCGTAGTAGAAGGCCTCGAGCGTGGCCTCCATGCCCGCGACGGTCTGCTCGACGCTGGCCCGGCGACTGCTGCCGCCCTCGCGGACCATGCCCGCGATCCCCTCGCCCACCTACGACGCCTCGAACAGGTACCTCGGCATGACGCCCTCCCCCTTCCTCGCGGACCGCTGCCGGGCGTCAGCCTTGCCGGCGCGCGCGGGATGACAAGCGCGGGGCGCCGCAGGCACATCACGAGGCGGTCGCCCGACGACCACAGCGGCGCCGGCGGCTACGATGCCGATCCCGCAGAGGGGGCACCGCATCGCGACGCTTCGCACCCGCCTCGGATCGAGCCCGCCGTTCTACGGATGGGTGATCGTCGCCGTCGGCTTCCTGATCGCCTTCAGCTCGGGGCCCGGGCAGTCGTACGTCTTCTCCGTCTTCCTCGACTCGATCATCGAGGACACGGGGCTCTCGAGGACGGCGATCTCCGGGCTCTACGCCGTCGGCACCGGCATCAGCGCGCTGATGGTCGCCTTCGTGAGCCGCATGGCGGACCGCGCCGGGCCGCGGCTGGTCGTGATCTTCGTGGCGGCGGCGCTGGGCGCGGCCTGCTTCGGCATGGCGTTCGCGCACGGCTTCGTCGCGTTCTTCCTCGCCTTCGCGGCGCTCAGGGCGCTCGGCCAGGGCTCGACGCCGATCAACGCCACGCTCATGACGGCGCAGTGGTTCGTCGCGCGCCGAGGCATGGCCATGGCGATCATGGGGCTCGGCTTCGCGGCCTCGCTGGCGCTGCTGCCGCCGCTCTCCCGCGCGCTGATCGACGCGGTGGGCTGGCGCGAGGCCTACATCGTGCTGGGCGTGCTGGTGTGGCTGCTGGTGATACCGGCGACGGCGCTGTTCGCTCGCGACACGCCCGAGGAGATGGGGCTGCACCCCGACGGCGCGGACCACCCGCCGCTGCAGGAGACGGTCACCGTCGCCGAGGGCGGCGTGGACGACCGGCGGGTGCTGACCTCGGCGACGTTCTGGATGCTCGCGCTGCCGCTCACCACCTCGCCGTTTGTCGTGACGGCGCTGGTCTTTCACCAGACGGGGATCTTCGATGAGCGCGGGCTCAGCGCGACGGTGGCCGCGGGCGTGTTCGTGCCGTTCGCGATCGCGACCGGCGTCTCCTCGACGCTGGCCGGGTTCGCGATCGATCGCACGGGGCCGCGCCCGCTGTTCGCGCTGGCGATGCTGATCCTGCTGGCGGGCCTCGGCGCCTCGCGGCTGATCGATGGCGCGCTCGCGGCCACGCTCTACGCGCTCGTGCTGGGGACGGGCAGCGGCGTGCAGCGCATCGTGCAGAGCGTGATCTGGGCCCACTACTACGGCCGTCGCGGCCTGGGGCGCGTGCAGGGCTCGGCGACCTCGATCATGATCCTGATGTCGGCGATCGGCCCGCTGCCGCTCGCCGCGATCGAGGGCGCCTCCGGCTCCTACACGCCGGGCATCGCGCTGATGGCCGTGCTGCCCGTGCTCTCGATCGTCGGGATCGCCTTCGCGCGCGCCCCGACCGTGGCCGTGGCCGTGCCGCCGGCGCTCGCGCCGGCGACACCGGCGGCTCCGCCCACATAGCGGCGCGTGCGGGCGAGCGGCGGGCGGCCGGGATCGAGGCGCGGCTGCTACGCAGCGGCGGCGCTCTCCCCGCCCGCAGCTCGGCGGAGGGCCGCCCCAGCAGGTAGCCCTGCCCGTAGGTGATCCCCATCGCGCGGACGGTGGCGAGCTGCTGCGGCGTCTCGATGTGCTCCGCCACCGTGCTCATGCCGAGCCCCTCGGCGAACGCCTGGATCGCCGCCACGACGGCCCGGCTCTTGGGGTCGGTCTCGAGCTGCTCGACGAAGGAGCCGTCGATCTTGATGTCGGTGACCGGCAGCTCCTGCGCGAGCCGCAGCGAGTTGAAGCCGGTGCCGAAGTCGTCCAGCGCGACGCGGCAGCCGAAGGAGCGCAGCCGCTCCACCCAGCCGCGTGCGAGGTCGAGGTCGCGGAGCGCCGCGCTCTCGGTCAGCTCGACGCCCAGCCGCCGCCCGAGGCCGGGCTCCCGCCCCAGCGTCGCCAGCAGATCGGCGGAGAAGCGGCGCTCGGCGAGGCTCAGCGGCGAGACGTTGAGGTAGATCACCGCGCGCGGATCGGCGAGCAGCCGGCCGATGACGACATCGGCGACGTAGCGGTCGATCGCCGGCATCAGCCCGAAGCGCTCGGCCGTGGGCAGGAACTCCCCCGGCGGGATCATCCGCCCGTCCTCGCCGCGCAGCCGCACCAGCGCCTCGAAGGCGTGCGTCGAGCCGCGCTCGAGGTCGACGATCGGCTGGTAGTGGAGCTCGAAGCCGCCGGACTCGAGCGCCTGCCGCATCGCCTCGACCAGCCGGTAGCTCTGCCCGAGCTGCCCCGCCGCGTCCGTCGCCGATGCCGCGCCGGCCCAGACCACCCGGTTCTTGCCCTGCTCCTTGGCCGCGTACATCGAGGCGTCCACCTCCGCGATGATGGCCGTGGGCTCGGCGCTCGCGGTGACCTCGGAGACGCCGACGCTGACGCTGAGGTAGCGCAGCCCGCCCGCCGTCCACACGTCGGGGCGCTCAAGCATCTGGCGGATGCGCTCGGCGGCGGCGAGTGCATCGTCCAGCGAGCTGCGGCGCAGCAGCACGGCGAACTCGTCGCCGGAGAGCCGCACCACCAGCGCCGGTCGCGCCGCCGCCTCGATCGCGCGCGCCGCGGTGATCAGGATCTGGTCGCCCGCGCCGTGCCCCAGCGTGTCGTTGACGAGCTTGAAGTTGTCGATGTCCACCAGCGCCAGCGCCGATCGGCTCCCCGCCACCGCCTCGGCGATCGCCTCGCGCAGCGCCTCCTCCAGCACCAGGCGGTTGGGGAGGTTCGTGAACGAGTCGTGGTGCGCGAGGTGCTGCAACCGCCGCTCGTGCATGCGGCGCTCGCTGATGTCGCGCCCCACGCCCAGCACCTCGTGGAGCTCGCCGTCGCGCAGCAGCGGGCGGTTGCTGATCTCGAGCGGGATGTGACGCCCGTCGCGGCTCACGATCTCCACCTCGGTGAGGCTCTCGCCGTCCAGCTCGCGCTCGAGCTGGCCGGTGACGTCGTCCACGGACGCGCGGTGCCTCGGCGCCAGCAGCTCCCGCCAGTCGCGACCGATCAGCTCGGCCCGCGTGAAGCCGGTCAGCGCCTCGCCTGCGCGGTTGATGGAGGTCAGGCGCCCCGCCAGGTCGCGCGTGTAGATCACGTCGTTGGCGCTCTCCCGCAGCTGCTGGATGCGCTCCTCGGCGGCTTCCTGGCGCGCCTCGTAGAGCGTGCGCATCTCGTCGGACGCCATGCGCAGTGACCGCTCCATGAGGTAGCGGTCCTGGTCGGCCGCGCGGTAGCTCGCGCTGACCCGCTCCAGAAGCGCGTCGGCCTCCCGCGACGTGATCGGGCGCTCGCCCGGCTCGATGCCGAGGCGGCGCAGCTGGCGCTGGAGTAGCGGGTGCATCGGCTAGGTGTAGTTCCCACGTAGGTTGTTGACAGGATGAGGGGCCTCGCCCGCTGCTGTGTGTGACAGCACGGCAGTAGCGAGGAGAGGACACCCTCATGGCCCATCGTAACGCGCGGCTGACGCCGCTGACCCGACTCGAGCTCGTGCGGGAAGTGGACGCCGGCTGGCCCCAGGCTGAGGTCGCTCGCCACTTCCGCGTCTCCCGCCACACCGTTGCCAAGTGGCTGGGGCGCTTCCGGGCGGAGGGAGCGGCAGGGCTCGAGGACCGCAGCTCCGCCCCGCGCGCGCATCCTCGGCGCACGCCGCCCGAGCTGGAGCGACGCATCTGCGCCGTGCGACGCACGCAGGGATTCGGGCCGCATCGCATCCAGTGGGCGCTCGGGGTCGCCCGCTCCACGGTCTACGCCGTGCTGCGGCGCCGCGGCCTCAACCGGCTCGACCGCCTGCACCGCGTCACCTGGGAGCCGGTCCGCTACGAGCACGACGCCCCCGGCGACCTGCTGCATCTCGACGTGAAGAAGCTCGGGCGCGTCCCCGAGGGCGGCGGCAAGCGAATGGCGCCTGGCTTCGCCGAGACGCGCTCCGGGCCGCATTCGCGGCGTTCGCTGGGGCTGGAGTACCTACACGTCGCCGTCGACGACCACAGCCGTTACGCCTACGTCTCCGTCCTGCCCGACGAGCGTGGCGCGAGCTGCGCCGCCTTCCTCGAGCAGGCGCTCGCGGCCTTCCGCCGGTGTGGCGTGCGCGTGCGCCGGGTCCTGACCGACAACGCGAAGGCCTACACCGTCGCCCGCAGCTTCCACGGCGCCGCCGCTGCCGCAGACGTGCGGCTGTCGCACACGCGGCCCTACCGCCCGCAGACGAACGGCAAAGCCGAGCGTTTCATCCAGATCCTGCAGAACGAGTGGGCCTACGCCCGCCCCTACCGCTCCAACGCCGAGCGGCTGCGCCAGCTCCCACGCTGGCTCTACCGCTACAATCACCGCCGACCGCACGGCGGCGTCGGCGGGGCCGTCCCCGCCTCCCGCCTGTGAACAACCTTCCTGGGTAGTACAGCTAGCCGGCGCGTTCTGCCAGCGTGGTCAGCGTCAGCGTCTGGTTGTGCAGATCGCAGTGCCCGGTGGCGAAGGGCGAGATCTCCCCGTAGGAGTAGAAGCCCACCTGCGTGGTGTTGGAGGGGAGCGACTCGAGCGCCGCCTCCAGCTCCTCCTCCGTGCGCTCGGCCAGGATCAGCCGGCGTCCGACGCAGCTGATCGCGATCGACAGCGTCGGCCCCTCGTCCTCGGTGGCGCTGCGCGTCAGCGTCGCGGCCTGCGAGGCGCTCTCCACCAGTCGGTCGAAGTTCGCGCGCATCAGCTGCGCGCGCGCGCCCTGCGGCACGTCGCCCGCGAAGGTGAGCGACTGCGCCTCCTCGTCGACGGCGAGCACGGTGCGCACGATCTGCTTCTCGGGGCTGTCGTCGGCGCTCACCGCCAGCGGGAAGAGCAGCGCCGTCGCCGGCAGGCCCTCGGCGAGGTCGCCGAGGTACTCCTTGTAGAGCGCGAGCGCCGGGCGCCCATCCAGCTCGTAGAGCACGTTCCCCGCCGAGCTCGTCACCCGCCGCTCGGGGCCGAAGATGTCCCAGCCGCCACGCGATCCGTGCCCTACCTGGATCGCGTCGCCGTAGAGGCCGACCGCCGCGACGGCGCCGCTGGCCGGGCGGCCCTCGTGCAGCACCCACGTGCGCTCGAAGCGGTCGCCGTCGCCCGCGAGGCCCCCCGTGACGATGACCTCGGGCGGGAGCACCGAGCTCAGCCCGCGAACGAGCTCGTTGCCGTTGACGTGCAGGCCCTCGGACAGCACGAGCGCCCCGCGCAGATCGGGAGCGGCGAGCGCGCTGGCGATCGCGCGACCGGCCGCGAAGGAGTCGCTCGCGTCGGCCACGGGCGCCATCACGGAGGCGAGCCGGGTGCGCTCGAAGCTCACGACCGCGCCGGTCAGCGTGCCGTCGCGGATCTCGGCGCCCGCGATCTCCCCCGCGGTGGAGCAGCCGAGGAGGTGCGCGTCCGGGTAGCGGGCCCGCACGGCCTCGACGAGCGGCGCCGCGCGATCCGGGTCGGGGTCGCCGAAGAGCAGCACGAGAGTGGTCGCCGCGTCCTCGGGCGGCAGCGAGTCGGCATCCTCGACGCCGCGGATCGAGAACGGGTGCACGCGCATCGTCGAGCTCCTCAGCCGCGCGGCTTTGGCGCCGCGTCGTCGCCTTGGTTATCGACGCGCGCCGGGCGGGGCTGAAGAGCGCCTTCGGCGCGCCGCCGGGCGGGCGGCGGCCGCCCCTCACGGCTGCTCCGAGGGTCGCTGTCAGTCCGCTGACAGCTCGCGATCTGGTGCCGGGGGTGGGATTCGAACCCACACGTCGCCTGAGCGACCGCGGGGTTTAAGCCCGCTGCGTCTGCCGTTTCGCCACCCCGGCACTGCAAGCGTATGCGCCTCCTCGCGGCCTCCGTGCAAGCCGTGGTGAGCAACGAAGTGAGCAACGCGGCTCGTCCGGGAGCAGTCGGGCGCAACCGGTGCATGTGAGCAGGGGGCGAGTCTCGAGGAAGGCTCCCGGTGGTCGGCGGCCTCCCGCCGCAGCTCGGGGGCGAGGGGGCGAGTAGACGTTCATTGTCGTGTAGGTGGTCGAGTGGCCGAAAGGCCGGGCGTTGGCCGCGGCGCGACGCCGTTGGCGCGGTCAGTGTCGATAGGGACGCCCGCCGACCCATCGGGCGGTGCTCGACCTCTGCGGCGACAGCGCCGCGGGTCGCCCCCGTCGGTCTCCGTCTCGCAGTACCATCGGGTTCGTGATGCGCACGAGGATGTGCGCGGCGCGCACGCTTGCGGCGGGTCACGCCTCCGCGACGTTCGGGAGCGGGGGACGGGATGGACTGGCACGACACTGCGCAGCAGGCGGCCTTCCGGGGCGAAGCACGGGAGCTGATCGCGACGGGGGCGCCGGAACGCTACCGGCGGCTCGCGGAGAGCAACCACCGCCACGCGATGTTCCAGTGGCAGACCGATCGCACTTCCAACGAGCCCGCGGCCACCGAGGCGGCGGAGGAGTGGTTCTCGGCGATCGCCGAGAAGGGGTGGGTCGCTCCGCACTGGCCCACTGAGTACGGCGGGGGCGGCTTCAGCCCCATGGAGCAGTACATCTACAACGAGGAGATGGCGCGGGCGAACCTCCCCACCGTCGGCAGCAACGTGGGGATCGGCATGCTCGGCCCTGCGCTGATCGTCCACGGGACAGACGAGCAGAAGCGACGCTTCCTCCCGCCGATCCTCAAGGGCGACGTGATCTGGGCGCAGGGCTTCTCCGAGCCGAGCGCTGGGTCCGATCTTGCCTCGCTGCAGACGCGTGCGGTGCGCGACGGCGACGAGTACGTCGTGAACGGCCAGAAGATCTGGACGACGCACGGTCACTACGCCGACTGGATCCTGATGCTCTGTCGAACCGACCCCGAGGCGCCGAAGCATCGAGGGATCACGTTCCTGCTCATGGACATCCGCTCGCCGGGGGTGTCGGTTCGACCGATCATCGACGCCTCGTGGGGGCACGAGATCAACGAGGACTTCTTCGAGGACGTGCGAGTGCCCGCGGACCAGATCGTGGGGGAGGAGAACCGCGGCTGGTACGTCGCGATGACCCTTCTCGACAATGAGCGCTCGAACATCACGGGGGCGGTGTCGCAACAGAGGCGTCTCCATCGCCTCGTCCACTATCTCCACACCGACGAAGGCGCGGCGCGCTCGCGCGTGAGCGAGCTGGATTCGCTGCGACAGCAGATCGCGGGGCACTACGTCGAGGCGGGCGTGATGCACAACTTCTCGCTGCGCATCATCACGATCCAGAGCCAGGGCCAGGTCCCGAACCACGAGGCGTCCGTCGCGAAGCTCTTTGGGTCGGAGGCGTCACAGCGGGTCACGAACATGGGGACGAAAGTCTTCGGGCTGTACGCGAACCTGTGGGACGAGAAGGACCAGCGGTCCCCGATGGAGGCGTCCTTCACGCAGGGCTACGTGGCGGGCATCCCCGGGACCATCGCGGGAGGCAGCTCCGAGATCCAGCGTAACGTGATCGCCACCCGGGGCCTCGGCCTGCCGCGGGGCTAGCTGTACTACCCAGGAAGGTTGTTCACAGGCGGGAGGCGGGGACGGCCCCGCCGACGCCGCCGTGCGGTCGGCGGTGATTGTAGCGGTAGAGCCAGCGTGGGAGCTGGCGCAGCCGCTCGGCGTTGGAGCGGTAGGGGCGGGCGTAGGCCCACTCGTTCTGCAGGATCTGGATGAAACGCTCGGCTTTGCCGTTCGTATGCGGGCGGTAGGGCCGCGTGTGCGACAGCCGCACGTCTGCGGCAGCGGCGGCGCCGTGGAAGCTGCGGGCGACGGTGTAGGCCTTCGCGTTGTCGGTCAGGACCCGGCGCACGCGCACGCCACGCCGGCGGAAGGCCGCGAGCGCCTGCTCGAGGAAGGCGGCGCAGCTCGCGCCACGCTCGTCGGGCAGGACGGAGACGTAGGCGTAACGGCTGTGGTCGTCGACGGCGACGTGTAGGTACTCCAGCCCCAGCGAACGCCGCGAATGCGGCCCGGAGCGCGTCTCGGCGAAGCCAGGCGCCATTCGCTTGCCGCCGCCCTCGGGGACGCGCCCGAGCTTCTTCACGTCGAGATGCAGCAGGTCGCCGGGGGCGTCGTGCTCGTAGCGGACCGGCTCCCGGGTGACGCGGTGCAGGCGGTCGAGCCGGTTGAGGCCGCGGCGCCGCAGCACGGCGTAGACCGTGGAGCGGGCGACCCCGAGCGCCCACTGGATGCGATGCGGCCCGAATCCCTGCGTGCGTCGCACGGCGCAGATGCGTCGCTCCAGCTCGGGCGGCGTGCGCCGGGGATGCGCGCGCGGGGCGGAGCTGCGGTCCTCGAGCCCTGCCGCTCCCTCCGCCCGGAAGCGCCCCAGCCACTTGGCAACGGTGTGGCGGGAGACGCGGAAGTGGCGAGCGACCTCAGCCTGGGGCCAGCCGGCGTCCACTTCCCGCACGAGCTCGAGTCGGGTCAGCGGCGTCAGCCGCGCGTTACGATGGGCCATGAGGGTGTCCTCTCCTCGCTACTGCCGTGCTGTCACACACAGCAGCGGGCGAGGCCCCTCATCCTGTCAACAACCTACGTGGGAACTACAACTAGCGCCCGCTCCGCTGGCCCGCGACGGGGCGCCCGCCGATACTCGAAGCGCGCGCGGCGGCCCTCCGCCGCGCAGGGGGGGAGCGGCGCCTCGTGCGAAGCGGCTGGATCGACGCAGTGCGGCGCAACCACGGGCTGGAGCACGCCACCGTCGCGGTGCTGCTCGCCAGGCGCGGGCCGATGCGGGTGGCGGGCCGCGCCTCCGCCGACGGCTTCTTCCTGCTCGGCTCGGTCGGAGTGGACGAGGTGGACGCCGCCGCGCACGAGGCGCTGGCGCGGATGCAGGCCGGCGAGTCCGGGCTCGCCGTCTCCCCACTCTGCGGCACCAACATCGCCGTCGCGGGCTTCCTCGCGGCGCTCGCCGCCGCCAGCGTCCTCTCCAGCGGGCCGACGTGGAAGCGCTTCCCCAACGCCGTCACCGCCGCGATGCTCGCCGTGGTCGCCGCGCAGCCGATCGGCCGGCGGGTGCAGCGCCACCTCACGACCTCGGCCGACCTCGCGGGCGTGGAGATCGTCGGCACGCGCACGCTCTTCGGCGCGCTCAAGAAGGTGCAGACCCGCAGCACCGCTGCCTAGCGCTGCCGCCTAGCTGTACTACCCAGGAAGGTTGTTCACAGGCGGGAGGCGGGGACGGCCCCGCCGACGCCGCCGTGCGGTCGGCGGTGATTGTAGCGGTAGAGCCAGCGTGGGAGCTGGCGCAGCCGCTCGGCGTTGGAGCGGTAGGGGCGGGCGTAGGCCCACTCGTTCTGCAGGATCTGGATGAAACGCTCGGCTTTGTCGTTCGTCTGCGGGCGGTAGGGCCGCGTGTGCGAC
>CAXXXY010000002.1:0-524611 GCA_963667515.2 Dehalococcoidia bacterium | reverse complement strand
TCGACGAGGGCCACAGAGAGGGCCTGACGAGCGACGAGCGGGCGGAGCTGGTGCGGCTGCGCCGGGCCAACCGCACCCTGGAGATGGAGAACGAGATTCTGAAGCGCGCCGCCGCCCTCTTCGCGCGCGAGAACGTGCTCCCAAAATGAGATACCGGCTGGTCCGTGAGCTTGCCGCCGACGGGGTCGTCGCGGCGGTGGCCTGCCGGGTACTCGCGGTCTCGACAGCGGGCTACTACGAGTGGCGAGAGCGGGCGCCCTCGGCCCGCGCCGTCGCCGACCAGGCGCTGAGCGAGCAGATCGTGGAGCTCCACGCCATGTCGCGAGGCAGCTACGGAGCGCCGCGGGTGCACGCCGAACTGCGGCTCGGGCGGGGCGTCCGTTGCGGTCGCAAGCGGGTGGCACGGCTAATGCGGAGCGCAGGACTGCATGGAATCTACCGGCGGCGCGGGAGACACGCTCGCCCGGCACCTGCCGTCCACGACGACCTGGTGCGCCGGCGCTTCGTGGCCGACGCGCTGGACCGGCTCTGGCTGACCGACATCACCGAGCACCCCACGCGGGAGGGGGAGGTCTATTGCGCCGCCGTGCTGGACGTCTACTCACGGCGGATCGTGGGCTGGTCCATTGCTGACCACCTGCGCACCGAGCTTGTGGTCGACGCTCTGGAGATGGCCCGCTGGCGGCGACAGCCGACCCGGGGCGAGACCGTGGTGCACTCCGACCGGGGATCGCAGGGCGGATTCAAGGGGTCATCGCAACACCTCGAGGTGAGGGGTTGTGATGGGAAGGCCACCGGGGTGGGCGACGAAGGCAACAGGAAGGCCGCCGATGCGGGTCTCCAGGCCGTCCACCGGTTGCGCGTCGTGATCATCGCCAACGGTTCTGGCTGGCGATCGCAGAAGGGTTGTCGAGCGAGGATGCCGCTGCCGCGGCCGGTGTGTCTCCAGCCGTCGGAGCACGCTGGTTCCGTGAAGGTGGTGGCATGCCAACAGCCAGTCCGGCGCCGCTGTTAGGGCGCTACCTATCGTTCGCTGAGCGCGAGGAGATCGCCATCCTCCGCGCCCAAGGCGCAAGCGGCCGAGCGATCGCCCGCCGGCTCCGCCGGGCTCCGTCGACGATCTCACGCGAGGTACGCCGGAACGCTGCGACACATAGCGGCAAGCTGGAGTATCGAGCGACCACGGCGCAGTGGCATGCCGACCGACGTGCGCAGCGTCCCAAGGTCGCCAAGCTCGCCGGCAACGACCAGCTCCATGGTTACGTTCAGGAACGGCTGTCAGGCAGGATCGTCCGGCCCGACGGTGTGGGGGTGGTCGGCCCTGAGGTGCGCTGGATTGGCCGTCGACATGGGCGCCGTCAGCACCGACGCTGGGCCCAGGCGTGGAGCCCGGAGCAGATCTCGAACCGGCTGCAGGTCGACTTCCCTGATGATGCGTCGATGAGGATCTCCCACGAAGCGATCTACCAGGCCCTGTACGTCCAGGGTCGCGGCGCGCTGCGGCGTGAGCTGACCGCATGTCTGCGCACCGGACGAGCGCTGCGGGTGCCCAGAGCGCGAACCCGCGGTCGCGGCAAGAAGTTCGTCAGCCCCGAGATCATGATCAGTCAGCGGCCCGCCGAAGCCGATGAACGCGCCGTTCCCGGCCATTGGGAGGGCGATCTCATCCTCGGGCTGGGCAGCTCGGCGATCGGCACGCTCGTCGAGCGCACGACACGGTTCACGATGCTGCTGCACCTGCCCCGCATGGACGGCCACGGACAGCAACCCACCGTCAAGAACGGCCCCCCGCTGGCCGGTCACGGTGCAGAGGCGGTGCGTGACGCGATCGCGGCGTCGATCACGACGCTGCCCGAGCAGCTGCGTCGCTCGCTTGCCTGGGACCAGGGAGCGGAGATGGCCCAGCACGCGCAGCTGCGCATCGACACCGGCCTGCCGATCTACTTCTGCGACCCTCACAGCCCCTGGCAGCGTGGCAGCAACGAGAACACCAACGGCCTGCTGCGTCAGTACTTCCCCAAAGGCACCGACCTGTCTCGGCACTCTGCCGAGGACCTCGCCGCCGTCGCTCTCGCGCTCAACACTCGACCCCGCAAGACCCTCGGATGGAAGACTCCCGCCGAGGCACTCAACGAACACCTACTCTCCGCTGCACAAGGCGGTGTTGCGACGACCCCTTGAACCCGAGCAGTACACGTCGTGGGCCTTCGGGCACCGCCTCCGCACCGCCGGCCTGCTCGGCTCGATGGGCCGGGTCGCGTCGGCTGTCGACAACTCGATGATGGAGTCGTTCTTCGGGACGCTGCAGCTCGAGCTGCTCGACCGCCGCAGCTGGACGACCCGGGCCGAGCTCGCCTCCGCGATCTTCGAATGGATCGAGGGCTGGTATAACCCGCGCCGCCGTCACACCTCGATCGGCGATCTCAGCCCCGTGGAGTACGAAAGGAGGCCCGCCGCCGCCGCGGAAGCAGCATGATGTCTACACGTGAACTGTCCGGAGAACCGGGTCAGGCTCCGTCCCAATGGAGGACTGCGCTGCCGGGGAAGTGGCCACCAACCTGAACGAGGGTGACACCTGGAACGAGCTCCAGCGGCGCTCCGTCCCACGACTGGATGACGGGGTCGGGCCGAGCGACCCATTCAAGGTCCGCGTCGGGAATGTAGATCGGCGCGCGTCCGAACGCATGACTCCAGCTGACCATCGCATTGTAGAAGTGCGGGTGGGACAGGCAGATGGCCTGGATTCCGCCCACGGCTTCAATATCCGCGCGGGCCTTCTCATCCAGGTAGCTGATGCAGTCGTAGAGGACGTTTCCGCCTGGGGTCAGCACCAGGAGTGCGCGCTGCCCGATGCTGAAGCGAGGCGTGATCCCGATGCCGATCAGTCCGGGCTCCTCCTCGCGGATCTCGTTGCGATGGCCCGCCTCCTGCATCGCGGCCATGGTCGTCCACTGCTGCCCGTTCCACCCGACGAACTGCCGCTCGTCGTCACAGATCATGCAGGTTGCCGGTGGCTCATCGCTCTCCGTGTATTCGACCCCACACGTTGCACAGATGTAGTTCTCCATCAGCCTCTCCCGTTTCGCCGCCAGTGGGCTCCTACGCGCACGGCTGACCGAACGTCTGTCGCGAACCGACGGATACGCAACGGATCAGGGATAGGTTCGACGCGCGCCATTGAGGTTGACCGGCATGCAGTCCGCGCGCCGGCTAGCGCGGCGCGGGGAACTTCCGTCCCGTCTCGAAGTTCACTACAGAGTTGCCCTGCGCCCGCACTTGCTGGTGGCGGCTGCAGAGGCTCGGTGACGGAGTGGCCACCTGGAAGAGACACCGCGTTCCTGCGGTAGTCCTTGCCTTACATTGAGGCATCCCAACCTCCTCTCGGTTGCCGTCTTGCACGACGAAGCGCAGGCCCTGGGCGCTGCTTGCTGGGAGCGCACGCAGCCTGCGAATCAGCCGTCGGCCACGCCTCGGTGGGCGCGGAGGTGCGGGCGGTGGTTTCGGCGGTGCTGGTGCAACCATCTACGTGCGGCTGCCTCGCAGGCTGGCGATCCACTCGCGAATCTTCGTGATGAGGGCAACGACCACCGGAGTCTCCCTAAGTACGGCCGTGGTTACTCCGCAGCCTCGCGCAGTCTAGCCGGGGTGCGTAGCGCCCGTCGCGACGTACTGCTGCACGGAGGATCTCGGTCGATCCGCTCGCGGGCGTGGGAGGTGGCCACGGATCTCACGCGACACCGGGTAGGCGGCGCCCGACCATCGCGACCATGGCGTACCGGAGAGCGTCGGCGGCGTGGCTGGGATTCCGGTTCCCCACGTTCGGTTCTGGTTCATCCTCCCAGACGCCGGGGGCGGCCTGCGTCAGCCGCCACGAGCCCATCTCGCGGATCAGGTTCTCGCACCGGGGGTGAATGAGAAGCCTGCGCTCGTTGCGGTTCGTTCGGACGTAGCGCCGCAGAAGGCTAACCCCGTCGGCGACCATCGTCTGACGGGTGCGCACGCGGGCGCCCGACCGAAGTCGCCTGGCGATCGCCGCCTGGAGCTGCTTCGCAGACGGGTCGGGATATACGCGCCGCGGTTTCGCATAGGGGCCACGCGGCTTCGTGCCCCTGACTGCCCGGAACCAGGACTCTCGAGACCGGCCGTCGAGCCCGAAGGGCTGATGCAGGCAGTCCAGGAAGCGGTCGTGCTCGAGGTGGCGCTCGTAGACCTCATCGAAGACCACAAAGGTCCCGTCGTCTCGCTGCTGGATGAAGAGGCAAACCGACGGGTGCTCCCAGCCCTCGTCCAATCCCCAGTAGACCTGGAGCGATGGGTCGTACTCGGCGAGTGCGGTGACATTGGTGGAGCCGTCGTCCGAGGCGTTCGCGTCGAAGTGCTCGTAGACGAGCCCGGCGCGCTCGGCGTCCTCGCTCATGTACTGGGTACGCCACGTGAAGTCGTCGGCGAGGTCGAACTCGTGGATCACGTCCTCACGCGCCTTGTGACCGGTCGCGTTCTGCGCGCGGCCCCGGCAGATGTCCCAGAGCGGGCAGCGCGGTGGATTCGAGGGCGGTTGACCCGAGTGGGCGGCGATCGCGTCCAAGCAGGCCGGTCGCCCCCGACGGCCGTCACAGGGCTCCATCGCGTCGATCACGGTCCAGCGAAGCGTCACCGGCGGCTGGTCAGAGCTCAGCAGCGTCCGCATCGCGCCATTGGAGTGGTACAGCGCCGAAGTGAGCACGATCTGCGACGAGTAGCCAGCAGCGACGTCCGACTGCGGCATCCCGATCGCTTGCTGGAACACCTGCTGGTCGAGCAAGTCGAACTCGTCGATCGACATCAGCACCGGGTGGCCGCCGGACACGGCGTTCACGGTCCCGGGCAGCACCTCCATGTGCGAACCGTTGCGCCAGACGGTGTCAGTGAGCCGCGTCTTCCATACGTCGCCCTGTAAGCCGCCACCAGGACCTACGTACTGACGGAAGTAGCCGTAGCAGCGCATCGCCTGCGCCCTCGTCGCGCCGATATGGGCGATCGAGTAGCCGGGGTAGAACTTCGCTTTCGCCGCCTCAACCAGTGAGAGGCCGCGGGTCTTGCCGGAGCCACGTCCACCCATTACTTGCAGCACCGGCCAGGTGCGGCGATAGATGTGCCAGAGCGCCTCCATCGGGGCGGTCATTCCCGGCATCACGGCCTGGGTGGCGATAGAGAAGCCGAGCCGCGCGAAGAACGCGTGCAGCTGCGCTGGTGTCTCCGGGCGGTCGGAGTCGAGCGCGTGGCGCCGCAAGTGGAGCACCATCGACTAGTCCTCGCGGATCTTGGCGTCGACGACCTCAAGGGGGGGCATCGGCCCGGTGCCCGCAGCCAAGGGCAGGTAGCGGGCCTCGTCGAAGATCGGCGGCACACGCCCCGCACGCAGCGCCTGAAGCGTCGCGAGCAGCACCGCCTCCTCTTCAGCGGTCAGGTCGCTAGCCATCTGCTCCCGCGCTCGTTCGCGCAGCGCCACGTCCCCATAGCCAAGAATGCGGGCGCGCTGCTCGATCACTCGCAGCACGCGGTCGGCAGCCTTGAGGTTGCCGGCGCGGGCACTGAACCAGAGGCTCTGTAGTAAATCGTCGAGCCGCTCGAGGTCGTGCGTCATCGCGTCTTCGACTGAAGCCAGCGACTGCTCGCGGTACTCGCGGTAGAGGAACTCCAGGTCGCGCGAGACGGTCGCCGGCGAGGTCTTGATCCCGGACTGCTCGAGAGCGCGGACGACCTGCCGGTAGGGCATCCCGGAGCGGGCCAGCTGCAACGTCTTCTCGCGTCGTTCGGCGGTGCGGGCCTTCACGCGGCGGTTGGGCGTCATTCCACCTCGATCTGTTTCTGGGCTCGCTCCCCGGTAAAGGCCTCCCAGCGGGCCAGCGCGACGTCGACGTAGTGCGGGTCGAGCTCCACCGCGTAGCAGACGCGGCCGGTGCGCTCAGCGGCGATCAGCGTCGTCCCGGAGCCGAGGAACAAGTCGAGCACCCCGTCGCCGATGCGTGAGCTGTTCCCGATCGCCCGCTCGACGAGTTCGAGCGGCTTCGTGGTCGGGTGCAAGTCCGAGGCCGCGGGGCGCGGAATCTGCCAGACGTCGCCCTGGTCGCGGTCGCCGCACCAGTGGTGCGTCGCGCCCTCGCGCCAGCCATACCAGAGGGGCTCGTATTGCCGCTGGTAGTCCGCGCGCCCGAGCGTGAACCGGTCCTTGGCCCAGATGATCGTGTCCGACCAGTGCGCGCCGGCCTCTTCGAGCACCCGCGACACCAGCGGCCACTCCTTCGTCGACATGCACACGTAGATGGCACCGCCGACGCTGTGGAGGAGCTGTTCGGCCCAGCCCCGGCAGAAGGCCTCCCACGCTTCGGGTTGCATCGCGTCGTTGGCAACACGGCGGCGCTTCGCTCCGCGCTGGTGCCCGCCATGGTCGCCGTAGGCGACGTTGTACGGAGGGTCGGTGAACGCTATCGCAACCTTCTGGTCAGCCATCAGCCGCGCCACGTGCTCGCCCTTCGTGCTGTCGCCGCACAGCAGTCGATGCTCCCCCAGCAGCCAGAGGTCGCCGGGCCTTGTGCGAGCGTTGGAGCGCCCGGCCTCTTCGAGCGCCTCGTCGAGATCGAAGGTTTCCAGGCGCTCGCGGCGAGCACGCGCGTCGAGTGACCGGAGCAGGTCACCGACCTCTTTGTCAGTGAAGCCCGAGAGGCTCAGGTCGACTTCCGGCACGGGATCGAGCCGGGCGAGCTGGCGGGCCAGCAGCTCCTCGTCCCAGGACCCAGCAATCTTGTTCAGGGCAAGGCTGAGGAGGCGCGCCTGCTCGACCGACAGGTCCACGAGCACGACCGGCACCGTCTCCACGCCGAGGCGCCGTGCGGCGACCAAGCGCTGGTGCCCGCCGATGACCGTGCGGTCCTCGCGCCGAGCGATGATCGGGTCCACGAACCCAAACTCGCGGATGCTGCGCGTCAGTGCCTCGAGCTCGGCATCGGAGATGCGGCGCGGGTTCGCAGGATCGGGGTGCAGGTCGTCGATGGGGAGCTGCTCGACGTGGAGCGCCGGCGACTTCGCGGTCACCTGCTGCCACCCTTCCGTCCCCCAGTAGGCACCCTCTCGCTAGCGCTTCTCACCGCCCGGTCCCAGGCGGTGATGATGTTCCAGTTGACCAGCGCCAGCAGTCGGTCATCAGAGAGCTGCCTGAGGGCGGGGGAGAGATGCGGGCGGATGTCCACGAGGATCCCGGCGACCGTCGCGTCGAGGGGGGCGCCGAGGGCGATCCTCACCGCCGGCTTCTGCTCCGTGAGCGCGGTCATCAACTCCTCGGGCAGCGGTGCCGCGGCCCGTACCCGGAGCTGATCTCCTTCGACGTGCAGTGAGCCGCCGAGGGCTTCGATCTGCCGGATCACCTCGAGCGGGCTCACGGAACCAGTGCCTCCCACAGCTCGCCCGCGGAGGCGCCGATTTCAGCGACGGTAGCGTCGGTAGCGTCGGGGTGAGCGTGTTCGTCGCCTCTGATCTCGTCGCTACCGTCGCTACTTTCCTCACCCTGCGAGGTCGTGCGGCGGATGTGGATTGACCGGCTGTCACCGCGGCCGCCGTCGATCACGAACCCGAGGTCGGCGAGGTTGCTTGCAACCTGTCGCAGGCGCCGCGAGAGGATGTGGGGCGCGCCGGGCCAGCCCCGAGCGTCGACCTTGCCGTTCGCGTTGCGCCGGAACAGCCGTGCGCGTTCGCCTGCATCCTCCAGCGCCATCAGGAGTTCGGTCGGCGTGCCCTGCCACTCGTCGCGACCGTCGAGCAGCGCGAGCATCGCCGCACCCACCAGGTCGCTCTCAACCGCTTCGCGGGTCTGCGCCTCGATGTTGGTCGTGTAGGCGTCCGAGAAGGAGCTTGGCTCGAAGCCGAGCGCGGTGGCCACCGCAGCGCCCCAGCGGCTGAAGTCGGCCATGCGCTGCAAGGCCGGGAGGTCGAGCTGGTCGTAGATCGCCATGGCGCGGGAGAGCGCGTCAAAGATCGCACCTAGCAGGTGCGGACGCGCCTCTTCGAAACGCGCCCAGAACTCCCGCTCCTCGCGCCGCCGCTCGGGGGCGATGCGCTCGAGCTCGACCAGGATGCTGCGGTCGAGCAGGTCGGAGCGCTGCGGAACCACGTTCACGCCGTTCAGCAGGACGATCCGACGGTAGGAGTAGATGACGTCGTCATCGTCAGAGTAGAGCTCGCGCTTGCTGAACCCCTCGCCGGTTACCGCCCGGCACAGCAGGTCGGAGAGCCACGGAGCGAGCCCGTCGAGGTTGTCGTAGATGGGCGCGTAGTGGTGAGCGAGCTGCTGCACCACCTCGCGCACGTCCGAGTGAAACGTCAGCGCCTCGGCATGCGAGGGGTCGATCAGCCGCCGCAGGACGCGCTGGCCAAGCGACTTCCCTGAGCCCTTCTCCCCATGGAAGTTGGGGATCGGGTGGGGGATGTCCGGCACGAAGGCGGCGACGAGCCAGGCCGCGAGCAGGAGGCGATCCGCGGGCCGCACGTTGAGGAAGTCGAAGATCCCGTTCACATCGCCGCCGCTCATCGGCAGCACCTGTGGCGCTTGGTGCGCATAGCGGCGGAAGAGGGGCGGTGGCTGGTCGACGATCTTCCAGCCGCTCTCGTCGATGCGGACGGCGCGCCAGTGCGCGTCGGCGAGGTCGTAGTAGATCGCGCCCTCGTGGCGGGCGATGCGCACCGCCAGGTCGTGTTCCGGGCCGTCGAAGACAGCTAGCCCTTCCAGCACGCCGAGGGCGTTGGCGACCGCGTCGCGGCCGGGTGCCTTCCCCTCCTCCGTGTAGAACGTGTGCTTGAGCCAGCGCGTGAACGACCGGGCGTTGACGGGCCAGGTCTCACGATGGCCGTCGACCTCTACCCACGCGAACGGTCTGTCCTGCCTATCGTGGAATAGCTCTGCGCGTCGGCCGACCGCCACGAGCACGTCGGCCTGCGCTCCGTCAACGCCATCACGAGCCGCGTCGCCGGCGGCCGCTTCGCGGAGCTCCGTCGTGGCCAGCCCGAGCAGGTCGTCGACGGTGTGACCGGAGGCCAGGTAGTCATCCACTCCGACCTTCTCTCCCGCCGACCCGGAAGGGAGGTAGACGAAGGAGACGTGCGCACCGCGGGCCTCGAGCGCAGGCGCGAGTCGGGCCATCGCCGCGGCGACCGCTGGCTTGACCATCACGTCGGAGTCGTAGGTGATGGAGACCTCGCGGCCGTTGAGGGCGACCGACTCCCAATCCGCGAGTAGCGTCTTGCCGCCGTGTTCGTTGGTCCCGCGGAAGTTCCAGACGCCAAGCACAGCGACTGCGCAGAGCCCCAGGCTCGCGAGCGCGTCGCCCTTCTTCACGCCCTCTGTGACGAAGAGGGGAACGCTCGGGTCGCCGAGCAGGGGCCGCGCGCGCGGCGGGACGTCGAGCGTCGTCCGGCTGTCGCGCGGCGTCTCGTACTTCACGACCCTGCCGTGACGCATCCGCGGCTGATCGGGTCGCGTTTGGTAGAGGACGACTTCCCCGTGGGGTGCCCACACAGGAACCACAAGCGCCGGCACAATCTGCTGCGAAGCCGGGAACCCCAGGTCGCCGAGCTGCACCTTCCTCGTCGCGGTGAAGTAACCGCGCTCGGCGATCACCTCGTCGGCGATCGCGGACGAACCCAGCATCGCCCGGTGCCGAGGCTCGAGGCTCGCGCCAGTCATCTCCGGTGCCCCAGCTGCACAAGCGGGGGGTTCGGAGCCGGTCACCGCGTCTCCCTCCGCCCCACCGATCGGTCCCAGGTCGCCAACGCTCCGAAGATCTCCGCTGTTCCCTTGGCGTGGCGAGTCGCGTCTTCGGCAGCCTGCTCGCGCAGTTCGGCGGCCAGGTGCTCCAAGTCCTCACGATGTATCAGGACACGCTTGCCGATACGCACGGTGGGCAATCGACGCGGCGTGAGGAAGTGCGCGTAGAAGGCGGAGCGTCCGATGCCGAGATAGGACGCGGCGTCCGCCGCCGAGAAGAAGACGCGCTCGTCAGTCATGGATCCGTCCGTGTGAGCTTGCAATCCGCGATACGTAGAGGCATTGTAGAGCCAGTCAGACCCGTCATGCGGCATATGAGGGACACTTATGGACATCACAGGGACTTTGATGGCCGATCGACGCTCGCTCGATCCTGACATCCGCGAGCTTGCCGAAGACCGGTTTCTGCGCGGCTGGACTCCCACGCAGGTCCTTCGACATCTGGAGCAAGCTGATGGGTTCGCCGAACGCCATCTCCCATCGCGCAAGACGCTGCAGCGCTGGTCCAACGAGATTGCTCCTCGCGACCCCTCGGGGGCGTTCGACCTGAATGAAGTGGCCGACTCCATGGGGTCTGCGGAGGTCGCCGAGCGTATTGCGGACGTCCTGCGGGAGACGGCCATCCGAACGCGAGGGCGGATCGTCTCGCTCACGCGGCGCGAAGCCTCGTTCGTTGCGGCGGCACGAGTGATGGCTTCTGATCTCCCGCCATGGCGGGCGTACGTGGTCGCGCGCATCTGCGCTCGCCGCGTCGAGTTGAAGCAGCCCATGACGGACGTGGAGCAGTTCCTCGCGTTCGCCCCGTGGCGAGGCGACGTGGCCCGCGAGATCTACCGGAGGAGCTACACCGCCGGCCGCGTCCACATCCCATCCAGCGCCCTCCTTCGCGAGGACGCCGACGAGGTGGACCTCATCGCGGCCGACGCCGCCTACGAGTTCGTCTCCTCAGACATGGTGCGCAACACAGATATGGCTCACGACGCGATGCTCAATCGCGACGCCGACCTGCTGTGGCATGCCTTCCACCCGCGTGGGGACGAGCGCCCCGAGACAACCGCCGCACAGATCGCCTCGATGTTCCGGCTGCAGCCCGGCCTGCACGATCCGGAGCACCAACGGCAGTTCCTGAACGACTTATATGGGGCGATCGACGAGATCATGCCGGCCGGGGCCAATCCACCGGCGAGCGAGCAGCAAAAGAAAGACTTCCTAAACGATGCCCGCGTTCGCGCGATCAAGTGGTACACGGGTTGGGTAAAGGAGTGGGTGAGGAAGGCCCTCCGCCAGCCTAGAGAGCTCGAGAGTGGCGAAGCGCGGGAATAACGAGGGGAGCATCTACCGGCGCAAGGACCGTCGGTGGGGGGCGAGCCTGACGCTGCCGAATGGCAAGCGGAAGCACTTCTACTCGCGCACGCGCGCCGACGCCGCGGAGCGACTTCGCCAAGCACAGCATCTTGCGGGTCAGGGACTGCCGATCCCCCCGCAACGAGTCGCATTCGGTTCGTTCGCTGAGAAGTGGCTCGAGGAGATCGCCCGACCTCGCCTGCGCCCGCGCACCACCCACGGGTATCGGTCGATCCTTTACCACGACCTGCTACCCGAGTTCAGTCGCACCCGCCTCGCCGAACTCACACCCGCGCGCATCCAGGCGTACATGAACGCCAAGCTAGAGGTGGGGCTCTCTCCGCAAACGGTGAAGAACCACCACGCCCTGCTACGACGCATCCTCGGCGACGCTCATCGCTACGGGTTGGTCGGTCAGAACACCGCGAAGCTCGTCTCACCGCCACGTGTTGTGCGGGAGCCGATCCGGCCGCTGAGCGTGCCCGAGGCTCGTTCCCTGCTCGAAGCACTCCGAGGCGATCGCCTTGAGGCACTGGTTCACCTGGCGATCATGACGGGGATGCGATCAGGCGAGCTGCTCGGACTGACCTGGGACATGCTCGACCTCGAGCGCGGAGAGCTTCGCGTCGAGCGCGCGCTTCAACGCCTCGATGGCGAATACCGCCTGGTGGAGACGAAGACGCACCGCTCTCGGCGGCGCCTTCCACTTCCTCAGGAGACGGCGGCCCTACTGAGCGCGCGTCGCGCCGCCCAGGCCGAGGACCGACGCTGCGCCGGACCGCGCTGGCTGGACCAGTGGGGACTGGTGTTCACGAACGAGCAGGGCTGGCCGACCGATGCGAAGGCCGTGCGACGGCGTCTGGATACTGCGCTCGCGCGAGCCGGGCTACCCCACATCCGGGTCCACGACCTTCGCCACACTGCTGCCTCGCTTATGCTGGCAGCTGGAACGCCGCTCAAGGTGGTGCAGGAGGTGTTGGGGCACTCGACGATCGCGGTCACGTCCGAGGTGTACGCGCACCTCGCGCCCGAGCTTGCGCGCGAGGCCACGGACAGCGTGGCGCGGCTGCTCTCGGCAGCGCCGGCGGCCCGTTGATCCGGGTTGCTGTCAAATTGCTGCAAAACGGCCCGGGCGGCGGTTCGGTGGGGGCGACATCGCGAGACTGCGAGCGAATCGAAGAGAAACCGCGGCCCCTCGCCCCGTCGTTCCGGATAGAACGCTCGGGTAGGCTGAGAGTGGCGGACAGTCCCGTGGGAGTGGATGGTGCCCGGTGGTGCCCGCGGTCTTCAAAACCGTAGTGGGGCTGCGTCGCAGTCCTGGGTGGGTTCGACTCCCACGCACTCCCGCCACCGGTTTCGTACCGCCCGCGATGCACAACGTGCTCAGGTTCGCGCCGAAGGCCGGCCTCTCCCGTGGTCGGCGCGTCGGGAGCGGCTGCCAGACGGGCTGGAGGCACGGGCGGCGCCCGACAGTGGAGGCCAGCTCACGCCGAGCGCGCGGGCCTCACCCCGCCTCACGACGAATGGAGCGGTCTCGAGGGCGAACGGTCGCCCTTCAGGGAATCGCCTGCGACCGGAGCTCGCGTCTCGTGCCCACAACGTGATTCCGAGAGGATGGGTGGCGGGTGCTGCCTAGCCCCACTCGACGGTCATCGGGAGATGCCACGTGCGCGTCCATCGCGGCGCCCAGCGCTCGACGAAGCTCGCCCACGCATCGCTCCCGGCGAAGGACTGGTACGCGCGAGCGTCGGCGAACTCGAGCGCCATGCCGGAGCGCGGAGGCCCCCCAACGAGGTGATAGGGTCGGGGCTCCTGTCGCGGGCGCAGCAACGAGCGGTCGACGACCTTCTCCCCGCTGCCCGGATCGGTGAGAAAGCCTCGGCCCGCCATCAGGCCCGCCACGCCAGGCGCTGCGTCGCGCAGCGCAACGGCCGCCGACAGTATCTCTGCGGCCTCCAGCTCGGTCATCGCGTGGTCGGTGTCCCACTGCACGAGGGCAAGGAGCGAGCCGGCGCCGCTGGTGGTTGCCGCAGCGAGCGGGGTGCCTTCTTCGTGCATCTGGTTGATGGACATGAACCGAGACCACCGCGCGGCGCACGTCTCCCAGACGAAGTCCATGTGTGCGTCGGAGTCGACGTAGCGCCGGTAGGCGGGGTTGTCCTCGAAGTCCATGAGGAAGAAGCACTCGAAGCCCGCACCCACCGGCTCCAGGCCACCGGGCCCGCGACGCAGCTCGCCGGCGGGCAACGGGCCGGCCGCGGGCAGCTCCGCGAGCCGTCCGAAGGTGAGCCGCTTCACGTCGACGGGTGTTCTCGCGCTGCATCCGGCGCATCCCCTCGGCGACATCCGCCGGGTCCGCGTCGGGGTAGAGGTTCCAGAGGAGGATATGGAAGAACATGCCGGCGTCGTAGCAGGTGCTGTTGCGCGCGACAAGTCCCGGGCGCGATGGTGCGGCGGCGGAGCGGGTGGAGCTGGCCACGCTGCTCGTGGTGAGCGACATCGAGCGCTCGAAGACATCCGATCGCGCTGCTGCGGCGGTGCCGATGCTCGGCGGGCGGGAGGTAGAGCGCTGTGATCCGCCTCGCGTCCGTCCGTTGGCTCGTTCCCCTCCTCGCCCTCTGCATCGCCCTCGCGCTGGGGGCGTGCGGCGACGGGGACGGCGAGGACTCCGTGGGAGAAGGAAGCTCGACGGAGGCACGGGGCGCAGAGGACTCGAGCCGTGGAGACGACGACGGGGCAACCGACATCACGGACGCTCGGCTCACCAGCCGGGGCCCGGACTGTGCGTCCTACGTGGGCGAGTACGGGACGTCGGTGACCGACCTGGGCCGCGACGTGGACTTCACGGCAGCGGTCGAGATCACCGCGAACGCCGGGGACTGCACGCTGAGCAGCAACGGCATCCCGAACCACGACTTCAACGACGCGGGGGCCTTCGCGAGCCCGGTGTCCGAGGTCGACGAGAGCTTCACCGTCCCTCGCTTGCCAACCGCCGCGCGATCACCGACCGCCCTGAGCCTGACCTTCGACAACGACGTCTTCCTCAACGGGGTGAAGCTCGACCAGCTGGGGGCGGCCTGCTACGGCGTGGGACCCGATCCGCTCGGCCGGGAGCGCATCGGGTGCATGGAGGCGGGAACGCCCTGGCGCTACGACCCCATGTTTCCGGGAAACGGCTTCGGCACCGACCGAAACAACGCCCACACCCAGCCCGATGGCGCGTACCACTACCACGGTGACCCCGCTGCGTTGTACGACGCGCCGGGCGGCAGTGCGTCGGGCGTCATCGGCTTCGCAGCAGATGGGTTTCCGATCTACGGGCCGCACGTGGATGAGGGCGGCCGGATCCGCAGGGCGGTGTCGGGCTACGCGCTCAGAGCGGGTGCCCGGGTCAGCCAGCCCGGGGAGAGTGCCTTCCCCGGCGGGAACTACGATGGAGCCTTCATCGACGACTACGAGTTCACGGGCGAGGGCGACCTCGACGCATGCAACGGGATGGTGCGCGACGGCAGCTACGGCTACTACGTGACCGACAGCTATCCCTGGGTGGTGGGCTGCTTCGCCGGTACCCCGGACGGCTCGTTTCGGAAGGGCCCGCCCGGGTGACGTGGGAACGACGCCGCGAGGAGGTCGCCCGGTCGGCCGAGCGCGGCGCCCTATTCGGCGGGATTCACCGTCATGAGGAGCGCCTCATCCCAGAAGACGATGACTTCCCACCAGCCGGGTGAGAACGCGCCGACCTTCACCACGTGGGGGCCGGCCTCCGCCGACTCCATGTCGAAGGTGTAGGTGCGAGTCGCGCCTCCATCGAGGCTGACTCCGTCTTTGACCCTCTGAGGGTCCTTCGTCCAGTCGTCGGGGGCGACCTCGACGTACGACTCCACGTCGAGCAGGAAGACCAGCGCGCGTGCCGCTGTGTTTCGCACCGTCACGCTCACCTCGTAGCGCTCACCGGCTCCCGGCGTCGAGGGGCTACTCGTGACGTCGACAAGCTCCAGCGGCGCGACGGCTTCCGGCGTGGCGGTGGGTGTGCGGGGCGAGTCGGCGTCAGCCGCGGCGGTGGCGGGGCGGGACGAGTCGGCGTCACCCGCTGCGGTGGCTGGGCGGGGCGAGTCGGCGTCACCCGCTGCGGTACGAGCGCCGACAACGACACCAGCGAGCGATGCGAACGTGAACAGCAGCCCGACGAAGACAATCGCACGAAGCGTCATCGAGCCTCCACGGTGAAGTCGCCGAGCCCTCGCGTTCTCTGGAGCGGAGGCAGCGCATCCACGACGCGACCGCCACATGCACCGAGGGCTGATGAGTCAGTGTCGCGCGCGAAGGTCGAGTGTCGGTGGACGCGCGGGTCGGAGCGCGCGCGACGACGCGCGGGCGGCACGGCATCTCCGCGCGTACGGTGGGGCGATGCATGCGGTAGACCGTGAGGCGTTCGAGGCGCTGGTGCGCGAGGCCGTGGCCGCTCTGCCTCGGTACTTCCGCGACCGCTTCGAGAACGTCAGCTTCATCGTCGAGGACTGGGCCGACCCCGATGACCTCGACATGACGGGCACGACTCGCGGTGGCACGCTGCTCGGCGTCTACCGCGGCGTGCCGCTCCCGCAGCGCACGTCCGGCTACAACCTCGCGATGCCCGACGTCGTCGTCCTCTTCCAGGAGCCGCTCCAGCGCATGGCCCGCGACGGCGAGCAGCTGGCGGCGCTGGTCGAGCACACCGTGCGGCACGAGGTCGCGCACTACTTCGGCATCAGCGACCGCAGGCTGCGCGAGCTCGGGGCGTACTGAGCGGGGTGCGGGACCGGCGGCGGCTCGCGGCGACCACACCTGCCGCTAGTCGCCCGAGCCGCCCGACCGGTCGAAGCTGACAATGCCCTCCAGCAGCAAGCCGCCGGCGGCAAGCGCCTCGCAGAGGGAGCCACCGGCGATGCTCACCGCACCGCCCGTGGGCGTGAGGGTGACGGTCGCGCTCGCCGTCCAGGGCACGGGGTTGGACTCGATGGGGCCGCAGGGGTGGACCACGGAGGGCGGCGCCGGTCCGTCGGTCGATGGAACGGTCGGTGGGGCTACCGGAGGCGAGCCTGCGCCGGGGACTGCCGGCGCGGGGCTGCCGCCGGTCGATGGAATCGTCGGCGGGGCGCTCGGCTGCGCTTCCGAGGGTGAGGTCGCGGCGGGGACCGCCGGGGCCGGGCTACCACTCGTCGGAATCGTCGGAGCGCTCGGCTGGGCGTCCGCAGGCGAGCCCGAGGCGGGGACTGTCGGGGCGGGGCTGCCGTCGGTCAGCGGAGGCGGCGACCCTGCTTGCGGCGGCGTTGCCACCGCGGCATCGGGTGACGGAGCCAGCGTCGAGCCAGCTTCCGGGACGGGCGAGGGCGTCGCCTCGGGTGTACTCGCGGGCCGCGACACCGCCTGCGCACCCACCCACGGCGGAGCCTCGCGGCCCGGGGCCGACGTCGCCTCGATGGACGTCCGCCCGCCACTCGTCTGTAGCGCGGCCGCCCAGGCGAGCACGAGGCAGATCGCGGCGATCGCCGCGAACGCGATGAACTTACCCGCGCGTGACCTGGCTGACCGTCGCATCGGCACTCTCCCCCCACGTTGGTCCATGGTCGAGGGGGGCGGTTGCCGGGGCGTGTTGAGCAAGCGGCGACCCGGTGGGTGAAGGGTCGAGCAAGCGTCAAGCAGACCACTCCGCGCGGCTCACACCTGGCGACCCGGCGAGAGCCGGTGCCGGGTCGCCAACCAGCCGAATCGGACCTGCGGCGACCGGACCGAGACTCGCGACGACCGGCGTTCTCGTCTCCGATGACAGGTAGATTCGGCGCCGCGCGTGATCCTCCGGGCCACGTTGCGGCCGGCACGCGCCGAATCGAGGCAGGGCGCGACGCCGCTCGCCTCGGCACCAGCCGCCCGCCAGCCTACGCTACAGCCGCGTCGACGGAGCGGCGGAAGGGCGAGCGATGAGCGAGGCGACGACGGCACCGGCGGCGCGGCGGCTCGGGCCTCCCTTCGCGGTGCCCGAGGGGCAGGGCGCGACCTTCGTCGAGCTCTTCTTCGACCTCGTCTTCGTCTTCGCGCTCACCGAGGTCACGGCGCTGACCCTGGAGCACCTCGACTGGGCGGGCGCGGCGCGCTCGCTGCTGATCTTCTGGATGATCTGGTGGGCGTGGACGCAGTGGACGTGGGCGCTCAATCCCTCCGACACGGAGCACGGGCTGGTGCGGCTCACGACGCTGGTCGCGACCGCGGTCGCCTTCATCATGGCCGCGTCGGTGAGTCAGGCCTTCACCGACGACGTGGGACTGTGGTTCGCCGTGCCCTAAGTCGCCGTGCGTGGGATCGGCATGGCGATCTACCTCGTCGTCGCCTCCGAGCACTCCCAGCAGCTCGTGGCCGTGCGGCGCTTCGTCCTGGCGTCGATCCCCGGCATGGTCGTGGTGATCGCCGGCGGGTTCGCCGACGCGGACGTGCGCGGGTGGTTCTGGCTGGGCGCCGTGCTGCTGGACATCGCCGCGACGGCCGTGGCCGGCGGCTACGAGGGCTGGCAGCTCCGCGCCGGGCACTTCGTGGAGCGGCACGGGCTGTTCGTGATCATCGCGCTCGGCGAGTCGCTGATCGTGGTGGGCGTGATCGTCGCGGACGCCCCGCGCACCGGCGAGCTGCTGCGCGTCGCCGTCGGCGCGGTCGCCGTCACCTGCCTGCTGTGGTGGAGCTACTTCGGCTGGCTGAAGGACGCGCTGGAGGCGCAGCTCGAGCGCGAGCCGCGAGCCACGGAGGCGCAGCTCGCCCGCGACACGTTCAGCCTCACGCACTTCGCGGTGGTCGGCGGTGTGATCGGCATCGCCGTCGGCTTCGAGGAGATGGTGCTGCACCCCGGCGAGCACCTGGAGACGGCGGGAGTCGTGGCGCTGGCGCTGGGCCTCGTGCTGTTCGTGGGGGGAGGCGCCGCCGCCTGGGCGCGGGCGTCGAGGCAGCTGCTGCTGCCCCGCCTCGGCGTGCTCGCGGCGCTCGTCGTGGCGCTGGTGCTCGCCGCCGACGCGCAGCCGCCCGTGGTGCTGGGCATCGTGGCGGCGGCGATCGGCGCGATCGCGCTCGTCGAGCAGCTCCAGCACCCGGCGCGGCGCATCCTCGAGCGCTGAGGCGCGCGCCTCGCCTCGCGGAGGCGCGGCGGCGCCTCGGGACGCCCGACCGCGGGCAGGCGCTAGGTGTAGTTCCCACGTAGGTTGTTGACAGGATGAGGGGCCTCGCCCGCTGCTGTGTGTGACAGCACGGCAGTAGCGAGGAGAGGACACCCTCATGGCCCATCGTAACGCGCGGCTGACGCCGCTGACCCGACTCGAGCTCGTGCGGGAAGTGGACGCCGGCTGGCCCCAGGCTGAGGTCGCTCGCCACTTCCGCGTCTCCCGCCACACCGTTGCCAAGTGGCTGGGGCGCTTCCGGGCGGAGGGAGCGGCAGGGCTCGAGGACCGCAGCTCCGCCCCGCGCGCGCATCCCCGGCGCACGCCGCCCGAGCTGGAGCGACGCATCTGCGCCGTGCGACGCACGCAGGGATTCGGGCCGCATCGCATCCAGTGGGCGCTCGGGGTCGCCCGCTCCACGGTCTACGCCGTGCTGCGGCGCCGCGGCCTCAACCGGCTCGACCGCCTGCACCGCGTCACCCGGGAGCCGGTCCGCTACGAGCACGACGCCCCCGGCGACCTGCTGCATCTCGACGTGAAGAAGCTCGGGCGCGTCCCCGAGGGCGGCGGCAAGCGAATGGCGCCTGGCTTCGCCGAGACGCGCTCCGGGCCGCATTCGCGGCGTTCGCTGGGGCTGGAGTACCTACACGTCGCCGTCGACGACCACAGCCGTTACGCCTACGTCTCCGTCCTGCCCGACGAGCGTGGCGCGAGCTGCGCCGCCTTCCTCGAGCAGGCGCTCGCGGCCTTCCGCCGGCGTGGCGTGCGCGTGCGCCGGGTCCTGACCGACAACGCGAAGGCCTACACCGTCGCCCGCAGCTTCCACGGCGCCGCCGCTGCCGCAGACGTGCGGCTGTCGCACACGCGGCCCTACCGCCCGCAGACGAACGGCAAAGCCGAGCGTTTCATCCAGATCCTGCAGAACGAGTGGGCCTACGCCCGCCCCTACCGCTCCAACGCCGAGCGGCTGCGCCAGCTCCCACGCTGGCTCTACCGCTACAATCACCGCCGACCGCACGGCGGCGTCGGCGGGGCCGTCCCCGCCTCCCGCCTGTGAACAACCTTCCTGGGTAGTACAGCTAGCCGAGGCGCAGCAGCAGCTCGTTGCCGGTGATCTCGCGCGTCACGCTGTTCGCGATGAGGCGCGTCTGGCCCGAGCCGGACGCACCGGCGAGGTCGCCCGAGCCGCCCGTCAGCTCGAAGCTGACGATGCCCTCCAGCAGGAAGCCGCCCCCGGCAAGCGCCTCGCGCTCGCAAAGCGAGCCGCCGCCGCCGGCGCCGCTCACCGCTCCGCCCGCGGTCGTCACGGTGACGGTCGCCGTCGCCGTCCAGGGGATGGGGCTGAAGCCCGTCGCGATGTCCACGGGGAAGACGCGCGGAGCCACCTCGATCAGCCCGCAGGGGTGGACCGCGGAGTGCGCCGCCAGGTCCCATGAGGTGCTGACCACGACCGTCGCGGCGCCCAGCGCGCCGACATCGCCCGTCGACAGCAGCTCGATCCCGCCGTGCGTGCCGTCCCCGCCGAAGCCCACGAGGTTGCTCGCGTTGTGCAGGATCACCTCGTCGTCGAGCAGGCCCAGCAGCGGCAGCACCTGCGGTGGCGGTGGCGGCGGCGGCGCGACGGCGACGGTCGCCGCCTCGTTGTACCAGCTCGCCAGCGCGCCCCAGCCGACGCCGAAGACGCCGAGCTTCACGATGTAGTTGCCCGTGGGCGCGGCGGCCGCGAGCAGGAAGTCGTGCGACAGCACGACGCTGCCGCCGCCCGTGATCTCGATGTTGTCCCACGCTCGCTGCGCGATCTTTGCGCCCGCCGGGCTGTAGAGCTCGAGGTCGACCAGCCCGCTCGACGTCGCGCCCGGGTTGTCGATGGTGATCGTGACCGGGAGCGCGGTGCCGGGCGCGGCCGTCGCGGGCGCGAGGATCTCGACGAGCTCCCACGCCGCGGGGCCGTCGGCGACCGTCACCTGCGCGACCTGGTTGTGCCACGCCGAGAGCGACGCCCAGCCGCCGTCGAAGAAGCCCACCTTCACGGTGTAGATGCCGGCGACCGCTACCGGTGACACCGGGAAGCTGGCGTGGAAGGTGCGCGTCTCGCCGCCGTTCAGCCACACTCAGTCCCAGTAGTGCTGGTCGAGCTTCCGGCCCGACGGGCTGTAGAGCTCCACGTCGACGAGACCGAGCGAGCCGCTGCCGCCGTTGCGCACGACGACCTCGACGGGCAGCACGGAGCCGGCGGTGATCTGCGCGGGCGCCGTGGCGGAGACGAGCTCCCACGCGCCCGAGGCCTGCGCGGTGCGGCCGGGCAGCCCCAGCGCCGCGCCGAGCACGATCGCGAGGCCCGTGACGGCGAGCGCCCTGGGCGCCAGCCAGCGCGGCGGGCGGATCGCTCGCGGCGACGGCAGCCGACGGCGGGGCGGGGCGGGGCGATAAAGACCCACAGTGGAACTCCTTCGGCAGGCCGGCGGCCGTGCCCGCCGCGCTCCCGCGGCGGGGGTAGGCCCGTGCCTTTGCGTCCCCGCCTTTCGGCGGGTTTGCCCGTGTCGACAAGCTCGGCGCCGCGCACGCATCTCGCGCGCCGGACGCCACCACGTGAATCATCGGCGGCGCCGCACGGGCGCACAGGGCGCGCAGGGCGCGGATCACTCGTGGTCGGGCGCAGCGAGGAGGAGCGGGCCGCAGTCAGGAGCGGGAGGCGCACCCGGCGCCCGGCGGGCGCTGGCCGCGGAGGAGCGCCGCGGCCGGAGGCGGAGGAGACGCCGCGCGGAACGACCGAGCCGCGGGCGGAGCACCCACCTCGGCGCCCCGCCGACGAGGCGCCCAGCCGGCGAGGCGCGCCTCAGTCGGCGGGGGCGGCGGGCGCGGGGCGAGGCGGGGCGGCGGCGAGCGGCGCCCCGCCCGGCTGCCCCGCGAGCTGCGCGCGATAGAGCGCGGCGTAGAGGCCGTCCGCCGCCAGCAGGCCGTGGTGCGTCCCCCCGCTCGACGAGCCGCCCGCCGTCGAGCACGAGGATCGCGTCCGCCGACGCCACGGTGGAGAGCCGGTGCGCGATCACCAGCGTCGTGCGGCCGCGCGCCAGCCGCCCCATCGCCTCGTGCACCTCGCGCTCGAGCCGCGAGTCGAGCGAGGCGGTCGCCTCGTCGAGGATCAGCACCGCGGGGTCCTTCAGCACGGCGCGCGCGATCGCCACGCGCTGCTTCTCGCCGCCGGAGAGGCGGTAGCCGCGCTCGCCCACGACCGTGTCGAGCCCCTCGGAGAGGTGCGCGACCAGCGCATCGAGCCCCGCGGCGCCGGCGGCCGCCCGCACCTCGAAGTCGCTGGCGTCGAGGCGGCCGTAGCGGATGTTCTGCGCGAGCGAGGCGTGGAACAGCGACGTCTCCTGCATCACCGCGCCCACGGCGCTCGCCAGCGAGCCGCGCGTCACGTCGCGCAGATCGCGCCCGTCCAGCAGCACGCGCCCCGCGTCCGGGTCGTAGAAGCGCTGAAGCAGGTAGCTGGCGGTCGTCTTCCCCGCGCCCGACGGCCCCACCAGCGCCACGATCTGCCACGGCTCGATGGCGAAGGAGACGTCGGCGAGCGCCGGGGCGTCGGCGCCGGGGTAGCGGAAGCCCACCCCCTCGAAGGCGACCTGCCCGCGGGGCTGCCGCAGCGGGGCCGCGCCGGGGCGCTCGTCGACCTCCACCGGCAGGTCGAGGTACTCGAAGACGCGCTCGAAGACGGCGAGCGCGGCGTGCAGCGTCACCTGCGCGTGCGCCACCACGGAGAACGGGCGGAAGAGGCGCTGCGTGATGACGGCGAAGGCGACGACCGAGCCGATCGTGACATCCCCCTGCGCGACCGCGCGGCTGCCGAGCCAGTAGACGAGCACGATGCCCACCGAGCCGACGAGCTGCGTGGCGACCGCGAACGAGCGCCCCAGCAGCAGCCGACGCACCGCGAGCCGCTGCAGCGCGCGGTTGGAGCGCCCGAAGCGCTCCGCCTCCAGCCGCTGCCGCCTGAACGCCGTCACGAGCATCGCGCCCGAGACGGAGAGCGTCTCCTCCAGGTGTGCGCTCATCGTCGCGGCCTCGGCCTGCCAGCGCGCCTGCAGCCGCCGCATGCGCGCGCCCACCAGACCCGTCGGCACCACCCACACCGCGAGCACCAGCACCGCCAGCAGCGCCAGCCGCCAGTTGAGCGAGAACATCAGCGCCACCGCGATGCCCAGCGCGAAGAGATTCGTGACCATGCCCATGAGCGGCCCGGTCACCGTCTCCTGCACGGAGTTCACGTCCGTCGAGAGCCGCGAGAGGATCTCGCCCGTGCGCGTCGAGGTGTAGAAGCCCACCGAGAGCCGCTGGAGGCGCGCGTGCAGCGCGTCGCGCACGTCCAGCATCACGCCCTGGCCGACGGCGAGGCTCAGGTAGGCGACGCCCAGCGAGGTCAGCGCCGCCGCGACGAACAGCGCCACCATCGCGAAGAACAGCGCCGTGATCTGGCCGTTGTCGGGCGCGGCCGCGAGCGCCTCGTCCACCATCTCGCCGATCAGCAGTGCCGGCGCGAGCTGCAACGCCGCCTGCAGCGCGATCAGCGCCACCAGCGGGACGATGCGCCAGCGGTAGGGGCGGAAGAGCCGGGCGGCGCGGCGCGCGGGCGGCGGCCGCCCGGCCGCGCGCCGCGCGCCACCGGCGCGGCCATCACGCCCGCGTCGCGGCGGCGCGGATCCGCCGCCCCGCCTGCCGCAGCGGGCGGGCGAGCGAGCGAGCGAGCCGCCGAGCCTCGAGCCGCGGCCCGCCCAGCCAGCGCTCGTGCGCCGCGAGCGGCCGCTCGACCGCGCCGGGCTCGGCCACAAGCGCCACGACGCGCCCGACGAGGCGATCCGGCGCGACGAGCGGGTCGGGGACAGGCGCGGCGTCGCCCTGGAAGAGCAGCCGCCCTCCGCGGCGGCCGAGGCAGCGGTGGACGACCACGTCGCCCTCGTCGCTCACGAACGCCCAGAGCTCGCCGAAGCGGGGGGTCGAGCCCGCGGCGAGGCGCAGCCGGCTGCCGGCGCGGATAGTATTGCTCATCGAATCGCCGGTCGCCGGCACCCACAGCGGCGCCTGCGCGAGAGAGCGACGGAGCAGCCGCGCCGTGACCTCAGGACGCATCGTCACCCTCGCGGGATTGCCGCTCCTCATTGAGGCCGCAGACGAGGCGCGCGCGGCCGCCATCGCCCGCACCCTGGGCGCCGCGCCGCCGAGCACCGAGCCCGCGACGATCGCGCTGCGCTGGCAGGCGGAGCCGCTGGCCCTCCCGCAGCGGCCGTCGGAGTACCTCCACGGCCCGCTGGGCGTCTGGCACACTGAGCGCGGCGTGCTGCTCAGCCACGGCGACGGGCTGGCGGCGTGCGTCTCCGCCGACGAGCTGCGCATCGGCGGTCGCTCCGACGACCTCGACCTCGGCTTCCGGCGCCTCGCCGAGGCGGGGATCACCTTCCTGCTCGCGCGCCACGGCCGGCTGGTGCTCCACGCGGGCGCCGTCGCGCGCGACGGCGGCGCGCTGCTGCTGCTGGGCGACAGCGGCAGCGGCAAGTCGACGCTGGCCTGGGCCGCCTCGCGCGCCGGCTGGGAGGTGCTGTCGGACGACCACGTCGCGCTGCTCCCCCGCGGCGGCGCCGACGCCGACGCCGAGGGCAGCGCCGACGCCGAGGGCAGCGCCGGGGCCGAGAGCAACGCGGGCGAGGGCCCAGACGGTGGCGTCGCCTACGAGGTCTGCGGCATCCCGCGCCCGCTCGCCGTCCCGGCCGCCGTCGTGGGCGAGCCGCCCGCGGGGGCGCGCATGCTGGAGCGGGCCACGCGCTCCCGCTGGGAGCTCGGGGGCACCGCGCTGGTCAGCGGCTGGCGCCCCGTCCACGGCATCGTGCTCCCCGCGCACGGGCGAACGCCCGAGGGCGCGCTGGAGCCGGCGGGCGGCGTTCAGGTGATGCGCGCGCTCGTGGCCTCGTTCGTCGCGGCCGGGGACGCGGAGCTGTTGCGCCGCTACTTCCCGCACACCGCCGCCCTCAGCCGCCTCCCCGCGTGGACGCTGCGCCTCGAGGCGGAGGAGGGCACGCGCCTCGAGCACGCCGCACGCTGGCTGGACGCCGCCGCGGATCGCTGAGCGCGCCGAGTCCCGACGAGGCGTGCCCGGGGGCGGGGGGGACGAGGCCAGCGGCGGGCCGAGCGGGCGCCCCGCGGCGCGGCCGAGGCGGGATGGGCGTGGACGCATGGCGCCCCCTCCGAGGCCCCCCGCACCCGGCGCCGCGGCCGGGCCGCCGATCGGGCTAGGGCTCGGGCTCCGTCGCGAGGCCGAGGTCGAGCAGCTCGCGCAGGAACGCCTCCGTATCGCGCACCAGCTCGTCGCGGGTCACGCCCTCGAGCTGCGGAAGCAGGTCGTCGGCGACGGCGCTCGCGTCCGCGCCGGCGGCCAGCGCCTCCCAGATCAGCGTGCCGACCGCGTTCAGCGTGATCAGCTCGCGGCCGGCGGCGTCGACGAGCACGGCCTGCCCGTCGACGACCTCGTAGACGACCCCATCGGCGCGCGTCATGGTGGGCGGCTGGTACTTCGACTCCTACGGGCCGGACAACTTCGGCTGGAACCTGCTGACCGGCGCCGAGGAGCTGCTGGAGATGTCGGGCGTGGCGCTCCTGCTCTACGCGCTGCTGGACTACGCGTGGGTGCGGTTCCCCGGCGTGCGCCTGGTCGCCGATGGCGGCGCGGCCGGACGCCACGAGTGCGACGAGGCCGCGCCCTCGCTCCCGCACAGCGCGATGAACGGCCACTCGCGCGCGCTGAGCAAGGAGGCGGCCGGCACGCGCGCGAGCTGAGCCCGCGTCGAGGGCGCCGGCGGCGGACGTGCTGACGGGTCTGCCGGCCAGGGGCCGGCGGCGCCCTGAGCTAGCCCCTCAGCCAGCGGGAGAGGCGCACGAGCCCGCGGCGCACGTCGCTGGTCACCGCCTCGGCGGCGCCCGTCTCGCGGGGCTCGGCGGGCGCGGCAGCCGCGGCTGCGGCCCGCGACTCTGCCGGCGCCGGCTCGGCCGGGGCGTCCGGACGCGGGGCCTCGAGCAGCCGCACGACGCTCGCCTGCGACTCCGAGAGCTGGCGCCGCGTCTCGTCGTGCGCCCGCTGCTCGGCGAGCTGCAGCTCCTGCGCGCGGCCCACGAGCTGCTCCAGCCGATCGATCGAGCGCTCGAGCTGAACGATGCGGTCGCGGAGGAAGCCCGCCTCGGCCTCGCTGACCAGCGCGCGCGGCGCCGCGTCCGCGGCCGGTGCGGCGGCGGCCGCCGCGCCGTCGTCCGCGGCGGCCGCGCGCTGTGCGTCGGGAGGCGGCGCCGAGGGAGCGTCACCTGGCGGATCGGCGGCCGCCGGCCGCGCCGTCTCCACCGCGGGGGCACCGCTGCCCCGCCACTGCTCCGTGCCGAAGCCACGCCAGTCGACCACGCCTGCGCCCCCCGACTCCGCCCTGCGACTACGCCGCGGCTCCCGCGAGCGGCGCCGCCTCGTCGCCGCACACGCTACCGCAGCGCCGCCCCGCGTGACGAGGCGGGCCGTCGAGCGTCGGAGGCGGGTGCATCCGCGCACGGACGACGGCGGCGGCGGGCCGCCGCTACGGCGCCGCGGCGCTCGCCGCCGCGATCGCCGTCTCCAGCGCCTCGCTCGAGGCGTCGAGCTCGGTGCGCGGGATGTTCGTGTAGCCCACGTCGGAGACCAGCGGGATGCCCTGCTCGCTGAGGTAGAAGCGCACGTACTCGCGCACCTGCGGCTCCGCCAGCGACTCGGTGCTCACGTAGATGAAGAGGGGGCGCGCCAGCGGGTAGCTGCCGCCCGCGACCGTCTCGTCCGAGGGGGTCACCGGGCCGTCGCCGCCGTCCACGGGGACCACGCGCAGCTACTCGGCGTTCTCGGAGTAGTAGGCGTAGCCGAAGTAGCCCGACGCGCCCTATGACCCGGCGATGCCGATCACGAGCACGTTGTCATCCGCGGAGTTCGTGTAGTCCGCGCGCGAAGCCTTCGACTCGCCGTTGACCCTCCGTGAAGAAGTCGAACGTGCCCGAGTCCACGTCGGGCCCGAAGAGCACGATCTTCTCGTCCGGCCAGTCGGGGCGCACCTGGTTCCAGCGGGTGACGCTCTCCTCCGCGTCCGGGCCCCAGAGCGTGCCCAGCTCCTCCATCGTGATCTCGGTCATCCACTCCATCGCCGGGTTCGCGACCACGGCGAGCCCGTCGAGGCCCACGCGCTGCTCGAAGCCGCCGCCCGTGCCCGAGACGCCGACCGTCACGCGCACGTCGCGGTGGAGCTTGCCGAACTCCTCGGCGACCGCCTCGGAGACGGGGAAGACCGTGCTGGAGCCATCGATCGCCACCGAACCAGCGAGGCGCTCCCCCGCCGAGGAGTCGCCGTCGCCATCGTCGCCGCCGCAGGCCGCGGCCAGCGCCAGCAGCGCCGCTGCGAGCAGCGCGAGGGGCAGCGCACGCCGCCACGTCCATCGTTCGAGGATCATTCGGTGCTCGCCCCGTTTCGCTTCGCGTGGGGCCCGGGACTGCCCGCGGCATGCGATCGAGTCTCGGCGGGCGGCGCTAACGCGCGGTTAGGCGGCGCCGGGGTGGGGCAGGCGGACGACGAGGCGCGGCTCAGGCGCAGCGCAAGAAGAGCGCCGACTGGGCGAGGGCGCCCCCGGGGTAGACGTCGAGGAACGGCGAGTTGGCGAAGGCCGGGGCGCCCGGCACGTAGAGCACCAGCCCCGCGCCGGCCGCGGCGTTCGCGGCCACGGAGGCGAGCTCGCAGCCGTTGGCCGCCACCACCGTGACCACCGCATCGACCGTGCCCCCGCCCCAGATCGAGATCACCGACTGCCCCGCCGAGGGCAGCAGGCTCAGTGTGGCCTTGGCGGTCCCCTCGGCCTCGTAGCGGTACGCCCCGGACATCGAGCCCGCGAGGCCGTCGGGGTTCGTCACGGTCACCGCGACGAGCCCGGCCGCGTGCGCCGGCACGGTCACCGTGAGGCGGTCGGCGTCGGCGAGCACCACGGCGGTCGCGGCGACGTCGCCGAAGGTCACGGCGGCGCCCGCGAGGAAGCCGCCGCCGCGCACGGTGACGGTGGTCCCGCCCGCCGGGCTACCGCTCGCGGGGAGCACCGCGCTCACCGTCGGTGCGGCGCGGAAGGTGAAGGCGGACGCGAGCGTGCCCACCTGCCCGTCGGCGTTCGTCACCGTCACCGTCACCGTCACCGTCACCGTCACCGTCACCGTCACCGTCACCGTCACCGTCACCGTCACCGTCACCGCGCCGGGGGCGTGTGCGGGCGTCGTGACGGTGATCTTCGAGGCACTGTCGACGGTCACCGACGTCCCCCCGACGCCGCCGAAGGAGACGGTGGCCGGCGCGACGAAGCCGCTGCCGGTCAGCGTCACGACCGTGCCGCCCGCGTCGCTCCCGCTGCTCGGCGAGACGGCGGTGACCGTCGGCGCCGCGCGGTAGGTGAAGGCCGAGGCCAGCGTGCCCTTCTGCGCGTCGGTGTTGGTGACCGAGAGCGCGACGGTGGCCGCGGTGCCCGCGGGCGTCACGGCCGTGAGCTGCGTCGCGCTGAGCACCACGACGCCGGTCGCGGCCGTCGAGCCCAGCGACACGGTCGCGCCCGCGAGGAAGCCGGTGCCCGTCACGATGATCGCCGTGCCGCCCGCGAGCGGGCCGCCGCTCGGCGTCACGGCGGTCACGGTCGGCGCCGCCGTCGCGACGTAGGCGAACCCCGAGGCCAGCGTGGCGCTCTGCGTGTCGGCGTTCGTCACGGAGGCGGCGACGGCGCCCGCGGCGTGGGCGGGCGTGCGCGCCGTGATCTGCGTCGCCGAGACGACGACCACCTGCGTCGCCGCGACGCCGCCGAACGTCAGCGTGGCGCCGGCCGCGAAGCCGGTGCCGGTCACGATGACGGGGGTGCCACCGCCCGTCGTGCCGCTCGCGGGGCTCACCGCCGTCGCCGTCGGCGGGGCGGCCGCGACGAAGCTGTAGCCGCCCACCGAGGTCGCGGCCTGCGTGTCGGCGTTCGTGACCACCAGGTCGGCCGCGCCCGCCGTGTGCGCGGGGGCGACGAGGGTGATCTGCGTCGGATCGACCACGACGACGCTCGTCGCGGCCGTGCCGCCGATCGTGACGGACGCGCCCGCGACGAAGGCGGTGCCCGTCAGCGTCACGGCCGTGCCGCCCAGCGAGGAGCCGCTGGCCGGCGCGATCAGCGCGATCGTGGGCGGGGCGGCGAGGTAGCTGAACGCGCCTGTCAGCGTGCCGCTCTGCGTGTCGGCGTTGGTCACGGCGATCACCGCCGCGCCCGGCGCGCCGGCCGGCGTCGTCGCGTCGATCTGCGTGGCGCTGACCACCGTGACCACGGGGGCGGCCACGCCCGCGAAGGTCACGGTCGCGCCCGCGACGAAGCCGGTGCCCGTGAGTGTGACCACGGTGCTGCCGCCCATCGCGCCGGTGGCGGGGCTCGCCGAGGTGATGGTGGGGGCAGCGGCCGCCTCGACGCCGCGCGCTCCCGGCAGCCCGCTGAGCGCCAGCGCGCAGCCGAGCAGCGCGGCGGCGGCCAGCCACCGCGCGCGCGCCGCCACGCGGGCACGTCGAGCTACACGTTCGGCCGTCGGCATCGTCGCAACGCCGCCTCTCGGCTGCGCTCCCATCGTCACGTCGAGGGACGCGCAGCCACCATCGGGGAAGCGCCTAGCTGTACTACCCAGGAAGGTTGTTCACAGGCGGGAGGCGGGGACGGCCCCGCCGACGCCGCCGTGCGGTCGGCGGTGATTGTAGCGGTAGAGCCAGCGTGGGAGCTGGCGCAGCCGCTCGGCGTTGGAGCGGTAGGGGCGGGCGTAGGCCCACTCGTTCTGCAGGATCTGGATGAAACGCTCGGCTTTGCCGTTCGTCTGCGGGCGGTAGGGCCGCGTGTGCGACAGCCGCACGTCTGCGGCAGCGGCGGCGCCGTGGAAGCTGCGGGCGACGGTGTAGGCCTTCGCGTTGTCGGTCAGGACCCGGCGCACGCGCACGCCACGCCGGCGGAAGGCCGCGAGCGCCTGCTCGAGGAAGGCGGCGCAGCTCGCGCCACGCTCGTCGGGCAGGACGGAGACGTAGGCGTAACGGCTGTGGTCGTCGACGGCGACGTGTAGGTACTCCAGCCCCAGCGAACGCCGCGAATGCGGCCCGGAGCGCGTCTCGGCGAAGCCAGGCGCCATTCGCTTGCCGCCGCCCTCGGGGACGCGCCCGAGCTTCTTCACGTCGAGATGCAGCAGGTCGCCGGGGGCGTCGTGCTCGTAGCGGACCGGCTCCCGGGTGACGCGGTGCAGGCGGTCGAGCCGGTTGAGGCCGCGGCGCCGCAGCACGGCGTAGACCGTGGAGCGGGCGACCCCGAGCGCCCACTGGATGCGATGCGGCCCGAATCCCTGCGTGCGTCGCACGGCGCAGATGCGTCGCTCCAGCTCGGGCGGCGTGCGCCGGGGATGCGCGCGCGGGGCGGAGCTGCGGTCCTCGAGCCCTGCCGCTCCCTCCGCCCGGAAGCGCCCCAGCCACTTGGCAACGGTGTGGCGGGAGACGCGGAAGTGGCGAGCGACCTCAGCCTGGGGCCAGCCGGCGTCCACTTCCCGCACGAGCTCGAGTCGGGTCAGCGGCGTCAGCCGCGCGTTACGATGGGCCATGAGGGTGTCCTCTCCTCGCTACTGCCGTGCTGTCACACACAGCAGCGGGCGAGGCCCCTCATCCTGTCAACAACCTACGTGGGAACTACACCTAGCCGCGCGCCCGACCGGCTACGGCGTGAGCGCGACCTCGGCGGTGGCGCTCGGCGCCCACGTGAGAGCCGCCGACGCATGCGCGAGCGACCCGTCGATGGCGAACACGAACGGCTCGCCGAGCCTCGGGTCGCAGAGATCGCCGGGGCCGATGTCCGTGCCCCACAGGCCGACGACCGGATCCGCCAGCGCCGCCTCGCAGAAGCGGTTGCCGACGTAGACCGCGACGAAGCTGCCGGGCGGCGCGGTGCCGAAGACGAACATCTGACTCTGGTCGCGAGGAGGGATCGCGGGATGCGGCGCGGGCGCCGGCTGGCTGGGCGCAGCTACTCGGGCTGGTGGGCGCTCGGTGGAGAGGTACTCGTCGCGCACCCAGGACTGCTCGCCGGGGCCCGCGACCAGGCTCCAGCCCACGCAGCTCGCACCCCGCGCGTCCAGCTTTCGCACCTGAGTGCCCTCGGCCCACGCGCCGCCCGATCGCGCGCCTTGCTCGCAGGCGTCGCGGCGCGCGACGCCGGAGCCGCCGGTGTTGGCGATGTAGCGAACGACGAGGGTGGGCGCGGCGGCGGGCGACAGGCGCGCAGCGAACGTCACGAGGTTGGCCTCGAGCTCGACGAGGTCGACGTGGACCGCCGCCCCGGCGGCGGCAGCGAGTGCCCGCGCCTCGGACGCCGTGGCCGACTGCTCAGTGGACGGCTGCTCCGCGGTCGCGGCCGCCGAGCAGCCGGCGCCGAGGATGAGCGAGACGAAGACGATCCAGCGCATCGGACGATCCCCCCCGCGATCATCGGTCGCGCAGGGATGCGCCCTCAGCCGCGAATCGTCGGGATGGCGGGGCGCCGCTAGTCGAAGTGCTGCTGGAGGTAGTGCTCGGCGCGGATGGCGGCGGTCACGCCGTCGCCGGTGGCCGTGGCGAGCTGGCGCGCCGAGTCCACGCGCACGTCGCCCGCGACGAAGAGGCCGGGCTGCTCCGTCTCCATCCACAGGTTCACGTAGGCGTGCCCGCCGCCGTCGAGCGGCACCAGCCCGCGCAGCAGCTCCGTGTTCGGGCGGTGGCCGATGAAGATGAAAACGCCGTCGACGGGGAGCTCGCGCGTCTCGTCTGTCTGCACGTCGCGCAGCGCGATCGCGGCCACCTGCCCGTTCTCGCCGCCGCGCACCTCCTCGACGACCGTGTTCCAGATCGGCTCGATCTTCTCGTGTGCGCGCGCGCGCTGCTGCAGGATCTTCGAGGCGCGCAGCTCCTCGCGGCGGTGGATCAGGTAGACGCGGCTGGCGTAGCGGGTCGTGAAGAGCGCCTCCTCGACCGCCGAGTCGCCGCCGCCCACCACCGCGACCACCTGCTCCTTGAAGAAGGCGGCGTCGCAGGTGGCACAGTAGGAGACGCCGTGCCCGGTCAGCGCCTCCTCCCCCGGCACGCCGAGCTTCACGGGGTCCGCCCCGCTGGTGATGATCACGGTCTTCGCCCGCACCTCGCCGTCCGGCGTCGTGAGCACGTAGTGCGGCGGCTCGCGGCGCAGCCCCTCGACGCCGCCGTAGACCGTCTCCATGCCGAACTTCGCGGCCTGGCGGTGCATGTCGATGGCGAGATCGGGCCCCTGCACGCCGTCGGGGAAGCCGGGGTAGTTCTCGACGAGCGCGGTGATCGCGATCTGGCCGCCCAGCACGCCGCGCTCCCAGAGCACGGTGCGCCGCTGCGCGCGTGCGGCGTACAGGCCGGCGGCGAGGCCGGTCGGCCCGCCGCCCACGATCGCGATGTCGATCTCGTCCAAGGGCTCCTCCATCGGGCGGTCCTCCATCGGGCGGTCCTCCATCGGGCGCTCCTCCTCGTCCCCGGCTCCCCGGCTCACTATCCATTGTGCGGCGGGCTGGCGCGGGGGTCTGTGCGCGCTCCCACACGGTGCGCGGCCCGCGGCGTGAGCGCCGTCAACGGGCCGCTTGCGTGGCGCGCCGCGTGCTCCCCACACTGTCCGAGCCTCGACGCCGGGGAGGGGAGCTGCGCGTGAGCGAGAGCAGCGGGCGCGACGGCGCGGGCGGCGCCAACCCTCCCCCCGAAGCGGTCGCCCCATCCGAGTCGAGCAGCGACGCCTACGCTCTCGACAGCGTCACCGACGACGACCGCGCGCAGGCCGACCCCCGCAACATCGCGAAGATGTGGCGCTTCGTCGAGTCGTTCGCGCGCAAGAGCGGCTCCTACCTGCACCCGCAGCGCGAGATCACCGAGTTCCTCGTGATCGGGCTCGCCAAGCACATCGACGAGGTCGGGCGCCCGCTCTGCCCCTGCAACTTCTACGAGGACAAGGCGGAGGAGGCGACCCGCTCCACGTGGATCTGCCCCTGCGAGGAGATGCAGCGCTGGAAGTACTGCCACTGACTGCTCTTCTGCACGCCGGAAGGTCTTCCGGTGACCGAGCACCTGCCCAAGGACCACGAGGGCGGCGAGATCTACGGGGTGCTGCCCGATCCGCACCCGGAGCGCGGCCGCGCGCTGACGCGGGCGGAGGAGAAGCAGGGCCGCCGCATCGACAAGACGGGCCGCGCCGACCGCGATCTCACCTAGCTGTACTACCCAGGAAGGTTGTTCACAGGCGGGAGGCGGGGACGGCCCCGCCGACGCCGCCGTGCGGTCGGCGGTGATTGTAGCGGTAGAGCCAGCGTGGGAGCTGGCGCAGCCGCTCGGCGTTGGAGCGGTAGGGGCGGGCGTAGGCCCACTCGTTCTGCAGGATCTGGATGAAACGCTCGGCTTTGCCGTTCGTCTGCGGGCGGTAGGGCCGCGTGTGCGACAGCCGCACGTCTGCGGCAGCGGCGGCGCCGTGGAAGCTGCGGGCGACGGTGTAGGCCTTCGCGTTGTCGGTCAGGACCCGGCGCACGCGCACGCCACGCCGGCGGAAGGCCGCGAGCGCCTGCTCGAGGAAGGCGGCGCAGCTCGCGCCACGCTCGTCGGGCAGGACGGAGACGTAGGCGTAACGGCTGTGGTCGTCGACGGCGACGTGTAGGTACTCCAGCCCCAGCGAACGCCGCGAATGCGGCCCGGAGCGCGTCTCGGCGAAGCCAGGCGCCATTCGCTTGCCGCCGCCCTCGGGGACGCGCCCGAGCTTCTTCACGTCGAGATGCAGCAGGTCGCCGGGGGCGTCGTGCTCGTAGCGGACCGGCTCCCGGGTGACGCGGTGCAGGCGGTCGAGCCGGTTGAGGCCGCGGCGCCGCAGCACGGCGTAGACCGTGGAGCGGGCGACCCCGAGCGCCCACTGGATGCGATGCGGCCCGAATCCCTGCGTGCGTCGCACGGCGCAGATGCGTCGCTCCAGCTCGGGCGGCGTGCGCCGGGGATGCGCGCGCGGGGCGGAGCTGCGGTCCTCGAGCCCTGCCGCTCCCTCCGCCCGGAAGCGCCCCAGCCACTTGGCAACGGTGTGGCGGGAGACGCGGAAGTGGCGAGCGACCTCAGCCTGGGGCCAGCCGGCGTCCACTTCCCGCACGAGCTCGAGTCGGGTCAGCGGCGTCAGCCGCGCGTTACGATGGGCCATGAGGGTGTCCTCTCCTCGCTACTGCCGTGCTGTCACACACAGCAGCGGGCGAGGCCCCTCATCCTGTCAACAACCTACGTGGGAACTACACCTAGCCGCCGCGCACCGAGCGACGGGACGCACAGAGCGGCGGGCCGGGCCCGCCGCTCGCTCGTTGCTGAGCCGCGCACGCCTGCGGACCGAGCGGACCGCACGGCAAGCGGCGGGGCGGCGCTAGGCCAGAGCGGACTCCAGGTGCTTCGCCAGGTCGCTCTTCGGCCGGAAGCCGACGATCTGCCCCACCGGCTGCCCGCCCTTGAAGACGAGCAGCGTCGGGATCGAGCGGATCCCGTACTGGCCGGCGATGCGCGGGTTCTCGTCAGTGTTGAGCTTCACGAACTTCACCCGGCCGTCGTACTCGTCGGCGAGCTCCTCGATGATCGGCGCGACCATGCGGCACGGGCCGCACCACGGCGCCCAGAAGTCGACCAGCACGGGCACGTCGCTCTGCACCACGTCCTGCTCGAAGGTGCCGTCGGTCGTGTCGGCGGGGTGAGTCATCGTCAATCCTTCCGTGCCTCGCCGGTCGCGCTCGGCGCTCCGGCGTCTCTCTGCCGTCATCATCGCACCGCGCCCGCCCGATCCGAAGCTCGGGGCCCCGTCGTTGACAGGCGCGCAGCGGTCACGTAGCATCCTACATACCCCTCTGGGGTATGTCAATCGCCGAGGGCGCACGCCAGTGGAAGCCCCGTCACACTCAGTGAGCGAGGCGCGGGTCGAGGCCGTGTCGCGGGACATGCAGTGTCGCGGGCCATCAGTGTCGCGGGCCATGCGGGGGGCCGGACAGAGGACGAATCATGAGCGAGAGCGGCAATCCGGACCAGATGCGCGCGCGGCTGCGCCGCATCGAGGGGCAGATCCGCGGCATCACCAAAATGCTGGACGAGGACCGCTCCTGCGAGGAGGTCGTCACGCAGCTGATGGCCGTGCGCTCCGGCGTGGACACGGTCGGTGCTCTCGTGCTCGACGTGCACCTCGGCAGCTGCATCTCGGGCGAGAGCACGACCGAGCAGGTGGAGGCGCTACGCGACTCGATGCGGCTGTGGTGGCGCTTCGCCCCCGGCTCTGGCGGGCTGGGCCTCGGCGACGCGCACGGGGCGGCCGAGGCGATCCCCCTCGACCGCGAGTAGCGCGCTCGGCCTTGGGTGCGTCATCAGGGCTCCGATCGCTGACCGCCGCTCGCCGCTCGCCCTGCTCGGACTGCTCTGCTGCGTCGCGCTCCTCGCCGCGGGCTGCGACACGGGCGACACGTTCCCCGAAGTCCGGCTCGACAACCGGACGGGCCGGCCGGTCTTCGTCATGGTGGGCTACGGGGAGCCGTCGCGCGTCCCGGCGCCGGGGGCGGAAGAGCCGCTCGAGCCGGGTGGCTCCGAGACGATTGGCTTCGGGAGCGCAGAATCGTTCCCCGCTCGCTTCCGCGCGATAACGCCTGCGGGCGAGGTCATCTTCGATCGCGCCTACACGTACGCGCACCTCGAAGCTCTCGGCTTTCGCGTCGTGATGGAGTGAGGGCCGGCGCCGAGCGCTACGACACGCGCGGCGCCCCCACCGAGCCCGACAGCGCCGCCAGCACCCCGGCCCGCACGCCCTCCGACGCGCTGAGCAGCGCGCTCTCGATCGCGCGCGCGTCCGAGCGGCCGTGCCCCACGTAGACGAGCCCCTTCACGCCCAGCAGCGGCGCGCCTCCGTAGCGGCGGTAGTCCAGCCGATCGCGGGTGGCGCGCAGCCGCGGCATCAGCAGCACGCCGCCGAGGCGGCCACGCCACGAGGAACGGGCCACGGCGGCCAGCTCCTCCCACAGCATCGCGATCACGCCCTCGATGGACTTGAGCGCGAGGTTGCCGGAGAAGCCGTCCGCGACGATCACGTCGGCGACGTTGGTCGCCGTCAGGTCGCGGCCCTCGACGTTGCCGACGAAGTGCAGCTCCGACTCGGCGAGCGCCGCGTGCGCCTCCACGATGGTCGGCGAGCCCTTGCTCGCCTCCTCGCCGATCGAGAGCAGCGCGACGCGCGGGCGCTCCACCCCCAGCGCGGCGCGTGCGTAGGCGTCGCCCAGCAGCGCGAACTGCACCAGGTGCGAGGCCCGCGACTCCGCGTTCGCGCCCGCGTCGACCAGCAGTCGCGGGCCGCTCATCGCGGGCAGCACCGCGCCCAGCGCGGGCCGCTCCACCCCCGCGATCCGCCCCAGCACGACGAGCGCCGTGGCGAGCACCGCGCCGGTGTTGCCCGCGGAGACGAAGGCGTCGGCCTCGCCGCGTTTCACCAGCTCCGTGCCCACGTAGATGGAGGACTCGCGCCGCGAGCGCACCTCCCGCGCCGCGTGCTCGCCCATGCCGATGCGGTCGGGGGCGTGCACCAGGCGCAGCCGCGCGCGGGCCGCGCGCAGCTCGCCCTCGCGCTCGCCGGCCGCCTGGAGCGCGCGATCGAGGGCGGCCGCGACCGCCACCTCGTCGCCGACCAGCGCCACCTCGACGCCCGCGGCCGCGGCGCGCAGCGCGCCCGCCGCCGTCACGTCGGGCGCGTGGTCGCCGCCCATCGCGTCGAGGGCGATCACCGCCACGGCCACCCCCTCACGCGGGACGCACGCGCGGCCCTCGTCGGGCGCCTCATCGCGGGCCCTGCCGGCGCGCCCGCCGCAGCGTGGCGATGATGCGCTCGTCGCCGTCGTCGAGCGGCGAGAGCGAGTAGTCGCCGTGCCACCCTGTCACCTGCAGCCCCGCGAGCGACGCCGCCAGCTCCAGCTCGCCGGCCGTGATCATGCGCAGCGGGAAGCGCACCGTGACGCGGCGCAGCGCCTCCCCCGCGGGCTGCACGTCGAAGTGCCAGGTCACCTGCCGCAGCCCCTGCGCCGGCCGCGCCTCCACCGAGACGAGCTTCGTCACGCGCGCCGCGGGAGCGCCGCCGGCGGCCGCCAGCTCGCGCGTCCAGTGCTCGACCAGCGGCTGCGCGCCGAGGGCGAGGTCCTCGGGCTGCGGCGCGGCCACGTCCACGACGGCGAGCCCGCCCGGCGCGAGGTGGCGCTCGACCGTCGCGAGCGCCTGCGTCAGCTCCTCGGCGCTCTGCATGTGCTCCAGCCCGCCCAGCGGCACGAGCACCAGGCGGAAGCGCTCGCCGAGGTCGAGCGCGCGCATGTCGCCGCGCAGGCAGCGCGCGGGGAGCGCGGCGCAGCGCTCCCGGCAGCGCGCGAGCATCGGCTCGCTGGCGTCGACCGCGACCACGGGGTGGCCCTCCGCCGCCAGCGCCGCCGCCACGCGGCCGGTGCCGCAGCCCAGCTCCAGCACGCGGGCGGGTCGCGCGCCGCGGCCGGCCTGCTCGGCGAGCGCGGCGTACAGCTCGATGTCGGCGTCGTAGCCGAGAACGTCGAGGTCGTAGAGCGGCGCGAGCTCGGCGAAGGGGTCGGCGACGCCTCGCGCGGTGCGGCGCGGTCGGGCGGGGGCGGTCGCTGGGGCGGCGCGGTCCACGGCGGCGATGCTACACGCTGCCGATGCCGGGAGCGCCCCCGCGGGGCGCCCGCCTGGCCCGCGAACGCCCGGCGGCGGCGACCCCGAGGGTTGACGCGCCGCCGGCACGCCGGGAGCATCCGCCCATGACGAGCCTCGACGTGGACACCGTGCGCGAGCGGATCCGCGCGATCGCCGACTTCCCGGCGCCGGGCATCCTCTTCCGCGACATCACGCCGCTGCTGCACGACCCGGCGGCGCTGCGCGCGGCGAACGACGCGCTGGCCGAGGCGGCGCGGGGCATGGGCGCCACGCTGATCGCGGGCATCGAGGCGCGCGGCTTCATCTTCGGCGTGCCCGTCGCCGAGCGGCTCGGGCTCCCCTTCGTGCCGATGCGCAAGCCCGGCAAGCTGCCCGCCGCCTTCGCCTCCGTGGCCTACGAGCTGGAGTACGGCGCCGCCTCGCTGGAGCTGCACCGCGACCCCTCCGTGGAGGGGCGGCGCGTGGTCGTGGTCGACGACCTGCTGGCGACGGGCGGCACGGCGGCGGCGGCCTCGCAGCTGGTGCGCGAGCTGGGCGGGGAGCCCGCGGGCTACGTCTTCCTCATCGAGCTCGCCGAGCTGCACGGCCGCGAGCACCTCACCGACGCGCCCGTCTTCGCGCTCGTCGACTACTAGCGCCCGCTGTGCGAGCGGGAGCGCCCCGCTATCCTGTGCCTCGTGGAGCGGCGAGCGGCTGCGCCTCGCGCGCCGCGCGGCACGAGGGGCCCCGCGGGGGCGATGGAGGAGCGCGCGTGGCACGGGAGGCCGGCGTCGAGATCGGCGTGATCGGCGGCTCCGGCTTCTACGAGCTCGCGGAGCTGACGGGCGCCGAGCGCCTGCAGCTGTCGACGCCGTTCGGCGATCCCTCCTCGCCGGTCACGGTGGGCACGCTGCACGGCCGGCGCGTCGCCTTCATATCCCGCCACGACGAAGGCCACCGGCTGCTCCCCGGCGAGCTGCCCTCGCACGCCAACGTCTACGCGCTGAAGCAACTCGGCGTGCGGCGCGTGCTCGCGATCTCGGCGGTGGGCTCGCTGCAGGAGGGCTACGCGCCGCTGCACGCGGCGGTCCCCGACCAGCTCATCGACCGCACCCGCGGCCGCCGCTCCACGTTCTTCGGCGACGGGCTGGTGGCGCACGTCGCCTTCGCCGACCCCTTCTGCCCCGCGCTCTCGGGGGCGCTCGCCGCGGCGGGCGAGGAGGCGGGCTTCACCGTGCATCGCGGCGGCACGCTCGTCACGATCGAGGGGCCGGCGTTCTCCACCCGTGCGGAGTCGCAGCTCTACCGCTCGTGGGGGGCCGCGCTGATCGGGATGACCGCGCTGCCCGAGGCGAAGCTCGCGCGGGAGGCGGAGCTCTGCTACGCGCAGCTCGCGCTCGTCACCGACTACGACGTCTGGCACGAGGCCGAGGCCGACGTCTCCGCCGACATCGTGATGGCGCGACTGCTGGAGAACGCGAGCCGGGCCCGCGAGGCCGTGGGCCACGCCGCGCGCCTGCTGCCCGCCGAGCTCGACTGCGCCTGCGGGTCGGCGCTCGCCGCGGCGCTGGTGACGGCGCCCGAGCAGGTGCCGGCGGCCACCCGCCGCCGCCTCGCCGCCCTGCTCGAGCCGCACTGGGGCCCCGCCCCGTGAGCGCCGGTGAGCGCCGCCCCGTGAGCGCCCGACTGTGAGCCGCGCGCCGCGCAGCGACCGGCGCCGCTCGGGGGTGAGGCGGTGACGCGGGCGATGCCTTCTCCTCGATGGGGGCGCGGAGCCCGCGCCGCGACGGAGCTGGTGTGCGTCCACGAGAGCCGCGACCGCAGCGAGTTGGACACCGCGATGAGCGGCGACCGCGCCTACAGCGCCTACGCCCTGGCGCAGCTCGACCCGCCGCTCTTCTCGCGGGCGCGCTTCTGGCTCGGCGAGCGCGGGGGCGGCGCCAGCGGGCTCGTCGCGCACACGCAGGGCGGCGGCCGCTCCACGCTGCTGCTCGGCGATCCGCTGGTCGTGCGCGCGATCCTGGCGCTGCACCCCGGCCCGCGCGTCGCCTACCTCGCGACTGCCACGCCCGAACATCTGCCGGCGCTCCAGCCGACGCACCACGCTGCGGATCGACTGACGATGATCCGCATGCAGGTCACGGCCACCTCCTTCCGCCCCCTCCACGAGCCGCGAGCGGCCGGCGACGCGCCGACGGCCGGCAGCGAGGCGCGAGACGCGGGCGGGGCGCTGCCGCTGCGGCGGCTGCACGGCTTCGACGTGCCGGCGCTCAACGCGCTCTACCGCACGGGCGGCGGCCCATCGCACTACACCGCCGCCGACGTCGAGCGCTCGCTGTACTGGGGCGCGTTCGAGGGCGCGCGCCTCGTCGCGGTGGCGGGGACGCACGTGGTCGCGCCGAAGCGGGGCGTCGGCGTGGTCGGCAACGTGCTCACGCACCCCGCCTACCGCTCGCGCGGGCTGGCGACGCGCGTCACCTCGGCCGTCACCGCCGAGCTCTTCGCGCGCGGGGTATCGCTCGCCGTGCTCTCCGTCGATCCTGATAATGTGCGCGCCGTGCGCGCCTACCGACGCCTCGGCTACGAGCATGGGGCGCCGGTGGTGGAGGCGCGGCTGGTGCGGCGCTCGGCGCTGGGCGCTCGCGCGTGGTGGCGAAGGCTCCGCGCACGTCGTCGCGCCGAGCTCTCGCGCGCACCGGGCTCCCCCGCGGAGCACGTCGAGGAGTGGATCGAGCTGCGCCCCCGCGATCGGGACGGCGCGCGCGAAGGAGGAGCCGCATGAGCACCACCGCAACGGACGCGCCGCTGGGCGAGGTCGCGAACGCGGCGCTGGCAGCCGAGGGCGTGCGCCGCATCGAATGGGCGGCGCGCGAGATGCCGGTGATCCGCGAGATCCGCCGGCGCTTCGCGGCCGAGCGGCCGCTGGCGGGCGTGCGCATAGCCTGCTGCCTCCACGTCACCTCGGAAACGGCGAACCTGGTGCTCGCGCTCCACGACGCGGGCGCCGAGGTGCGGCTCTGCGCCTCCAACCCGCTCTCCACGCAGGACGAGGTCGCCGCTGCGCTGATGCACGAGTACGGCATCCCCACCTACGCCATCCGCGGCGAGGACGCGGCCACCTACGCGCGCCACCTGGAGGAGGTGACCGGCCACCGCCCGCAGCTCACCGTCGACGACGGCGCCGATCTGGTCGCGCTGCTCCACACCTCGCGCCGCGACCTGCTGGAGGACGTGGTCGGCGGCATGGAGGAGACGACCACCGGCGTGGTCCGGCTGCGAGCGCTCGCAGCGGAGGGTCGCCTCGCCTACCCGATCATCAACGTGAACGACGCGGCCACGAAGCACTTCTTCGACAACCGCTACGGCACGGGGCAGTCCACCCTGGACGGGGTGATCCGCGCGACCAATGTGCTGATCGCCGGCAAGACGTTTGTGGTCTGCGGCTACGGCTGGTGCGGCCGCGGCCTCGCCAGCCGCGCGCGCGGCATGGGCGCGCAGGTGATCGTGACGGAGGTGGAGCCGATCCCCGCGCTGGAGGCGGTGATGGACGGCTTCCGCGTGATGCCGATCGCCGACGCCGCCGCCGAGGGCGACATCTTCGTCACCGTCACGGGCGACGTGAACGTCATCGACGAGCCCTCCTTCGCGCGCATGAAGTCAGGCGCGATCCTCGCCAACTCGGGCCACTTCGACTCCGAGATCAACCTGACCACCCTCGAGGCGCTGACGGAGGCGAAGCGCGAGCTGCGCGACAACGTCGAGGAGTACGCGCTCGCCGACGGTCGGCGGCTGGTGGTGCTGGCGGGCGGCCGGCTGGTCAACCTCGGCGCGGCCGAGGGGCACCCCGCCTCGGTCATGGACATGTCGTTCGCGAACCAGGCGCTGAGCGCCGAGTACATCGCGCGCGGGCACGCCCGCATGGAGCCCAACGTCTACGATGTGCCCCTCGAAATCGACCGGGAGGTCGCGCGGCTGAAGCTCGAGGCGATGGGCATCACCATCGACACCCTCACCGACGAGCAGCGGCACTACCTCAGCTCGTGGGACCTCGAAGGCGCGAGCGAGGGCGGCGCGTAGCCGACACCGCGGCACCAGCGGCGACGGCGCAGGAAGGCGAGGACCGCGCGTGACCACGAGCTTCCAGGGCTCCCGATCGCTCATGCTCACCAGCGAGTCGGTGACCGAAGGCCACCCCGACAAGCTCTGCGACCAGGTCTCGGACGCCGTCCTCGACGCGATCCTCACCCTCGACCCGGAGGCGCGCGTCGCCTGCGAGACGGCGACCACCACGGGCTTCGTGCTCATCTTCGGGGAGATCACCACCTCGGCCTACGTCGATCTGCAGGCGATCGTGCGCAACACCGTGCGCGAGATCGGCTACGACCGCTCCGACCTCGGCTTCGACTGGGAGACCTGCGGCGTGCTCAACGCCATCAAGGAGCAGTCCGCCGACATCGCGCTGGGCGTCGACCGCGCGCTGGAGGCGCGCGAGCGCGCCGGGGAGGTCGATGACTTCGACCTGCTGGGCGCGGGCGACCAGGGGATGATGGTCGGCTTCGCCTGCAACGAGACGCCCGAGTACATGCCGCTCACCATCGCGCTCGCGCACCGCCTCGTGCGGCGGCTCGCGGAGCTGCGCAAGGACGGGACGCTCCCCTACCTGCGTCCCGACGGCAAGTCGCAGGTCACGGTGGAGTACGCCTACGGCGTGCCGCGGCGCATCGACACGGTGGTCGTCTCCACGCAGCACGCGCCCGACGTCAGCGCCGAGCAGCTGCGAAACGACATCGCGCAGCACGTGATTCGCGCGGTCTGCCCGCCCGAGCTGATGGACGTGGACAGCGAGACGCGCATCCTCGTGAACCCAACGGGGCGCTTCGTCACCGGCGGACCGATGGGCGACGCCGGCCTCACGGGGCGCAAGATCATCGTCGACACCTACGGCGGCATCGCCCGCCACGGCGGCGGCGCCTTCTCCGGCAAGGACCCCTCGAAGGTTGACCGCTCCGCCGCCTACGCGGCGCGCTACGTGGCGAAGAACCTCGTCGCGGCGGGGCTCGCCGACCGGCTGGAGGTGCAGCTCTCGTACGCGATCGGCGTCGCGCAGCCCACCTCGGTGGGCGTCGAGAGCTTCGGCACCGGCAGCGTCGACGACGAGGAGCTGGCGCGCCTGGTGCGCGACCACTTCGACCTGCGCCCGGCCGCCATCATCGAGACGCTGGGGCTGCGCCGCCCGATCTACAGGAAGCTCGCCGCCTACGGCCACTTCGGCCGCAGCGAGGACGAGGCGCCGTGGGAGCGCCTCGACCGCGTCGACGAGCTGAAGGCAGCGGCCCGCTAGGTGTAGTTCCCACGTAGGTTGTTGACAGGATGAGGGGCCTCGCCCGCTGCTGTGTGTGACAGCACGGCAGTAGCGAGGAGAGGACACCCTCATGGCCCATCGTAACGCGCGGCTGACGCCGCTGACCCGACTCGAGCTCGTGCGGGAAGTGGACGCCGGCTGGCCCCAGGCTGAGGTCGCTCGCCACTTCCGCGTCTCCCGCCACACCGTTGCCAAGTGGCTGGGGCGCTTCCGGACGGAGGGAGCGGCAGGGCTCGAGGACCGCAGCTCCGCCCCGCGCGCGCATCCCCGGCGCACGCCGCCCGAGCTGGAGCGACGCATCTGCGCCGTGCGACGCACGCAGGGATTCGGGCCGCATCGCATCCAGTGGGCGCTCGGGGTCGCCCGCTCCACGGTCTACGCCGTGCTGCGGCGCCGCGGCCTCAACCGGCTCGACCGCCTGCACCGCGTCACCCGGGAGCCGGTCCGCTACGAGCACGACGCCCCCGGCGACCTGCTGCATCTCGACGTGAAGAAGCTCGGGCGCGTCCCCGAGGGCGGCGGCAAGCGAATGGCGCCTGGCTTCGCCGAGACGCGCTCCGGGCCGCATTCGCGGCGTTCGCTGGGGCTGGAGTACCTACACGTCGCCGTCGACGACCACAGCCGTTACGCCTACGTCTCCGTCCTGCCCGACGAGCGTGGCGCGAGCTGCGCCGCCTTCCTCGAGCAGGCGCTCGCGGCCTTCCGCCGGCGTGGCGTGCGCGTGCGCCGGGTCCTGACCGACAACGCGAAGGCCTACACCGTCGCCCGCAGCTTCCACGGCGCCGCCGCTGCCGCAGACGTGCGGCTGTCGCACACGCGGCCCTACCGCCCGCAGACGAACGGCAAAGCCGAGCGTTTCATCCAGATCCTGCAGAACGAGTGGGCCTACGCCCGCCCCTACCGCTCCAACGCCGAGCGGCTGCGCCAGCTCCCACGCTGGCTCTACCGCTACAATCACCGCCGACCGCACGGCGGCGTCGGCGGGGCCGTCCCCGCCTCCCGCCTGTGAACAACCTTCCTGGGTAGTACAGCTAGCCACCCGGCCGCAGTCCGCGAGCCAGCCCCCGCAGGTCTCGCCGTTCGGGCATTCCCCCGGTTGTTCGGGGTCCCGAGCGGCCCTACGATCCCTCGATGCGCGCAATCGTGCTCGTAGGCGGCGAGGGCACGCGGTTGCGGCCGCTCACGTGGCGTACCCCGAAGCAGCTCGTCCCGATCCTCAACCGCCCGCTCCTGGAGCACCTCCTGCGCTACCTGCACGGCCACGGAGTCGCGCGCGTCACGCTGGCGATGACGCAGCGCTCCGAGGCGATCCGCGACTCGCTCGGGGACGGCTCGGCGCTGGGCGTGGAGCTGGACTACGCCTACGAGGACACGCCGCTGGGCTCGGGCGGCGCGATCGCCAGCGTCGCTCGCGGCTGGAGCGACGACGGCGCCGCGGCGAGCGAGCCTTTCCTCGTGCTGAACGGTGACATCCTCACCGACCTCGACCTCGGCGCGATGATCGCGGCGCACCGCGCGCGCGCCGCCGAGCTCTCGATCGGCCTCGTGCACGTCGACGACCCGTCGCCCTTCGGCGTCGCCGTGCTCGAAGGCGTCGGAGCCGACGCGCGACCCGACGGGCCGGCACGCATCGAGCGCTTCGTAGAGAAGCCACCGCGCGAGAGCGCGCCCTCGCACTGGATCAACACGGGCGTCTGGATCTTCGATCGCGCCCTGCTCGGCGAGATGGACCCCGAGCGCTTCCACCGCGTGGAGGACGAGCTCTTCCCCACGCTCGCCGACGGCGGCCGACAGCTCCTCGGCGTGCCGCACGAGGGCTACTGGATGGACGTCGGCAACCCGAGCGCCTATCTGCGCGCCAACCTCGACCTCGTCGCCGCGGGCGCGAGCCGCGCCGACGGCGCCAGCATCGAGGTGGGCGCCGAGCTGACGGGGCCGGCGCTCGTCGGCGCCGGCAGCGTGCTCGCAGCGGGCGCCTACGTGGAGGGCCCCGCCGTGATCGGCGAGCGCTGCCGCATCGAATCGGGCGCGCGCGTCGCGGGCTCGGTGCTCTGGGACGGCGTCACGGTGGGCGCGGGCGCCACCGTCGAGGGCAGCGTGCTCGCCACGGGTGCCGTGGTCGGCGCCGGCGCCGAGCTCGACGGCGCGGTCGTGGCGCACGAGGCGCAGGTCGCGCCCGGCGCCTCCGTCCCACGCGGCCACGCGATCGAGCCGGGAGAGACATTCGACAGCACAGACGCAGCGGACAGGATGGCCGAATGAGCGAGATTCGCTTCGGCACAGACGGCTGGCGAGCCGTCATCGCCGAGGACTACACCTTCGACAACGTGCGCGCGGTGACGCAGGCGACCGCCGAGTACCTGCAGCGCCACGACCTCGCCGACCGCGAGGTGGCGATCGGCTACGACACGCGCTTCCTCTCGGGCTCGTTCGCGCGCGCCGCGGCGGAGGTGATGGCGGGGAACGGCATCCGCGTGGCGCTCTCGGAGACGCCGCTGCCCACCCCGGCGCTCTCCTTCGCGGTCGTGGAGCGCGGCGCGGGCTCGGGCATCGTCATCACGGCGAGCCACAACCCCGCGCGCTGGAACGGCTTCAAGGTGAAGCCCGAGTACGGCGGCGCCGCCTCCCCCGCCGTCACGGACGAGATCGAGCGCGCGGTGCCGGCGGTGATCGCCGAGGGCCGCGTGAAGCGCGTCGCGGCCGGCGAGGCCGAGGCGTCGAAGCTGATCCAGAGCTTCGACGGGCAGCCCGCGTACCTCGCCGCCGCGCGCGCCTTCGTGGGCATCGAGGGCATCCGCGACGCGGGGCTCTCCGTGCACGTCGACTCGATGTACGGCGCGGCCGCCGGCTGGACCGCCGAGGCGATCGGGCAGGGCGCCTCCACGCGCGTCACCGAGCTCCACGGCCAGCGCAACCCGGCGTTCCCGGGGCTGCGCGCGCCCGAGCCGATCGCGCCCAACCTCGGCGAGCAGATGGAGACGCTCGCGGCGGGCGGCTACGACGTGGGGCTCTCCACCGACGGCGACGGCGATCGCTTCGGCCTCGTCGACGAGCGCGGCCGCTTCATCACGCAGCACCAGGCCTTCGCGCTGCTCACGCGCTACTTCCTCGCCGAGCGCGGCGATCGAGGGCCGATCGTCCGCTCGATCACCATGTCGTGCATGGTCGACCGCCTGGGCGAGCTCTACGACTGCCCCGTCCACGAGACGCAGGTCGGCTTCCGCTTCCTCGGCCCGCGGATGATGGAGACGGACGCGCTGATCGCGGGCGAGGAGTCCGGCGGCTACGCGTTCCGCGGCCACATCCCCGAGCGCGACGGCGTGCTCTCCGGCCTGCTGCTGCTGGACTACATGGTGCGCACGGGGAAGAAGCCCTCGGAGCTGCTCGCCGATCTCTACGCCGAGGTCGGCCCGCACGAGTACGACCGCGTCGACATCACGGTGCGCGCGGAGGAGAAGGAGGCGATCCGCGAGCGCGTCGCCGAGGTCGAGCCGCGCGAGATCGCGGGCTTCGCCGTGGAGTCACGCGACACGCTGGACGGCTATCGCTTCCGCCTCGAGGGCGGCTGGTGGCTGCTGATGCGCTTCAGCGGCACGGAGCCGCTGCTGCGCATCTACGCGGAGATGCCATCGCAGGACCAGGTGCAGGCGGCGCTCCACGCCGGCCAGGAGCTCGCCGGCGTCACACTCTAAGCAGCGGCAACGTTCCGTTGCATTCGAGGGGCTGCCGCTCCTGCAAGAGGGCTCGCGCATCGACGATGGTTCGCGGAGCGGCGGGGGCACGGCGCAAGGCTGACGTTGCTTCGGACCCACGCCCGAATCTAAGCCACCGTCGCATCGAAGGCGGCGGCAGCCCCTCGAGTCGAGCGGAATGCTCGCGCTCGTTAGCGCTTGGTGTACTGCGGGGCCTTGCGGGCGCGCTTCAGGCCGGGCTTCTTGCGCTCCTTGACACGGGGGTCGCGGGTGAGCAGCCCCTGCGAGCGCAGCGGACGGCGGTTGCCCTCGTCGGCGGCGAGCAGCGCGCGAGCGATGCCGTGGCGAATCGCGCCGGCCCAGCCCGAGACGCCGCCGCCCGTCGCCTTCACCTGCACATTGAAGCGCCCGAGACCGCCGGTGACGGCGAGCGGGCGCATCATCTCCTGCCGCAGCGAGGCGCGCGGGATGACGTCCTCCACCGCGCGGCCGTTGATGACCACGGTGCCGGCGCCCGGGTAGAGCCGCACCCGCGCGATCGAGCTCTTTCGCCGCCCGAGGCCGTAGTAGTAGTGCTGGTCGGTGGTCATGGGCTACCCGTCCTGCTCGGGCGCATCGGCCGCTGCCGCGCGCTGCGCCTCGATGGCGTCGATCACGTCCTGCTTCTTCCAGCCCGCCTCGATCGCGATGCCGACGCGCTCCGCCTCGGCGTCGAGCTCCGCGCGCTTCCAGCGGGAGAGCGCGCCTTCCGGCGCGGCCGGAGCCTCGACGACCGCTGCGTCGGGAGCCGCTGCCTCGGCTGCCGCCTCGGGAGCGGCGGCCGTCGCCGGCTCTGCCGTCGCGGCGCGGGAGCGACGTGCGCGACGCGGCTCCTCCTCGCCCCGCGCGAGGCGGCGACGCGCCCGCGCGCCGGTGCCGGCGGTGAGCTGCGCCTCGTGCGGGTGCTCGGGCCCGCCGTACACCTTGAGGTGGCGGAAGAGCTCGCGGCCGCGCGAGTTGTGCGGCAGCATCCCGCGCACCGCGCGCTCGATCACGCGGCGCGGGTCGCGCGCGAGCTCCTGCTCCAGCGTGCGCTCCCGCAGGCCGCCCGGGTAGCCCGAGTGGCGGTAGTAGATCTTCTGGCGCGACTTCTGCCCGGTCACCGCCACCTTCAAGGCGTTCACGACGACGACGAAGTCGCCCATCGCCAGGTGCGGCTCGTAGCTGGGCTTGTGCTTGCCGAGGAGCAGCGTCGCCGCCTCCGTCGCAAGGCGACCGAGCGGGCGTGACTCCGCGTCCAGCACGTGCCAGCCGCGCTCCATCTCCCGCTCACGCAGGCGGTAGGTCTTCGTCGTCATCCCGCGTCCCGACCTCCCAGAGCCCGCTGTCGAGGGCGCCCCGCCTACCGGCGCTCAGTCTCCGAGCGCTTCCGTCTCCACGCGCTCTCCGAGCGCGCCAGCTCCGAGCGCCTCAGTCTCCCAGCACACCACCCCCGGTGGATAGCGCACGTGCCACAGCGCCAGCCCGTGGGCCGGAGCCGTCGGCCCCGCGCTCGCCGGTTCTCCGGCGAGCTGCGCGACGGGCCACGCGAGCCCCCGGCGTCCCAGCCCGACCCGCTCCAGCGCGCCCACCATGCGGCGCACCTGGTGCGGGAGGAAGCCGTCCGCCTCCACCGTCACGTCGAGGCGGTGTGCGCCCCGACGCCTCACCTCGCAGCGGTGCAGCGTGCGCACCGTCGGGTACTCCGTCGGCACGGGGCTCGCGTAGGCGGCCCAGTCCGCCGGCTCCCGCGGCCAGCGCGCGGCCGCCTCCGCCATCGCCCCCGCGTCCAGCGAGGCCCGGCGCTCCCAGGCCACGCGCCGCACGAGCGGCGAGCGGGCCCGGCCATCCACCAGCCGGTAGCGGTAGACCCGCGCCACGGCCTCCCGCCGCGGGTCGAACCGCTCCCCCACGAGGCAGGCGGCTCGCACCGCCACGTCCCGCGGGAGGTAGTGATTGAGCGCGCGCTGCACCGTCTCCGGCGGGTGCGTCCCGGGCAGCGTCAGCGCCGCCACCTGGCCCACCGCGTGCACCCCGGCGTCCGTGCGCCCAGCGAACGCCGCGCGCACCGTCCGCCGCGAGAGCCGCCGCGCCGCCTCCTCCAACTCCCGTTGCACCGTGCGCACGGCGGCCTGGGCCTGCGAGCCCGCGAGCTCCGTGCCGTCGTACTCCAGCAGCAGCGCGTAGCGCCGGATCGCCGTCTCCCGCGGCACCGGCCCGCCTCGCTCCCTCGCTCAGACGAGCTCCAGCCGCGCCATCAGCGAGGCGTCGCCCTGGCGCCGTCCCAGCGTGGTGACGCGCGTGTAGCCGCCGGGGCGCTCCCGGTAGCGCGGCGCGATCTCATCGAACAGCTCCACGACCACGTCCGGGTCGTAGATGAAAGCGAGCGCCTGCCGACGCGCGTGCAGCGTGCCGCGCTTCCCCAGCGTGATCATGCGGTCGACGAAGCGCCGCGTCTCCTTGGCGCGCGCCTGCGTCGTCTCCACGCCGCCGTGCCGCAGCACGTCGGTGGTCAGGTTGCGGAACATCGCCATCCGCTGCGATGTCGGCATGTCGAAGCGCCGACCGCTGACCCGGTGCCGCATGCTCGCTCCCGTTCCGCTGCAGCGTCGCGCTCGCGCGCGGCGCGTCGCTAGCCGCGCTCGCGGCCGTCTCCGCCGCCGGCCTCGCGCAGCGCCTCCATCAGCGCCTGCCCGAGCGCGCCCACGCCCTCCTCATCGGCGGCCGCAGGCTCCGGCGCGACCACGACATCGTCGTCACCCGGCTCGGCCGTGGCCACCGCCGAGCGGCGCGCCTCCGTGCGCGGCGCCGGGAAGCCGCCCGAGACCAGCTTCTCGCGCAGCTCCGCGTAGGACTTGTCGCCGAAGTTGCGGAGCGCCAGCAGCTCCTCCTCCGACTTCTCCAGCACCGCGCCCACCGTCATCAGGCCCGAGCGCTTGAGGCAGTTGTAGGCGCGGACGGAGAGGCCGAGCGCCTCGATCGGAGTGTCGTAGCCCTCGAAGGGGCGCTCCGCGTCGGTGGTGGTCGTGGTCTCCGCCGCCTCGGGGCGCCCGAGGCGGTGGAAGGGCAGCTGCTGATCGCGCAGGACCTCGGCGGCGAGCGAGACGGCGTCCTGCCCGCTGATCGAGCCGTCGGTCCACACCTCGAGGTCCAGCCGGTCGAAGTTGGTCGCCTGCCCCACGCGGGTATGCGAGACGTTGTAGTTGACCCGCTTCACCGGCGTGAAGATCGCGTCGACCGGGATCACCCCGATCGGCAGCCCCTCCGAGACGGTGGCCGGCAGGAACCCGCGCCCCGTCTCGACGTTCATGTCGACGACGACCGAGGCGCTGGGGTCGTCCAGCGAGGCGAGGTGCAGCTCGGGGTTCACGATCTCGTAGTCGGCGGTGCACTGGATCATGCCCGCCGTCAGCTCGCTCTCGCCCGACGCCTCCAGGAACAGCCGCGCCGGCCGGTCCGCGTAGGCGCGTAGGCGCACGCTCTTGAGATTGAGGAGAAACTCGGTGACGTCCTCCTTCATATGGTCGAGCGTGGAGAACTCGTGATCGATGCCCTCGATGCGCACCGACGTGATGGCCGCGCCGGGGAGCGAGGAGAGCAGCACGCGCCGCAGCGAGTTGCCGAGCGTGGTGCCGAAGCCCGGCTCCAGCGGCTCCGCCACGATGCGCGCGTAGTCGTCCTCTTCCGTCTCGACGCGGATCTCCGGAATCAGCAGGTCTTGAGCCACCAGGCACCTCTCCGCGTGGTCGGGCCGCATGACGGCGACCCCGCGTGCGCGCCCCGCAGGGCGCCCGTCGTTAGCGCGAGTAGTACTCGACGATCGCGCTGGGGTTGAAATGGGCGTCGATGTCGCCGGTGGCAGGCTCACCGGCAACGCGCCCGCTGAGCTGCTCGCGGTCGACCTCCAGCCAGCCGGGGACCTCCCGACCCTGGATCTCTTCCTTGACGATCTTCGCGTACTCCGTCTTCGCGCCGCGCTTCGTCAGCGCCACCTCCCAGCCGATGCGCACGCGCGCGCTCGGGATGTCGAGCTTGCGCCCGTTGACCGCGACGTGGCCGTGCGTGACCAGCTGCCGCGCCTGCGCGCGGGTCGCGCCCAGCCCCATGCGATAGACCACGTTGTCCAGCCGCTCCTCCAGCACGCGCATCAGCTCCTCGCCGGTCGGACCGGGGCGCCTGACCGCGTGCTCGTAGTAGCGGCGGAACTGCCTCTCCATGACGCCGTAGGCGAAGCGGACCTTCTGCTTCTCCATGAGCTGCAGGCCGCGGTCGGAGATCTTGCGCCGGCGCGCAGGGCGAGGCCCGGGCGGGTAGGAGCGCCGCACGAGCGCACAGCGCGCCGTCCCACAGATCGACGCGCCGTAGCGACGGCACTTGCGGCACTTGGGACCCCGGTAACGCGCCATACGGCTCCTCAGCCTCTCTGCCCGCAGCGATCGATCGCTGCGGGCGACGTGCGATCTACTTGCGCGGCCGCCGTCTCGCCCGGCAGCCGTTGTGCGGCACCGGCGTGACGTCGCGGATCGAGGCCACGCGCACGCCCGATGCCTGGAGCGCTCGGATCGCGGCCTCACGCCCCGATCCCGGCCCCTTCACGAACACCTCAACCTCGCGCATGCCGTGCTCGGTGGCGCTCTGCGCCGCCCCCTCGGCCGCGAGCTGCGCCGCGTACGGCGTGCTCTTGCGCGAGCCGGTGAAGCCGGCGGTGCCGCCGCTGCCCCACGCGATCACGTTGCCGTTCGGATCGGTCAGCGTGACCACCGTGTTGTTGAAGGTCGAGGTGATGTAGGCGCGCCCACGCGGCACGTTCTTGCGCTCACGTCGGCGCACGCGGGTGGCTCGCGCTCGTCCCATGCACCGTCTCCTTCACTCCCGCGCCCCGTCCGCCTGAAGCGGCCGGCAGCGCTCGACGCCGCTCGCGCTACTTGCGGGGCGCCCGCCGCTTGCCCGCCACCGTGCGCCGCGCGCCGCGGCGCGTGCGGGCGTTGGTCTTCGTGCGCTGCCCGCGCACCGGGAGCCCGCGGCGGTGGCGGTTGCCGCGGTAGCAGTTGATCTCGATCAGCCGCTGGATGTTGCCGCGCACCTCGCGGCGCAGGTCACCCTCGACTGTGTGCTCGCTCTCGACGATGGCGCGCAGCCGCACCAGCTCTTCGTCGGTCAGGTCGCGCACCTTCGTCGTCGCGTCGATCTGCGCCTGCGACAGGATCTTGCCCGCCATCGGGCGACCGATCCCGTAGACGTACGGCAGCGAGAACAGCACCTGCTTGTTGTCGGGGATCTCGACCCCCGCGACGCGCGCCATGTCCGCTCCTGCCCCGGGGGCCCTCAGCCCTGCCGCTGCTTGTGCTTCGGGTTCGTGCAGATCACGCGCAGCCGCCCGTGCCGCCGGATGATCTGGCAGCGGTCGCAACGCCGCCGAACCGATGCCGATACCTTCATCGTCCCGTCTCCATCTCGTTCCTCGCGGTGGCGCGCGCTAGCGGAAGCGGTACGTGATCCGCCCGCGCGAGAGGTCGTAGGGCGAGAGCTCCACCAGCACGCGGTCGCCAAGCAGGATGCGAATGTAGTGCATCCGCATGCGCCCCGACACGCCGGCCAGTACATGGTGTCCGTTGGCAAGCTCGATGTCGAACATGGCGTTCGGCCGAGCCTCCTTCACCACGCCCTCGACCTCGATGACCTCCTTCTCTTTTTTCTGCTTCTGCTTCTGCGGCCTTGCCCGCCGACCTCGTCCCACGGCTCCCCCTCGTGTGCTCGCCCGCTCTGCTAGCAGATGCGGGTGAGCACCTCCGGCTCGCCGTCGGTGATAGCGACGGTCTCCTCGAAGTGGGCGCTCAGCCCCCGGTCTTCCATCACGACCGTCCAGCGGTCGGAGAGCTCACGCGTGGCCGGGTGGCCCGTGCAGAACATGGGCTCCAGCGCCAGCACCATCCCCGGCTTCAACTGCAGGCCGACGCCGGGGCGCCCCGTGTTCGGGATGTGCGGCTCCTCGTGCATCTCGCGGCCCACGCCGTGCCCGCCGTACTCGGCGATGATCCCATACCCGTCCGCGCACGACCCGATGGCGTGCGAGATGTCGCCGACGCGCGCACCGGCGCGCGTCGCGCGGATGCCGGCCTCCAGCGCCGCCGCGGTGGTCCGCATCAGCCGCTCCGCCTCGGCGTCCGCCTCACCCACCGGGGCCGTGAACGCGGCGTCCGAGACGAAGCCGCGGTAGGTGACCCCGAGGTCGATTGAGACGATGTCGCCCTCCCTGAGCACCCGCTCGCCCGGGATGCCGTGCACCAGCTCCTCGTTCACGGAGAAGCAGATCGCCCCCGGGTACGGGGGCCGCCCGCTCGGCCCGTAGCCGGGGAACGTCGGCTCGGCGCCCCGAGCCTCGATCTCCCGGCGGGCGATGGCGTCCAGCTCGCTGCCAGTGACGCCGGGGCGCACCGCATCCCGGAGGATGGCGCGCACCTCCGCGTTGATCCGACCCGCCTGTCGCATGAGCTCCAGCTCCTGGCTGGACTTGATGACGACAGACATCGCCTATGTTACGCCGTTCCCGCGCCGGAGGACACCCGGTCGAGCGACTCGCGGAGTCGCGCGGTGACCTCGTCGATCGCGCCGACGCCGTCGACATCCACCAGCAGCCCACGCTCCTCGTAGAAGCGGGCCACGCCCGCGAGGCCTTCGCGCTGCACGCGCAGCCGCTCCGCCGCCACCTTGGGCCGGTCGTCGGCGCGCCCCTCCTGCTCGGCGCGCGCGGCGATGCGCTCGAGCAGCAGCGCCTCCGGGACCTCGATGCGCGGCACCGCGTCGAGGGCGAGGCCGCGGCCGCGCAGCGCCGTCTCCAGCGCCTCCGCCTGCGCCACGGTGCGCGGGAAGCCGTCCAGGATGAAGCCCGGCTGCGCGTCGGTCTCGGCGATGCGCTCCAGCAGCATGCCGATCGTCACCTCGTCCGGCACGAGCTCGCCGCGCTCCATGTGTCCCTGCGCGGCCAGGCCCAGCTCCGTCCCGGCCGCCGCGGCCGCGCGGAACATGTCGCCCGTCGAGATGTGGACGATGCCGAACGCCCCGGCGACGCGCGCGGCCTGCGTCCCCTTGCCGGCGCCGATCAGGCCGAGGACCACCAGCCGCATCAGGAGATGAACCCCTCGTAGTTGCGCATCATCATCTGCGACTCGATCTGCCGCATCGTATCGAGCACCACGCCCACGACGATCAGGAGCCCCGCGGCGCTGATCTGCAGCGCCTGCACGTTCGTCAGCCGCGTGGCGAAGAAGGGCAGCACCGCGACGATGCCGAGGAAGATGGCGCCGCCCCACGTGATGCGGATCAGCACCCGCGTGATGTATTCCTGGGTCGGCCGCCCGGGTCTGATGCCGGGGATGAATCCACCCTGCCGCTGGAGGTTCTCCGCGAGGTTCTGCTGCTGGAAGATCACCATCGTGTAGAAGAAGGTGAACAGCACGACCAGCACGAAGACCATCACCCAGTAGAAGAGCCCCGTCGGCGACAGCGCCGTCTCGAAGAACTCACCGACGTTCACGATCCACGCCACGTCCGCCGTCTCCGCCACGAACTGCGCCGCCACCGGGGGGAAAATCATGATCGAGAAGGCGAAGATCAGCGGGATCATCCCCGCGCTGTTCACGCGTAGCGGAATGAACGACTGCCCCTGCTGCCGGTAGAGCCGGCCCCCGCGGATGCTCGAGCGCGCGTACTGCACGGGGATGCGCCGCTGCGCCTCCTGGAAGAGCACGATGAAGCCGACGATGAGTATCGTCACGACGGCGAGCAGCAGGATGCCCCCCACCGCGGCGCCGGTGCCCGTCAGCACCCCGCGCCCGACGATGCCGGGCAACCCAGCCACGATGCCGCCGAAGATGATCAGCGAGACGCCGTTGCCGACGCCGTTCTCCGAGATCCGCTCGCCCAGCCAGACGAGGAACATCGTGCCCGCGATCATCGAGGCCAGCGTCGCGATGGTCGGCAGCGCCTGCTCGCCCGTGAAGCCGATTCCCGACACGCCGCCGAGCTGCTGGATCAGCAGCAGCTGCGCGTAGCCCTGGAAGGCGGCCAGCGGCACGGTGAACCAGTGCGTGTAGAGCTGGATCTTGTTGCGCCCGGCCTCGCCCTCGCGCGCGAGCGCCGCCAGGCGCGGCACCAGCGGCTGCGCCAGCTGCATCACGATCGTGGCGGTGATGAACGGATAGACGCCGAGCGCCGCCACCGAGAGGTTCTGCAGCGCGCCGCCCGAGAAGATGTTGAGGAAGCCGAGGATCGCGTTGTTGTCGAAGGTGTCCTGGAGCGCCTCGGAGTCGACGCCGGGCACCGGCACGTGGGCGACGAAGCGGAAGATCAGCAGCATCGCCAGCGTGAAGAGGATCTTCTTCCGCACGTCCGGCTGCCGGAACGCCTCGATCGCGGCCTCGAGCAGTCGGGGGCGGGCTCCCTGCGCCTGCGCCATCGGCTAGTCGTCTCCCTCGCCAGCCGGGGCCTCGCCAGCCGGGGCCTCGCCAGCCGGAGCTTCGGCGGCCGCGGCCGCCGCACGGCGGCGGTGCACGCGGTTGCGGACGCGGTGCTCGGCGGGCGCCAGCTCCTCGAAGCGGCCGCCCGCGCCCTCGATCGCCTGCTTGGCGGCCGCCGAGAGCCTGGGCGCGACCACGGTGAGCGCGCGGTCCAGCTCGCCGCGCGCCAGCACCTTGAACGGCGTGAGCGCGTCGTCGATGAGGCGCGCCGCCGCGAGCGCGGCGCCATCGATGGTGGCGCCCGCCTCGAAGCGCGCGGCCAGATCGCCGACGTTCACTGCCTGGAACTCGACGCGCGTGGGGTTACGGAAGCCGCGCTTGTGACCCAGCCGCCGCACGAGCGGCATCTGCCCGCCCTCGAAGCTGACGGACACCTTGCTGCGGGCCTTCTGCCCCTTCGACCCGCGCCCGGCGTAGGTGCCGGTGCCCGAGCCGTCGCCGCGGCCGATGCGCTTCCGCGGCCGCTTGGCGCCGGGGGCCTGCCGGAGCGTATGCGGGTCCACTAGCGGACCTCCTCCACCTGCACGAGGTGACGCACCTTGTGCGCCATGCCGCGCACCTGCGGCGAGTCCTCGTGCTCCACGGTCTGGTGCAGCTTGCGTAGCCCCAGCCGGCAGACGGTCTGCCCCTGGTCGGCGGGCCGGCCGATCGCCGAGCGCGTCCAGGTGATGCGGATCCTCGCCACGGCTACGCCCCCGCCCCGGCGGGCGCGGCCGCGGCCGTCGCGGCGGCCTGCCGCGCGCGCGCGGCGGCCTGCGCACGCTGCCGCACGACGAGCTCCGCCTGCGCCTCCGCGAGGCGGCGGCGCCGCGCGACCACCTGCTCCGGGTCGCGGAGCGCGCGCAGCCCCTCGATCGTGGCGCGCACCACGTTCACCGGGTTGTTGGAGCCCAGCGACTTCGTCAGCACGTCCGTCACGCCCGCCGCCTCCAGCACGGCGCGCGCGGGGCCGCCCGCGATCAGGCCGGTGCCCGGCGAGGCCGCCCGCAGCACCACCTTCGACGCCTTGAAGGTCGCGAGCTGGTCGTGGGCGATGGTGCTGCGGCGCATCGACACGGAGAACATCGAGCGGCGCGCGATCACGCCGCCCTTGCGGATCGCCTCGGGCACCTCGTTGGCGCGGCCGAAGCCGAAGCCGACGCGCCCCTTGCCGTCGCCGACCACGACGATCGCCGTGAACGAGAAGCGCCGCCCGCCCTTGACCACCTTGGAGACGCGGTTGATGTCGACGACCTTCTCGATCAGCTCGTCGCCGTCGTCGCGCCGGTCGCGCCGTGGGCCGCGGTCGCGGCCGCCTCGCTGGCCCATCAGAACACCAGGCCTTCCTTGCGGGCCGCGTCGGCCAGCGCTCGCACACGTCCCGTGTAGGCGAAGCCGCCCCGGTCGAAGACCACGGCCGCGAGGCCGTGCTCCTTCGCGCGCTGGGCGAGCAGCTGCCCGACCTGCTCCGCGCGCTGCAGCTTGGTGCCGCCCTGCGCGCGCAGCGGCTCCTCCACGTCGGAGGCGGACGCCAGCGTGCGCCCCGCCTCGTCGTCGATCACCTGCGCGTAGATGTGCTGGTTGGAGCGGAACACGGCGAGGCGCGGGCGCGCCGGCGTGCCGGCCAGCCGGCGGCGAAGGCTGCGGTGACGGCGCAGCCGCGCTGCCTGGCGCGTCGCCTTCGCGGCGGATGCCATTACTTCTTCGCCTTCCCGGCGCGCAGTCGCACCACCTCGCCCTGGTAGCGGATGCCCTTGCCGCGGTACGGCTCCGGCGGGCGCACGCGCCGCACGAGCGCGGCCTGCTGCCCCACGGCCTGCTTGTCGATGCCCGAGACGTGGACGCGCGTGGGCGTCTCCAGCTCGAAGCTGACGCCGGGCAGCGGATCGAGCTCCACGGGGTGCGAGAAGCCGACGTTCAGCGTGAGGCTCTCCCCCTGCAGCTGCGCGCGGTAGCCCGTGCCCGTTATCTCCAGCGTGCGGCGATAGCCCTCGGTCACGCCGGTGACCATGTTCTGCAGCAGCGCGCGCGTGAGGCCGTGGAGCGCGCGGTGCCGCGGCTCGTCGGAGGGGCGCTCCACGCGCAGCGCGCCGTCCTCCTGCGCGACGCGGATCGCGGGGTGCACCTCGTGCGACAGCTCGCCCTGCGGCCCGCGCACGCGCACGCTCTGCCCGTCCAGCGTCACCTGGACGCCCGACGGCAGCGGCACGGGCTTCTTGCCTACGCGCGACATCGCGTCCTGCCTCCGGCTCCCTGCGCGCCCCGCGGCGCGCCTACCACACGTAGCACAGGACCTCGCCACCGATCTTGCGGCGCCACGCCTCGCGGTCCGACATCACCCCCTGCGAGGTGCTGAGGATCGCGATGCCCAGCCCGCCCAGCACGCGCGGCACCTCGCGACGGTTTACGTAGACACGCAGCCCCGGCTTGGAGACGCGGCGGATCCCGCCGAGCACCGCCTTGCGGTCCTCGCCGTAGGTGATGCGCAGCCGCAGATAGCTGCGCGGGCCCTTTTCCTCTTCCTCGACGGCGGCGATGAAGCCCTCGGCGCGCAGCACGCCGGCCACCGCGCGCTTCACGTTGGAGGTGGGCACGCGCACCCACTCGTGGCGCGCCGTCGCACTGTTGCGGATGCGTGTGAACATGTCGGCCAGCGGGTCGGACATAGTCATCGTGTCAGCCTCGCCCCTTCCCGGCGCGCCCCAGAGCTGCCGTCTACCACGACGACTTCTTCACCCCGGGCAGCATCCCCTCGTTCGCGAGCCGGCGGAAGCAGATGCGGCACATGCCGAACTTGCGCATGTAGGCGCGTGCGCGCCCGCACGGACGGCGGGCCCACACGACCGGGCAGCGATTCACCCGGCGCGATGTGAACTTCGGCGTCCGTAGCGCCTTCGCGATCTGCGACTTCTTCGCCATCCCTCGCCCTGCTTCCCCGTACCGGCGCCTAGTCGCGCCGCGCAAACGGCATGCCGAGCAGCGCGAGCAGCCGCTGCCCCTCTTCGTCCGTGCGCGCGGTCGTCACGATGTTTACCTGTAGCCCCCGCACCCGGTCGATCGACGCGAAGTCGACCTCCGGGAAGATCACCTGCTCCGAGATGCCCAGCGCGTAGTTGCCGCGCCCGTCGAAGGCCTCCAGCGGCACGCCGCGGAAGTCGCGCGCGCGCGGCAGCCCCGCGTTCACCAGCCGGTCGAAGAACTCCCACATGCGGGTGCCCCGCAGCGTGACGATCAGGCCCACCGGGTTCCCCTCGCGCAGCCGGAAGTTGGAGATCGCCCGCTTCGCGCGCGTCACGACGGGCCGCTGCCCGGTGATCGTCATCAGGTCCGCGGTCGCGGTCTCCACGGCGCGCGCGTTGGTCAGCGCCTCGCCAAGGCCGATGTTGATCGCGATCTTCGAGAGCGACGGCACCTGCATCGGGTTGGAGTAGCTGAATTCGCGGGTGAGGGCAGGCGCCACCTCCTCGCGGTAGCGCGCGAGCATGCGCGGAGCGGCTGCGCCCCGTGCGGGCGCGCTCTGCGCGGGCGTCGTGTCTGTCGCCTGCGTCATCAGTCGACCGCCTCGTCGCAGCGCTTGCAGTAGCGCACCTTGCGCCCGTCATCCAGGAGCCGGAAGCCGACCCGCACCGGCATGCCGCACGAGGGGCACACCAGCCGCAGGTTTGAGACGTGGATCGGTGCCTCCACGTCCACGATGCCGCCCGGCTCCGACGCGGAGCGCGCGCGGCGGTGCCGCCGGCTCATGTTCACGCCGGTGACGACCGCGCGGCTCTTCGCGGGGAAGACCTGCCGCACCTCGCCCTGGCGCCCGCGGTCCTTGCCGGCCATCACGCGCACGGTGTCGTTGCGCCGGATCTTCGCGGCCACTACAGCACCTCCGGGGCCAGCGAGATGATGCGCATGTAGCGCCGGTCCCGGAGCTCGCGGGCGACCGGTCCGAAGATGCGGGTGCCGCGCGGGTTCCCCTCCTTGTCGGCGAGGATCACCGCGGCGTTGTCGTCGAAGCGGATGGAGGAGCCGTCGGGGCGCTGCTGCGCCTTCGTGGTGCGCACGACCACCGCGCGCACCACCTCGCCCTTGCGCACGGCGGAGTTGGGCTGCGCGTCCTTCACGGTGGCGACGATGATGTCGCCCACGCGCGCGTAGCGCCGCCGCGTCCCGCCGAGGACGCGGATGCACAGGATCTCCCGCGCACCGGAGTTGTCGGCGACGCGCAGCCGCGACTCCTGCTGGATCACTTCTCGTCCTCGTCCGTCGCTGGCTCATCCGTCGCCGGCTCGTCCGTCGCCGGCGCGTCCGCGGCTGGCTCGGCTTCGACGCTCGCCGCAGCCGCCTCGGGAGCAGCCGCCTCGGGAGCCGGCGCGTCGGGGGCAGCCGCCTCGGTGGCGGCCGCCTCCTCCTGCTCGCGGTGCGCGGCCGATCGCTGCATCTCCTCGACGAGGGAGCTGTCGATCTCCTCGGCGGCCACCTCGGCGACGGCGCGCTCGGTCAGCACCTCGACGAGCTGCCAGCGCTTCGTCTTGCTGATCGGCCGGCACTCCTCGATGCGCACGAGGTCGCCCAGCGTGCCGCGGCCCTCGGGGTCGTGCACGTGGTATTTCTTGGTGCGGCGGATCACCTTGCGGTAGAGCGGGTGCCGCGTGGTGCGCCCGATGACCACCACGAGCGTCTGCTCCATCTTGTCGGAGACGACCGTGCCGACCCGCGTCTTGCGGTTCACGACGACGGCGGGCTCGCTGGCAACCACCTGCTACTCCTCGTCCTGGGCCGGTGCGTCGACCGGCGCCTCGACCGACGGCTCCTCGGCCGGCGCCTCGGCCGCGGCCGGCGCCTCGGCCGCGACCGGCGCCTCGGCGTCGCCCGGCTCGCTCAGGCCCAGCTCCTGCTCGTGCAACACCGTGCGCAGCCGCGCGACCTGCCGCCGCGTCTTGCGGATCTTCGAGACATCGGCGAGCTGCCTCGTCGCGGCCTGGAAGCGCAGCGTGAAGAGCTCTTCGTGCGCGCTCTCCAGCTCGTTGCGGAGCTGCTGCTCGCCGTGGCCGCGCAGCTCCTGCGCGAAGCGGCTCGGCATCAGGCCACCTCCTCGCGCGAGATCACCCGGGTGTCCAGCGGGAGCTTGTGGTGCGCGCGGCGGAACGCCTCGCGCGCGGCCTCCTCGGGCACGCCCGCGACCTCGAACATCACGCGGCCGCGCCGCACGACGGCGACCCAGCGGTCGGTCGCGCCCTTGCCTTTGCCCATGCGCGTCTCGACCGGCTTCTTCGTGACCGGCTTGTCGGGGAAGACGCGGATCCACACCTTGCCGCCGCGGCGCAGCGTGCCTGTGATCGCGCGCCGAGCCGATTCGATCTGTCGCGAGTCCACCCAGCCGTTGGAGCGCGCCTGCAGCCCGAACTCGCCGAACGCGACGCTGTTCCCCCTCTGCGCGGCCCCGCGGCGACGGCCGCGGAACTGCTTCCGGTACTTGGTGCGACGGGGCATCAACATGGTGGGCCCCTAATCCGTGGTCGCCATCGCGGCGGCGGCCGCCAGTGGCGACTCCTCCGGCGTGATCTCGCCCTTGAAGATCCAGCACTTCACGCCGATGACGCCGAACGTCGTCTTCGCCTCGGCGAGGCCGAAGTCGATGTCGGCGCGCAGCGTGTGCAGCGGCACGCGGCCCTGCATCTCCTGCTCGGAGCGCGACATCTCGGAGCCGCCGAGCCGCCCGCCGATGCGCACGCGACAGCCCAGCGCCCCGCGCGACATCGTGCGCTGCACCGCCTGCTTCATCGCGCGGCGGAAGGCGACGCGCCGCTCCAGCTGGTCGGCCACCGAGCGCGCCACCAGGAAGGCGTCGAGCTCGGGGATGCGAATCTCGTCGATGTTGAGGCGCAGGCGCCGCTCGGTCGAGCCCTGCAGAAGCTGCCGCAACCGCTCCGCGTTCTGCCCGCCGCGCCCGATCACGATGCCGGGCTTGGCGGTTTTCAGCGTCAACGTGAGCTGGTTGGCGTTGCGGTCGATCAGGATCTGCGAGATGCCGGCGTCGGGCAGCGTGTTGAGGATCAGCCGCCGGAGCAGCATGTCCTCGTTCGCGAGCGCCGCGTAGTCGCGGTCCGCGTACCACTTCGACTGCCAGTCGCGGATCACGCCGAGGCGGAATCCGTACGGGTGGACTTTGCGCCCCACTAGAATCCCTCGCCTTCGACGACGACCTCGATGTGCGAGAGCCGCGTCACGCGCGGCGCCACGCGCCCGCGCGAGCGGGCCTTGAAGCGGCGCAGCTTGCGCGCGTCGCCCGCGATCGCGCTCTTCACGCGCAGCCCGTCCGGGTCGAGCGCGTGGTTGTTCTCCGCGTTCGCCGCGGCCGAGCGCAGCACGCTGCGCACGATGCGCGCCGAGGGCTGCGGCAGCGCCGCGAGCACGTCGAGCGCGTCCGCGACCTTCAGGCCGCGGATCGTCTCCAGCACCAGCCGCACCTTGCGGGGCGACACGGGCTGGTTGCTGGCGAGCGCTCGGACCTCGGTCATGCGTCCCTCTGCCCCTCGACTCTGCTTCTCACTCCGGGCCGCTCACGCTGCCCTGCTCACGTTCGTGCGCCCGCTAGCGGACGCGCGTGGCCACCTCGGAGCGCCCGCGGTGGCCGCGGAACGCCCGCGTGAACGCGAACTCGCCCAGCTTGTGGCCCACCATGTTCTCCGTGCACAGCACCGGGATGTGCCGCCGGCCGTCGTGCACCGCGATGGTCAGGCCAACCATCTCCGGCATCACCGTCGAGGCGCGCGACCAGGTGCGGATCACCTGCCGGCGGCCGCCGCGCTGCGCGGCCTCCACCTTCTGCATCAGCTTCGGATCCACGTAGGGACCCTTCTTCGTCGATCGCGACATCGCTCTCCCCAGCCCCCCTGCGCCAGCGGCGCCGGCAGTCCCCCCGAGGCGCCCTAGCGGCGCCGACGGCCGCGCCGGCGCACGATGAACGTGCCGGTACGCTTGTTGGTCCGTGTGCGGTAGCCGAGCGCCGGCTTCCCCCACGGCGTCTTCGGACCGGGGAGGCCGACGGGCGCCTTCCCCTCCCCGCCGCCGTGCGGGTGGTCGACCGGGTTCATCGCCGAGCCGCGCACCTGCGGGCGCCGCCCGCGGTGCCGCGTGCGGCCGGCCTTGCCGAGCTTCACCTGCGAGTGCTCCGAGTTGCCGACGGCGCCGATGGTGGCGCGGCAGCTCTCCTGCACCTGCCGCATCTCGCCCGAGGGCAGGCGCAGCAGCGCGTAGCCCGCCTCCTTCGCCATCAGCTGGATCGAGGTGCCGGCGGAGCGGCCGAGCTGCCCGCCGCGGCCGGGCTGCATCTCCACGTTGTGCAGCTGCGTGCCCACCGGGATCGTCGACAGCGGCAGCGAGTTGCCCGGCGCGATCGGCGCGTCGTCCGCCGAGATCACCGTCTGCCCCACCTGCAGCCGGTCCGGCGCCAGCACGTAGCGCTTGTCGCCGTCCGCGTAGAAGACGAGCGCGATGCGCGCGCTGCGCCCCGGGTCGTACTCGATGGCGGCCACGCGGCCCGGCACGCCCAGCTTGTTGCGCTTGAAGTCGATGAGGCGGATCTGCCGCTTGTGGCCGCCGCCGCGATGCCGGACGGAGATGCGGCCGTCGCCGCCGCGGCCGGAGCGCTGCTTCTTCGCCTGGAGCAGACGCTTCTCGGGCCTCTTCTTCGTGATCTCGGAGAAGGTGTGGCCGGAGGCGTTGCGCCGCCCGGGCGAGGTGGGCCGGAACTGGCGTATCGGCATCTAGACGCCCTCGAAGATCTGGATCTGCTCGCCCGCCTGCAGCGTGACGATGGCCTTCTTCCAGTCGGGGGCGCGGCTGACGACGCGGCCGCGCTGGCTGGTCTTGCCGCGCACCCGCATCACGTTCACGGCGCGCACGTGCACGTCGAAGGCCTTCTCCACGGCCTCCTGGATCTGCGGCTTGTTCGCGCCGATGGCGACCTCGAAGACGTACTTGCCGGAGGCGGCGAGCATCGTGCTCTTCTCCGTGACGATCGGGCGGCGCAGCACCTCGTAGCGGTGGATCTGCTTCGGCATCTACTCGGCCTCCCCCGCGCCCGCGTCGGCGGCGGGCTCGGCGTCGGCCTGCGCCTCGGCGGCGACGGCCGCGAGCGAGGCGCGCGGGCGGCCGGAGGCGCGCTCGCCGCCCCACAGCTCCTCGCAGCGGCGGACCGCGTCGACGGTGAGCACGAGCGTGTGGTGCGCGAGCAGCTCCGCGACGGAGATCGTGTCGGCGGGCAGCACGTCGGCGCCCGCGACGTTGCGCGCGGAGAGGTAGGCGGTGCGGTCGGCGGCGCCCGTCACGATCAGCGCCGAGCGCTCCACGCCGAGGGCGGCGAGCAGCTCGACGACCGCCTTGGTCGAGGGCTTCCCGCCCTCGCTCGCCTCGCCCAGCCCCGTGACCACGCGCAGCCGCTCGTCCTGTGCGCGCGAGGAGAGCACCGAGCGGATCGCGAGGCGCCGCATGCGCTTCGGCAGCTTCTGCGCGTAGCTGCGCGGCTTGGGGCCGAAGACGACGCCGCCTCCGCGACGGTGCGGCGCGCGGTTGGAGCCCTGGCGCGCCATGCCCAGGCCCTTCTGGCGGCGGATCTTGTGCGTGGAGCCGCGCACCTCGCCCCGCGACTTGGTGGAGGCGGTGCCGGCGCGCCGCGCGGCGAGCTGCGCGAGCAGCGTCTGGTGCACGACGGCCACGTGCGGCTCGACGCCGAAGACCGCGTCCTCCGCCTCGATGGCGGGCGCCTTCTTGCCGCGCGGGTCGGTCACGGCGAGCTTCACTGCGCGCCCTCCCCGCTCTTCTCGTCGCTCTCGCTGGCCTCGCCTGCGTCGCCTGCGGGGGCGTCGCCATCCGCAGCGTCATCCGGAGCCTCGCCGGCAAGCGCCTCGGCGTCGGCCTCGGCGCGCGGCGCCTCCTCGGGCGCGGCGCCAGCCTCTGCGGCGGCGGCCTCCTCCTCGAGCGCGGGCGTCACCTCCGAGGCAGGCGCAGGCGCAGGCGCAGGCGCAGGCGCAGGCGCGGGCGCGACCTCGTCCTCGGGCGGCGCGAAGGGCTCCGGCGGCTCGTAGCCCTCGATCGGGGCGCGGCGGCCGGGCGTCACGGTGACCAGGCCGGCGCGCGCGCCGGGCACGGAGCCCTGCACGAAGATCAGGTTGCGCGCGGGGTCCGTGGTCACGACGAGCAGGTTGAGCTGGCTGTTGGTTCGCGTGCCCATGTGCCCGCCCATCTTCTGGCCCTTCCACACCTTGCCGGGCGTGGTTCCGGCGCCCACGGAGCCGGGCGCGCGGTGGCGGTCGGACTGGCCGTGCGTCTTGGGGCCGCCGCGGAAGTTCCAGCGCTTCACGCCACCGGCGAAGCCGCGGCCCTTGCTCACGCCCGCGACGGAGACGTACTGCCCGGGCTCGATGTCGGCGACCGTCAGCTCGGCGCCGACGGCGACCTCGGCCTGGGGCGGGAGCGGGAACTCGCGCAGCGTGCCCAGCGGCTCCTCGATGCCGGCGCCGCGCAGGTGGCCTCGCGCGGGCTGCGTCATGCGCTTGCGCCCGTGCTGGAAGCCGACCTGCATCGCGGAGTAGCCGTCGCGGTCGACGGTGCGGATCTGCGTGACGCGGTTGGGGCCGAGCTCGATGGCCGTGACGGGGCGCACGCGGCCGCTGCCGTCGTACAGCCTCATCATCCCCACCTTGCGACCGATCATTCCGCCGAACACGAGCCGTCCCAATCCTCTGCGCGCCGGCCGAGCCGGGCGCCCGCGCCCCGTGGCTAGAGCTTGATCTCGATGTCGACGCCCGACGGCAGCTGGAGCCGCATCAGCGTGTCGACCGTGCGCGACGTCGGCTCGTAGATGTCGATCAGCCGCTTGTGCGTGCGGATCTCGAACTGGTCGCGCGAGTCCTTGTCGATGAAGGGCGAGCGGATCACCGTGTGCTTGCGGATGCGCGTCGGCAGCGGCACCGGCCCGGCGACGGCCGCGCCCGTGCGCTCCGCCGATTCGACGATCTGCCGCGCCGAGGCGTCGAGTACACGATGATCGTATGCCCGGAGCCGGATGCGGATCCGTTGGCGCGCCACGCTCTCCCCCTCGGCCGGTCCCGCGGAGCCTCGACGGCCCCGCCGCTACTCGATGCTGCTACTACTCGATGATCTGGGTGACGACGCCCGCACCCACCGTGCGCCCGCCCTCGCGAATCGCGAAGCGCAGGCCCTGCTCCACCGCCACCGGCGTGATCAGCTCCACGTTCAGCGCCACGTTGTCGCCCGGCATGACCATCTCCGTGCCCTCGGGCAGCGTCACCACGCCCGTCACGTCCGTGGTCCGCACGTAGAACTGCGGCCGGTAGCCGTTGAAGAACGGCGTGTGCCGACCTCCCTCGTCCTTGGAGAGGATGTAGACCTCGCCTGCGAACCTCGTGTGCGGGGTGATCGACCCCGGCGCCGCCAGCACCTGCCCTCGCTCGACGTCGGTGCGCTCGATGCCTCGCAGCAGCGCCCCGACGTTGTCGCCCGCCTCGCCCGAGTCCAAGAGCTTCTTGAACATCTCGACGCCGGTGACCGTGGTCTTGCGCGTCGGTCGGATGCCGACGATCTCGATCTCGTCGCCCACGTTGACCACGCCGCGCTCGATGCGCCCCGTGACCACCGTGCCGCGTCCCTTGATGCCGAAGACGTCCTCGATCGGCATCAGGAACGGCTGGTCCTTCGCGCGCTCCGGCTGCGGGATGTAGTCGTCCACCGCCTTCATCAGCTCCCAGATCGCCGCGTACTCCGGCGCCTCCGGGTCCTCCGAGGTGGACTCCAGCGCCTGAAGCGCCGAGCCACGCACGATCGGGACGTCGTCCCCCGGGAACTCGTTGTGCGAGAGCAGCTCGCGCAGCTCCAGCTCGACCAGCTCCAGGAGCTCCTCGTCCTCCATCATGTCGACCTTGTTGAGGAAGACGACGACCGAGGGCACCTGCACCTGCCGCGCCAGCAGCAGGTGCTCCCGCGTCTGCGGCATCGGCCCGTCCGGCGCCGCCACGACGAGGATCGCCCCGTCCATCTGCGCCGCGCCCGTGATCATGTTCTTAATGTAGTCCGCGTGACCCGGGCAGTCGACGTGCGCGTAGTGCCGCGCCTCCGTCTCGTACTCGACGTGCTGGATCGCGATCGTGATCCCGCGCGCACGCTCTTCCGGCGCGTTGTCGATGGAGTCGAACGGCCGGTACACCGCCTCCCCCTTCAGCGCGAGCACTTTCGTGATCGCCGCCGTCAGGGTCGTCTTCCCGTGGTCGACGTGCCCGATCGTCCCCACGTTCGCGTGCGGCTTCGTCCGCTCGAACTTGGCCTTCGCCATCCCTGCGCTCCCTGTCCGCTTCCTGCTTGCGTCGCCCGCGTGGACGCCTACCGTCGAGGTGATGGAGCCCTCAAGCAGATTCGAACTGCTGACCTCGTTCTTACCAAGAACGCGCTCTACCGACTGAGCTATGAGGGCCCGGGTGAGCTGCCGCCTGCCGGTCGCCGAGCCTCTCCATCCGAGGCGCGAGCGCCGCTCAATCCTGGTGCAGGGGGCAGGATTCGAACCTGCGTAGCCTTGCGGCGGCGGATTTACAGTCCGCTGGAATTAGCCACTCTCCCACCCCTGCCTGACCGCGCCGCACCCCTCCCGCCGTGGGCCGCCCCGGGGCCTCGCCGGCACCTTCGTCGGCTGGCGGACGTGGAGCCCGAGAGGGGATTCGAACCCACTAACCTACCGATTACAAATCGGTTGCGCTGCCATTGCGCCACTCGGGCGGTGGGGCGCCGGGCCCTGCCCGCAGCTCCCCCGCGACCCGCCGCACGCGGCGGCCGCGCCCGGGCGGTCCGACCATCGAGTATAGGAAGGGCCGCTGGCTTGCGTCCAGAGGGCGCCGCCCCCGCGGCGGCCGCGCCGCGACTACGTGCGGGCGCTCCAGCGGGCGCCCTGCGAACCGTCCTGCACCTCGACGCCGGCGTCCTGCAGGGCGTCGCGGATGGCGTCGGCGAGCGCGAAGTCGCGCTCGGCGCGCGCCGCCTCCCGCCGCGCGAGCAGCGCCTCGACGGTGCCCTCGACGTCCGAGCCGCCGCAGGAGACGCGGAAGCGCGACGCGACGGCGGCCAGCGTCGGCGCCGAGAGCCGCGAGAGCTCGCCGTGCGCGCTCCCCGCGAGGGCCAGCCCCAGCACAGAGGCGAGCTCGCGCAGCGTCGCCTGCGCGGGCGCCGGGTCCGCCCCCTCCTCCCGCCCGCGGTTGATCGCGCGCGCGAGGTCAAAGAGCGCGGCCAGCGCCTGCGCGGTGTTGAGGTCGTCGTCCATCGCCTCGATGAAGCGGGCGCGGAAGGGCGCCGCGTCCGGCGGCGCGCCGCCGCCACCGCCCTCGGCCGGCTCCAGCGCCTGCGCCAGCCGCTCGACGCCGCGGGCGGCCGCGGCCATCGCCTCGTCCGTCAGGTTCGTCGGCTGCCGGTAGTGCTTCGTGAGCACGAAGAGCCGCAGCGCGTCCGGGCTCCAGCGCGCGAGCGCATCCGCGACGGAGACGACGTTGCCCGAGGACTTCGACATCTTCTCGCCGTCGCGCAGCACCATCCCGTTGTGCATCCAGATGCGCGCGAAGCTCTCGGGGCCGCTCACCGCCTGCGACTGCGCGATCTCGTTCTCGTGGTGCGGGAAGATGAGGTCGGTGCCGCCGCCGTGGATGGCGAAGCGCTCGCCGAGGTAGCGCTGCGCCATCGCCGAGCACTCGATGTGCCAGCCCGGCCGCCCCGGCCCCCACGGCGAGGGCCACGAGGGCTCGCCGGCCTTCGCCGCCTTCCACAGCGCGAAGTCGAGCGGGAACTCCTTGCCCTCGCCCGGCTCGCCGCGCGTGCCGGCGCGCAGCTCCGCCAGGTTGCGACGCGAGAGCGCGCCGTAGCCCGGCAGCGAGCGCACGCGGAAGTAGACGTCGCCCGCGGGCGTCGCGTAGGCGTGCTCGTTGGCGACGATGCGCTCGATGGTGGCGACGATCGTCTCGATCTCGGTCGTGACGCGCGGCCGGACGTCGGGCGCGAGGATGCCGAGCGCCGCCTGCTGCTGCTCCCACGCCTCGATGTTCTGCTGCGCCAGCTCGGCGGGGTCGCGGCCGAGCTCGGCGGCGCGATCGATGATCTTGTCGTCGACGTCGGTGTAGTTGGAGACGTAGCGCACCTCGAGCTCCGGGTGGCGCCAGCGCAGGTAGCGAACGAGCACCCCGTAGACGAGCAGCGACATCGCGTGGCCGATGTGGCTCTCCGCGTAGGGCGTGACGCCGCAGACGTAGACGCCGATGCGGTCGCCGTCCGCGATGGCGTCGGGCGTGACCTCCTCGGGGCGGCCGGAGAGCGTGCTCCGCAGCCGCATCAGCGCTCCCCCTCGCGCGCGCCCGCGGCGGGGGCCGCGTCGGGCGGAGCCAGCGGGGCAGCATCGAGGGCGAGGGCGAGCAGGGCGGCCTGCTCGGCGGGCGCGCGCGGGGCGGCGCCGTCCGGCACGCGGCCACCCGTCTCGAGATCCGCGACGCGGCGCTCCAGCTCGTCGATGCGGTCCCAGCCGGGGTCGGGCAGCCGCTCGACGGTGTCGTTGCCGGCGGCGGTGAACGCGACGACGTGGCCGGGCACGCCGACCACGGTCGCGTGCGGCGGCACGCTCGACACGACGACGGCGCCCGCGCCGATGCGCGCGTGGTGGCCGATCGTCACCGCGCCGATGATCTTCGCCCCCGCGCCGACCACCACGTGGTCCTCCAGCGTCGGGTGGCGCTTCTCGCGCCGCGTCGAGGTGCCTCCCAGCGTCACGCCCTGGTAGAGGTGGCAGTGATCGCCGATCTCGGTGGTCTCGCCGATCACCACCCCCATCCCGTGGTCGATGAAGAAGCTCGCGCCGATGCGCGCGCGCGGGTGGATCTCGATGCCCGTGAGGAAGCGCCCGAGGTGCGAGAGCAGCCGCGCGGCCAGCCCGAAGCCGTCCGCGTCCAGCCGCTGCGCGGCGCGGTGCAGCAGCAGCGCGTGGAGGCCCGGGTACGCCAGCAGCACCTCGAAGGTGGAGCGCGCGGCAGGGTCGCGCTCCTGCGCGGTGCGCACCGCGTCGCGGACGGAGGGAAGCCAGCTCATCGAGGGGTCCTCGCTGGGCTCGTGCTCCCGACCACGCACCGGCCGGGCTCTCGGCGGGGGAGGAAGGGGCGGCCCGCCCGGGGGCGCGCCCCTAGCAACAGGGCAGCGTTCCGCTGCACTCGAGGGGGGCGGAGGGAGCGGGCGGCCCATGGCCGAGGAGGGAGGCTCCGCACCGGGAAGCGCCGCGGTCCATCGTCCACTCCACCCTCGTCGCTCCCGCCGCGTTGCTCGCGCGTTCGAGGCGTGGGCGCGGCTCCCGATCGCAGCGCGCTCCAGTCTACGCCACGTCCTCGTCCAGCATCGCCACCGCCATCGCCGCGATCGCCTCGCCGCGGCCGATCGCGCCCAGCCCCTCGGTGGTCGTCGCCTTCACGTTGACGCGCCCCGGCTCGACGCCCAGCGTCCGCGCGATCGACTCGCGCATCGCGGGGAGCGAGGGGCCGAGGCGGGGGCGCTCCGCCATCACCGTCGCGTCCACGTTCTCCACGCGATAGCGCTGCGCGGCGATCAGCCGGGCGGCGCGGCGCAGCAGCTCGCGGCTGTCGATGCCCGCGGTGGCGGGATCGCCCGGCGGGAAGTGCTGCCCGATGTCGCCCTGCCCGGCCGCGCCCAGCAGCGCGTCCGTGATCGCGTGCAGCAGCGCGTCGCCGTCGGAGTGGCCGGAGAGCCGCGGCGCGCCCTCGACGTCGACGCCGCCGAGGCGCAGCGTTCCCTCCTCGCCGAGGCGGTGCACGTCGTAGCCGATGCCGACGCGCATCAGTGGCGGCCACTCTCGGAGGCGAGCGACCGGGCGCCCGCCGTCGCGCCCGCCGTCGAGGGAGGCGCCGCCGAGGCCGGCGCGCCGTCGCGCGCGACCGCCGCCCGCACGCGATCGAGGTCGGCGGCGGTGGTGACCTTGACGTTCGCGGCCTCGCCCGGGACCAGCCACACTAGCTCGCCGAGGCGCTCGACGAGCGAGGCGCAGTCGGTGGCCTCGGCTGCTGCGGCGGCGCCGGGCGCGGCCGCCGCAGCGAGCGCTCGCCTGAGCAGCTCGCCGCGGAACGCCTGCGGCGTCTGCGCGGCGCGCAGCCGCTCGCGGGCCGGCGTGGCGAGCACGCGGCCCGCGGGGTCGATCTCCTTGATGGTGTCCACCACGGGCACGCCGGGGAGCGCCGCGCCGTGCTCCTGCGCCGCGGCCAGCACCGCGAGCGCCAGCTCGCGCGAGGCGAGGGGGCGCGCGGCGTCGTGCACGAGGTACCAGGCGGCGTCGGGGTCGGCGGCGACCCCCGCCGCGACCGAGTCCTGCCGCCGCGCGCCGCCCTCGACGCAGCTCAGCGGCGCTCGGGCGTCGGCGGCGAGCCGCACGAGCTGCGCGTGCCGCGAGGCGGGCGTGACCGCGACCACGCGCTCGACGCCGGGCAGGCCCGCGAGCATCGCGAGCGGCCGCGCCAGCAGCGGCGCCCCGCCCAGCTCGGCCCACGCCTTCTCCGCGTCGGGAGGGGCGGCGCCCGCCATGCGCGCGGAGGCGCCCGCCGCGAGCAGGATCGCGACGACCCCCGCTGCTCGCTCGGTCATGGGGGCACCCTCCGCCACGCCGCGCGCGTCCCGGGCAGGGGCGACGAGCGGGGCGGCGACAGCGTAGCGAGCGGGGAGGCGGGCGGCCACGCGCGGGCGAGCGCCGGCCGGGCGTGGACCGCCCGCGGGCGCTCGGCTAAGCTCGATGCTCGCTTCGCTCATCCGACACCCGCAGCCGCACGAGGGGGGCGCCCGTGGACGCCACGTACCGCTCGCTCCTGCGCCACGTGACGCGCCCCGCGCGCTACACCGGCGGCGAGCTCAACTCCATCGTGAAGGAGTGGGACGCGCACCCGGTGCGGCTCGCGCTCGCCTACCCCGACATCTACGACCTCGGCATGTCCAACCTCGGGCTGATGATCCTCTACGACATCGTGAACCGGCGCGACGACGCGCTGGCCGAGCGCGTCTTCTCACCGTGGGTGGACATGGAGGCGATGCTGCGCGAGCGTGGCGAGCCGCTGCGCACGCTCGAGACCCACCGCCCCGTCTCCGACTTCGACGTGCTGGGCATCACGCTGCAGTACGAGGCGTCCTACACCAACGTGCTCAACATGCTCGACCTCTCGGGAATCGCCGTGCGCACCGCCGACCGCTCAGACGACGAGACGCTGGTGCTGGCGGGCGGCTCCTGCGCGCTCGAGCCCGAGCCGCTGGCGCCCTTCGTCGATGCCTTCGCGCTGGGCGAGGCCGAGGAGCTGATCCGCGAGATCCTCGACGTGGTCGCCGCGTGGAAGCAGGACGGCGGCGGCCCGCGCCGCGAGCTGCATCGGCGGCTCGCCGGCATCGCCGGCGTCTACGTCCCTTCGCTCTACGAGCAGAGCTACAATGAGGACAGCACGATCGCCGAGACGGTGCCGATCGACGACGCGGCGCCGGAGCGCGTGGTGCGGCGGGTGCTCCAGCAGCTCGAGCCGCCGATCACGAAGCCCGTCGTCCCCTTCATCGAGGTGGTGCACGACCGCGCCGCGATCGAGATCCAGCGCGGCTGCACGCAGGGCTGCCGCTTCTGCCAGGCCGGCATGATCTACCGCCCCACGCGCGAGCGCAGCGTGGAGGAGGTGGTGCGCGCCGCCGGCGAGCTGATGGCCAACACCGGCTACGAAGAGATCTCGCTGATGTCGCTCTCGACCACCGACCACCGCGAGATCGGGCCGATGGTGCACGCGCTGATGGACGCCCACGGCGACAGCGGCCTCAAGCTCTCGATCCCCTCGACGCGCGTCGACTCGTTCTCCGTCGACGTGGCCAACGCGGTGGCGCGCGGCAAGAAGCACACGCTGACGCTCGCGCCCGAGGCGGGCTCGCAGCGGCTGCGCAACACCATCAATAAGCTCGTCTCGGAGCAGGACATCCTGACCGCCGCGGAGAACGCCTTCGGCAACGGCTGGACCTCGATCAAGATGTATTTCATGGTCGGCCAGCCGACCGAGACGGACTTCGACATCGAGGAGGTCGTGCGGATCGCCACGGAGGTGAAGGCTATCGGGCGGCGCCACGTCGGCGGGCGCGCCCGGGTGCGCGTCTCCACCTCGAACTTCATCCCCAAGGCGCATACGCCGTACCAGTGGATCGCGCAGACCGACGCGGAGACGCTGCGCCGTCGCCACCGCATCCTCCGCGAGGGCTGCCGCCGCGCCAAGGTGCAGTTCAGCTGGGAGGAGCCCGACAAGTCGCTGCTGGAGGCGGTGCTCTCCCGCGGCGACCGGCGCGTCGCCGAGGTGGTGGAGACGGCCTGGCGGCTCGGCGCCACCTTCGACGCCTGGTCCGACCGCCACGACTGGTCGATCTGGGAGCGCGCCTTCGCGGAGCACGGGCTAGACCCCGCGTTCTACGGACAGCGCGACCGCGACCTCTGGGAGCGCCTGCCGTGGTCGCACATCCACGGCGGCATCGAGCCCTCGTTCCTGCGCGCCGAGTGGATGAAGACGCTGAACGAGGAGATCACGCTCGACTGCAAGCGCGACCCCTGCAACGTCTGCGGCATGCAGGACGAGCACGGCGAGTGCCGCCACAAGATCGGCGAGCTGATCGGCTTCAAGCAGGCCGGCGACGACGTGAAGGGCCGCCGCATCGCCGAGGAGCGCGAGCGCCTCACCGCCCCCCTCACCCTGGTCTGATTTTTCGAGGGCGGCGGAGCGGCGGCGTGCCGGCGGCACGCTCGCGGGCTCGGCCGCGTGGCGCGGCGTCGAGGCGAACGCGAGGGCGCGCCACGCCCGCGGGCTCGGCGCGCGGCGCGGCGTGGCGTCACGTCGCGCCGCCGGCGTGCCCGCGGGTGTAGGGTAGGGGCGACCGCGGCCGTCCGCCCGCTGAGCGGACCGGCCCCCGGCTCGCGGTCTGGTGGGATCCGACGAGCGATGTTCGAGACCGAGGAACGCGGCGTCCAGGCGCCTGACTTCTGCCCGCGCGGCTGCTACTGGCCATGCGAGCATCGCGGCGTCTCCGCGCCGCACCCGGAGGATCCGCGGCTGCGTGCCGTGGAGGATCCGGCAACCGGGCTGCCGCTGCGGCTCTGCCGCGAGTGCGGCCACTACTTCCTCGACGCCGTCGAGCACGGGCACGAGCACGCGCGGATGCGCCAGCTCGGCGCGCTGCGGTAGTCTTTTTTCGAGGGAGCAGAGCGGGAGGGCTCCAGCGGGGCGGGCGCGGGCTCGCCCCCTCGGCGAGGCGTCCTCGGTCCCGAACAACCGCGGCGCCCTCAGATGACCCTAAGAAGAGAGGCCCCGGCTCGCGCCGAGGCCTCTCGTTGGTGCATCCGCAGGACGCTGGCCCGCTCCGCCGCTCAGTCCGCCACCTCGCTCCGCGCCCTCCTCGACGCTAGTCGGGCTCCGCGACGTAGCTGACCGGGGCGCCCGCGACCAGCTCGCGCTCGATCTCGGCGCCCAGCTCGAAGATCGACGGCTGCGCCGCGAACATCGCCTCGCGCTCGAAGTCGAAGGCGAACGGCAGCAGCAGCGACTCCGGCATCGCCATCTCGGCGATCGGCTGCGGCCGGTCCACCGTCACCTGCGCCCGCGCCGGGATCAGCTTCCCGATGATCACGTTCTCCTTCAGCCCACGCAGGTGGTCCGTGGCGCCCGAGATCGCGGCGTCGGTGAGCACCCGCGTGGTCTCCTGGAAGGAGGCGGCGGCGAGGAAGGAGTCCGTGGACAGCGACGACTTGGTGACGCCGAGGAGCACCGGCACGCCCATCGCCGGGCTGCCGCCCTCCGCGATCAGCCGCTCGTTCAGCTCCTCGAAGGTCCAGCGATCGACGAGCTCCGACGGCAGCAGGTCGCCGTCGCCGGCCTCCTCCACCCGCACCTTGCGCATCATCTGCCGGACGATCACCTCGATGTGGCGGTCGTTAATGTTGACGCCCTGCGAGCGGTAGACGCGCTGCACCTCGTCCACGAGGTACACCTGCACCGCCTCCGGGCCCAGGATGGCCAGCACGTCCTGCGGGTCGAGCGCGCCCTCGGTGAGCTGCTCGCCCGCGTGAACGAAGGCACCGGACTCGACGCGCACGCGCGCGTTGGCCTGGATGCGGTGCTCCCGCACGTCCGTGTCATCGGTGATGATGCGGATCGAGTCGGGACGCTTGCGGCGGCCCGCCCGCACGAACTCCACGCGGCCACCCAGCTGGGCCAGCACCGCCCGTGCCGGCGTGGTCACCTTCTTCTTGCTCTTGCTGGTGGCCTTCGCCTTGCTCTTGCCCTTCGCGGCGGGCTTCTCGGGCTCGGCCTCGGCCTCGCCCTCGGCCTGCGCCAGCGCCTGCTCGGCGTCGACGATGTCGCCGTCCGCCACCAGCAGCTCGTAGCCCTCGGGAAGCTCGTAGCTCTCGGAGAAGGTCTCCGTGTGCGAGACGCTGATCAGGCGCTGGTCGCCGTCGCGCTGCACCTCCACCAAGCCGTCGAACTCGGAGATGACGGCCTGCCCCTTGGGCACGCGCGCCTCGAAGATCTCCTCGACGCGCGGGAGGCCGGAGGTGATGTCGAGCCCGGCGACGCCGCCGGTGTGGAAGGTGCGCATCGTGAGCTGCGTGCCCGGCTCGCCGATGGACTGCGCGGCGATGATGCCGACCGCCACCCCCGGCTCCACGAGCTGGCCGGTCGCGAGCGAGCGGCCGTAGCAGCGCCGGCAGATGCCGCGCTTGGCGAGGCAGGTGAGCGGCGAGCGCACCTGCACCTGCTCCACGCCCGCCTCCAGCGCGGCGCGGGCGAACTCCTCCGTGACGGCGGTGTTCGCCGGAATCAGCACCTCGCCCGTCTCGGGGTTCGCCACGGGGGACGCAGACCAGCGCCCGGTGACGCGCTCCTCCAGCGAGGCGAGCAGGCCCTGCTCGGCGCGCTCGCGGAGCCAGATGCCGGGGACCGGGTCACCGTCCTCCACGCAGTCCTCGAGCGCGATGATCAGGTCCTGCGCCACATCGATCATGCGCCGCGTGAGATATCCGGAGTCCGCGGTGCGCAGCGCGGTGTCGGCCAGCCCCTTGCGCGCGCCGTGCGTGGAGATGAAGTACTCCAGCACGGTCAGCCCCTCCTTGAAGGAGGAGCGGATCGGCAGCTCGATGATGCGGCCCGAGGGGTCGGACATCAGCCCGCGGAAGCCGGCCATCTGCCGGATCTGCGCGATGTTCCCCTTCGCCCCGGAGTCCGACATCATCGCCAGCGGCCCCTCGGGGTCGAGCGAGCTGGCGAGCAGCTTCTGCATCTCGTTGGTGGCCTCGGTCCAGATGTTGATCGCCGCGGCGCGCTTCTCGCCCGCCGTGACCAGCCCCATCTGGAACTGCTCCTCCATCGCGTCGATGCTGTCGTCCGACTGCTCCATCAGCTGCGCCTTGCCGCGCGGGACGGAGATGTCGGAGCTGGAGATCGTGAGCCCGGACTGCGTGGCGTAGCGGAAGCCGATGTTCTTGACCGCGTCGACGAATTCGGCGGTGACCTCCGGGCCCAGCTCCTGGTAGACGCGGGAGACCAGCTCGCGCAGCGCCTTCTTGCTCATCGCCTCGTTCTGGAAGCCGATCTCCTGCGGCACGACCTCGTTGAAGAGGACGCGGCCCACGGACGTCTCGGCCAGCTCACCGCTGGCGAGGCGCACGCGGATGCGGTCGTGCACGCCCGTGTGCCCCAGCGTGTAGGCGTGCTGCACCTCGTTGGCACTGGTGTAGGACTTCGACTGCTCGCCCGCGCGCGGCTCGGGCAGGTAGGTCATGTAGTAGCAGCCCAGCACCATGTCCAGGGTGGGCGCCACCACCGGCTCCCCGTCCGAGGGCGAGAGCAGGTTCTTGGTGGAGAGCATGACCTGCCGCGCCTCCGCCACCGCCTCGTAGGAGAGCGGGACGTGAACGGCCATCTGGTCGCCGTCGAAGTCGGCGTTGTAGGCGAAGCAGACCAGGGGGTGCAACTGGATCGCCGAGCCCTCGACGAGCTTCGGCTCGAAGGCCTGGATGCCGAGGCGGTGCAGTGTGGGTGCGCGGTTCAGCAGCACCGGGCGATCGCGGATCACCTCCTCGAGCACGTCCCACACCTCGGGCTGGGCGCGCTCCACGATGCGCTTGGCGCTCTTGATGTTGTGCGCGAGCCCCGAGCGCACCAGCGCGTGCATGACGAACGGCTTGAACAGCTCGAGCGCCATCTTCTTGGGCAGCCCGCACTGGTGCAGCTTGAGCGTCGGCCCCACGATGATCACCGAGCGGCCCGAGTAGTCGACGCGCTTGCCCAGCAGGTTCTGCCGGAAGCGCCCCTGCTTGCCCTTGAGCAGGTCGGAGAGCGACTTCAGCTTGTGGTTGCCGGAGCCGGAGACGGCGCGGCCGCGGCGGCCGTTGTCGATCAGCGAGTCGACGGCCTCCTGCAGCATCCGCTTCTCGTTGCGGATGATGATCTCGGGCGCGCCGAGGTTCAGCAGCCGCTTGAGGCGGTTGTTGCGGTTGATCACGCGGCGGTAGAGGTCGTTCAGGTCGCTGGTGGCGAAGCGGCCGCCGTCCAGCTGCACCATCGGGCGCAGGTCCGGCGGCAGCACCGGCAGCTCCACCACCACCATCCACTCCGGCCGGTTGCCGGACTTGCGCAGCGCCTCCACGATGCGCAGCCGCTTCGTCGCCTTCTTCTGGCGCTGGCCGCTGGTGGTCTCGATCTCGTCCTGCAGCTTCGCGCGCAGCGCCGGCAAGTCGATGCGATCGAGCACGGAAAGCACCGACTCGGCGCCCATGCCGGCCTTGAAGACGAGGCCGAAGCGCTCCTCCAGGTCGCGGTACTCCGCCTCGGAGAGCACGGTGAGCGCGTCCGCCTCCACGGGGTCGCGCAGCTTCTCCAGCCACTTCACCAGCGGGTCGTACTCCTTGCGCACGGCCTCGCGGACCTCGGCGACCTGCGCGCGCAGCGGCGCGAGCTCCGTGAAGGCAGCGTCGCGCTTCTGCTGGCTCGCCGCCTCGGCGACGAGCTGGAAGTCCGCCTTCTTGCCGGCGATCTTCTCTTCCGCCGCGGCGACTGCCTGCTCGGCGGCGTCCGTGAGCGCGGCGAGCGTGTCCGCGCCGATCGCGCTCGCGCGCACGCCCAGCGTGTGCCCGCGGAAGACGAGCTTGCCGCGCAGCTTCTCGCCCTGCCGCGCGGAGATGTCCTTCTCCTGGTCGCGCGCCTCGGACATGACCTCGTCGACGAGGCGGGGCAGCTCCTCATCACAGGCGGCGAGCTCCTTCTCGAGTTTCGCCTGGATCTCCGAGAGCTCCTGCTCCAGCGCCTGGTCGCGCACGGCGATGCGGCCCGAGGTCTCGCCCTCGCGACGGGCGACCTCGTCCTCGATCTCCTGCTGCAGCAGCTCCAGCGCGTGGCCGCGCGCCTCGTCGTTCACCTCGGTGATGACGTAGTGCGAGAAGTAGAGGATGCGCTCCAGCGTGCGCGGCGGCACGTCCAGCAGCAGCCCCAGCCGGCTGGGCACGCCCTTGGAGAACCAGATGTGCGCGACGGGCGCCGCGAGGCTGATGTGGCCCATGCGCTCGCGCCGCACCTTGGAGCGCGCCACCTCCACGCCGCACTTGTCGCAGACGATGCCCTTGTAGCGGGCGCGCTTGTACTTGCCGCAGTGGCACTCGAAGTCCTTGGTCGGGCCGAAGATCTTCTCGCAGAAGAGCCCGTCCTTCTCCGGCTTGAGCGTGCGGTAGTTGATCGTCTCGGGCTTCGTCACCTCGCCGTACGACCACGACTTGATCTGCGCGGACGAGGCGAGCGAGATCCGGATCGCGTTGAAGTCATTGACCTCGAGCATTAGTTCCCGTCCTCCCGCTCGCGACCCGAAAGATTGATGCCCAGCTGCGGGATGGCGTCGATGTAGTCCTCGGTGAAGGCGACCTCTTCCTCCTCCTCGTTCAGGATCTCCACGGAGAGCCCGAGCGACTGCAGCTCCTTGACGAGCACCTTGAAGGACTCCGGCACGCCGGGCTCGATCGTGTTCTCGCCCTTGACGATGGCCTCGTAGGTCTTCACGCGGCCGACCACGTCGTCCGACTTCACCGTGAGCATCTCCTGCAGCACGTGCGCCGCGCCGTACGCCTCCAGCGCCCACACCTCCATCTCGCCGAAGCGCTGGCCGCCGAACTGGGCCTTGCCGCCCAGCGGCTGCTGCGTGATCAGCGAGTAGGGGCCCGTGGAGCGCGCGTGGATCTTGTCGTCCACGAGGTGGATGAGCTTCATCATGTAGATGTAGCCGACGGTCACGGGCTGGTCGAAGGGCTCCCCGGTGCGGCCGTCGTAGAGGCGCTGCTTGCCCAGCACCGGTGGCGGCGCGCCGGTGCGGTCGTAGACCTGGCGCGCGCGCTCCTCGACCTTCTCGTCGCTCAGCCGGCGCACGCCCTTCTCGCCCATCTGCTCCAGCCACAGCAGCTGGCAGGCGCTCTTGGCGGCGCCCACGGCATCCGAGGCCAGCACCGCGTCCGGGTCGAAGCCGCCCTCCTTCAGGTAGGCGACCAGCTTCTCGCGGATCACCAGCTCGCCCAGCCCCTCGGCGGCCGCGCCCCGCGGGTCGATCGCGCCCGCGTGCACGGCGAGCCAGGCAATCGCGAGCTGGTCCTGGATCTGCTCGTCGGAGGCGCCGTCGAAGACGGGCGTGAGCGCCCGGTAGCCGAGCGTGTCCGCGGCCCAGCCGAGGTGCGTCTCCAGGATCTGGCCGATGTTCATGCGCGACGGCACGCCGATGGGGTTGAGGATGATCTCCACGTGGCGGCCGTCCGCCAGGTAGGGCATGTCCTCCAGCGGCACGATGTTGGAGACCACGCCCTTGTTACCGTGGCGCCCCGCCATCTTGTCGCCCTCGGTGATCTTGCGCTTGTGGGCCACGGCGACCCGCACCAGCATGTTGACGTCGGCGGGCAGCTCGTCGTTGTCCTCGTGGCGGAAGACCTTGACATCGATCACCTTGCCGCGCTCGCCGTGCGGGACGCGCAGCGAGGTGTCCTTCACCTCGCGTGCCTTCTCCCCGAAGATCGCGCGCAGCAGCTTCTCCTCGGGCGTGAGCTCGGTCTCGCCCTTGGGTGTGATCTTGCCGACCAGGATGTCGGACTCGCGCACCTCGGCGCCCACGCGCACCACGCCGATCTCGTCGAGGTGGCGCAGCGCCTCCTCGCCGACGTTGGGGATGTCGCGCGTGATCTCCTCCGGGCCGAGCTTGGTGTCGCGCGCCTCCACCTCGTACTTCTCGATGTGGATCGAGGTGAACTTGTCCTCGCGTAGCATCGACTCCGAGAGGATGATCGCGTCCTCGAAGTTGTAGCCCTCCCACGACATGAAGGAGACGAGCACCGACTGGCCCAGCGCCAGCTCCCCCTCCTGCGTGCAGGAGGAGTCAGCCAGCACCTGGCCGCGGCGCACCTTCTGGCCGGCGTCCACGATCGGGCGCTGGTTGATGCACGTGCCCTGGTTGGAGCGCACGAATTTCATGACCGGGTAGCGCTCATCGCGGCCGGAGCGGTAGCGCACCGTGATGAAGTTGGCGGAGGCGGAGAGCACCTCGCCGTCCTCCTCGGCGACCAGCACCTGCCCGGAGTCGCGGGCGGCCTGCACCTCCATGCCGGTGCCGATGAGCGGCGCCTGCGGGCGCAGCAGCGGCACGGCCTGCCGCTGCATGTTCGCGCCCATCAGCGCGCGGTTCGCGTCGTCGTGCTCCAGGAAGGGGATGAGCGCCGCCGCGACGGAGACGATCTGCTTCGGCGAGACGTCGATCATATCGGCGTCCGCGGGCGGCAGGATCTCGAGGTCGGGCCCGTGCCGCACCTCGACGCGCTCCTCGGTGATGTTGCCGTACTCGTCCATGCGCGTGTTCGCCTGCGCGACGCGCTGCTCATCTTCCTCGTGCGCGTCGAGGTAGACGGTCTCCGCCGAGGCGAAGGCCTGGACGCCGATCTCCTTGTCCGCCGCACGCGCGAGCGCCTTCGCCAGCGTCGCATCGACGATGTCGCCGGCCTTGCCGATCGTCTTGCCCGCGGAGTCCTTCACGGTCCCCGAGAGAATGCGACCGACGAGCTCCGGGCTCTTCGCCGGCAGGCCCGTGCGGATCGGGCGGTACGGCGTCTCGATGAAGCCGAAGTCGTTCACGACGCCGTAGGTGGCGAGGTTGCCGATGAGGCCGATGTTCGGGCCCTCGGGCGTCTCGATCGGGCAGATGCGGCCGTAGTGGCTGTGGTGCACGTCGCGCACGTCGAAGCCCGCGCGGTCGCGCGAGAGGCCGCCGGGCCCCAGCGCCGAGAGGCGCCGCTTGTGGCCGAGCTCCGCCAGCGGGTTGACCTGGTCCATGAACTGCGAGAGCTGCGAGCCGCCGAAGAACTCCTTCAGCGAGGCCACGACGGGCCGGATGTTAACCAGCGCCGAGGGCGTGGCCTCCTCCGGGTCGGTGATCGTCATGCGCTCCCGGACCACGCGCTCCATGCGCAGCAGGCCTACGCGGAACTGATTCTGAATCAGCTCACCCACCGAGCGCACGCGACGGTTGCCGAGGTGGTCGATGTCGTCCGGGATGCCCCGCCCGTTGTTGATGTCGAAGATGCGCCGCACGATGGCGCGCAGATCGTCGCGGCGCAGCGTGCGCGTCGTGGGGGCGTCCACCAGCGCCAGACGCTTGTTCAGCTTGTAGCGGCCCACGCGCCCCAGGTCGTAGCGGCGGTCCGCGAAGAAGAGCGACTCCAGCAGGCTGCGCGCGTTGTCCGCGGTGGGCGGATCGCCCGGGCGCATGCGGTGGTAGAACTCCTCCAGCGCCTCGCGGCGGTTGGTCGCGGGGTCCTTCGCCAGTGTCGCCTCGAGGTAGGAGTGGTCCTTGTCGCGATCGACGTCCTCCAGGATGGCGCGGACGCGCTCGTCGGTGCCCAGCTCCTCGTCGTCGAGGCCCTCCTCCTCGTCGATCGCGCGCAGCAGCACCGTGATCGGGATGCGCCGCTTGCGGTCGATCTTGACGGAGACGAGGTCCTTCGCCGACGTCTCGAACTCCAGCCACGCGCCGCGGTTGGGGATGAGCTTGGCGGCGGTGAGCCGGCGGCCGGAGGCCGCGTCGACGACGCCCGTGAAGTAGACGCCCGGCGAGCGCACGAGCTGGGAGACCACCACGCGCTCGGCGCCGTTGATGATGAAGGTGCCGTGCTCCGTCATGAGCGGCAGGTCGCCCATGAAGAGCTCCTGCTCCTTGACCTCGCCCGTCTCCTTGACCAGCAGCTCCACGCGCACCCGCAGCGGCGCCGCGAAGGTGGCGTCGCGCAGGCGGCACTCGCGCTCGCTGTACTTCGGCTCCTCGAGGCGGTACTCGCCGAAGCGGAGCTCCATGCGGTTGCCCGTGAAGTCGGCGATCGGCGAGATCTCGTCCAACAGCTCGTGCAGCCCCGCTCGCAGGAACAGGTCGTAGGAGCGCCGCGGCATCTGGATGAGATGCGGCATCTCGAGCACGTGCTCAGCCCGTCCGAAGTCCTTGATGACGCTCGGAACCGGCTGGGCGGAGCTCTCGGCAGTGGTCAAGAGTGACCCCTCTCCTCTGATTGCGGACGCGGGACACGGACGTGCCGCTCCCGCCGGGACGCGAGCCGGCCGCCGCACGAGGCGACGGCGGGCACTCGCTCTGGCCCCGGCGTTTGCAGCGGGTTCAGATGGCGGACGTGCCTCTCAGGGGCGCCCGATCGGGCTCGGGCGCTCGCGGGCACACGGAGCCGCCGACACGCAACGGGGCGGGCCGACGACGACGCACAGTGACCCTCGGTGGGGTACCGGCGCGGACCAGCGAGCAGAACGGCGGCGAACAACGCTCAGGTAGTGTAGCGGGGCGGGCACAGAAACTCAACCTACGAATCTGCCCACACCCTGTCAACGCGCAATCGACAGAGGGAAGTGCAAAACGAGGCCCGCGACCGGGGGCTCGGCAGTAGCTGCACACCCTAGTCCGCTGGCTCGTCTCGGCCGAGCGAACCCGTGGCCGCTGGCTGATTCCCCCGAAGCGTCACGGCTTAATCTGGAGCGGTTAGCTCAAGGATGTCGAGGTACTTCCGCAGAATCGCAATGTCGCTCTTGGTGATCGCCCCGTCGGAGACGCGCACCTCCACTCGCCGATCCCCCGGCAAGTCCCACACACGAGCACGCGACCCGCTGTCGATTCGTGGCTCCGTGACAGCGGGCGTGGGCCGATCGGTAGACATTCTGGACGCCTCCGCGCCGCGCTCTGGAGGACTAGGCTCAGCGATGTCTAGTCTAGCAGTCTCGACGGCTTCACGGAAGGCAGCTGCTGCCTGCTCGGCGCCCCCTTGAGAGAACCCCTCGCGCAACAGGTGCGAGCGCAGCACGTTGTCAGACGCTTGGACGTGGCTGGCAGCTAGCTCCGCGAACAGCTCCGGCTCACGCGCAGCCTCTCGTAGGGCTGAGAGCTGCTCATCGTCCGACTTCGGATGGAGGATACGCATCGCGAGACCGGAGACACGGCTCCCACCGGCTGTCTCCTCCAGCAGCCCGTATTTCTTCACTGCTGACAGTAGCGTGCGCGATTTCCCGTGGACGCTGTAGCCCATCGCCCTGATCGCCACATCGTCCGCGATCGCGGTCTGGTGGGCCTCACCCCAAATCTTCCTCGTGAACTCGACGGCTTCGCCGAGCCCAACAGCGGGGTAGTTCGGACTCCGGACCTTCGCCATAGCGCTAGCCCTCCTGTGGAGAGAGCGTAGACAAATGGCTCAGGATAGTCAAGAGACAAATCTCAGCCGCACAAGGTTGACATCCAAGGGATATCGTGAGAAGATGTCTATGGAGGGAGCAGGGCCTGTATCTACTGCGACCCTGCTCATCGTGCACGAGCGCGTGCCGGCCGTCGACGCCGGGCAGGCGCGCCACCTCGATCGCGATGCTGCGCACGAGGGAGCAAGCGCAGCATGCCCGCGCGACGCGCGCCCGCGCAACCGCCTCCGGCCGGGGCGGCGCGCCCCCGCGGCCGACGATCCTCGACGCCCGCGGTGCTACCGTGCGCAGCGACCGGCGGGCGGCCCGCGCGGGCCGGGGCGAGGGAGGCGCGGGTGGCCGGGTTCGCGAGCGCGGAGCTGGAGGCGGGCTGGGGCTTTGTCGAGCAGCGAATCGACGCGCTGGTCGCGCTGCTCGACGGGCGCAGCGCCGAGGAGCTGAACTGGCGCCCCGCGGCGCCCGAGGTGAACAGCATCTACGTGCTGGCCACGCACACCATCGCCAACGCGCGGCAGGGGCTGCTCGTCGTGCTCTGCGGCGGCGCCGACGACCGCGACCGCGACGCCGAGTTCCGCGCCGCCGGCGACTCCACCGAGCCGATCGAGCAGCGCTGGCACGATCTGCGCGACGAGCTGCGCGCATCCCTCGGCGCGCTGCCGCCCGCGCGGCTCGGCGAGTCGCTGACGCACCCGCGGCAGGGGGAGATGACGGGGCGGCAGGTGCTGCTGCTGGTCGCGACGCACGCCGCCGAGCACCTGGGCCAGGCCGAGCTGACGCGCGACCTGCTCGCGGCGAGCGGCGGGGCGAGCGGTCCCCAGGGAGCCCGCTAGGGCGCCGGCGACGCCGCCGGGGCGGGCGCGGCCAGCGGCCGGCTCACCGCCTGCTCCCAGATCGACCACGCCTCCTTCGGCGCGTCCTGCGCGTCGCGCAGGCCCGTGCTCGCCAGCAGGTCGGCGGGCGGCGCCACCTCGTAGGCGGGGTCGCGGCCGAGGTACCACACCAGCAGCTCGACGGGGAGCGCGTCGGCGTCGACGAGCAGCCGCTGCAGGAAGCGCCTCTGCTCGGCCGTCGTCGAGGAGTTCACGCCGTCGCGCCCCGGCGCCCCCGCGAAGCCGACGGGGAGGAAGGCCAGCGGCGCGTCCGTGCGCTCGGCGAGCTGCAGGTAGTAGTCGGGCGGCACCTTGCGCGCCACGGCGAAGGCGAACGAGGGGAAGCTGGAGATCGCGACGAGGTCGAGGCGGCCCGCGAAGTCGTCCAGCAGCTCCCAGCGCGGCACGTGCGGCGGGAGCCACGGGATCACGCCCAGCAGCTCCTCGTACTGGAGCGTCACGAAGACGCGCGTCTCCGGGCTCGCCTCCTTCACCGCGCGGTACGCGTCGCGGTAGACGGCGAGGAACTGCCGGTAGGCGATGGGGTCGCGCTCGAAGGTGGAGTTCACTTCGGTCGCGAGCGAGAGGTACGCAGGCCGCTCATTCGTCGCGATGTAGCGCGCCTCCGCCACGAACGCCTGATGCAACGCCGGGTCGGAGAGGTAGCGAGCCTCGTAGCCCGGCGGCAGGCCCGCGAGGCGGCCGCGGTCCGCCGGGTCGAACGGGTCGAGCGCCACGACCAGCGCCAGCCCGCGCGCGGCCGCCGCGTCCCGCTCCGCCACGGTGACCGCGATCAGCTCCTCGCTCTCGACGGTGCCGGGGAGGAAGGCCGCCCAGCGCGGCACGCGCGGCACCACGATCGCCTCCCCGTAGTGCGCGGCGAGGTCGAAGGCTGAGGCGTACGCCTCGTCGCTGAGCTGGGCCGGCGTCGCCGTGAAGCCGAGGCGGTAGGCGCGGGGCGGCCCCTCCGGGGCACGCTCGCGCGGCACGAACGCGGACGCGGCCGGCGTCGGCGCCGCCGGCTCCTCGGCCGCGCCGCCGCAGGCCGCGAGCAGCGCGCCCGCGAGCGCCGCCGCGGCCAGCAGCGCCGCCGCGAGCGGGGCGCGCGGTCGCCGGCGGCCCGGCCGGGGCGCGGCAGGAGACGGGACGGGGTGCGGGGGGCTCGCCACCCTTCGATTCTCCGGGCGGCCCGCGTCGGCGGCAACGTGGTCGGCTCCACGTCAGTGACGAGCGCCAGCATATGCGGGTTTCCCCCGATCCGATCGCGCCCGCCGATCCCCGACGATCGCTGCGTGCCGGGCGCGCACGTGCGCCCCGCCACGCGACACGGCTGTGGACGAGACAGCGCGGGCGTCGGCAGGGAAGGCGGAGGACCATGGCAGGGCTGCTCACCGCCGACGATCTGCTGGCGCACCTCGGTACGGTCACGACCGACTCCGACGCGAAGGCGCTGGTGCGCCGCGCCGCGCGCATCACCGGCGTCCGCCCCGACCGGCCGCTGGAGCTCGAGGAGCTGCTGCGCGTCTGCGAGGCGCTGGCCTCCGAGGGCGGGATGATCCAGCAGGTCGCGGAGCTGATCGCCTCGCGGGCGCTCGACTCGTAGCCGCACGCGCGGCACCGCGCCGCCCTAGCGCGCGATCCGTCAAGGCCACGCGCGGCATCCGCAGCCCGGCGTCAGCGGCCGCGAAGGCCGGCGTCAGCGGTCCGCGAAAATGGTCTCCCGCGCCACGTCGCCCCAGGAGAAGAGCGCGGCCGCGAAGCGCACCGGCGTGCCGCGCTCGTTCAGATCCTCGACGTGGATCGAGACGAGGAAGCCCTCGACGCGCTCGGCGACGCCACCCTCGCGGTAGAAGTCCATGGGACGGAAGACGCCGAACGACGTGGAAGCGATCGAGGGGCCGCCCGGCTCGGCGCAGGCGAGGGCCAGCGCGAGGTGGTCGATGCCGTAGGGGCGCCGCGTCTCCGCGATACGCTCGCGACACCACGACACGAGGTCGCCGGAGAGCTGCGTCAGCGCGTCCGAGGGGTGCGGCAGCTCCTCCAGCAACCACTCGCCGCGCGAGAGGCCGGTGCCGCGGCGGATCGAGTCCTCGACGCGCAGGCGCAGCGGGTCGGGGTGGAAGCGGCGCCGCAGCCCATCGAGCATCACGCGACCCCGGCCCCGCACCGCGCCCGCCGCCGACGCGGGGGCTCCCCTAGGGGGGAACCCCCAGATCATCGACCCCACCCCCGCCCCCCACAGTGCGAGCGTTCCGCTCGACCGAAATGGCTGCCGCGCCTGCACGAGGGCCGGGGGCGCTCGCCCTCGACGCGGCCCGGCAACGTTCCGTTGCATCGGGTCGGCTGCCGCTCCTGCAAGAGAGCAAGCGGTCCGCTGAGCCCTCGACGCCGGCTGCTCGCGCGCCGGCCGCCAGCGCCCTCTTCGAGGAGCGGCAGCCATGGCGGTCGAGCGGAACGCTCGTCCGGCGGAACGCTGGCTCGTGGAGCGGGGCGCTCGCGGGCGCCGGTGTAGACTAGGGTCGTGGATCAGCGCTTCGAGGTCGACCTCGCGGGGCTGCAGCGATCGCTGCGCACGGTCGACCACGTGCTGATGCGCTTCCAGCCCGTGCCCCAGCGCCTGCTCATCGACTACCGCAGCGGCGAGGAGAGCGGTCCCGGCGTCTGCGTGCTCCCGCAGGCGCGCACCCTCGTCGAGCGGATCGCCAGCGTCGAGAGCGCGCGGCCCGGCCTGCCGCGGCTGGAGCGGCTCTACGTGGTCACGTGGCCGCTGCGCGTCGCCTCGCTGGAGCGGCTCGGGCTGCTCGACGTGGTGCGCGAGCGGCTCGCCTCCCTGGACGCCTTCGGCGCGATCGCCGAGCTCAACGAGGCGCACGAGGAGCTGCGCGCGCTGGAGCGCGAGGAGCTGCGCCGCGCCATCACCGGCGAGGGCTACCGCACGCTCTGGCCACGCGCGAGCCAGCCCTCGTCGTGAGCCCGCCCCTCGCGTGCCGAGCGCGCCCCCTTCGAAGCGGCTAGCGGGCGCCCGTGGAGCGCGCGCGCTTCCGCCGCCTCGTGCAGGACGCGCTGCGAGCGCTGCCGCAGGAGATCGCCGACCAGCTCGAGAACGTCGAGGTGGTGATCCGCCGCGAGCCCTCGGCCACCGAGCTGCGCGAGGCCGGGCTCCAGCCCGGCGACCAGCTCTTCGGCCTCTACGTGGGCACCCCGCGCACCGAGCGCGGCGACTACCAGCTCGCGCTGCCCGACCGCATCGTGATCTACCAGGCGCCGCTGGAGCGCGCTGTGCACCCGCGCGACATCCCGCACGAGGTAGCGACCACCGTAGTGCACGAGCTCGGTCATCACTTCGGCCTGGACGACGACCGCCTCGACGACCTCGGCGTCGGCTAGCGCGCGCCGCCCCGAGGCTACCGGGCGCGGCTCGCGGCGCCGCGGTCGAGGAAGCGCGTCACGAGGCGCTCCGCGGCCTGCGAGACGAGCTCGGGCGCGAGGCGCATCGCCTCCTCCGTGCTCCGGCCAGCGCCCGCCTCCTCAGCGTCGCCGATGCCGGGCGGCAGCGCCTCCAGCTTCCCGCAGACGGCGAGGCAGGGGCGCCCGGCCGCGGTCGCGACGTCGGCCGCGTGCGCCGTCGCCTTGCCGAAGCCGCTCTGCGCGTCGAGGCGGCCCTCGCCCGTGATCACGAGGTCGGCGCGACGGACGGCGGCCGGCAGCCCCACGGCCTCGCCGACCAGCGCGGCACCGCTCTCGACGCTCGCCTCGGCCCCGGCTGCCGCGGCGGCCGCGAGCAGCCCCGCGGGGAGACCGCCGCCCGCGCCCGCGCCCGCCGGCTCCTCGATGTCCACGCCGAGATCGGCACGGCAGCGCTCCGCCCAGCGCGCGAGCCCCGCCTCCAGCGTCGGTGCGAGCGCGGCGCCGGCGCCCTTTTGCGGCCCGTAGACCGCGGTCGCACCGGTCGGGCCGAGCAGCGGATTGCTGACGTCGACGGCGATGCGCAGCCGCGCCCCTTCGAGCGCCCCGGCGAGCGCGCGGCTCAGCGGCGCGCGCTCGACACGGGCGAGGCCCACCAGCGCCGCGCCCCCCTCGGCGAGCGGCGCGCCCGCCTCGTCGCGCAGCGCCAGGCCGAGCGCGCGCGCCGCGCCCGCGCCGCCGTCGTTCGTGCCGCTGCCGCCGACGCCCACCACCACCTCGCGCGCGCCCACGGTGAGCGCCTCGGCTATGAGACCACCGACGCCGCGTGTGGAGGCGCGGGCGGGGTCGCGGCGCTCCGCGGGGAGCAGCAGCAGGCCGCACGCCTGCGCCGACTCGACGATCGCGAGCGGCGGAGGACCGCGGCGCAGCACGGCGAAGCGCGCCTCGACCGCCTCGCCCAGTGGCCCGGTCACGAGGGTGCGATGCAGTCGCCAGCCGGAGAGCCTCGACAAGGCGGTGAGGATCTCGAGGGTGCCGGGGCCGCCATCGGCGAGCGGGCGCTCCACGAGCGTCGGCACGACGCCCGCGAGCCCCAGCGCGCGACGCGCCCCGCGCGCGATCGCGGACGCGGCCTGCCCCGCCGTCAGCGAGCCCTTGAACTCCTGCGGGCAGATCAGCAGCCGCACGCGGCGCTCCTCAGCTTCCCCAGCCGAAGAGCAGCCGCAGCGCCGCCGAGATCAGGATCGCAGCGACGTAGGCGTAGCCGACGGTGCGGACGCGGCCGCCCAGCCGCCCGAGCTGGGCCGGCCGGAAGAGCAGCATCACCACGAGCCCCAGGGCGGTGGCGATCAGCAGCAGCCGCAGAGCGCCACCCATCGCGGCGATCGTAGCCGCCGCGCCCGCTTGACGCGCGCCCCGCCACGAGCGACCATCGAGGCGGACAGAACGCCTGTTCGCTTCGTGTTTCGCACCGACTCTGCCGAGGGCGCCATGACGACCGCACGACCCAGCCCACTCGCTCGCGCCGACATCGATGGGGGCGGCGCAATCCCGGCCGCCCCGCCGAGGCGGCTGCGGCGCTTCGCGGTGCGCGGCCCGCACTGCCCGCGCTGCGGCGGGCCGCTCGCCTCGGGCGAGGGCGCGCGCCTCTGCGCGGTCTGCGGCTACCTCGAGGCGGGCGCGGCGCCGGCGAGGCAGGCGAGCGGGCGGCCAGCCGGCCAGCGCGCGCAGCCACGCCCGACCGCGCGCGGGCTGCGTCGAGCGCGCCGCGCCGCTTAGTCTGCCGACATGGCCGAGCCACGAGAGCTGTCGCGCCCGGAGCTCACGGTCGGCGCCGCCACCGCGATCGGCGCGGGCGCGGGCGCCGCGCTCTTCGCGGCGACGGAGCAGCCGTGGTGGACCGGCGTCGGTGCGGGCGTGGGCGCGGCGCTCGGCGCGGCGCTCACGGCCAGGCCCCGCCCGCGCTAGCCCCCGCGTCCGCCGCGCTCCCTACTTCGCGCGCCCCCCGTCGAGCAGCGGCGGCAGCTCCGCCAGCGAGCGCAGCTCGGCGTCGGGGGTGGTGTCGCCCGCGGCGTCATGCCACGCGCCGGGGCGGCGCAGCCAGATCGCCGCGAGCCCCGCCGCGTGCGCGCCGGCCACGTCGTGCGCCGGGTTGTCGCCGACGTAGGCGGCCGGACGGCCCGCCGCACCCAGCCCCTCGAGCGCGCGCGCGAAGATCGCGGGGTCGGGCTTGCGCAGCCCCGCCTCCTCCGAGATCACGACGACCGGGAAGAAGCGCGCGAGGTCGAAGCGGTCGAGCTTCGGCCGCTGGTCGGCGGCGAGCCCGTTCGAGATCAAGCCGAGCCGGCAGCGACCGGCGAGGCGTTCCAGCGTGGGCAGAGCGTCGTCGAAGGCGCGCAGCTGGCGCGGCCACGCCTCGCGGTAGCGATGCCACGCAGCGTCGGCCAGCGCCGCGCTGCCGCCGTGCTCGCCCAACAGCCGGCGGAAGGCGAGCCGGATCCACTCGTGGCTCCACTCGGCATCGCCGGCGCGGCGCTGCTCCTCGGCGATGTAGCCGCGGCAGCGCTCGTGCAACGCGTCGAGCGAGCCCGCGGCCGCGAGCGCCGGCAGCGCGTCGAGCAGGGGCGCCACCGCCTCGCCGAAGCCGTCGCGCCAGGCGCTGCGGGTGTCGACCAGCGTGTCGTCGAGGTCGAAGAGCACCGTCTCGACGGCGTCGACGCGCGGCCGCGCACGCGCGCCTGCCCCTGCCCTCGCCGGCGCCACCGCGCGAGTCCCCGCGCGAGCCGCGGCGCTACTCGTCCGCGCCGTCGTCGTCGGCGTCGGCGTCGCCGTCGCCGTCGCCGTCCTCGTCCTCGGAGTCGCCCTCGTCGGAGAAGACGCCGACCTGCTCGCCGCGCCACACCGTGACGACGAGGTCCTCGCGGTACGGGTCGGCGGTCGAGACGATTCGCTCGTCGATGGCGCCGATCAGCGTCTGCACCGCCTCGTCGTCGACGGTGGCGTGGATCGTGAGCGTCGCGTAGGTCGCCGAGGACGTGAAGTGCACGTCCACCCGCCCCAGCGAGTGCTCGGGGTCCTCGATCACCCACGACTCGGAGTGCGGCGTGCGTGCCTCACGCTCGAAACGGAAATCCATCGTGCTGCGCCTTCCTTGCGAGCGCTGCGCACAGCTGCGGCCGGCGCGCTCTCCCGGCTCTTCGACTCCCGTTCGGCGGCGCCGGCGCTACGGCCGGGTCTGCCCGCTCCCCAGGATCACCCACTTGTAGGACGTGAGCTCGCGCAACCCCATGGGGCCGCGCGCGTGCAGCTTCTGCGTCGAGATGCCGAACTCCGTGCCGAGCCCGTACTCCCCGCCGTCGGCGAAGCCCGTCGAGACGTTGACGAACACCGACGAGGCGTCGACCTCGCGCTGGAAGCGCTGCGCCGCCGTGTACGAGTCCGTGGCGATCGCCTCCGAGTGGCCGCTGCCGTGCTCCACGATGTGCGCCAGCGCCGCGTCCAGCGAATCGACGACGCGCACCGAGCAGTGGAGCGAGAGCCACTCGCGATCGTAGTCGGCGGGCTCGACGGGGACGACGGCCGCGCCGCCCTCGACCGCGGCGAGGCGCTGCGCCTCGTCGTCGGCGTGCAGCGTGACGCCGTACCCTGCGAGCTCGCGCGAGAGCCGCGGCAGCACGGTCTCGGCGACGGCGCGATGCACGAGCACCGTGTCGAGGGTATTGCAGACAGAGGGGTGGCGCACCTTGGCGTTCACCGCGATCGCGACCGCCACGTCGAGGTCGGCATCCGCGTCGACGTAGGTGTGGCAGACGCCCACCCCGCCCGCGACCACCGGCATCGTCGCCTCGTCGCGGACGCGGCGGATCAGCTCGGCGCCGCCGCGAGGCACCAGCAGGTCGATCTGCTCGCGCGCCTGGAGCAGCGCCGCCACCTCGGCGCGGTCCGTCGAGTCGATGAACTGCACGCAACCCGCGGGCAGCCCCGCCGCCTCCGCCTCGCGCGTCACGATGCGCGCCAGCGCCTGCGAGCTGGCGTGCGCGTCCGTCCCGGAGCGCAGCACGACGGCGTTGCCGGACTTGAGGCAGAGCGCCGCGATGTCCACGGTGACGTTGGGCCGCGACTCGTAGATGGCGCCGATCACGCCCAGCGGCACGCGCATCCGCCCCACCTGCATCCCGTTGGGGCGGGCGCGCACGTCCTCCATCTGCCCCACCGGGTCGGGGAGCGTGGCTACGTCGCGCGCGGTCTGCGCCATGGCGGCGACGCGCGCCCGGGTCAGCGTCATGCGATCGATGAAGGAGGGCTCGATGCCGCGCTCACGAGCGCGCCCAACCTCGGCGGCGTTGAGCTCCAGGAGCGCGTCCTGCTCGGCGAGCAGCGCCGCGGCGATGCCCGTGAGCGCGGCGTCCTTGGCCGAGGTCGACGCGAAGCCGAGCGCACGGCTCGCCACGCGCGCCGCCTGCGCCTTCGCCGCCGCCTCTGTCGGTGTCGCGATCGTCATCGCTGCGTCGCCTGCCCTCCGCGCGCCCATCGTATCGCAGCGTCTCCGCTACTCGCGCGGCGCCGGCCCGTCGATGAGCGTCAGCGCCATGCCGAGGACCGCGATGTCGACGACCGTGACCAGCGTGCCGACGATCGCCCCGCCGATGAACGCGAACCCGCCGCCGATCACGCCGAACGCTGGCACGGCCACGGCCACCACGCCAAGATCTCCGAGGGTCAGATCGGCAGCCTTCCCGTCAGCGGCCGCGACGACCAACACCACGAACGCGGCAACCGCGGCGAGCAGGAGCAGGAAGACGGCGCCAGCGAAGCCGCCCCATAACGCGCCCGCCCCGACCACGCGACCGGCCGGCGCGTAGGGGTCGTGCCCGATGCGGCGCAGCGAGCCGAGCGTGGCGCCGAGCGAGATGGCCCACAGCAAGGCATAGAGGCCGAGGCCGGCCGCAGTGTTCAGCCCCTCGAGGTCCTGACCGAGGGTGCCGCCGGAGTAGAAGAGCAGCACCCCTACGAGCGTCAGTAGCGCCGCGTGCATCGTGCCGAGCGCCCAGGCGGCGACCCGCACCTCGGCGGGGATCCCGGCGAGCACGCCCTCAGCCATGCGCGAGCACCTCCGCCGCCGCGACCACGCCGACGCCGACGAGCGCGGTCAAGCCGTAGAGCCGGCCCAGCGAGCGCATCGCGCGTGCCGCCCACCCGGGGCTCGCGCCGTCCGCGATGCCCGCGCGCAGCTACGCGAGCGCGAGCGCGCGCACGGCGAAGAACGCGACGAGCAGCAGCATGAGGCCGAACTTCGCCATCAGCGCGCGGCCCCAGCGCGTGTCGGGCGCGGGCAGCGCCTCGCCGAAGACGCCGAGGTTGCCGACGCCCGTCGCGACGAGCACGCCGAGGGCGCCCCACGCTAGCCACTCGAAGCGGACCGCGATGCGCAACGCCGCGCCCGAGCCCTCGATGTCCGACCGCGCGTCGAGCCATGCCGCCCACGCGAGCACGCCGCCGCCCACCAGCAGCGTCGCGGCGATCACGTGCGCGCCACGCACCAGCAGGTGGCCATCGATGGCGAGCGTGCTCGCGGCGAGCGTCTCGACGGGGGCCGCCCCCCTCGCCTCGCTACGCTCGCGCCCGCGCTAGCGCAGCACGAGGTTGTTGCGGTGCACGACCTCTTCGCCGTACTCGTGGCCCAGCACCTCGGCGATGCGGTGCGAGCGCAGCCCGCGGATGCGCCCGACCTCGGCGGCGGCGTAGTTGGCGATGCCGGTCGCCACGCGGCGGCCGGACTCCGTCTCGATGCGCACGACATCGCCGCGGGCGAACTCGCCCTCCACGCCGACCACGCCCGCAGGGAGCAGTGAGGTGCCGGACTCGCCGAGCGCCTTCGCGGCGCCCTCGTCGATGCGGATGCAGCCGCGCACCTGCAGCCCCGAGAGCAGGTAGCGCCGCCGCCCGTCCAGCCGCGAGCCGCGCGGGAGGAAGTGCGTGCCCACGGGCTCGCCGCGCGCGGCGAGCAGCGCCGCATCGGTCCGCCGACCGTCGGCGATCACCACGTCGGCGCCGTAGGCGGTGGCGACCTCGGCCGCCTCGACCTTCGTCACCATGCCGCCGCGGCCCAGCCGGCCGGGCGTGCCGCGCGCCGCCTCGCGCACCGTGTCGTCGATGACCTCGACGCGCTCGATCAGCGTCGCGTCGGGGTGCCGCGCCGGGTCGGCGGTGTAGAGCCCGGCGAGGTCGGTGAGGATGAGCAGCAGGTCGGCGTCGACGAGGTTCGCGACCTGCGCGGAGAGCGAGTCGTTGTCGCCCAGCACCGAGTCCTCGATCTCGTCGACGGAGACGACGTCGTTCTCGTTGACCACGGGCAGCACGCCGCGGTCGAGCAGGGTGAGCAGCGTGGTGCGCGCGTTGAGGTAGCCCTGCCGGTCGCCGAGGTCGGTGCGCGTCAGCAGCGCCTGCGCGACCACCACCCCCTCGAGCTCGAAGAGGCGGTCCCACGCCGCCATCAGCCGGCCCTGCCCGACGGCGGCCAGCGCCTGCCGCGAGCGCACGTCGGCGCTCGCGTCGTGCTCGCCGAGGCGCTGGCGGCCCGCGGCGATCGCGCCCGAGCTCACGAGCACCAGCTGCGCGCCGACGTCGCGCAGCGCCGTCACCTGCGCCACGACGCCGCCCAGCGCCGCGCCGTCGATGCGGTCGCCGCCCGCCGTCAGCAGGTTCGTGCCCACCTTCAGCACGATGCGGCGGTGCAGCAGCGGCACACCCGCGCTCGCGGCGCCGGGCGTGGGGCGGTCGGTGCCGTGGGCGGGCGGCGTCATCGCGCGCCTCCGTGGGGCGTACGGGTCCGACATAGGATGGTGGAGCACCGGCGCACCGTCGAGGGCCGGCGCGCCGTCGAGCGTGGCGCGGGCGAGGCGGCGGCGAGGACGGAGGGCGCGCGGTGGCAACCTCGGAGCCGCTGACGGCCGGGGGGAGCTGGGGGCGCACGGCGGGCCGCGTGCTGACCCGCGCCGCCGCCAACTTCGCCGAGGACCGCTGCACCCACCTGGCGGCCGGCATCTCCTACTTCGCGCTGTTCTCGCTCTTCCCGCTCACGCTGCTCGCCGTCTCCGTCTTCGGCATCGTCCTGCGCGACGAGGGAACGCAGCAGAGCGTGCTCAACTGGATCGTGGACGTGCTGCCGGTGGAGGCGCCGACCCTCAAGAGCTCGCTGCGCTCCGTCGCGAGCAGCGGCCCGACGCTCACCATCGTCTCGCTCATCGCCGCCCTGTGGTCGGCGGGCGCGCTCTCCGCGGCGCTGCGCCGCTCGCTGAACGTGGTCTTCGACGTCGATCGCTCGCGCCCCTTCGTGCAGGGGAAGCTCGTCGACTTCGCGGTGCTGCCGTCGCTGGGGCTGGTGGCGCTCGCCTCGGTGGTGCTGACAACGACGTGGCGCATCATACGCGTCGAGGCCGGCGACCGGCTGCCGCTGGGCGAGGAGCTGGCGCCGCTGTGGGAGCTGGGGGCGCTCTCGATCGGCGGCCTGCTCTCCTTCATCACCTTCGTGGCGCTGTACCGGGTGCTGCCCAACCGGCCCGTGCGCTTCGCCTCCCTCTGGCCGGGGGCGCTGGTCGCCGCCCTCGCCTTCGAGGCGGTGAAGTTCGGGTTCGCCATCTACCTGGCGAACTTCACGAACTATGACGTGGTCTACGGGTCGCTGGGGGGCGTGATCGCGCTGCTGTTCTGGGTCTACCTCACCGCCAACATCATGCTCTTCGGCGCCGAGATCACCGACGAGGGGAGCTTGCGCGCCTCGGTGTGGGCGCTGGTGCGCGGGCTGGTGCTGACGCCGGGCGAGTCCGGCGCCCCCCCGCCCGACCACGAGCGAGCCGCCGCGCCTCCGGCAGGGCCGCCAGCTGGCCAACCCGCGGCGGGCGCCGGGCGCGGCGAGGCGCGCTAGCGGTCGCAGCTCGCGGGAGCGGCGCTCGCCTCAGCTCGCGCGGCCGAGGGCGAGCGTCACCTCCTCGCCGTCGATGCGCACGACGGCGCTCGCCCAACCGGCCGGCGCCACCCAGCCGGCCGGCGGCGGGGCGCCCTCGGCGAGCGGCTCGATCGAGAGCGCCAGCGTCTCCTCCGCGATCCAGCCACCGTGCTGCTCGACGACGCGGGCGACCTCGGCGGGCGCGCGGAAGCGCACGTCGATGCGGTCCGCGACGTCGAGGCCGGCGTCGCGGCGCAGCTCCTGCAGCCGGCGCACCAGCTCGCGCGCCGTGCCCTCGGCGGCGAGCTCGGGCGTGACGGCGAGGTCGAGCAGCGCGACGTAGCCCGCCTCCTCGGCGGCGGCCCAGCCGTCGCTCGGATCGACATCGACGAGGATCTCGCCCGCGCCCAGCGCCACGCCGCCCACCTCCACGGGCTGGCCCGCGCGCATGCGCGCCACCAGCGGCGCCGCCTCGACCGCCTCCAGCGCGGCGCGCACGCGCCCCAGTTCGGCGCCGAGGCGCGGGCCCAGCGTCGGCAGGTGCGGGCGCAGCCGGTAGCGGGCGCGATCGCCCGCGTCGTCCACGACCTCCACCTGCTTCACGTTCAGCTCGTCGGCGATCTCGGGAGCGAGCCGCTCGAGCGCGGCGCGCTCCGCGGTCGTGCGCGGCACCAGCACCGCCAGCGCCAGCGGCTGCCGCACGCGCACCTTCGCGCGCTGCCGCGCCCCGCGCCCCAGCGAGACCATCCGCTGCACCACCGCCACGTCCTCCGCGAGATTGGCGTCGATCGCGGCGCGGTCACCCTCGGGCCAGGCGTCGAGGTGCACGGAGTCCGGCGCGCCCGCCACGCGGCCCGCGACCAGGCTCTGGTGCAGCGCCTCCGCGACGAACGGCGTGAACGGCGCAAGCAGCCGCGCGAGCGTGGTCAGGCACTCGTAGAGCGTGGCGAGCGCCGCCTGCGTGTCCGCCGAGTCGTCGGAGCGCCAGAAGCGCCGCCGGCTGCGCCGCACGTACCAGTTGGAGAGCTGCTCCACGAACTCCGCGATCGGCCGCGCGGCGTCCGCCGGCTCGTAGGCCTCCAGCGCCTCGGTCACCCGCTCGACGGTGCGGTGCAGCTCCGAGCGCACCCAGCGGTCGAGCTCGCTGCGCCCCGCGGCCGGCGGCTGCGCCTGCGGGTCGAAGTCCGCGAGGTTCGCGTAGGTGACGAAGAAGGAGTGCGTGCTCCACAGCGTCGCCAGCACGCGGCGCGCGCTCTCGCCGACGAGCTCGGTGGAGAAGCGCCGCGAGTTGCCGGGCGGCGCCGCCGTGTACATGTACCAGCGCGTCGCGTCCGCGCCGTGCTCGTCGAGCACGGCGAACGGGTCCACGACGTTGCCGCGCGACTTCGACATCTTCTGGCCGTCGCCGTCCAGGATGATGCCGTGCGAGATCACGTTGCGGAAGGCGATGCCCTCGGGCACCGCCTCGGCGCGGTGCAGCAGCGTGGCCAGCGCGTGCAGCGTGTAGAACCAGCCGCGCGTCTGATCCATGCCCTCGCAGATGAAGTCGGCAGGAAAGCGCTCACCGAAGGTGGCCTCGCCCTCGAAGGGGTAGTGCCACTGCGCGTAGGGCATCGCGCCCGAGTCGAACCAGGCGTCGGCCACCTCGGGGACGCGCCGCATCTCGCCGGCGCAGCGCGCGCAGGCCAGCGTCACCTCGTCGATGTAGGGGCGGTGCGGGTCCTCGATCTCGGCGGAGGCGCCCGAGCGCTCGGCCAGCTCCGCGAAGGAGCCGATGCATTCGATCTCGCCGCACTCCTCGCACACCCACAGCGGCAGCGGCGTGCCCCAGTAGCGCTCGCGCGAGACGGCCCAGTCGACGTTGGACTCCAGCCACTCGCCGAAGCGGCCGTCGCGCACGTTGCCCGGCACCCAGCGCACCTGCTCGCGGTTGTGGGCGACCATCCGCTCGCCCACCGCGGTGGTGCGGATGTACCAGCTCGGCTTGGCGTAGTAGAGAACGGGCGTGCCGCAGCGCCAGCAGAACGGATAGGTGTGGCGGATCGTCTCGGCGCGCCACAGCAGGCCGCGCTCGCGGAGGTCGGCGATCACCTCGGCGTCGGCGTCCTTGGCGAAGCGGCCCGCGAACGGCCCGCCCACGAAGTCGCCGTTGGACGCGACATGCTGCACGAACAGCAGCCCCTCGAGGCGCCCCGCGCGGTAGTCGTCATCGCCGAAGGCCGGCGCGAGGTGGACGATGCCGGTGCCGCCGCCCGCGTCGGCGTCCGTCGCGACGAACTCAGCGCCGATGACGCGGCGCACGCCCGCCTCCTCGCCCGCCTCGATCGCCCGTGAGCCGCCGGCGCCGAGCAGCAACGCCTCGACGCCCTCCCACTCGCTCGCCTCGTAGAGCGGCTCGTACCGCAGCCCGATCAGCTCCGAACCGGGCAAGAGCTCGAGGATCTCGGCCTCGCCGAGGACGGACGCGGCCAGCTCCTCCGCCACCACGAGACGCTCGCGCTCCCCCTCGTCCCCGCGCTGGGCGAGCACGTAGCGCGCCTCGGGCGCCACGGCGAGGCCGGTGTTGCCGGGCAGCGTCCACGGCGTGGTCGTCCACGCGAGGATCGAGGTGGGCACGCCCTCGTGCAACCGCAGCTCGGCGGCGGCGCCGGGGTTCGCCTCAGCAGAGACGCGGAAGCGCACGGTGACCGAGGGGTCGGGCGTCTCCTCGCGGTAGCCCAGCGCCACCTCGTGCGAGGAGAGGCTGGTCTCGCAGCGCGGGCAGTGCGGCGTCACGCGGAAGTCGCGGAACATCAGGTCGTGGTCCCAGAGCTGCCGGAAGATCCACCAGCAGCTCTCGATGTAGTCGCGGTCGTAGGTGACGTAGGCGTCGTCAGTGTCGATCCAGAAGCCGATGCGATCCGTCAGCCGCTCGAACTCCTGCACGTAGCGGAAGACGGACTCGCGGCAGCGCTGGTTGAACGCCTCCACGCCGTAGGCCTCGATCTCGCGCTTCGTCGAGAGCCCCAGCTCGCGCTCGACCTCCAGCTCCACGGGGAGGCCGTGCGTGTCCCAGCCGCCCTTTCGCGGCACGCGGTAGCCGCGCATCGTCTTGTAGCGCGGCACGAGGTCCTTGAAAACGCGCGCCAGCACGTGGTGGATGCCGGGGCTGCCGTTGGCCGTGGGCGGCCCCTCGTAGAAGGAGAAGACGCGGTCGGCGGGGCGCTCCTCCACGGAGCGGCGGAAGACGTCGCGCTCCCGCCACAGCGCGAGGACGCGCGCCTCCAGCTCGGGGAACGAGACGTGCGGGGTGACGGGATCGAAGCGGCCGGCGCGCGGGTCGCCGGTGGCGGCGCTGCGCGGGGCATCCCCCGCGTCGCCGCACTGCTCGCTATCTGCATTCGATGTCGGGCTCATCGCTGCGCTCGCATCCGTTCGCGGCGCGCACCCCCCGAGGGGAGCCTCCGAGGGGAGGCGGTGGCGCCGTCGTGAGCGGGGCGGGGGTTGCTCGCCCGCGCTCGCCGAGTGGTGGGCTCAGCGCGAAGGGATGCCGGCCGCCGCCGGCCGCGAGGGCCGGGCGGCGGGCACCGTCGTTTCGTGTGCGAGGCGGTCGCGTGTCGTCGTCACAGGGCCATCTTAGGTCCGCCCCTCGAACGCGGGCAACGCGCCGCGGCTACTCGAGGACGGGCTCCGCCTCCGCGACCGGCGCGCCGGCGGGCTCGTCCTCCGCGACCGGCTCGGCCACGGCGTCGTCCTCGGCACGCGGCTCGTCGCCGGCCGCGTCCTCAGCGACCGGCTCCGCCTCGGCGACCGGCTCGTCGGCATCGGCCTCCGCGTCGGCGGGCAGCTCAGCAGCGACGGCGTCGCCCTCGGCCTCCGCCACCGGCTCAGCGACCGCCTCGCCCTCGGCGCGCGGCTCGTCGCCGGCCGCGTCCTCGGCGACCGGCTCGGCCTCGGCGACCGGCTCGTCGGCATCGGCGTCCGCGTCGGCGGGCAGCTCGGCAGCGACCGCGTCGCCCTCACCCTCGGCGTCGGGGCCGGGGCCCTCCAGCGCCGGCGCCGGCGACCCCGCCGAGGCGATGCGCGCCGCAGCGTGCACGGCGGCGGCCTGCTCGGCGGCCTCCTGCTTGGCGCGGACCTCGTTGTAGCAGGCCGAGCAGTACACCGGCCGGTCACCGCGCGGGACGAACGGCACCTCCGTCAGCTGCGCGCACTGCGCACAGCTCGCGACGTGGAGCTGGCGCGGCGTGCGGCCGCCCCACGAGGCGAAGACACCGTAGCTCGGCGTCTCGTCGCGGTCCTCGGGCCGCATCATCTTCCGCGTCGCGCGGCACGAGGGGCAGCGCACCGGGTCGTGCTGCAGCCCCTTCGTCGCGTAGAACTCCTGCTCGCCCGCCGTGAAGACGAAGCCGCCGCCGCAGTCCCGGCAGGCCAGCTCGCGGTCCTGGAACGCCATGATCACTCCTCGCACGCGGGCCTCTGCCCGCTCGCCCTCGTAGCCCCGAGACGGCACGACGGAACGGCCGGCGGCCGCCGGCTCGTTTCGGAGTGCCCGTGTGTCAGTGGGCGCGTTTAGTATAGCAGCGCGCGCGCACGCTCGACACGCGACCGGCTCGCCTCGCCGACTACGCCGTGAGCCGGCCGAGGAGCTGCCGCGCCTCCTCGCTGCGCAGCAGAAGCGCCGCCGCGAAGTAGGAGAGCAGCCCCGCCGCGCCCGCTAGCGCCAGCACCACGGCGGCGCCGGCGGGCGTCCCCGCGTCGGCGCCGGCCGCGCCCAGCAGCAGCCGCATCACCACCACCACCTCCGCCATCACCGCCGTGGCGACGACGGTTCGCCAGAGCGAGCCCGAGAGCGAGGCGGCGCCCGCCCCGCGCCGCGCCGCGCGACTGAAGCCGCCGAGGCGCTGCGAGAGCAGCCGCGTGAGCAGCGCGAACTCCAGGATCGCGGCGATCGAGGCGGCAGCGGCCAGCCCCTCGACGCCGAACGGCGCGACCAGCGCCGCGCACAGCGCCACGTTCAGCGCTGTGGCGAGCACCGTCACCTGCACGGGCGTGCGCGTGTCCGAGAGCGCGTAGAAGCCGCGGCTCAGTATCTCGATGCCGGCGTGCGCGAAGACCGCGACGGCGTAGACCGCGACCACGCTCGCCACCAGATCACTCGACGCCGCGTCGAAGGCGCCGCGCTGAAGCAGCGCGCGCACCAGCGGCTCGGAGAGCAGCAGCATCCCCGCCGACGCCGGGATCGCGAGGAAGAGGATCGTGGCGAGCGCCTGCGTGAGCGAGGCGGCCAGCGCCCCCATGCGCCGCGCAGCCGCCTGCTGCGCCAGCAGCGGGAAGGCCGCCGTGGAGATCGCCATACCCACGATCGCGACCGGCAGCAGCATCACCAGGAAGCCGTAGGAGACGGCGCTGATCGCCTCGTCGGAGACGAAGGACGCGAAGAAGAGCACGATCACCAGGTTGAGCTGCGACGCCGCGAGGCCGATCACGCGCGGCCCCGCGAGCCGCAGCACCTCGCGCACCGACGCCGAGGCGACATCGATCGCCGGCCGCCAGCGCATCCCCACCACGGCGAGCGCCGGCAGCTGCACGAGCATATGCAGCACCGAGCCCGCGACCATGCCGACGGCGATCCCGCGCACGCCCATCGGCTCCGCGAGCCAGAGCGCGCCCGCGATGATCGAGGCGTTGTAGAAGAGCGGAGCCAGCGCGGGCGCGACGAAGTGCTGCCGGGCGTTAAGGACGCCCGTCACCATCCCCGAGACGCCGAAGAAGATCGGCGAGAGCAGCATAATGCGTGTGAGCTCGACGGCGAGGCTCTCGAGCTCGGCCTCGCGGCCGCTGCCCTCGCCGAGGCCGGGCGCCAGCAGCGGCACGATCCACGGCGCGAGGGCGAAGGCGAGCGCCGCCACGGCGAAGGTCGCGACGCTCACCAGGTTCAGCACGGCGGAGGCGAGCCGCCATCCCGCCTCGGCGCTCTCGTGCATGCGCACGCGTGAGAAGACGGGGATGAAGGCGGCGGAGAGCGTCGCGCCGGCCAGCAGCTGGAAGACGAGGTCGGGGATGCGGAAGGCGACCCAGTAGGCGGCGAGCTCCGGGTCGGTGCCGAAGGCGTCGGCGATGGCGACGGAGCGCAGCAGCCCCAGCAGCCGCGAGGCGAGGAAGCCCGCCGCGACGATGCCGGCGGCGGCGGCCACGCTCTGCTCCACGGCGCCGCGCTGCAGGAAGCGGCCCAGCCGCCCCGCCGACGCCGAGGCGCGTGCGTCGTCCGTGCGGTCCGGGGCACTCGTGCCGCCAGCGGCGTCTGGCGCCGGCCGCCCGCGAGCCGCGCCCTCGGGGCTCTCGGCGCCCGCGGAGCTTTCCGCGCCCAGCGGCGCTTCGCCCTCGGAGGGAGACGTTGCGTCGTCGGGCGGGCGCTCGGCCATCGGCGCGATCCTGCTCGCGGGCCCCGCCGGGGGCAAGGATGGACGCCGCCGCGCCGCCCCGCTACGATCGCCCACCGCGCGCCCGCCCGATGCGGCGCGCCCCACACAGGCTCGAGGGCCGGGAGACGAGATGGCGAACTCCCCCGCGGCGCTGAAGCGCGTGCGCCAGAACGAGCGGCGCGCCGAGCGACTGCGCCCCTACCGCACCCGAGCGGCGCGCGCCGTGCGCGACGCCCGGGAGGCGATCGCCGACGGTGCGCCCGAGGCGGGCGAGCTGGTGCGCGCGGCGCAGGCTGCGCTGGACAGCGCGGCGCGGCGCAACATCATCCACGCCAACGCCGCCTCACGCCGCAAGTCACGCCTGGCGCAGCAGCTCCGCCGCGCCGCCACCGCCGGCTAGGTGTACTACCCAGGAAGGTTGTTCACAGGCGGGAGGCGGGGACGGCCCCGCCGACGCCGCCGTGCGGTCGGCGGTGATTGTAGCGGTAGAGCCAGCGTGGGAGCTGGCGCAGCCGCTCGGCGTTGGAGCGGTAGGGGCGGGCGTAGGCCCACTCGTTCTGCAGGATCTGGATGAAACGCTCGGCTTTGCCGTTCGTCTGCGGGCGGTAGGGCCGCGTGTGCGACAGCCGCACGTCTGCGGCAGCGGCGGCGCCGTGGAAGCTGCGGGCGACGGTGTAGGCCTTCGCGTTGTCGGTCAGGACCCGGCGCACGCGCACGCCACGCCGGCGGAAGGCCGCGAGCGCCTGCTCGAGGAAGGCGGCGCAGCTCGCGCCACGCTCGTCGGGCAGGACGGAGACGTAGGCGTAACGGCTGTGGTCGTCGACGGCGACGTGTAGGTACTCCAGCCCCAGCGAACGCCGCGAATGCGGCCCGGAGCGCGTCTCGGCGAAGCCAGGCGCCATTCGCTTGCCGCCGCCCTCGGGGACGCGCCCGAGCTTCTTCACGTCGAGATGCAGCAGGTCGCCGGGGGCGTCGTGCTCGTAGCGGACCGGCTCCCGGGTGACGCGGTGCAGGCGGTCGAGCCGGTTGAGGCCGCGGCGCCGCAGCACGGCGTAGACCGTGGAGCGGGCGACCCCGAGCGCCCACTGGATGCGATGCGGCCCGAATCCCTGCGTGCGTCGCACGGCGCAGATGCGTCGCTCCAGCTCGGGCGGCGTGCGCCGAGGATGCGCGCGCGGGGCGGAGCTGCGGTCCTCGAGCCCTGCCGCTCCCTCCGCCCGGAAGCGCCCCAGCCACTTGGCAACGGTGTGGCGGGAGACGCGGAAGTGGCGAGCGACCTCAGCCTGGGGCCAGCCGGCGTCCACTTCCCGCACGAGCTCGAGTCGGGTCAGCGGCGTCAGCCGCGCGTTACGATGGGCCATGAGGGTGTCCTCTCCTCGCTACTGCCGTGCTGTCACACACAGCAGCGGGCGAGGCCCCTCATCCTGTCAACAACCTACGTGGGAACTACAGCTAGCGCGCCGACCGCACCGCCCCCGCTCGCAGTCCGCGCCGCAGCCGAGGGTCGACGCGCGTAGCATCGACGCGCCGCGCGGCCCTCGGCGCCCCCTGGCGCGCCGCCACCAGCCACGAGACCGTCGAGCAGGAGCGGCAGCCCCTCGAGTGCAGCGGAACGCTGCCAGCGGAACGCTGCACTCGAAAAAGAGCGATACTCGGGCGGCCCCGCGAAGCCTCGAGCGAAACGGAGCCAGCCGTGCGAGCGACCATCTTCCACCGCCCCGGCGAGGTCACCGTCGAGGAGCGGGCGACGCCCGAGCCCGGCCCGGGCGAGCTGCGGCTGCGCATCGCGGCGGCGGCGCTCTGCGCCTCCGACGTGCGCGTCTACCGCGGCGAGAAGCACGCCGCCGCCGGCGTCGTCCCCGGCCACGAGCTCTCCGGCGTCATCGATGCGGTGGGCGAGGGCGTCGAGGGGCACGCCATCGGTGACCGCGTCGTGATCTGCCCGATCCTCGCCTGCGGGCGCTGCCGCTTCTGCGTGCGCGGGCGCCGCAACCGCTGCATCGCTCGGCGCACGCTCGGCTACGACCTCGACGGCGGCTTCGCGGAGCAGATGCTCGTGCCCGCCGAGATCGTCTCGCTCGGCCACGTGCTGCCGGTGCCGGCGGGACTGCCGCTCTCGGTCGCGGCGATCGCCGAGCCGGTGGCGTGCACGCTCAACTCGATTGAGCTCTGCGACGTGCGGCCGGGCAGCGCGCTCGTGATCCTCGGCGCGGGGCCGATGGGGCTGCTGCACGTGCTGCTGGGGCGGGCCGCGGGCGCGGCGCCCGTCATCGTCTCCGAGCCCGTCGCCGAGCGTCGCGAGGTCGCACGGCGCTGGGGCGCGGAGATCGTGCTCGACCCCGCGACGGACGACATCGCCGCGCGCGTGCAGGAGGCCACGGGCGGCTACGGCGCGGACGCCGTCGTCGTCTCCGTCGGCGTGGCGGCGCTCGCGGAGCAGGCGCTGGCGCTGGTCGCGAAGCAGGGCGTGGTCAACCTCTTCGCCGGCTTCCCGCCCGACTCCACGATCGCCCTCGACCTGAACGCGCTGCACTACGGCGAGGTCGTGCTCTCGGGATCGCAGAACGCCACCACCGACCAGTACCGGCGCACGCTGGCGCTGCTCGGATCGCTCCCCCACGTGGAGGAGCTGCTCACCAACCGCTACGGCATCGAGCAGGCGCCCGAGGCGTACGCGTCGCGGCTCTCGCTCTCCGGGCTGAAGTCGCTCGTCGAGTTCCCCGGCGTCGACAGCCGCTGATGGCGGGGCGGCGCCCCGGCGCGAGCGGCGAGGAGGCGGGGGCGGGCCTCGGCGCCGGCTCCCGGGCCGGCGAGCCCGCCGAGCCCGAGCCGTTCGCGCCGCCGCTGACGGGGCGCTCGGGCAGGCTCGGCCGCTCGCAGATCGGGCCCGAGCCGCCTCACGACGAGGCACCCGCCGCCGAGGCCGGTGCCATCGGCGAGGCGCTGCGGCGCCGCCGCGCCGAGCGCGGCCTGACGCTGAGCGACATCGAGCGCGACACCCGCATCAACCGCAGCTACCTGGAGGCGCTGGAGGCGGAGCGCTGGGACGCGCTGCCGGCGCCGATCTACACGCGCGGCTTCCTGCGCTCCTACGGCCGCCACCTGGCGCTCGACCCCGAGGACCTCGTCGCGGCGCTGCCGGCGGAGCTGCCGCGCCCCGTCGGCCTGGAGCCACTGCCGGGCCTGCGCCGCAGTGGTGGCACGCCCCCGCTGGAGGCGCTCAACGCGCGCGTCGTGCTGGCGATCGTCACCGCGATCGCCGTCGTCGCCGCGGCGGCGGTGCTCGCGCTGCAGCTGCGCGGCGGCGACGACGAGGCGGCGGACGCAGCGCTCGCGACGCCGACGGCCACCGCCGCGGCCTCGCCGGGCGCTGATGGCGAGGCGACGGGCGGCGCGACCGGAGCCGGGGGCGCCGCCGTCGAGCCGACCGTCCCGTCCGCCGAGGCGGGGACGACGCCCGATTTCGTCGGCGTTTCGCTGGAGGAGGCGCGCGCGCATCTCGGGGAGCTCGGGCTGACGCCCGCCGTGTTCGAGGTGGCCACCGCCGAGGCGCCCGCGGGCCGCGTCTTCGCGCAGTCGCCCCAGGCGGGCGAGCCGCTCCGCGAGGGCGTGACCGTCGCGCTCGTCGTCTCGGCGGGCTCGCCGTAGGGCGGGCGCACGCCTGGCGCACGGGGGCGGGGGGGGGGCGCCATTTGACGCGGCGCGCGCCGCCCCCGAGCCTTGGGGCGATGCGCTATCACGTGGTGACCCTGGGCTGCGCCAAGAACACCGTCGACTCGATGCGGCTGGAGCAGGCGCTGCGCAACGGGCGCCACCGCGCCGTCGCCGAGCCCGCCGACGCCGAGCTGCTGCTGGTGAACACCTGCGGCTTCATCGACGCCGCGAAGGACGAATCGATCTCCGTGATCCGCGAGCTGGACGAGGCGCGCTCGCCCGGGCAGCGCCTCTACGTGGTCGGCTGCATGACCGAGATCGCGGAGCAGGAGGTGCGCGAGGCCGTTCCCAGCGTGGACGCCACCTTCGGCGTCGAGGCGTGGGACCGCATCGCCGCGGCGGTCGGGCCCGCGGACCCGCGCTACGACATCCCCGAGCCCCAGCCGCTGGTCGGGCCGGGCACGCCCTCGGCGTACCTCAAGATCTCGGATGGCTGCGACCGGCCGTGCACCTTCTGCATCATCCCCACGATCAAGGGCCGGATGCACTCGGCGTCACGCGAGCGGCTGCTGGCCGAGGCGCGCGCCTACGCCTCGGCGGGCGTGAGCGAGCTGGTGCTCGTCGCGCAGGACTCGACGGCCTACGCCGAGGACGAGGGCGAGCGCGACGGCCTCGCGGGGCTGCTGGAGGAGCTGTCGGCCGCCGTGCCCGGGGTGCCGTGGATTCGGCTGATGTACGCCTACCCCGGCCGCGTCACGCCGCGGCTGGCGGAGACGATGGCGCGGCTGCCCAACGTGGTGCCGTACCTCGACATCCCGCTGCAGCACGGATCGGACGCGGTGCTGCGGCGCATGAAGCGGCCGAGCCTGCGCGTGGCGCGGCAGAGCCTCGATACGGTGCGCGCGGCGATGCCCGAGGTGGCGATCCGCACCACCTTCATCGTCGGCTTCCCCGGCGAGAGCGACGCCGAGTTCGAGGAGCTGCTCGCCTTCGTGGAGGAGCAGCGCTTCGACCACGTGGGCGCGTTCCCCTACTCACCGCAGCCGGGCACGCCCGCCGCCGAGCTCGCCGGCCTGCCCGCCGCCGAGCTGACGGAGGAGCGCTACGGACGGCTCATGGAGCTGGCGCAGGGCATCTCCCTTCAGCACAACCGCGCGCTGGTCGGCCGCGAGCTGGACGTGCTCGTGGAGTCGGCGCAGCCCGTCGAGTCGCCGGGCGCCGCCGGTCCCGTCGTCGTCGGCCGCACCTACCGCGACGCGCCCGAAGTGGACGGCCTCGCGCTGCTCAAGGGCGAGTTCGCGGCTGGCACGCTGGTCCGCGCCGGCGTCGACGGCGCCCTCCCCTACGACCTGATGCTCTCCCCCGTCGAGGCTGCAGCCGCAGCTCTTCCCGCAGATCCGGCACGGGGCCCTGAGCGACAGCCGGTGTCGTGACCGGCCGTCGCGCGGCCCGGACACGTTGGTGATCGTGGCACTCACCTCGCCGGCGTTCACCTGCGGTCGCCACGAGACCGTGACGTTCGAGAGCCGAGGGGACGGGCCGGTCACGGTAGCGGGCGCCTGAGGGCGCGCGGACCTCCTTCAGCCAGGGGAGACGATCTCATTCGGCGTGCGCCCCGGCCGCCGACCGCGCCAGCCCCCGCGGGGGTATTCTTGACTTTCGCGCTCGTGTTCAGTACCGTTACTTTGGCGTCGATCGGCATGCGGCGCGACCTCGATTCCCCTGTCTCCGTAGGACGATCGTCGGTCAGCGGGTGCGGCAGCGGCGCCTCTCGACTCAGGGCGTTACGTAGTTTTAACGTGCTTGTGTGCACCATCACTTGTGGATAGAGATTGCGCCGTCGATGATCGGATGTGACGGCGACTGGCAGTAGGGGCGAGGTCAAGGGTGTAGGCCCGGGCCACGTCCAGGGAGGATCCCGTGAGCATTCTGAGCAACGTGCTGGAGCGATACAACGGAATCGTGGCCCTGGGGCGCGCCAGCGCCCCGACCATGGGCGAGGTCCGCGCGGACCTGCTGGCGGAGGAGCGCGCGCGGCGCGTGACCCGCAGCGAGCCATAGCGCGGCGACCGGCAGCCACGAAGCAGCGAGGGGGCGCCGGTCGGGCGCCCCCCTCTTCGCGTCCGTCGTCCGTGCCCGGGGCCCGGCTAGCGCGCGTCGAGCGGCAGATCGGCTGCGGCGTACTCGCGCTTCGGCCCCGCGAACGCCTCGAACAGCGCGCGGTGCGCGGCCAGCCCGTGGTCGTCGTCGCGCACGGCGTAGCGGCGCACCCACTCCGCCAGCGCCGCGCGCCGCTCCTCCTGCTGCTCGGGCCGATCGTACTTCGCTGGCTCCCAGGGCCGGCGGGCGTGGTTCGCGAGGCAGCGCTCGACGCCCGGGTGGAGGGAGCGCAGCTCCGAGGCGTGCGGCGCGAGCCGGGCGATCCAGCGCTCGTAGCTGCCCTTGACGATCGAGCGCCCGTGTCGCGCCGCGAACCGATCGAGGTCGGCGCGCACCGCCGCCGCCGGCCGCGCGACCGCGACGCGGTGCGGCTCCCACACCACGGCGTCGAGGTCCAGGAGCGCGAGGTCGTGCTCCTCGGCCAGCGCCCGCGCCACCGTCGTCTTGCCCGCGCCCGAGTTCCCGAGGATCAGCACCGCGCGCTAGCCGAGCGTCAGCTCCTCGACCTCCGTGGCGACGACCTCGCCGCGGCCGATCAGCTCGTCGTCTACGAAGCGCCGAGCCTCGTCGGCCAGGTGGCGCGCGGCGCCGAGCTCGCCGGAGACCGCCGCGAAGCCAATCTGCGCGGCCTGCAGCCGCTCCTGCATCCCCACCTCGGCGGCCGAGAGCCGCAGCCGCGTGCGCAGCCGCTCCACCACCGAGCGCACAATTGCGCGCTTCTCCTTGCGGCTCTGCACTTCGAAGAGACGCAGTGTCAGCAGCACGCCGACGATCGCCACCGCGCGGCCTAGCCCAGAGGCGGCGTGGCCGCGTCGAAGCCGGGCGGGGCGCGTAGCTCCGGGATCGAGTCCGGGGGCGCGGCGTCGGCCTCGGCGGGCGGCGGCGCCGCGGCGGCGAGCGGCGGCGGCGGCGAGCCCGCCGCGGGCGGCACGTCGAGGGCCTCGCCGGCGCCTCCGCCCGCGCCTCCGTCGGCGGGCGCGCCCGCGTCCGGCAGCGCGAGCTGCGAGACGACCGCCTCGGCGAGCGGCGCGATGTCCGGCGGCAGCGGGGGCAGCTGCCGCGGGTGCTCCAGGCCGAACTGCCCCAGGAAGCGCTGCGTCGTGCCGAAGAGCGTGGGACGGCCGGGGCCGGGCGCGCGCCCGACCGCGGTGATCAGCTCGCGCGCGCGGAGCGTGGCGATCGCAGCGTCGCTGGAGACGCCGCGGATGCGCTCGATCTGCCCGCGCGTGACGGGCTGGCGGTAGGCGACGATCGCGAGCGTCTCCATCGCCGCCGCCGAGAGCCGGCGGCCACCCTCGAGGCCCAGCAGCGCCTCCACGGCCGCGGCCGCCTCGGGCGCCGTCACGAGCTGCGCGCCCTCGGGCCCGCGCTGCAGCCGCAGCCCGCGCGCCGCCGCCGCGTCGCCGAGCGCCTCGCCCAGCGCGTCCAGCGCGTCGACCACGCGCCGCGGCGTCACCTCCAGCACGCGCGCCAGCGTGCGCTCCGCGATCGGCCCGTCGGAGACGAAGAGCAGCGCCTCCAGCAGCGTCGCGAGCTCGGCAGCGGCCGGACCGGCGCCCTCGTCGGCGTCGACATCGACATCGGCATCGGGGGTCGCTCCGCGGTCGGGGGTCGCGTCGGCATCGAGATCGGGGTCGGCGGTCGCGTCGACATCGGCGGGCGCGTCAGCGTCGGGGGTCGCGTCAGCGTGGGCGGGCGCGTCGGGGGCCGCGGCGGACGCGGTCGCGTCGGCGTCAGCGTCGGCGGCCGCGTTGGCGTCGAGGGCCGCGCCGGCGAGGCGGGCCGCGCCGCCGTCGGCGGCGACGGGCGCGGCGTCGAGCGTGGCGACGCCGCCCGCCGCCGGCTCCGGCGCGCGCGGCTCAGACATCGAGGTCGGCTCCTCGCCCTGGATCATCGCGCTCCATCACGGCGGCACGTCATCGCAGCGCCTCGTCTCGCAGCTCGTCCTCGTCGCGGTTCCGCTCGTCCCGCGGCTCCGCGGGCTCGGCACGCGCGGCCGGCGCCAGCGCGTGCAGCGCGGACCACCCGGCCTCGCCCCCTGGAGCCGCCGCGGCCGGTCGCAGCCGCAGTTCGCGGTAGCGTAGCTCGACGCGTGGCGGTGCCGCGAGCGCGAGCCCGATCCGCCCCTCGACCACCTCGGCGAGCCGCGCTCGCGCCGCCGCGCCGGCGCCCGCCAGCCGCGCCTCGGGCGCGACCTCGACGACTGCCGCCACGGCCACGCCGCGGCGATGGCGGTTCTCGACGCGCACGTGCGCCGCCTCCACCGCGTCGCTCGCCGCCAGCTCGTGCCGGAGCAGCGCGGCGAGCTCCTCCACGGCCAGCCGCCCGCCGCCGTCGGGCAGCCGCAGCGCCCGCCGCGGCGAGCTGCGCGCGCCCCAGCGCGCGACGACGAGCAGCAGCGCAGCCGCCGCGAGCAGCGTCGAGAGCACCGCGCGGGCGGTGGCGTCGTCGTGCGCGCGCGCGCCCTCTAGCGCCCGCTCCGCGCCGTCGAGCGCCGCGCCCGGCGCCAGCCACGCGAGCGCGATCGCGGCGGCCGCGAGCGCCACGCCGAGGAGCGGCGCGCGGTAAGCGCGGAGCCATGACTCGCGCCAGGGGTCGGGGCTGGCGGGGTGCGCCACGTCGTCGTCGGGAGCGTCAAGAATGCCCGCGCCGACGCGCACGGCGTCGGCGACCAGCAGCGGTGCGCGGTGCCTCGGCGCCGCCATCGGCGTCCCCAGGGCGGCGCCCCCGCCCACGGGTGGGGGAGGAGGCCGCGAGCAGCACCCCGCCGCTCGGGTGTGGGGCCGCAGCAGGCCCGCGCGCGCGCGCTCACCGCCGCGGCGCGCCCCGTACGATGCGGGCTGTGATCGTCGATGTCCACACCCACGTCTTCCCGCCGCGCATGATCGCCGCGCGCGCCGAGCTCGCCGCCGCCGACCCCGGCTTCGCCGCGCTCTACGCCGACCCCGCGGCGCGCATGGCCAGCGCCGACGATCTGCTGGCGTCGATGGCGGAGGCGGGCGTCGACGCGGCGGTCGCCGTGGGCTTCGCGTGGCGCTCGACAGCCCACGCCGAGGAGCACGCCGCCTACCTGCTGGACGCCGCCGCGCGTGCCGGCGGGCGGCTGCTCGCCTTCCCGCCGCTGCCCGCGCTCGGCGTCCCCGGCGAAGGCGCCGGGACGGGCGCGGCCGGCGCGCAGCCGTCCGAGGACGACGCGCTGGGTGTTCGGCTGGGTGCGCTCGCAGCAGCGGGCGCGCGCGGCGTCGGCGAGCTGCGCTTCGACGCGGCCGCGCTCCCCCGCGACGACGAGGCGGCCGCCCTGAGCGCTCGCCCGCTGCTACGCGCCGCACGCGCCGAGCGGCTGGCGCTGCTCGCGCACTGCACCGAGCCCGTGGGCCGCGACTACCCGGGGAAGGCCGGCGGCCTGACGCCCGGCGCGCTGTGGCGGCTGCTCGGCGGCGCGCCGGACGGCGGCGCGCCCCTCGAGCACGAGGCGACGCCGCTGATCGCCGCGCACTGGGGCGGCGGGCTCGCGCTCCATGCCGCGATGCCCGAGGTGCGCGCGCTGCTCGACGCCGGCGCGCTGGCCGTCGACACGGCCGCGACGCGCTACCTCTACGACCCGCGCATCGTCGAGGCGGCGCTCGCCCTCGGGCTGGGCGGCGCCGTGCTCTGGGGCTCCGACTTCCCGCTGCGCTCGCAGGCGGAGGACCGGCGCGAGCTGGAGAGCGCCACCGCCGATGCGGGCGCGCGCGCGGCGATCCTCGGCGGCAACGCCGCGCGGCTGCTGGCGCTCTGAGGCGCGAGCCCCGGCGGAGGAGCGGCGATGCGGCTCTTCGTGGCGATCGAGGTGCCCGAGAGCTGGCGCGAGGCGGCCGCCGCGGTGCAGCGCGAGCTGATCGAGCGCGTGCCGCCGGGGACGCTGCGCCCCGTCGACCCGGCGCTGCTGCACCTCACGCTGCGCTTCCTCAGCGAGGTCGAGGACGAGGCGCTGCGGGCGCTCGAGCGCGAGCTGGCCGCGGTCGCCCCCGTCGACGTGGAGCTCGCGCTCGGCGCCGCCGGGAGCTTCGGGGCGGCGCGAGCCACCCGCGTCGCGTGGCTCGCCGTCAACGGAGACGCGGCCGGCCTCGCGGCGCTCGCCACGCGCGTGGAGCGCGCCGCCGCCGCCGCCCCGCCCGAGCCGCGGCCGCTCTCCCCGCACCTCACGCTGGCTCGCGTGACCCGGGGCGCCGACCCGGCCGCGCGCCGGGTCACGCGCGGGCCGTCGCCGAGCTGCCCGCGCCCGCGGCGCCAGCGCTCCGCGCGCGCCGGATCGCCCTCGTGCGCTCACACCTCGGTGGGGTGGCGGACGGCGCCCGCGGCCCGCGCTACGAGCTGCTCTCGCACCACCCGTGAGGGCCGGCCGCGCGGACGCACGCCGGGCACCCGGAGGCAGGCGCAGAGGCCCGCGGCGGTGACCGGCGGCGCCTCGCTTGTTACGCCGCGAACGATCTTGACGGCCGCGCGTCGCCGTCCCTATCGTCGGTGGTGGAGGAGAGACGCATGACGGACCTCCACCGCGGGACAGAGCGCACAGGCGCCGCAGTGATCGCTGCGGCGCCTTCTGTTTCCCGTCCCTGGCTCCGCTCCCCCCGTTCGGCTCCCCGGCAGCGCGGGCCCGCTTCCAGCGGCGTCCGCCCACCCCTCGGCGCGCAGCAAGAGGAGGCCGCATGCACTCCGGAATGATCGGCAAGGTCGCGAAGGCGCACCGCTACGTGGACGAGCGGGAGCGGTTCGAGGTGGAGAGCCTCGCCGTCACCATCCACGGGGACAACGCCGATCATCGCGTGCAGCTCGCGAGCGGCCGCTGGAGCTGCGGCTGCGACTTCTTCGCCCACAACGACGCCTGCGCCCACACGATGGCGCTGGAGCTGCTGCTGGCGGGGATGGTGCCCGCCGGCGCGGCGCCCCCCCAGGTGGAGGCGATCCCGGCCTAGCGCCGCTCGCCCCTCGCCTCCCTCGACCTGCGGCCACGCGGTGCCGTCCGTGTGCGCCGTTCGCGGCGTGCCGTCGCCAGCGTGCTGCGCGGCCGGTCGCGCGTCGCACGCCGCGCGCAGTTGACAACACGCTGGCGCCTAACTACGTTAGCAATCGCTTACATAGAGCCCGCCGAGGAGGTGCCCCCGTGACGTCGAGCCCGCCCGCCCAGCGCATCGTGCACGCCGTGGAGATCGTGTACCGCTCCTGGTTTCTTGGACACATCGCTGGCGGTAATCATGCGGCCGCCCCGGTGCGCGGCGAGAGCGCCTCGCGGACGGCGGCTGGGGTGCGGTGGCGGTGCCGTTCGACGAGCCAGTGCTGGTTGTAGCGCTGCTTGAAGGCGAGCAGCGCCTGGCGTAGCTCCTCCACCGTCTCGAAGTGCTCCACCCACAGCAGCTGCTCCTTCAGCGTGCGGATGAAGCGTTCCGCGCAGCCGTTGCCCTCGGGCGCGGCTACGAAGGACGGGCTGGAGCGGATGCCGAGGAAGCGCAGCTCCTCCTGAAAGTGGTCGCTCAGGTACTGGCTGCCGTGGTCGTGGCGGAGAGCGAGTCCCCGCGCGAGGTCCGCCTCGTAGCCGTCGAAGTGCTCCCGGAGCCCCTGCCGCAGCGGCTCCAGCGCCTCGAAGCGCGTGCCCGGTCGCGCCGCGTGGATGCCGATGCACTCCTGCGTGCAGTGATCGACGGCGATGAAGACGGTGGCGTTCCCCTCGCGGGTGGTGAGGCAGGAGGTCGCGTCGGTCCCCCACATCTCGTCAGGCCGCTCGGTGGTGATCGTCCCGTCGTGCACCCGCGGTCCGCGCCGACGCCCGACGCGGGTCGGGGCGAGCAGTCCCGCCTCCCGCATCAGCCGCAGCACCCGGCCCTTCGAGGTGCGCACACCGGCCAGCCGCAGCCGCGCCCACACCTTGCGGTAGCCCTCGCCCGTGAACGGGGAGGCGGCGAGCACAGCTCGGACCTGCTCCGTGAGAGCCTCGTCCGTCCACGCCTGCCTCGGCCCGCGCTTCGCTGCTGGCCGCAGAGGCCGTCGCGCCCGTGCCCGCCGCTCGTAGACGGTCGAGCGCGGGACCTCCCACAGCTGGCAGATGCGCGTCGTGCCGTACGGCCGTCCCGTGGAGGGCGAGGTGGTTCGACTCATCACCTCGACCTCCGGCGTGCCAAAGGGAGTCCTGCCTCCAGCTGATGCGCGCGCTGGAGCAGGAGCTCGTTCGCCATCGTGATCTCGCCGACTTTCGCCTGCAGTCGGTGGATCTCCTCGTCACGCTCGTCGGCAGGCCGGCTCGTGAGCGAGGCCCGGCCGGCGGCGAGTAAGCGCTCGCGCCACTGCGACAGCGTCGCTGCGGTCACCCCCAGCTCGCGCGAGAGCGCGTCCAACTCCTCGCCGCGCAGCAGCCTCAGCACCGCCTCGCTCTTCCGTCGCGAGGAGAAGCGACCGCGCTCCGTTCGCGACGCACTACGCCCGTTCAATCCCTGTGCGGAGCTGGTCATGGACACCTCCTCTGCCGGGGCAGCCTGCCCCAATCAGGTGTCCAAGAAAACCGTGGACCGGGAGATCGCCGCCCCGCTCGCGAAGGTGCACGGCGCCCTCGCCACCACGGAGGGGCTGCGCGGCTGGTGGTCCACCCGCGTGGAGACGGCGGGCGACCCGCCGGCGCACCACTTCACCTTCCAGGAGGGCTTCAACCCGGTGATGACGGTCGAGGCCGACGAGCCCGGGCGCATCGCCTGGCGCGTCACCGGCGGCGCCGAGCCCTGGCAGGGCGACCCCATCGAGTTCCGCCTCCGCGAGAGCGACGGCGGCACGCAGCTGCTCTTCACGCACGAGTACACCGCCCCCATCCCGGAGGAGATGTACGGGATGTTCAACTACAGCTGGGCCTACTACCTAGAGAGCCTGCGCCTGCTCTGCGCGGAGGGCGCGGGCAAGCCGCACGCCGGCTCCGCCTAGGCACTCCCCGATCCGCGGGGCCGTCGCGGCGAGCGCGGCGGGGCGGGAGCGGCCGGCGCGCTAGCCCTCGAAGGCGCGCAGCACCAGCACGGCGTTCTGGCCGCCGAAGCCGAACGAGTTCTTCATCACCGTGCGCACCTCGGCGCTCCGCGCGCCCTGCGGCACGTAGTCGAGGTCGCACTCCGGGTCGGCGTGCTCGAGGTTGATCGTGGGCGCGATCCTGCCCGTGCGGATCGTCTGCACCGCCGCCACCGTCTCGACGCCGCCCGCGCCGCCCAGCAGATGGCCGATCTGCGACTTCATCGCCGAGACCGGGAGCCGGTAGGCGCGCGCGCCGAACACGGAGCGCACCGCCCGCGTCTCCGCGATGTCGCCGATCTCCGTCGCGGTGGCGTGGGCGGAGACGTAGTCGATTTCCTCGGGGCCCACCCCCGCGTCGTCGAGCGCGGCCACCATCGCGCGCGCCGCGCCCTCCCCGTCCTGCGGCGGCGCAACGAGGTAGGCGGCGTCCGAGGAGACGCCGTAGCCCAGCAGCTCCGCCAGCGGTCGCGCGCCCCGCGCGAGCGTGTGATCGAGCGCCTCCAGCACCAGCATGCCCGAGCCCTCGGCCGCGGCGAAGCCGTCGCGGTCGCGGTCGAAGGGGCGCGAGGCGGCCTCGGGCCGCTCGTTGGAGGCGGTGGCGAGCGCGCGCATCGCGGAGAAGCCGGCGAGCCCGAGCTCGGAGACGCCGGCCTCGGTGCCGCCGGCCAGCATCACGTCGGCGGCGCCGCGGCGTATCACCTCGGTCGCGTCGCCGATCGCCTGCGTGCCGGCCGCGCAGGCCGTGGTCACGGTGTTCGAGTACCCGCGCAGGCCGAGCTGGATGGAGACGTTCGCCGAGGCCATGTTGGGCAGCATCTTCGCGATGAACAGCGGGTCGAGGCGGTTGCCGCCGCGCGCCAGCAGGGTGCGCATCGCGCGGTCCGTCTCGGGCAGCCCGCCGCCGCCGTTGCCCACCAGCACGCCGACGCGCGTGGTGTCGGCGGCCGCGAGGTCGAGGCACGCCTGCTCCGCCGCCTGCTTCGACGCCGCGACCGCGAACTGCGCGAAGCGCGCCATGCGCCGCGCGTCCTTGCGATCGAGGTAGCGCTCCGGCTCGAAGTCGACGACCTCGCCGGCCACCTGGCAGGCGTAGTCCGTGGGGTCGATCTGCGAGAGCCGGCGGATGCCGGAGCGCCCGGCGAGCGCGTTCTCCCAGAACTCGGCGACGCAGTTGCCCAGCGGCGCGATGACGCCCATGCCCGTGACCACCACGCGGCGACGGCCGTTGCTCCCGGGCATCAAGCTCCCTCCAGCGGAGAGCCAAGTCTACCGCAGCGTACGTGAAGGGAAGGGCCATGCCGTCCGCCCGCCGGCCGCGGCGCGTCCCGCTGGCGCTGGCCCGCTCGCGCGAGGCCGCACGCCTGCCGCTAGCGGAGTCCCAGAGCGCGATCGCCGACGACCGCCAGCAGCAGCTCGCGCGCCTCGGCGGCGGTGTAGAGGCTGCCACCCACGACGACGCAGCCGCCCTCCCCCGCGAGCGCCTGGGCGTGCACGAGCCCCTGCTCGACGGAGGCGGCGCGCTGCGTCGGCACGCCCGCCTCCGCCAGCGCGCGCTCGGCGTGCGCCGGGTCGTCGGCGCGGGGCGAGGAGGGCGGCGCCACCACCGCGAGGTCGATCGCGGGCCGCAGCTCGGCGACCAGCGCCTCCGGCTCGCGTCCCGCCAGCATGCCGAAGAGCAGCACGCGCGGCCGCGGCAGCCGCAGCTCGTCGAGGGCCTGCGCGACGCGACGCGCGGCCAGCGGCGTGTGCATGCCGTCCAGGATCGTGAGCGGGCGCCGCCGCACCGGCTCGAGCCGCGCGGGCAACCGCACCCCCGCGAGCCCCGTGCGCACGGCCGCCTCGGGCAGCGGGGCGCCGTGCTCGCGCTGCCAGGCCAGCTCCGCCGCGCGCACGGCGGTGGCCGCGTTCTCCGTCTGGTGCCGCCCCAGCAGCGGCAGCTCCAGGCGAAGGTAGGTGCGCAGCGGCGTGCGCAGATCCAGCGCCTGCCCATCCAGGCTGTGGCGGCTCACGGTGGCCGCGCACTCCTCCGCCACGAGGTGCAGCTCGGCGCCGACCTCGGCGGCGCGCGCCGCGACCACGCGCGCCGCGGAGTCGCGCATCGGCGCCACCACGCAGGCGCACGGCCCCGTGAGCACGCCGGCCTTCTGTGCGGCGATCTCGCGGATGGAGCCGCCGAGGATCGCGGTGTGCTCGAGGTCGATGGGGAGGATCGCGGCGACGTGCTTCGTGGCGACCGCGTTGGTCGTGTCCAGGCGGCCGCCCAGGCCCACCTCCAGCACCTGCCAGTCGCAGCCGGCGCCCGCCCCGGCGAGCCAGCCCATCACGGTCAGCAGCTCGAAGTAGGACCAGCCGCGGGCGGCGGGATCGGCGAGCAGCTCCGCGGCCAGCTCGGCGAAGCGCGCGTGCTCGATCGGCTCCCCCGCGACGGCGATGCGCTCGCGCGCGCTGTGCACGTCGGGCGAGGTGAGCAGCAGCGTGTGGCCGCCGGCGGCGCGCAGGATCGCCTCCACCATCGTGGAGGTAGAGCCCTTCCCCTTCGAGCCGGCGACGTGGACGGTGGCCCGCGCGTCGGGCCGCCCGCGCGCGTCGAGGAAGCGCGTGACGTGGTCCAGCCGGAAGCGGCGCGCCTGCTGCGGATCGCCGGTGCGCTCGAAGCCCGAGTGCGCGAGCAGCCGGCGCTCGGCCTCGACGTAGGCGGCGAGATCGACCTCCTCGCTCGCGATCACGCCCGACCCCTCACCCGCGACGGACGCTCGGGGCAGCGCCGCCAGCGCCGCCACCGGCGGCACCTCGCGGCAGCAGCGTCGAGTGTATCACCGCGGGAACGTAGCCTCATCGTGCGCCGCTCCTCCCCACTCGCCTCGACGACAGCTCGCCTCGCGCGCGGGTGACGCCCCCTGCTACCGTGAGCGCGATGAACGGCGCGACCGCGGACGAGGCGCGCGAGGCGGGCGCGGCGAGCCCCGAGGGCCTCGCGACGCCCGCCCCCGAGGCGCTCCCCGACGATCCGCAGGGCCGCCGCTGGCGCCCCGCCGCCGGGGTGCCGGACGCCGCGCTCGCGCGGCTCGTCGGCGCCGCCGTCGCCGACGACGCGGCGATCGAGCCGTGGATCGGGCCCCGCAACTCCGTGGGCGCGCGCTACTTCCGCTGCTACCTCGCCACCGAGGTCGGGCGCGCCCGCGAGCCGATCGTGTTCGGGCTGCAGCACAGCGGCCCCTTCCCCGGCAACAGCTGGATCGAGGTCGCCGAGTACCGCTCGGAGCTAACGCTCCCCGACGGGCGCATCGTCGAGGTGCCGGACGAGATCGAGCTGCGCCTCTTCGCCCACCTCGCGGAGCTGGTGCCGACGGGCGGCCACCTGATGGCGGAGTACGAGTCGCCGGCGCGCAGGCTCACGGCGCGCGCGCTCGCGCTCGGCGTGCCGCCCGTGGCGACGCCGCTGGGCGCCGTCCTGCGCGCCGTGGGCTGCGGCGCCGCCATCCGCGACTGGTACATCCCCGAGGGCGGGCGCGAGGGCGCGCGCAAGCTGCAGGGCTTCCGCGCCGTCGACGCCGCGCACGAACGCCGGCGCGCCGCGGAGATGGTGGTGCAGCTGGAGACGTTCCTCGCCGACGAGCGCGACCTCGACTGGGACGTGCTCGGCTTCACCCGCCCCATCGCCCGCACCGCGCTCACGGAGCTCGCGGCTCTCGCCGGCGCTCCGCTCGACGAGCGTTCCGCTCGGCCCTAGGGGCTGCGCCGGACCTGACTGACGCCGGCAGTGACGAGCGAGGGGGGTCGGGCCAGAGGGCTCGGCCAGCCTCGTGGCCGCGAGCCCGGCCGGGCAGCCGCGTCGACTCGCGCGCCGCCGAGGCATCGAGGTCGGCGTCTGCAGCGCCGCTGCGCCGAGCCCTCTGGCCCGCAGGCCGCCACGCGCCACTGCGAGCGCCGGTCAGTGCCGGCGGCAGCCCCTCGAGTGCAGCGGAACGCTGCCGGCGCTACGATGCGTGGGCCGGCGCCCGGGGGGCCGGCGTCCCCCATCGTCGCTGCGTGCGGCGATGGCGTCTCACGACACTGACCCAACGGAGGAGGCGGCGGTGCCCCAGACCCTGAGCGTGATCAAGGCGGATGTCGGTGGCTTCGTGGGCCACTCCGGGATGCACCCGGAGGTGCTGGGCTCCGCCGCCGAGTCGCTGGAGCGCGCGGTCCAGTCGGGCCTGCTGATAGACGGGCAGGCGCACGCCTGCGGCGACGACGTCTTCCTCGTCATGTCGCACGAGCACGGCGAGAACAACGAACCGGTGCACAAGCTCGCCTGGGACACCTTCATCGCCGGCACGGAGGTCGCGAAGCGGCTGCACCTCTACGGCGCGGGGCAGGACCTGCTCGTCGACGCCTTCTCGGGCAACATCCGCGGCGCCGGCCCCGGCTCCGCCGAGCTCGAGCTGGAGGAGCGCCCCTCGGAGCCGGTCATCGTCTTCATGGGCGACAAGACCTCGGCGGGCTCGTTCAACCTGCCCTTCTACAAGATGTTCGCCGACCCCTTCAACACGGCGGGCCTCGTGATCTCCGAGTCGCTGCACGACGGCTTCTCGTTCGAGGTCCACGACGTGGCCGAGCACCGCAAGATCGTCTTCAACACGCCCGAGGAGATCTACGACCTGCTCGTCTTCATCGGCTCCCCGGCGCGCTACGCCATCAAGCGCGTCGCCAGCCGCATGACCGGCGAGGTGGCGGGCGTCTCCTCCACCGACAAGCTCTCCGAGATCGCGGGCCGCTACGTCGGCAAGGACGACCCGACCGCGATCGTGCGCTGCCAGGGCGCCTTCCCGGCCGTCGGCGAGGCGCTCGAGCCGTTCACGACCGCGTGGACCGTCGAGGGCTTCATGCGCGGCTCGCACTACGGGCCGTGGATGCCCACCTCGGTCGCCGACGCCCACCCGGCGCGCTTCGACGGGCCGCCGCGCGTCGTGGCGCTGGGCTTCCAGCTCGCCGACGGCAAGCTCGTCGGGCCGCGCGACATGTTCGACGACCCCTCGTTCAACAACGCGCGCCAGGAGGCGAACGATGTCTCGGACTATCTGCGCAAGCACGGCCCGTTCGAGCCGCACCGCCTGCCGCTGGACGAGATGGAGTACACGACGATGCCCGCGGTCGCGGGCAAGCTCTCCGACCGCTGGTCGCCGATCTAGCGGGCGCCGCGCCACCGGGCTAGGGCCGCTGATGGAGCGCCGCCTGCTGCTCGCCTCCGGGAACGCCGGGAAGCTCCGTGAGCTTCGCGAGCTGCTGGCGCCCGCGGGCTGGAGTGTGCTCGCCCCCGCCGAGGCCGACCTCGGCGCGGTCACCGTGCTCGAGGGCGGGCGCTCCTACCTGGAGAACGCCACCGCGAAGGCCGTCGCCTACGCGCATGCCTCGGGCCTCCCCGCCCTCGCCGACGACTCGGGGATCGAGGTGGACGCGCTCGACGGCGGGCCCGGCGTGCTCTCGGCGCGCTTCGGCGGCGCGGCCGCCTCCACCGACCGCGAGCGCAGCGCGCTGCTGCTGCGCCGGCTCCGCGGCGTGCCCCGCGGGCGGCGCGGCGCGCGCTTCCGCGCCGTGCTGGTGCTGGCGCTGCCGGGCGGGGCGACCTTCGCGCGCGAGGGCGCCCTCGAGGGGCGCATCGCCGAGGCGCCGCGCGGCGAGAGCGGCTTCGGCTACGACCCCGTCTTCGAGCTGCCGGACGGCCGCACGATGGCGGAGCTGGGCGCGGGGAAGCAGCGCGTCTCGCACCGCGCGCGGGCGCTCTCTGCGATGATGGAGGTTCTGGAGGCCGTGGATGACCCACAGCACCCGCCCGCCGTCACCGCCGGAGCCCGCCGCTAGCGGGCCGGCCGCGCCGCCGCTGCTCGACCTGCTGGGCCGGCCGCTGCGTGATTTGCGCATCTCCGTCACCGATCGCTGCAACTTCCGCTGCCGCTACTGCATGCCGCGCGAGGTCTTCGGGTCGGACTTCGCCTTCCTGCCGCGCGACCAGATCCTGCGCTTCGAGGAGATCGAGCGCGTGGCGCGGCTGGCGGCGGCGCTGGGCGTGCGCAAGGTGCGCCTCACCGGCGGCGAGCCGCTGCTGCGCGCGGAGCTGCCGCGGCTGGTCGCGATGCTCGCGGCGATCCCGGGCCTCGAGGTGGCGCTGACGACCAACGGCTCGCTGCTCGCCTCGCAGGCGGCGGCGCTCGCCGCGGCGGGGCTCTCGCGCGTCACGGTGAGCCTCGACTCGCTGGACGACGAGGTGTTCCGCGCGATGAACGACGCGGCGTTCCCCGTGCGCCTCGTGACCGAGGGCATCGAGGCGGCCGCCGCCGCCGGCCTGGCGCCGTTGAAGGTGAACGCCGTGGTGCGCCGCGGCGTCAACGACCACACGGTCGTCGACCTCGCGCGGCACTTCCATGGCAGCGGCCACGTGCTGCGCTTCATCGAGTTCATGGACGTCGGCACCACCAACGGCTGGCGCACGGACGAGGTGGTGCCGGCGGCCGAGCTGCTCGCCGCCATCGACGCCGCGCTGCCGCTTCAGCCGGTGGAGCCCGCGTACCGCGGCGAGGTCGCCCGTCGCTACCGCTACCGAGACGGGGGCGGCGAGGTCGGCTTCATCACCTCGGTGACGCAGCCGTTCTGCGGCGACTGCACGCGCGCCCGGCTCTCCGCCGAGGGCTCGCTGTACACCTGCCTCTTCGCCACCTCCGGCACGGACCTGCGCGAGCCGCTGCGCGCCGGCGCCACCGACGAGGAGCTGACGGCGCTGCTGCGCCGCACCTGGGGCGCACGCGAGGACCGCTACTCCGAGCTGCGCTCCGCCGCCACCGCCGAGCTGCCACGCGTCGAGATGTCGTATATCGGCGGCTAGCTGTAGTTCCCACGTAGGTTGTTGACAGGATGAGGGGCCTCGCCCGCTGCTGTGTGTGACAGCACGGCAGTAGCGAGGAGAGGACACCCTCATGGCCCATCGTAACGCGCGGCTGACGCCGCTGACCCGACTCGAGCTCGTGCGGGAAGTGGACGCCGGCTGGCCCCAGGCTGAGGTCGCTCGCCACTTCCGCGTCTCCCGCCACACCGTTGCCAAGTGGCTGGGGCGCTTCCGGGCGGAGGGAGCGGCAGGGCTCGAGGACCGCAGCTCCGCCCCGCGCGCGCATCCCCGGCGCACGCCGCCCGAGCTGGAGCGACGCATCTGCGCCGTGCGACGCACGCAGGGATTCGGGCCGCATCGCATCCAGTGGGCGCTCGGGGTCGCCCGCTCCACGGTCTACGCCGTGCTGCGGCGCCGCGGCCTCAACCGGCTCGACCGCCTGCACCGCGTCACCCGGGAGCCGGTCCGCTACGAGCACGACGCCCCCGGCGACCTGCTGCATCTCGACGTGAAGAAGCTCGGGCGCGTCCCCGAGGGCGGCGGCAAGCGAATGGCGCCTGGCTTCGCCGAGACGCGCTCCGGGCCGCATTCGCGGCGTTCGCTGGGGCTGGAGTACCTACACGTCGCCGTCGACGACCACAGCCGTTACGCCTACGTCTCCGTCCTGCCCGACGAGCGTGGCGCGAGCTGCGCCGCCTTCCTCGAGCAGGCGCTCGCGGCCTTCCGCCGGCGTGGCGTGCGCGTGCGCCGGGTCCTGACCGACAACGCGAAAGCCTACACCGTCGCCCGCAGCTTCCACGGCGCCGCCGCTGCCGCAGACGTGCGGCTGTCGCACACGCGGCCCTACCGCCCGCAGACGAACGGCAAAGCCGAGCGTTTCATCCAGATCCTGCAGAACGAGTGGGCCTACGCCCGCCCCTACCGCTCCAACGCCGAGCGGCTGCGCCAGCTCCCACGCTGGCTCTACCGCTACAATCACCGCCGACCGCACGGCGGCGTCGGCGGGGCCGTCCCCGCCTCCCGCCTGTGAACAACCTTCCTGGGTAGTACAGCTAGCCGCGCCGCGCGCGAGAAGCGAGGCACCGATGGCTAAGCCCGAGGCCGCGCGCGACGGCGACTTCGAGGGCCTGAGCCACCTCGACGAGCGCGGCCGCGCGAGCATGGTCGATGTCTCGGCGAAGCCGACGACGGTGCGCGAGGCGACGGCGCGCGGGCGCGTGCTGATGTCGCGCGCCACCCTCGACGCCATCACAGCGGGCGCGCTGTCCAAGGGCGACGTCTTCGCGACGGCGCGCATCGCCGGCATCCTCGCCGCCAAGCGCACGCACGAGCTGATCCCGCTCTGCCACCCGCTGCCGCTCTCCGCCATTGAGGTCGCGCTCTGCGGCGATCCCGACCCGCGCGACGCGAGCGCCGAGGCCGCAGTCGAGCTGGAGGCGACCGTGCGCACGACGGCGCAGACCGGCGTGGAGATGGAGGCGCTGACGGCCGTCTCGGTGGCCGGGCTCACCGTCTACGACATGTGCAAGTCGCTCGAGCGCGGCATGCGCGTCGACTCGGTCCGCCTCACCGCGAAGTCCGGCGGCGCCTCAGGGGACTGGCGAGCGAACTAGCTCGGCGAGCTCCGGTGGAGCGAAGCGCTCTGACCGGCCACGACTTCGACGGCGACTGCCGATAGCGCGTCCATGAACGTCAACTGCTCGTGGGTCCATGCCCTGCTGATATTCGCTACGCGTGCTCGGTCTTGCGGCACATCGCCGCGGTGAACGAGCTGGTTCCGTCTCGCCGCGATTCGGGCGAGGCGGGCCCCGCGGACCCGGGGGAGCTACAAGAGGTGCTCCATAGTCCAACGCCTTCTCCTCCACGAGACACCAGAAATCGCCAGCCCCACACCATCGCATGACTTGATCGACCTGCTTTGGGTGATAGGCGGACTCCTGCTCGACCATCTCCATGAGGATGGCCATCCGCTCGCTCCTGGGGTCGCGAGCCGCGACTAGTTGTACTACCCAGGAAGGTTGTTCACAGGCGGGAGGCGGGGACGGCCCCGCCGACGCCGCCGTGCGGTCGGCGGTGATTGTAGCGGTAGAGCCAGCGTGGGAGCTGGCGCAGCCGCTCGGCGTTGGAGCGGTAGGGGCGGGCGTAGGCCCACTCGTTCTGCAGGATCTGGATGAAACGCTCGGCTTTGCCGTTCGTCTGCGGGCGGTAGGGCCGCGTGTGCGACAGCCGCACGTCTGCGGCAGCGGCGGCGCCGTGGAAGCTGCGGGCGACGGTGTAGGCCTTCGCGTTGTCGGTCAGGACCCGGCGCACGCGCACGCCACGCCGGCGGAAGGCCGCGAGCGCCTGCTCGAGGAAGGCGGCGCAGCTCGCGCCACGCTCGTCGGGCAGGACGGAGACGTAGGCGTAACGGCTGTGGTCGTCGACGGCGACGTGTAGGTACTCCAGCCCCAGCGAACGCCGCGAATGCGGCCCGGAGCGCGTCTCGGCGAAGCCAGGCGCCATTCGCTTGCCGCCGCCCTCGGGGACGCGCCCGAGCTTCTTCACGTCGAGATGCAGCAGGTCGCCGGGGGCGTCGTGCTCGTAGCGGACCGGCTCCCGGGTGACGCGGTGCAGGCGGTCGAGCCGGTTGAGGCCGCGGCGCCGCAGCACGGCGTAGACCGTGGAGCGGGCGACCCCGAGCGCCCACTGGATGCGATGCGGCCCGAATCCCTGCGTGCGTCGCACGGCGCAGATGCGTCGCTCCAGCTCGGGCGGCGTGCGCCGGGGATGCGCGCGCGGGGCGGAGCTGCGGTCCTCGAGCCCTGCCGCTCCCTCCGCCCGGAAGCGCCCCAGCCACTTGGCAACGGTGTGGCGGGAGACGCGGAAGTGGCGAGCGACCTCAGCCTGGGGCCAGCCGGCGTCCACTTCCCGCACGAGCTCGAGTCGGGTCAGCGGCGTCAGCCGCGCGTTACGATGGGCCATGAGGGTGTCCTCTCCTCGCTACTGCCGTGCTGTCACACACAGCAGCGGGCGAGGCCCCTCATCCTGTCAACAACCTACGTGGGAACTACAACTAGTCGCTCGCGGAGCTCGCCATCCTTGACGATCCGCCGTTGTGCCTCGGACGGAAGGCCGACCCTAGCCATGTAGATCCCAAGATGCAGTAGCGCGAGGTCCCGGAGGAACGCGTCGAGCCCCGCGACGCCAAGTAGAAAGGCTGCTCGAAGAACGTCAGAGGCGTGAGCCGGCGGACGCCCTCGTCTCCCTTCAGTTAGGCCCGCGTGGAGCTCCACCAGTCCATGGGCGCGCTTCAAGGTCCGCTCGAAGCGCGCGAGGACGTCAGGTCCACCTGCAACGGTGGCAGTCACTCGTTCGCCCCTTCGACCTGCGCACCCGCCGCGAGGACGGCGCGGTGGGCATAGGCGACGAAGTCGGCGGCGGGCATTTCGTCGAGGGGGCGCAGCTCCTCGGTGCGGGTCGCGACGGGGTCGCCCGCCGGCTCCTGCGTCGCGTCGTGCTCTAGCACCAGCTCGTAGAGCCCGCCGTCCTCGCCCAGCACCACGCAGCCGTAGTCGCCGGGCAGCTCGCCCCGCGGATCGACCTCGATGCCGTAGACGAACATCGCGCCGGGGAACGGCGGGAACGGCCGTATGCCGCCCGCCACGCGCGGCAGCAGGTCGCGCAGCTCCGCGGCGGCGCGCGCCACGATCGCGTCGGCGAGCGCGCGATGCGCCCGCGCCGCGCCCACGCCGGGTGCCTGCTCGGCCATCGTGCCCCTCGCCGCGCCGAAGCCCGGCGCCGGCGCGCGTCTACGGCGCCGCTGCGCGCCTATCATAGGTGCGCGCCGTCCGGCGCCGCGCAGGGAGCGCGCCCGTGCAGGAGACCCGGCAACAGATCCTCGATTACCTCCGCGAGCGGCGCGAGGCGAGCGTGCGCGAGCTGGGCGACCACCTCGGCCTGACCGCGACCGGGGTGCGCCAGCACGTCACGATCCTGGAGCGCGCCGGCCTCGTGCGGAGCCGCGAGCAGCGCGGCCACGTCGGGCGACCCGCGCTCTTCTACCAGCTCAGCGAGTCCGGCGAGGCCGGCTACCCCAAGCAGTACCACCGTCTCGCGAGCGCACTCCTGGAGTCGCTGGCCGACGGCGCGAACGTCGAGCAGCTGCGCGCGCTGCTCGACGGGGTGGGCGAGCGCCTCGCGGGCCCCGCCGCCCGGGAGCTCGCCGGCGCCCCCGCCGAGCAGCGCATCGAGGCCGCCTGCGACGAGCTGCGCGCGCAGGAGGTGGTCGCGGACTGGGAGCGGGACGGCGACGCCTTCCTCCTCCACGAGCGCACCTCCCCCTACCCGGAGGTGGCGGCGCGCTCGCAGGCGGCGTGCGCGGTGGACGTCGCCTATATCAGCGCGCTCACCGGCCTCGACGCCACGCTCGTCGAGTGCCAGACCAGCGGCGACGGCTGCTGCAGCTACCGCCTCACCGCGCCCGCCGGCGCCCCCGCAAGCGACTAGCTGTACTACCCAGGAAGGTTGTTCACAGGCGGGAGGCGGGGACGGCCCCGCCGACGCCGCCGTGCGGTCGGCGGTGATTGTAGCGGTAGAGCCAGCGTGGGAGCTGGCGCAGCCGCTCGGCGTTGGAGCGGTAGGGGCGGGCGTAGGCCCACTCGTTCTGCAGGATCTGGATGAAACGCTCGGCTTTGCCGTTCGTCTGCGGGCGGTAGGGCCGCGTGTGCGACAGCCGCACGTCTGCGGCAGCGGCGGCGCCGTGGAAGCTGCGGGCGACGGTGTAGGCCTTCGCGTTGTCGGTCAGGACCCGGCGCACGCGCACGCCACGCCGGCGGAAGGCCGCGAGCGCCTGCTCGAGGAAGGCGGCGCAGCTCGCGCCACGCTCGTCGGGCAGGACGGAGACGTAGGCGTAACGGCTGTGGTCGTCGACGGCGACGTGTAGGTACTCCAGCCCCAGCGAACGCCGCGAATGCGGCCCGGAGCGCGTCTCGGCGAAGCCAGGCGCCATTCGCTTGCCGCCGCCCTCGGGGACGCGCCCGAGCTTCTTCACGTCGAGATGCAGCAGGTCGCCGGGGGCGTCGTGCTCGTAGCGGACCGGCTCCCGGGTGACGCGGTGCAGGCGGTCGAGCCGGTTGAGGCCGCGGCGCCGCAGCACGGCGTAGACCGTGGAGCGGGCGACCCCGAGCGCCCACTGGATGCGATGCGGCCCGAATCCCTGCGTGCGTCGCACGGCGCAGATGCGTCGCTCCAGCTCGGGCGGCGTGCGCCGGGGATGCGCGCGCGGGGCGGAGCTGCGGTCCTCGAGCCCTGCCGCTCCCTCCGCCCGGAAGCGCCCCAGCCACTTGGCAACGGTGTGGCGGGAGACGCGGAAGTGGCGAGCGACCTCAGCCTGGGGCCAGCCGGCGTCCACTTCCCGCACGAGCTCGAGTCGGGTCAGCGGCGTCAGCCGCGCGTTACGATGGGCCATGAGGGTGTCCTCTCCTCGCTACTGCCGTGCTGTCACACACAGCAGCGGGCGAGGCCCCTCATCCTGTCAACAACCTACGTGGGAACTACAGCTAGCCCCCGCCGAGAGTCCCCGGGACCCACGATCCTCGGTCGCCCGTCGTTCGCCGCGAGGGGCGCGGTGCGCCCCTCGCGGCGCGCCCGTATCATGGGCGAGGCCGCGCCGCGGGCACGCTCCCCCCACCCCCGGCACCCCCACGCATGCGGTGGCGGCGGCCGGCCGCGCGGACAACGGACGCGGGCAGCGCGCCTATGGGCATCTGGGTCGGCCGCTACTCGATGGTCGCGGGAGAGCCCCGCGAGGCCGGCCCGTGGCTCGTCGATCGCAGGCGGCTGGGGGACAAGGAGACGGTGCGCCTCGTCGTGCTTGCCGAGCCCCTCGGCGAGCGCTCGGCGCCTTTCTGCGCCGAGGTCGCCGAGGCGGTCGCGGCGCTCTTCGGCCGCGAGTCGCTCTCCATCACCGGCGGGCTGCTGCGGGCGCTGCAGCAGGCGCACACCAACCTCGCGGAGTGGAACCACCGCTCGCTGCGCGAGCACCGCGTCGCGATCGGCGTGAGCTGCGTCGCCATCCGCGAGGGCGAGGCGACGATCGCCCTCGCCGGGCCGGGCCCCGCGTACACAGGGGGGCTGGCGGGCGTGGCGCGGCTCAGCACCGAGGGCACACCGGCCGCGCGCCCGCTGGGCGGCGAGGAGCCCGTCGAGCCGCAGTTCCTCACCGCGCCCTTCCGCGACGTCGAGATCCTGCTGCTCACTAGCAGCGCCGAGCGCATCGCGGGCGAGCAGGCCGTGGCGCAGGCGCTGGCCGCGGGGGCCGAGCGCGCGCTGGGCGAGCTCTACCCGCGCACCCGCGACGTGCGCGACATGTGCGCGGTGCTGATCGCCGACCTCGACGTCGAGGCGGAGGAGCCGCCGCCGATCGTCGCCGCGCCGACGGAGCCCGCCGTCGCGCCGCCCGCGCCCGTCGACTCCGGCGCCGAGCCCCCCGCCTCGGGGCGCCGGCTGGGCGGGCCGCTGCCAGCGGTGCGACGGCCGCCGCGCGTGATCGGGCGCCCCGGCCCCGCCTCCACGCGGCTCCCGTGGCGGCTGATCGCGGGCGTCTCGGCGGCGGTGGTCGCCTTCGCGCTGTTCGCGGGCCTGCTGCTGCCGTCGCTCTTCTCGGAGGACCGCGACCAGCGCATCGACGAGCTGCTCGCGGAGGCGAGCGCGCAGCTCGCAAGCGTGGAGGCGGCGCGGGCGGCGGGCGACCGCGCCGCCGAGCGCGTCGCGATCGAGGAGGCGAGCGCCACGCTGGAGCGCGCGGCCGCGCAGACGGAGGACGACCCGCGCCTCGGCGAGCTGGCGGCGCGGATGGAGGCGGCGCGCGTGCGGCTGGACGCCGTCATCACCGTCGAGGTGCTGACGCTCGTGGCGAGCCTGGAGGGCGTGCTCACAGCGCCCGCGCAGCCGCAGGCGCTGGTCGCGGGCGGCGGGGCGCTGTGGCTGCTGGAGCGCGACCGCGGGCGCGTCGTGCGCCTCGACCCGGACGGCGCCGCCGCGCCCGCGCTCGTCTACCAGCCGGGCGAGGAGTACGGCGGCGTGATGGCGCGGCCGCCGCTCGCGCTGGCGTGGGAGGAGGGGCGCGGCCGCCTGCTGCTGCTGGACGAGGGGCGCACGCTGTTCGGCGTGCCGGGGAGCGGCGCGGGCGCGCCGGCCGTGCTCCCGCTGCGCGGCGTGGAGGAGATCCGCGCGGTCACGGGCCTTGCGACCTACACGGGCAACCTCTACCTGCTCGATCCCGAGGGCGGCGAGGTGTGGCGCTACCTGCCGGCGGGCGAGGGCTTCGACTCCGAGCGGCAGGGGCTGCTGGGCGGGGCGCAGATCGCCGAGGCGCGGGCGCTGGCCGTCGACGGCGACCTCTACCTACTCCAGGACGACGCGCTGCGCCACTTCCGCCTCGGCGAGGAGCTGCCCGAGCTGCTCGCCGGCATCGACGCCTTCCCGGAGGCTGCCGCCGGCGTCGCCGAGGACCGGCTGCGGGGCGTGATCTACGTGGGCGACCGCGAGCGCAAGCGCATCGTCGTCTCCGACCGCGCGGGGAGCTTCCTGCGCCAGTACCGCCACGTTGACTTCGACGACCTGCGCGGACTGGCGCTGGAGCCGGACGGCGAACTGCTCTACGTGCTGACGGGGCGCGGCGTCTTCGCCTTCGATCCGCTGGCCGGCGCGCCGCTCGCCGGCGGCCCAGCCACCGGCGCCCCAGCGGCCAGCGGCCTGCGTAACCGCCGCTAGCGAGGGGACGAGCGATGCGCATCCTCGCCATCGAGAGCTCCTGCGACGAGACGGCCGCCGCGGTCGTCGAGGACGGGCGCCGCGTGCTCTCCTCGATCGTCGCCTCGCAGGATGAGCTGCACGCCGAGACCGGCGGCGTGGTGCCCGAGGTCGCGGCGCGGCAGCACCTGCGGGCGCTGGCGCCCGTCGTGCGCCGCGCGCTCGCGGGCGCGGGCGGCGGCTGGAGCGCCATCGACGCCGTCGCCGCGACCGCGGGCCCCGGCCTGCCCGGCGCGCTCGCCGTCGGCTTCGCCGCGGCGCGCGCCATCGCCTTCGCGCGCGCCCTGCCGCTGATCCCCACCGACCACATCGAAGGCCACGTCTGCGCCAACTGGCTGGGCGAGGAGGAGCCGCCGCTGCCCGCGCTCGCGCTGGTGGTCTCGGGCGGGCACACGGAGCTGCTGCTGATGGAGGAGCACGGGCGCTTCCGCCGCCTGGGCGGCACGCGCGATGACGCGGCCGGCGAGGCCTTCGACAAGGTGGCGCGGCTGCTGGGCCTCGGCTACCCCGGCGGCCCGCCGATCTCCCGGGTCGCCGCCACCGCCGAGCGCCGCGAGCTGCGGCTGCCGCGCGCGTGGCTGCCGGGGAACGACGACTTCTCGTTCTCGGGCCTGAAGACGGCGGTGATGCACGTCGTGCAGGGCGCGGAGCCGCCGCCGGCCGCCGAGGTGGCGTGGGCCTTCGAGGAGTCGGTCGCCGACGTGCTCTCGCGGAAGGCGGTGCGCGCCGCCGAGCGCGAGGGCGTCGCCTCGCTGCTGGTCGCCGGCGGCGTCGCCGCGAACGGCCGGCTGCGCGAGCGCGTCCGCGAGCGCGCAGGCCTGCCCGTCTTCATCCCGCCGCCCGCGCTGTGCACGGACAACGCCGCGATGATCGGCGCGGCGGCCTTCCGCCACGCGGGCGAGGCGGTGGCGCCCGAGGCACCGCTCGACATCGCCCCCACCGTCGCGCGGGGACGCGCGGCGCGCGGGCCGCTCGCCGCCGGCGAGCCGCCGCGGTGACGGCCGCCCGCGCAGGCGCGCGAACCTCGCAGGAGCGGACTGGCACTCTCGATGGTGGAGTGCTAGCATCGTCCGCCGAACACAGGCGAGCCCACCGACTCCACGCGGGGGCGGGGCATTCCCGAGGACGAGGAGGCAGGAGAGTTGGCGACGAAGGTTGTGCCGCTGACGGACCACATCGTGCTACACGCGACCGACGAGGAAGCGGTGACCGTCACCGGCCTCGTGATTCCGGACTCCGCCAAGGAGAAGCCGCAGCAGGGCGACGTCGTGGCCGTGGGCCCCGGCAAGATGAACGACGCGGGCGTGGTGGAGACGATCGATCTCGCCGCGGGCGACCGCGTGCTCTACCAGATGTACGCCGGCACCAAGGTGCAGATCGAGAAGGTCGACTACGTCGTCGTCCGCTTCGCGGATGTCCTCGCGAAGCTCGACACCGGCAGCGCGAAGAAGGCGAAGAAGCGCTAGCACCCGCGACGCCACACGGGCCGCTCGCACGCTGAGCGCACCCGACCCAGCGATCGAGGCTCGGCGTCGAGGCGCTCATGGGGCGCCGGGCAGGCGGCGTGGGACCGGCACGGGCCGGCAGCGGCTAGCGGCCGGGCCGCGCGAGCGGCCCGCACTGCGCTTCGCCGGCGAATGCATAGGGGAGCACCATGCCCAAGGGGAAGCTGCTGCGCTTCGACGACACGGCGCGGAACGAGCTGCGCCGCGGCGTCGACATCCTCGCGGACGCGGTCAAGGTGACGCTCGGCCCGCGCGGCCGGAACGTCGTGCTGGACAAGACCTACCTGCGCGCCACCTTCACCAAGGACGGCGTCACGGTCGCGCGCGAGATCTCGCTGGCCAACCCTTTCCACAACATGGGCGCGCAGCTCGTGAAGCAGGTGGCGGTCAAGACCAACGACGAGGCCGGCGACGGCACCACCACCGCCACCGTGCTGGCGCAGGCGATCTACCACCAGGGGCTGCGCAACATCGTCGCGGGCGCGAACCCGATGGCGCTGCGCCGCGGCATCGAGCGCGGCCTCGCCACGGTGACGGCCGAGCTCGAGCGCCTCGCCACCCCCGTCGAGAGCCAGGAGATGGTGCGGCAGGTCGCCACCATCGCCGCCAACAGCGACGAGGAGATCGGCGAGCTGATCGCCGACGTCATGGACAAGGTCGGCCGCGACGGCGTGATCACCGTCGAGGAGGGCAAGTCCGTCGAGCACGAGCGCGAGATCGTCGAGGGCCTGCAGGTCGACAACGGCTGGATGTCGCCGCTCTTCGCCACGGACCAGGAGCGCCTCGAGACGGTCATCGAGGACCCCTACATCCTGATCACCGACCTCAAGCTCTCCAGCGTCCAGCAGATCGCGCCGCTGCTCGAGAAGTTCCTCTCCGTCTCCAAGAACATCGTCATCTTCTGCGACTCGATGGACGACGAAGTCCTCTCGCTGCTGGTGCTCAACAAGATGCGCGGCAGCGTCAACCCGCTCGTCGTGCGATCGCCCTCCTTCGGCGAGCGGCGCAAGCAGATGAGCGAGGACCTGGCCGCCCTCACCGGTGGCGTCTTCATCACCGAGGACATGGGGCACCTGCTGGAGAAGGTGGAGGTCGCCGCGCTGGGCCGCGCCGACCGCATCATCACCACCCCCAAGACGACGACCATCATCGGCAGCCGCGGCACCGACGAGCAGATCCGCGCGCGCATCGAGACGCTGCGCGCCCAGGTCGACTCGGAAGCGATCACCCACTTCGACCGCGAGATCCTGCAGAAGCGCATCGCCAAGCTCGCCGGCGGCGTCGGCGTGATCCGCGTCGGCGGCTCCAGCGAGGTCGACGTGCGCGAGCGCAAGTTCCGCGTGGACGACGCGCTCAACGCCACCCGCGCCGCCGTCGACGAGGGCGTGGTGCCGGGCGGCGGCGTCGCCTACCTGCGCGCCCGCGACGCGCTCACCCCGCTGCTCGAGGAGCTCGACGGCGACGAGGCGACGGGCGTGCGCATCCTGCAGCGCGCGCTGGAGTCGCCGCTGCGCCAGATCGTGCAGAACGCCGGCGGCGAGCCCGCCGTCGTCGTCGGCCGGGTCGCCGCCGCCAGCGGCTACCACGGCTACGACGCGGCCACCGGCGTCTACGGCGACATGTTCAAGCTCGGCATCATCGACCCGGTGAAGGTGGTCCGCGTCGCGCTCGACAGCGCGGTCGCGGTCTCGGCGCTGATGCTGACCACGGAGTCGCTGATCAGCGACATCCCACGCAAGGCGTCGTGGGACCCGACGCTGGAGGCGCAGGCCGCCGAGCTGGGCCAGCCCGGCATCGACCCCTACGACGGCGCGCTCATCCCCGGCTTCTAGTAGAGCCACCCCCCGCGCCGAGGCAGGCGGAGCCCGCGCTTCATTGCTCCTTGCGTTCCGGATCCGGTGGCGCGGTCGCTGCCGAGCGAACTCGAGGCGATTCCCCCCTCGCATGGAGCCACGCGGCGAGCGTGAGGCGCGCGGATGTGGCGCCTGCGTGCCCCTGACGCGCCTTCGTAGATCGCGCGCCGGCGCCCCACCGAGGGCGCGGCCGTAGCGCGCTACTCCCGCGCGAGGCCCAGCACCCGACGCTCGGCGTCCGTGGGGAGGGCGCGCGCCGCCTCGTCGAAGGGGAGCGCCAGCACCTCGTCGAGCAGCGGGCCGGGGGCGGGCTCGCCCTCGACGCGCACGACGACCGCGCGCAGCCAGCCGGGCCCGCTGGCGCCGCGGCGCGGCTGTGGCAGGCGCGCGGGCACGCGGCCCGCCGCGACGCGCGGCTCCGTGAGCGCGCGCAGGCCGAGGCGCGCGTGCAGCACGCTCGCCACCGCCTCCGCCAGCGTCTCGCCGACGCCCGGCCCGTCCATCGCCAGCAGCGAGGCGCGCTCGGCGCCCGCGAGCCGCACGAGCAGGCAGCGCTCGCCCTCGGCGGCTCGCGATTCGCCGGCCGCAGCGGGCGCCGAGCTCAGCAGCGGCACGAGCAGCAGCCGCTCGGGCGGCTCCGCGCCGTGGGTGCGGGCGTCGTCGGGCGCGGCGCGCGGCGGCGTCGATCGCCCACCCGCGAAGCGCGCGCTCCCGTCCAGCGGCACGGCGAGCGCCGCGTCGAGGTCGGGCGCGGCCTCCTCGGCCTCCACAGCAGGGCTAGCGGCGGGCTCGGCACCGGCGGTTGGCTCGGCGGCAGGCTGGGCGGCCTCGACGGCGGGTGCGGCCGACGACTCCACAGGCTCGGCGGCTAGCTCGGCGGCCTCGGCGGCGTGCTCGTCGGGTGGCTCGGCAGCCCCGGCGGCTGGCTCGGCGGCCGGCTCCGGGGGCTCGGCGGCGTGCTCGTCGGGTGGGTTCACCGCGCTCACCCCGCGGGCCGCAGCGCCGCCTCCAGCGGCTCCGCGTCCTGGAACGGCCCGACCACGGAGAGGTGCAGCGCGGAGTTGCTGACCACGCGCCCCGCGACGCGTTGCACGTCGGCGATGGTCACGGCGTCGTAGCGCGCGATCGTCTCCTCGGGTGTCACGAGCTGCAGATCGAGTGCGGTCAGCGCGCCGTAGAGCGCGGAGACGGCGCGCGTGTCCTCCATGCGCAGCTGCACCCGCGAGCGGGCCAGCGCCTGCGCGCGCGCCAGCTCCTCCGCGTCCACCGGCTCGCGGATGCGCGTCAGCTCGCGCGCGACCTCCGCCAGCGCCTCGACGGTGCGCTCCGGATCGACGCCCGCGTAGACGCCGAAGCTGCCGGTGTCCAGCAGGTGCGAGGCGGAGGTGTGCACGTCGTAGCAGAGCGCCAGCTCCTCGCGCAGGCGGTTGAAGAGCCGCGACGACATCCCCTCGCCCAGGATGACGGAGAGCAGGCCCAGGGCGTAGCGGTCCGGGTCGACGGCGGAGAGGCCGCGCATCCCCAGCGCCACGTGCGCCTGCTCCGTGTCCTTCGACGTCAGCCGCACGCGGGGCGCGCCCTCGTCGTCGCGCACGCGGATCCAGTCGCCGGGGCTGCCCGGCTCCCAGTCGCCGACGAAGCGCACCGCGAGCCGCGGCGCCGCCTCCGCGTCGATCGCGCCGGCGATCGAGAGCACCGCCGCGTTGGCGACGTACTGCCGTCGGTAGTAGTCGCGCAACCGATCGGGCGCGATCGCCCGCACCGAGGCCGGCGTCCCCGCGATGTCGCGGCCCAGCGGCTGCCCCGGCCACAGCAGCCCGTCCAGCGCCACGCCCGCCAGCTCGTCGGGGGCGTCCTCGACGGCGCCCAGCTCCTCGAGGATCACGTCGCGCTCGCGCTCGATCTCGGGCTCGAGGTAGAGCGAGTGCCGCAGCATGTCGGCGAGCACGTCCAGCACGCGCTCCAGGTGCTCCGGCGTCACCTTCGCGTAGTAGCTCGTCAGCTCGCGGTTGGTGGCGGCGTTGATCGAGCCGCCGACGGCGTCGATCTCCGCCGAGAGGTCGATCGGCCGCGGGCGACGCTCGGTGCCCTTGAAGCAGAGATGCTCGACGAAGTGCGAGAGCCCGGCGTCCGCGTCCTGCTCGTAGCGCGACCCCGCGCGCATGTAGAAGGTGACGGAGACCGAGCGCGCGTGCGCGAGCGGCGTCACGACGAGGCGCAGGCCGTTGTCGAGCGTGCTGACGAGGGGCGTCTCGGCGCGGGCGGCCGCCGTCACGCCACCCCCCGCGCCGCAGCGCTGCTCACGAGCTGGCCCACAGCACGTCGCCGCGCAGGTCGGCGGGGTGCTCGCGGGCGGCGAAGCCCTCGTACTCGTCGCGCGAGGCGGCGATCGTCGTCCCCGCGCCGTGCCCGGGGAGCACCAGCGTCTCGTCCGGCAGCGCGTAGAGCCGCGTCGTGATCGAGGCGATCTCCTGCTGCAGCGCCTCCACGGAGCGCGAGGCGCCGGGGCCGCCGGGGAACAGCGTGTCGCCGGTGAAGACGACGCCGCCCGCGTGCAGGCAGATCGAGCCGGGCGTGTGGCCGGGGGTGTGGATCACCTCGATCGGGACGCCGCCGACCTCGAGCGTCTCGCCGTCGGCGAGGCGGAGGGCGCCGCGCTCGGCGTCGATCTCCACCTCCTCGGCGCCCGCGTAGACGGGCGCGGCGCTGGCCGCGCGCAGCGTCTCGAAGCCGCGCCAGTGATCGGAGTGGTAGTGCGTGACGATGACGGCGCCGATCTCGTGGCCCCCGAGCGCCGACAGCACCGCCTCGACGCCCTCGGGCGCGTCGATCACGGTCGCCGGCCCGCCGCCTTCCGGCCGCACGATGTAGGACACGTTGCCGAAGCTGCCGAGGTCGGGCAGCGCCTTCACGGTGAAGCGATCGTCGGCGTAGACCTCGGGCACGGCTCGCTCCTCTAGCCGCGCAGGCGCGGGCATTCAAGCGTAGCACGCCGCTCGCGCGGGCTCCCCCTCGCGCCCGCGGCCGGCGCTCGCGGCCACGTCGCCTCGTCGCCTCCCGAAGGCGCCTCGCCGAGGCCGCAGCGACCGCGCGCGCGCCACGCGAGCCCCTCGGCCGCGAGCGCGTCGAGCAGCCGCCGGGCGCGCGCCCGCTCCTCCGGCGTGGCCGCGAGCCGCGCGAGCAGCGTGCGCACCGCCAGCGGCGGCCGCCCCTCCTCCTCGACGCTTGCCGCGTGCCGGCGCAGCGCGCGCAGGATGCGCCCGCGCCACTGGCGATCCGAGCCCGCGTACGGCGCCTGCCGGCGCGGCGCGGCGGCGCGCTCCCCGCGCGCGATGCCCGGGCGCGCCGCCCAGAGCCGTGCCAGCGGGCAGGCCTCGCAGCGCGGACGGGCGCGGCAGACCGTCGCGCCGAGGTCCATCAGCGCCGGGTTCCAGCGCGCCGCCTCGCTGGGCGGCAGCATCCGCTCGGCCAGCTCGCGGCGCGGGCGCGCGGCAGCGACGCGACCGGCTCCAGCTCGCCGAGCACGGCGCGCCCCAGCACGCGCGCCACGTTCACGTCGACGGCGGTGACCTGCTCGCCGTGCCCGAAGCAGCGCACGATCGCGGCCGTGAACGGGCCGACGCCCGGCAGCGCGAGCAGCGCCGCCTCCTCGCGCGGCAGCACGCCGCCGTGATCGCGGACCACGAGGCGCGCCGCCTCACGGATCGCGACGGCGCGGCGCGGGTAGCCGGCGTCGCCCCACAGCCGCAGCGCCTCCGCGCGCGAGGCGCGCGCCGCGTCCGCGAGCGTGGGCAGCGCCGCCATCCAGCGCTCGTAGAGCGGCAGCACGCGCGCCATCGGCGTCTGCTGCGCGCAGACCGCGGCCACGAGCGCGGCGTAGGGGTCGCCCGGCCGCCCCGCGGCGGGCCGCCACGGCAGGTCGGCGCCGTGCTCGGCGTACGACGCGAGCAGCGGGCGCCGGATGCGGCGCACGCGCCCGGCGCCCTGCATGTCACGCGCCGGCACCTCGCGCGTCAGCCGGCGGCGCGGCGGCGCGGCGGCGCGGCGGGCACGGCGGGGCGCGACGGCGGAGCGAGCGCGAGCGGCGGTGCGCGGCGGGTCGGGTCGCGGGGCGGCACGAGCGCGGGCGGCAGACGGCGAGGCGTCGGGCGAGGCAGGGCGCGGTGACGCGGGCACGCGCGCGAGCGTATCGTGCGCTCCGCCCCGGCGCGACCGCGACGCGACTGCGACGCGACTACGGCGCGACTACGGCGCGACTGGGCGCGAGACGAAGCGACGGGCCGCGCGGCACGCGACGCGGCGAGGCGATCGAGGAGGTGGCGTGGGCCAGCGGGCGACACTCTGGCGCGAGGCGATCGAGCGCCGCGCGCGGCCGCTGTGGCGCAGCGCGCCCTCGAAGCGCACGCGCCGCCGGCTGCGCGGCGTCCCCGTGGTCGGCGAGCTGCCGGGCATCCGCCGCCGCGCGCGTGGCGCGGCCGAGGACGGCGACGCGACGGAGCAGGTCGAGTCGCACGCCACCCGCATCGACGAGCACCTCGTGCAGCACGTCGTGCGCGTGCGGCTCTTCACCAGCACCTTCCCTACCTCGAACGTGTGGATCCTGCACGACGGCGACGAGGCGGCGCTGATCGACGCGGGCTTCGGCGACGACGCCTCGGTCGGCGAGCGCATCGCCTACCTCGCGCGCGAGCTCCCCTCGCTGCGGGTCGGCACGATCGCGATCACCCACCACCACGGCGACCACTCCTCGGGCGGGCGGCGACTCGCCGAGGCGCTGGGCGCCGAGGTCGCGATGAACCCGCTCGACGAGGTGCTGCTGCACACCCCGCACGAGAGCAACGAGGACCTGCCCGACGACACGGAGCTCGCCGAGCGCTCGCGGCGGTGGCGTGAGGAGGCGCTCGCGACGCCCGTGCACCGCCCGCTCGCCGACGGCGAGAGCTTCCGCGTGGGCGGGCTCACCGTGCGCGCCGTGCACACCCCCGGCCACACCGCCGGGCATAGCTGCTACCTCGTGGAAGAGACGGGCGTGCTGTTCACGGGCGACACTATCCTCGGCGTGGGGACGAGCGCGATCGGGCCGCCGCCGGCCGGCGACATGGGGCAGTACCTCGCGAGCCTGGAGCGCATCGGCGAGCTGGGCGCGTCGCTCTTCGCGCCGGGCCACGGCCCCGTCGTGCGCGAGCCGGCCGCGAAGGTGCGTGAGCTGATCGACCACCGGCTGGGGCGCGACCGCCAGATCCTCGACCTCGTCGACCGCGGCTACGCGAGCGACCGCCAGATCCGCCGCGGCCTCTACCCGGAGATCCAGAGCGGGCTGCGCCGGGCGGCGCGCAACCAGGTGCGCTCGCACCTCGCGCGGCTCGCGGAGCTGGGGACGCTCGATGTCGAGCAGGGCGAGCGCGAGTGGCGCGTCGAGCGCGCGCGGCCCGCCACGCCCGAGTAGCGAGCGGGCCACCGCGATGCCCGGCCCGCCCTCGTCCCCGAGCTGATCCGCGCCGACCTCGACGCCAGCGTCGACTTCTACGTGCGCGTGCTGGGCTTCGCGGTGAGCTACGAGCGTCCCCAGGAGCGCTTCGCCTACCTCGCGAGGGGCGGCGCGGAGCTGATGCTGTAGGAGCCGGTCGGCCGGACCTTCGTCGCCGGCGAGCTCGCCCACCCGTACGGCCGCGGCATGCACCTGCGGATCGAGGTGGACGACCTCGCAGCCCTAGAGGAGCGGGCGGGCGCGAGCGGCGCCGAGCCGCGGCTACCGATCGAGGAGGCGTGGTACCGCCGCGACGACCTCGAGGTCGGGCAGCGGCAGCTCGTGGTGCAGGACCCGGACGGCTACCTGCTGCGCCTCTTCGAGGAGATCGGGAGCCGCCCCGCGGCCGTCCGCTGACCGGCGGCGCTCGTGCGGCCGTGATGCGAGATCGGCGACGAGGGGCCATAATCGCGGCAGGCGAGGGCGCCGCATCGGCGCGCACCCGGCGAGGGGCGCGACGACGGGGCGACCGCCGCTGAGACAGCGTTCACCGCACCACGCGGGGTAGTCGAGTGACGAGCCACGCGGCAGCGACGCTGCCGCTCGCCGATCTGCTCCCGGTCACCGCCGGGCTCACCGCCGAGGGCCACCTGGCGCTCGGCGGCTGCGACGCGCTCGCGCTGGCGCGGCGCTTCGGGACGCCCCTCTACGTCTACGACGCGCGCACGCTGCGCGAGCAGTGCCGCGCCTACGTCGACGCGTTCTGCGCCGAGTACCCCGAGAGCACCGTGCTCTACGCGAGCAAGGCGTACCTCAGCCGCCCGTTCGCGCGGCTGATCGTGGCCGAAGGCCTGGGTTTCGACGCCGTCTCGGGCGGGGAGATCGAGGTGCTGCGCGCCGCCGGCGTGCCGATGGAGACGGTCTACCTCCACGGCAACAGCAAGGAGCCGTGGGAGCTCGCGCTCGCCGTCGAGGCGGGCGTGGGTCGCGTCGTCATCGACAACGAGGGCGAGATCGCGCTGGTCGCCGAGGCCGCGGCCGCGCGCGGCGTGCGCCAGCCCGTGCTGCTGCGCGTCTCGCCGGGCGTCGACGCGCACACGCACGAGAAGACCACCACCGGCATCCTCGACTCGAAGTTCGGCGTGCTGACCGCGACGGGCGCCGCCGAGCGCGCGCTCGCGGCGATCCTGGAGCAGCCGGCGCTGGAGCTGCGCGGCCTCCACATGCACCTCGGCAGCCCGATCGTCGAGCTGGCGCCGTACGAGCTCGGCATCGAGGTGCTGGCCGACTTCGTCGCGGAGGTCTGTCGCGACCGCCTCGGCGTCGCGATCCCGGAGATCTCGCCGGGCGGCGGCTTCGCCGTCGGCTACGGCGCGGGCGACCCCGTGCCGACCCCGCGCGACTACGCGCGCGCCATCGGGGCCGCGCTGCGCCGCGAGTGGGGCGCGCGCGGCCTCCCGCTGCCCCGCATCGCCGTCGAGCCGGGACGCTCGATCGTGGCTCGCGCCGGCGTCGCGCTCTACAGCGTCGGCGCGCGCAAGGAGGTGCCGGGCGTCCGCACCTACGTCTCGGTGAATGGCGGGATGGCGGACAACGTCCGCCCCGCGATGTACGGCGCCCGCTACGAGGCGCTCTCCGCCGAGCGCCCCACGGCCGAGGCCGAGGAGACCGTGACGATCGCCGGCAAGTACTGCGAGTCCGGCGACGTGCTGCTGCGCGATGCGCGGCTGCCGAGGCTGCGCGCGGGCGAGCTGCTGGCGATGCCGGCCGCGGGCGCCTACCAGCTCTCGATGGCGTCGAACTACAACCTCTCCTACCGCCCCGCCGTGGTGCTGGTGGAGGACGGCGAGGCGCGGCTCCTGCGCCGCCGCGAGAGCGCCGCCGACCTGATGGCGCTCGACGTCGACGATGAGACGACCGCGGCGGCGCCGGCCGACGGGAGCGCCGGCGATGCCTGACGCGCCCCTCGACGCCGCACGCGACGCCCCTGCCGTCGAGGCCCCGGAGGCCGACGCCCCCGCCGAGCCCTCGACGATCGCGGCGCCGGACGGCGCTTCCGGGGACGACGCGAGCTCCGCGGATGGCACCGATGGCACCGACGGCGGCGATGGCGGGGCCAGCGGCGGCGACTGGGGCGTCTACGGGCAGGAGCGCGCCGTCGAGTCGCTGCGGCACGCGCTCGCGGCCGTCCGGCTCGCGCACGCCTACCTGCTGGCGGGACCGCCCGGCGTCGGCCGCGCGACGCTCGCGCGCCGGCTGGCGCAGGCGCTCGCGTGCGAGGCGGCCGTGAGCGCGAGAGACGGCGCCGCGGCCGCGGGCGTGCCGTGTGGCGGGTGCCGCTCCTGCACGCGCATCGAGGCGGGCGACGCGCCCGACGTCGAGACGATCGCGATCGGCGGCATCTGCGACCAGCCGGGCGCGAACCACGCCGACCACGCCGCGGACGGCTCCACGCGCATCCGCATCTGCCAGGTGCGGCGCCTGGGGCGCGTCGCCGCGCTGGCGCCGTTCTCCGGCCCGCGCCGCGTCTTCATCCTCGACTCCGCCGACGATCTGCAGCTGGAGGCGGCGCAGGCGCTGCTGAAGACCCTCGAGGAGCCGCCCGGGAGCGCGCTGCTGCTGCTGCTCGCGAGCGACCCGGAGGCGGTGCCCGCGACGGTGCGCTCGCGCTGCCAGCCGCTGCGGCTGGCGCCGATGGCGCCCGCGGCGCTGGCCCGCGCGCTCGTGCGCCACGCCGGCATCGAGCCCGCCGAGGCGGAGCGGCTCGCGCGCGAGTCGGGCGGGCGCTACGGTCTCGCGCTGCGCCTCGCGGGCGACCCCTCGCACGCCGTGCTGCGCGAGAGCGCCGGCCACGACCTCGAAGCGGTCCTCGCGGCCGACCGCCGTGAGCGCCTCGACTACGCCGACACGCTGGCGCGGCGCTGGCCGCGCGAGCGCGCCAGCGTGCTGGAGCTGCTGGATCACTGGCGCGGCTGGTGGCGGGAGCGGCTGCTCGCGGCCGCCGCCGAGCGCCGCGCCACCGAGGCAGAGGAGGCGCTCGCGGCCCTGGCGGCCGTGCTGCGCGCGCGCGAGCACCTGCTCGCCAACGTCGTCGCGCAGTTCGCGCTGGAGGTGCTGATGCTCGACCTCCCGACGCGCGCCGCGCCCAGCCGAGAGGAGGCCGGCGTCGTCACCCCCGCCTAGGCGGGCGGTCGGCAGGCGCCGGGTGTGCCATGGCAGAGCTTGCAGGGGTGCGCTTCACGGAGGCCGGGCCCATCTCCTACTGCAGCGCGGGTGACCTCGCGCTGGGGGTCGGCGACTACGTCGTCGTCTCGGGCGAGCGCGGGGAGCGGCTGGGCTGGGTCGTCATCGCGCCGGACCAGGTGCTCTCGGGCACGCCCCCGGGGCCGCTGCGCGTGATCGACCGCATAGCGACCGAGGAGGACGTGGGCGCCTGGCGCGAGGCACGCGAGCGCGCGGAGGAGGATAGAGGCCGCGCGCAGGACCTCGCGGCGCGCTCCGACCCCCGCGTGCGCGTCGCGAGCCTCGACTACGACCTGGCGGGGGACTACTGCGAGATCACCTTCGCGGCCAGCGAGCGCGTGGAGCACGCCTGGCTCGTGCGGCAGGCGCGCGAGCTGCTGGGCTGCGACGTGCGCGTCGAGCAGGTGGGCGACCGCGACCGCGCGAAGGCCGCGGGCGGCCTGGGCGTCTGCGGCCTCGCGCTGTGCTGCTCGACGTGGCAGACCGAATTCCCCTCGATCTCGATCAAGATGGCGAAGGAGCAGGACCTGGCGCCCAACCCCTCGAAGATCTCGGGGGTCTGCGGGCGCCTGCTCTGCTGCCTCTCGTTCGAGGTGGAGTCCTACCGCGAGCTGCGCGGCGACCTGCCGAAGGTGGGCCGCCGCGTGAGCACGCCCGCGGGCAACGCGCGCGTGATCTCGGTGAACGCGCTGTCGCAGCTGGTGCGGATGCGCATGGAGAGCGGCCAGATCATCGACATCCCCGCCGATGAGCTGCGGGCGCAGTACGGCACCGCCGTGCGGCCCGTCGACGTGCAGGACGAGGTCGAGGCGCCGATCCGCGACCGCGACCGCGCGCTGCACGACGCGCTGCTCGCGCGGCTCACGCCCGTCGACCAGCCGGCGTTCGCGCCCGAGCGCCCCACGCAGCGCACGCCACGGCGCACGCCGGAGCGTGCCGGCGAGCGCTCGCCTCGGCGCGGCGGCGAGCCCGGCGAGCCTGGAGAGGGCGGCGGCCGCAGGAGCGATGGCGGCGGTGGGCGCTCGCGCGGCGGCTCTGCGGGCCGGGCCGGCGCGGGCGCGGGCGCCGGCGAGAGCCGCGGCGACGGCCGAGGCGAGCGAGGCGCGGACGGCGGACGCCCCGTGCGCACCTCGCGGCGGCGGCCCGGCGAGCCGCGCGAGGGCGCGCCCACCACGGGGCGCGGGCCGCGCGCCGAGGCGGAGGGCGCGCGCGGGCCTCGCGGCGAAGCGGAGGGCGCACGCGGGCCTCACGGCGAAGCTGGACGCCCGGGCGGCGACGCGGGCGCCACGGGCGGCCCCGCCGGCGGCGACGCGACCGACGGCGGCGAGGGCGAGCGCAAGCGCCGGCGGCGCGGGCGCGGACGGCGGCGCCCCGAGGGCGAGGGCGGCGCGGCGCCCGAGCAGGGCGGCGGGGCGGGAGGCGAGTGATGAGCGCAGGCGGCGAGCGCGCTGAGCCGGGCCCCGTCGTGGAGGCGGGCTGGCTCGTAAAGCAGCTCGGTGACCCCGAGCTCGCGCTGATCCACGTCGCGAACGACCGCGCCGAGTACGACGCGGGCCACCTGCCGGGCGCCGTCTTCGCGCACGGCTACGACGACTTCAGCGCCGAGCGCGAGGGCATTCGCGCCCTCGTCCCGAGCCGCGAGCAGCTGGCGGCGACGCTGCGGCGGCTCGGCGTCCGGCAGGTTTCGCGCGTCGTGCTCTACGCGGGCCAGCCCTCGCCGTGGCCGTCGCGTGGCTACTGGGTGCTGCGCTACTTCGGCTGGCCGCGCGTGCACATCGCGGGCGGCGCGCTGCCCGCGCTCGTGCGCGCCGGGCTCCCGCTGAGCGGCGAGCCGATCGACCCCGCCCCCACCACCGTCGAGGTCGGCGCGCCCGACGCCTCGCTGCTGGCGAGCTACGAGGAGGTGCTCGCCGCCGCCGAGGGCGCGGGCGAGGGCCGCGGCGCGCAGGTGCTCGACTGCCGCACGACCGCCGAGCACGTCGGCGAAGGCACGGGGGCGCAGGCGGCGCCGCGTGCGGGCCGCGTGCCGCGCTCGATCCACATGAACTGGGAGCTGCTGCTCGACGACGACGGCGGCTTCCTGCCGCGCGAGCAGCTGCGCTCGCTCTACGCGGCCGCCGGCGTCGACGGCTCGCGCGAGGTGTTTCCGTATTGCGGCGGAGGCATTCGCTCGGCGGCGAGCTGGTTCGTGATGCACGAGCTGCTGGGCTTCGAGGGCGCGCGCAACTACGACGGCTCGTGGGCCGAGTGGTCGCGCCGCCCCGAGCTCCCGATCGAGACGGGCTAGCGCCGCCGCAGCGCGCGCCACGGCACGAGCACGAGCGCTCGGACCCGTCGGAAGGCCCACCGCAGGAGGAGACTGAACAGGCGGCAGGCGCCGTATCGCCGAGCGAACTCCCGCTGGGCGACGATGTCCTTCGAGAGCGCGACCTGTCCCATCTGACTCGGCGTCATGCCCCGCAGCTCATCGTGACGTGGCGCCCCGGGGTCGCTGCGTTTTCGTCGCATCACCAGCAGCATACCACGTCCGTAGTTCCGCCTTCGCGCAGCGGCGATCGTGGGAGAGCTGAGCTAGCGGCGGGCGCCGAGGGGGGTGGGCCCGTCGGCGAGCGCGCGCTCGATCTGATCGATGTGCGACTCCAGGTGGCGGACGTGCGCGCGCACCTGCTGGCGCAGCGAGCGCCGGCCGCCCAGCGGGTGGATGCCCGGCCGCCCCCAGGAAGCGTCCGGCGTCACCGAGAGCAGCGCCACCGTGCCGTCGATCTCGGCGCGCAGCAGCGCGAGCAGCCGCCCGCCGTCCAGCCGAGCCCAGCGCTCCCGCTCCACCTCCTCCGCCTCGTCCCAGGGCACGAGCACCGGCTCCTCCATCCAGGCGATGCGGTGGAGGAACTCGCCGTTGTGGCGCGCGTAGCTCAGCAGGTGCGCCAGCACGCGCACCGGCGCCCACTCCTCCTCGGCGGGCGCGCCGCGGAGCTGGGCGGTCGTGTGCCCGGCCAGCACGTCGCGCAGGCGGTCGGGGATCGCGGCGAGCGCGCGCACGTCGCCGATGTAGCGCTCGGGCGCGCCGGTGACGAAATCGATGCGCGACATCTCGCGCCCCTTTCCCTGGCAGCGCGACGCGGCACCTCGCGACGCCACGTCCGCCGCGCGCTCACGCAGCGCCACGCCCGCACCGCGCTCAGGCGCCGCGCCCGCCGCGTCGAGCCCACGCCCCGTAGCCTACTGGGCCTCGATCGCGAAGAGAAACTCGATCTCGACGGCGGCGCCGCGCGGGAGCGACGCCACGCCGATGGCGGCGCGCGCGCCCACCACGCGCTCCTCGCCGAGGGCGTCGCGCAGCAGCTCGCTGGCGCCGTCGATCACCTCGGGGTGGCCCTCGAAGCCGGGGGCCGCCGCGACGTAGCCCGCGGTGCGCAGCAGCCGCAGCCCGTCGAGCGCGGCGTCCGAGCCCAGCGCCGCGCGCGCCGCCGCGAGGCCGTTGGCCGCGCACTGCCGCGCCGCCTCGCGGCCCTGCTCGGCGCTCACCCCTTCGCCGACGCGGCCGGGGTGCAGCAGCGCCCCGTCGCGCATCGGGAGCTGGCCCGACAGCAGCAGCAGCTCGCCCGAGACGAGCGCGGGGCGATAGAGTGCCAGCGGGCGCGCGGCCCCGTTCAGCAGCACGCCGAGCTCGCGCAAGCGCTCGGCGACGCTCACCGCACCTCCTCGCCCGCGAGCAACCGCTCCAGCACGCCCTCGAGCTCCTCGTCGGTGTAGAAGTGGATCGTCAGCGAGCCACGGCCGCGCCGGCCGCGCCGCATGCGTACGCGCGTGCCCAGCGCGCGCTCCAGCGCCGCCACGACGGCCAGCGTCTCCGCCTCGGCGACCTCGCGGGCCGCGTCGCGCACCACGCCCGGCGGCGGCGGGGCCGGGGCGTCGGCCGCGGGCGCGCTCGCGGCCCGCACCATGCTCTCCGTCTGGCGGACGTTCCAACCCCCGTCGACCACGCGGCGCCAGGCGGCGATGCGCGCCTCGTCGCCGGGCAGGCCCAGCAGCGCGCGCCCGTGGCCCGCCGTGATCTCGCCCGCGGCCAGCGAGCGCCGCACCTCGTCCGGCAGCTCCAGCAGCCGCATCGTGTTCGTGACGGCCGTGCGCGAGCGGCCGACGCGCGCGGCCACCTGCTGCTGCGTCAGCTCGAAGTCCTCGGCGAGCCGCTGGTAGGCGACCGCCTCCTCCAGTGGGCCGAGGTCGGCGCGCTGCACGTTCTCCACGATCGCGAGCTCCAGCAGCTGCTGCGGCGTGCTCTGCCGTACCACCACCGGCACGCGATCGAGGCCCGCCGCGCGCGCGGCGCGCAGCCGCCGCTCGCCCGCAATCAGCTGGTAGCGGGGCGCCTCCACGGCCTCGCCCCCGTCGAACTCGGAGGCGCCGAGCTCCGAGACCAGCAGCGGCTGGATGATGCCGTGCTCGCGGATCGAGTTCGTCAGCTCGGCGAGCGCCCGCGGATCGATCGCGCTGCGCGGCTGCTGCGGGTTCGCGGCGATGCGGTCGACCGCGACCTCGCGCACGGGGAGCCGCGGATCCGGCTCGCCCGGCGCCACCGGTATCAGCGCCTCCAGCCCTCGGCCCAGCCCGCCTCTACGCGTCACCGTCGGCCTCCCCCGCGTGCACGCCCGCCGTTGGCCTCGCGGATTGGCCCGCCGCGACCGGCGCCGCACCCGCGCCCGCGCTCGCCCCCGGCCCCGCCAGCGGCAGCGCCACCGCCGAGGCACGCAGCCGCGTCAGCAGCTCGTCGACCAGCCGCTCGTAGGCGAGCGCGCCCGCCGAGAGCGGGTCGTAGAGCTGGATCGGCTCGCCGTGACTGGGCGCCTCCGCGAGCCGCACCGAGCGCGGGATCACCGTCTCGAAGGTGCTGTCGAAGTGGCGGCGCACCTCGTCCTGCACCTGCCGGCCGAGGTTGGTGCGCGCGTCGAACATGGTCAGCAGCACGCCGCGCAGCCGCAGCGCCGGGTTGAGGTTCGCGCGCACCAGCTCGATGCTGTGCGCGAGCTGCCCCAGCCCCTCCAGCGCGAGGTACTCGCACTGCACCGGCACGATCACCTCGTCGGCCGCGGCGAGCGCGTTCACGGTGAGCAGCCCCAGCGAGGGCGGGCAGTCGATGAGCAGCAGGTCGTAGGCGTCGCGGACGGGCTCCAGCACGCGCCGCAGGCGGTACTCGCGCGCCATCGAGGTGACGAGCTCCACCTCGGCGCCGGCGAGCGCCGCCGTCGTGGGCGCCAGCCACAGCCCCGGCGTCTCGCTGGCGACCACCGCCCCCGCGAGCGGCCGATCCTCGACCAGCACCTCGTAGAGGCCGCCGCGCTCGCCCGGCCGCACGCCCAGCGCCGAACTGGAGTTGGCCTGCGGATCGGCGTCGATCAGCAGCACGCGCAGCCCGCGCGCGGCCGCGCCCGCCGCGATCGAGACCGCGGTGGTCGTCTTGCCGACGCCGCCCTTCTGGTTGGCGATCGCAATCACGACGCTCACGTGGACCGCCCCCCGGCGCCGCGATCCGTCCGTAGACGCAGGCGACGCTCGATCTCCGCGCGCAACGGCAGTGGCTCGGGGCCTGAGCGCTCGACGGCCGCCGCCGCGAAGCAGGCAGCGAGCGCGGCCGCCCCCGCAGCCCCGCCGGGGCGGGTCGCCGCCAGCGCGAGTATAAACGCCGCCGCAAAGACATCGCCCGCGCCCGTCGCATCCAGCTCGCGCGCGGGGCAGGGCGCGACGGCGAGCGGCGCCGAGCCCGGCTCGCGCAGCTCCGCGCCCAGCGGCCCGCGCGTCACCAGCAGCCGCGCCCCCGTGGCGGCGAGCGCGGCGCGCCCCGAGCTGCGCCAGCCCGCGCACTCCTCCTCAGCGAGCACGAGCGTCGCGCGGCTGCCCAGCGCACCGAGCAGCGCCAGCAGCGCGGGCGCGGGCGAGCGGCGCGGCGCGATCGCCCCGCCCGCGCCCACGCGGCGCTGCGGCCCCTGCCCCGCGACCACGATGTGCGGCGCGGGGTGCGAGGCGAATGAGGCGAGATCGAGGTCGTCGGGCAGCAGCGGGCCGAGGAAGAGCGCGCGCTCGTCGCCCCAGTGCGCCGGCAGATCGGCGGCGCGCAGGCGCCGCCCGGGGCGCGCGAGCAGCCGCAGCCGGCGCCCGCCCCCTGCCGGCGCGGCGTCGTCCGCGGCTCGGGCGGCCCGCGACGCGCCAGCCCTCGCGCCTGCGCCCCTCGGCGCGGCCTCGTGCGCGAAGCGGAGCGTGCGCGGCGCGGGGAGCGCGCGCAGCTCGTGCGGGTCGAGGGGCGCGAGGTCGGCGTCGGGGCCGCCCGTGGTCAGCACGCGCGCGCGCAGCCCGAACGCCGAGGCGACGAGCGCGGCGTAGATCGCGGCGCCCCCCGCGACCTCGCGCCCGCCCGGCTCGTCCACGGTGACGGCGCCGACGATCAGCAGCGGCGCCCGCCGGCCGGCCACGCGCGCCCCCATTCGACGACGGCGCCCGGTGGCGGCTACTCGGGCAGCACCTCGACCTGGCGATCCTCGCCCTCGCCCACGCTCTCCGAGCGCACGCCCTCCTCGCCCTCGATCGCGAGGTGGATGATGCGCCGCTCGGCAGCGGGCAGCGGCTCGAGGGTGATCACGTCGCCGCTGTCGCGTACCTCGTCCGCGATCTCGTGCGCCATCTGCACCAGCGAGCGCTCGCGGCGATGCCGGTAGCCCTCCACGTCCACGGTGAAGACGTGGTCGCCGCCCAGCCGTCGCGCCGAGATGACGTTGACGAGGTACTGGAGCGACGTCAGCGTCTGGCCGCGCCGCCCGATCAGCCCTCCGAGCTCGTCGGCCGTGTCGTCGTCGAGCGCAACGATATCGAACACCTGTTCTGTTCTGCCCGCGCCGTCACCAGCGGTCTCGGGGTCGCGAGCGCGAATCTCCGTTTCGGTCAGTCCCAGCAGGTTCAGGATGTCGCGGAGCGTGTGCCCAGCGAGGTCGATCGGGTCTTCCCACTCCTGGACGGGCGCGGGCGGATCCGCCGGCTGCCCCGGGATGCGCACCTCGCCCGTGATCGGCGCGCCGCCCCCGCGCCGGCCGCGCGAGCGCCCGCCGCGGCCCCCGCGATCGCCTCGATCGCCGCGCCCGCCTCGATCGGGACGCCCGCCGCGGTCGCCGCCACCACCGCGACCGTCGCGACCGCCCGGCGACCGCCCTGGCCCTGGCCCTCGACGTCCACGCGTCGCGGCGGCTCCTCGTCGTCGCCGGGCGCGACATCGGTCGCACCGACAGCGGTGGCGCCCTCGCGGCGCGGCGGCTCGTCGGCGGACGCCTCACCGCCGTCACCGCCCCCGCCACGACCGCGCCCGCCCCCGCCCCGCCGACCGCGCCGGCGCGCCGGGCCGCCCGCCGCCTCGCCGAGCTCCGCCGTCAACGAGGAGCCCCCCGACGGCTTCGCGGTGACGCGAACCACCGCATCCTCGGAGCCGATGCCGAGGAAGCCGCCGCGACCCTCGCTAACGATGTCTACGTCGACCTGATCGCGGTGGAGGCCGAGTTGACCGAGAGCCCGTGCGACGGCCTCGTCGACCGTTTTCCCGCTGACTTCCACGACCCGTGTGTTCATCGTCCGTCCTCGTCTCGGAACGCGCGCTGGCCTCGTCCTCGTCGTCCGCGGACCGATCGTCGTCGGTCGCGGCGCGGGGGCGAGACGCTCGCGCAGGGGTGGCGGTTGGCAGGCCGAGGCGCTCGCGCACCACGGCCGGTATCAGCGAGCCCCAGGTGAAGTCGCCGGGGCCCACGAAGATCCACTGCAGAACGATGCCGATCACGGTGCTCGCCGCCCAGTAGATCCCCAGGCCCGCCGGCACGATGAGCACGAACCACGAGAATATAGCCGGCATCATCCACTGCATCATCTGGTTCATCTGCGCCTGCTGCGCGTTGGCGGACACCGTGGATCGGGTGCGACCGCTGGAGATGCGCTGCTGCAGCCACATCGCGGCGAAGACGGACGCGACGAGCCAGATCGGCCCGTTCTCGCGCAGGTCGAGGAAGAGGAAGCTCGTGGAGAGCGGGATCGCCGACTGCACCAGCTCGAAGTCGTAGAGGCGGCCCGAGAGCGAGAGCACGCTCTCGGGCGTCGTGCCCAGCGTGATGCGGATGACCTGGTAGAGCGCGATGAAGACGGGGAGCTGGATCAGCTGCGGCCCCAGGCAGCCCAGCGGGTTCACGCCGAGCTCCCGGTAGAGCTTCATCGTCTCCTCGGAGCGGCGCTTGGGGTCCGAGTACTTCTTCTGGATCTCCTGGATCCGCGGCTGCACCTCCTGCAGCGCCCGCATAGAGTGCAGCGTGCGCAGCGTCAGCGGGAAGGTGAGGGCGCGCGAGAGGACGGTGAAGAGCAGGATCGCGAGGCCATACGAGCCGAAGGTGAGCGCCGAGAGCGCCACCATCAGGTTGATGAGCGGCGTCTCCAGGAACGTCTGCCAGAGGAAGCCGATGGGCATGCGCGGCTACCCGCTCTGCGGCGCGATCGAGACGCGCGAGATGCGCTCGACACGGCCGTCCTGGGGGTGGACGCGCATGAGATCGCCGTCCGTGGTCACGTAGAGCAGCTCCGAGCCGCGCACCAGCGGGTCGGCGAGCACATCGTCGTCGAGCGTGCTCTCCCAGAGCAGCGTGCCGTTCGCGGGCGAGATGCCGAAGAGCTTGCCATCGCGGTCGGCGGCGACGAGCACGCCGTCCGCCAGCGCCAGCGCGGTGCGAATCTGCGAGGCGTCCGTCTCGAAGCTCCAGCGCTCCTCGCCGGAGGCGCGATCGATGGCGTAGATCGTGCCCTCGACGGTGGGCGCGTAGACGACGTCCCCCGCGACGAGCGGGCGCGACCAGAACCAGTTGTCGCCCTCGAAGCTCCAGCTCAGCACGCCCTCGGCGTCGGCGTCGAGCGCGTAGAGGTGCGAGTCGAGCGCGCCGGCGAGCAGCAGCTCGCGGCTGAGCTGAAGCGGCGCGGCCAGCGCACCGTCCAGGCGCCGCGCCCAGCGCTCCTCGCCCGAGTCGACGCGGATGGCGTGCAGCGTGCTGTTGAGGTCGCCGACGTAGAGCGTGCCGCCGACCAGCACCGGATCGCCCCAGATGGAGGCGTTGCCGCCCACGTCGAGCAGGACATCGCCGGGGGCGCCGGTCGCGGCGTCAAGCGCGGTCACCCGCCCGCGGTCCGTCGCGACGTAGAGCCGATCGCCGTCGAACGCGGGGGTGGCGACGATGTGGCCGTCGAGGCGCACCGGGCGCGCCCCCCAGCCGGCGATCGGGCGACCCGTGGCCACGCTCAGCGCCACCACGTCGCCCGAGAAGCCCGCGAGGTAGATGACGCCGTCCTCGACGATCGGCGTGGCGTAGATGGCGCCGAGGTCGACGCCGTCGTCCGAGACGGGGTAGTGCCAGCGCTCCAGCACGCCGCCGCTCGCGGTCAGCTCGAGGGCGTCGAGGCGGCCGCGCTCGCTCTGCACGAGGATCACGTCGCCGGCGTCGACGGGGGAGGCCCAGCCCGTGGGGCTCGCGAAGTTGCCACCGACGCACCCCGCGGCGAGCAGCGAGACGGCGGCGAGCACCGCGAGGAGCGGCGCCCGGCGACGCGCTGGGCGAAGGCGGGCCGGGCGGAAGGGATTCAGACGGCGATGTTTCACGTGAAACATCAGCGCGCGACGGCCGGCGGCTCGCCGCCGTGGCGCGCGTGGAGCGCCGCCGGCGCGGCCTCGGCGGTGCGATCGGGCACCGGATCGTAGCCGCCCGCCGAGCCGGGGCGGCAGCGCCCGAGGCGGCGCAGCGCCCGCCAGCTCCCGCGCAGCGGCCCGTGCCGCTCGATCGCCTCGTGCGCGTAGCGCGAGCAGCTCGGCTCGTAGCGGCACGCCGGGCCGATCATCGGCGACAGCAGCAGCTGATAGAGGCGTATGACGCCCTTCAGCAGGAAGCTCACGCGTCCTCCGCCGACAGGATGCCCAACAGCTCCAGGCAGCGCTCCGTCTCTCCGCACAGCTCGTCAAAGGTCACAGAGCCGGCGCCAGCGTGAGCGGTGACCACTATATCGTACCCCTCGCGCGGCGGCCGGGAGCGTAGCAGCGCCCGCAACCGACGCTTGACCCGGTTGCGGGCGACCGCCGACCCCACCCGCTTGCCCACAGAGAGCGCGAGCCGGCTGCGCGGGAGGCCGTTCGGGCGCGCCACCACGTGCACCAGCCGCTGCCGAGCGCGCTTCCCTCGGCGCAGCGTCTCGCTGATCTCGGAGCTGCGCCGCAGCCGATCGAGCGCGACAGCCACGGCGGCCCCTCGCGGCGACGCCCCGGCTACTGTGACGCCCCGCTACTGTGACGCCCCGCTACAGCGATCTCCCTGTCATAGGGCCAGCCGCGAGCGGCCGCGCTGCCGGCGGCGGCGAATCACATCGCGCCCGCCGCGCGTGGCCATCCGCGCGCGGAAGCCGTGCTTCCGCCTGCGCGGGATGCGCTTCGGCTGCCACGTCCGCTTCGGCACCCGCGTGCTCCGCCCCCGGCGGGCCGCGCGCCCGTGCGCCGCGTCACCGCCGTCTCACCGCTGGCGTGGTGCGCTGCGCGCAGGCCTCGAGAGCCGCGCGCGAGCCGCTCCGAGTATAGGGGCGGCCTCGCCGCAGCGGCAACGAACGCGCGACCCCCCGCCCGCTCAGCCTCGCCCTCAGCGCAGGGCGGGCTCCGGGGCGGCGCCGTGGTAGTAGCGGTACCCCGCGTAGTTCGCGAGCACGCGCTCCAGGTAGAGCCGCGTCTCCGCGAAGTCGACGGCCGCGACGTAGCCGTCGGGCCCCGGACAGCGCTGCTGCGCTCGCCAGCGTCGCGCGTTCGCCGGCCCGCCGTTGTAGGCGGCGAGCGCCGCCAGCACGTCGCCGTCGAAGGCGTCGAGCTGCGTCGCGAGGTAGTGCGCGCCGAAGCGCAGCGAGCTCGCGGGCTCGAAGAGCAGCGCGGGCTCCCACGGCACGCCCAGCGAGGCGCGATCTGGCGCCCCGTGGGGCCGATCACCTGCGTCAGGCCGTACGCCTGCGCGGAGGAGCCTGCCTGCGGGTTGAACGCCGACTCCTGCCGCATGAGCGCCAGCAGTAGCAGCGGCGGGACGCCCTCCGCCACCGCCGCGTCCAGCACTTCGCTGCCGAACGGCGCGGGGTAGGCCAGCGCGGCCAGCGCCGGCGGGAGCTCCGCGCGCGCGGCCGCGTCGAGCGGGCGCAGCAGCGTCTCCGCCGCCCACAGCGCCGAGTCCACGAGGCCCGCGGCCGAGGCGATGCTCGCGATCGCGTAGAGCTCGTGCGGACGGTCGCGGTAGCGCGCCGTCACCTCGCGCAGCAGCGCCCGCGCCACGGAGGGCTCCCCGACCTCGGCGAGCAGCAGCGCGACGCGGAGCGCGCCGTCGTCGAGGGCGGACGGGAGGCCGGCGGGCCGCGCCCCGAAGCGCGCATCGATCCACTCGAGGGCGGCCGCCTCCCCACCCCTGCTCGGTGCCCACTCGCCCGCGGCCGCGGACGGCAGCCGCAGCGTGGCCGACTCCCCCGAGCCCGCCGCCGCCGCCTCTAGCAACGAGGCGAGCGCCGTCGGGTCGTAGCTCGCCGCCGGCGGCAGCGGCGCCGCGATCGCGCCCGTCTCGGCGCGCAGCAGCGCGTGCCAGCGCGAGGCCGTGGCCGCCCGCTCGCGACCCCCGGCGGCGGCCGCGGGCTCCCCCTCCTCCAGCAGCAGCGCGCGCCACCAGCGCGCGTCGTCCGCCAGGTAGCCGGCCGGCTCCTCCGCGATGGAGCGCGCGTAGAGGTCGAGCGCCCCCGCGACGTCGCCTGCGCGCTCCGCGATCGCGGCGAGGTAAAACGAGGCGACGGCCCGCTCGAGCGCGGTCGCCGAGGGCGCGGCGTGGGCCGTCCTGTAGAGCTCGCGGGCGCTGGCATCCTCGTGCGCGAGGTAGCGCACGTAGCCGGCCGTCAGCGGCGCGAAGACGACGCTCGCCGCCGCCAGAGCGTCGAGGGTATGTCGCGCCCGGCTTGAGCCCGGCGTCAGTCGCAGCAGCGCGAGCGCGTCGTCCGTCCACACGGCGTCGCCGAGGCCGCGGCGCGCCTCGAACGCGCGCCAGCGGGCCTCGGCGAGCCCGCCAGCGCGTCGAGCGCCGCGAGCACCTCTGCGCTGCGCCCGAGCTCGTCCAGCACCGCGGCGAGGTCGAGGCGCGCCGGCGGGCGGAGCGCGGGCGGGAGCGCGGGGTCGGCCACCGCCTCGGCGAGGCGCTCGACGGCCGCGTCGGACTCGCCCGCCGCGTGCAGCTGCTGCCCGAGCCGCAGCCGCGCGACCGGAGCGAGCGGGCCGCCCGCGTCGAGCGCGCGCGCGAGCGCCGCCGCGGCCTCGGCGGGCGCGCCCGCGTCCCGGGCCGCGATCGCGGCGCGGTAGTGCGCGCGAGCAAGCGCCTCCGCCTCGCCGCCGACGGCGCGGGAGGCGGCGCCCAGCGCGCCGTCCGTCGCGGCACCGAGCGAGCTGAGGCGGTCGCGAAGCGCCTCCACCTCGGCGGGAGCGTCGGCGGGCGGCCCGGCAGGCGGCGGCGGCTCGGCGTCGGCGGCGGGGGGCGGGGTCGGCGGCGCGGGCGCGGAAGGCGGCGGAGCCTCCGAGGCCGTCGTCACGGGCGCGACGGCCTCGATCGCGACGCCGTCCGCGGCCGGCTCGCCGCCGCCGCACGCGAGCGCGAGCAACGCCGACGACGCCGCGATCGCCGCCAGCGCGGCCGCGCGGCCGCGAAGCGATCGGAGGATCGAGCGCGAGAGGCTGCGCACGCTGCCCCGCTCCCCGGCGCCGTCGCCGTCGCCGCGCCTTGGACGGCTCGTCGGTAGACAGATCATCGGCCGCGGCCGATGCGGACCGATCCCCGCCCAGTCTAGTATCCACGCCAGGCAACGTCCCGCTGGCAACGTCCCGCTGCATCCAAGGGGGCGGCCTGTTTGCGGGCACGTCGCGACGCGGGTTCGAGCGTGCCGACGGCCCCGCGAGAGAGCGGCCGAAGGGGAGGAGCGAGACGATGGTGACGACGGCCAAGACGACGCTGCGGCGGGGCTTCGTGCAGTGCCCCGATGGCAACATCGAGTACTTCGAGATGGGGCAGGGCGAGCCCTTCGTGATGCTGCACGCCACGCCCGCCTCCTGCATGGCGTACCGCGACATCGCGCCGCTGCTGGCGGGCGATTTCCGGGTGATCGCGATGTCGACGATGGGCTACGGGCAGTCCGACCGCCCCGACCCGCCGTACACGACGCTCGCCGAGTTCGCGCGCGCGGTGACGTGGCTGATGGACGGCCTCGACCTGCCGCGCGCGAGCCTCTTCGGCACGCACACCGGCTCCGAGATCGCGGCCGTCACCGCCGCCGAGTTCCCCGAGCGCGTGGACAGGCTCGTGATGGAGGAGGTCTTCAACTGGGGCACGCCCCCGCGCCGCGCCGTGCATGAGCGCATCCACCGCTACTACGACGAGAAGCAGGACGGCAGCCACCTCATCGACCTGTGGAAGAAGGTGGGCGGCGACCGGCCGGGCATGGAGATGCGGCTCGCGACGGAGCGCTTCATCAACAACTTCGTCGTCAACTCGCCGCAGGAGGCGTACGGGCACATGGGCTGGGAGGGCGCCGGGCCCTACGCCATGACACACCACGACATGTGGGAGACGACGCCGCGGATCCAGGCGCCGACGCTGGTGATCCACGGGACCACGAGCGAGCTGGGGCGCTCGCACGAGAAGTTCCTGGCGACGATCCCGCGCTCGCGCGGCGTGCGCATCCCGAGCCAGGGCAACTTCCAGCCTCGACAGGCGCCCGAGATGTGGGCGCGCGAGGTGAGCGCCTTCCTGCGCGAACCGGGCGTCTAGCTGTAGTTCCCACGTAGGTTGTTGACAGGATGAGGGGCCTCGCCCGCTGCTGTGTGTGACAGCACGGCAGTAGCGAGGAGAGGACACCCTCATGGCCCATCGTAACGCGCGGCTGACGCCGCTGACCCGACTCGAGCTCGTGCGGGAAGTGGACGCCGGCTGGCCCCAGGCTGAGGTCGCTCGCCACTTCCGCGTCTCCCGCCACACCGTTGCCAAGTGGCTGGGGCGCTTCCGGGCGGAGGGAGCGGCAGGGCTCGAGGACCGCAGCTCCGCCCCGCGCGCGCATCCCCGGCGCACGCCGCCCGAGCTGGAGCGACGCATCTGCGCCGTGCGACGCACGCAGGGATTCGGGCCGCATCGCATCCAGTGGGCGCTCGGGGTCGCCCGCTCCACGGTCTACGCCGTGCTGCGGCGCCGCGGCCTCAACCGGCTCGACCGCCTGCACCGCGTCACCCGGGAGCCGGTCCGCTACGAGCACGACGCCCCCGGCGACCTGCTGCATCTCGACGTGAAGAAGCTCGGGCGCGTCCCCGAGGGCGGCGGCAAGCGAATGGCGCCTGGCTTCGCCGAGACGCGCTCCGGGCCGCATTCGCGGCGTTCGCTGGGGCTGGAGTACCTACACGTCGCCGTCGACGACCACAGCCGTTACGCCTACGTCTCCGTCCTGCCCGACGAGCGTGGCGCGAGCTGCGCCGCCTTCCTCGAGCAGGCGCTCGCGGCCTTCCGCCGGCGTGGCGTGCGCGTGCGCCGGGTCCTGACCGACAACGCGAAAGCCTACACCGTCGCCCGCAGCTTCCACGGCGCCGCCGCTGCCGCAGACGTGCGGCTGTCGCACACACGGCCCTACCGCCCGCAGACGAACGGCAAAGCCGAGCGTTTCATCCAGATCCTGCAGAACGAGTGGGCCTACGCCCGCCCCTACCGCTCCAACGCCGAGCGGCTGCGCCAGCTCCCACGCTGGCTCTACCGCTACAATCACCGCCGACCGCACGGCGGCGTCGGCGGGGCCGTCCCCGCCTCCCGCCTGTGAACAACCTTCCTGGGTAGTACATCTAGCGCTCGCCTCGACGCCCGCGGGCGGCGCGAGCGACGGCCGCGCCGCCGGTTGCCCCGGCGAGCGCTGGGTTACACTGCGGCCGGCGACGAGGAGGGGCGATGAGCCGACGACGACCAGCGGCCGCAGGCACCAGCGCAGCCGCCGCAGGCGCGCGAGCAGCCGCCGCGGGCATGGGTGCCGCCGCGGCCCTGCTCCCCTCGCTGGCCGGCGCGCAGGAGAGCCGCGCGATCGACGCGCCGGACGACGCCGTGGGCACTGTGCTCGCCACCGTCGGCGCGCTCGTCGCGCTGTTCGTCGTCGCCTCCATCGGCTTCCTCTACCTGCGGGCCCGTGGCCTGCAGTGGGGCTTTCAGGAGAAGGAGCTGCCGCCGGAGCCGGGCTCGGGCGGCCACCACTAGCCTCGGGCGGCCACTCCGGCCGGCCGGGCTCGATCGGGAAGGGAGCAACGCGTGCTCGAGGTTGGCGAGAAGATGCCGGAGTTCAAGCTCCGCCACCGCGACGGCGATATGACGAACGAGGACTTCGCCGGCCAGCCGGCGGTCATCGCGTTCTACGCCGTCGCCTTCACCGGTGGCTGAGAGCGCGAGATGAAAGCCTTCCAGGGGCTCCTCGGGGAGTTCCAGGGGGCGGGCGCCCGCGTTGTGGGCGTCAGCGCAGACCACGCACCGGCCAACGGAGTCTTCCAGGACGCCTGCGGCACGGAGTTCCCGCTGCTCGGCGACTGGCCGCGCTACCGCACGATCGACGCCTTCGGCATTCGTGACGAGCGGCTGCCGATCGCGCAGCGCGTGACGTTCATCTTCGATGCGGACGGCGTCTGCCGCTACGTGCTGAAGGACCTCGACGAGGTGGAGTACCATGCCTCCGAGGCGCTGACGGCGGTGAACGAGATGGTGGGGACGAGCGGCTAGCTGTACTACCCAGGAAGGTTGTTCACAGGCGGGAGGCGGGGACGGCCCCGCCGACGCCGCCGTGCGGTCGGCGGTGATTGTAGCGGTAGAGCCAGCGTGGGAGCTGGCGCAGCCGCTCGGCGTTGGAGCGGTAGGGGCGGGCGTAGGCCCACTCGTTCTGCAGGATCTGGATGAAACGCTCGGCTTTGCCGTTCGTCTGCGGGCGGTAGGGCCGCGTGTGCGACAGCCGCACGTCTGCGGCAGCGGCGGCGCCGTGGAAGCTGCGGGCGACGGTGTAGGCTTTCGCGTTGTCGGTCAGGACCCGGCGCACGCGCACGCCACGCCGGCGGAAGGCCGCGAGCGCCTGCTCGAGGAAGGCGGCGCAGCTCGCGCCACGCTCGTCGGGCAGGACGGAGACGTAGGCGTAACGGCTGTGGTCGTCGACGGCGACGTGTAGGTACTCCAGCCCCAGCGAACGCCGCGAATGCGGCCCGGAGCGCGTCTCGGCGAAGCCAGGCGCCATTCGCTTGCCGCCGCCCTCGGGGACGCGCCCGAGCTTCTTCACGTCGAGATGCAGCAGGTCGCCGGGGGCGTCGTGCTCGTAGCGGACCGGCTCCCGGGTGACGCGGTGCAGGCGGTCGAGCCGGTTGAGGCCGCGGCGCCGCAGCACGGCGTAGACCGTGGAGCGGGCGACCCCGAGCGCCCACTGGATGCGATGCGGCCCGAATCCCTGCGTGCGTCGCACGGCGCAGATGCGTCGCTCCAGCTCGGGCGGCGTGCGCCGGGGATGCGCGCGCGGGGCGGAGCTGCGGTCCTCGAGCCCTGCCGCTCCCTCCGCCCGGAAGCGCCCCAGCCACTTGGCAACGGTGTGGCGGGAGACGCGGAAGTGGCGAGCGACCTCAGCCTGGGGCCAGCCGGCGTCCACTTCCCGCACGAGCTCGAGTCGGGTCAGCGGCGTCAGCCGCGCGTTACGATGGGCCATGAGGGTGTCCTCTCCTCGCTACTGCCGTGCTGTCACACACAGCAGCGGGCGAGGCCCCTCATCCTGTCAACAACCTACGTGGGAACTACACCTAGCGCCCGCCGCCCGCTCCGCCGCGCGCACCCCGCGCGTCGGCGGAGCGTCGAGGCCCGCGGGCTCGGGCGAGCCGCCTGCCGCTAGTCCGAGGGCGCCTAGTCCGAGGGCGTCGGCTCGCGCGACATTGCGTCCTCGATCTCCTGCGCGCGCGTCTCCAACACCCCGAGGCGCTCGCGCAGCTCGCTGCGCATCTCGATCAGCTGCTGGCTCTTCTGCTCGACGATCGCGAGCTGCCGGCGCGTGGCGTCCATCACCAGCTGCACGCGCTTGCGGCGCGCCGGCAGCTCGCGGTCGGGGCGAAACGTCGCGCGGATCTGGTCGCGAAGCTGCTCGGCGTCCACCATCTCCTTGATGTCGGCGAGGCTGAGGCCCAGCAGCTCCTGCAGCCTTTTGATCAGCGCCACGCGCTCGATGTCGTTCTCGGAGTAGAGGCGGAAGCCCCCCTCCATCCGCTCGGCCGGCGTGATCAGCTCGCGCTCCTCGTAGAAGCGCAGCGTGCGCTGCGTCACGCCCGTGCGGTCGGCGACCTCGCCGATCTGGTAGCGCGCGTCGTCGTCGTCCGCGGCCTCCGGGGCCGCGTCGCGCGCGGGCGTCTCGTCGCTGGTCTGGGTCACGGCGCGAATCCTAGGGAGGCGCGATCGAGCCCGTCAAGGAACGGGACGGGACCGAAGAGGCGCGGGCCGCCGCTCAGCGTCGGGGCAGCCGGTCCTCATCGTCGTGGTCGTGCTCGTGGCGCTCCTCGGCGCGCGCCGCGACGGCGGGCGGCAGCGCCGCGGATCGCTCTCGCGGGCGCTCGCCCTCGTGGGGCAGCGGCACGTCCGAGGCGGCGGCCACCGCCTCGGCTACCCGCTCGCCCGCGACCACGACGATCGGCGCCGCGGCGTCGCGCCACGCCTCGAGCGTGTCCGCGTCCAGCGCCCCCGCCTCGATCGCGAGCGGCGCGCGCAGCAGCTCGGCGCGGCGGCGCAGCGCGGCCAGCGCGCGCGCGGAGGCGCGGCCGACCGCGGTGGCGTCGGTCGGCGGAGCGACGAGCGCGGCCTCCGGCTCGAGCGCCGCCAGCGTGCGCAGGCGCTCCTCGTCCTCGTCACCGGCGAGCAGCAGCACGCGCCCCAGCTCCGGCGGCCGGAGCGCCGCGGCCTCGGCGCGGCCGTCGTCGAAGACGAGGAAGTCGACCCCCGCCTCGGCCAGCGCCGCGGCCTCGGCCCCGGTCGCGGCGTCGAGGCGGCAACCGACCGGCCGCGAGCCCGCGGCCTCGACCACGCCCGCGGCGTCGGCGGGCAGGCCGGTGTAGAGGAGCGCGCCGGCCTCCGCCTCAACGGCGGCGCGCGCAGCCTCGGCGTCCGCGACCAGCGCCACCACCACGATCGCCGGCGTCGCTGGGCCCTGCCTGGTGCGCGCGAAGCCGATCGCCTGCGGGTGGGGGCGCGCCGCCTGCCGCACCAGATCGCGCAGCTTGCTCATCGTCGCTCCATCTCGGCGCGGCGCTCCGCGATGTCGTCCCGGGCCGGACCGCGGCCCGCGGGGTGGAGCCGGCGGGGGGATTCGAACCCTCGACCTGCTGTTTACGAAACAGCTGCTCTGCCACTGAGCTACACCGGCCTGTGAGCGATTCTGGGAGCGGCCCCCGACGCGATCAAGCCGCGCTACCCCGCGGCCCTCGTCGGCGCACCCGGTGGGCGGGCGCGGCCTGGCGCGGGCCTCGGCGGCGGCCGCTAGCCGCGCACCAGCTTGAGCAGCGTGCGCGCGACGAGCGCGATCGTCGCGCCGACGAAGGCGATGCGCGCCAGCGTGATCGCGGTGCGGTCCTCGATCGGGTGGATCGAGACGCCGTCCGGCCCGACCTCGATCGCCGCCACCGCCGCCGCCGCCGCCCATCGAGTCGTCCTCCTTGCTGTGGCCGCCGCCCCAGCCGATGCCCATGCCGAAGCCCACCTCGGCGACGGGGATGACCGTGCGATCACCGGCCGTAGTGGGGGTGCCGAAGCAGCCCTCCGCCGAGGCGCGGAGCGGGATCTGCCCCAGCTCGCGAACGACGTCCGTGCTCTCCATCATCGCCGTGTCCCCTCCCCGCCGCGCCGCGCGCGGCGCAGCCGTCTCGCGATCCCGATCACAAGCGCGCAGCCCAGCGCGACCAGCGCCAGCCGCCTGGCCATCTGCTCCGCGGGGTGCGGTGCCGCGTCGATCGGCACGAGCCGCGTCCCGCGCCCGTCGGCCACCTCGACGGCGAGCGGGCGCAGCCGCACCAGCGTTAGCGAGAGCGCGCGCCTCTCGCCCGCGCCGCCGATCGAGAGCCGCAGCGCGCGCCGGCGCACGCGGCCGCGCAGCCGCAGGCCCGCGTGCGTGCCGAGCTCGGCCAGCTCCACGCTGCTGGAGTAGAGACGCCCCGCCGCCATGCCGCGGAGCTTAGCGGCTCGCGCGCTACAGGTCGCGGCGGCGGAAGACGAAGAACGACGCCGCCACGCCGAGCGCCGTGAGAATCGAGAAGACGGTGATGACGCGCGTCGCGTGCCACGCCGGATTCTCGACGTCGCCGCGGAAGATCGCCGCCAGGTCGCTCAGCACGGCGGTGCTGCTCATCCACGGCAGACCGAGGAACTGCAACGCGCCGCCCGACGAGATGACCGCGGCGAGCACGATCAGCGCGGCCAGCAGCGCGTTGCGCAGCAGCGTGGAGAGCGCGATGCCGAGCGCGGCGAGGAAGACGAGCCCCGTGCCCACCATCAGCAGGCCCGCCACCACGCCCCCGACGGAGGTGTCGACGTCCTTCGAGTAGCGCACGATCAGGTAGGCGAACGGGATCGCGACGGCGGCGAACACCAGCACCGTCATCCCCAGTCGCGAGGTCACCTTCGCCGCGATGTACTCGCTGCGGGTCACGGAGCGCGACAGGATTGAGTCGGCGGCCACCGACGACTCGGCGGAGACGGCGGCCGAGCTCACGATCGCCACGACGAGAGCGGAGAGCGGCACGAGCACGGCGGCGATGTAGGCGGCCAGCGTCTCCGACGCTTTCTCGTCCTCGTTCGCGGCCACGACGACGACGAAGAGCGCCGGCACGACGAGCAGCGCGACCCACAGCCGCACCAGCCACGAGCGCGCCAGCTGCCCCACGTCGTAGCGCAGAAGCGCGATGTACGCCTGCATCGGCCATCCTCTCGTCGCCTGCCGGCCCCCGGTGCCGCCCGGCCCGGCGGCCGGTCGGCGGGGCATCGGCTGGCTGGTCCGCGGCTAGATGTCGGCGTGCGTCCCGTGCTCGGGCGGGAGCGGCTGATTGGCGAGCAGCCGCCGCTTCTCCTCCTCGAAGACGGGCGGGCGCCGGGTCGCCTCGTGCCCGGAGATCTCCTGCGTCGCGGCCCAGGCGGCGACGCGCAGGATGTCGCGCGAGCGGTCCTCCTCCAACCGCCCCAGGAACGCCTCCTCGATCTCGTCGGGTCCGGTGTCCAGGTGCAGCAGCTCGACGCCCGTGCGGTCGATCAGCGCCACCACGCGCTGGATGTAATCCGCCAGCGGCTGCGTGCCCAGGAAGGTGATGCGGAACTCGTTGCCCATGCGCTCCCAGCGCAGCGAGGAGAACTGGTCGAGCGTCGGCACCTGCTCCTCGAAGGCGGCGAGGTTGCCCTCGATCTCGACGGAGATCGTGCCTTGCCGCGCGAGCCGGCGCATCTCCGACATCGGCCCGGTGTAGATCAGCCGCCCCTGCGAGATGAGGCCGATGTCCGTGCAGACGCGCTCCACGTCGCCCAGGATGTGCGTCGAGATGATGATCGTGCGGTCGCGGCCCGCGATCTGGCGGATCAGCTCGATGATCTGCTTGCGCCCCGAGGGGTCGAGCCCCGAGGTCGGCTCGTCGAGGATCAGCAGCTCCGGGTCGTTCATCAGCGCGGCCGCGATGCCGACGCGGGTCAGCATGCCCGTCGAGAAGCTCTCGAGCCGCTGCGAGGCAGCGCTCGTCAGGTCGACGGCCTGGAGCAGCTGCGCGAGCTGGATCTTCGCGCGGTCCGGCGGCATGCCGAGGAGGCGCCCCACGAACTCGAGGTAGCCGATCGGCGTGAGGTGGCGCGGGAAGCTGGGGTTGGTCGGCAGGAAGCCGATGCGGCGGCGCAGATCGGCCCGCTCCGCCGTCATCGCCTCGCCCAGCACGGCCACGCTGCCCGCGGTGGGGCGCTGCAGTCCCAGCAGCAGGCGGAACGTGGTGGACTTGCCGGCGCCGTTGGGCCCCACCAGCCCGTACACCGTCCCCTTCTCCACGCGCATGAAGAGCGCGTTGAGGGCGATGTAGCGCTTCTGATAGATCTTGGTGAGGTCCTCGGTCTCCACGACCAGCATCGGGTGCCTCCCTGCTCCCGCAGCGAGGCATAATAACAGCGTCACGTGCCGCGGGGACAGGGTCTTTCCCCGAACTCGCCGCGCCTCGGTCGCCTCGTGCTCGCCCCGCCTCGGCCGCCTCGCGCCGGCGTCGATGCCGGCGGGCGCGGCGGCTACAATCCGGTCATGCAGCGGGTGCTCCTGCTCTCCGACAGCGCCGCCTACGTCGCGGCGGTGGAGTCCGCGCTGAGCGTGGAAGGCGTGCTGCTGCGGCAGGAGGCCTCGCTCACGGGCGGCCTGCTGGTGGCGCGCGAGTGGCGGCCGCGGCTGCTGCTCCTCGACCTCGGGCTTCCGCTGGGTGGGGGGGCTGCGCGGGGCGGCGGAACGCCCGCGCCGCGCGGACTCGTGGAGCGCGGCGGTCTCTCCGAGCGCGGCGGGCGCGCGGGCATGACCGGCGGCGGCCTCGCGGCGCTGCTGCGCGACCCGGCGATCGAGGGCACGGCGAGCGTGCTCGCGATCGCGGCGCCCGAGCAGCTCGCGCTGCTCGGGCCCGGCGTGGCGGTGAGCGACTTCATCGTGCCGCCGCTGGACGCCGAGGAGCTGCGCGTGCGCGTGCTGCGCGCGCTCTGGAACGACGGCGGCGACGGCGGCTCCGTGCTCACGCGCGGCGGCGTGGTGATCGACCTCGAGCGCTACACCGTCACCGTCGACGGCGAGGTCGTCGACCTCACCTACAAAGAGTACGAGCTGCTGGCGTGCCTCGCGGGCAGCCCCGGCCGGCCCTTCACGCGCGAGGCGCTGCTGGACCGCGTGTGGGGCTACGACTACTACGGCGGCGCCCGCACGGTGGACGTCCACGTGCGCCGTATCCGCTCCAAGATTGAGGGGCGGCGCCAGTACGTGGAGACGGTGCGCAACGTCGGCTACCGCTTCATCGACGCCTGAGCGCCCCGCGCGCCACCTCGACGCGCCGCCTCGACTCAGGACGCGCGGCGTCGAGGGCGGGGCAGCGGAAACATGCCCGTAACAGCGGGGTAACGCGCGGGAAATCGGCGCTCCCTATCGTCGTCTGGCTCGCAGCGCCCGGACCCACACACGACGGCGCCGGCGAGGGGACGAGGTCCGGCGACGGCCGCCGGGGCGGGAAAGGAGCGCGCGTGAGCTACGACGAGGTCAAGCAGCTGATGGAGTCGCGCGGCGTGCGCCGCGTGGAGCTCCGCGTCACCGACCTGTTCGGCCGCTGGCAGCAGTTCACGATCCCCGCGGAGCGCTTCACCCCCGAGCTGATGGAGCAGGGCCTGGGCTTCGACGGCTCCTCGCTGCGCGGCTTCCAGCAGATCCAGGACTCGGACATGCTGCTCATGCCGGACCTGGACACGGCGGTCTACGACCCGACCTCCTCGCGGGACATCCCCACGCTGACCGTGATCTGCGAGGTCGCGGACACGATCACGCGCTCGGCGTACTCGCGCGACCCGCGGCACATCGGCGACAAGGCGGAGGAGTACCTGCGCTCGACGGGCATCGCGGACGCCGCGTACTTCGGCCCGGAGAGCGAGTTCTTCGTCTTCGACGACGTGCGCTACCACCAGACGCAGCACACGGCGTTCTACTACGTGGACTCGGTCGAGGCGCACTGGAACAGCGCCCGCGACGAGGGCCCGAACCTCGGCTACAAGGTGCCGGGCAAGGAGGGCTACTCGCCGACCGCCCCCTTCGACACGCAGGCCGATCTGCGCTGGGAGATGCACGAGGCGATGCACGCCGTGGGCATCACCACCGAGGTCAGCCACCACGAGGTGGCGACCGCCGGCCAGGGCGAGATCGCCACCCGCTTCGACACGCTCACGCGCCGCGGCGACTTCAACCAGTGGTACAAGCACATCGTGCGGGACGTGGCGCGCCAGCACGGTAAGGTCGCCACGTTCATGCCGAAGCCGATCTTCGGCGACAACGGCACCGGGATGCACACCCACCAGTCGCTGTGGAAGGACGGGCAGCCGCTCTTCTACGACGCCAACGGCTACGCGGGCCTCTCGCAGCTCGCGCGGCACTACGTGGGGGGGCTGCTGCGCCACGCGCCCGCGGTGCTCGCCTTCGCCGCGCCCACCACCAACTCCTACAAGCGGCTGGTGCCGGGCTTCGAGGCGCCGGTGAACCTCGTCTACTCGATGCGCAACCGCTCGGCGGCGGTACGCATCCCCACCTACGACATGTCGGCGGGCGCAAAGCGCATCGAGTTCCGCCCGCCCGACGCCTCGTGCAACGCCTACCTCGCCTTCGCGGCGATGCTGATGGCGGGCATCGACGGCATCCAGAACCAGATCGAGCCGGGCGATCCGATCGACCGCAACATCTACGAGCTGACGGCCGAGGAGGCGCTCTCGATCCCCAAGGTGCCGGGGTCGCTGACCGAGGCGATCGACGCGCTGGCGGCAGACCACGACTTCCTGCTCGCGAGCGGCGTGTTCACCTCCGACGTGCTCGATCTCTACCTCAAGTGGAAGCGCGAGGAGATCGACGAGCAGGGGCAGCGCCCGACGCCGTACGAGTACGAGATGTACTTCCACGTCTAATGGGCTCGTCTAATGGGCTCGTCTAGTGGGCACGCCTAGCGGGCACGCCTAGCGGGCGCGCCTAGCGGGGGCTCGTGTAGCGAGGGCCCGCCGCCAGCCGCGACGACGAGGGGCCCTGCGGGGCCCCTCGCGCGCTCCGCCGGGGCGGCACAGGAGAGCACGACGATGGATGACTCCGGCTCTCGCCAGCACGTGCTGCAGGCGTGCCGCGACCACGACGTCAAGTTCATCCGCCTCTGGTTCACCGACATCCTGGGGATGCTGAAGTCCGTGGCGATCACGGTGGAGGAGCTGGAGCACGCGCTCGCCGACGGCATCTCCTTCGACGGCTCCTCGATCCGCGGTTTCGCGCGCGCAGAGGAGACGGACATGCTCGCGGTGCCGGACGCCGCGACCTTCCAGCTGCTGCCGTGGCGCCCGCGCGAGCAGGCCGTGGCGCGCATGTTCTGCGACATCCGCGAGCCGGGCGGCGAGCCCTTCGCGGGGGACCCGCGCGCCGTGCTCCAGCGCACGCTCGCGCTCGCGGCCCAGGCCGGCTTCACCTTCTACGTCTCGCCGGAGATCGAGTTCTTCTACTTCCGCGACGCGCACGGCACGGAGCCGCTCGATACGGGCGGCTACTTCGATCTCACCGCCTTCGACGGGGCCTCCGACCTGCGCCGCGAGACGGTGCTGATGCTGGAGGAGCTGGGCATCGGCGTCGCGCTCTCCCACCACGAGGTGGCGCCCAGCCAGCACGAGATGGATCTGCGCTACACCGACGCGATGACGATGGCGGACGCCATCATGACCTACCGCGTCGTGGTGAAGGAGGTGGCGCTGCGCCACGGCGTGTACGCCACCTTCATGCCCAAGCCGATGACGGAGCACAACGGCTCCGGGATGCACCTGCAGCTCTCGCTCTTCCGCGGCGAGCGCAACGCCTTCTACGACGCGGACGGTGATCTACGACTGTCGACGCTCGCGCGGCAGTTCGCGGCGGGGCTGCTGCGGCACGCGCCCGAGACGCTGCTGGTCACGAACCAGTGGGTGAACTCCTACAAGCGGCTCGTCCCGGGCTTCGAGGCGCCGACGCACCAGGGCTGGTCGCCGCACAACCAGGCGGAGCTGGTGCGCGTGCCCGAGCATCGGCCGGGCCAGGAGCTGTCGACGCGCGTCGAGTACCGGGCGCCCGACGCGGCCTGCAACCCCTACCTCGCGCTGGCGGCGGTGCTGGCGGCGGGGCTCGCGGGCGTGGACGGCGGCTACGAGCTGCCGCCCCCCGCCCGCGCCACTGCCGGTGCCGACGACAGCGCCGGCCCGGCCGCGCTCCCCTCTTCGCTGGGCGAGGCGATCGAGGCGTTCGCCGCCTCGACGCTGATGCGCGAGACGCTCGGCGACCACGTCTTCGAGACGCTGATCACCAACAAGCGCGAGGAGTGGGCCCGCTACCGCGTGCAGGTGACCGAGTACGAGCGCATCCGCTACCTCCCCCTCCTCTAACCACGAGCGTTCCGCTCGACCCTGGGGGCTGCCGCCGCCACTGACGCGCCTAGGTTCTCGGGCGGGAGGCGGAAGCGGGCCTGAGGGCTGCGCGGCGAGCGTTCCGCTCGACCTTGGGGCTGCCGCCGGCACTGACCCGCCTAGGTTCTCGGGCGGGACGCGGAGCGGGCCTGATGGCTGCGCGGCGTGCGTTCGGCTCGACCTCGTGGGCTACCGCGCGCCCTGAACGGGCGTCGAGCGCCTCCCCCCGTCCCTGCCGATGCGACCGACGCTCTGCAGCCATCGGGCCCGCTGAGGCACCGCCCGAACACGCGCACCCCTCAGTGGCGGCGGCAGCCCCTCGAGTGCAGCGGAACGCTGCCGGCAGCCCCTCGAGTGCAGCGGAACGCTGCCTAGGCGAAGAGGGCGGTGGCTGCGCCGTCGGCGAGCTCGAAGACCGGGGTTGCGTAGATACCGATCAGCACCACGCCGGCGAGCAGGCCGCCCGTCGTCACGTAGCTGGTGAGCGAGGGGCGCCAGCGGGTCGCGTCGCCGTCGGGCTCGTAGAGGTACATCTGCCGCACCACCTGCAGGTAGTAGTAGAGCGACAGCGTGCTCGCGATGACCGCGACCACCGAGAGCCACAGGAAGCCCTCGCTCGCGACGGCCTGGAAGAGGATGAACTTCGTCGCGAAGCCCGCGACCAGCGGCATGCCGGCGAGCGAGAAGAGGCCCGCCGTCAGCACCAGCGCGAGGTAGGGCTGCGTCTCGGCGAGGCCGCGGAAGCCCACGATGCGCTCGTCGCCCGTGCGGTTGTAGACCGCGATCACCGCCGTGAACACCGCGAGGTTCGTCACCAGGTAGCCGGCCATGTGCAGCAGCAGCGCACTCGACGTGTCCTGCGAGATGGCGGTGATCGCCATCAGCATGAAGCCGACCTGCCCGATGGAGGAGTAGGCGAGCAGCCGCTTGATATTGCTCTGCTGCAGCGCGATCAGGTTGCCGAACGCCATCGTCAGGACGGCGATCGAGGCCATCATCCACTGCCAGTCGTCGATGACGGGGAGCAGCGGGCCGCCGAAGACGCGCAGCAGCAGCGCGAAGGTCGCGGCCTTCGAGGTGGCGGAGAGGAAGGCCGTGATCGGCAGCGGCGCGCCCTCGTAGGCGTCGGGCGTCCACATGTGGAAGGGCACGGCGGACGCCTTGAAGCCGAGCCCACCGACGATGAGCGCGAGGCCGAGCACGAGCGCCCACTCGAAGTCGGCGGTGCCGCCGCTGAGCGCCTCGTGGATCTCGGCGTAGCTCGTGGAGCCGGCGACGCCGTAGATGAGCGAGAGGCCGTAGAGCAGCATCGCGGAGGCGACGCCGCCCAGCAGCACGTACTTCAGGCTCGCCTCGCCCGAGCGGCGGTCGGCGAGGGTGAGCGAGACGGCGACGTAGAGCGAGAAGGAGAGCAGCTCGATCGAGATGTAGGCGGTGATCAGCTCCTGCGCCGCGGACATGTAGATAGCGCCCACCGTCGCGAGCAGCAGCAGCGCGTAGAACTCGCCGATGTGGCGCACGTTCCGCTCGACGTACTCGTGCGACCCGAGGATTAGCACGACCACGATCGCCGTGAAGAGCACGCGGAAGAACGTGGTGAAGTCGTCGATGGTCAGCAGCTCGGCGAAGCTGTCCGAGGTGTCGAGGTAGGCCAGCGAGACGGCGCCCGCGACGAGCGCGCCCAGCGCGGCGAGCCACGGGATCAGGCGGCGGTTGAGCCGCAGCTCGACGCGGAAGGCGTCGGCGAAGAGCACCAGCGCCGCGCTGCCCGCGAGGATCAGCTCCGGGATGAGCAGCGAGTAGTCGAGGTGGGAGCTCACAGGGTCACCCCCTGCAGACCCTGGACGGTGGTCGCGATGCGGTCGATCCACGGCGAGGGCCAGATGCCGAGCCAGAGGATGGCGCCCGTCAGCAGCGCGGCGCCGGCGCGCTCGGTCCACGCCATGTCCCGCAGCCCGCCCCACGCGGGATGCATCTCGCCGAAGAACGACTGCGCGAACATGCGCAGCAGGTAGGTGGCCGTGATCGCGGCCGTGAGCACGGCGAGCCCGCCGACGACGGGATAGGCGCGGAAGGCGCCGATGAAGATGTGCACCTCGGCGACGAAGCCCGAGAGCCCCGGCAGTCCCAGCGAGGCGAGGCCCGCGATGATGAAGAACGCCGCCCAGATCGGCATCTGCTTCGCCATCCCCGAGAAGTGGGGGATCTCGCGGTCGTGCGACTGGTCGTACATCGCGCCGATCAGCAGGAAGAAGAGGGCCGTCATCACGCCGTGCGCGAACATCTGCAGCACGGAGCCCGTGATGCCGATGGCGTTGAACGTGCCGAGCCCGACGAAGACGTAGCCCATGTGCGAGACGGACGAGAAGCCCGTCATCAGCTTCAGGTCCGTCTGGCGCAGCGCGGAGATGGCGCCGTAGAGCGCGGCGATGATGCCGAGGGTGAGCAGGCCGGGTGCCCAGAACTCGGCGCCCTCGGGCAGGATCTGGAAGCCGAGGCGGATGATGCCGAACGCGCCGAGCTTCATCAGCACGCCCGCGTGCAGCATCGAGACGGCGGTGGGCGCGGCCGCGTGGCCGTCGGGCGACCACGAGTGGAACGGGAAGAGGCCGCCCAGCGTGCCGCAGCCGATCGCGATCGCGGGGAAGGCGGCCTTCTGGAAGCCGGTGGAGTAGTCGGCGGCGAAGAGCTGCTCGAGGTCGAAGGTGCCGATGCCCGCCTCGGTGAAGATCGCGAAGATCGCCGCGAAGATGAGGATGGACGCGGCCAGCAGCATCATCATCAGCTTCATCGCGCCGTACTCCTTGCGGGTGGAGCCCCACACGGCGATGAGCAGGTACATCGGGAGCACGGCGGTCTCGTAGAGCAGGAACCAGAAGAAGAGGTCGAGCATCACGAAGGTGCCGAAGACACCCGCGGCCAGGATGTACAGCAGGATGAAGAAGTCCTTGGTGCGGTACTGCACCTTCCACGACACCCACGTGCCGGCCAGCGTAATGATGCCCGTCAGCAGGACCATCGCCGCGGCGATGCCGTCCGCGCCGACCTTGAGCTGGATCCCCTTGTCGCCGAGGATCCCCACGTTCTCCATCCAGGTCCACGCGCGCACGCCCTGGAACTGCTCGGGGCCGCTGTAGTCGTAGGAGAGGAAGACGTAGACGGAGAGCACGAACATCGCGAGGCTCGACGCGGCGGTGATGCCGATGATCGCGGAGCGCTCGCGCGAGGGCGTCGCCATCAGCAGCAGCGCGCTCCCCAGGGGCAGCAGGAAGAGCGCCAGCAGGACGAAGCCGTCGTTCTCAGTCATCGCGCCTCACGTCTATCGACCTCCTGCGTCTCGCGCCCCCGCCGGGAGCGCGCTCGCTCGTCCCGAACGCCTAGCTCGTCCCAAAGGCCACGAGGGCAAGCGTCACGATGCCCACCGCCATCGCGAGGGCGTAGTTGGGAATGCGCCCCGTCTGCAGGAACTTCAGCCGCAGGCCGGTGTAGCCGATGCTCTGCGCGCCGCCGTCCACGCCCGTGCGGTTGACCACGCGGTCGTCGAACCAGGCGACGACGCCCGCGGCGCCGAGCACCACGCGGTCGATCACGGCCTGGTAGAGGTCGTCCAGGTAGTAACGCTGCACCAGCAGCTGGTGCAGCTCGGGCGCCCAGGCGCGGGCGCGCGCCGCCCGCTCGGCGGTGCCCCACCAGTAGGCGAGGCCGACGCCGATCGCGAGCAGCGCCGTCACGGTGGCGGGCACCGCTATGTCGGAGTGGAACTCGAACGCGTGGCCGTGCTCGCCGACGAAGACGAGCTCGCCGATGCCGCCCGCGAAGCCCAGCGCCTCGCCCACGCCGTCGAGCGCGACGAAGCCGGCCACCGAGGCCAGCGCCGCCAGCACCACGAGCGGCGCGACCATTATCCACGGCGACTCGTGCGCGTGGTCGTAGGCCGCGCGGTCGCGCGGCGCGCCGAAGAAGGTGAGCACGATCAGCCGCGTGGTGTAGAGCGCCGTCAGCCCCGCGGTGGCGGCGAGGATCACGTAGACCGCGGTGGAGCCGCCCTCGAGCGACTCGAAGAGGATCTCGTCCTTCGACCAGAAGCCGGCGAGCGGGACGATGCCCGCCAGCGCCAGGCCGCCGATCACGAAGGTCACGGTGGTCAGCGGCATCTTGCGCCAGAGCCCGCCGAGCCGCTCCACCTCCTGCTGCCCGGTCGCGTGGATCACCGAGCCCGAGCCGAGGAAGAGCAGCGACTTGAAGAAGGCGTGCGCGAAGAGGTGGAACATCGCGGCCGTCACGGAGCCGGCGCCCAGCGCGACGAACATGAAGCCGAGCTGCGAGACCGTGGAGAAGGCGAGCACGCGCTTGATGTCGCTGGCGACCAACCCCATCGTCGCGGCCATCAGCGCCGTGCCCAGCCCCACGTAGAGCACCACGTCGCGCGCGACCAGCACTTCGTCGAAGACGGGGAGCATGCGCGCCACCAGGTAGACGCCGGCCACCACCATCGTCGCGGCGTGGATCAGCGCGGAGACGGGCGTCGGGCCCTCCATCGCGTCGGGCAGCCAGACGTGCAGCGGGAACTGCGCCGACTTGCCGGCGGCACCCGCGAAGAGGAAGAGCATCGCGACGGTGAGGTAGGTCTCGTCGAAGTGGCCGGCACGCGCCAGCTCGATGATCTGCTGGATGTCGAAGGTGCCGGCCTCGCGCCACAGCAAGATGATGCCGATCAAGAGGCCCACGTCGCCGATGCGGGTGGTGATGAACGCCTTCTTCGCCGCCTCGGCGGCGCTCTGGCGCTCCCAGTGGAAGCCGATCAGCAGGTAGGAGGCGAGGCCCACGCCCTCCCACGCGAGGTAGAGCTGCAGCAGGTTGCCCGAGATCACCAGCAGCAGCATCGCCGCGGTGAAGAACGAGAGCAGCGCGAAGTACCAGCCGTAGCGGGCCTCGCCGCGCATGTAGCCGACCGAGTAGACCATCACCATCAGCGCCACGAAGGAGACGACCGTGACCATGACGATGGTGATCGCGTCCACGTAGGTCGAGAAGTCGATGCGCAGCACGTCGCCGATGGAGGCCCACTCGAAGTTGTACTCGTGCTCGAGGCCCGGCGAGAAGACGCCGTGGTCGAAGGAGCCCTGGAAGTCGAGCGCGACCGCGGCGCCGATCACGACCACCGCGAGCATGCCGAGGATGGCGAGCCAGTCGCCGTGGCGCGGGATGAAGCGGTTGAAGAGCGCCACCACCACGAAGGCGGCGGCGGGGATGGCGGGCAGCAGCCACGCCTGCTCCATGCCCACGCTGACTCCCCTCCCCAGACGTCCCGGCCCCTCGCGCCTCCGCCGCCGGCCCCGCGTCCCCTCGGCGGCTGTCCAGCGCGGTGGAGCGGCGGCGTCCTCAGCGCGCGGGCGCTACCACCTCAGCTCGTCCGCCTCGTCGACGTTCGCCGTGCGCCGATCGCGGTAGAGCCGCAGCACGATGCCGAGCGCGAGCCCGACCTCCGCCGCCGCCACCGTGATCACGAAGATCGCGAACACCAGCCCCACGCGCTCCGCGTCCAGATAGGAGGCGAACGCGACGAGGTTGATCGACACCGCGGCGAGCATCAGCTCCACCGACATCAGGATCAGGATCGCGCTGCGCCGCGCCAGCACGCCGTAGAAGCCGATCGCGAAGAGCGCTCCCGACAGCAGCAGGAAATTCTCGATCGGGATCACGAGGGCTGCCCCCCGCCACCGCTCGATGGCTCGGCCGGCGGCTCAGAGGCGACGGGCTCGCGGTCGCGGCGCGCGTTGAGGTAGGCGCCCGTGAGCGCCACGTCCAGCAGCACCGCGATGATGATGAACGGCACCATGAAGTCGCCGAAGAGCAGCTCGCCGAAGTCCCGCAGCGAGGTGGCCGTCGCCTCGGTCGCGCCCCACTCGGCGTCGTAGGCCGCGGCGACGATCACGCCGCCCAGCAGCAGCCCCACGATCGCGGCGAACGGCTTCTGCGCGCCGTCGGTGACGATCGGGTCGTCCGTGGCGTTGGTCAGCATCAGTCCGAAGATCAGCAGGATCACGACGCCGCCGCCGTAGATCAGCACCTGCGCCAGCGCGAGGAACTCCGAGCCCAGCAGCAGGTAGACGCCGGCCACGCCCAGCAGCGCGGCCACCAGCGAGAGCGCCGCGTAGACGACGTTGGGCAGCAGCACCGTGCCCAGCGCGCCCGCGATCACGATCGCGGCGACGAGCCAGAAGACGAGCTCGGGCGCGCTGATCTCGTCGACCGCGAGCAGCACCACGAGCACGAGCAGCAGCGGCGCCAGCGCCAGGCTCGCGACGAGGCCGCCCGTCATGATGATGCGGTCGAACTGCGCGGGCAGCGGCAGCCGATCCATTACAGGGCGGCCCCCTCGACGCCGCCGGCGCGGCTCGGCGTGGCGCAGCCGGGCGTGGTGCGGCGGGTGGCGTGACTCACGGCGCGACCCACTCGTCGATCGCGCCGGCCTTGTGCTGCGCCAGCAGCTGCGGCAGGTCCAACACCAGGTCGGCGCGGTCGTAGACGGACATCTCATGGCCCGACCAGGTGTTGTTCATGGCGATCGCGTCGAAGTTGCAGACCTCGACGCAGATGTTGCAGCGCATGCAGCGGGCGTAGTCGATCCAGAACTTGTCGATGATCTTGCGCCGCGAGGAGGTGCCGCCCAGCGACGTGTGCGCGGGGTTGTCCTTCATCAGCACCGTCATGCACTCCACGGGGCAGGCGCGCTCGCAGGCGTGGCAGCCCGTGCAGAACGGCTCGTCCAGGTCGCCGTCCCAGAGCAGCAGCGGGAAGGCCCGGTCGCGCTCGGGGAGGGGGCGGTGTCGCTCCGGGTACTCGCGCGTCACCGGCCGGCGCGCGAAGACGCCGATCGTGGTCAGCATCGCCTTCGCGATACCCCTCATGAGGCAGCCTCGCTTCCCAGCGCCGCCGCGGCGGGCCGCGGCGGCCGCTGTGCGGGCCGTGTCACCGCGCGGTCGACGATCGCCACCAGCGCCACCAGCCCGGCACCGCTCGTCAGCAGCAGCAGCACGTCCGGCCAGTCGTAGACGAGAATCAGACCGTTGACGAGGATCTGCGCGAAGGCCAGCGGCAGCAGCACTTTCCACGAGAACGCCATGAGCTGATCGATGCGCATGCGCGGCATGGTGGAGCGGACCCAGAACACGGTGAAGATGAGGAAGCCCGTCTTCGCCAGCGTCAGGCCGAGCTGGTAGAGCACGCCCAACAGCTCGTTCTCGCCTCGCAGCTCCTCGCCCAGCGGCCACGCCCAGCCACCGAGGAAGACCGCCGCGCCCACGAGCGACAGCAGGAACAGCGCCGTGTACTCGGCGAGGAAGAACATCGACCAGCGGATGCCCGAGTACTCCACAAAGGGGCCGCCGACCACCTCGGACTCGCCGACCGGGATGTCGAAGGGGGTGCGGTTCAGCTCGGCCAACATCGCGATGTAGAAGATCGCGAACGCCAGCGGCTGCCAGACGATGTAGGGGATGTGGCCCTGCTCCTCGACGATCGTGTGCAGGTTCAGCGAGCCGCGCAGCACCTCACCGGCCGAGTCCAGCTGACTCACGATCATCGCGACGGCCACGAGCGAGATGACGAGCGGCAGCTCGTAGGAGATGCCCTGCGCGGCGGCGCGCAGCGCGCCCAGCATCGCGTAGCGGTTGTCGGAGCCCCAGCCCGCCATCACCCAGCCCACGATGTTCACCGAGGAGATCGCCACCACGTAGAGCAGGCCCAGCTCCAGCACGCGGATCTGCCAGTCGAAGGCGAACGGCACGGCCACGAAGACGAGGAAGATCGGGACGAAGACGAAGTACGGCGCCAGCTCGAAGACCCACGGGTCCGCGTTCCGCGGGCGCAGATCCTCCTTGCCGACGAGCTTCACCGCGTCCGCGAGCGCCTGCAGCATCCCGATCGGCCCCGTGCGCGTGGGCCCGAGGCGCTGCTGGAAGCGCGCGATCACCTTGCGCTCGAGGTAGATCAGCCCCATCGCCACCACGGTCATCGCCCCCACGGCGAGGCCGAGCCGCGCGAGCGCGTCCCACCAGACGTTGATCTCCCCGCCGAAGAGCTCGACGTTCACCGGTCGACCTCGCAGAGCACGATGTCGATCGAGCCGAGGATGATGACGGCGTCCGCCACGTAGTGGCCGATGGTCATGTCGCGCAGCGCCTGCAGGTTGGAGAGGCAGGCGCTGCGGATCTTCAGCCGGTACGGTCGGTTGCCGCCCTGCGAGACCAGGTAGATGCCGAACTCGCCGCGCGGCGCCTCCGTGCGCACGTAGACCTCACCGGGCGGCGTGCGCAGCATGCGCGGCATCCGCTCCGGGAGGATCGGCCCCGGGCGCAGGCGCTCCATGCACTGCTCCACGATCCGCACGGACTCGCGCATTTCCTGCAGCCGCACGTAGTAGCGGTCGAAGACGTCGCCCGTCTCGCCGGTGATCACGTCGAACTTCAGCTGCGGGTAGTAGAGGTAGGGCTCGTCGCGGCGGATGTCCATCGGCACGCCCGAGGCGCGCAGCGACGGGCCGCTCATGCCCCAGTCGATCGCGTCCGGCGCGTCGATCACGCCCACGTTCTTAGTGCGCGCGAGGAAGATTTCGTTCTGGGTGAGCAGGCCGTCCATGTCGCGGATGCCGCGCTCGGCCGAGAGCAGCACCTCCTGCACGCGCTGCTCGAAGTTGTCGGGCACCTCCCAGCCGAGGCCGCCCGGCCGGAAGTAGGCGTACATCAGCCGGTCGCCGGTGATCTCCTCGAAGAGGTCCTGGATCACCTCGCGCTCGCGGAAGGAGTAGACGAACGCGGTGCCGAAGACCCCCACGTCCGTACCGAAGGCGCCCGTGAACATGAAGTGGCTGGAGAGGCGGTTGAGCTCGCAGAGGATCATGCGGATCCACTGCGCGCGCTCCGGCACCTCGATGCCCGCGAGCTTCTCCACCGCCATCACGTAGGAGAGCTCGGCGTTGAAGTTCGCCAGGTACTCGGTGCGGTCCATGTAGCCGACGCCCTGGCGGAAGTCCATCGTCTCGCAGAGCTTCTCGGCGCCGCGGTGCATGTAGCCGATGTACGGCACCACCTCGGTCACCAGCTCACCGTCGATGCCCAGCACCATGCGGAAGACGCCGTGGGTGGAGGGGTGCTGCGGACCCATGTTGATCAGGAGCTCCTGGGTCTCGAACTCCCGCTCCGGGGTGCTGGTCACCACCTAGAGCTCCCCCTCCTCGTAGGCGATGCCCTCGCCCTGCAGCACCTCGATCTCGGCGAGCGGGTGCGACTTGCGTAGCGGGAAGACGTCCGTCATCTCCTCGGGCAGCAGCAGGTTGCGCGGGTCGGGGTGCCCCTCGAAGCGCACGCCGAACATCTCCTGCACCTCGCGCTCGTACCAGTTGGCGGCGCGCCACACGGCCGTTGCGCTGCCCACCTCCAGCCGGTCGGCGGGCAGCCGGCACTTCACGGTCACGTTCTGCTTCCCGCCGATCGAGTAGAGGTGGTAGACGATGTCCACCCCCTCCTCCTCCAGGTCGACGGCGGTCAGGCAGCGCAGGTAGTCGAAGCGCAGATCCTCGGAGCTGCGCAGCGCGCGCAGGCCCGCGACCAGCTCGCGCGGCGGGATGCGCACGACGAGGTCGATGACGCTGCGCTCCTCCTCGGCGGTGACGGGGGTGGCGGTGATGCCGGAGAGCGCGGCGTCGACCTGCGCCCAGATCGTGGTCGCGAGGTAGTCGGCCTCCACCTGGGCCGCGCTGGGCTCGGCGTCGTCGGCGCCCCTCTCGGCAGCGCCGGCGTCGGCAGCGCCGGCGTCGGGGGCGCCGCTCGCGGCCGGCGGCTCGCCGGCGGGCGGGGTGCCGTCCTCTGCCGTCACGCGCCCAGCACCTTGCGGTCTTCTATGATCTTCTCCTGCAGGGAGATCAGCGCGTCGATCAGCGCCTCCGGCCGCGGCGGGCAGCCGGGCACGTAGACGTCGACGGGGACGATCTTGTCGACGCCCTGCAGCACGCGGTCGTAGCGGGTGTAGGGGCCACCGTTGGTGGCGCAGGCGCCCATGGAGATCACCCACTTGGGGTTGGGCATCTGCTCGTAGAGGAGCTTCACGGCTGGCGCCATCTTCTTGGTCACCGTGCCGGCGACGATCATCACGTCCGACTGCCGCGGCGACGGCCACGGGACGATGCCGAAGCGGTCGAGGTCGTAGTGCGCCATGTAGGTGGCGATCATCTCGATCGCGCAGCACGCCAGCCCGAACGTCATCGGCCACAGCGAGGACTTGCGCCCCATCGCCAGCACCAGGTCCGCCGGCACCTGCAGCACGCCGGGCAGCAGCGTCTTGTAGAGCGCCTTGCCGGGCCGCCGCTCCACGGGGACGAGCCCCGGCGCATCCGCGGGGTGCTCCACGGGCAAGAGCGGCGCGATGTGCGGCTCCGCGGGCGCGCCCGGCAGCGGCGGCGCCTGCACAGGCGTGTCGCTGGTGGCGCCGGGCGGGCGGGAGGGGCTCATCGCCACTGGAGGGCTCCCTTCTTCCACGCGTAGCCCAGCCCCGCGCCCAGCACGAGGATGAAGACCAGCATCTCGTAATAGGCCGTCGCGCCCAGCTCCACGAACGAGAGCGCCCACGGGAAGAGGAACACCGCCTCCACGTCGAACAGCACGAAGAGGATGGCGTAGAGGTAGAAGCGCACGCCGACGTTGGTGCTGGCACGGCGCAGCGGCAGCATGCCGCACTCGTACGTCGTGCCCTTCTCGCGCTCCTCCGAGAACGGCGCGAGCAGCCGCGCCCCGATCAGCGCCGAGAGGACCAGCACGAAGCCGACCACGGTGCCCAGCAGCACGGGGAGGTAGTTGCCGAAGAGGCCGGGGAGGTCGGCGGTCTGATCCACGTGAGCGCTCCCACCGCGTCGGGCAGGCCACACCGCGGCTGCCACCGCTGCGCACGGGCCAGCCGCCCGCCGTCCGAGGACCGTGGACCCGGCGCGCGACGACCCTAGCAGTGGCGGACGCTGGACTCAACCCTCGGCGCCCCGTGCGCGCGAGGGTGTGCGCGAGACGTCAGCCGAGCTCCGCCAGCGAGCCCTCGAAGCCCGCGCGCTGCTGCCGCGCGGTGGCGAGGCGCTCCTCTTCCTTCGCCACCACCTCGGCGGGGGCGCGGGTGCGGAACTGCTCGTTGGCGAGCTTCCCCTCGAGGCGCGCGATCTCGCCCGCGAGGCGCTCGATCTGGGCGCCCAGCCGCGCGCGCTCCGCCTCCGCGTCGACGAGGCCGCCCAGTGGCAGCACCACCCGCCCCACGGGCAGCACCGTGGTCACGACGCCGTCGGACGGCGCCTCGTCAGCCGTCGCGACGACGTGCAGCGGGCGCACCCGCGCGAGCTGCTCGATCGCCGGAGCCAGCGCGCGCGCCGTCTCCAGCGCCTCCGCGCCCACGACGTACGCCGCCACCCAGCGCCCGGCCTCCACGTGCTTCTCGGCGCGGATGTTGCGGATCGCGCGCACGAAGTCCTGCGCCGCCGCCAGCTCGCGCTCGGCCGCGGCGTCGTGCCACGACGCCGCAGGGTCGGGCTCGGGGTAGCGCGCGACGATCAGCATCGGCGCGGCCTCCGGGTCGGGGCGGCGCTCCACGAGGCGCTGCCAGATCTCCTCCGTCACGAACGGCATGAAGGGGTGGAAGAGCCGCAGCAGCCGGTCGAGCACGTGCACCAGCACGGGCAGCGGCGTCCGATCGCCCTCGCGCAGGCGCACCTTCGCGAGCTCGATGTACCAGTCCGCGAACTCCTCCCAGAAGAAGTCGCGGAGCTGCCGCAGCGCCTCCGCCAGCTCGAGCTTGCCCAGCAGCTCGTCGGCGGTCTCCACCAGCCGCTCGCAGCGCGAGAGGATCCAGCGGTCCTCGACGGGCAGCGCCGGGTCTGCGCCGGCAGGGGGCGCGGGCAGCGCCAGCTCGTCGCCGTCCTCGACCATCGACAGCACGTAGCGCGAGGCGTTCCAGAGCTTGTTCGCGAGGTTGCGCCCCGCCTCCAGCCGCTGGTCGGAGATGCGCTGGTCGTTCCCCGGCGAGGAGCTGGCGACAACGGTGTAGCGCAGCGCGTCCGTGCCGTAGCGATCGATCACGCTCAGCGGGTCGACGACGTTGCCGTGCGACTTCGACATCTTCGTGCCGTCCTCGGCGCGCACCAGACCGTGCAGATACACTGTGTCGAAGGGCACCTCGCCCCGCATGTTGTAGAGCGAGAGCATCACCATCCGCGCGACCCAGAAGAAGATGATGTCGTAGCCGGTCTCCATCACCTGCGTGGGGTAGAAGCGCGGCAGGTCAGGGGCGTCCGGGTCGGGCCAGCCGAGCGTCGAGTGCGGCCACAGCGCCGACGAGAACCAGGTGTCGAGCGTGTCCTCGTCCTGACGGATGGCGGCGCCGCCGCAGCCGCCGCAGCGGTTCGGGTCCTCGACGGCCACGGTCACGGCGTCGCAGTCGTCGCAGTACCACACGGGGATGCGGTGGCCCCACCAGATCTGGCGGCTGATCGTCCAGTCGCGGATGTTCTCCATCCAATGCTCGTAGGTGCGCGTGAAGCGCGGCGGGACGAAGCGGATGCGCCCCTCGTGCACCGCGTCGAGGGCGGGGCGCGCCAGCGGCGCCACGCGCATGAACCACTGCTCCGAGACGATCGGCTCGACGATGGTTCCGGAGCGCTGGCAGTGGCCGACGGCGTGCGTGTACGGCTCGATGCGCTCCAGCAGGTTGCGCGCCTGCAGGTCGGCGACCACACGATCGCGCGCCGCGAAGCGCTCGAGGCCCGCGTACTCGCCCGCCTCCTCGTTGAGGTGGCCGTCGGGCGTGAGGATCGAGAGCACCGGCAGCCCGTGCCGCTCGCCGATCTCGAAGTCGACCGGGTCGTGGCCCGGCGTCACCTTCAGCGCCCCCGAGCCCGCCTCCAGCGAGACCGCCTCGTCGCCGACGATCGGCACCAGGCGGCCGCCCGCCGGGACGACCACGCTGCGCCCGATGAGGTGCGCGTAGCGCGGATCCTCCGGGTTCACAGCGACCGCGGTGTCGGCGGGGATCGTCTCGGGCCGCGTCGTCGCGATCACCAGGTGCTCGTCGGTGGCGGCGCCCGCGTCGTCGGCGAGCGGGTAGCGGATGTGCCAGAACGAGCCGGCCTCGTCGGCGTGCTCCACCTCGAGGTCGGAGAGCGCGGTCTGGCAGTCCGGGCACCAGTTGATGATGCGCTCGCCCCGGTAGATCAGCCCGTCCCGGTAGAGGGTGACGAAGGTCTGCCGCACCGCGCGCCGCGGGCCCTCGTCCATGGTGAAGCGCTCGCGCTCCCAGTCCGCCGAGGCGCCCAGCCGCCGGTGCTGCACCGAGATGCGCGAGCGCGAGCGGTTCACGAACTCCCACACGCGCTCCAGGAAGCGCTCGCGACCGAGGTCGTGGCGCGAGAGCCCCTCGGCGGCGAGCTCCCGCTCGACGAGGGTGTTAACGGCGATCGCGGCGTGATCGACGCCGGGCAGCCAGAGCGTGTCGTCGCCGCGCATGCGGTGCCAGCGCACCAGGATGTCCTCGACCGCCACGGTGAGCGCGTGCCCCATGTGCAGCTCGCCGGTCAGGTTGGGCGGCGGCATGACGATGGTGAATGGCCGCTCGCCGCCGGACGGGCGGAAGTGCCCCGCCTGCTCCCACTCGCGGTAGATGCGCTCCTCGACATCGGCCGGCTCGTAGGTGGCGGGCATCGCCCGCGGCACTCGCGCTCCGTCGTCGTTGGCCTCGGGCGTGGTGGCGGTCATCGCGTGGGCCTCATCGTTCTGCTCCGCTCATGAGCGCCCTCCCGGCGCGGATACGAGAACGCCCCGCCGGTGGGCGGGGCGCATGGCAGCGGCGCGGCCGGGCTCGGCCTCGCTAGCCGCCGCCGGCTACTACGAGGGTTCGTCGAGGTCTCATCGCCGCCGATCGTAGGCGCGTCGCGTTCGGGGGGTCAACGGAGGCGGGAGCGTCCCACCAGCTCGTCGCGGATCGCCCATGCCGCCGGAAGCAGCCCCGAGGCGAGGCCGATCTTCAGCGCGTCGCCGATGAAGAAGGGCTGCACGCCGAGGTCCCACGACCGCCCCGCGGAGACGCCCAGCTCGCGCATCAGCCACCACCAGCCCGGGATGTAAATGATCACGTTGCCCATCACCATCGCGACGGCCATCGTCAGCGCGGAGCGGTCCCAGCCACGCTCGGCCAGCCAGCCCACCGCGTACGCCGCGCCCACGAAGCCGACGAAGTAGCCGCCCGAGGTGGCCGTGAAGTACGCCCAGCCCGAGGCGCCGCCCGCGAAGACCGGCAGCCCCGAGATGCCCTCGACGAGGTAGGCGATCACCGTCGCCGCGCCCAGCCGGCTGCCGTAGACCGCGCCGATGAGCAGCACCGCGAAGCTCTGCCCGGTGATCGGGACGGGCGAGAAGCCGAGCTCGATGCGCACCCGCGCCGATGCGGCCAGCAGCGCCGTGCCCGCCAGCACGGCGAGCAGCGCGAGCTGCATCCCCGAGACGCGCGGCAGCCAGCCGCGCGCCTGGTAGAGCAGCGGCGGCGCCGGGGAGCCGGCGGGAACGGCGAAGAGTCGGTGCACGGGGGGTCTCCTCCTCATCGTCGCGGCGCGCTGCCGCGGCGGACCGCTCGGGCGGCGCGCAGCCGCAGCGGCAGCGGCAGCCTACCACGGCAGCGTTCCGCTGCACTCAAGGGGCTGCCGGCAACGTTCCGTTGCATTCGAGGGGTTGTCGCCGGACACGAGGTGCGCCGGGTAGCGGCGGCGGAGCGGCGGCGGAGCGGCGGCGGAGCGGCGGCGCGGAGAGCCAGCGGTCCCCGAGTCCGCTCGCAGGCGCGGCAGCCCCCAAGGTCGAGCGGAACGCTCGTCGAGCGGAACGCTCGCGGGGGTATGCTGCGCCGCGCGGGAGAGGCCGCAGGGGAAAGGGCGGCGCGCGTGCGGGTGCAGGGCATCGGCTACCCGGCGATCATCTGCCGGAGCCTCGACGAGACGATCGCCTTCTACGAGCGCGCGCTGGGGATGCGCCCGCTGTTCATGGAGCCAAACCGCGACGACGCCGAGTCCGTGCAGGTGCTGCTGGACGCGGGGCGCGGGACGCGGCTGCTGCTGGTGGGGCCCGTCGACCCGAAGATGAAGCTCGCCGAGGCGCAGCTCGGCGTGGGCTCGATGCAGTACCTGAGCCTGCGCGTCTCGGGCGCCGAGCTCGACGCGGCGTACCACGAGCTGGCCAACGCGGGCGTGCAGGCGTCCGAGGAGATCCGCCGCGGCTACGAGCGCCTCGTCTTCCTCGAGGATCCGAGCGGGGTGCTGATCACGCTGACGGCGTGGACGCGCGAGCCGCCCGCGGGCGCCGACGAGGCCGCGATCCTGCGGCGCGCCGCCGAGATCCGCGACGCCGCCGGCACGCCCTTCGTCGAGGACGAGCACCTCGCGCAGGCCATCGAGGAGTCGCGGGAGTGGGCGGTCGGCGGCGGCTAGCTGTACTACCCAGGAAGGTTGTTCACAGGCGGGAGGCGGGGACGGCCCCGCCGACGCCGCCGTGCGGTCGGCGGTGATTGTAGCGGTAGAGCCAGCGTGGGAGCTGGCGCAGCCGCTCGGCGTTGGAGCGGTAGGGGCGGGCGTAGGCCCACTCGTTCTGCAGGATCTGGATGAAACGCTCGGCTTTGCCGTTCGTCTGCGGGCGGTAGGGCCGCGTGTGCGACAGCCGCACGTCTGCGGCAGCGGCGGCGCCGTGGAAGCTGCGGGCGACGGTGTAGGCCTTCGCGTTGTCGGTCAGGACCCGGCGCACGCGCACGCCACGCCGGCGGAAGGCCGCGAGCGCCTGCTCGAGGAAGGCGGCGCAGCTCGCGCCACGCTCGTCGGGCAGGACGGAGACGTAGGCGTAACGGCTGTGGTCGTCGACGGCGACGTGTAGGTACTCCAGCCCCAGCGAACGCCGCGAATGCGGCCCGGAGCGCGTCTCGGCGAAGCCAGGCGCCATTCGCTTGCCGCCGCCCTCGGGGACGCGCCCGAGCTTCTTCACGTCGAGATGCAGCAGGTCGCCGGGGGCGTCGTGCTCGTAGCGGACCGGCTCCCGGGTGACGCGGTGCAGGCGGTCGAGCCGGTTGAGGCCGCGGCGCCGCAGCACGGCGTAGACCGTGGAGCGGGCGACCCCGAGCGCCCACTGGATGCGATGCGGCCCGAATCCCTGCGTGCGTCGCACGGCGCAGATGCGTCGCTCCAGCTCGGGCGGCGTGCGCCGGGGATGCGCGCGCGGGGCGGAGCTGCGGTCCTCGAGCCCTGCCGCTCCCTCCGCCCGGAAGCGCCCCAGCCACTTGGCAACGGTGTGGCGGGAGACGCGGAAGTGGCGAGCGACCTCAGCCTGGGGCCAGCCGGCGTCCACTTCCCGCACGAGCTCGAGTCGGGTCAGCGGCGTCAGCCGCGCGTTACGATGGGCCATGAGGGTGTCCTCTCCTCGCTACTGCCGTGCTGTCACACACAGCAGCGGGCGAGGCCCCTCATCCTGTCAACAACCTACGTGGGAACTACAGCTAGCGGGCGCTCGTGGCGTCGTTGGCCCTAGCGGGGGAGCCCGAGCCCGCGGCGCGCGATGACGCCGCGCTGCACCTCGGAGGTGCCGGAGGCGATGGTGGCGGCGACCGCGGCGAGGTAGTTGCGCGAGAGCCCGCCGCCCAGCGGCGCGGCGGCACTCTGCGCTCCGTCGGGCGCGAGCTGGCCCGCCGTCCCCAGCAGCTGCACTCCGGTCTGCGCGATGCGCTGCGTCAGCTCGGCGCCGTAGAGCTTAGAGATCGAGGCCTCGTAGTTCGGCGTGGCGCCCTGCTCCTGCAGGAACGGGATGCGGTAGGCGACCTGGTAGCCGACCTCGAGCTCGATCCAGCGGTCGGCGAGCTCGTAGCGGGACGCAGGGCGCTGCGCCAGCAAGTCGCGGCGCTCCTTCGCCACGTCGACCAGCTTCTCGACGTTGCGCTTGCCCGTCGCGAAGGCGCCCACGCCCGAGCGCTCCATGTCGAGGGTCTGCGCCACCTGGTACCAGCCGCGGTTCTCCTCGCCGACGAGGTGGTCGGCGGGGATGCGCACGTTCTCCAGGTAGACCTCGTTCAGCGTGCGGGCGCCCGTGATGTCCTCGATGGGACGCACGGTGATGCCGGGCGCGTCCATCGGCAGGACGAACGTCGAGATGCCGCGATGCTTGGGCGCGCCCGGGTCGGTGCGCGCGGCGAGCCAGCCGAGCGTGGCGCGGCCGGCACCCGCGGCCCAGAGCTTCTGGCCGTTGATCACCCACTCGTCGCCGTCGCGGACCGCGCGCGTCTGGATGGCCGCGAGGTCAGAGCCCGCGCCCGGCTCGGAGTAGAGCGTGCACCAGCTGTCCTCGCCGGCCGCGATGCGCGGTAGGTAGAGCTCGCGCTGCGCCTCGTCGCCGAAGCGGAGGATGGAGGGGCCGACCCACTGCACCCCGGCGGCGCTGCCCGTGGGCGCGGCGTGGTAGGCGATCTCCTCGTTGTAGGCGAGCTGCTTGAGGTAGGAGGCGTCGGCGCCGCCGTAGCGCTCCGGCCACGGCAGCGCGAGCCAGCGCCGGTCGCCGAACTCGCGCGCGAGCGTCCCCGCCAGCTCATCGCGCTCGGGGGCGTCGGGCGCGAGCGTGAAGCTCTGCTCGTCCCAGTCGGCCGGCAGCCGCCCCGCGAGAAAGTCGCGGAGCTCCTGCCGAAAGCGCTCCTCCTCCGGGGAGAAGTCGAACTCCATCGCACCCCCCTACCTCCGGGCGACGCGCCCATCGCGGTCGCAGCCGGTGGCCCCCATGGGCTGATCCGGTCGCCCGCCCGGTCGCCGCTGCGAAGCCCTGCGTCGAGCAGCGCGGGCGGCGGATAGTGTAGCGGCTCGCCGCGAGGGTAACGTGTCACGAGAGGCCGCGCGCCCTCGCACTCGCGCCGCGCCATGCGCGCGGCTCCGAGGGCAGGCGGCGCCCCGCGTAGCTCGTCGTTCGGAGGGTGACGTGTCGCGTGAGGCGGCGCCTCGCCGGGCCGCCCGACGAGCGCCAGCCTGCGAGCGATCGTGCCGCGCCGCGGTGCTACGATTCGCGTGCCGCCGTTGGGCCGAGGGGTTGGCTCGTGCGCGGCGGTCGGGGGGCCACGCGGTGCAGCGCGGGATCGCCGTGTTCTCCGGCAACGCCCACCGCGGCTTCGCGGAGGCCGTCTGCCGCCACCTCGAAATGCCGCTGGGCGACTGCGAGGTCTTCGAGTTCTCGAACGAGAACATCTTCGTGCGCTTCCGCGAGAACATCCGCGAGCGCGACGTCTTCCTCGTGCAGCCCATCGTGTCGCCGGTGAACACGCGGCTCATGGAGCTCTTGATCATGATCGACGCCGCGAAGCGTGCCTCGGCGGGGCGCGTGACCGCGGTGATCCCGTACTACGCCTACGGCCGCTCCGACAAGAAGGACCAGCCGCGCGTCCCCATCTCGGCGCGCCTGATCGCGAACTTCCTCGAGGTGGCGGGCGCCGACCGCGTGCTGACCGTCGACCTGCACGCCGGGCAGATCCAGGGCTTCTTCAACATCCCTCTCGACGAGCTGACGGCGTACCCGCTGATCGCGGAGCACTTCCGCGTCGCGAACCTGCCGCGCCCGATGGTGGTGGCCACCGACGTCGGCGGCGCCAAGAGCGCCGCGAAGATGGCGAGCCGCCTCGGCAGCGGCCTGGCGATCGTGGACAAGCGGCGCACCGACAACTCGGAGCAGGCGTCGGGCTCGACGGTGATCGGCGAGGTGGCGGGCCGCGACTGCGTCGTCGTGGACGACGAGATCCTCACGGGCGGCACGGTCGCGGTGGCGGCGGAGCTGCTGCGCGAGCGCGGCGCCGCCTCCGTGCACGTCGCGTGCGTGCACCCGCTGTTCACGCCGCACGCCGTGGAGCTGATCGACGCGGCGGAGGTGGAGGCGCTGGTGTTCACGGACAGCGTGCCGATCCCGGAGGGGACGTTCCGCCGCGTGCCGACGAGCGTGATCTCGATCGCGCCGCTGATCGGCGACGCGATCCACCGCATCCACACCGGCGAGTCTGTCGGCGCGCTTTTTTCCTAGGGGCAGAGCGGCGAGCGATTTTTTCGAGGGTGGCAGAGCCTCGAGCGAAGGCGCGCCGCCCTCCTCTTTCGAGCGGGGCCTGCGCTGCGCCGGCCCCTCGACCGTCGAGCGCCGTCCGCTCGCCGCCGGTCGAGCGCTGCCCCGCGCGCCCTTGAGGCGTCGGCGCTGCGGGAGCCCGCCCGAGAGGCACCGGGCGACCCGCGGTAGCCCGGCGCTCTGCCCCCATCGATAAAAAGCTCGAAAAAAGAGGAGCTATGCCGCACCATGGATAGGGCGCTCCGACCCGCCGCCGCGCGAGAAGAGAACGAGGGCCGATGCCACGCTTGCTGCGCAAGATCCTCGGCGACGCGAACCAGCGCGCGCTGAAGCCGCTGCACGAGATCGCCGAGCGCGTCGAGGCGCTCGACGAGGAGCTGCGCGCGCGCTCCGACGAGGAGCTCGCGGGCGCGACCACCGCCCTGCGCGAGCGGCTCGCCGCCGGCGAGACCGTCGACGACGTGCTGGTCGAGGCGCTGGCCGTCGCGCGCGAGGCCGTGGCGCGCACCACCGGCGAGCGCGCCTACCCCGTGCAGATCGTCGGGGCGGCGGCGCTGCACCGCGGCTCGATCGCGGAGATGAAGACCGGCGAGGGCAAGACCCTGGTCGCCACGCTGGCGCTCTACGCGAACGCGCTGGCCGGAAAGGGCACGCACCTCGTCACGGTCAACGACTACCTCGCACGGCGCGACGTGCAGTGGTACGGGCCGGCGCTCGCGCGGCTGGGGCTCTCCATGGCCGTGCTCCAGCACGACAGCGCCTTCCTCTACGTCGAGGAGCCGGTCTCCGAGCGGGCGGGCTGGGAGCACGTCGCGCCGATCACCCGCAGCGAGGCCTACCACGCCGACATCACCTACGGCACCAACAACGAGTTCGGCTTCGACTACTTGCGCGACAACATGGCGACCAGCCGCGCGCTGCAGGTGCAGCGCGGCCGCCACTTCGCGATCGTCGACGAGGCGGACTCCGTGCTGGTCGACGAGGCGCGGACACCGCTGATCATCTCGGGCCCCGCGCAGGAGGACGTCTCCGTCTACCAGCGCTTCGCGCGGCTGGTCCCGCAGCTCTCGGCGGAGGCGCACTTCACGGTGGACGCGCGCACCCGCTCCGCCTCGCTCACCGAGGAGGGCGTCGAGCTCGTCGAGCGCGCGCTCGGCGTCGACAACATCTACGCGCTGGAGAACTACCACCTCACGCGCTACATGGAGGCGGCGCTGCGGGCGGAGGTCATCTACCAGCGCGACGTCGACTACGTGGTGAAGGACAAGCAGGTCGTCATCGTCGACGCCTTCACCGGGCGGCTCATGGAGGGGCGGCGCTGGTCGGACGGCCTGCACCAGGCCGTCGAGGCGAAGGAGGGGGTGGCGGTCCAGCAGGAGTCCGTCACCTACGCCACGATCACGCTGCAGAACTACTTTCGCATGTACGAGACGCTCTCCGGCATGACCGGCACGGCGGTCACCGAGGCCGAGGAGTTCTCCGAGATCTACGAGCTCGAGGTGCTGGTGATCCCCACCCACCGCGAGCTAGCGCGCGAGGACCTCGGCGACCTCGTCTTCCGCCGCGAGACGGGCAAGTACGCGGCAGTCGTCGAGGACATCGCCGAGAAGCACGAGGCCGGGCGCCCGGTGCTCGTGGGCACGGTGGCGATCGAGAGCTCCGAGCTGCTCTCGGAGATGCTGCGCCGCCGCGGCATCGATCACGAGGTGCTGAACGCGAAGCAGCACGAGCGCGAGGCGAACATCGTGGAGCGCGCCGGGCAGGCGGGCGTGGTCACGATCGCGACGAACATGGCGGGCCGCGGCACCGACATCAAGCTCGGCCCCGGCGTGCGCGAGGCGGGCGGGCTGCACGTCCTGGGCACGGAGCGCCACGAGTCCCGGCGCATCGACAACCAGCTGCGCGGGCGCTCCGGCCGCCAGGGCGACCCCGGCTCCAGCCGCTTCTTCGTCTCGTTCGAGGACGAGCTGATGCGCCGCTTCGCCCCGGACTGGCTGCCAGGGATGATGGCCAAGCTCGGCATGGACGACGACGTCCCGCTGGAGTCGCGCATGGTCTCGAAGGCCATCGAGAGCGCGCAGACCCGCGTCGAGACCGACAACTTCGAGATCCGCAAGAACGTGGTCGAGTACGACGACGTGATGAACACCCACCGCGACGTGATCTACCGCGAGCGCGACAAGGTGCTCGACGAGGAGGGCATGCGCGAGACGATCCTGGACATGGTCGCCGACGAGATCGACGAGCTGGGCCAGAGCTACCTGCACGCCACACCCCCCGACCGCGAGACGTTCCGGCGCGCGCTCGACGCGCTGGTCCCGCTGCAGGACGAGCTGCCGCCCGACGCGATCGGGGTCGCCGACCCCACCGCCGTCATCGAGCAGGCCGTCGAGGTCGCCGAGCGCCGCTACGGGCAGCTCGAGGCCGAAGTCGGCGAGGAGACGCAGCGCATCACCGAGCGCCTCGTGCTGCTGCGCACCATCGACACGCTGTGGGTGCAGCACCTGACGGGCATGGACGAGATGCGGCAGGGCATCGGCCTGCGCGCCTACGGGCAGGTCGACCCCAAGGTCGCCTACAAGCGCGAGGCGCACGAGATGTGGGAGCAGCTGCTCACCACGATCCGCTCGACGGTGGCGCGGCAGGCGCTGCACGCCCGCCTCACCCCCGCGGCGCGCGCCCGCCCCGCTCCGCGCGTGACCCGCGAGAGCGGGCCCGCCGAGCCCTCGGGCGGCGTCGCCGTCGGCTCCAACGGCGGGGCCAGCGCCGGCCCCGCCCCCGCCGGCACGCCAGCCGGCACCGCGACGGCGACCGCCGAGCGCGCGGTGCCGAAGGTCGGCCGCAACGAGCAGTGCCCCTGCGGCTCCGGCAAGAAGTACAAGCGCTGCCACAGCCAGCAACCTTCGGTTGCGTAGCCGGCTGCCGCCGGCACTGAGCAACGTTCCGTTGCATCGCACGGGCTGCCGCCGGCACTGAGCGGCGACGGGTGGGCGCGGAGAGTGGTGCTGCGCAGGGGCTGGCACCGCGTTCTTGCGCCGGCGGGAGGGGCGAGCGGCGGCCGCGCCGAGGGCGCCGAGGGCGAGCCGGGAGCGGCTGTCGTGCGGCACATCACGGTCGTCCCCGAGGCCCGTCGCGCCGGGCGCGGCCGCACCCCGTAGCAGCGGACGGGAGCTCCCTCCGCCACTCGGGGTCGAGCGGAACGCTCGCGGCAGCCCCTCGGGTCGAGCGGAAGCTCGCGCGCCGCTCAGCGCACGAGGCAGCGGCGCGCTAGGATCGTGTGATGGCTACGCGCACCCCTCGACCTCCACGCTCGAAGCGTGCGACGAAGCACGCGGCGACGGCCGGCGCCCCCGCCGGCGCCGAGCCCTTCGACGACCCGCTCGACGGCGAGGTGATCGGCGAGGCGCCCGACGACGACGAGCCGATCCCCGAGGAGGGGCCGCTCTCGCCCACGCAGGGCGAGCGCGCGCTGATCGCCGACCTCGACGCGGGCGAGCCGTGGCACCCCGCGCTGCTGCGGGTGATCGCGCGCTGGGTCGCCCCCGAGGAGGAGCTGGACGGCGAGCGCTACCACTACCTCATCGGCGGCGAGGCGTTCGACTGGCTGCTGCTCGCCCAGCGGCTGCTGGACGCCGCCGGCGAGCGCGTCCCCGAGGCCGAGCGCGAGACGCTGCTGCGCTTCGGCGTCTCGCCCGGCGACGAGGACGAGGAGGCGTTCGAGCGGGGCATCGGCCCCGCGAAGCACCGCGCCCACCTCAACTTCCAGTACGGCGTGGTGGTGGAGGAGGCGCTGCTGCTCGCGGCGGAGCTGGAGCTGCGCAAGGCGGGCCGGCCCTCGCGCGCCGCCGATCGCGACGCCGACTTCGCGGCCTACGAGCGCGTCTACGGCCGCCCGTTCGAGGAGCTGCGCGCGATCTACCGGCAGGAGACGGGCGCCGCCCTCGGCGAGCGTGTGAGGCTCGCGGAGCTTCGCGAGTTCACCTACTGGTGCTCCAAGTACCGGGTGCAGAACGGCGAGCCGGAGCGCGTCGCCTCCGATACGCGCAAGGCGCTGGCGCTGCTCTCGCAGATGGCGCTGCGCCGCGGCACTCCGGCGGCGCGCGCCACGGGCGAGCGCGCGCGCGGCCCGATCATCGACGAAGCGGGGGACGACGCCTCCGAGGGGGGCGCCCGGACCGCCACGCCCAGGCCGGGCGGCAACGGCCGCCGCGCGCCGCGGCCCGATCGACGGCGCGGCGCCGCTCCCGCGCGCCCCCCCGGCTCGCCCTAGCGCCGACCCTCGACGCCCGGCCCTGACGCAGGCAGCCCGCGGGCATGAAGAAGCGCCCCGGCTGCCCGGGGCGCTTTCGTTCGCTCGCCGCCGAGGGCGGGGAGCGGCGCTAGCGATGGATCGCAATCAGGAGATCTCGATCTGGCGCGGCTTCGGCTTCTCGGCCAGCGGGATGCGCAACGTGAGCACGCCGTCGTCGAGCGTGCCGCTGACGTCCGCCTCCGAGACGACGCCCGGCAGCGCGATGCGCCGAGCGAGCGAGCCGCTGCGCCGCTCTCGGCGGTAGCAGCGCTCCTCCTTCGTCTCCGTCTCCTCCGTGTGCTTCGCCGTGATCGAGAGCACGCCCTCGTGGAGCTGCACCTCGACGTCCTCCTTCTGGAAGCCGGGGAGCGAGGCGCGCACGGCGACCTCACCGTCGCCCTCCGAGACGTCGAGGGCGAGCGAGCCCCCTTCCGGCTGCCAGGACGAGTCCGCCTGCCAGAAGGGCGCGAAGAGGCTGTCGTCGAACAGCCGATCCATCATCTGCCGCATCCCCGACAGCGCGGGGAGGGTTGGCTCGTGCAGCTGGTGCTCTCGGTGCCTGCGAACGATGTCTGCCATCTCTGTGCCCCCGTCGAATGGGACGCCGCCCGGCCCCTGCCTGGGCCTGCCCTCGGCCTGCCGCCCGCGCACGTCCTCTCGCTGACTGACGCGGCGGATCCCAGCTATGCACAACTCCGTGCGTCAAGCTATCTGCTAGAAATTCGCTCATATTTCGTACACAGCTCCATTGAAATATACTAGCCTCGATGCATGGCAGGAGACCTGTACTCGACGCTCGGCGTGAAGCGCGACGCCTCCGCGAAGGAGATCCGCGAGGCGTATCTGCGCCTCGCGCGCCAGTACCACCCCGACGTGAACCCCGGCGACGAGGCCGCGGAGTCGCGCTTCAAGGAGATCAACGCTGCCCACCAGGTGCTCTCCGACCCGGAGTCGCGCGACAAGTACGACCGCTACGGCGAGCAGTGGCAGCACGCCGACCAGATCGAGGAGCTGCGCCGCCAGCAGCGGGCCGCGGGCGGCGGGCGCGCCGGCCCGGGCGGCGGCGGCTTCGCCTTCGACCTCGGCGACGTCATCGGCGCGCAGGGCGCGGCCGAGGGCGTGGACATCGACGAGCTCTTCGCCCGGCAGGGGGACGCCGGCGGCGGCGGGATCTTCGATCGGATGTTCCGCCGCGGCGCCGCGGGCGGGCGCCGCCGCGGCCGCGACGCCGAGCACCCCGTGCGCATCACGCTGGAGGAGGCCTACCACGGCGCCACGCGCACCATCGAGGTGGCGGAGGGCGGCGGGCGCTGCCGCGTCTGCAACGGCGGCGGGAAGGTCGCCGGCGCCACCTGCCACGCCTGCCGCGGCAGCGGCAGCGCCGGCTCCGTGCGGCGGCTGGAGGTGACGATCCCCGCCGGCATCCAGGACGGCGCGCGCGTGCGGCTGGCCGGCAAGGGCGGGCAGGGCGCGGGCGGCGGGCCGGCGGGCGACCTCTACCTGCGCGTGGCGGTGGAGCCGCACCCGATCTTCACGCGGCGCGGCGACGAGCTGGAGCTGGAGGTGGACGTCCCGGTCTGGGACGCCGCGCTCGGCGGCGAGGCGCGCGTGCCGACGCTGAAGGGGAGGGCGCTCGCGCTGTCGATCCCCGCGGGGACGGAGGGCGGGCGCGTCTTCCGGCTGGCGAGGCAGGGCATGCCGCGGCCGCGCGGCGGCTTCGGCGATCTGCTGGCGCGCGTGCGCATCACGCTGCCGAGCGAGCTGACCGACGAGCAGCGCGAGCTGCTGGCGCGGCTGCGCGAGAGCTCGACGGGCGACGCGCAGCGGCGTGACGCCCGCAGCGAGGCCGAGAGCGAGGCACAGCGCGAGACCGACCGCGAGCCCCGGCGCGATGCGGAGAGCGGCGCGGAAAGCGGGACGGGGGCGGCCCTATGACGGGGGATGGGGTGACGCGGGAGCGGATGCCGGGAGAGGAGCGGCGCCGCCGCCCGCGGCGCGCGGGGGAGATCCACCCGGAGCAGCCCGTCTTCCAGATCTCGGTCGTCGCGTCGATGGTCGGCGTTCACCAGCAGACGCTGCGCTCCTACGAGCGCATCGGCCTCGTGACGCCGGCGCGCTCCTCGGGCAACACGCGGCTCTACTCCTTCGCGGACGTGGAGCGGGTGCGGCAGGTGCTGCGGCTGGTGGAGGAGCTGGGGGTGAACCTCGCGGGGGCCGACGTGATCCTGCGCATGGGCGCCCAGATCGAGGAGATGCGCGCGGCGCTGGAGCAACAGGCGCGCGACCTCGACGCGGCGCGACGCGAGATCGAGCGGCTACGGGCGGGTGGGGTGCCGTGATGGCGGGCCCGGCGGGGATGAGCAACGACGACGCGGCCGGCGAGCCGCCCGTGAAGGAGACGACCAGATGATGAGGCAGGACCGCTTCACGGAGCAGGCGCAGCAGGTGATCCAGGCGTCGCAGCAGATGGTGCGCGAGCAGCGGCACTCGCAGTGGGACGTGGAGCACGTGCTGCTCGCGCTGCTGGGGCAGCACGAGGGGCTCGTGCCGGACCTGCTGACGCGGCTCGGCATCGACGCAGGGCGCGCGACGCAGCGGCTCGCGCAGGAGCTGGCGAAGGCGCCGAAGCTCGAGTACGACGTGGTGCAGATCTACACCACGCCCCGCATCGTGCGGATGCTCGAGGCCGCCAACGCCGAGGCCGATCGGCTGCAGGACGACTACGTGGGCGTCGAGCACCTGCTGATCGCCATCGCCGATGAGCGCGAGGGCGAGGCCGCGCGCCTCTTCCAGGAGGAGCGCATCACCAAGGAGGCGATCTACCAGGCGCTGCGCGAGATCCGCGGCACGGCCCGCGTCGACTCGCCGACCGCCGAGTCGCGCTACCAGGCGCTCGCGCGCTACAGCCGCGACCTCACCGAGTACGCGCGGCAGGGCAAGCTCGACCCGGTGGTCGGGCGCGAGGCCGAGATCTCGCGCGTGATGCAGATCCTCAACCGCCGCACCAAGAACAACCCGGTGCTGATCGGCGAGGCCGGCGTCGGCAAGACCGCCGTCGTCGAGGGGCTGGCGCAGCGCATCATCGCCGACGACGTGCCGGATCGGCTGCGCGGCAAGCGCGTGCTGGCGCTCGACCTGCCGGGCATGCTCGCGGGCGCGAAGTTCCGCGGCGAGTTCGAGGAGCGGCTGCAGTCCGTGATCCGCGAGGTGCGCGAGTCCGCGGGCGAGGTGCTGGTCTTCCTGGACGAGCTGCACACGCTGGTGGGCGCGGGCGGCGCCGAGGGCGCGATCGACGCGGGCAACATGCTAAAGCCGGCGCTCGCCCGCGGTGAGCTGCACGTGATCGGCGCGACCACCCTCGGCGAGTACCGCGAGCGGGTGGAGAAGGACCCGGCGCTGGAGCGCCGCTTCTCCCCGGTCTACGTCGACGCGCCCTCGGTGGAGGAGACGATCGAGATCCTGCGCGGGCTGCGCGCCCGCTACGAGGAGCACCACGGCCTGCGTATCGCCGACGAGGCGATCGAGGCCGCGGCACGGCTCTCCGACCGCTACGTCACGGGGCGCCAGCTCCCCGACAAGGCGATTGACCTGGTGGACGAGGCCGCCTCCCGCCACGTGATCCAGGCGGAGTCGCTGACGCCCGAGATGCGCGAGCTGCGCACGCAGCTCGACGACGCATCCTCCCGCCTCGACGCCGCGGCGGCGCGCGAGGACTACGAGGCCGCCGCCCGCATCAAGCAGCAGGTGATCGAGGTGCAGGAGCGCTACGAGCGGCTGAAGGCCGAGCTCGGCGGCGAGCACGACCTCTCCGAGGAGGTGGGCGAGCAGGACATCGCCACGCTGCTGGCGCAGGTGACCGGCATCCCGGTCGACCGGCTGCTGGAGGGCGAGGCGGCGAAGCTGCTGCACATGGAGGAGGCGCTGCACGGCCGCGTGGTCGGGCAGGACGCCGCGATCGAGGCGCTGGCCGACGCCATCCGGCGCGCCCGCTCGGGCCTCAAGGACCCGCGGCGCCCCATCGGCTCGTTCATCTTCGTGGGCCCCACCGGCGTCGGGAAGACGCACCTCGCCAAGGGGCTCGCGGGCTACCTCTTCGACGACGAGGACGCGCTGCTGCGCCTCGACATGTCGGAGTTCCAGGAGCGGCACACCGTGTCGCGGCTCTTCGGCGCGCCGCCTGGCTACGTCGGCTACGACCAGGCCGGCGAGCTGACGGAGGCGGTGCGGCGGCGCCCCTACCGGGTGATCCTCTTCGACGAGATCGAGAAGGCGCACCCCGATGTCTTCAACACGCTGCTGCAGATCATGGACGACGGGCGGCTGACCGACACGCACGGGCGCGTGGTGGACTTCCGCAACACCGTCGTGATCCTCACCTCCAACCTGGGGACGGGGGAGAAGCAGGGAGCGATCGGCTTCCGCCGTCCGCAGAACGAGACGGAGCGCGACGTCCTCGTGCGCTCGGTGGAGGAGGCGCTGAAGCGCACCTTCCGCCCCGAGTTCCTGAACCGCCTCGACGACACCATCGTCTTCGAGCCGCTGACGGAGCCCGAGATCGCCCAGATCGCGGACCTGATGCTCGACGAGGTGCGCGAGCGCCTGGCCGAGCGGCAGGTGGAGTTCGTGGTCAGCGCGGCGGCGCGCGAGCGCCTGGTGACCGAGGGCTACGACCCGGACTTCGGCGCGCGCCCGCTCAGGCGCACCATCGAGCGCCGCGTCGAGAACCCGCTCGCCAAGCGCGTGCTGGGCGGCGAGTTCGAGGCGGGCGACCGTGTGCTCGTCGATGTCGACGAGGCGGGCGAGTTCGCGTTCACCCGCGAGCGTGGCGCGCGCGAGCCCGGCGCCCGCGCCCAGCTCGACGGCGGCGGCGGCGCCACCGCCAGCGAGGAGGGGGTGGCCGGCTAGCTGTACTACCCAGGAAGGTTGTTCACAGGCGGGAGGCGGGGACGGCCCCGCCGACGCGGCCGTGCGGTCGGCGGTGATTGTAGCGGTAGAGCCAGCGTGGGAGCTGGCGCAGCCGCTCGGCGTTGGAGCGGTAGGGGCGGGCGTAGGCCCACTCGTTCTGCAGGATCTGGATGAAACGCTCGGCTTTGCCGTTCGTCTGCGGGCGGTAGGGCCGCGTGTGCGACAGCCGCACGTCTGCGGCAGCGGCGGCGCCGTGGAAGCTGCGGGCGACGGTGTAGGCCTTCGCGTTGTCGGTCAGGACCCGGCGCACGCGCACGCCACGCCGGCGGAAGGCCGCGAGCGCCTGCTCGAGGAAGGCGGCGCAGCTCGCGCCACGCTCGTCGGGCAGGACGGAGACGTAGGCGTAACGGCTGTGGTCGTCGACGGCGACGTGTAGGTACTCCAGCCCCAGCGAACGCCGCGAATGCGGCCCGGAGCGCGTCTCGGCGAAGCCAGGCGCCATTCGCTTGCCGCCGCCCTCGGGGACGCGCCCGAGCTTCTTCACGTCGAGATGCAGCAGGTCGCCGGGGGCGTCGTGCTCGTAGCGGACCGGCTCCCGGGTGACGCGGTGCAGGCGGTCGAGCCGGTTGAGGCCGCGGCGCCGCAGCACGGCGTAGACCGTGGAGCGGGCGACCCCGAGCGCCCACTGGATGCGATGCGGCCCGAATCCCTGCGTGCGTCGCACGGCGCAGATGCGTCGCTCCAGCTCGGGCGGCGTGCGCCGGGGATGCGCGCGCGGGGCGGAGCTGCGGTCCTCGAGCCCTGCCGCTCCCTCCGCCCGGAAGCGCCCCAGCCACTTGGCAACGGTGTGGCGGGAGACGCGGAAGTGGCGAGCGACCTCAGCCTGGGGCCAGCCGGCGTCCACTTCCCGCACGAGCTCGAGTCGGGTCAGCGGCGTCAGCCGCGCGTTACGATGGGCCATGAGGGTGTCCTCTCCTCGCTACTGCCGTGCTGTCACACACAGCAGCGGGCGAGGCCCCTCATCCTGTCAACAACCTACGTGGGAACTACATCTAGCCGCCGCCGCGCCGCCGCGCCGCCGCCGCGCCGCCGCCGCGCCGCCGCCGCCGCCGCCGTCGGGGAGCCCCCGCTGGCGGCTACGCGCGACGGCCGGATAATGGGAGCCGCGCGCTCCCACCGCGCATCGAGGACCGCGCATCGAGAGCCGCGCATCGAGGACCGCGCATCGAGAGCCGCGCAGCGACGGCCGCACGGCGGCCACGCAGCGACGGTCGCACGGCGACCGCTCGGAGGGCTGGCATGGCTGGAGAGCGACGGCGGCGGGCACGGCAGGCGGCCACCGCAGGCGAGCCCGCGGGCGCGGGCGCGGGCAGCGGGGACGGCGGCACCACGGGGCGCCGCGGCTGGCGCAGCACCGTCGACTCCTTCGGCGGCTTCCTCACCATCGGCGTGGTCGGCGGCGCGGTGATCATCGTCGCCGCGCTGGTGATCGCGAACCTCCCCTCCTCCACGGCCGAGGTGTCGAGCTCGGCGCTGCTGGGGGAGGCGCGCGTCTCCGCTCAGGCCACCCACATCCCCGGCGGCGACCCCGCGCAGCTCCAGCTGATCCCCGGCGAGCCGCCCACCGGCGGCCCCCACTTCGACGTGCCGCAGCGCACCGGCGTCTACGATGCCCCCATCCATGATGGCAACGCGATCCACGCGCTGGAGCACGGCATCGTCTGGATCAGCTACCACCCCGACCTGGTGGACGAGGAGACGGTGCGCTCCCTGCGGGACATCGCCGACTCCCTGGGCGGCGACGCGATCCTGAGCCCGCGTCCGCAGAACGCGATGCCGATCGCGCTCGCCTCGTGGGGGCGCCTGCTGCCGATGAGCTCGCTGAATGAGGAGCTGGCGCGCGAGTTCATCCGCACCAACCGCAACCGCTCGCCCGAGCCCGGCGTCCGCTAGCGAGGGGACGGCGCGCATGAGCGGCGACGGGCCTCGAAGCCGCAAGCGACGCGCTCGGCGCGACGGCGCGACGGGCGACGCGGGCGCCAAGGCCCCCGCCAGCGCGCCCGGTGACCCCCCGACCGGCCGCGGCTCCCGCCACGGATGGCGTGCCACCGTCGACTCGTTCGGCGGCTTCCTGACCATCGGCTCGATCGCGGGCGCGGTGCTGGTCGTGCTGGTGCTGATCGTCGTGAGCCAGGCGGGCTCCGACGACGGCGGCTCCGACGCGCCGTACGAGCCGCTCGCGCGCGGCGCCGTCGACGGCCGCGTGGAGGGCGACCCCGGCGCCCGGGTGCGCATCCTCAAGTTCTCGGACTTCCAGTGCCCGTTCTGTCAGCGCTTCCACGACGAGATCAGCCCCCAGCTGCGCGCCGAGTTCATCGAGAGCGGGCAGGCCACCCTGGAGTACGTGCCGGTGCTGGTGCTGGGCGCCGACTCGCAGCCCGCCAACGAGGCCGCGCTCTGCGCCGCGGACCAGGGCCGCTTCTGGGAGATGCACGACATCCTCTTCCTGCGGCAGAGCCCCAGCCACAACGACGGCACGTTCTCCCGCGACAACCTGAAGAGCTACGCGCGAGAGATCGCCGAGGCCGCGGGCGGGCTGGACGTGGATCGCTTCGACGACTGCCTCGACTCGGAACAGAAGCGCGCCGAGGCGCGCGAGCTGGACGCGCAGGCGCGCGCCGTCGGCATCTCCTCGACACCGTCGGTGCTGATCAACGGGCGGCTGCTCACGGGCCTGCACCCCATCGAGGTGTACCGCGAGGCCATCCGCGAGGCGCGAGCGTTCCGCTCGACGAGCGTTCCGCTCGACCCAAGGGCTGCCGCTCCTCGAAGCGGGGCCCCGGCGGCAGCGCCGACGAGCGGCGGCCCAGAGAGCTAGCGCGAGCGTTCCGCTCGACCCGAGGGGCTGCCGCTCCTCGAAGCGGGGCCGCGGCGGCGGCGCGAACGAGCGGCGGCGCAGAGGGCTAGTTGTAGTTCCCACGTAGGTTGTTGACAGGATGAGGGGCCTCGCCCGCTGCTGTGTGTGACAGCACGGCAGTAGCGAGGAGAGGACACCCTCATGGCCCATCGTAACGCGCGGCTGACGCCGCTGACCCGACTCGAGCTCGTGCGGGAAGTGGACGCCGGCTGGCCCCAGGCTGAGGTCGCTCGCCACTTCCGCGTCTCCCGCCACACCGTTGCCAAGTGGCTGGGGCGCTTCCGGGCGGAGGGAGCGGCAGGGCTCGAGGACCGCAGCTCCGCCCCGCGCGCGCATCCCCGGCGCACGCCGCCCGAGCTGGAGCGACGCATCTGCGCCGTGCGACGCACGCAGGGATTCGGGCCGCATCGCATCCAGTGGGCGCTCGGGGTCGCCCGCTCCACGGTCTACGCCGTGCTGCGGCGCCGCGGCCTCAACCGGCTCGACCGCCTGCACCGCGTCACCCGGGAGCCGGTCCGCTACGAGCACGACGCCCCCGGCGACCTGCTGCATCTCGACGTGAAGAAGCTCGGGCGCGTCCCCGAGGGCGGCGGCAAGCGAATGGCGCCTGGCTTCGCCGAGACGCGCTCCGGGCCGCATTCGCGGCGTTCGCTGGGGCTGGAGTACCTACACGTCGCCGTCGACGACCACAGCCGTTACGCCTACGTCTCCGTCCTGCCCGACGAGCGTGGCGCGAGCTGCGCCGCCTTCCTCGAGCAGGCGCTCGCGGCCTTCCGCCGGCGTGGCGTGCGCGTGCGCCGGGTCCTGACCGACAACGCGAAGGCCTACACCGTCGCCCGCAGCTTCCACGGCGCCGCCGCTGCCGCAGACGTGCGGCTGTCGCACACGCGGCCCTACCGCCCGCAGACGAACGGCAAAGCCGAGCGTTTCATCCAGATCCTGCAGAACGAGTGGGCCTACGCCCGCCCCTACCGCTCCAACGCCGAGCGGCTGCGCCAGCTCCCACGCTGGCTCTACCGCTACAATCACCGCCGACCGCACGGCGGCGTCGGCGGGGCCGTCCCCGCCTCCCGCCTGTGAACAACCTTCCTGGGTAGTACAGCTAGAGCGAGCGTTCCGCTCGACCCAAGGGCTGCCGCTCCTCGAAGCGGTGCCGCGGCAGCGGCGCGAACGAGCGGCGGCGCAGAGGGCTAGCGCGCGAGCGTTCCCCTCGACGAGCGTTCCCCTCGACGAGCGTTCCGCTCGACCTCGGGGGCTGCCGCTCCTCGAAGCGGGGCACCGGCAGCGCCGACGAGCGGTGGCGCAGAGGGCTCGCGACGCCCCTCGCTCAGGCAGAAGCGGCAGCCCCTCGAATGCAACGGAACGTTACCGGCAGCCCCTCGAGTCGAGCGGAACGCTCGCGGCGGCTTCGCCTCGATGCGCTGCTCGCGCTCTCGCTGTCGGTGTGGGGATCGGCGGCTACCTGAGCTGGGTCGCGCTGGACGCGGGCGCGGAAGCGGCCTGCTCGGGCGTCGGCGACTGCCACGCCGTGCAGGGCTCAGCCTACGCCGAGGTCGCGCGCGTCCCCGTCGCGCTGCTCGGCCTCGCGATGTACGGCGGGCTCGCGGCGCTCGCCGCCGCCCGGCGCCTCGGGCCCGTGGCGCACCGATCCCGCCGCCGAGCCGCGCGTGCTCCCGGTGTGGGGCTTCGCCTCGCGATCTCGGGCGTGCTGTTCTCCGCCTATCTCACCTACGTCGAGCTGTTCGTGATCGACGCGATCTGCGTCTGGTGCGTGACGTCGGCGCTGCTGGTCTCGGCGATCGCGCTGCTGGCAGCCCCGGACCTCCGCGACCGCGAGCGTTCCGCTCGACCTTCAGGGCTGCCGCCGGCCTCGACGATGCCGGTGATCCAGCGCTCCGCTCGCCGGGCCGGCGACTAGGGCGAGGCGCGCGCCCTCGCTAGAGGAGGAGCGGCAGCCGCCGTGGTCGAGCGGAACGCTCGTCGCGGTCGCGGTGGAACGTCGCCCCGCCGTATGATCGCGCCGCGTCTGCTTGCGAGCGGCGGGCGCGAGGGACGATCGGGACGGGAGCGACGCATGACGGGGGCTCCGGTGCCCGGCACCGAGGTGGAGCGCGACTTCGACGAGCCCGTCGAGGTCGGCTTCGACGCACTGGACCTGCTCACCGACGACGGTGTCGAGCTCTTCGTGCTCTCGCTCAACGAGCGCGCCGCGCCGCCGCCGTACTACGTCACCGCCGAGGGGCGGCGCTTCCACTACTCGGGCGAGACGTTCCTGCTCCAGGGCCGCGGCGCGGAGCTGCCCCGCTACGTAGCCGCGCGCGAGGAGGAGGGCGTGCTCGTGCTGCTCGTCGAGCGCTTCGACCGCTACCTCGCCTACATCCACGACCCCGCCGAGGAGGCCGAGGACGACGACGAGGCCGACGAGGCCGAGGCAGGCGCCGAGGCAGGCGAGAGCTAGCCCGCCCCGCAGCCCCGCTCCGGCGCGCAGCCCCACGAACCGCAGGCGGACCGGCTAGTGCTGCGCGTCCCTCCGTCGCTCTGTCCCCGCGAGGCCGCGCGCTCCTCATCTCAGCGAGCGCCCACCTCGTGGGTCAGCTCGGCGCGCAGGCCGTCCATGCGCTCGCGGAACGCCGCGTCGTCGAGGGGCGGCGAGAGCATGAGCAGCGCGTCCTCGCCGCTGTCGGGGTAGTAGCCGCGCAGCCGCCCGGCCTCGCGCAGGCCGAAGCGCTGATAGTAGGGCGCGCGCGCCCGCGTTGGCGGGCCGCACCTCGAGCGCGATCGAGCCGAGCGCCTCCTCCTCCGCGAGTTCCACGCAGCGCAGCAGCAGCCGCGCCGCCACGCCTCGGCGCTGCCAGCCGGGCGCGACGGCGATCGTCACCAGGTGCAGCTGATCGCGCGTGAATCAGACGCCCGCGAAGCCGACGAGTGCTCGGCCGTCCGTCACGCCGTCACGCGCGCCCCACGGCGGCCATCCGCGCCGCAGCCGCGGCAGCGATCGCCGCAGCAGCCCTCGCGCCGGCCCTTGGGGGCGCCCGGGACCGGCGAGGGGCGCTGCCTCCGAACGGGCCACCGTCGAGGGCGGCGCGGCCTCCCGCGCGGCGACGGGGTGCTCCGCGCCGACGTGCTCCGCGACGAGCGACTCGACGACAACGCGCTCGGCGACGAGGTACTCGGCGAGGCCGTTCGCCAGCTCGCGGCGGAACTCGGTGCGCGGGGCACGCGAGCCGTAGGCCGCGCGCTCGATCGCGGCGGCGGCGCGGATGTCGCGCGGCGTCATCGCGCGGATGCGCACCGCGTCCCGCGCCGCCGCCGCCACGGTCGTCGTGCCGCGCGCCGTCACGGAGCGAGTGTACGGGAGCCGGCCGTGCGCCATCCCGCCCTCGGCGCTGATAGAACGCCCGTTCTATCGTCGAGCGGAAGCAGGCGGGGGCGCACCGCCCCCACGTTCCGGAGGTGCGCATGTCCGGCGAGGGCGAGGAGCTGCCGGAGGAGGTGGCCGCCGAGCTCTCGGCGCTGGGCGCCGAGCTGGGTGACGCGAGCGAGGCGGACGAGGACGGCGAGCTGGACGCGCGCGAGGCCGAGCGCGTGGCCGAGCACGAGGCGGATCGGGAGGCGGGGCACGCGGAGCTCGCGGCCGTGCGCGCCGAGCTGGAGCGGGAGCGCGAGCGCTCGCGCGCGGCGCTGGCTCGCTACCGCGAGGCGGCGCTGGCCGCCGAGCCCGGGCTGCCGCCCGAGCTGGTGGACGGCGACACGCTCGATGAGCTGGACGAGTCGCTGGCGGCGGCGCGGCGCACCGTCGCCTCGATCCGGGAGCGGCTGACCGTGGAGGAGCAGGCGCGGGGCTTCCCGGCGGGCGCCCCCGCGCGCTCCCGCCCCTCCACGGCGGGGCTGAGCGCGCAGGAGAAGATTGCGCTCGGGCTGGGCGAGCAACGCTAGGTGAACGCGCGCGTCGGCGTCGCCCCCGCGGCGGTGCCGGCGCGGCCTTCGAGCTAGCTCATACGTTCGATACGGTGCGCTCTGCTCGATGGCAACGAGACGTGGGCCGGGAGCGACGAGGACTGGCCGAGACGCGCGTCACAGCGCGGGGTCGGCCGCGGAAGGGGCGTGAGGCGTGGCGCTGACGCTGGCGGAGGGGGCCAAGCTCTCCAACGACGTGCTGCTGGAGGGCGTGATCGAGACGGTGGTCAAGGACAGCCCCGTGCTGCAGCGGCTGCCGTTCATCGAGATCGTGGGCAACCGGCTGACCTACAACCGCGAGAACGCGGCCGCCACGGCCGGCTTCTTCGCGGTGGGCGAGAGCTGGACGGAGAACACCCCCACCTTCACGCAGGTGACGGTGGCGCTCTCCATCCTCGGCGGCGACGCCGACGTCGACAACTACATCGCGAGCACCCGCAACAACGTGCAGGACCTGGAGGCGGCGGTCGTCGCGCTCAAGGCGAAGGCGGTGCAGGAGAAGTTCGAGGAGACGTTCATCCTCGGCGACACGGGCACCGACGCCGACTCGTTCAACGGCATCGCCGCGCTCTGCGCGGCGGGCCAGACGCTGTCGATGGGCGTGAACGGCGCGGCGCTCACGCTCGCCAAGCTCGACGAGCTGGTCGACACGGTGCGCGGCGGCAAGCCGGAGATGCTGCTGATGTCGCGGCGCACCCGGCGCGAGCTGACCACGCTCGCGCGCTCCTCGGGCTCGGGCGTCGTCGAGCAGAAGCGCGACGAGTTCGGGCGCATGGTGCAGTTCTACGACGGCGTGCCGATCGGCGTGTCGGACTACATCCCGGACGACCAGACGCAGGGCACCGCGACCGACGCCTCGACGATATACGCGCTGACCGTGGGCGAGGGCGCGCTCGTGGGGCTGACCGGCCCCGGCGGGCTGCAGGTGGAGCGCGTCGGCTCGCTGGAGTCGAAGGACGCCACCCGCGTCCGCGTGAAGTGGTACGTGTCGCTCGCACTCTTCAACGAGCTGACGCTCGCCCGCCTCATCGGCGTAACGCCCTAGGCAACGTTCCGTTGCATCGGTACGGCTGCCGCTCCTGCGTAGGCAGGGGCGGCAGCCCCGCCCTCGGGCGGCGAGCCAGAGGTGAGGGCCAACGTTCCGCTGGCGACGTTCCGTTGCATCCGAGGCGCTGCCGCTCCTGCCTGAGCAGCGGCGGTGGCCGTGCCCTCGCCGGTGGCGCAGGCGGCGGAGCCCGCCATCGGGCAGTGGCACGGGCGGCGGAGCCTGCACCCACCCACACGCCAACGCCCGAGTAACGGGCGTCGCGCAGGGCCGGCGGCAGCCCCTCGAGTCGAGCGGAACGCTCGCGGCAGCCACTTGGGTCGAGCGGAACGCTCGTCGAGCGGAACGCTCGTGAAGGGAGCGCGTGGTGGACCTGCCAACGATGCGGGCGCGGGTGCGGAGCGACCTGCGCGACGAGGACACGGCCGACCAGCGCTGGAGCGACGACGAGCTCGACCGCCACCTGGCGCGGGCGGTCGCCGAGACATCGCTGGCCGCTCCCCGCGAGGCGACGGCCACGCTGAGCGCGCCCGGCGGCACGCGCGACCTCGACATCGCGACGCTCGGAAGCCGCGTCTCCCTCGACGCCGTCGAGTACCCGGCGGGGCGCTTCCCGCCGGCGTTCGTCGCCTTCTCCTCCTGGGGCGACACGCTGACGCTGCTGCTGGCCGGCGCCCCCGCGGCGAGCGAGCAGGTGGTGGTGCGCTACGGCGCGCTCCACACCCTGGACGACGCGACGAGCTCGCTCCCGCCGGCGCTGGTGGAGGCGGTGGCCACCGGCGCCGCCGCCTACGCCGCGCTGGAGTGGGCCTCCTACGCCACGAACCGCATCAACATCGGCGGGGAGGACGCGGCGCGCGACTACCACGACTGGGCGCAGGAGCGGCTGGCCGCGTTCCAGGGGATGCTCGCCACGCAGGGGCGCACGCGGCGGCTGCGCTCGCGGCGGCTCTACCAGCCCGTGCCCGCGGCGCTCGGCCCGCGGCCGCTGGGCGAGTAGCGGCGTGCGATCGCTCTCGCCGACGCTGCTCGCGGCGCAGCGCGGATCCTCGGCGCGGCCGTACCTGCGGCTGCGGCTCTTCGACTTCGACATCGGCGCCGCGCGCATGCGCTGGCAGCGCTGGTATACGGGCAGCGAGTCCGATGGCCCCGCGGGGGTCGCGGTCGCTGCCGACGGCGCGCTGCTGCGAGCGCGGGTCGACCCGGGGACCGACGCGCTGAGCCACCAGCGCGTCGCCGCACCCACCGCGTCGAGCGACTTCAGCGTGTGGAGCTCGCTGGGGACGGTGGCCGCCGGGCCGCGCATCGGGCTGGCCGCCGCCGCGGGCGGCCGCGCGTTGCTCGCTAGCGTGCGAGGCGACGGCGTCTCCGTCGAGGTGCGCGAGAGCACGGACGACGGCGTGAGCTTCGGCGCGGGGGCGCTGCTCGTGACGGCGGCGGGCACGGTCACCGTGGTCTCCGTCTCGCTGGCGCCCGATGGCAGCGCCGCCGTCTGCTACGCGCAGGGCGCGGTGGTGCGCGCGGTGACGCGGAGCGGGCTCGGCAGCTGGTCCGCGCCCGCGGCGTGGACGCTCTCGCTCGCGGCCGTCTCGGGGCTCGCGGGCTACTTCGACGCCGACCACTACATGCTCGTCTCGGGCGACGACGCGGCCGGAGACCGCGGCTGCTGGGTGACCGCTCTGGGCGCGGGCGGCGTCTTCCCGCCGGGCCAGTGGCGGCCGCTCACGGAGCTGGCGCTGGCGGCGGGCGGCACGGGCGTGAGCTACCTCGCGACGGGGCTGGCGTGGGCGGACCTGCCGCGCGCGGCGCTCGTCGAGTCCTTCGCGGGCATCGGCGCCGGCGCCGGCGCCTTCGACCGCGCGCAGCTCGCCGCGGGCGTCGCCACGGTCGGCGCGTCGAGCTTCGTGTGGCGCGACCCGCTGCCCTTCGATTACCTCTCGGCGCACGGCCTCGCCGTCGCATTCGGGAGCACGGACGGCTGGCTCGCCTCGCCCCACGGCGTCTGGCACGCCGCGCCCTCCTTCGACGCGATCGAGCTCGGCCCGGCGGTGCGCGAGGCGGAGCTGCGGCTGCGCGACGGCGAGGGGCGGCTGCGCGTGATCCTCGACGACGCGGATGGCAGCCTCGCGGGGGCGCAGTCGCCGACGGCGCTGGCGCCGCGCGGCGAGCTGCAGCTCGACGTGGGCTACCACACGCCCGCGGGCGCGGAGTCGGCTTCGTGGGGGCGCTACTGGATCACCTCGCTGCGGCGCCGCCGCGCGGGCGGCCGCGCGACCGTGGAGCTGGAGGCGAGCGACGCGTGGGGGCTGCTGGACGCCTGGACCGCGCCGCGGCAGCTCACCTGGCCGGCCGGCAGCGCGACGGCCCTCGCGATCGTCAGCGAGCTCGCGCACCGTGCGGGCCTCGGCACGCTGGCTGCGGGGACGAGCGCCGAGGCGGGCGCGCTGCAGCCGGCCTTCACCGTGCGCCCGGGCGAGAGCGGGCGCACCGCGGCGCGCCGGCTGCTGGCGCGGCTCGTCGACCGCGCGCGCGCCGACGGGCTGGAGCTGCGCGTGCGCGAGCCGCGCGCGAGCGACGCGCCCGTGGCCGACTTCGGCCCGGCGGCCGGCGAGTACCAGGCGACCGAGCTGCTGCTGCGCGAGCGGCCGGCGCGGCTGGCGCGGGCGCGCGTCTTCGGCGCCGGCGCCTTCGCCGAGGTGGTGGACGCGGCGGCGCTCGACGCGGGCAGCGGCACGGCGATCGTGGTCGACGACGCGCTCGACGCGCAGCCGCGCGCCGAGGCGCGCGCCGCCACGGAGCTGCGGCGCTCGACGCTCGCGTCGGTGCGCGCCGAGCTGACGGCGCTGCCTCACGCGGGCGTGGAGCTGGGCGACGTGGTGTCGGTGACCGACGCCGCGCTCGGCCTCGACGCGGAGGCGCTGCGGGTCGCCGAGATCACGCTGCGCTTCGCGCGCGGGCGGCGCGGCTGCTACGAGATGACGCTCGTCCTGGGCGAGCGCTAGGCCGGGGGAGGGGGCGCGAGATGCTCGAGCGCGGCGAGCTCGTCTCCTTCGAGGCGACCGGCTACACGGCGACGGTGCGCCTCGCGGGCTCGCTCTCGGCGGTGGTCGCGGGCGTCCCCGTCTCGCGCGCCATCGCGCAGGCGGAGCTCGTCGCCGGCCGCCGCGTCGCCGTCGCGGTCTTCGACGCCGCCTCGCCGACGGACGCGATGGTGGTCGGCGTGCACTAGGGGCGGCGCGCGACGCGCTCGTACATTAGTTCGCGACGCTAGGCAATCAACCTATTACACTCTTGACAACTATGCGGTGATATGGTGGGCATCACCCTTGCACGAGTCTCTCCAGTTCAGCGTTGAGGACTACGAGGGAACCGCGGTCGAGTGCACCAAAGCGAAGTGGGTGTCGAAGATCCTGGCGAACCACCCGGAGCTTGACGGCAGGCAAGCCGAAGTGGAACAGGCGATTCAAGAGCCCGGAGATCGTGCTTCAGGACCGCGACTACCCCGATCGGAAGCACCATATCAGGCGTAACCCGCGGGGCTGGTACTTGAAAGTCGTGACAGAGTATCGATACGACCGCGAGTCTGCGGGAACGGCTGTGCGCGTCGTCACCGCGTTCGACCAGCCGCGACTCCGGCAGGGAGATCACCCTCTTTACGTAGACGTAAGGACGTGAGGACGTGGCCCAGACTCTGACGCCCCGATTCAACCTTGAGGGCTTCCAGCGCCTCTCGTTCTCCTATGACCTAGAGGACGACATCGCGTACGTGCACATCGATGGGCCGGTCCCTGCCGTGACCGTCGAGGTCGATGATGGTTGGTACTTGCGGCTCCGCGACGACGAAGTGGTCGGCCTAGAGCTGCACGGGCTGCAGCGCATCTTCCTCGCGACACCCTTCTATGCGCGCGTCTTCAGCCCGGCGATCGGCGAGCTTGAGAGCTTTAGCGGCAGGGCACTGTCGGAGGGCTTCCAAGTAGAGGGATCGATCAACGAGCTTCCAAAAACGACTCACCTGCTGATCCTCATGATCGGCCAGGCGGTCGTGAAGTACGAGGCCATCCAACGCGCGGAGGCGACGGACGCGGGCAGGGTTCTGCTCGGCTCCGCTTAGGCGACCCCTCGCAGCGAGTCTCGCTGCGTCCACGTAGGTCGGACGCCTATCACGTCCTTCGCACGTGACCCCGCTGGCACCTCGAACGGGCGTTCTGTAGCATGCGCGCATGACTGCCGACGAGGAGCGCCGCGGGCCGCTGACGCCGGCGCGCACGGAGGAGGACGCGGGCGCCGAGGTGTCGCTGCGCCCGCGGCGGCTGCCCGAGTACTTCGGCCAGGAGACGGTGAAGGAGAGCCTGCGTATCGCGATCGCGGCGGCGCAGGGGCGCGAGGAGCCGCTCGACCACCTGCTCTTCCACGGCCCGCCCGGCCTGGGCAAGACGACGCTGGCGATGATCGTGGCGGCCGAGATGGGCGTCTCGATCCGCATCACCTCGGGCCCCGCCATCGAGCGTGCGGGCGACCTCGCCTCGCTGCTCACCAGCCTGCAGGCCGGCGACGTGCTCTTCATCGACGAGATCCACCGGCTGCCGATGGCGGTCGAGGAGGTGCTCTACCCGGCGATGGAGGACTTCTCCGTCGACATCATCCTGGGCAAGGGGCCGAAGGCGCGCGACGTGCGGCTGCGGCTCAACCGCTTCACGCTCGTCGGCGCGACCACGCGCTTCGCGCTCGTCTCGCAGCCGCTGCGCGACCGCTTCGGCGCCGCCTACCGCCTCGACTTCTACGACGAGGCGGCGCTCTCGCGCATCGTGTGGCGCTCGGCGGGGGTGGTGGGCTGCGCCATCGACGAGGGCGGCGTGGCCGAGATCGCGCGACGCGCGCGCGGCACGGCGCGCGTCGCCAACCGGCTGCTGCGCCGCGTGCGCGACTACGCCGAGGTGATGGCGGACGGCGTGATCACCGCGCCGGTCGCACGCGAGGCGCTGGCGCAGATGCAGATCGACGAGCTGGGCCTGGACCAGATGGACCGCGAGCTGCTGCGCGCGCTGGTGCTGCGCTTCGGCGGCGGCCCGGTGGGCCTCGAGACAATCGCCGCCGCGATCTCCGAGGAGGCCGATACGATCATGGACGTCTACGAGCCGTACCTGCTGAAGCTCGGCTTCCTCGCGCGCACGCCGCGCGGGCGGGTGGCGATGCGCGCCGCCTACGAGCACCTGGGCCTGCCGTGGCAGCCCCCCGCCACGAGCGCCGCGACCGCCGCGATGGCGGCGCAGGCCTCGTTCTTCGCGGGCGGCGTCGAGGACGCGGACGCGGGGGAGACGGGCGCCGAAGAGGCGGGCTAGCGGCTGACGGGCCAACCAACGAGCTGCTTCGGCAGCCACCCGTGTACGCCGGTCTGCCTCTTCCAGCGGACGGCTTCGGCACCTCTGAGATACTCGAAGCGAACGGAGCGACCGCGGCGCAGCGCGTAGTACGGGAGCAGGAGGACGCGAAGTCCGCCCGGCGAAGCGGAGCAGCTGAGGCGGACGTGAGCCTCCTCGCCCACGCGGAACTCGATCGAGTGACTGCGATCGTAGGCGTTCACGAAGTGCAGGCGATGCTCACCCGGCGCGACGGTCAGGGTGAGCTCCCCACCATCGTAGAGCTGACCGGCCGGCCGGCCATCGAGGACGGCCGCGTAGCCGGACTCCACATCCCACCGCCGGTGCGCGCGAGAGATCGTGACGAGCGCCACGGGGCCGCGCCCTAGCGCGGGCGCAGGATCAGATACGTCACGCGGCCGGAGGCCACGTGCTTGCCCGCGGCGTCGTGCACGTCGACCTGGATGAAGGCGATGGTGCGGCCGCTACGGACGGCGCGCGCCTCCGCGACGAGGTCCGACTGCGCGGCGTTGAGGTAGCTCACGTTGAGGTCGGTGGTGACGAGGCCGCTCCACTCGTCGCCGGGGCGCTGCAGCGTGGAGCTGCAGGTCGCGGCCGCCGAGTCGATGAGCGTGGAGATCGCGCCGCCATGCATCACGTCCGGGAAGCGCGTGCCCAGCTCCGGGCGCATCGGCATGTGCAGGCGCACGTGGCCGACCTCGGCGCTCTCTTCGTCGGCGGTGATGCCGACGTGCTTCCAGAAGGGCACGACGGCCGCCCGCACGAGCTCGCGGATGCGCTCCCTCTCGGCAGCGTGGGCGCCGGGGGGCGCATCCGCCTGCGGAGCGTCGCTCATGGGATCGGCCCGGCGGGGCCGTCGCGCCGATCCTCGGGCAGCTCCGCCAGATCCGGCGGGGTCGAGGCGGGCGGTGGCGCCGGGGCCGCGTCGGCGTCGTGCTGCCGGGCGGTGGAGCGCGCGGCGCCCGCGATCTCGTCGGCGGCGGTGCGCGCCGCGTCCACGATGCGTTTGGTGGCGACGCGGGTGACCTCCGCGATCTCCTCGGCGCCCTCGCGCGCGGTCCCGATGTGGCTGCCCTCGGCGTGCCCGGCGGGCGGCAGCAGCAGCCACAGCGCCACGTAGAGCGCGATGGCGAAGCCGAAGACGAGCGTCAGCAGCACGAAGGCCGCGCGCACGAGCGTCACGTTCCAGCCGTAGCGCGCGCCCAGGCCGGAGCAGACGCCGCCGATCCAGTTGTTCTGCAGGTCACGGGTCAGCGATCGCTCGCCCATGGCTCCCCCTCCGCTCCGCGGCCGCCGCGCCGCCGGTGGCGGACGGGCGAGCCGCGCCCGCGCCGATGGTACGCCGCGCGGCCCGGCCCCGGCCAGCGAGGGGGCCAGCAGGGGAGCGCTAGCTCCCGCCGCCCTCGGGGAGCCCCTCGGCGACCGGCGAGCCGACGCCCCAGTCGGCCGAGCTGCCGGCGGCGGCGCGCTCGCCCGAGTCATCGTCGAGCGCGTCCTCGTCGACGTCGCCGTCGTGGCGCTCGTAGGTCATGCGGTAGAGGTCGGCGTAGAGGCCGCCGCGCGCCAGCAGCTCGTCGTGGCTGCCGATCTCGGCGATGTGGCCCGCCTCCATCACGACGATGCGGTCGGCGTGGCGGATGGTGGAGAGGCGGTGCGCGATCACGAACGAGGTGCGGCCCGCGAGCATCGTGAGCAGCGCTTGCTGGATCGTGCGCTCCGTCTGCGTGTCGACGGTGGCCGTCGCCTCGTCCAGCACCAGGATGCGCGGCTCCGCGACGATCGCGCGCGCGAAGGCGATGAGCTGGCGCTGCCCCACGGAGAGGTTCCGCCCGCGCTCGTGGAGCATCGTCTCGTAGCCGCGCGGAAGCCGCTCGATGAAGGGCGCGGCACCGACGGCCTCGGCGGCGCGCCGCACGTCCTCGTCGGTGGCATCCAGCCGGCCGTAGCGGATGTTCTCCGCGACGGTGCCGGAGAACAGGAACGCCTCCTGCAGCACGACGGCCATCCGCTTGCGCAGCGACTCTCGACGGATCTGGCGCAGGTCCACGCCGTCGATCTCGATCGTGCCGTGCGTCACGTCGTAGGAGCGGCTGACCAGCGCCGTCACCGTGGTCTTGCCGGCGCCGGTGTGCCCGACGAAGGCGATCGTCTCGCCGGGCTCGACGTGCAGGTCGAAGCCCTCCAGCACGGGGACGCCCGTGACGTACTCGAAGCCGACGCCCGTGAAGTCGACGCGGCCCTCCACGTCGGGGAGGTCGACGGCGTCCGGCGCGTCGACGATCTCGGGCTCGGTGTCCAGCACCTCGAAGACGCGGTGCGCTCCCGCCATCGCCCGCTGGAGCTGCGTGTACTGCAGCACGATGTCGCGCACCGGGTTGAAGAAGCGCTGGATGTAGAGCGTGAAGGCGGTGGCGAAGCCCAGCGCCTGCGCGGGCTCCATCGAGCCGCCGAAGACGCGCATCGCGATCACGATCAGCACCAGCACCGTGGCGACGGCGGAGAGCACCTCCACCAGCGGCATCACCGCCGCCTGCAGCCGGCCGGCCGCGAGGTTGAGGTCGCGGTTGCGCTCGTTGAGGCGGTCGAACTCGCTGAGGTTGCGCTCCTCGCGTCCCAGCGACTGCACCACGCGCACGCCCGAGACATTCTCGTTGATGCTCGAGTTGACCAAGGCGATCGCCTGCCGCACGCGCACGAAGGCGCTGGCGGCGAAGCGCTGCCAGATCGCCATCAGCACGACCAGCACCGGGATCACGGAGAGCGCGACCGCCGCCAGCAGCGGGTCGAGCGCAAAGAGGAAGACGACGATCAGCGCGAGGCCGAAGAGATCGGCCAGCACGTTGAGGAAGCCCGAGGTCATCAGCTCCTGCATCACGACCACGTCCGAGGTGGCGCGCGACATCACCCGCCCCACCTCCTGCCGGTCGTAGAAGGAGAGCGAGAGCTTGTTGAGGTGCGCGAAGAGCTCGCGGCGAAGACGGAAGAGCAGCTGCTGCCCGATGTAGCCGGTGAGGATGCGCTGCGACCACTGCGCGAACCACGAGACGATCGCGAGCACGACGAGCAGGATGCCGGCGAGCGTCACCGCGTCGCGGCGATCGTCGATCGGGAGCGTCGTGTCGGCCAGGCGCTCGACCGCGAGGCCCATGATGAACGGCTGCGCGTACGAGGTGAGCGAGTAGACCAGCATCCCGCCCAGCGCCGTCAGCGCCTGCCAGCGGAAAGTGGTGACGTACGGCCACAGCCGCTTCAGGATCGAGGGGTCGTAGACCTTCCCCAGCTCCTCGTAGTCCCAGCCGTCGGTGCGGCCGTTGCGACTCCCGCGCATGGTGTCGCCGGACCAGCCCTGAGCGCCGCCGCCGCCCCAGTACGCCATCAGCGGCGCTCGCCATCGGCGGGGTGCGACTCGGCGGGGTGCGACTCGGCGGGGGCGCCGCCGCCGTTGCCGGAGGGCTCGCCGCGCGCGCCGTTGCCGGCCCTCGCGGTGGCCCCGGCGGGCCCCGCCGCCGGGAGCGCCGACTCCTCCTGCGCGCGCAGCTCGAGGTCGTAGATCTCGCGGTAGAAGCCGCCCTCGGCCAGCAGCTCCTCGTGACGGCCGCGCTGCACGATCTCGCCGCCCTGCAGCACGAGGATCTGGTCGGCCTCGCGCACGGTGCGCAGCCGCTGCGCGATCACGAAGGTGGTGCGGCCGCGCATCAGCTCCTGCAGCGCCTCCTGGATCTCGAACTCGGTGCGCATGTCCACGGAGGAGGTGGAGTCGTCCAGCACCAGGATGCGCGGGTCCAGCAGCAGCGTGCGCGCGATCGCCACGCGCTGGCGCTGGCCGCCGGAGAGCGTGGAGCCGCGCTCGCCGACCCAGCTGTCGTAGCCGTCGGGCAGCCCCTCGATGAAGTCGTGGATGCGCGCGGCTCGCGCCGCCTCGCGCACCTCCTCGTCGGTGGCGCTCGGACGGCCGTAGGCGATGTTCTCGCGGATCGTGGCGGCGAAGAGGAAGAGGTCCTGCTGCACCATGCCGATCGCCTCGCGCAGCGAGGCGATCGAGACGTCGCGCACGTCCTGCCCGTCGATCGTGAGGCGGCCCTCGGTCACGTCGTAGAAGCGCGGGATCAGGTTGACGATCGAGCTCTTGCCGGAGCCGGTCGGCCCCAGCAGCGCCACCACCTCGCCGGGCTGCGCCACGATGTCGATCTCGCGCAGCACGGCCGCGCGAGCACCCGACTCGCGCTCCCCACCCTCCGCTGGGGCGACGCCGGGGGGCAGCGCGTCGTAGCGGAAGGCCACGCCCTCGAAGCGCACCTCGCCGCGCTCGGCGCGCAGCGCGGGCGCGCCGGGGCGCTCCCGCACCGGCGACTCGGCATCGAGGATCTCGAAGATACGCTCGCCGGCGGAGCGCGCGCGCGCCGACATCATCACGATGAAGCCGACGGAGCGCACCGGCACCTGCAGCAGCGTCAGGTAGAGCAGGAACTCGATGAGCTGGCCCTCGGTGAGGCGGTCGGCGAGGATCTCGCGGCCGCCGACCCAGAAGACGAGCGCCAGCGAGATCAGCCACAGCGAGAGCAGCGCCGGCTCGTTGAAGGCCTGGATACGGCTGGTGCGGTACGACTCGTCGTAGAGTTCGCGCGCGACGGCGTCGAACTTGCGCTGCTCGTGCTCCTCGCGCGCGAAGGCCTTCACCACGCGCTGGCCCGAGAGGTTCTCCTGCAGCACACTGCCGAGCTTCCCCTGCAGCTCCTGCACGTGCGCCCACACCAGGCGCAGGTGCAGCGAGACGAGGATCGCCTGCGCCACGACCACCGGGACGAAGGCGAGGGCGACGAGCGCGAGCCGCACGTTGGTGGTCAGCATCAGCGCCGCCGCCACCACCAGCAGCACGATCACGTAGGCGCTGCGCAGCAGCCCCATGGACACGAAGAAGCGCACGCCCTCCACGTCCTGCGTGGCGCGCGACATCACGTCGCCGATCTGCGCCTGGTCGTGGTAGGCGAAGGAGAGCCGCTGCAGGCGGTCGTAGATCTCGTTGCGCAGGTCGTAGGCCACCGACTGCGAGATGCGCTCGCCGAGGTAGGTCTGCCCGTACATCGAGGCGCCGCGAACGAACGCGGCGATGAGCAGGAAGACCGAGGCGATGGCGACCGAGGTGACGGTCCCGCGCGCCACGCCGGCGTCGGTGTCGATGTCGAGGCCGGTGTCGATGGCGATGCCCACGAGCCGCGGCCCGATCAGCACCAGCACGCCCGAGGCCGCGAGCGAGCCCACCGCCGAGAGCATCAGCCCGCGGTAGCGCAGCGCCCTGGACGCGAGCCGCACGAGCACCGGGGGGTGCCGGCGCCGCGCGCGCGGAGCACCCGCGGGGGGGCTCGTGGGGCGCGCAGGTGCGGCGGCGGACATAGGGCGATCCTCGCGCGGGCGCCTCCAGCCCCCGCGGGGCGAGGCGGCGCCGAAGTGCCACTATCCTAGCGCGACCCTCACGCGAACGTAAAGTTGGCTGCCGCGCGATAGACTCGCCCAACCGGGCCGCTACGCCCGGTCGCGTCGAGCGGAGGGGAGCGCCGTGCCGCCCGCCCCCATCGAGTTCGCGATCGGGCTCGTCCTCGTCGTGGTCGGACTCAGCGCGGCGCTCTTGCATCTGCGGCGGGCGGAGTGGACGCGCGAGCCGCCACTGCGCTGGGCGGCGCACTGGAAGGCACAGCCGCCGGACGCATACAGGTCCATGACCGGGTCCGGCGGCTGGCCGCCGAAGCATCGCGTTCCGCGGCGATTTCGGGACTGGGATGCGCGGAACGCGTATCAGGTGATCGTGTTCCAGCGGCTGCTAGGCAACCTCGCGATCGCCGGCGTGGGCGTGGCCTTCGCGGTCCACGCCCTCACGCGGCTCTTCGGCTAGCTCCGCTCGCTGCTCGACGCCGGGCTGCCATCGAAGGCGCCGCCATCGAAGGCGCCGGGCGCGAGCGACGGCGCCCAGCGGATGCTGGTGCGCACGCCTGTGAGCGCGGCGCCGGTGTGGTGCTCCGTGACGCTCAGGATCAGCCGGTCGCGCTCCGCGAGCGCCGCCGAGCGCACCAGCCGCTTGCGCTCGACGCGGCGCAGCAGCGGATCGAGCTCGGTGCGCAGCGCCACGCCCGAGCGGTCGCCGCGCGCGTCCCCGAAGGCGATGCGCGGCACCTCCGCCAGGTCGTGCAGCGCGCGGTAGACCAGCTCCACGTAGTCCACGTGCAACCGCACCCCGCCGCCCTGCAGAAGGTCGAGGAGGTAGGCACGCGCCTGCTCGGGCAGGAGGTAGGCACGCGCCTGCTCGGGCAGCTCCCACACGGCGCCCGGCTGCACCGCGATGTCGCGCGCCTCCTCGATGTTCTCCAGCACCGCGATCGGGTTGCCCGAGAGCTCGAGGATGCGCGAGAGCTGCGTCAGCGCGCGGTTGAGCTCGTCCAGCGGCTCGCGCACCGGCTCGATGTCGGAGATGCCCCAGAAGTGCTTCGGCCGCGGCAGGTTGGGGTAGATCACGAAGGGCAGCACGCCGTAGGGGTTGGGGCGCTCCTCCAGCAGCTCGTCGCCCGCCCACAGCTCGAAGCGCTCGGCCGTCCACGCCTCGACGATCTCGAGCTCCGCGGGGCGCGCGCCGGTTGGCCCCTCGCCGGGCACGCGGCCGTAGCGCGCCGCCACCTCGTCGGCGTCGAGGCGGTAGCGCGACGCCACGCGCCAGAGCCGGCGCACGTCGTCGCCCAGCCACCACGCGAAGAGCCCCTGCACGTCCGGCGCGGAGACGACGGCGCGGCCCTCGCGCTCGTCCCACACCACCTTGAACGCGCCGTCGCCCAGCACGGCGGTGTCGATCTCCGTCTCCAGGTCGAGCCGCTCGAGCGCGTTGCGCTCCCACGCCTCGTCCAGCACGCGCTGCGCCTTCACCGCGCGCCGCGCGGCGGCGGCGCTCGCGTCCAGCGCGTGGACCTCGGGCGCGTGCCCGGTCGCGAGGTAGGCGACGCCCTTCTCCACGAGCGCGCGCGCGTAGTTGAAGGTGAGCGCGCGCTCCCGCCCCGCGACACGCGGCGCGCCGCGCCGCCTCTCGTGCACCTCCAGCAGTTCGCGGTAGCGCCGCAGCCGGTCGATGTCGCGGCCCGCGAGCAGCCTCGGCAGCGGCGCGCCCGCGCCGGGCGCGGGCGCCTGCGGCGGCACGCCAAGCGAGCGGCGCCCGTTGGCGGTGGCGGTCGGGATGTGCGGCACGGTCAGCTCCTCTCGCCCCGATGGGCGCGCTCGTCTCGGGCAGGCTCGTCGCGGGCGGGCGCATCGCCGTCCCCGGCTTCGCAGGCGGGCAGGTCGCACGGCTCGACACGGGCGCGGGCCGGGCGCGGGCGACGCGGCTCCAGCGCGCGGAAGACGGTGCGCCGCGAGATGCCGAAGCGACGCGCGATCTCCTCGATGGGCAGCGCCTCGTCCTCGCGCAGCCGCCGGATCTCGCGGTCGCGCGCGCCCGAGAGCATGGTGCGCACGCCGCCCGGCACGTCGTAGCGGCAGCGCGGCAGCGGGCAGGCGAGGCACGAGGCGAAGAGGTCGCAGCCCTCGTCCCGGTAGTGCAGGTGCTCCGGCAGCGCGTCCGCGCGCGGGCGCAGCGGGAGCGCCGGCTCGCGGGCGCCGTTGTCGCGCACGAGGGCCAGCTCGCGCTCGCCGTCGTCGCGGACGAGGGCCGGCTCGCCGTCGAGCCGCTGCGCCGGCGAGGTGGGGGGCGGCGAAGTCGCCGGCGGCGAGGTGCGGGGCGCGCCCGCTCCCGGTACGGCGGCCCCTGGCGTCGGGCGCAGCGCGCGATCGATGCTCATGCGGACGCCTCCCCTCGCCGGGGGGCGCGCGCGAGCGCGGCAGCGCCGTGGGCGGGCGTCGCGGGGCTGCGGCCGCGCGCCGTGCGGTCGGCGACGCGGTCGCCCGCGGCGTGCACCGCCAGCGCCAGGCTCATCAGGTAGTCGTCGTGGCCCTCGGCGGGGTCGATGTCGAAGCGCATGCGCTGCTGCTCGGCGAAGGAGGCGCGCGCGCGCGCGAGCTGCCGCCGGCACTCCGCCCACTCGGCCGAGCCGTCCTGCCGGTAGACCGCGAGCCGGCCCGAGTGCGCCGCCGCCAGCAGCCCGAAGCCGAGGCGCGACTTGCGCTCGGCCGTGAAGACGACGGGGCGCACGCGGCCGGGCAGGCGCGACGCCAGCATCTGCGCGTACGGCGCGCCCAGCCCCGTGGCGTCGACGGCGAGCGAGCGCACGCGCCACACCTCGCCCAGAAGCCGCGCGAGCTCGGCGACCAGCGGCTCGGTGGCGGCGCCCTGCCACGCGCGGTGCTCCACCACCTCCACGCGCGGCGGCGCGCCGACCTCGCCGGAGACGCGCGCGATCGTCAGCACCGTCCAGTCGCGGTTGCGGCGCAGCGAGGCGTCGGGCGGGAGCATCGACACGCCCCCGTCGAGCGAGCCTGGGAGCTGCGGCCCCGCGAGGTCGAGGCCCGCGACGTAACGCTCCCCCGCCTCCGACGCGCGCAGCCGCGGGTGCTCGCCGGCCAGCGCGTCGAGGGTCGCCGGGTCCAGCAGCCGCCCCGCCTCGGCCAGCGGCTCCAGCAGGTACTGCGTGCGGAAGAGCGGGTGCTGCTCGCCCAGGCGCGCGCGCTCGCCCGCGACGTAGCGGCCGTAGGCGGGGACGTGCGCGGCGACCTGCTCCCAGTCGACGCGGAAGCGGCGGCCGCCGGGGCGCCGGCTCTCCTCGGCGGCGCGCGCGAGCAGCGAGTCCGCGCCCCACGGCGTGCCGTAGAAGACGACGGGCGCGCCGCTCGTGGCGGCCATCGGGCGGAAGGCGCGGTCGAATGTGTCGGCGTCGACGTCCTGCGCCTCGTCGACCTCCAGCAGCAGATCGGCGGTGTGGCCGACGACGTTCGTCGAGGGCTCGGCGGAGAGGAAGTGTGCGCGCGCCCGGCCGATGCGCAGCACCTCGCCCGCGCCGCCCAGCAGCGAGGCGAGCCCGGCCTCGCGGGCGCGGCCCGCCAGCCGCTCGCGCGAGAGCCGCGCCTGCGGCACGCGGGTGGGCGCGCACTTCACGATCGCGCCGCCCGCGCGCGCCCGCGCCAGCAGCGTCGCGAGCTCCACGTGCGCCGACACCTCGTTCTTGCCGCCCTGCCGCGCGATCTCGACGCACAGCGCGCCCCCACGTCCGCTGGCGCCGCCGCCGGGCCCCGCGCTGACCCGAGCGAGGATCGCGCGCGCCACCCGCGCCTGGTACGGCCGCAGCCGCGGCAGGCGGCGTGCGCGCCCGCCCGCGCCGCCGATCGCGGTGACCGCCGGAGGGCCGGCGGCGGGCCGGGCGGCCGGCGCGTCGACCGGGCGCGCGTGCTGCCGAGGCGGGGCGGGCAGCACGAACGTGCTCATCCGGCGAGCGCCCGCGCGATCAGGTCGCCGAGCCCCACGGCGATCACGGCGAAGAAGATCGCGTTCACGCGGGTGCGCACATCGCGCAGCTCGCCCTCCAGCCGCTCGATACGGCCGCGCAGGTCGCGCCTCGTCGCCGCGCCCGGCGGCGCGGCGGACGCGGGCGCGTCCGAGGGGCGGGGTCGCAGCCCACGGATCGCGCGCGCCAGACGGCGCCGCGTGCGCTCACGCACCGCGCACCTCCTCCTCGGCCACCGCGTGCCCCGCGTCGTCCGGGGCGTCGCCCTCGGCCGCGAGCTCGGCGCCCGGGTCCTGCAGCAGCTCGCCGAACTCCCCGAGCAGCGCCGCCAGCGCCTCGCCCACGTCGTCGGCCTGCTGCGGCGACAGCCGCCGCTCGGCGAGCAGCGACTGCACGAGCAGGCGCATCCCCGCCTGCACCAGCCGCGCGTCCGGCTGCTCCTCGGCGAGCTCGCGGCGGAGCTGCAGCCGCAGCAGCGCCACCTCCTCGCCCAGCCCGTCGACGTCGCGCGCCTCGGCGAGGCCCGCACGGTCCGCCTCGTCGAGCGCCGCCTCGTAGAAGGAGCGGGCGACGCCGGCGCGCGCGGCCTGCCCGCGGGCGTGGCGCGGCGCGCGCGTCATGGGCGCCGCCGCGCCACGCGAGGCGAGGCGGCGCTCGGAGCGGGGTCGAGCAGTGTGAGCAGCTCCTCGCGCGCGGCGGGCGCCGCATCGCGCGCGGCAGCGAGCAGGCCGAGCAGCAGGCGCAGCGCCGCGAGCTCGTGGTCGCCGTCCGCGATCGCCGCGCCCAGCGCCCCGCCCAGCGGGAGCGCCGCGCGACCGCCCGCCCGGGCGCCGGCGCTCAGCTCGTGCGCACTCATCGCGACCGCGCGGCGGCGTCGTGCTGGGCGACGCGCCGCGCGCCCGCCGCGCCCAGCGTCCCCGCGAGCAACGGCGCACGCACCAGCGCCGCGACGACGCCCTCGCCGCCCGCCGCCAGCTGCGCCGCGGCGTGGACCGCCGCCCCGCCGAAGGTCGCGGAGAGCACCAGCGCGGCACTGCGCCGCGGCCCGCGCCCCGTCGCCGCGCGGCGCGCGAAGTGGAGGGCGTTCGCCACGCCCCCGCCGGCCGTCGCAACGTCCTCGGCGACGGCGATCTCGTCCCACAGAGCAGGCACAGGCATCCCCTCACCGCAGGGGTGATGCTAGAACACCCGTTCTCTTTCACCAAGGGGGGTGCGACGCCCCACGGGAGGCTCCGAAGGGGTCGGCGGGGCTAGCGGCGCGCGGCAGCCTCGAGGCGGGCCAGCGCCTGCTCGGCCAGCGGATGGCGGGCCTCCCCGCGCTCGTGCTGCCGCGCCAGCGAGAGCCGCAGGTAGGCGGCCGCCGCGTCGCGCAGCGCCCCCGGGCGCGGCCGACGAGCGATCGCCGCGACCCCCGCGAGCGCCGGCCACACGCTCGCCTTCGCCGGCTCCACCTTGTCCGCGACGAACATCGCCCACGCCCAGCGCGGGTAGCGCGGGTGGCCCGTCGTGTGCCAGTGGATCGCCGCCAGCACCTCCGGATCGGCCACGTCGAAGCGCTCCGCGAGCTCCAGCGCGCCCAGCGGGCCGTGCAGCAGCAGCGGGCACTCGCGCTCCAGCGAGAGGAGCGGCATGCTCCGCTGCTCGGCACGGCGCAGCAGCTCGGCGGGCGGCACCGCGCGCACGAGGTCGTGCCCCTGCGCCGCGAGCGCCACGCGCGCCACCGGCAGATCGTGCAGCGCGGCGAGCTCCCGCGCGATCGCCACGACGCGGTCGATGTGCGCGAGCATCGCCGCCGGCAGCTCAGGCGCCATGCGCTCGCGCAGACGCGCGGCGTCCGGCTCCGGGCCCGGCCGCCCGGCCCGCTCGGCCGCCTCGCCTGCCCGCTCGCCGTCGCCGGCGCCCGGCCGCTCGCCCGCCACCTGGCCACCCTCCCGCGCCCGCCGCCGCGGCCGCCGTTGAGGGAGTTTACGGATGCCGGGCGGCACGGGGACCGGCTACGCTCGTCGTCGAGCCGGCGTGCCGCGCGCGCCCCGCCACCGAGGAGCCGCGATGAGCGAGGCCCGAGCGCAGCCCGGAGACGCTGGCCACCCCCTGCTGGACATCACGAAGCGCTCAACCGCACGGCCCGCGCGCCGCTGGCGTGCGCTGCGCGCCGCAGCGGTGGGCGCCCTCGGCAGCTTCGCCGTGCTGGGCGCGGGCCAGCTGGGCGCACCGCCGGCGGCGCTCGCGCTGCTCGCGGCGGCCGGGGCGCTCGCGATCGCCGCGCTGCTCGACCGCGACGCCTCCGCGCCGCCGAGCGCGGCGCTGCTCGACATCGAGGCGGCCGCCACCGCGTTCGCGGTGCCCGCGGCGCCCTCCGCGCCCGCGTCGCCGCCGGCCGGCGCCGCATCTCCGCCCGCCGACGCAGGACGGGGCGCCGCTGCGCTGATGCACGACCTGCGCGCGCCACTGCTCTCGGCGCGCGCCACGCTCGAGCTGCTGGTCGAGGGCGCCTACGGCGACCTCGAGCGCCCCGCCCGCGAAGCCGCCGAGCGCGGCGCGATCGCCGCCGCACGCGCCTTCACCCTCGTCGATCGCTTCCAGGAGGGGCGGAGCGCCGGGGCGGCGACGCGCCCGGCGGACTCGGCGACGGGGGCGAGCGTGACGGCACGGCGGGCGCGCCCGACTTCGAGGGTGTGACGGGCGAGCCGGTGCCGCTCGCGGCGGTGCTCGTGGACGTGGTCGCCTCGCTCGCCGCGGAGCTCGAGCCCGCGGGCGCCACGGTCCGCTTCGGCGCCCTGCCCGCGGTGCCGGGCGACGGCGACGCGCTCTTCCGCATCGTCGCGAACCTCGTGCAGAACGCCGTGCGGCACGCCCCGGCGGGGCAGCCGCCGCGCGTGGAGGTGAGCGCCGAGGCCGACGCGGAGCGCGGGCGCTGGCTGCTGGTCGTGCGCGATCACGGCGCGGGCTTCGACGAGAGTGACGTGGATCGCTTGTTCGAGCCCGGCGAGCGCGGCACAGACGCACCGCCGGGAGGCTCGGGGCTGGGCCTGGCGACGGCGCGAGCGCTGGCCCGCGAGCTCGGCGGCGACTGCTGGCTCGAGGCCGCGCCTGGCGGCGGCTGCCGCGCGGTCGTCGGCCTGCCCGCCACCCCCGGCGACCCCGCCGCCACACCAGCGCCCGGCTAGGCCGCCGCCTAGCAGCGTTCCGCTGCACCCGAGGGGCTGCCGGCAGCGTTCCGCTGCACTCGAGGGGCTGCCGCCGGCGCTGAGAGGCGTCGGTAGTCGAGCCGACCCACGGCTCCCGTGCGGGGAAGAGGAAGCCGCGACCGAGGGGGCGGCCCCGACTAGGCCGGGCGCCCTCTACGAGGAGCGGCAGCCACGAGGGTCGAGCGGAACGCTCGCGCAGCTTCCGGAGGCGCGCGACGCGCTCCTCCAGCGGGGGGTGCGTCGAGAACCAGCCGCCCACCTTGCCGCCGCGCAGCGGGTTGACGATGAAGAGGTGCGCGGTCGACTCCGGCACCGGCATGCGCGGGCGCTCGGCGCCGGCCTGCAGCTTGGCGAGCGCCGAGGCGAGGCCCTCCGGGTCGCCCACGATGCGCGCGCCGTCGCGGTCCGCCTGGTACTCGCGCGCGCGGCTGATGCCGAGCTGGATCAGCGTCGCCGCGATCGGCGCCACGATCAGCGCCAGCAGGCTGCCCGCCCCGCCGCGGCGCCCGCCGAACCAGAAGCCGATGAAGCCGATCAGCGAGATCGCGCTCGCGATGGTCGCCACGATCGAGGAGGTGAGGATGTCGCAGTTCTTGACGTGCGCCAGCTCGTGGCCCAGCACGCCGCGCAGCTCGCGCTCCGTCAGCAGCTCGCGGATGCCGGTGGTCACCGCGACGGCCGCGTGCTTCGGCGAGCGCCCCGTCGCGAAGGCGTTCGGCTGCGGCGAGTCCATGACATAGACGCGCGGCATCGGCATCCCGGCGTCACGCGCGATGCCCTCGATCATCGCGAACAGCGCCGGGTCCTGCGCGCTCGATCTCCTGCGCGTGCGCCGAGCGCAGGACGATGTCCGCGGAGAACCAGTAGCTGCCGAAGTTCATCGCGATCGCGATGCCGAGGAACAGCACCGCGCCGCTCAGCCCGCCGACGGCGCCGCCGATGGCCACCAGCAGCCCGCTGATCGCCGCCAGCAGCACGACGGTCTTCACGTTGTTCATCGCTCGCCTACCCCCACCGCGCGTGCCGCCGGGGTGCGAGGCCGTGTGCGACTCGCCCCTCGATCTTATCTCAGCAGCGGCGTCGTTCCGCTGCACTCGAGGGGCTGCCGGCAACGTTCCGTTGCATTCGAGGGGCTGCCGCCGGTGCTGACAGGCGTCGGTGAGCAACGCGATCTGAGGGGTTTCGTGCGGGGACGAAGAAGCCGCCCCTCTCGGGGCGGCTCTCGTCGCGCCGGGTTCCCTCTTCTAAGGAGCGGCAGCCCTGAGGTGCAGCGGAACGCTGCCTCGCTCAGATACCGAGCTGCTGGGCGACCAGCTCGCGGTGGTGCTCGGTGTCGCCGAACGCCAGCTCCGCCCGCTTCTGGCGGCGGTAGTAGAGCTGGATCTTGTAGTCCTTGGTGAAGCCGATGCCGCCGTGGATCTGCTGGCCGTGCGCGACCACGCGCCGCGTGGCGTCCGAGGTCCACGCCTTCGCCATGTTCACGGCCATCTGCCGGTCGGGCTGGTCCGTGTTCACCGACCACGCGGCCTTGTACACGATGAAGCGCGAGCCATCGACGTCCGTGACCATGTCAGCGCACTTGTGCTGGATCGCCTGGAACGAGCCGATCGGCCGGCCGAACTGCACGCGTTCCTTGGCGTAGTCGACCGAGATCTCGAAGTCCATCTGCGCGAGGCCGACGAGGTAGGCGGCCTCCGCGACGGTGTAGCGCTGGATGACCGGCTCCAGCAGCTCCCAGCCCTTGCCCTCGGCGCCGAGGAGCTGGCCGGTCGCGTTCTCCAGCACCACCTCGCACTGCTTGTCGCGCGCGATGGTGAGGAGCTGCGTGATCTTCACGCCCGGCTGGTTCGTCGGGACGATCGCGAGCGTCGTGCCCTTGGAGGACTTCGCCGCGACCACCATGTAGTCGGCCACGTTGGCGTCGGAGACGAAGAGCTTGGTGCCGTTCAGCGTGACGTCGCTGCCGGAGACGGTGGCCTGCGCCTCGATGCCCTGCTCGTCGAAGCGGGCGGTCGGCTCGGTGAGCGCCAGCGTGAAGATCGCCTCGCCCGAGGCGATCTTCGGGAGGAACTCCTGCTTCTGCGCGTCGGAGCCGGCGACCATCAGCGGCACCGCGCCACCCAGCACCGTGGACATGAATGGCCCGGGCACCAGCGCCCGCCCGAACTCCTCCAGCAGCACTGAGAGGTCGAGGAAGTCGAAGCCGGCGCCGCCGTACTCCTCGGGGATGAGCAGGCCCTGCCAGCCTTGCTCCGCCATCTTTGACCAGAGCTCCGGCGAGTAGCCCTTGTCGTCCTCTTCCATCTCGCGGACGAGGGTCTCCGGGCACTCGTTCTCGAGGAACTCGCGCGCCGCGTTCTTCAGCAGCTCTTGCTGCTCGCTCAGCCCGAGGTCCACGTGTGCCTCCCCCGCTGCCGTCCCGCCCGATGGCCGGGCGCGGCGCCGTGCTCGATGTGACCTGCGCGGCTTCGCTATCGCCCCACGCGCACAGCGCGCCGAGCGCGGGAGCAGGGGCGCCGCACGACCCCCGCGGGATAATGCTCACCCTTTCCCCCGCCCGTCAAGGCAGGCAGCGTTCCGCTGCACTCGAGGGGCTGCCGCCGGCCACGAGGGGTGTCGGGCGACGAGCGGATCGTGGGGCGGCGAAGAGAGCTTGCGCGGCGCAGCTCGGGATGGGCCCCGGGGGGCGATTCCGCCGAGGGTGAGCTCCCGCTGCCACTCCGCGACAGGCGACGTGACGCAAGCCCTCTTCGCCGCCCGCCGCCCCGCTCGTCGCTCGACACCCCTCGTGGCCGGCGGCAGCCCCTCGAGTGCAGCGGAACGCTGCTTGATCGGCGGGGGGGTTGCCGAGAATAATCGTGGTCAGGGAGCGACTGAGGCGAGGAGACGCGTGGCGGCGTCTCCGGAGGCCCCTCCCGCGCGAACGAGCCCAGCAGGAGCGCACGTGCCGATCCCCCTTGCGCACGCGCGGTCGCACGCGTGTCGCGCGCTCACCGCTCTCGCGCTCCCGGCGGCGCTCGCGCTGGCGCTACTGCTCGGCGCCGCGCTGCGCGCCCCGGCGGCGCACGCCGGCCTGGGCGACGACTGCTCGGGCATCCGCGACCGCGCGGACTCCGCCACCGTCGAGCTCGGCATCGTGGTCGTCGACCTCGCGGACGGGGCGCGCTGCGAGCTGGGGGTGGAGACGGTCTTCCGCACGGCCTCGCTCTACAAGCTGCTGGTGATGGCCGAGGCGTACGAGCAGCGCGCCGATGGCAGCTTCGCCTTCGACGAGGAGATCGAGCTGCTGCCGCGCCACTACATCGACGACCCGTCGGGCACGGCGCCCGCCGAGCCGCTGACGCTCACGGCGCAGCGCGCGATCGAGCTGATGATCCGGCAGTCCGACAACGCGACGGCGCACGCCCTGCGCGAGCGGCTGACGCATGCGGAGGTCGCAGCGCACGCCGGCCTGCTGGGGATGGGGCAGACCGTCCTCGGCACGGACTTCGTCACCAGCCCAGCCGACGTCGCGCTCTTCTTCGAGCGGCTCTACGCCGGGGAGGTCGTCTCGCCGGAGGCGAGCGCGGAGATGCTCACGCTGCTGGGCGGGCAGCAGATCCGCAACCTGCTGCCGGAGGGACTGCCGGAGGGGCTGCCGATCGCCCACAAGACGGGGCTGATGGAGGACTACCTGCACGACGCCGGCATCGTGCAGGCCGCGGGCGGCGACTACGTGATCGTCGCGCTCACCCGCCACGACGGCGACTTCCCCGCCGCCTACGACGCGATCCGCGGCATCTCCGCGCTGGTCTACGAGGGCTTCGCGGCGCCGGTCGCCGATCCGCTCGTCGTCGCCACGCCGCCGGCGGCGGCATCGACGGCGGACAGCGGCGCGTCCGCGGCACCGACGGAGGCTCTCTCCGGAGGCGAGCGCGGCCCCCCTGGCCGTCCCGGAGGCGCTGGCGCCGGTCCCGGCGAGCGGCGGCGCGGCGGGCGATGCGGCGGGCGGCGGGTCGGCGACGCCCGCGATCGAGGTCGCGCCGGGCGGCTCCACGACGCCGTGGTGGCGGCAGCCGACGGGCGTCGGGCTGCTCGCGGCGGTCGCCGCGCTGGTGGCGCTCGTGCCCGGGATCGCGCTCGCCACGGGGCGGGGGCCCGCGCTCATCACGCGTCATAGGCTGGGCGCCCGCGGCGGGGGGTGGGCCCGGGGGGCGCGATCGCCGCTCTTCCCGGCGCCGTCGCCGGGCGCGCGGAGAGGGGATCGGAGGATGCGTTTCGTGAGGGGACGCGAACACGAGCAGGGCGAGACGGAGGTCGCTTCCGCCGGCCTGGGCGTCTCCTCCCTCGCTTCCGCACGGCTCCAGCGCATCGGCGCCTACTTCGTCTCCGACGAGGAGCTGCTGCGCGAGATGCGCGAGCAGACCGAGCACGAGCTCTCGCCCGTTGCGGAGCTATTGCTGCGCCAGCAACAGACGATGCGCCAGCTGCTGGGCAACCTGGAGGAGCGGCTGCGGCCGCTGAAGGAGTACGCCGCGAGCGAGGAGCGCAACCTCGGCGCGCTCGAGGAGCGCATCGGCGGCAGCGAGGCCAGCTCGGACTTCGTCTCGCGCGCCTTCTCCGGCTACATCGTCGACCAGCGGCGCCGCGTGGACGAGACGCGCGACCAGATCGAGGAGCAGCGCGCCGCCTTCGTCGGCTACGCCGAGGATCAGCGCGACGCCGTGGAGTCGGCGCGCGCGCGCTTCGATTCCGAGATCGAGGCGCTGGAGCGCAACCTGTCAGAGCAACGCAAGGTGCTGATGCGGACGCTCGACGCGATGTGATCCGACACCTTCGTGCAGGCGCGCGAGTACCTCGCCGAGCGCGAGGCGACGCTCGCCGCCCTCGCCACGGACGGGGAGGCGGACCCGCCGAGATCGTCGCCACCGTGAACACTCTGCGCGCGCGCATCCAGCAGGCGGCGACGCAGTCCGAGCACCTGCGCGCGGTGCTGGAGGCGGCGGACAGCGCCGACCGGCGGATGGCGGAGAGCGTGACGCGCCCGCGTCCGCAGCCGCTGCTGCGCGGCGCCGAGCCCGAAGACGAGGCGCCGATCGCCGCGGCCGAGACGGTCGCCGACGAGGCCAGCACCCGCGGCGCCTAGAGCACCCCGCGCTCGTCGCAGCACCCGCGGCCGCGCCTGGCGCCCGCGCTCTGCCTCCGAACCGTCGAGCCTCTTAGGGGCGCTGGTCGCGGGCGTCGTCGCCGGGCGGGGAGTCGATCACCACGCCGAGCTTGAGATCGAGCGGCGGCAGCTCCTCCGCCTCCCACGCGCCGAGGTCGATCGCCTGCCCCTCGGCCACCTCCTCGCGCAGCCGCTCGCGCTCCTGCTCGCGGCGCTCGCGCGTCTCGCGGTCGAGCTCCAGCTCCTCGGCGATGCGCTCGCTGAGCGCGCGATCGGGCGACTCGCCGGCCGCGGGCAGCCGCGCCTCCAGCAGCCGCCCCAGCACGCCGTAGCGCGCGTCGCCCAGGTAGTGGAGCGGGCGCCGCTCCTCGGGCGCCTCCGGCCGCCAGCGCTCGTCGAAGGCGACGGGATCGACGAGCACGGCCAGCGGGTGCCCCAGCACCAGCTGGTGGTCGCCCACCGGCAGCACCTGCACCACCTCGCACTCCACCCAAGCGGCGCAGCCCGCGATCAGCGGCGCCGTGACGTGGCGCGGCGAGAAGCTCTCCAGCCGCGTGACCTCGAGCTTGTCGATCTGTTCGCCGCTGAGCGCGCCGAGGTACTGCACGTGGTGGATCAGCGCGCGCGTGGGGAAGCTGAGCGCGAACTCCTCGGCGTGGCTCACCAGCTCCATCGTGAAGCGCGACTCGTGGATCGCGACGCCGATCAGCGGCGGCTCAGCGGAGAGCGGCGCCTGCCACGCCACCGGCATGACGTTGACGCGACCGCGGTAGCGGGCGCTCAGCAGCGAGACGGCGCCGCCCGTGAGCAGCCGCAGCGCCGCCGCGGGCGGGCGCGACTCGGTCCCCGGCGGCTCGTCTCGGAAGAGCTCGTCGATCGCCACGGGACGAGTGTACGGCGCGGGCGGCCGCCGCCGATGGCCGGCAGGCCGCGACGCAGCCGCGAAGCGCGGTCCGGCGCTGGGTGGCGGGGAGCGGCGGGGCGTCAGGGCGCCGTCGCCGGGCGCGGCGCGGGCTAGCTGTAGTTCCCACGTAGGTTGTTGACAGGATGAGGGGCCTCGCCCGCTGCTGTGTGTGACAGCACGGCAGTAGCGAGGAGAGGACACCCTCATGGCCCATCGTAACGCGCGGCTGACGCCGCTGACCCGACTCGAGCTCGTGCGGGAAGTGGACGCCGGCTGGCCCCAGGCTGAGGTCGCTCGCCACTTCCGCGTCTCCCGCCACACCGTTGCCAAGTGGCTGGGGCGCTTCCGGGCGGAGGGAGCGGCAGGGCTCGAGGACCGCAGCTCCGCCCCGCGCGCGCATCCCCGGCGCACGCCGCCCGAGCTGGAGCGACGCATCTGCGCCGTGCGACGCACGCAGGGATTCGGGCCGCATCGCATCCAGTGGGCGCTCGGGGTCGCCCGCTCCACGGTCTACGCCGTGCTGCGGCGCCGCGGCCTCAACCGGCTCGACCGCCTGCACCGCGTCACCCGGGAGCCGGTCCGCTACGAGCACGACGCCCCCGGCGACCTGCTGCATCTCGACGTGAAGAAGCTCGGGCGCGTCCCCGAGGGCGGCGGCAAGCGAATGGCGCCTGGCTTCGCCGAGACGCGCTCCGGGCCGCATTCGCGGCGTTCGCTGGGGCTGGAGTACCTACACGTCGCCGTCGACGACCACAGCCGTTACGCCTACGTCTCCGTCCTGCCCGACGAGCGTGGCGCGAGCTGCGCCGCCTTCCTCGAGCAGGCGCTCGCGGCCTTCCGCCGGCGTGGCGTGCGCGTGCGCCGGGTCCTGACCGACAACGCGAAGGCCTACACCGTCGCCCGCAGCTTCCACGGCGCCGCCGCTGCCGCAGACGTGCGGCTGTCGCACACGCGGCCCTACCGCCCGCAGACGAACGGCAAAGCCGAGCGTTTCATCCAGATCCTGCAGAACGAGTGGGCCTACGCCCGCCCCTACCGCTCCAACGCCGAGCGGCTGCGCCAGCTCCCACGCTGGCTCTACCGCTACAATCACCGCCGACCGCACGGCGGCGTCGGCGGGGCCGTCCCCGCCTCCCGCCTGTGAACAACCTTCCTGGGTAGTACAGCTAGCCGCCGCAGGCGCAGGCTAGCCGCCGCAGGCGCAGGCGCCGCCGCTGGGCGCGTTCGGCGCGTCGATCGCGAAGCCCTGCCGCATCACGTCCTCGACGTAGTCGATGGAGGCGCCCTCGAGCGCGCTCGAGGCCTGCTCGTCCATCAGGAAGCGCAGCCCGCTGTGCTCAGCGACGGTATCGCCGTCGCGCTGGTCGTCGATGCCCATCCCGAAGGAGACGGAGCAGCCGCAGCCGCCCGCGGAGAGGAAGACGCGCAGCCCCTCGCCCTCGCCTATCTTCTCGCTCGCGATCTCGGTGAGGCGGCTCACGGCGGTCTCGGTCACGGTCAGCATCGTCGCTCCCTGGTCCGATCCGCGGCCCCGCCGATGGCGGGAGGCGGCGGCGTTGTGGCGCTGGTCGGTGCGCCTACATCGTGCGCGACCGCGCCCTGCGGGCGCAAGGCCGAGCGCTCGACCGTGCCCGAGGCTACGTCGCCCCATCGTGCGCTAGCGCTAGCGCCAGCGCCCGCGCCTCCCGCAGCGCCCGAGCGGCGAGCGGCGTGAACTCGGTGTGGCAGCGGTGGCAGACGTAGCCCATCGCGCGCGCCTCGTCCCCCATCGCCTGGGGGCCGCGCCAGCGAGGCATCAGCGTCTCGTGCTCGCACGCCCGCGCGTCCGGCCCGCGCACCACCCGCTCCTCGCTCGCCGCCACGCCACCCTCCCTCGTCGCCCCCACATCTCGTCGCGAGCGTAGCGGCTCGGCGCGGAGCGCGTCACCCGATGGCGTCGCCGATCTCGATGTGCAGCGCCGGGTCCGGGAACAGATGCGTCTGGCAGCCCTCCGCACCGTGGTCGTCGCTCAGCGTGCCGTCCGGGCAGGTCGTCCCGCCCCAGATCACCGTTCCCAGGTCGACGCCGAACAGCAGGGAGCCGCGCAGATCGGCGCCGGTGAAGTCGGCTCCGTGGACGGTCGCCCCGGTGAACACGACCCCCCGCACGTCGGCGCCCACGAAGCGCGCCCCGCTCAGGATGGCGCCCGAGAGATCCCCGCCGCCCGCGCACGGCGTCAGGGCCGACGGCTGGACGCACCCAATGTGAGCGGAGTTGAAGTTCGCGCCGCGTGCGTCGGCGCCCGTGAGGTCGGCAGCACGGAGATTCGCGAAGGTGAAGCTCGCACCACGCAGATCCGCACCCGCGAGCCTCGCGCCGCTGAGATCGACGGAGTCGAGGCGGGCCCTAGCGAGGGTCGCCCCGCTGAAGTCGGCGCTGGCGGGGAGGGAGAGACGGAGGTCGGCCTCGGTCAGATCGGCGCCCATGAAAGCGGCGCCCTGGAGATCCGCGCCGCGCAGGCTCGCCTCCCCGAGGCGCGCGTGCTGGAGGTCGGCGCCCGCGAGATCGGCCCCGCTCAGATTCGCTCCCCGCAGGTCAGCCCCCGCGAGCTGCGCGCCCTGCAGCTCGCCGGAGCCCAGGTCAGCGAGCGCAAGGTCGCTCCCACGCACGCGGAACTGCGCGGTCGCGACCTCGGTCGGCCGTTCGAAGCCGCGACGATGGATCACGGCCGTCAGCGTGTGCGGCCCCGGCTCAAGCGCGCTCGTGTCGAAGGGACCCGCGTTACCGCCGAAGACGGCGCCCGCGAGGTCGTAGGGAGCGTCCCACACATCGCTCGCCGGCTCGCCCGCGGCGAGCGGGTCGTCGATGTGGAATTCGACGTGCCACACGTCGTCGACGGGGGCGACGAAGACGTAGACCAGCCCCAGCAGCTCGGCGCCCGGCAGCGGCTCGGCCGGGGAGCGGTCCGCGGAGTCGCTCACCATCAGCGCGTAGGCGCTCGAAGGCGAGGCGCAGCGGATCCCGACGGCCGTCTCCGGCAGCTCCCCGCCCGGGTACGCCGCGAGAAAGGCACCGTTCACGAGCGCGGGGGCGCCCGGCAGGTAGAGCACCGCATCGCCCCCGTGGGAGCCGTTCGCAGCGATCGACTGGACCGTGCAGCCGAGGCCGCTCGCATCTCCGACGAGGGCGCTGACGCCGCCGCCGCCCCAGACCGCGAGCCCCATCGCTCCGTGCGCCGGGACGCCCGAGAGCTCGCCGGACGCCGCTGTCGCCGGGGCCGGCCCGGCACCCCACACAAGAGCCATCGCCGCTGAGAGCGCCGTGAACGCCGCCACGGCGCGCCAGCTCCATCGCACGCGCATGTCGCACCCTTCGAGCAGGAGCCGCGCCGAGAGCCGGCCCCGCAACGCCTGCCTCTTCGAGGATCACGATGGCCGGCCCCGGTTGAGGCGCCGTCTAGCGGCGGGCGCCGAGCAGTCGCTTGACGAGAACAGGTGTTTCGATCGTAGAGTCGTTGGCTGCGATAGAGAACATGCGTGCTGGCGTGGCGGGTGGGCCGGGGGGCGACGATGTCGGTGGCGAGCGCGATCGAGGCGCTGCGCGGGGACGCGAGGCTCGGGCGCAACGTCGCGGAGCTGCGCGTGCTGCCCGCGGAGGCCGCGCGCTACGGCGAGTGGCCGGCCGAGCTCGACCCGCGCCTGGCGGCGGCGCTGGCGCGGCGCGGCGCGGCGCGCCCCTACACCCACCAGGAGCGCGCGACCCGCGGCGCGCTCGACGGCCGCGACCAGGTGGTGGTCACGCCCACCGCCTCCGGGAAGAGCCTCTGCTACCTCGTGCCAGTGATGGAGGCCGTGGCGCGCGACCCCTCGGCGCGCTCGCTGCTGCTCTTCCCCACGAAGGCGCTGGCGCAGGACCAGCTCACGGAGCTGCACGCGCTCGTGGAGGCGGCGTCGCTGCCGCTGCGCGCCCACACCTACGACGGCGACACGGCGCCCTCGGCGCGGCGAGCGGTCCGCACCGCGGGCCACGTCGTCATCACCAACCCGGACATGCTGCACGCGGGCGTGCTCCCCAACCACACGCGCTGGGTGCGGCTCTTCGAGAACCTGCGCTACGTGGTCATCGACGAGCTGCACAGCTACCGCGGCGTCTTCGGATCGCACGTGGCGCAGCTGCTGCGGCGGCTGCGCCGCATCTGCCGCTTCTACGGCTCCGACCCGGTGTTCCTGTGCTCGTCGGCGACGATCGCGAACCCCGGCGAGCTGGCGGAGGCGCTGGTCGGGCGCCCTGTCGAGGTGGTGGCGGAGAGCGGCGCGCCCCGCGGCGAGCGGACCGTGCTGCTCTACAACCCGCCGCTGGTGAACCGCGAGCTGGGGCTGCGCCGCTCCCGCGCGCGCGACGCCGAGCGCATCGCGGCGCTGCTGGCCGAGCACGACGTGCAGAGCATCCTCTTCGCGGGGTCGCGCTCGCAGGTGGAGCTCTCCACGCAGCGACTGCGCGAGGGGCGGCCACAGCCGCCCGGTGGCCCCTCCTCCGTGCGCGGCTACCGCTCGGGCTACCTCCCGCGCGAGCGACGCGCGATCGAGGCGGGGCTGAGGAACGGCGCCGTGCGCACCGTGGTAGCGACGAGCGCGCTCGAGCTGGGCATCGACATCGGCGGGCTGGACGCGGCCGTGCTCTCGGGCTACCCCGGCACGCTCGCCAGCCTGTGGCAACAGCTTGGGCGCGCGGGGCGGCGGAGCTCGGGGGCGCTCGGCGTGCTGGTGGCGGGCTCCTCGCCGCTCGACCAGTACGTGGTCGGCCACCCCGAGTACGCCTTCGGCGAGGGCGTCGAGGCGGGGCTCGTGCACCCCGACAACCCCGTCATCGCCGCGGAGCACCTGAAGTGCGCGGTGTTCGAGCTGCCGCTAGAGCCCGCGGAGCACCCCTCGATGGGCGCGCGCACGGCGGAGCTGCTCTCGCTGCTCGTCGACGAGGGCACGGTCCACGAGGCCGAGGGCCGCGCCTACTGGTCGAGCGAGGCGTACCCCGCCGAGGAGATCTCGCTGCGGCGCGGCGACGAGAAGAACGTGGTGATCGTGGAGCTCGGCCCGCCGCGGCGGGTGATCGGCGAGGTCGACCGCCCCTCGGCGATGGTGCTGGTGCACGACGAGGCGATCTACGTGCACGACGGCCGCCAGCACTACGTCGAGCGCCTGGACTGGGAGGAGCTGACCGCCTACGTGCGCCCCGTCGACGTGGACTACTACACCGACGCGCACGTCGCGGTGGACCTGCGCGTGATTGAGGAGTGGGAGGGCGGGACCGGCATCGACGCCCGCGCGGCCACCGCGGAACCGGCGCCGGGCGACGCCGTGGCCGCGCCCGCTTCGGCGCTCCCGGTCGCGCACGGCGAGGTGGCGGTCACCTACCTCGCCACGATCTTCAAGAAGATCACCCTGCACGGCGGCGAGAACGTGGGCTGGGGGACGATCCGGCTGCCGCAGGACGACCTGCACACGACGGCGTTCTGGCTCGCGCTGCCCGAGTGGGCCGTCGAGGGCTGGCCGCGCGCCGAGGTGGAGGCGGCGCTGGGCGGCGTCGGGCGGCTCGTGCACAACGTGGCACCGCTGCTGGCGATGTGCGACCCGCGCGACCTGCACCTCGCGACGCAGCTGCGCTCGCCGCACACGGGGCGGCCCACCGCCTTCCTGTGGGAGGCGGTGCCGGGCGGCGTCGGGATGAGCGCGCACCTGCACCGCGAGGCGCCGAGGCTGCTGCGGCTCGCGGCAGGGCTGCTCGCGAACTGCGGCTGCACCGAGGGCTGCCCGGGCTGCGTCGGCCCGCCCGCGCCCGGCGAGGCGTCTTCGACGCGGGCAGGTGGGGGAGCGCTCGCGCCACCCGAGGAGGCGGTCGACGCTCCGCCCACCGCCGCGCCCGTCGCGTCGCCCGTGGCCTCGCCGATGGCTTCCAAGGACCCGACGGCGCGGCTGCTCGCGCGACTGCTCGGCGCGGGCGCCCCGTCCTCCCTCGACGGGGCGGCGGGCTCGCCCCTCGTGGAGGCGGTCGGCGGCGCAGGCGTCGGGGCGGCGAGCGGGGTCGTGGATGCCGCGCCCGTCGGCTGAGCCGAGGACGGCCTCGGCTCGGCCCGCCCCCGAGCGGCGCGCCGGCGCGATCGCCGGCCTGCGCCGCGCGATCGCGCGCATCGAGGCGCGCCCCCCATCCGCGGCGGCCTCGCCCGATCGAGCGAGGCGCCCGCCGAACGCTGCAACGCAGGCGGCGGTCGCCCCCGGGGTCGAGCGGAACGCTCGTGCGCTGCCGGGCTTCGTGCGGCGCGCCACCGCCTTCGGGAGCTGCTCCTACATGGAGCGGCGCGTCCCCCTCAGCGAGAGCTACGGCGCGCAGCCGCTCGAGGAGCTGCGCCACCTCGACGCCGCGACCCTCGCCCTGCTCGACCCGGCGTTCGCCGAGGCGGCAGCCCCCACGGGTCGAGCGGAACGCTCGCCGCTCGGCGAGTTGCTCTTCCTCGACATCGAGACCACGGGGCTCGGCGGCGCGGGCGCCATCGCCTTCCTCGTCTGCACGGGGAGGATCGAGGGGCTGCCGAGCGCGGGCTCCGAGGCGCAGCGCCCTGCGGCCGCCGGCGAGCCGCCGAGCGAGGAGCATGCGCCGGCGCCGACGCTGGTGCTGCGCCAGTACCTCGCGCTCTCGCCCGCCGAGGAGGGGGCGCTGCTGGATGCGCTGCTCTCGGACGCGGATCTCGCGGACGCCACGCCGAGTGGCGGCGAGCCGCCGCTGCTCGTCACCTACAACGGGCGCGGCTTCGACGCGCCCTTCCTCGACGGCCGCGCCACGATGCACCGCCGCCGCGCGGGCTTCGAGTCGCTCCCGCACCTCGACCTGCTGGCGCCGGCTCGGCTGCTCTTCCGCGGCCTGCTCACGTCGTGCCGGCTCCAGGCGCTGGAGGTCGAGCTGCTGGACGCGCCGCGACCCCCGGACGAGGTGCCGGGCGCCGAGGTCGCCTGGTGGTACCTGCACTTCCTGCGCCGCGGCGACGCGCGCGCGCTGGCACCGCTCGCGCGGCACAACGAGCAGGACGTGATCGCGCTCGTCGCGCTGGCGGGGCGCTTCGCCGCGCTCCTCACCGGGGCGCGCGAGCCGAGCGCGCGCGAGTCGCTGGGACTCGGGCGGCTGCTCGCGCGCCGGGGCGCGGAGCCGCGCGCGGCCCGCGCGCTGGAGCGCGCCGCCGCCGCGCTGCCGCCCTCGCCGGCGCGCGACGAGGCGCTTGCGCGGCTCGCGCGGCTGCACAAGCGCGCCGGCCGCCACGCCCACGCCGAGCCGCTGTGGCGGGAGCTCGCCGGGCGCGGCGGCCTCGGCGCGCTGCGCTCTCACGTCGAGCTCGCGATGTACTATGAGCACAGGGCGCGCGACCTCGAGCGAGCCGCCGCGACGGTGAGCAGCGCGCTCGCGCTGGTCGAGGAGCGCATCGGCCGCGCCGAGCCGGCACGGGCGGCGAGCTGGCGAGCGGCGCTCCTGCATCGCGCGCGACGCATCGAGGGCCGGCAAGCCGCCGCCAGCGGGCGCGACGTGCGCCCCGCGGCGAGGTCGTCGCGGGCACCGGCGGGGGCAGCGCATGCGGAAGCAGGCCGCGCAGCGGTCGGCGCAGCGCCCGACGCCCCCGCGACCCACGAGGCTGCTCGCGTCGACGGTGCTGGCGTCGACCCTGCTGGCGTCGACGCTGCTCGCGGGGCTCGCCCTCGTCCTCGCCGCTAGCGACACGTTCGACGCGTCCCCGCCCGCCCGCCTCGCGAGCGCATCTCCCGCGCCGGCCGCCGATTCAGCGCTGCCCCACGAGGCGGGGTCACTCGCGGAGGCGGCTGCGTCCCCGGTCGCCGTCGCGCTCGCGCGTCTCGCCGAGCGCGCGGCGCTCGATCCGGCCGCGCCGGCCGCCGCCGCGGTCGCGCTGATCGGCGCCGATCGCTGGCAGCAGGCGGGGTTCAGCGGCCACGGCGTGCGCGTCGCGATCCTCGACGCGGGCTTCGCCGGCTACGAGCAGGCGCTCGGCTCAGCGCTGCCCGAGCGCGTGGTCACGCGCTCCTTCCGCGCCGACGGCAGCCTGGACGGCGGCACCGACCACGGGCTGCGCGCCGCGGAGATCGTGCACGAGCTGGCGCCGCGCGCCGACCTGCACCTGGTCAACTTCTCCACGCTCGACGAGCTCGCGCGCGCCGTCGACTACCTCCTCGCCGAGGAGGTGGCGATCGTCTCGTTCTCGCTCGGCTACATCCACAACGGCCCGGGCGACGGCACGGGCCCCGTGGACGCCGTCGTCGCCCGCGGCGCGGAGGCCGGGCAGCTGTGGGCGGTCGCCGCGGGAAACTGGGGCGAGCAGCAGTGGTCCGGCCCCTTCGTCGACGCGAACGGCGACTCCTTCCACGAGTTCGCGCCCGGCGCGAGCCGCGTCCACCACCGCTTCGAGGCCGGCGACCTCGTCACCGTCTCGCTGCGCTGGGACGACGAGTGGGGCGCCGCCTGCAGCGACTTCGACCTGGAGCTCTTCGCGCCCGACGGCTCGCTGGTCCGCGCCGCGCGCACCGTCCAGGACTGCCGCGGCGACCCCGTGGAGGGGCTGCAGGTGCTCGCGACGCAGAGCGGCTCCTACTCCGTCCGCATCTCGGCCGCCGCGGACGAGCAGCCGCGCCCGCTCTCGCTGCTGGTCGTGGGCTCGCCCGATCGCGGTGCGCCCCTCGACATCCCGGTGGCTAGCGGCTCGCTCGCCGAGCCCGCCGACCACCCGCTGGTGCTGACGCTGGGCGCGCTCGGCTCGGCGGGCGGCGACGCCTCGACGGCCGCCGCCGCGTTCTCCTCGCGCGGGCCGACGAGCGACGGGCGGCTCAAGCCCGACCTCGTGGCGCCCACCGGTGCGCCGGGCGCGTCGATCTCGGGGTTCGCCGGTACGTCGGCGTCGGCGCCGCACGCCGCCGGCGCGGCGGCGCTGCTGCGCGAGGCGCTCCCCGGCGCCGACCGCGACACGCTGACGCGCGAGCTGCGCGCGCGGGCGATCGACGTGGGCGCGCCCGGCGTCGACCTCGACACGGGCGCGGGGCTGCTCAGCCTCGGCTCGCTCGCGGGGCTCGGGCTGCTGCGGCCCACCGGGGCGGAGGAGGCGTCGCTCGCGGGCGTGCTCCCGCAGGGCGCAGGCTTCGCGGTCGTCATCTACCGCGGGCCGGACGGCTACCCGGCCCGCTTCGCGCACTTGCTCACGCCGCCCGGTCGGGAGCCGCTCGCGCTCTACCGGCCGAACGCCGCCGGCAGCTTCGACGTCCGCATCCCCGGCGCGCCCGCGCTCATCCAGACCCTCGTCGCCATCGACGACGGCGACGCGCTGCTACTGCGCTTCGACGCGGGGGAGTAGCGGAACGCGAGGACTGCGCCGACCGCCGCCCACGCCGATGATCGATCGACTCGGCATGGGGGGCCTGATGAACGCTCGACTCCTGCTCGCGATCGCCGGCGCGACGTTGCTCACGGCAGCGTGTGCGAGTTCCGGCCAGGGGGCTGACGGGAGCACGGGAGCGGAGACCGCACCGCACAGCGGAGCGGGCGTGGCTGCCACGGCCGACGCGCCCGGAGCATCCGTGGCGGCCGCCGAGCCGGCGCTCGGGTCGGGTGAGCCGACAGCCGGCCCGCAGGCGATCGCGGCTCTCGGGCTGCAGTACATCAGTGGCACCGGGGGCAGCGGCGTGGCTCTCCGCAGTGAATGCGACGAGGTCGCGCGAACCGGCGACGCCTGGCCCGAGGGGACGCAGGTGCGCGCTGTGATGGTCGGTGACTCGAGCTGCGCGGGCTGGCGCCTGGTAGCGGCTGCGGCCCGCACGTCATGGGTTCGCGTCGAGTACCTCAGCAACACGGAGCCGCCGTGGCGGCCGGCCGCCGGCGTCGTGCCGGGCGCTCCGTCGGCTGGCGCGGCGCCGCCACCCGCCGCGCCCAACCCCGCCACCCCCGCCGCCCGCTCCCGTCGTCACGCAGCCGAACGTCGGCGCTCCGCCACGTCTGCTCGGGAGCCTCACGGCCGCCGACATCGACGGCGACGCGTTCCTGCTCGGAGCGAACTACATCTACCTCGGGGTCGTGTCGAGCTCGAAGACAGACCTCAAGTCGATCTGCAACCCGTTCGGCACCTACGGCAGCACGGCGTCTGAGCTGAGCGTGAGGAACGCAGCATCGGTCTATGGGCACGGCCCCGGCGGGAGCGCCTACGAGCCTGGTTTCAACTCCGAGGCAAGCGCCTACCTCCCGGGCGCATCCACTCCCCCGCGCATCATCTGGGAGGGTGAGATCGTCGGCTATCTCACGGTGGGGAGCACGCAGCCCGGTGCCGTCGATCCCAACGAGTTGCTCGCGTACTACGTCTGCCCTCGCTAGGCAGTGCTCATGGCAGCGGAATGAATCGGGGCGTGCAGCTCGAGCCGTCCATGTCGATCCGCATCCCGGACACGCGAAAGCGCGCGACGACGAGCGGGGGCCCCACCTCGAAGGGCGGATCGGCAAGACGCGACCAGCGCCACGGCGCGCTTCCGTCAAACTGCTGCTCGGTGAGCAGCGTGACGCCGATGTCGACGGCGTGAAGCTGGCCGTCGACGACGAGATCGAACCCGTCTGACGAGACGACGGCAGGCATCACCGCGCCGGGATCCGCGTTCGGAAACAGGCTCGCCGAAGTCGGATCCGCGTTCGTGATCTCATCGATCGTCGCCGAGCCCGGCTCGATCTGCACTCCCGCCCAGAGCAGGAGAATCTCGGCGCCCTCCGGAAGCCGGTAGCGAAGCGCGAGACGCCCGCGCTGCTGCGAATCGGAGAGCGCAGCGGGCAGGTCCCAGTCGGCGACGGTCAGCACCGCGACGCTGCAGAACTGCTCGGGCGAGATAGCCGGAACGGCGCTCGGCGATGGTGTCGGCGTCGGAGAGGCCACCGGCACGGGCGATGCCGAGGCGACAGCTACCCGTGGCGGGGGGTCTTCATCGGTACCGTCGTCCAGCGGAGCGCACGCAGCCCACGCGAGCGCGAGCAGCACGGCGCCCACGGCGGCCGCGAGCGCTCGACGCGATATGCCCCTACGGGTTGGGTGGCTCGCCGTCCGAGCCATCCGAAGCTGGCACGTCGAGGAAGTAGCGTGACGCGACCACAACCCCGTCCTGGGCGGCCGCCCGCGCCGAGGCTAGCGCGCTCTCTTGCCCGCTCGCAGGCTGCACCTGATCGAGGAGGCTCCTCGCGTCGGCCGCGCCGTTGATGTAGGTCACGACCCGGTCCGGCGGCACGCTACCCGGGTGCTCTTCGATCTGGCGCGCAACGCGAGCCGTCCCCTCCGCGAGGATACGCAGAGCACCGGACCCGACAGGGCTCCCCTGCTCCGATGTCGCCGCGATCGTGTCGAACGCCTCCCGAATGCGATGCAGGTCCGTGTCGATCGCCATCACCGTCAGATTCGGCGGAGCGATGGGCGGCTCGACGGTCCCGCCACCGCCAGCGCCGTCCGCGCTGGCCACGGCGGCCGGTTCGCCACCGGTGTCGGCGGGGACCGCAGGGACAGCCAGCTGAGCGGTGGCCCCGGACTCTTCGGATCCCGTCGCCGCGGAGCCGGCTCCCCCATCGACGCCGAGGACCGCGAACGTGACCAGGGAGGCGGCAGCGGCGGCTCCTGCTACCGCGCCGAATCCCCACCAGCGCGCTCGCCCGCGCTGCTCCTGGACATGCGAGGTTCCCCGCTGAGCGGCCATTCGCAGCAGGAAGGCGCGGCTCCGGTTCACATATCGCGGATGAGGCTCGATGGCCGACAGCTCCGTCTGTAGCCACCGCGCCGTCTCAAGCGAGGCCACGATCTCGGGATCCTCGCGCGGGTCGAGATCGGACACGTCGCCTCGAGCCACGGCGTCGAGGGCCCCCGCGTAACGCTCAACCTGCGCGCGCTCCGGTTCGAGGTCCACAACCTCGAACTCCCATTGATCGCTCACAGCGCCCGCTCCTCGCGGTGTAGCGGCTCGCTCAACATCTGCCGCAACTTTCGAATCCCCTTGTGCTGGAGCACCTTCACGTTCGTTTCGCGCTTGCCCAGAGCCGCGGCCGTCTCCGCCACCGACAGATCCGCCGCGAAGCGCAGGAGGATGACTTCGCGTTGCGCCTCCGGCAGCTCCCTCACCGCGGCGAAGACTTCCTCGACAGCGAGCTTTCGCTCCGCCAGCTCGAGGGGGCCGCGCCGGCCGTCCTCGATCCACTCCGCGAACTCGGTCTCCGCCGGCCTCGTTGCGTTGCGACGACGGAACGACGCCACCTGGTTGTGCGCGATGCGGAACAGCCACGCGCCGAACGGGCTGCGCCCCTCCATCGACCGCCACTCGAACGCGTCAATAGCCTGTAGAGCCTTGACGAAGACCTCCTCGGCCAGGTCCTCCGCGTCCGCCACCTGCCCGACCCGCCCCCGGCAGTATCGGTACACCCTCGCGAGGTAGGAGTCGTAGAGCTCCGCAAAAGCGGCAGCATCCCCACTCCGAGCGCGCTCCACCAGGGCCCGCTCGTGTGCGAGCTCCGACCCTGGGTCACGCGAGCTGGGCTGCGTTCGACTCATCGCGGCTCCGGCGTACCCGGTCAGTATATGCGCCGCGCCGACAGCGAGAGCCCCGCCCACACTAGGGAGAACGCGGGAATCCCGCTCAGGTTAATGGGTCCGAGGTGCGAATGGCCCTTCCCGACATCTGCGCTTGTCCATCCGCAGCCCTGACCCTAGAGTCGATCCAACGCATCCGCGCGGCACGCTGGGCATCCTGCGAGCAGCGCCAGGTCGCAATGGAGTCCAAGCCTGCGCGCACTGCGACTGCTCTCACTGGCAGCACCGCTCCTGCTCCTTGCGGCCGCGTGCGGCGGGCTCGGCGCCGACGAGCTCCCGGACAGCCTCGACGACGGCGACCGCCGGGAGATCAGCGAGACGCTCGAGAGCTTCTTCGACGGGGTGAGCCGCTTCAATCCGCAGGTCGCGAGCGAGTCGACGCTGACCCCCGGCGAGATCGGCATCGAGGAGTTCGCCCGCTTCGTGCTCCAGGTGGGGGCGCTGCAGTCGATCGAGCTGCCCACGGAGTTCCGGGCGGTCGGGCAGAGCGCGATCGTCGCGGAGCCGCCGGTCGCCCGCGTGACCGCGGCGACGTCTACCGGTAGCTACGAGCTCGACATGGTTCGCGGCGACGGCCGCTGGCTCGTCGCCGCGCTGCCCGACCTCGCGCTGCCCCCGCAAGCTCCGTACGCAATCCGATGGGACGTCTCGCACAGCTACGTCTCAGCGAGCTCGGGGCGCTTGGTCGTGGTCGGGACGATCGACAATGTGAGCGACGTGACGTTGCTCGAGCTGTCGGTCGCGGGCTACATCGCGGATGAGCTGGGGCGGTCGCTGGCGACGGGGACATCGCCCGTCATCGTTCGCCCCTTCGTCGGGCCCGGCGAGTCCACGAACTTCCGCATCGACATCCGTCCCCCTGAGGGCGTTCAACTCGATCCCGCCCAGTTCGTGCTCATCCCCAACTATCGGGTGGCGTTTGTGTCAGACGAGGCATCAGACGAGGAGGCATTGACGCCCGTGACCGTCGTCCCGCAGAGCATCTCGCTCGAGGTGGCCGCACAGGGCCGCGCGCTCACCATAACGAACCAGGACGAGCGCGAGAGCATGGCCGTGGCGGTCGCTTTCGTGCGCGACGCGTCGGGGCGTGTGCTCGCCATATACCGGTCGCCGAGCGCGGTCATTCCAGGCGGCGGCAGCAGGCGCGTGGAGATGCCTCCGGCAGACTCGGCCGCCCTGGCCGGAGCCGCCGAGGTCACGATCGAGGCGTGGGGAGCGATCCGACCGGCCGGATCGTGATCCTCGGCTGCGTGGCTTTTCGTTAACCTTCAGGCTCGCTCGGCGTTCTACATGTTGTGCGCCCGGTAGCGCCTCCGATGGGGGCGCTATACCGTTCGCGCAGCTCGGGCCCGGCTCGTGCGGCCCGGCGAGCCGCTCCGCGGCGACGCCTGGCGCGCCGCGGTCGCGCTGGCCGCGGCCGCCGCGGGCGTCGCGGCGCCTTCCGGGACTCCGCCTCCCCGCGCGATCCCGCCCAGGCTCCCGTCTCCGGCCGTCCCCGCCCGGCCCGCCGTCTCGAGCACCGCGGCGCTCGCCGCGGTGCGGGCTCTCTGGCGCGCCTCGCGGCGGGCCGCCGACACGCCCGCCGCGGCGTACCTGGCGGCCCGGCTCGCGTGGCCGCCCGCGGGCTCGACTCTGAGCGCGCCGCTCCCCCCGGGCGTGCGCTGGACGCCGCGCGCCGCCCTCGAGGCGCTGCGCTGGCGCGAACCGCTCCCCACCGCGGCCGCCGGCGCGATCACCTACGGCTACGCGCCTCCGCGCGGCGGCCCCGTGCGGGCCGTCCAGTTGGACGCGCTCGACGCGGAGGGCGGCCGCACGGCGCCGCGCTGGCGGTTCGGGCGCGGTGCGCGCTCGGGCTCCGTGTTCCGGGCCGCCGCGCCGTGGCCGTCGGCGAGCGCCGCGGCGCTCGCGCTCTGCGAGGGCGAGGTGACCGCGCTCGCGCTCGCCGCGTCCGGCGTGGCGCACGAAGTGCGGGCGACGGGCGGCCACGGCGGGCTCGATCCGGCTCTCGTGGCCGGCGTGGAGGGCGCGGTGTTGATCTCGCCGGACGGCGATCCGGACGGACGTCGCGCGATGCGCGCTCTCGCCCATGGCCTCCGCGAGGCGGGGCGCGTCGTCGCCGCTGATACGTGGGAGCGCGACGCCCACCGCGACGCCGCCGACGAGCTGGCGGACGCCGTGCGGGCCGCGCTCGAGGCTCGCACGGGCGAGCCTGGCGAGTCGTGGAGGCTCGGGCTCGCCTGGGCGGATGCCGTGAACGCGCTGCAGGCGGCTCGGACGAGCTAAGAAGGAGACGCGCGCCATGGACGAGACCCCCAGCACCCCCGGGCCGGCCGCGTTCAGCCTCCACGCCCTCGCGGCGGAGCTCGCCTCGGCGCTGCGCGACGAAGCGCCGTCCGACGCGGAGCGGGTGCTCGATGCGATCCGCGCGGAGCTCGCCGCGCCGCCGGGCGCCGTCGACGCCTCCCCCGCTGCGCTCATCGAGGCGATCGACTCTCTCAGCGACCCCCCCCCGCCCCGGGCGAGTTGGCGGCCCTCCGCCGGCTGGCCGGCGTGCCCGCCCCGCTTCGCGCGTACTCGCTCGCGGAGGCCTTCGCCGAGCGGCCGCCTGAGCGACGCTTGTGGACGGCGGGCGCGGACGGGGGCGAACTCGCCGGCTCGGGGGAGGTGGTCGTGCTCGCGGGATCGGGCTCGGGCGGGAAGTCCTCGATCGCGCTCGAGGCTGCGCTCGCTGCGTGGGCTGCGCACGAGGCGGGCCGCCCCGCGGTGGAGCTCGGATGCGGGCTCGTGGTCGCCGCGGGCCGCGTGACGATCGCGACCTGGGAGGATGCGCCCGCGCGCCTCGGCCGCCGCGCGGATGCGATGCGCCACGCGCTCGCGGATGGCTTCACGATCGCCGCCCCCCCGCCGGCGGATCCGTGGACCCGCACCGGCGAGCCGGACAAGGCGATCCGCGATGTCTACCTCCGAGGGCTCCGCGAGTGGGGCGCGGACGGGCCGCGCCTCATCCCGTGCGTGGAGCCGCTCTCCGCGCCGCCTCCCGGCGAGCCGGGCGCCCCGCCCCGGCCCACCGCCGCCTACGGCGCGGTCCTGGACGCGGCGGGGCGGGGCGGGATGCTGATCCTCGACCCGGGGAGCGCCGCCTACGGCGCGAACCCGAACGACGCGGCCGGCGTGCGCGGCTTTCTGGCGCGCCTCGCCTCGGACGCCGCCGAGCGCGATCTCGCTGTGCTGGTGCTGGCCCACGGCACGAAGGCCGGCCGCCGTGCCGCCGCGGCGGGCGCGGACGACGGCGCGAGCCGCGGCGCGGAGGCGATCGCGGGCTCGGCGCAATGGCACGACGCCGCCCGGGCCGTGATCGAGCTCGCCCCGGAGCCGGTCGAGCCCCGGCCCACGGGGAAGACCACGCCGGAGGCCCTCTCCGAGTGGGCCGCGCACGACGAGATGCGCAGACGTGATCGCCGAGTGCTCCGCGTGGTGAAGTCCAACTACGGCCCAATCGGCTGGACGCGTCGTCTCGGGCTCCGCCGGACCCGCGGCGAGCCGGGCGAGTTCGCTGGGTGGCACGCCGACGGCGACACGGCCACCGAGGCGTCCGCGCCGGTGGCCCACGCGGACAGGTGGGGGGGGGGGGGGGGGGGGGGGGCCGTTCTAGATGGCCGCCCGGCGCCGCCGGCGCCCCGGTGTGGCCAGTGATCCGGCCCGGCAGATCGCGGAGCGCGCGGATCGCCTCGAGGCCGACGTGTTCGCCTTGATGGACCGCCTCGCCGAGTCGCCCACCCGCGCCGACCTGGACCGCGCGGGAGGCGTACTGCGCGCCGTACTTCCTGAGGCCGTCGCGCGGCTGGGACCGCGCGCCGACGAAGAAAAGCGCGCGGCGGAGGCTGATCCCGCTCTGGCGCTTCTGTATGAGAGCGCGACCGAGGCCAGGGCGCGCGCGCGCCAGGTGCGCGACATCGCCGATGCTGAGGCGGCGCGCGATGAGCGCCGAGCCGTGAGAGCTTACGCCGCGGCCGTCTCGGAAGCCTGCCCGGTGCTCGAGGCCCTTACCGCGATCCGCGTCGGCGCAAAGTGGGGGGAGCTGCTGCTCGACTCGTTGCCGCTACTCGAGCTGATCGCCGAGTACGTGGTCGCCGCGCTCCGGGCGCTCCTGGACACCACCAGGGCCATGGCGACGGAAGGCGGCTCGCTGTTCGCGCAGCTGGCGGCCGCCGTCCCCGAGCGGGTGGAGCCCGAGCGCTCCGATGTGCGGCGCGCGCCTCGCCTCGTAACCGCAGCGGCTGCGGTGGTTCGCCAGCCCGATCCCGATCCCGCGGACGTGATCCCGCTGGCGCGATGGCCTCTCGGCGAGCTCCCGGCGAACGCGCAGCCCTACCTCCTGCCGCCCGCGCCCGTGCTCACCGTCGGCGGGCCGCTGGCGATCGCCGACGCCGCCGGGATTCGCAGCCTGGCCCCCGGCCGCGGCGCGCCGCTCGCGCAACGCCTCTTCATCGAGCTCCTGCTCGCGGTGCCCCGCCCCGCGATCGAGATGGGCTCGCCTGTCACCCTGCGATTGCCCCTCCGCGACCTGGCGCGCGATCTCTGGCCCGGCGGCGCGCGTACGTGGGACCGTACGCGCGATCTCCCCCGGATCGCTGCCGCGCTCGCGGTCGTTCATAACGCGACGATTGGCTACCGTCGCGCCGACGGACGGCTGGCCCCGTGGCAGCCGATCGCGGTGCGTACGCCGCTGTTGATGTGGGAGGGTCGTCCCGGCGGTTCGGGGCGGTGGGTGACTTACCCCGCCCCCCTCGACTACGAGCTCGAGGTGGACGTGCGGACTCCCGCCGACGGGCAGTTTGGCCCACGCGTCCACGTTCCCACGCTTCGCGCGCTCGGGCTCGCCTCCGGACCCGCTTATCGCGCATACCTCTCGCTCGCGTGGCACTGGTTCGCGGCGCGGGAGCCCTCCGGCTACGGCGTTGAGCCATCCGCGCTCGACGGCCGCGACCTGCAGCGCTGGCCGGTGCTTGGGCCGCGCGATCTCGCCGCGCTGTGCTTCCCTGCCGACGCCTACCGAGGGGACCCCAAGGGCCGCCAGTCCGTGGAGCGCTCGCGCGACACGTTGATCCGGCTCGCGCGCCCGGGCGACGAGCTCCCCGGCGCGCACGGGGCCGCTCGGCGCGTCGCGGACGATACGGCCCGCGGGCTGATCCGGATCGAGCCGGCGCCAGGGGGCGTCCGACTGCTCCCCACCAACCGGCAGCGCGCGATTCCGCGGCTGCTAGCACGATAGGCTGCTAGCACGATCCGGGGGTGATGCCGCCGTGCGGACCATCGCGCTGATCTCGCAAAAGGGCGGCGCCGGCAAGACCACGCTCGCCGTGGCACTCGCCGTCGCCGCCGAGCGTGCGGGCCTCACCAGCGTCGTGGTCGACCTCGACCCCCAGGCCTCCGCGGTCGCCTGGGGCGATCTCCGCGAGGCGGAGACCCCGGTCGTCACCTACGCGCCGCCCAGCCGCCTGGCGGCCGTGCTGGCGGCCGCACACGACTCCGGCGCCGCGCTCGCGGTGCTGGACACCGCGCCGCACGCGGCCGCCGACGCCCTGGCGGTCGCCCGTGCAAGCGACTTCATGCTCATCCCCTGCCGCCCCGCCGCGGCGGACCTGCGGTCGATCGGCGCGAGCATCAGCCTCCTGCAGCGCGCCGAGACGCCTGGCGCCGTCGTGATCAACGCGGCGCCAATCGCTAACCCGCTCACTGCGCAGGCCCTCGAGGCGGTCGCCGGCTACGGCGTGGACGCCTGTCCGGTCGTCGTGCACCAGCGGATCGCGCATGTGCATGCCTTCACGGTCGGCAAGGCCGCCTGCGAGACCGAGGCGGCCGGCAAGGCCGCTGCCGAGATCAGCGAGCTCTACGCATGGCTCCAGCGGAACGAGGAGTAAGCCCGATGCCGAAGAATCCCAGCCTCTCCGACGCCGTACACAGCGCGGCGCAGCCCGAACCCACGCCACGCGCACCAGGCGCGACGAAGAGCCTCATCCTGCGCCTGCCGGCAGAGCTGCATCGCGACCTGCGCCAGCTCGCCCTCGATACCGACACCAGCCTCCAGGCCCTCGGCGTGGAGGGGCTGGAGAGGCTGCTGGCAGAACGCCGGTCGTGAGCTGCACGCCCGACGAGCCAGGGGCGAGGTATTCCGGCTGCCTCGTTCCCTGATCTCAGGAATGCGCGTGACCGCGGACGCGACCGTTGACGTCACGTTGATCAGTGCGGGCGAACGTCTCGGAGCGGTGGGCGAGCTCTGCGCGGCCGGCCACAGGCAGGACGCTAGCGTGATAGCAAGCTATCACTGTCGTCACGGCCCTCCTTTGCGGCCTCGAGCCGCGGCTCCGGTGCCGGAGACCGCTCAGCCATCCAGCTCGTGCGCCGCGCGCTCCGCCAGCTCGGCCTCCTCGGTCTCGCGTCGTGCAAGCTCCTGAGGCACGCCGGAGCCCAGCATGTACCGCTCGACGTCGACCTCGCGCCCCAGCATCGGGAGACCGCCGGCGAACACGGGCTGTTCGGCCTCGCCGGTGTCGGTGACGGGCTGCTCTACAGCGGCCCACCGCGCGAGGAGCTCCTGCAGCTCGACGGAGATCTTCATCGCCGGCAGCACGTCGCGGACCTCGACGGTGACCTTGTGCGCGAGGCGGCCCGAGCGCTGCTCGCGGGGCTCCATCGTGATCTTCTTGATCCCATAGCGCTCGGCGCGCGTCATGTCAGACGGCTTGCGCGGGCGGAAGCCCCCCTCCTCGTCATCCTCGAGGGCGTCGTAGACCGTGGCGTCGGTGATCCACTCGAGGCGCAGTGCCAGGCGCTCGGCGGCGAGCCGGAGGTCGGTGGTGCGGAGCCGCTGGAGGAAGTCGCCGACGTGCCTCCTGCGCAGCGCGGCTGTGGCCGACTCACGGTTTGAGTACCCGGCGCGCTGCGCCGCCTCGGTCAGGTCGCCGGTGAGGCGGTAGACGAGGCAGAGGTACTGCTGCTGCGCCGAGCAGGCGCCCGCTTCCTCGGCGACCTCGGCTTCTGTCCAGTTGCCGTGCTCGTCCGGCATGCAGGCGAGGCTACACCCGGCCGCGATCACACGAGCTGTCCGCCGGCCGGCTCCCCCCGCGCCCGAGTCCGGCGGCCAGTGAGTGCGCGGGGCCCGCCTCGCGTGCTTGATAGCGTGCTATCACGACATCCTGATAGCACGATTGGACGCGCGTCGCGCGGGCCATGTGGGTGGGAAGTGGCGGGGAGGGGCAAGAAAAGACCCGAACGCCCAGAGTTACCACGAACGCCCAAGCCCCCGCGGGGCTTCCCCGCCCCTTATACTCCCGCGGACCCCCGGTGCGCGGGATCCTATCTCACGACACGCCGCTCCGGCCACCTCCCGAGCTCGCTCGGGAACCACAGCGCAAGCAGAGGCGGGGCGCGTTGCGGAGCATGGGTGCGGGCCCGCTGGCGGCATCGGTGCGTGCCGTAAGCGGGCCGCGCCGGTTAACCTTTGCTCGCGCCACGTCGTTTCCATGAGATGTGGGCGGGAATGCGCGCGCGTCGCGCATGGGCCGTCCGGGGGGTCCGCGCGAAAGAGGGAGGCGCGATCGGGTAGCGCAGACGACCGGGAGAGAACGCACGAACCGAATTTGGAGAATGAATGCAATACGTAATGAAGCTGGGAGCGTACGGCCTCGCCGGCGTCGCCGCCTTCGCGGTGGCCGTCGCGTTGATGCTGTCCGCGTCCTCGACCCCAACGGCCGAGGCGACGGTGCGGGCTCACCGCCACCGGCGGCAACGAAGTGCCTGACGGCCGGACGTCAGTCGGTATCCGAAGCACGCCACGGTGGACAACGGCGACACCGTCTACATCAACGCCGGCGACGGCCTGATACGTGCGATTCACGATCGAAGCGACGGGGCTTCGGCTTCCGCGTCGTTCACCCACGGACGCGAAGCGACGACGGCCAGAGCATTCGTGTGCGATGCCGGCGCAGAGCGACAAAGGGCGTGTGACGTCGACACCCGCGACAAGATGCCAACCCGACGGAGCGTTCACGGTGCAGCGGCACTGAAGATCGACGACGACTCCCGGGCAAGGGCGTCATCTTCGTCAAGTCACCGACGCGGATCCGGACCGGCGGCGCTGGTCCGACGACCTGAGGACACCAACGCATCACCGTCAAGGTTGGGCGGCCGGTTACCGACCTCGCTGTCGGCCACGTCACGGCCGATTACGAAGGCGATCAACGCAAGCCGACATCGGAGGGCGCAGGACCTCGACGCCACGACGATCATCGCTGACGGCTCACGCTGGACGGAACAACCGAGGCGCCGGCAAGGGCGATCTCCTGACGCATCAACCTGACGACGGGCTCGAAGCCACGGCCCTTGACTGTCCGACGGTGGACCGGTGAGTCACCCAACGCGGCCACCACGTCTCATCGACGGCGGACGCACCCGTGACCAGCGATCACGGCACGCTTGGTCTGCTCGAGAACCAGCGACGGCGACGGATGCTCCAGCGACGTCCGGCGACAGGTGCACGAGCGACGACGACTGGCGACGCGGACGGTCGACCGCCGGCGGGCTACGCCCGTGTCGTGGCGACCGGCGCCGGGGGCACGCCACGATCCACCGTGACGGTGGACCATCGGCGCGCACGACGGCACGGACGATCACCTGTTCGGCGCCGGTCAAGACATCTCCGCCGAGCTGCGGAGCAGTCGGCGATCTCGGTCGCGGTCGGCGGTCGACGTTCATCGTCGTGACCGCACCGACGCCGGCGGCAACCCCGGTCGCGAACCAGACCGCGCGCAGCGTCAAGGCGCAGGGCGGGATCGCGCCGCGGACCAAGCCTGGATCCGAAGATGGCGTGATTGCGACAGCTTAACGACAACAACAACGTCGACAAGGATGGCGACGGTCCGGTCGAACAGAAGGGCGACATCCCGGCCTGTGGCGACCCGAAAGGGCGGGTGACAACGATGGCTGGACGACGCCGGTGACTCACCTTTCGAGTCGACGCCGGCACCAACGCGACGGCCAGTGCGTCATCCAGGTCCGGCGTGACGGAACGACCGGCCAGTGTGTGAGTGCGGCAACGACGACGGCACGCGCCCGCACGCACACGATCACCGTGGCGCTCGACGACGGCCTACCGACGGCCGGCCGTGACCTACGCCAACGACGGCTGACGGGTCGAGATCCAGGTCGGCGGCCCGCCGGCGACCATCGAGACCGACGCTCCCGAGCGGATCGACCCGTCCACCGAGCTCACGGTGAACATCACCGTGCTCGACGACGAGGGCAGTCCGCGTGGGCAAGTGTCCATCGAGGTGTCCAGACCGCGGCGGTGGTGAAGATCATCAAGGCTGCGATCGTCTGACGCGACCAAGACCAGCGACGGGCGTGCGAAGTTCACCTACCTCGCGCCGTCCACGCCGGGCGTGGTCGAGTTCCTCGTCGCGGACGAAGACGCCGGCAACGGGCGGACGGCACGCAGCTGCCGATCAGCGGGCGATCGCCATCGCCGAGGAGGCTGAGGAGCCGGTTGCTCCGCCTGAGCCGGTTGTTGAGCCGGTTGAGCCGGTTGAGCCGGTTGAGCCGGTTGAGCCGGTTGAGCCGGAGACGCCTGATGCGGCCATCGTCGGGTTCAACCCGTCGGCGGGCCAGTCTGGTGTGGTGACCTTCACCGACCTGTCCAGCATCGATGACGCCCTCGGGCTCATCGGCTGTGGCGACCAGACCGGCACGTCGGTCAGCCTCACGCTCATGGACGGCAGCAGTGCCATCTACGCCGTGGGTGCGCCGGCCTTCGTGAACAGCGGGTTCACCGACAACGTCGAGTTCCCGATCGCCCTCACGGGCGCGTACGTGTCCTGCCCGTAGCTGCGTGAGCAGCTGCTAAGGCAGCAGCAACCACAGCCCCCGGATCGCGCCGAGCGCGCGGTCCGGGGGCTGTGAACAGAACTGACGGGCGGGATGCATGTCCCGCACGGGCACAGGGGAGGAACGAATGATTCTCAGCAAGGGCCTGACCCGGCTGGGTGGGGTGGTCGCTCTCGCGGCCCTTCTGCTCAGCGCCGGTCTCGCCTCCGCGCCGTCCGCCCACGCACAGGCGCCGACTCTTCTCTGGGGACCGGCTCCGGCCGCGGACTCGGTGATCGTCGCCTCCGTCGACGGGGTGGTCTGCGAGACCGCCGCGGTCGACGCGGCCACTTCGGTGTGGTTCGTCCAGATCGACGACGGTGAGTGTGGCGCCGCCGCCGGCTCCGAGATCACCTTCACGGTTGACGGCAATGCCGCCAACGAGACGGTGGCCTGGAGTCCCGGCCTCGCGTCCGAAGTCACGCTGACCTATGACATGGGCAGCATGGGTGAGACGCCGACGGAGACCATGACGCCGAAGCCGCCGGAGACCGGCAACGCCGGCCTCGCCGGCACGTCGTCCTCGAGCCCGTGGCTCGCGCTTGGCCTCGGCGCCCTCGCCGTGGCGATGCTCGCGGGTGCGCGCTCGGTGACCGGCCGGGTCCGCTAGCGCTCGCGTAGTGGTTGGCGGCATGGCTATCCGCTCGACGCTCGTCGCAGCGTTCGCCATCGCCGCCGGCCTGGCCCTCGTGGCCTCATCTGGGGCGTCCGCCTCCCGCGCACATGCGCAGGAGGCGGACGCCTCGATCTTCTACGGCTTCATCTCTCCCGGCGACCGGCGGCGCAACTCCCCTGAAGGTGCGTGCGATCGTCTCCGACGTCACCTGCGGCACGGACGATGTGACGCCCCTCGGGCGGGCTCGGCTTCTACGTCGTCACCGTGGCCGCCGCATCCACGAAGGACCGGTTGCGGCACGGAGGGCTGCCCCGGTGAGCTTCCTGCTTCTCGCCGGGGAGGTGGACGAGGGATCGCCCGCCGCGCAGACGCAGGCGTGGCAGGCGTCCGGCACGCAGCGCCTCGATCTCTCATCGGTCCCGGACGCCACGTTCGGGACGTTCGTCGGTGAGCTACCAACGGGCCCGGGCCTCGGTGTGCTGCGCTGGACGGGCGCCTCGGCGACGCCGATCGAGCAGGCGGTTGCCACGATCCCCCGCGACGTGGAGTCGGTCTCGTACTTCGACGTGCCCACCCAGAGCTACCGCGTCTACGTGCCGGCGGCACCGGACTTCGTCTCCAGGTACCTGCTGGTCGACCGCGACGACATCGTCTTCGTGCGGGTTCGCTGAGGCACGCCCCCCCCCCTCAAAAAAAGCCCCACTATCGCCGCGGCGGTAGCGGATCCAGGTGAGTTCGAGCGGACACCGGCCGCGCGGGCCGCTCACTTGCGATTCTGCGGCCTGAATCCGAAGGCCGGCCTCACGCCACCGCCCCGGGTCCCCCCCGGCGGTCTCGCACGCCTCCGGCGGCTCAGCGCCGCGATCCGGGCGGATCTCGTAGGGCGCGGACAGAGAGGTTGTGCTCGTATGACCGGGGGCTCGCAGCTTGGCGCCGGCACTGCCGGATCGCGGGGGCGATGGGCGACCCCCGTGCTGGCGACACGCCGCCCCCGCGAATCCCCCCCAGTGCCGTCGCCGCCGCGGTGGCAGACACGCCGGCGGATCTAGGATGCTCGGCGCCTATGCGGTCTGACGGCGCGGCGAATCGGGCGCGTCGGCAGGCGAATCGGCGCAGATTCGCCGCGCTGACGCCGCTCGACGAGGGGCGCGGCGCGCGGAGCATCCGCAGCGGTCCCCTTCGTCCGGCCGACCGGGATCAGGCGCCGCAGGGAGGCCCGAGAGGGCCCCTGCCCCTGGCGGCGCTCGTGTGATCCGCTCGTGGTGAGCGGGCCGACCATACGCGCACGTCGCGGTCCCTGTCACGGTGTCCCCGATGGACGGTCTAGGTCAGAGGGACGGTGTGTCCGGAGGGGGTATGCCCCCCGCGCAGCCCGTCTACTACCGTCCACGCGGAGCCGTCTCGCCGTAGTAGCGGGCGACGGCTGAGCGGCTGGCCGACTCGCGACGGGTGTAGCGAGCCGGCATCTGCGAGCTCGCCCAGCGGCCGGCCTGCATCAGCTCCGGGAGCTCGGCGCCGGCGGCCGCCAGGTCGCGCGCCATCCCGACGCGGGCGGAGTGCCCCGTGAAGCCCTCGCCGAGGCCGGCGGCACGCGCCGCGGCCGCGAGGCGGCGCGCGAGCTGCTGGGGGCCGAGCCTGAACACGGAGGCCGCGGAGGACGCATCCTCCGGACGGATCGCCTCGAGGCGCGCCATCGTGGCCTGAGAGAGGTAGAGGACGGCGCCCCCGCCCTCCTGGTCGGTCTTGCTCGAGCGCAGCGTGAGCCGGCCCGAGCTCGAGCCGGCGCCGGCGTGCTCGACATCGGCCCAGGTGAGCGCGGCCGCCTCCGAGCGGCGTAGCAGCGCGTCGCGCATGACGTGGACCAGGGCGACGTCGACGGCTGCGCGGAGCGCGGCGCCCTCGGGTGTCTCGAGGGCGCCGCCGCGGCTGCGGCGCGGGATGGTGGCGGTGGCCACGATCGCCGCCAGGGCCTCGGCGGTGAGGGCGGCGGCCTGCCGCTGCCTCACGCCGTGGCGGACGGCGCGTCGGGCGAGTCCGGCGATCGTGCGCTTCACGACCTCGTCGGCCGTGGGCGAGGGAAGGCCGGCGGCGGCGTGCGCCGCGGCGATCGAGGCGGCGTAGCTCCGGATGGTGGCGACGGCGCGGCCGGCCTCGGAGGCCTCGACCAGGTAGGCGGCGACGTCGGCCGGCGCGGCACCGAGGGAGTGGAGCTGGCGTGGCCTGCACCAGTCCTCGAAGCGGCGCCACTGCCCGCGCTGGACGCGCACGGTGTTCGGGGCACGAGAGTCGGCGACCGCGGCCAGGACGTCGGACGGGAGAACGCGGGGCGCCGGGTGTGGTGAGAGCTCGGGCACTCCGGAAGCGGTGCGTACCATTGGTGCGTCCTCTCTGCCCCCTCGAGGAGGCGGTCCGTGGCGGGGCGGGTACGGGGGGACGGACCCCCATGCGGTGCCCCCTACAAGCTACCGATAAGCGTTATTAGCACCCACCCGCAAAGCCCGTCGCTACACCCCCGCGGCTCGCCCCCGATACACTCCAGACCGCCCATGACCGCCACGCTTCCCGCGAGGCGCTCCCGGCGCGTCGCCGTCCACGTCACGCCCGCCGAGGGCGAGAGCTGGGACGCCGCCGCCTCGCGCGCCGGCCTCCCGCGCCGGCCTCCCGCGCACCGACTGGATGCGGCGCGTCTTGGACGACGCGGCCGCCGTGTCGACCTCACAGGCCGCCCGGATCGCACGCCGCAGCGACTCGTGAGCGAGTGACTGGCGGCCGCCGGCGTCGTCGTCACCGCCGTCGGAGCCACCTCGAGCGGAGCGGTCGCACTGCTGCGCGCCCACGGCCGCCGACCAGGCTGTAGGGCCGCGGTGCGGGCGGATTCACCACGCCCCGGTATCCCCGGCGCTCAGCGGCCAGCGCGGGGGGGATCCCGCCCCCTCGGCGGGGGGGCGGGCACGTCACCTGGATCCCGTACGCAACTGGAGACGAGGCAGCCGCGGTCCCTAGGGCACATCGTCGAGAGACGCTCGCGTGGCGCTGCCACCAGGAGGCTGCGGGCGGAGACGCGCTCGACTGGATCGCAGCTCGGGCCCGGCTCGTGCGGCCCGGCGAGCCGCTCCGCGGCGACGCCTGGCGCGCCGCGATCGCGCTGGCCGCGGCGGTCCTCCCGAAGGCGGGGGGGGGGAGCGGCGCCACGCCCGGCGACGTCGCGCCGTACCACTCGGCGACCGACGGCGCGATGGCCTGGCACGATCGGGGTGACTGCGGGATCGGCGGCCGCATCCTCGCGGAGAACCCGCACGCGGGACGATGCGGGACGCACCTCGGGATGCTCCAGCGAACGTACTGCCCGGCCGGCCCGTCGTCCCGGCGCACACCGGAAGCGGTCGCGGCTCACCGATCCACGCGATCCCGCGCGATCCGCGCAGGCGAGACGCGGGTGGGTGCGCCCCCGCCCGTGTGTCTGAGGCTTGCGGGCCCCTTGTGCGATTTGGGTTTTTGGGGGGCAGGACGCGGCCTGGAGGGGATTCCCTCGCGGCACCCGCTCAGCCGGCGCCGATCAGCGGACCGCTACGCGGCCAGCACGGCTCACCCGGCAGCAGCCGGAGGGAGGTGGTTGCGGGGCGCCGATCAGCGCGGCGAGGGCGGCCCTCTTCGCCGCCGGCGACCAGGGGGCCCCTCAGTCCCGAGCTCGAGGGCCGGATGGCGGCCGCTACGTCACGCCTCGAGGGCCTCCCCGGAGCCTCGCCGGACGAGAAGGGACCGGAGCGCGCACACCGCGTGCACAGACGGTCGGCCCACCTGGCAGAGTGGCCGACCCCCCCGCTCAGCAGCTCCCCCCCGGTCCCGCATCTCGTGTGCCCGCGGGGGCGCGGGCGCGCGTACGCGGCCCCTCAGTTGCCTAGCTTGGGCCCCGCGAGGCGAGGTCGGACGTCACCGGCCCGCCCGCTGATCCGATCGTGGCCCGACGCGGTATGATCGATCCGGGACGCTCCGGATCCGGAGCACCAGAGGGATCAGCGATCGACCGCTAGACCCACCCCTTGCCCCCCGCCGAGCCGCTCCCCTCCGCCTCCGCCCCACGGCCTGCAGGGGGCACCCCTAGCACCCGCGCGAGGGTGGGGGAGGCTCAAGACAGGTGCGCTGGCGCGGCGCCGGTCCGGCGGGGAGTGCGCCCCCGCGGACGGGCCACCCGGCGACAGGCCCCATGGGTGCGATCCGGCGCGGCTCGCCGGCCATGCCGGAGTCCACCTCAGACCTGCGCCGAGGTGGCGAGCCCGCCGCCGGCGCGCCGACGGGCTCCGAAGGCGAGGACCTCCGTAGGCGCGGCGCATCTTGCTGAGCTGCTGCCGGGGGACGGGGGGAGATGCCCCCCTCGGAGGAGACACCGCGCCAGCGCCCCGAGCTCCGCTGTCAGCAGCGGCGGATTGGCCGGCGCGCTGGCGGGCCCGGACGGGGCCTAGGGGTGAGTTCTTATGTCTGTTCTGAGGGCGCTCCCCCCGACCGCCCCCCAACGGGGCGGGAGGCGCGCTGAGGGGAGCGCCCGCCCCTTATGGGGCACTTCTGCGCGCGCGCGCGATCGGTGGAACATAATCCAGATACGAAATCGGCTGAAAGTGTAGCAGTGAACCGCACCCCCGGTAGCAACGAACCGCACCAAACGTAGCAACGAACCGCACTTGTCCCCTCGCGAACGTAGCAGCGAACCGCACCCCCCGCGACGGATCCGGGGGTGCGGTTCACTGCTACGTTTGGTGCGTGTCTCCCGCCTCCCGCGACTTCCGGGACCATGCTACCCTCGGGGCGTGGCCATCCGTTCCCTGTCCAGGGGGTTGGTCGTGTTTCGCCGGAGCGCCCCGTCGTCGTGCGGGGCGCGATGGTCTCCGGGACCTGCTACGATTCCCGCGAAACACGGCACACCAGCTCTCCCCTGAACAGAATCAGGATGACCATCTCGCCCCTCGCACCCTCCGCGCCGCCGGCAGCGCTCGCCGCGTACTGGCGCGATCACGTCCGCGGCCGCCTGACGCTGGAGGCCGTCTACGCCGGTGTCGAGCTGCGCGGCTCGGGCCGCCAGCGCCGCGCGGCCTGTCCGCTCCACGGCGGGGACCGCGCGAGTCTGTCCGTCAACGCCGAGACGCTCGCGTGGCGCTGCCACCAGGAGGCTGCGGGCGGAGACGCGCTCGACTGGATCGCAGTTCGTGCCCGGTTCGTGGCGGCCGCCTTTGTCCTGGCGTCCCGCTCGAGCGATGCAAGGCCGGAGCGCGGCCAGACGGCCGGGATGCGAACGGACTCGCCGCAGGGCGCCAGTCAGGCGCCGGGACTCGGGAGGGGGCGCAGGGAGGCCGAATCAGCATCCGGATCCAGTGGATCAGAAATGAAGACGAGAGCAGGTATCGCCTGATCGACTCCAGAGGAGATGGAGATTGTTTAGGAAACTGATTTCAGGAGGGGTGGCGCTGGCCGTTGCGGCCGCCGCGCTCCTCCTCGTGTCGGTGCCCGGCAGCGGCGACTCGATGTCCGAGGCCGCCATCGACGGCATCATCCCGTTGGAGAAGACAGTCGGCGTCGGTGGCGAATCGGTCGTCACGGTCGACGCGGATGAGGGTGGGGCGCTCGAGGATGCCACCGCCGAGATGCTCGCGCTCAACGACGTCCGCATGCTCGCCACCACAGGTGACTACACGGGAGCCACCTGCGACAGCGCGACCTTTGTTGGTGATGCTGATGTGCCCGTGGACTGCACCCTATTGGGTGACGTTAATCTCGAAATGGGTCGGGCCGACCGTGACTTCACGGTCGACGACGACTCGACGACCACCGTCGGCAATAATCGATCGGCGGAATCTGACATTAGCGAGGCTACCGGCGTCAATAGGATCATGGCGACGTGGATGGCTCCGTTCGTCGGTCCGAGCACCGCGACGCTCACCGCGATCCAGGGCAGCTCGATCAAGTCGACCAACGTCAAGTACCGGGGTGCGGCGAGCACCGTTGAGCTGTCGATCCTCACCGCCGTCCCCAGGGGTAGCTCCTGCACAGGTGTGACCGCAGAGGTCATCAGATCGGCGACGGTTACGGATGAGAGCACCACCCAGGAGACCGGCGTGCTCTGCACCAGTGTGAAGGACTCGGGCGGGAGCGCGATTCCTTCGGCGGTAGTCATCTACAGCACGAGCGATGGCGCCCTGGAGTGTGACAGTGGGACGATTGACACCACGAGCGTCGAAGGTGCCGCCGCCACGGGGTGCATAATCACTTCTGGTACGAACGGCCACAACGGCGAGATAGCGACCATCACGGCGTCCTCCGGTGGCAAGATCGCGACCGCCGACATCGCGTTCGGCGGTAACCCGGCGAGCTGCACGCTGACACCGGATCAACCGACGGTCGAGATCGGTGGCGCCAGCACTGTCGCCGTTGATATCGCGGACGACTCGGGCGGGCCCGTGGCCGACGGCACGTACGCTGCCGTGATCCAGGTGAACCCTGGAGGCGGCGCCAACGCGACTATCATCGGTAGCCCCGCAGTGACGGTTAACGGTGCCGGGAGTGTGACCCTGATCGCTGCCCTCGCGGGCCCGATCGCGCTCGCTGCGACGGCTCCGCTGAGCGACGTAGGCGGCGCAATCGCTGGCTCGCGGGCGATTAGCTGCACGGGCACAGTCACGGCGACCGGCACGGTCACCATGATGCCGCCACCCACCGGCGGTGCCGCGACCACAGAGGGCTTCGCTCCTGGCGCGGGCCAGAACGGCCTGACGCTCTTCCACAACCTGGCATCGGCTGCTGACGCATACGGCCTCGTGTGCGGCAGCAACGACGTTGGGTCGAGCCTGAGCATGACGAACGCGAGCGGGCAGACGTTCCTCAACGTGAACGGCGCGCCGGCTCTCGCAAACCAGGGCTTCTCGAACGGCATCACGTTCGGAGGCTCGCAGTCAGCGTATGTCTCCTGCGCGTAGCTACGTTGCGTAGCTGCTGAGCAGACAAGCCAGCCTCCGGCCGTGCGAGGACGCACGGTCCGGGGGCTGGTGCACAATAGTGGCGGGGCTTTCAGCGCCCCCCAGTAGGGCGCAAGGGAGAAACTGGATGATTCTCAGCAAGGGTCTGACCCGGCTGGGCGGCGTGGTCGCGGTGGCGGCACTCCTGCTCAGCGCCGGGTTCGCCTTCGCTTCGACTACTGCCCACGCTCAGGCGCCGATGCTCCTGTACGGGCCTGCCGCGTCCGGCAGCTTGGTGGTCCAGGTGTGGGTCAACGGCAGCTTCTGCGAGACCGCAAGCGTCGACGCCGAGGCGTCGAGCTCGACGGGCTACCTGTGGTTCGCGCAGATCGACGATGGTGAGTGCGGCGCCAGCAGTGGCGCTGCGATCGCCTTCATGGTCGATGGCGCGACTGCCACAGAGACGATGACATGGTCGCCCGGTGGTTCTCCCGCGGACACCGCGGTCGGCATCACGCTGACCACGTCGGCCGCGCCGACCACGCCGACCACGCCGACGCCGCCGGACACCGGCGACGCTGGCCTCCTAGCGGCCTCGTCCTCGAGCCCGTGGCTCGCGCTTGGCCTCGGCGCCCTCGCCGTGGCGATGCTCGCGGGTGCGCGCTCGGCGACCGGCCGGGTCCGCTAGCGGCCGTGTAGCGGCCGGCAGCAGATGGCGATGCGCTCGACGCTCGTCGCAGCGTTCGCCATCGTCGCCGGCCTGGCCTTCGCGGCCATATCCGGGGCGGCCGTCTCCCGCGCTCACGCGCAGGAGGCGGCCGTCGCGGTTTTCTTTGGCGTCATCTCTGCCGACGAAGACCAGACGCTTCCCCTCACCATCCGCGCCACCGTCTCCGATGTGACCTGCGGCACCGCGGATGTGACGCCCGTCGGCGAGGGCGTCGGGTTCTACTTCCTCACGGTCGCCTCTGCCAGCGAGAAGGCCGGCTGTGGCGTCGCGGGGACACCGGTCACGTTCCTGTTGCTCTCGGGGGCGGTCGATCCCGGCTCTCCGGCGGCTCAAACGCAGGCGTGGGCGGTCGGCACGCAGCGCTTGGACCTCTCGGCAGTGGCGGACGCCGCATTCGGCGCCTTCGTCGGCGATCTGCCCGCGGGGCCAGGCATCGGGATGCTGCGCTGGTCGGGCGCTTCGGCGACGCCGATCGAGGAGGCCGCGGCCACGATTCCCCGCGAGGTCGAGTCCGTCTCGCACTTCGACGTGCCGAGTCAGAGCTTCCGCAGCTACATCCCGGACGCACCGGCGACCGTCTCGACCTACCTGCTCGTCGACCGCGACGACATCATCGCCGTGCGGGTGCGCTAGCCCTCGACGGGCTTCGCCGCGCCGAGTTCGGTGATCGAGCCGACTGTTCCGCTGCCCCGGGTCACGCTATCGTTTGAGGACGCTCTCACCGGCCCGCTGCGCGTGGGCCTGAGGTTCGTGGTGGGTTCGGAGGGGATTCCGCATGCGCGAGCTTCGTGCGCGTGCCTCACAGCTGGCGGAGCGCTGGCGGCGGCTGGGCCGCGGCGCCCGGGTGGGCGCGCTGGTCGGGCTCGGCGCGACGCTCGGCGTCGTCATCGCGGCGGTGGCGCTCGCGGGCGGTGGCGGCAGCGACACAGCACCCCCCGTCGTGGTGAGAACGCCGACGCCGACGCCGACCGCCACCCCGACCTCGACCCCCTCAGCGACGCCCCCGGCGGCCACGACGACGCCCACGCCCACCGCGACGGCAACGCCCGAGCCCACGCCACAGCCGGTGGTCGGCAGCATCGACGAGCTGCACGCCGAGTTCGGCGAGCCACCGAGCGCGACGCTGGGCCGGATGCGCGTGCCCGCGCTCGGCATCGACGCGCCGCTCGGGCAGCGCTTCGTCGGCGGGGATGGCCAGATGCCGAACCCGACGGGCCCCAGCGACGCCGTGTGGTACGACTTCACGGCGTGGGAGGGCTTCGGCGGAACCATCGGCGGCGGGAACAACGCGATCTTCTCGGGCCACGTCGACTACGCGGCGCACGTCTCGTACGCCGGCGTCGACTTCCGGGGGCGCGGCGTCTTCTTCAGCCTCGCGCTGCTCTCACCGGGCGACGTGATCGAGGTGGAGGCGGGCGGGGAGACCCTGCGCTACGCCGTCGCGTGGCGGCGCCAGGTCGGCGCGGAGGCGAGCGACTGGGGGGAGATACTCAGCTCGGACGTCCCGGTCGACAGCATCACGCTCATCACCTGCGGAGGCGAGTTCAACTTCGCCGAGCGCTCTTACCTCGACCGCGTCGTGGTGCGCGCCGAGCGCACCTAGGCCGCCGCTCGCGCGACCCTCGCCCCACGCCACCGGCGGGGCGCGGCGCGCCTCGCCGCGGGCATCTGCGAGCTGGCGGAGAGGGTGGGATTCGAACCCACGAGGGGTGTTACCCCTACCCGCTTTCCAGGCGAGCCTGTTAAGCCACTCCAGCACCTCTCCGCGAGGTGGCGTGCGATCGGCCTGCAACGCGTGGCGGAGAGGGTGGGATTCGAACCCACGAGGCTTTCGCCTACCGCTTTTCGAGAGCGGCACCATAGACCACTCGGACACCTCTCCACCGCGAGTATAGGAAGCGGTCCCGAGCACGAGCAAAGCAGCGCCGAGCGGCCGCCGGCGGCAGCGGGAGCGTGGGGCGAGCGATGGCGGAAGGCACGCGCCCGGGCGCGGGCTGGCGCTAGGCGGGCGGCCGGCGGTGGATGCGCTGCAGGTAGTCCTGCGTGAGCTCGCTGGCGGCCTGCTCGCGGGCGGCACGCGCCTCGGCGACGGCCTCGGCCGTGCGGTCGCGAGCCTCGAGCAGCCGCGCGCGCGCACGCTCCAGCGGCGCGGGGAGCGTCGACGTGCCCGCGTCGCGGTCGAGCAGCGCGCGCGAGGCGGCGAAGCCCGCAGCCACTCCTACGGCCGCCAGCAGCAGAGAGCGGCCGCTCACTTGCGCCGCAGCCCGGTGACGACGGCGACGCCGCGGCGCACGCCGCGCACCAGAGAGACGACGCGAATCACGGGGTGCACGGCCGTGTCGGCCACGAACTCGGTGGCGCCGCGCACGTTGCGCGCGGTGTCGCGCACTTCCTCCAGCGCCGGCCAGACCGGGTCGTCGAGCAGCCGGGTGAGCGTCCCCGTGAGGCTGCGGATAGCAAACGCGATGAAGACGAGCACGAAGATCAGCGCCGCGAGCAAGAAGATGCCTATCGTTCCGTAGACGACGATGACGCGGTCGCGGGTCTCCGCCAGTCCTGGCTCGAAGACGATGACCGCGCCGGCGAGCGCCCCAGCGACCACGAGCACGAGCACGACGAAGGCCAGCACGAACTTCACGCGGCACCCCCGCGAGGTCCGGCGCTGTGACGTCCGACGCCGCGACACAGGTCGCGCGCGCTGCCGCGGGTCATCGCTCGGCTCACGTTTGGCCCCCCACCCGCGCCCGTCATGCCCGAGGGCGCGCGGTCGTTCATCCTACAGTCGGGGGCGCCGCCACGGAAGCGACGCGCGGCCCGTGGGCGGCACGGGGCCGTCGGCGTCGCCGAGCCGCGCGAGAGGGTCGGCGACGCCGACGGCGCGCTAGCGGGCGCTCGCCTCCACGGTGCCGCCGCCGACCACCTCGTCGCCGCGCGCGGCGTCGAGGCGGTAGAGCACGACGGCCTGCCCCGGAGCCGGCGCGCGCAGCGGCTCCTCGAAGGCCAGCGCGAGGCCCGCAGTGTCCGAGCGCTCCACGCAGCAGGGGTGGAGCGCGCCGGCGTAGCGGACGCGCGCGTGCAGCCGCTCGCCGGCCGCGGGCGCGTCCAGCACCCAGCGTGGCGCCGAGGCCTCGATGCGCGTCGCGAGCAGCTCGCGCTCCTCGCCGACGACGACGACGTTGCGCGCGGCGTCGACGGCGGTGACGAAGCGCCGCCGCCCATCGCCGGCTCCCGCCAGCTCGAGGCCGCGCCGCTGCCCGACGGTGTAGCCGGCGGCGCCGCGGTGGCGCCCCACCTCGCGGCCGCCTGCGTCGAGCACGGCGCCGGGCAGCAGCTCGTGCCCCTGCGCGGCGAGCAGACGCCGGTAGTCGCCGCCGGGGACGAAGCAGATGTCGACGGAGTCCCGCTTCTCCGCCACGCCGAGGCCCAGCTCCCGCGCCACCTCGCGCGTCTCCGCCTTCGTCATGTCGCCCAGCGGGAAGAGCGTCCGCGCGAGCTCGCGCTGGCCCAGCGTGTAGAGCACGTAGGACTGGTCTTTCGCGGGGTCGGCGGCGGCGCGCAGGCGGTGGCGAGTCGGGCGCCCGGTGTCGCCACCGCCCTCGACCTCGACGCGCGCATAGTGGCCGGTGGCGAGGCGGTCGACGCCCATCGCCAGCGCGCGATCGAGCAGCGCGCGGAACTTCACGCGGCGGTTGCAGTCCAGGCAGGGGTTGGGCGTGCGCCCCTCGGCGTAGGCGCCGACGAAGCCATCGATCACCTCGCGCTGGAACTCCTGCTCCATGTTCAGCACGTAGTGCGGGAAGCCGACGCTCTGCGCGGCCCGGCGGGCGTCGCCCACCTCCTCGACGCCGCAGCAGCTGCGCCCGGAGCGCAGCGCGGACGCGTCGGGCTCCGTGTAGAGGCGCATCGTGACGCCGATGACGTCGTAGCCCTGCCGGTGCAGCAGCGCGGCGGCGACGGCGGAGTCGACGCCACCCGACATCGCGACCAGCACACGCTCTCGGCCCACGGGGACCCTCCTCGGCGACCATGGCGCCGGCACGCGCTCCATTCTAGGCGGGGCGGCTCTGCTACGATCGCGCTCGGCGCGGGCGCGCGGCGCTCGACGCGGGCGCCCGGCACGCGCGCGCAGCGCTGCGGGCGTATGGGGGGCGAGAGGACGCGGATGGCGGGCGTGAGCGCGTGACGGGCACCGAAGCGGCGAGCGCGCCCGGCGCGACGCCCGGCGATCCCCTCGCGGGCCCTCCCACCGACGCGCTCGAGGAGCCGCTCGCCGGGCTGCCGGTCGTGCCGCCCGTCGACGCCCCCGAGTCGCTGGCGCTGGCCCACCGGCTGCTCGACGCCCTCGCCGACCGGCAGGCCGAGGACGTAGTGCTGTTGGACCTGACGGCGCTCTCGGCCTTCACCAACTACTTCGTGATCGCCTCGGGGACCAGCGACCGGCAGCTGCGGACGCTGGTGGACGCGGTGATGCGCACCGTGCCGGGCCTGGGGCGGGCGGAGCAGGAGGGCGACGCCGCGGGCGGCTGGGTGCTGCTCGACTGCGGCGGCGTCGTGGTCCACCTCTTCTCCATCGAGCGCCGCGCCTACTACGACCTCGAGGGGCTGTGGAGCCGCGCGCAGGAGGTCGTGCGCATCCAGTAGCGAGCGAGCCCAGTAGCGCGCGAGGGCGGGCGAGCCGCCGCGCTACTCCTCGATCCAGCGCTCGACATCGCGCCGCCACTCCAGCAGCGGCTGGCCCTCGAAGAAGAGCGCGATCTCGCGGGCGGCGCTCTCCGGGCCGTCCGAGCCGTGCACGAGGTTGCGGCCGAAGTCGAGCGCCAGGTCGCCGCGGATCGAGCCGTTCGCCGCCTCGACGGGGTTCGTCGCCCCCATCGTCTGGCGCGCCGCGGCGATCGCGTTCGGCCCCTCCAGCACGGCGGCGATCACGGGCGCGCTGGTGATGAAGGAGAGCAGCCCCGGAAAAAACGGCTTCCCCTCGTGCTCGCCATAGTGGCGGCGCGCCAGCGCCTCGTCGATCTGCAGCAGCCGCAGCCCCACCAGCCGCAGCCCGCGACGCTCGAAGCGGCCGAGCACCTCGCCCGCCAGCCCACGCTGCATCGCGTCCGGCTTCACGAGGATCAGCGTGCGCTCCACGGCGCTCCCCTCTCCCTCACCGTCCCGCGCGGCGCGGGATCCGTCGCGCGGTCGCGGCTGCCCCTCTTCGACTCCCGCATGACCCGAAGAGAATCGCGTTGCGCCGCCGAGCGACAGCCCGTCGGGCGCCAACCCAGCGCTACTCTTCCACAGCGTCGCCGGTGCCGCCAGCGTCGGCGGGACGAGACGCACGAGCCCGCGCGGCGACTGTCGTCGCCTCGCGCGGGCGGGTGATCGGCGGCGGGCGCAGGTAGACGGCGTCCACGAGCGCGGGGTCGCCGAAGGCGTCGTGCAGCCGCGCGAGCCGCAGCACGCCGAGGGCGCTGCGGCGCCCCGCCTCGCCGTCGGCCTCGCCCCCGCCCGCGACCTCGACGGGCGCCTCGTCGCCGGGCCCCAGCGGGCGGCCCGCCGCCGCGAGGGCCGCGCGCAGCTCCTCGGTCGGCTCGCCGCACCACAGCGCGCCCGCGGGGGCGGTCGCCGCGCAGCCCGCGGCGTTGTCGGGGCGCGGCGCCACCAGCTCGCGCGGGGGCGCGCCGGGCGCCCGGGGCACGGCGTAGGCAGCCCAGGCCAGCCGACCGCGGCCCGCGTCGTGCACGGCGACCACGGGGCGCCCCTCGTCGTCGAGCGGGCCGTCGAGGTGCGGCAGCGCGTCCGCCTCCAGCCGCGAGACGCCCGCCAGCGGCATGTCGAGCGCCAGCGCGAGCCCCTGCGCGGTGGCGACGCCCGTGCGCAGCGCCGTGTAGGCGCCGGGGCCGACGCAGACCGCGCCGCGCGCGAGCCCGTCGCGCGCGACGCCGCCCGCCGCCAGCAGCTCGTCGAGCCGCGCGAGCAGCTCGCGCGCCAGCGTCGTCTCGACGCGCCAGCGCCGCTCGGCGAGCACGCGCTCGCCCTCGAGCAGCGCGAGCGAGGCGTCGGCCGACGCCGTGTCGATCCCGAGCTCGACGCCACTGCCCGCGTCGGCGGCGCTCGCCTCGGCGCGGCTCGACGCCCCGCGCGACCGGCGAGGCGCTTCAGGCCGGCGGGGCGCCTCAGACACGCTGCGCCCCCCGACGCGCCGCCAGGCCGTCCAGCACGCGGCGGTAGCGCTCGCCCATCGCGACGAAGGTGAGGCGGCGCTCGCTCTCCTCGGCGCCGGGCTCGATGCGCACCAGCAGGTGCTCGGCGGGCAGCGCCTCGACGCCGCGCTCGGGCCACTCGACCAGCAGCACGCCTGCGGCGGCCTGCTCGGCGAGCGCGAGCTCCGCCACCTCGTCGGCGTCGCCGAGGCGGTAGAGGTCGGCGTGGAAGAGCGCGAGGCGCCGGCCCTCGGCGGCGGGCTCGTGCCGCGCGAGCAGCACGAAGGTGGGGCTCGTCACCGGCGTCTCCACGCCGAGCCCCGTGCCCACCCCCTGCGCCAGCGCCGTCTTCCCCGCGCCCAGCTCGCCCTGCAGCAGCAGCACGTCGCCCGCGTGCAGCAGCGCCGCCAGCCGGCGCCCCAGCCGCCGCGTCTGCGCCACGCCACGCGTGGTGACGAGCACGCGATCGGCGGTGCTCACGGCTGCCCCGCGCGACCGCGCGGCGCGCTGCGCAGCTGGTCCCAGCCGCCGCTCGGCGCCTCGTAGGGCTCGCCGCGTTCGTCGAGCACGCGCACGCCGCCCGCGGGCGCCTCTCGCGAGGGCGCGAGCGCGCGGCCGATCACGGTGACGGGGGGCTCGGCGCCGGCCAGCGCGGCGAGCGCCTCCGTCGGCCCGGCCAGCGCGAGCTCGTAGTCGTCGCCGCCGCCCAGCGCGAGGTCGCGCGCCGCCTGCTCGCCCAGCAGCGCGACGGCCGCGGGGTGCAGCGGCAGCGCCGCGAGCCGCAGCTCCAGCGCGACGCCCGAGGCGCGCGCGACGTGGCCGAGGTCCTGCAGCAGCCCGTCGGAGACATCGATCGCGCAGCGCACCACCGCGGCGAGCGCGGCGCGCCCCAGCGCCAGCCGCGCGCGTGGGCGGCGGTGCGCCGCGAGCAGCGGCCCAGCCGCAGCCTCGGCGGCGGGCGCGGCGGCGCGCCCCGCCTCGATCAGCGCGAGGCCCGCGGCGGCGGCGCCCGGCGTCCCCGAGACGGCGATCGCGTCGCCCGGTCGCGCGCCGGTGCGGCGCAGCAGCAGGGGCGGCGAGCCCTCGACGCTCGGCGCGGCGTGGCCGATCGCGGTGACGGAGAACGAGGTGGTGGCGCCGCGCACGATGTCGCCGCCCGCGACGCGCGCGTCGTGCGCCGCGCAGCCCTCGGCGAGCCCGCCCGCGAAGGCGTCGAGCTCCTCGAGCGTGAGCGCGGGGCCCAGCACGGCCGCCACCAGCAGCGCGGCGGGCTCGGCGCCCATCGCGGCGAGATCGGAGAGCGCGGTCGCGGCGGCCCGCCAGCCGACGTCGGCGTAGCTCATGGTGTCGGCGCGCCAGTGCGTGCCCTCGGTCAGCGTGTCGACGGAGGCGACGGTGGCGGCGCCCGCGGGCGTGGCCCAGGCCGCCGCGTCGTCGCCGGGCGGCACGAGGATCGAGGCCGCGGCGCTCTCCCCTAGGCGCGCGATCAGCCGCTCGATGAGGTCGAACTCGCCCCCCGGTGTGTTCGCGGGCGCACTCACCGCGGCCACGCGCGCCCGCCGGCGCGGCGAGGCGCCACGCTACGCTGGCTCGTCGTCCGGCGCGGCGCTCGGCGCGGCGCTGGGCGCGGCGCTGGGCGGCGGCGGCTCGACGCCCGGCCGTGCCCCGAGGTCGACGATGGCGAGCGAGGCCACGGCGTCGCCCTCGCCGACGGCCATCACCGCCACGCCCTGCGTCGCGCGGCCCTGCTGGCTCACGAGGTCGGCGCGCGTGCGCAGCACGATCCCGTCGCGGGAGACGAGGATCAGCTCCTGCTCCGGCTTCACCACGCGCGCCACCGTGAGCGGGCCCGAGCGCGCGCTGACGCGGAACGTGAGCACCCCGCCGCCGCCACGGCCCTTCGTCGGGTACTCGCCCATCGGCGTGCGCTTGCCGCCGCCGCGCTCGGAGACGACGAGCAGGTCGTCGCCGTCGGAGGCGACCACGAGCGCGATCACCGAGGCGCCGGCCGGCAGCCGCATCCCGCGCACCCCGCCCGAGGCGCGCGAGGCGACGCGCAGCGTGCCGACGGTGAAGCGGATCGCGCGCCCGTGCGAGCCCACCAGCAGCGCGTCGTCCTCGTCGGAGGCGGCGCGCGCGGCGATCAGCTCGTCGCCGCGCGCGAGGTTCATCGCGATCAGCCCCGCGCGCCGTACGGAGGCGAACTGCTCCAGCGGGGTGCGCTTCACCTCGCCGTCGCGCGTGGCCAGCACGAGCGAGTCGCGCGAGAAGTCCGTCACCACCACCACCGTGGTCACGCGGTCGGCGGGCTCGAGCTCGACGAGGTTGACGACGGGGATGCCGCGCGCCGTGCGCGAGCCCGCCGGCACCTCGTAGCCCTTCAGCGAGTAGACGCGGCCCGAGGCGGTGAAGAGCAGCAGCGAGTCGTGCGTGTCGCAGACCCAGAGGTGGCGGACCGCGTCCTCCTCGCGCGTGGTCATCCCGGTCACGCCGCGCCCGCCGCGGCCCTGCGAACGGTAGGTGTCCAGCGGCACGCGCTTCATGTAGCCGCGCTCGGAGATCGTGACCACCACCTGCTGGTGGGCGATCAGGTCCTCGTCGGCGATGTCCTCGACGGCCTGCGGGAAGACCTGCGTGCGGCGCTCGTCGCCGTACTCGGCCGCGATCTCGTCGGCGTCGAGGACGATGCGCGCGTCGATCTTCTCGGGAGCGGCGAGCAGCGCCTCGAGCTCCGCGATCAGCTCGGTGAGCTGGCGGTGCTCCTCCTCGATGCGCTGGCTCTCGAGCTGCGCGAGGCGGCGCAGCTGCATGTCGAGCACGGCCTGCGCCTGCCGCTCGCTGAGCCCGATCGGGTCGGCCTGCAGCGCGGCGCGTGCGGCCTCGGCGGACTCGGAGGCGCGGATCGTCGCGATCACGCGGTCGAGGTCGCCGAGGGCGATGAGCAGCCCCTCGAGGATGTGGGCGCGCTCCTGCGCCTTCTCGAGGTCGAACTCGGCGCGGCGGCGGATCACCACGCGGCGGTGCCCGATGAACGCCTCGAGCGCCTCCTTGAGCGTGATCGTGCGCGGCTGACCGTCGACCAGCGCCAGCGTGTTTACCGCGAACGTCGAGCGCAGCGCCGTGTGCCGGAAGAGCTGCGCGCGCACGGCGTGGTAGCCGGCGCCGCGCCCCAGCTCGATCACGATGCGCAGCCCGTGGCGGTCGGACTCGTCGCGGATGTCGGAGATGCCCTCGAGGCGCTTGGCGCGCACCAGGTCGGCGATGCGCTCGATGAGCGACGCCTTGTTGACCTGGTAGGGGAGCTCCGTGACCACGATCTGGTGGCGGCCGGCGTGCGACTCCTCCAGGTCGACGCGCGCCTGCATGGTGATGCGGCCGCGGCCGGTGGCGAACGCCTGCCGGATCTCGGCGCGGTTGAAGATGCTCGCGGCGGTGGGGAAGTCCGGGCCCTGCACCACCTCCATCAGGTCGTCGACGGTGCAGTCGGGGCGCTCGATCACCATCTTCACCGCGGCGCAGATCTCGCGCAGGTTGTGCGGCGGGATGTTCGTCGCCATGCCCACCGCGATGCCGGTCGCGCCGTTGAGCAGCAGGTTGGGGATGCGCGCGGGCAGCACCATCGGCTCGTTGATCGAGTCGTCGAAGTTGGGCTGGAAGTCGACGGTGTTGCGATCGAGGTCGGCCAGCAGCTCGCTGGCGATCGGCGCCAGCCGCGCCTCGGTGTAGCGCATCTGCGCGGGCGGGTCGCCGTCCACGGATCCGAAGTTGCCCTGCCCCGTGATCAGCGGGTAGCGCAGCGAGAAGTCCTGCGCCATCCGCACCAGCGCCTCGTAGATGGCGCTGTCGCCGTGGGGGTGGAACTTCCCCATCACCTCGCCGACGGTGCGCGCGGTCTTCTTGAACGCCGAGTTGGGGCCGACCCCCAGCTCCTGCATGCCGAAGAGAATGCGGCGCTGCACCGGCTTCAGCCCGTCGCGGGCGTCCGGCAGCGCGCGCGAGACGATGACCGACATCGCGTAGTCGAGGTAGGAGTCCCGCATCTCGTCTTCGATGCGGGTGGGCTGAATGCGCTCGGTCGGCTCCTGGACCACCGGCCCGGTCCCTTCACGGCGCGTGGCGGCCGCGCGGGCGGCCGTGCCATCGGCGCCGTCGTGCGTGCGGCGGCCGGAGGGGCGCAAGGGGAGTGGGGTGCGCCCGCAGGCCCGATTCTAGCAGCGGGGGCGGGTACGAGCGCCCCGGAACGCGCCGCCGAGGGCGCGGCTCGGGCAGCGCCGGCGGGGCGCCCGGCGAGCTACGCCGGGGCGACGGGGAGCGCCGCGAGGCGATCGACGTAGGCGGCCGGCAGGCCGAAGGCGCGCGCGCCGCGCAGCATCGTGTCGCGGTAGGCGGCGGACGGCGCGAGCTCCGAGGCGGCGGCAGCGCCCGTCGCGACGCGGTAGGCGAGGCACCGCACGCGATCCCCGGCGGCGCGCTCCACCTCGAGGCGCACGCGGAGGTAGCGCGGCAGGCTGAGCTGCACACCCTCCTGCGCGTCGAGGGCGGGCGCCTCCGCGGCCTCGATGAGCCACAGCGCGCCCCATACCTCGTCGCCCGGCGCGGGGAGCACGTCGGCGACGCCACCGCGCCAGCGCCGGCTCGCGAGCGGGAAGCGCAGGCGGTAGTCGGCGAGTCGCGCGGCGCCCTGCGGCCGCGCCGAGGGGCAGCTCTGGTGCAGCCGCGCGGCGTCCAGGTTGGAGCCGTAGGCGAAGTAGAGGAAGGGCGCCGCGTCGTCTGCGTCCGCCGCTACCGCTCCTCAGTCGTCGAGGTCGTCATCGCCCTCGTTGGCCGGCTCGTCGTCCAGCACGCCCGCGGGCGGCGTGTCGTCTTCGTCCTCGTCGTCGTCGTCGGCCTCGTCGGCGTCATCGCCCGCGCGCTCTTCGGAGAAGCCGCCCGCCGCGAGCTCGTCCTGGGCCTTCGCCGCGCCGCCGGCGCGCGGGCGCCAGACATCGTTCTCCTCCTCGTCGTCGTCGTCGTCGGGATCGGCGTCGTAGCGCACCACCGCCGACGGGCGCGAGTAGGCGCGCGGCGCGCGGCGGCGCGTGGCGGCAGGAAGGAGACCTGCCCCACCAGCGAGGGGTCGCGGTGGCTCTCGCGGACGTGGACGGTAGCGCCGCCCTCGGTGATCTGCCGCAGGATGACGGTGTAGCGGTTGCCGCCCTCGATCATGCGGCGCAGCCGCAGGCCGCCGCGCGGCTCGATCTGGCCCAGCACGACGCCGCGCTCCGTCGTCACCGCCACGCCGGACTCGGTGGCGGCGAGCTCGAGGGTGTCGCCGGGCTCCAGCCGCTGCAGCGCCGCCAGCACGGGCCGCTGCAGCGCGAACTCGGCGCTGGCGCCGGTCGCCTCGATGATCGAGACGGTCGCGGCGGCGGGACGGGCGGCCGCGGCCGCCTTGCCGCCGCCCCGCGCCCCCTTCTTCGCGGCGGCGCCACGCGCGGCCTTCGCCTTCGCGGGCTTCCGCTGGGCGCCGGCGAGCGCCTCCTGGATGCGCCCGAGGTTCCTGCGCGCAATCGCGTTGGCGCCGTCGATGGTGAGCGCCGCGAGGTACGCTTGCTCCGCGCCCGCGAGGTCGTCGAGCTCCGTGAGCGCCTTGCCGAGGCGGTTCGCCGCCTCGATGTCGGAGGCGTCCTCCTCGAGCAACGCGCGGTTCTCGGCGGCCGCCTGCTCCCAGCGCCGGCCGAGGGCGTGCGCGATCGCCGCCTCGGCGCGCTGCCGGCGGCCGCGCCGCGGAGCCTGCGCATCGGTGGTCTGGAGCATCGTCGGATCCCGTCTGGGGAGTGGCCTCCTGCCGCCCCGGCGCCGCGCCGCCCCAAAGCGTCCCTCGCTACGAGGGCCTCACTGGGGGACGCCGTCGTCGCGCGGAAGGTTCCCTCCCCGGCCCCGTCCGCTACGAACGGCGACCATCGTGGCAGACCTGCCGTGGGAGTTCGTCAGGGGTTCTCCCGATTCGCTCGCGGCTTCCCCGGCGGCCGACCAGATCAAGCGTAGCGCGGGCGCCGTGGAGCGCGCAGGATCCGCGGTCGCGACGCGGCTGACCTGTACCGCTCCTGGTTTCTTGGACACATCGCTGGCGGTAATCATGCGGCCGCCCCGGTGCGCGGCGAGAGCGCCTCGCGGACGGCGGCTGGGGTGCGGTGGCCGTGCCGTTCGACGAGCCAGTGCTGGTTGTAGCGCTGCTTGAAGGCGAGCAGCGCCTGGCGTAGCTCCTCCACCGTCTCGAAGTGCTCCACCCACAGCAGCTGCTCCTTCAGCGTGCGGATGAAGCGTTCCGCGCAGCCGTTGCCCTCGGGCGCGGCTACGAAGGACGGGCTGGAGCGGATGCCGAGGAAGCGCAGCTCCTCCTGAAAGTGGTCGCTCAGGTACTGGCTGCCGTGGTCGTGGCGGAGAGCGAGTCCCCGCGCGAGGTCCGCCTCGTAGCCGTCGAAGTGCTCCCGGAGCCCCTGCCGCAGCGGCTCCAGCGCCTCGAAGCGCGTGCCCGGTCGCGCCGCGTGGATGCCGATGCACTCCTGCGTGCAGTGATCGACGGCGATGAAGACGGTGGCGTTCCCCTCGCGGGTGGTGAGGCAGGAGGTCGCGTCGGTCCCCCACATCTCGTCAGGCCGCTCGGTGGTGATCGTCCCGTCGTGCACCCGCGGTCCGCGCCGACGCCCGACGCGGGTCGGGGCGAGCAGTCCCGCCTCCCGCATCAGCCGCAGCACCCGGCCCTTCGAGGTGCGCACACCGGCCAGCCGCAGCCGCGCCCACACCTTGCGGTAGCCCTCGCCCGTGAACGGGGAGGCGGCGAGCACAGCTCGGACCTGCTCCGTGAGAGCCTCGTCCGTCCACGCCTGCCTCGGCCCGCGCTTCGCTGCTGGCCGCAGAGGCCGTCGCGCCCGTGCCCGCCGCTCGTAGACGGTCGAGCGCGGGACCTCCCACAGCTGGCAGATGCGCGTCGTGCCGTACGGCGGTCCCGTGGAGGGCGAGGTGGTTCGACTCATCACCTCGACCTCCGGCGTGCCAAAGGGAGTCCTGCCTCCAGCTGATGCGCGCGCTGGAGCAGGAGCTCGTTCGCCATCGTGATCTCGCCGACTTTCGCCTGCAGTCGGTGGATCTCCTCGTCACGCTCGTCGGCAGGCCGGCTCGTGAGCGAGGCCCGGCCGGCGGCGAGGAAGCGCTCGCGCCACTGCGACAGCGTCGCTGCGGTCACCCCCAGCTCGCGCGAGAGCGCGTCCAACTCCTCGCCGCGCAGCAGCCTCAGCACCGCCTCGCTCTTCCGTCGCGAGGAGAAGCGAACGCGCTTCGTTCGCGACGCACTACGCCCGTTCAATCCCTGGGCGGAGCTGGTCATGGACACCTCCTCTGCCGGGGCAGCCTGCCCCAATCAGGTGTCCAAGAAAACCGTGGACCGGGAGAGCCCGACGCCTGTGGGCGCGCGCACGGTGCCGCTCGGCCGGGGCGATCGAGGCGGGTGCAGCGCTGCCTGCCCGTCGGGGGAGAAGGGGGAGATGGTGGGCGGTGGTCGGGGTGCGCAGATTTGAATTGCGCTTGACCGGTGCGGGCGCGTCCGGGTCAGTGCGCCCGGCATCTGCGTCCAACCACCGCCGTGCGCGCCGGTCCCTCGCCGGCCGCAGCGTAAGTACGTCGTAAGTACGCGCGTGTCAACTCGCACTGCGCTGCTGCAGTTGGCTGGGCCGCGGAGCGGGCGAATGCCGGGAGTACCATCCTGGCGTGGACGCCAGCCTCCCAGCCTTGATTCGCGCGCTTGAACTGGAGCTGCTCAATCCCGACGCCTCGGCTTCCGCGTCTCGCCTCGACACCCTGTTGGCCGACGACTTCCTGGAGTTCGGCGCTTCCGGGAGGGCGTGGGGCGGCAAAACCTCATGCGGCCCACCGATACTCATGATGCAAACCTCCTAGCACGGGCTTGCTGTCGACTCGCTGGCTCGGCATCCGCTGCACCGGCTTGCGTCCCTCCGGAGAGTCGAGCGCCAATGACCGATGCGGCCGCATCGCGTTGTAGTGCTGGACGTACTCACCAGGCACCCGCCTCAGATGCCGTTCGTTGACGGCGATGACGTGATCGAGGCACTCGCGCTGGAGCGTCCTGATCACCCGCTCGGCGATGGCGTTGGCGTTCGGCGCGCGCAGCGGAGTGAGAATCGTCTCGATCCCGAGCCGTCGAGCGCGTGCGATGAAGTCTCCGCCATAGCTACGGTCGCGGTCTCGGATGAGGAACCCTGGCTGCTGACCCCAGGCGGTCGCCTCGATCATCTGCCTCCAGATCCAGGGCGCGATCGGGTGCTCCGTGACGTTCCAGTGCCGGATGCGGCGCCGGCCGTGGTCGATCACGACGAACACGTAGAGCGTGCGGAAGGTGAGGGTCTGCACCGTGAACAGGTCAGCAGCCCAGATGCTGGACGCGTGGTTGCGCAGAAACGTGCGCCACGACTGACTCGGCGGTCGCCGGAGCGCCTGCTGACGGTAGCGGCTCACGGTGCGAGCGCTCACGTCGAAGCCAAGCGCACGCAGCTCACCAACGATGCGGACGGCGCCCCACCGTGGATGCTCAGTGGCGATGCGCAGGATCAGCTGTCGCAGCTCTGCGGGAATGTGGGGACGCCCAGGTCCGCGACGACTCTTCCAGCGCCAGTAGGCGCGCCAAGCAGAACGGAGCCTGACCCGCTTTCCCGGACACCTAGCCTGAGGCGACGATGTTGCCCAGGGAGGAGTCCTGGATGCCCCGAGCCTACCCACCCGAGTTCCGCCGTCATGCTGTCGAACTGGCCCGGCTGCGGGAGAAGCCGATCGTGCGGATCGCTGCGGACCTGGGGATCGCCGGGTAGTGCCTGCACCGCTGGCTGCGGCAGGCCGATGTCGACGAGGGCCACAGAGAGGGCCTGACGAGCGACGAGCGGGCGGAGCTGGTGCGGCTGCGCCGGGCCAACCGCACCCTGGAGATGGAGAACGAGATTCTGAAGCGCGCCGCCGCCCTCTTCGCGCGCGAGAACGTGCTCCCAAAATGAGATACCGGCTGGTCCGTGAGCTTGCCGCCGACGGGGTCGTCGCGGCGGTGGCCTGCCGGGTACTCGCGGTCTCGACAGCGGGCTACTACGAGTGGCGAGAGCGGGCGCCCTCGGCCCGCGCCGTCGCCGACCAGGCGCTGAGCGAGCAGATCGTGGAGCTCCACGCCATGTCGCGAGGCAGCTACGGAGCGCCGCGGGTGCACGCCGAACTGCGGCTCGGGCGGGGCGTCCGTTGCGGTCGCAAGCGGGTGGCACGGCTAATGCGGAGCGCAGGACTGCATGGAATCTACCGGCGGCGCGGGAGACACGCTCGCCCGGCGCCTGCCGTCCACGACGACCTGGTGCGCCGGCGCTTCGTGGCCGACGCGCTGGACCGGCTCTGGCTGACCGACATCACCGAGCACCCCACGCGGGAGGGGAAGGTCTATTGCGCCGCCGTGCTGGACGTCTACTCACGGCGGATCGTGGGCTGGTCCATTGCTGACCACCTGCGCACCGAGCTTGTGGTCGACGCTCTGGAGATGGCCCGCTGGCGGCGACAGCCGACCCGGGGCGAGACCGTGGTGCACTCCGACCGGGGATCGCAGGGCGGATTCAAGTGGTCATCGCAACGCCTCGAGGTGAGGGGTTGTGATGGGAAGGTCACCGGGGTGGGCGGCGAAGGCGACAGGAAGGCCGGCGATGCGGTCTCCAGGCCGTCCACCGGTTGCGCGTCGTGAGCATCGCCAACGGTTCTGGCTGGCGATCGCAGAAGGGTTGTCGAGCGAGGATGCCGCTGCGGCGGCCGGTGTGTCTCCAGCCGTCGGAGCACGCTGGTTCCGTGAAGGTGGTGGCATGCCAACAGCCAGTCCGGCGCCGCTGTTAGGGCGCTACCTATCGTTCGCTGAGCGCGAGGAGATCGCCATCCTCCGCGCCCAAGGCGCAAGCGGCCGAGCGATCGCCCGCCGGCTCCGCCGGGCTCCGTCGACGATCTCACGCGAGGTACGCCGGAACGCTGCGACACATAGCGGCAAGCTGGAGTATCGAGCGACCACGGCGCAGTGGCATGCCGAGCGACGTGCGCAGCGTCCCAAGGTCGCCAAGCTCGCCAGCAACGACCAGCTCCATGGTTACGTTCAGGAACGGCTGTCAGGCAGGATCGTCCGGCCCGACGGTGTGGGGGTGGTCGGCCCTGAGGTGCGCTGGATTGGCCGTCGACATGGGCGCCGTCAGCACCGACGCTGGGCCCAGGCGTGGAGCCCGGAGCAGATCTCGAACCGGCTGCAGGTCGACTTCCCTGATGATGCGTCGATGAGGATCTCCCACGAAGCGATCTACCAGGCCCTGTACGTCCAGGGTCGCGGCGCGCTGCGGCGTGAGCTGATCGCATGTCTGCGTAGCGGACGAGCGTTGCGGGTGCCCAGGGCGCGAACCCGCGGTCGCGGCAAGAAGTTCGTCAGCCCCGAGATCATGATCAGTCAGCGGCCCGCCGAAGCCGATGACCGCGCCGTTCCCGGCCATTGGGAGGGCGATCTGATCCTCGGGCTGGGCAGCTCCGCGATCGGCACGCTCGTCGAGCGCACGACACGGTTCACCATGCTGCTGCACCTGCCCCGCATGGATGGCCACGGACAGCAACCCACCGTCAAGAACGGCCCCCCGCTGGCCGGTCACGGCGCAGAGGCGGTGCGTGACGCGATCACGGCCTCGATCACGACGCTGCCCGACCAGCTGCGTCGCTCGCTTGCCTGGGACCAGGGAGCGGAGATGGCCCAGCACGCGCAGCTGCGCATCGACACCGGCCTGCCGATCTACTTCTGCGACCCTCGCAGCCCCTGGCAGCGTGGCAGCAACGAGAACACCAACGGCCTGCTGCGTCAGTACTTCCCCAAAGGCACCGACCTGTCCCAGCACTCTGCCGAGGACCTCGCCGCCGTCGCTCTCGCGCTCAACACTCGACCCCGCAAGACCCTCGGATGGAAGACTCCCGCCGAGGCACTCAACGAACACCTACTCTCCCCTGCACAAGGCGGTGTTGCGACGACCCCTTGAACCCGAGCAGTACACGTCGTGGGCCTTCGGGCACCGCCTCCGCACCGCCGGCCTGCTCGGCTCGATGGGCCGGGTCGCGTCGGCTGTCGACAACTCGATGATGGAGTCGTTCTTCGGGACGCTGCAGCTCGAGCTGCTCGACCGCCGCAGCTGGACGACCCGGGCCGAGCTCGCCTCCGCGATCTTCGAATGGATCGAGGGCTGGTATAACCCGCGCCGCCGTCACACCTCGATCGGCGATCTCAGCCCCGTGGAGTACGAAAGGAGGCCCGCCGCCGCCGCGGAAGCAGCATGATGTCTACACGTGAACTGTCCGGAGAACCGGGTCAGGCTCCGAACGATGCCACCGCACAACCGTGTCCGGCTCGACCATCACGAGCGTGCCTCGCCAGCCGGACCAACCGCGTGCCAGTAGTGACCAGAATCGGCGGTCGTGGCGACGGAGCCGCGGTCGACGACGGCCCCTTGTGTAGACGGCGAGCTGATGCCGCAGCGGGCGCGGACCGATACGAAGAGTGCTGCGACAAGCAGACGGAGGTAGAGCACAGACGAGCCTCTCGTGGCTCGCCGATACTCTGCTATCTCAGGACAGAGCTGCACCTATCAGGTTTTGCCGTCCCACGGGATCAGAAGTCCGCTCGAGGGCATCGCGCTAGGCTCATCGCGTCCCGCGCCCTCCGGCACGACGGCGTTGTCGGCAAGATTGTTGATCTGAAGATCTGGAGTTCGCGCGTCGCGCGACTGTCGATTTCATCGCCTGTCAGGCTCGAATCTCGCGGGAGAAGCCGCAAGGTCCGAGCCTCAGGCGATCATTCGAGCCGCGTGTGTCGAGGCAAGGGTGAAGGCGAGTGCGGTGACCGCGTAGTACGAGGTTCCGGTGAATTTCGGAATGCCTAGGGGGCTCACCATGAGCCCCGCCAGGATGAGGACCGCGCCGTACAGCACCACCTGGAAAGCACTCCGTGTGAGCGGCTCGTCGAGCAGCATGACCGCGACGAACGAGAGGACGACGAGGTCGGTCGGCAGACCCGTGTAGCTGTCGGACGCCTCGTCGAGCCCGTGAACGTTGAAGTGGGCGAGCCGCAACGCCGCGGCGCCGACCAGTAGGAAAGCACCTGGAACGAATGCCGCCTCGTAGTCCCCGTATGCGAGCAGCACCACGCCGAGGGCGACCCCTGCACTGACGATGTCGGCGAGCGAGTCGAGGTTCGCGCCGAACGCGCGATCGTCGGCGGTGCGACCGTGGAGGCGCTTCGCCACTGGCCCATCGACCACATCGAAGAAGAACGCGAGCACGAGACCGATGGCCGCAGCGCTGAACTCCCCATTCAGCGCGAAGGTGATCGCGAGGGCGCTGCTGAGCAGCCCGGCGAGCGTGAGCAGGTTGGCCGCGTCACGCAGATGCCCCAAGATCGTCCGCCGTGCCGCGGCGTGCCGCGGGCCAACCCCTCGCATCCGGCGCTCAGCGCCCCGCTAGTCGAGAGCTCGCGAGCGCCTCGACAAGGCGCCGGTTCTCCGCGGGAGTCCGAGAGGCGATGCGCAGGTAGCGGTCCGCGTTCGGCATGCTCTTGGACGCGCAGTCCTTGATGAGGATGCTGTGCTCGACGTACAGCTCGCGTGCCAGCTGCCGCGCGCCCACGCCAGGGGTCGTGATCTCACAGAAGACGAAGTTCGCATCAGGTTCGATCGGCGCAAGGCCCGGAAGCGCACGTAGCTGCTCGTAGAACTCATGGGCGGTTTGGCGCACCAGCGCGCAGCTCAGCTCGAACTCACGCCGGTAGCGCCCTATCGAGCGGAGGAAGGCCTCGGCCAGGCCGTTCACGTTCCAGATGGGGAGCCGCGCCCGGAAGCTCTCTACCAGATCCCGGTCAGCGCTCATGAGGTAGCCAATGCGCAGGCCGGCGATCCCGAACACCTTGCTCATGCTCTTCAACACGACAAGGTTCGGGTACTCCCGCACCACCGACTCGACGCTGGCAGCGGACCCGGCCCGCGAGAACTCAACGAACGACTCGTCGACGATCAGTCTGCAGCCGAACGGCTCCAGACGCCGAGCCAGCCGGAGCACGTCGTCGCGGTCCACGGAGAGCGCGGTAGGGTTGTTTGGCGTCACGATCACGACGAAATTCGAGCCGCTGCTGATGGCGGAGTCGGCGAAGGCGTCTACGTCGAGCTCGAACGTCGCCGGGTCGAGGGCGAAGCGGTTCAGCTGGCGCGGAGCCAGCGTGTTCTCGTACTCGTTGAACGAAGGCACCGGGATCGTCATGCGCTCAACGAAGTGCTCGCCGAGGATCTTGATCAGCTCCGAGCCGCCGTTTGCGACCACCAGGTGATCGGGATCGGCGCCTGACCAGGCCGCAACGAGTCGCGCGAGTTCGTGCTGCCCGACGGGGTAGTTCGTGAGGATCTCTGAGAGGTCGTTGTGAAAGCCCGCGACCATCTCCTTGGGCGGGAAGTGCAGGTTGTAGAGGTATGAGTGATCGACGAACCCGTATCGCCAGTAGGAGCCATGCAGCTGTTGGATTCGCTCGAACTGCGCGTCGCGGTCCAGGAAGAGGAACTCGGCCGCCTCGAGGTCACGATGGTCGTCGATCTCGTACCACCGGCCAGCTGACACATCGACCGCGAACAGATCGCGGATCGACCCGTCGGCCACCAGATCGCGTAGCACGCTTTCGTAATACTCGTGCACATGGCCCCGCTCGACCTGGCGGCAGAGCTCAGGCAGGAGGCGCGCGCGCAGCAGCTCGCCGCGCAGCAGGTAGACGTTGGCGGTCTTGAACGTACCCTCGGCATCGAAGCGTTCGTCCTGCTCCGCACCCAGGACGAAGGCCGTGACGCGCCCATCGCGATCACGTCGCACGACGGTTCCCGACAGCTCACGACGATAGGGCGCGACGGCGACGGCGCTCCCCGATCGGCGTAGCAAGCGGGCCACAAGATCCTCATCGAAGACGATGTCGCCTTCGATGAGCAGCAGGTCCTGATCGCAGAAGTCGCGGGCGTCCCAGAGGGAGCAGATGTTGTTGGTGGTCTCGTAACGCGGCGCGTCCACGTAGCGGATGTCGATCCCGAAGCGCTGCGTGCCGACGCGCCGCCGGATCTCGTCCGCCTCGTAGCCGACGACGATCACCGCCTCGGTCAGCCCCTGCGCGGCGAGGACGCGCAGCGCTCGCAACAGGATCGGCTCCCCGTTGACCTCGGTGAGGCACTTGGGCGCATTCGTCGTGAGTGGCAGCAGTCGCTCGCCGACGCCGGCCGCGAGGATGACCGCACGGCGGACGACAGACGGCGCGGCGACTCGGGCGGCACTACTCCCGTTCCCGCGTGTCGTCGGCTCTCGTGTGGCCGCCAGCTTCTGTGTCATGTGCGCCTCCGTTGCCTGCCGCAGGCGCCGCAGGTGGCCCTCGCGGGCCATGCGTGCGGCCCCCCGGGGATCCCGATCGCGGGCGTACGGCTACGCAGCTCGGGGCCGTCGGGCATCGCGCCCCCCGGCGACGTGTTCTCACGCCGCTCCGCGAACTGGACGCAATCCGTGACAGATGAGAACGGAGAGCCAAGCTCGTCGAGGTAGGTACCGCAGCTTACCATGGGGATCGGGGCGCACCCCACCGTCGTTGGACGGTGACCACCGACGGCGGCACATCAAGGCCGCCACCGCGGAGACCTACCTGGGGCGTGTCTAGTGGAAGAGCATCTGGACTACGCTGCCGTCCAGCGCTACTGGGACGACGCGGCGAGCAGCGCTGCAGCCGCGTCGTACATGGCCCATGAGCAGGGCCTGCCGCAGAGCTGCGTCCGTCATCGATTCGCCCGCGAGAGAGTGGTCGTCGAGCGTTGGCTCGGTGGCCTGACGAGCGCGTCCGCAGTACTGGACGTGGGCTGCGGAGGCGGCGCGTGGACCGCCCTCTTCGCCCAGCGCTATCGGCGGGTCGTCGGCATCGACGTCAGCCCGAAGATGCTCGCCGCCGCCCGCAGTCGCCTGACAGGGCTCGCGAACGTCGAGCTCATCGAGGGCGACGCGCTGCAGGTGCCCCTCGCTGGACCGTTCGACGGCGCGTTCATCGGCGGTGTTCTCATGTACCTGAACCGTGACGACGCCGTCCGCCTGCTCGCCCGCCTGCGGGAGCTCATTCCCGCGGGCCCCATCGTGGCGCGCGAGTCGACGGTGCGACGTGGCGTCGAGATCGAAACTGACGGCTACAACGTCGTCTATCGCTCACCAGCGGAGTACGCGGCGATCGCAGGAGAAGCGAGCGTGCGCGTGAGCGCGATCGAGCGCAACCGCGGCTATTCCGACATGGAGGTCGCAGTAGAGTTGGTGAATCTTGCCCGTCGCCTGCCGCCTCTCGGCCAGCGCGATCCAGCGCTCGTTGGGCGTCCGCTGTGGCGCGCGCTGCAGCTGACCGCGCCGATTAGCATGAGGCTGCTGCCGCACGCGCTCGAGGCTCTGAGGATTGAATGGCCGCACCTGACGAATCACTTCCTGCTGCTGCAGCGCGATTCGAATTAGGGCGAAGGGCTCTGGCTAGAGTCCCAGGCGCTGGGGTCCAGCCGGACCTGGAAGCGCTCGAGGCCCGGCGATGCTGTTCCGTTCAAGCGCGGGGCATCCTCGACGGCGATTCGTCGACAACCTGAGAACACCGCGGGCCTGTCAGGCCACGTATCGCCACGTCCGCGATGCCGCGCGAGCGCCTGAAACGCACGTGAATGCGATCGTGCGGCGAACGCTGACCGAGGTCCGGAGGGTGGAACGGTCGGCGATCCGATCGGCTATGCGCAGTACGCGCACCTGTACGGGGTAGCGACGCAGTTGTCGGCGGTCGACATGAGCCACGCGGGGTAGGAGCGGACGCCGTGCTTGTCTTCGACCTGGACGTCGCGGATGGCTGGGAGCCATTGCTCGCTCTGGCCGACTGCGATGGTGAGGGGTGGGGGGCTCGCGCCCGCGCTACCGCGATCGCGCCCAGCGGCGAATCGGTGCGCGACGACGACTCGCTCGGCGCGGTCCTGCTCCGCGACATCCAGTCGATTTACGACAGGACCGAGGAGCAGGCGATTCTCCCGGTCCACGGTTTTCTTGGACACCTGATTGGGGCAGGCTGCCCCGGCAGAGGAGGTGTCCATGACCAGCTCCGCACAGGGATTGAACGGGCGTAGTGCGTCGCGAACGGAGCGCGGTCGCTTCTCCTCGCGACGGAAGAGCGAGGCGGTGCTGAGGCTGCTGCGCGGCGAGGAGTTGGACGCGCTCTCGCGCGAGCTGGGGGTGACCGCAGCGACGCTGTCGCAGTGGCGCGAGCGCTTCCTCGCCGCCGGCCGGGCCTCGCTCACGAGCCGGCCTGCCGACGAGCGTGACGAGGAGATCCACCGACTGCAGGCGAAAGTCGGCGAGATCACGATGGCGAACGAGCTCCTGCTCCAGCGCGCGCATCAGCTGGAGGCAGGACTCCCTTTGGCACGCCGGAGGTCGAGGTGATGAGTCGAACCACCTCGCCCTCCACGGGACGGCCGTACGGCACGACGCGCATCTGCCAGCTGTGGGAGGTCCCGCGCTCGACCGTCTACGAGCGGCGGGCACGGGCGCGACGGCCTCTGCGGCCAGCAGCGAAGCGCGGGCCGAGGCAGGCGTGGACGGACGAGGCTCTCACGGAGCAGGTCCGAGCTGTGCTCGCCGCCTCCCCGTTCACGGGCGAGGGCTACCGCAAGGTGTGGGCGCGGCTGCGGCTGGCCGGTGTGCGCACCTCGAAGGGCCGGGTGCTGCGGCTGATGCGGGAGGCGGGACTGCTCGCCCCGACCCGCGTCGGGCGTCGGCGCGGACCGCGGGTGCACGACGGGACGATCACCACCGAGCGGCCTGACGAGATGTGGGGGACCGACGCGACCTCCTGCCTCACCACCCGCGAGGGGAACGCCACCGTCTTCATCGCCGTCGATCACTGCACGCAGGAGTGCATCGGCATCCACGCGGCGCGACCGGGCACGCGCTTCGAGGCGCTGGAGCCGCTGCGGCAGGGGCTCCGGGAGCACTTCGACGGCTACGAGGCGGACCTCGCGCGGGGACTCGCTCTCCGCCACGACCACGGCAGCCAGTACCTGAGCGACCACTTTCAGGAGGAGCTGCGCTTCCTCGGCATCCGCTCCAGCCCGTCCTTCGTAGCCGCGCCCGAGGGCAACGGCTGCGCGGAACGCTTCATCCGCACGCTGAAGGAGCAGCTGCTGTGGGTGGAGCACTTCGAGACGGTGGAGGAGCTACGCCAGGCGCTGCTCGCCTTCAAGCAGCGCTACAACCAGCACTGGCTCGTCGAACGGCACGGCCACCGCACCACAGCCGCCGTCCGCGAGGCGCTCTCGCCGCGCACCGGGGCGGCCGCATGATTACCGCCAGCGATGTGTCCAAGAAACCAGGAGCGGTACACTGCGCGCCTCGGCGCCGGCCCGGGTCGTCAACGTCTCGTCCGCGGCCCACGAACGCGCTGGCCTCGACTTCGATGACCTGCAGCAGGAGCGTCGCTATGGCGGACTGCGTGCGTACGGGCAATCGAAGCTCGCGAACATTCTGTTCACTCGCGAGCTGGCGACGCGCCTCCGGGGCGCAGGCGTCACGGCGAACAGCCTCCATCCCGGCCTCGTCGCGACGCGGCTCGGGAGCGGCAATCGTGGCGTCTGGCGTGCGGTGCCGCTCGTGTTGCGTCTCGCGGGCCCCTTCGCTCGCTCGTCGCGTCGCGGCGCTGACACCGCGGTCTATCTCGCCTCCTCCCCGGACGTCGATGGCGTCACCGGTCGCTACTACGTCGATCGTCGCGAGCGCACCCCGTCCGCCGCCGCGCGGGACGACGAGGCGGCGCGGCGGCTGTGGGCGGAGAGCGAGCGGCTCACGGGCGTAGGCGGTGCACCATGACGCCGCTCCCTTCGACCGACCGCAATCACGCCGAGACCCGCAGCTTTTCCGACAGGCCCGGACGGCGCCGCCGACGCAAACGTAGCGCCGCCAGCGCGACGAGTTGGAGCAGGGGCTCGGCTGACGACGGGTGCTCGCAGCTAGATGTGGCGAAGCAGGAGCGAGCCCGCGAATAGGACGACGGTCCCAGTGAGGAGCTTCAGAGGCATCTCCCAGGTGACGAGGAGCCGCTCGCGTCCCCACGGGCGCTCGCCGGCCCCGAACTCAACGGAGGCGGCGTGAGCGGTGCGTCTCACGTACCTAGCGGGCGTACTGAGCTCGCGCTGTGCGAGGCTGAGCGCCCCCGCCGCGAGAGCACCGAGCACCGCGACTCCGCTAAGAGACTCAGCCTGCGACCAGAACCCCACAAGGACGGGGAAGGCGCCCCACGCGGCCGCGAAGCCGAGGTCCGTGTGGAGCGGTCGCGGCCACTCGACCGGGTAGGCAGCCGCGAGCGCGATGCCGGCGACCGCCCAGGGGAGCACCCAAGCGGAGATCACGAGGGAGCCGAGCCCGGCCACGAGCAGCGCACCGCCGAAGCTCGTAGCCGAGAGCGCGAGAAGGAAGCGATCCGGGATCCGTGTTCCGAGCGGGCGCCCCTTCCACTCGTCCAATGCGTGGGCGGCCACGCCGAGCCCGAGGAAGAAAGCCGCGAGGGTCCCGGCCAGCCGCAGCCACTCGACGTCGGGAGCGAGGGCAGAGCCGATCGCCACGTAAGAGAGATGCCAAGTCGTGTACGGGAGATGCAGGATCGCAAGCATGTCGCGGCGGGAGCTTCCAGGGTGCGCGTAGAAGGCGGGGGGCGGACGGTCGCTCACGGCCGCCGCGCCCACATCAGCAGCCCCCCACCGAGCGAGTAGCGCTCAGTGCGAACGTCGACCAGCCCTGCGCCTGTCCACAACGCCGTCAGCTCCTGCGGCGGAAACTGACGATGGAAGCCGTCGATGCTGGGCCCGAGAAACGCGCCCACCTGGCGCCATCCGTGCCCGATAAGCGCGCCTGCGGTCGGGAGTGCGACTCGCGTGTAGAGCCACCACGGCAGAACCGTGAGACCGCGCGGCCGCCCGAATTCGACCATCCCAATGCGGCCCCCCGGGCGGAGAGCCCGCACGAGCTCGCGCATGCACGCCGCAGGGTCGGCGACGTAGCGCAAGAGGTACGTGAACGTGAGCGCATCGAAGCTGGCGTCGTGAAAGGGAAGGCGCTCCGCGGTAGCACGCACCGCGCCAAGCCCAGTCGCTCGGGCTTGGGCCAGCATTTCTCCGCTCTGATCGAGGGCGACAACTTCGCATCGGCTCGCAGTCGCCAGCCGGGCAACGGACCCAGTCCCGCACGCGACATCGAGCACCCGCTCACCCGCGCGAAGTGCGAGCCCATCGACCATCGCCTCACGCCAACGCGGGTCCTGGCCGAGGCTAAGCGCCGCCGCCCAGCGCTCGTAGTCCTGAGCGATCGGCCTGAAGAGCCGGAGAGCGAGGGCGTTCGGGTGCTGCGCCATGCCGGGCATCCTCGCACGCCGCGAGGAAAGGGAGCGTGCTCGTCGGCTGACTCTCCGGGAGAGCGGCGCAGAACGATGGTGGGGTGCGGGTAGGGGATCTGAAGGTCGCCCGCGTCAGCCAGCTCTCCACTGTTGCGGATCGCCCTGCTACCCCCCCAGCGTCGCTCCCCGAGTAGGCCGGGACGGTCCGACTGACGTACCGCTTTCTGCTCAGCGACGTGCTCGCGCCGGCAGGGTTGCGGTAGGCGGGCAGGCGCTCGAAATCTGCGTCCGCTGACTAGGTCTCCTCTCGTGACGCTGCCGGAGTTGCTACGTGGGTGCGGGTGTTTCCGGGTGGGCAAACGTGGTGTGACGGCCATCCTGAGAGGCGTATTGGAAGGCGAGTCGATGACCTTCGAGATAGCACCTGCCGAGGCCGAGAACGTAGCGGGCGGCTTGTGGCGGGGCGTCCCAGTGGGCAGGGACCTGAGCGTCGGGCGCTCGATCTCGTCGGCCTGGGGACCGCGTCCGCCCATCAAGTTCGATGCCGAGAACACCTCGCCGCCCTTTCATCGAGGTATCGACATCGGGATGCCGATCGGAACCCAGCTCTATGCCCCCGACGATGGATGGGTGTGGAAGCATGAGCCGCAGCAGGCTGGCGGCAACGTCCTGTGGTTGGGCCACGGGCCAGACTACGGTGGCGCCGGCATCCCGCCGGTTCCGACGCACGTCACCGTCTACGCGCACCTCCGTGAGCTGCCCGACCTCACGGTCGGCCGTGCTATCGGGCGGGGAGAGCCGATCGCCGTGTCAGGCAACAGCGGGAAGTGGACCACCGGCCCACACCTTCACTTCGGAGTCTGGGTGCCGGACGGCCCCGCGAACCCGATGGGCGAATGGGTCTCGCTCGACCCGGCGCGCTTCGACAGGCTCAAGACTCCGCGTGCGTGGCCGCCCGAGGTGCCATCGCGCTTCGGCGCCACAGCGAGCGCGCAGGTGCTCGCATGGCTTGAGCCCACGGCCCAGGCTCTGCTCGTGGGCGACGGGCGGGTCGAGCCGTGGGGCGACCCGAACATCGAGCGGTTGCGCGCCGAGGGGTGGGACGCCCAGGTCGTGCTCTTCGAGCCTCGGCGAGCGAGCCGCCGCCGGGCCGCCTGACCGCCCTTTGGACTTGACGGGCACGGGCACTAGGAGGGGCGCCTGCCGGAGCGCCGCTTCAGCACACGCCGTCAGCGTCTGACCCACACTCCCGGCCTGGTCGTCAGGGTCGGTCCCGATGAGGCCCCCCGTCTTGGGGGCCAAGGCGCCGCACCTCGCGGAGAGACGCTTCGACGGTGCGTCTCTACGCGGCGGCGCGAGCGTGAGTGCCGACAGAGCTGATCGCATCTGTCAGCGCCTTCTCGGCTGTGGTGTTGAACAAACGGACGCGGCGAGGCTCGATTAGTGCAAACACACCACGACCGATATCAGCGTGGTCATCGATCTGCACGAAGGGGAAGCACGTGTCGATCACGAGACCCACGTGACCACCATCGACCAAATGCCGAATCGCGCTGACGAGCGCCTCCGGAAGCGCGGCCCCCGTGAACTGAGCGGTAATCGCTCTGGCTGTGGCCTGGCATCCTTCCTGATCGAGCGCCACACCGGCGACGGCAACCTTCGGGGCGACCACGGACCGTCGCAGCGGGGTCTCAGGCGGATGGCCCTCTAGGACCGTGATCCCCTCGGCCGTTAGCGCGTCGCAAACTGCATCCACGTGAGCAAGGCGGGCGGCCCAGTCGAACTTCACTCGTGCGTCGGACATGCTGTGACCTCCTCGCTCGGGGAGTCCTCCCCCGACTGAGGCTTCGACCTCGCCGGAGGAGGTCCATTGTCGTCAATTTGGGCGAGGCCACTTGTGACGGTGCGCACACCAGGAGGGACTGAGGCCGCGATCTCACCGCCAGTACCCCTAGCGCGGGTGGTGTGGGTGTCGAGCTTCGCTTGGATCGGAAGGGTGAGGGCCTGACCCAGTGTGGGGCTTCAGCGCGCGCGGGCTCGGACAGGCTTCACGTCGGCAAAGGCGCTGCGGCGCTTCCACATGGGGAGCATTCTTGCGAGGCGAGTTGGCCCCGTCACCCGGATGCGGTCGGCTCTGAGCGCGTCGCCCCACTCGACTCGGCCCAGGTGCCACTCCGCCAACGCCATCGAATCCGCCTCGACGACGAGGTCTGGCTCGTACCCTGGGTCCTTCCGGCAAACCTCCGAGCGCTCTCCGTCGAAGACGAGCCAGAACCGCTGCCTGTTCTTAGGCTGATCAGGGAACCGAACCGGACGACCACCCGCTGCTCCGGGAGCCGATCGTGATCTAGGTACCAATTGCACCACGCCCACAGCACGATGCCGGGATCGACGTGCTCGGGGGCCGGTTCCAGCCAGCGCTCACCCCACGTCCCGAGCGCGTTCGAAAGCCCCTTCAGATCCCGACCCGCCTCGGTGAGGTGGTACAGCGAGCCGCGCCCGGAGGGGCTCGTCTCGCTCCACACGACCCCTTGCCCGATCCAGCTCGCGGAGACTGGCCGCTCTCCCGGTCCACGGTTTTCTTGGACACCTGATTGGGGCAGGCTGCCCCGGCAGAGGAGGTGTCCATGACCAGCTCCGCACAGGGATTGAACGGGCGTAGTGCGTCGCGAACGGAACGCGGTCGCTTCTCCTCGCGACGGAAGAGCGAGGCGGTGCTGAGGCTGCTGCGCGGCGAGGAGTTGGACGCGCTCTCGCGCGAGCTGGGGGTGACCGCAGCGACGCTGTCGCAGTGGCGCGAGCGCTTCCTCGCCGCCGGCCGGGCCTCGCTCACGAGCCGGCCTGCCGACGAGCGTGACGAGGAGATCCACCGACTGCAGGCGAAAGTCGGCGAGATCACGATGGCGAACGAGCTCCTGCTCCAGCGCGCGCATCAGCTGGAGGCAGGACTCCCTTGGCACGCCGGAGGTCGAGGTGATGAGTCGAACCACCTCGCCCTCCACGGGACGGCCGTACGGCACGACGCGCATCTGCCAGCTGTGGGAGGTCCCGCGCTCGACCGTCTACGAGCGGCGGGCACGGGCGCGACGGCCTCTGCGGCCAGCAGCGAAGCGCGGGCCGAGGCAGGCGTGGACGGACGAGGCTCTCACGGAGCAGGTCCGAGCTGTGCTCGCCGCCTCCCCGTTCACGGGCGAGGGCTACCGCAAGGTGTGGGCGCGGCTGCGGCTGGCCGGTGTGCGCACCTCGAAGGGCCGGGTGCTGCGGCTGATGCGGGAGGCGGGACTGCTCGCCCCGACCCGCGTCGGGCGTCGGCGCGGACCGCGGGTGCACGACGGGACGATCACCACCGAGCGGCCTGACGAGATGTGGGGGACCGACGCGACCTCCTGCCTCACCACCCGCGAGGGGAACGCCACCGTCTTCATCGCCGTCGATCACTGCACGCAGGAGTGCATCGGCATCCACGCGGCGCGACCGGGCACGCGCTTCGAGGCGCTGGAGCCGCTGCGGCAGGGGCTCCGGGAGCACTTCGACGGCTACGAGGCGGACCTCGCGCGGGGACTCGCTCTCCGCCACGACCACGGCGGCCAGTACCTGAGCGACCACTTTCAGGAGGAGCTGCGCTTCCTCGGCATCCGCTCCAGCCCGTCCTTCGTAGCCGCGCCCGAGGGCAACGGCTGCGCGGAACGCTTCATCCGCACGCTGAAGGAGCAGCTGCTGTGGGTGGAGCACTTCGAGACGGTGGAGGAGCTACGCCAGGCGCTGCTCGCCTTCAAGCAGCGCTACAACCAGCACTGGCTCGTCGAACGGCACGGCCACCGCACCCCAGCCGCCGTCCGCGAGGCGCTCTTGCCGCGCACCGGGGCGGCCGCATGATTACCGCCAGCGATGTGTCCAAGAAACCAGGAGCGGTACAGCAATCGCTTCTGCGGAGCCGCCCAGGCCGATTCAGTCGTTGGTCTCTGGGGGCGCGACGTTGGCCCTGACGACCCGTGTCGCCCTCAGCTTGGGGAGCCGCTCGTGTTCGCCTTGAACGGCGTCATAGCGAATAGATCGCACGTGCTGGCGTGGGCGCCAGGCGGCACGACAGAAGTGTCGCTCAAGCCTTAGCTAGCAGGCACGGAGAAGCGCCCGGCCGGCGCGGGGTGGGGCGCGCAGATCCGCGAGGGCTGAGCGGTGCGTTATATGGGTGGGTGGGTGCGAACGAGGCGCCGGAGGGGATCTCGGCGGCGCCCCGTTCGCTTCCACCCATCCTAGTCCTCAGCGCCACGTCTCGACTTCTTGGCGTGGGGTGGCTCCACCCTTTCACGGCAACTGACTTGCCGCCCTCGTGACGCCCGCTCTCGATTGCTTCGAAGATGGCGCTCGCGAGCTGGCTCGATTCGCCGCACCGCGAGGGCGTGCCGGGCGCACGGTCGAGCCACCACTCGATCCGTTCCGCGTTCCGACCGCGACGTTACGAGAACGTAGTCTGTGCTGCTGAGCGGGGGTCGCTCGGACTTCTCGGTCGTCCGCGTCGCCGATGCCGGCACGTCACAGCGCCTTCTTCGAGAGTGGGTGACTTCTCATCCGCAGGTCGCAGGTTCGAATCCTGCCGAGGGCGCCAGCCACTCGTCGAGGCTCGCGGTCGCCGCCCCGATGTCCGCGGGCGCTACTATCGCGCCCGTCGACGTACGCTCGCTCCCCGCGACCAGCGGTGCGGCTGGCCCCACTCGAAGGAGCCCGCGATGTCGGATGGCGTCCCCACTGGTGAGTTCGTCATCGAGGCCGGCTGGGCGCTGACCGAGGAGGACGGCGCCCATCAGCTCCTGCGCGACGCATCGGTGCTGGTGTCCGGCGACCGCATCGTGCGCGTGGAGGCCGGCCGCATCGGCGGGGCCTACGCGCGAATCGACGCGCGCACGCAGCTGCTGGTGCCCGGCTTCATCAGCGGCCACACCCATGCCTGCACGGCGACGCCGACGCGAGGCCTGATCGAGGGTGGTCGACGGCCCACCTATCGCCGGCCGCAGGAGCTCGTCGAGCAGCTGAGCGACGGGGATCTGGACAAACTCACCGCCTACAACGTCGCCGAGCTGCTGCGGGGCGGAGCCACGACCCACGTCGAGATGAGCCTGAGCCTGCGGCAGGCGCAGTCCTACGTGCGCGTCGCCGAGGCCTGGGGCGTGCGTGGCTACCCCGGCGGCATGATCCCGGGCCCCACGCGCATCGCGGCGATCTGGGGCCGCACGGACGACCAGGCCCTGCTCGACTCCGAGGAGGGCACGCTGGAGGAGATCGCGGCGAACCTAGCGTTCGCGAAGGAGAAGATGGGCGCTGCGGACGGGCGCATCCGGCCGATGATGGCCCCGCACGCCACCGACACGCACACCCCCGCCACCATAGAGGCGCTCGCCGCCGCCGTGAAGGAGCTCGGAACGGGCCTGCACATCCATCTCTCGCAGGGGCCCGAGGAGACGGAGCGCGTTCGGCGCTTGTGGGGGATGACGCCGACCCAGTGGCTGGATAGCTTCGGCCTGCTCAACGGGACCGTGTTCGCCGCGCACATGGGTGGGCTCGACTGGGACGTCGACCCGCCGATCCTCGTCGAGCGTGGCGTGGTCCTGGCGCACCGCCCGTCGGGGCAGGGCGCGGGCGGACCGAGTCAGATCTACCCGGAGGCGCTGGCGGCCGGGATCGCCGTCAACATCGGCATCGACACCCACTCCAACGACTACCTGGAGAACCTGAAGCTCGCCGTGCTCTACGGCCAGGCCCGCTACGCGCTGCGGCAGTGGAGCGGCGGGCCGCCGGTGACAAGGCCGACGATCTGGACGGCCATGCGCGGAGCGACGATGGTGCCCGCGGCGGCGCTCGGGCGCGACGACATCGGTCGCATCGCGGTCGGCGCGAGGGCCGACCTGGTCTCCATCGATGTCTCCGGCCCGCTGGTCGGTGGCGGCGCCCTGCCGCCCGAGCCGTTGAACAACCTGCTCTACGCGAACGGCATGATGGTGCGCCACGTGATGACCGATGGACGTATCCAGGTCCTCGATGGCCGCTTCGTCGCCGATGACGAGGCGCGCGTCGTCGAGGGGGGCGGCGAGGTGATGGCCGCGATCTACGAGCAGCTCCGCGGCGAGGGGTGGTTCACGCCCCTGCCGCGCGAGTAGCGCACCCGCCCCCTGCGGGAGGCGAGCGACCGAACGCCCGAACGCAGCGCCGGCCGCCCGGCGCAGCCCTCCGCTCAACCGCGAACCGACGATTCGCGCCTGCACCGGCCGCGCGCCGAGGCCGATAACCAACGCGGGGGGGACGGACGCCCATGACCCGAGTGCACATCCCGTCTTCCGGTCCACGGTTTTCTTGGACACCTGATTGGGGCAGGCTGCCCCGGCAGAGGAGGTGTCCATGACCAGCTCCGCACAGGGATTGAACGGGCGTAGTGGGTCGCGAACGGAGCGCGGTCGCTTCTCCTCGCGACGGAAGAGCGAGGCGGTGCTGAGGCTGCTGCGCGGCGAGGAGTTGGACGCGCTCTCGCGCGAGCTGGGGGTGACCGCAGCGACGCTGTCGCAGTGGCGCGAGCGCTTACTCGCCGCCGGCCGGGCCTCGCTCACGAGCCGGCCTGCCGACGAGCGTGACGAGGAGATCCACCGACTGCAGGCGAAAGTCGGCGAGATCACGATGGCGAACGAGCTCCTGCTCCAGCGCGCGCATCAGCTGTAGGCAGGACTCCCTTTGGCACGCCGGAGGTCGAGGTGATGAGTCGAACCACCTCGCCCTCCACGGGACGGCCGTACGGCACGACGCGCATCTGCCAGCTGTGGGAGGTCCCGCGCTCGACCGTCTACGAGCGGCGGGCACGGGCGCGACGGCCTCTGCGGCCAGCAGCGAAGCGCGGGCCGAGGCAGGCGTGGACGGACGAGGCTCTCACGGAGCAGGTCCGAGCTGTGCTCGCCGCCTCCCCGTTCACGGGCGAGGGCTACCGCAAGGTGTGGGCGCGGCTGCGGCTGGCCGGTGTGCGCACCTCGAAGGGCCGGGTGCTGCGGCTGATGCGGGAGGCGGGACTGCTCGCCCCGACCCGCGTCGGGCGTCGGCGCGGACCGCGGGTGCACGACGGGACGATCACCACCGAGCGGCCTGACGAGATGTGGGGGACCGACGCGACCTCCTGCCTCACCACCCGCGAGGGGAACGCCACCGTCTTCATCGCCGTCGATCACTGCACGCAGGAGTGCATCGGCATCCACGCGGCGCGACCGGGCACGCGCTTCGAGGCGCTGGAGCCGCTGCGGCAGGGGCTCCGGGAGCACTTCGACGGCTACGAGGCGGACCTCGCGCGGGGACTCGCTCTCCGCCACGACCACGGCAGCCAGTACCTGAGCGACCACTTTCAGGAGGAGCTGCGCTTCCTCGGCATCCGCTCCAGCCCGTCCTTCGTAGCCGCGCCCGAGGGCAACGGCTGCGCGGAACGCTTCATCCGCACGCTGAAGGAGCAGCTGCTGTGGGTGGAGCACTTCGAGACGGTGGAGGAGCTACGCCAGGCGCTGCTCGCCTTCAAGCAGCGCTACAACCAGCACTGGCTCGTCGAACGTCACGGCCACCGCACCCCAGCCGCCGTCCGCGAGGCGCTCTCGCCGCGCACCGGGGCGGCCGCATGATTACCGCCAGCGATGTGTCCAAGAAACCAGGAGCGGTACACCCGGACGCGGCGGCGCGCGGCGAGCTGGACACGGCGCGCGCGCTGGTGCTGCGGCTGGAGCCGGACGGCGACCGCGACGAGCTGGTCACCGCCCTCGACGAGCGCGTGCGCACCCTGCGCGGCGCGTTCTGGGTGTTCTCTCGCAACCAGTAGCCGGCACCCGACGCGGCTGCCGGCTGGTGCGGCGACGCTCAGGCGGGGATGATCCCGGGCGTGATGAGCGCCCTCGATGCTCCCACGCTGCGCACGGAGCGGCTGCTGCTGCGGCCCTGGGCGGCCGCCGACGCCGACGCCCTCCTCGCCTACGCCGTCGACGCCGAGTTCTCGCGCTACAACCTCGGGTGCCGCACCCCTACTCGCGACGGGACGCCGAGGAGTTCGTGGCGCGCGTCTCCGTCGCGCGCGACACGGGTATCGAGCTCGCGGTCACGCGCGACGGCGGGCCGCCGTTCGGCGGGGTCACGCTTAGGCTCCAGTCTCACGGCCGTGGCGACTTCGGCTGGGCGTTCGCGCGCGCGGAGTGGGGGCGCGGCTACGCGACGGAGGCGGCGTCCGCTCTGCGCGACTGGGGCTTCGAGGCGTGCGCGCTCGAGAAGCTCGCGGCGCGCCTCGACCCGCGCAACGTCGCCTCGCGCCGCGTCGCCGAGAAGCTCGGCATGCGGATCGAGGGGACGCTACGCGGCGAGCGCCCCGACCGCGACGGCGGCCGCGCCGACGAGCTCGTCTTCGGGCTGCTGCGCTCGGAGTGGGAGCCGCGGCGCTGAGCCAGGCTCGACGCCTCGCGACCCGTCCTCGATCGCTCGGACGGGTCAGGCGACCTCGGCCCGATCCCTCGACGGCTCGGTCGCGACGTACTTCGCCTCCGCGCGGTCGAGCATGCCCCGGCAGTGGCCGAGCATGAAGGCGCGGCGCGCGGGACTCATCTGCGCGAAGCAGGCGTCCATCATCTCCGGCATCACGCTCTCGGCCATGTGCTCCATCAGCTCCGGAAGCCTCCGCTTCGCGATCGTTCGCGCGATCACGCCCACGAGGGCAACGACGAGGACGCCGAGCACCAGTCGTTTCACCGCAGACTCCCTCCGCGACACGGGGGCCGCGCGTGCGGGCACCCAGCGGGGATGATCCGCGCCCGCGGAGGGCGCGCTGCAGTGTCGAAGATCACCTGACGCGCATGCCGGCGGCCGGCCCGGACGGGGGCGCGGCCGCTGCGCGCCGAGTGGGCGGCCGGGCGCCGAGCCGGCCTCGCTGCCCGTCCTTTGTCAGCGAACGCTGAGGATCGTGCCTGCGGCTGCCGATGATCGGGGTGTGGAGCGCCCTCGGCGACCGGGCGCGAACCGTGGGGGGGACGCGTCGAGGAGGTTCGTCCCATGCCGCACACGCGTGCCGCGATCTGCCGGCTCGGCCACGTCGTCTCGCGCGATGTCGAGGAGGCGCGCGTCGATCGTCGCTGCCCCGAGTGCGGCGTCGAGGTGCTCTCGCGCTGCATCAGCTGCAACTCCGACATTCGCGGCCCGGAGTTCACGCTGCGCCAGGGGCCGCCGCCCACGCTCTTCCGCGTCTACATCGGCGGCTACAGCATCCCGGCGCGCTGCGAGCGCTGCCAACGCCCGCACCCCTGGGCGCGCTTCGCCTCCAGCAGGACACGCGCCGGCTAGCCCGCGCGGCGCCGGCGACCGCCTAGATCGGCGGCGCCTCGTTCAGCGCTCCACAGCGAGGGCAGGTCAGCGCCACGTTGTGGATCTGCCAGCGCCAGCTCCGCTCCACCAGCACGGCGGCGCAGCCACCGCAGGCGTAGCTGCCGTCGCCGTCGTGGCTGAGCAGCGGTAGCTCGTCGCCGCGCACGACGATCCGCCGCGGCCCGGCCTCCGCGATCACCACGAGCGCCTCGGCCGTCACCTCGGCCATCGCCCACCCCCCGTCGTCGCTCGTCCCGCCTGCGCTGGCCGCCGCCCAGTGTAGCGGCGCCCCGTGGCATCATCGCGCCGGGCACAGCGGCGGGCGCGATCGGGGATCGGGGGGCGCGATGGCGGGGGCGCGATGACGGGGGCCCGAGCGATCGACTGGGCGGCCGTCGAGATCGAGGCGGTCGACATCCTGCGGCGCTACCTGCGCATCGACACGCGCAACCCGCCGGGGAACGAGTCGCAGGCGGCGCGCTTCCTGGGCGCGCTGCTGGAGGCCGAGGGCGTGCGCTGCGACTACCTCGAGCCGGTGCCGGGGCGCGAGATCCTCGTGGCGCGCCTGCCGGGCGACGGCAGCGCGGGCCCGCTGATGCTCGCGAACCACACGGACGTCGTGCCGGTCGAGGAGGAGCACTGGAGCCACCCGCCCTTCGGCGCGGAGCTGTCGGAGGGCCGCATCTACGGCCGCGGTGCCGTGGACATGAAGGGCTGCGCGGTGATGCAGCTCCTCGCGGTGCTGCTGGCGAGGCGGCAGGGTCTGGCGCTGCGCCGCGACCTCGTCTTCTGCGCGCTGCCCGACGAGGAGGTGGGCTCCGATCTGGGCATGGCCTGGCTCTGCGAGCATCACCCCGCGCTCGTCGACGTCGAGTTCGAGCTGAACGAGGGCGCGGTCGGCCAGCCCGGCGGGGCGGACGGCGAGCCGCCGCTGATCGCCGTCGCCGTCGCGGAGAAGGAGATGTGCGAGCTGCGGCTGGTCGCGCAGGGCCGCTCCGGCCACGCCAGCCAGCCGCACGAGAACAACGCGGCGCTGCACCTGGTGCGGGCGCTGGGGCGGCTGGCCGACTGGGAGCGCGGGCTCACCTTCACGCACTCGGCGCGCGACTACGTGGAGCGGCTCGCCGAGGCGGGGCTGCTCCCGCCGCTGGCGCGTGAGGAGGCGTTGCGCATCGCCGTCGAGGCCGACCCCGAGCGGCTCGCGCTGTTCACGACGACGCTCAACGTGACGATTCTGTCGGCCGGCGTGAAGAGCAACGTGATCCCGGCGCGTGCCGAGGCCACGCTGGACTGTCGGCTGCTGCCGGGCACCGCGCCGCAGGAGTGGATGGCCGCCGTCGAGGCGCGCATCGACGACGACCGTGTGCGCGTGGAGCTGAACCGGCGCGGCCCGCCGCTGGCGATGACGACCTCGCCGTGGGAGACGGCGCTGGTCGAGGCGATCCGCGAGGCGGTGGAGGAGGAGCTGCCGGGCGCCCTCGTCGTCCCGACCACCTCCGTCTACGGCACGGACAATCGCTTCCTGCGCCCGCGCGGCGTGGCGGCGTACGGCCTGATCCCCACGCTGCTCTCGGAGGAGGAGCGCCGTGGCTTCCACGCGCACGACGAGTTCATCACGGAGGAGAACCTGGCGCTGGGCTGCCGGCTGATGTACGGCATCGTGCGGCGCGCCTGCAGCTAGGCCGCCACCCCGCGAAGGAACGCGCGCAGCATGGCGTTGAGCTGCGCCGCGGCCTCGAGCTGCACCCAGTGGCCGGAGTCGACGACCTGCGCGAACTCGGCGCGGGGCAGCAGCTCGCGCACGGCGGCGGCGCTGGAGCGGCTGTTGCTCGACGCCACGCAGAGGATCGGCTGCCTGAGCCGCGTCCACGCCGCGGCCGGGTGCGAGCCGAGCACCGAGCCGCGTTGTGAGGCGACGGCGACGTGCTGCGGCGTGCGCGCGCTCTCGCGCGGGATGCGCTCCACGAGGCGCGGATCGCTGCGCGCGGTGAACGAGTTGCCGCCGCTCGCCAGCGCGATCACGCGCTGCTCGTAGTCGGGGCCCGCGACCTGCTGCACCCAGGGGTGCGCGTCCAGCTCGCGGCGGGTGAGCCGGTGGCCGCGCGGCCCCACGCCGTCGACGAGCGCGAGCGCGCGCACCCGTCGCGGCTCGGCAGCGGCCACGTCGAGCGCCACGCCGCAGCCCATCGAGTGCGCGATCAGCACCGCGTTCGTGAGGCGCAACCCCCGCAGCAGAGCGGCCACGTCGCTCGCGAGCTCGCCGCGGCCGTAGCCCGAGGGCGGCATGGGCGATCGGCCGTGCCCGCGCAGGTCGACGCGCAGCACGCGGTGGCGTCGGCGGAAGGCGCGCGCCTGCGGTGCCCAGTCCGCGCCCGAGCGCAGCCCGCCATGGAGGAAGACGAGGGTGGGCGTGCCCGCGCCGGTGCCGGCGGCACCCTCGTCGGTGTGGTGCAGCCGCATGGGACGCGATGCGCGCGCGGCCGCCACGCTACGCGCGCCTCCGGCGAGCGGGCAGCAGCTCGACGAAGCGCTCGATCATCGGGTTGAGCTGCTCAGGCACCTCGAGCTGGAGGAAGTGGCCCGCCCCCACCACCTGCGCGAACTGCGCGTGCGGGATCACCCCGCGCAGCTCCTCGGCGCTGCGCGGGCTGTTCGAGGCGTAGACGCAGAGCACCGGTTGCCGCACGCGCCGCGCCAGCGCGACGCGGTTCGTGCGCAGGTTCGCGCGCACCGTCCGCTCCGAGGCGATCGGCGCGGTGGCGGCCGCCTCGGCGACCACGCGGTCGCGCAGCGCGGGGTCGGAGAAGTCGCGGAACATCCCGCGGTACGCCCGCGCCAGCTGCTCCGCGAAGGCGCCGCGGCGGAAGCGCCGGAGGATCGGGTGCGCCTCGAGCTCCGCGGCGGGCACCGCCGGATCGAAGCCCGAGTCGACGGCGACGACGGCGCGCACCAGCTCCGGGAAGCGCCCCGCGAGCGCGAGCGAGACCCAGGCGCCGCTGGAGTGGCCGACGGCGACGACGCTGCGCAGCCGCAGCCGGCGCAGCAGCGCGGCGAGATCCTCGGCGTGGCGCGCGATCGCGTAGCCGCGCACCGGCAGGTCGGGCGCCGGCGAGCGGCCGTGGCCACGCAGATCCACGCGCAGCACGCGGTGACGGCGCCCGAAGTGCCGCGCCTGCGGCTCCCAGTGGCGCAGGTTGGAGGACCAGCCGTGGACGAAGAGCAGCGCGGGCCGCCCGCTGCCCGCGTCCGTGTAGTGCAGCCGCACGCCCTCGCGCGTCTCGAAGATCGGCATGCGCTGCTCCCCCCGGCGCTGCCCGCCGCGTGCGCGCCCCCGGCTCAGTCGCGGAACGCGGGCGCGACCTCCTCGATGAAGCGGTCGAGCGAGTCGAGCGCGATCGCGCCGTAGTCGTGCGTCCGGTAGGCCGCGATGATCAGCTCGTCGACGCCGACCTCGCGGTAGCGCCCGACCACGTCGCGCAGCTCCTCGACGCCGCCGATGAGCCACGACTGCGCCGAGCGGCGGAGGCGGTCGTCGCCGCGCGCGCGCTCCGCCTCGGCGGGGTCGCTCGTGACGAGGAGCTGCGCGCAGGCGGTGCGGCGGATGCTCGCGGGGTCGCGGCCCTCGCGCTCGCAGTGCCGCTCGAGCACCGCGATCTTCGCGGCGAGGTGGTCGGGCAGCCCCCACACGTTCCACTCGTCGGCGTGGCGCGCGACGATGCGCAGCGTCACCTGCTCGCCGCCGCCGCCGATCAGCAGCGGCGGCCGCGGTCGCTGCACGGGCTTGGGCGCGAGGATCGCGTCGGTCAGCCGGTAGTGCCGCCCCTCGAAGCTGGCGCGCTCGCCTTCGAACAGCGCGCGGATGACCTGTGCCGCCTCCTCCAGCCGCGCGAGCCGCTCGGGCACGGGCGGCAGCTCGATGCCGTAGGCGTCGTGCTCGTCGCGCTGCCAGCCGGCGCCGAGGCCCAGCACCAGCCGCCCGCCGGAGATGTCGTCGACGGTGGCGGCCATCTTCGCGAGCACGGCGGGGTGGCGGTAGGTGTTGCCCGTGACCATGGTGCCGATGCGGATGCGCGGCACCCGCGCCGCCAGCCCCGCGAGCGCCGTCCACGCCTCGGAGACGGGCGCGTCGGGGGGCGCGCCCATCGGCATGAAGTGGTCCATGATCCAGGCGCCGTCCCAGCCCGTGGCCTCGACGTGCTGCCACTGGGGCAGCAGCGTCTCCCACGGCGCCGGCGCCGGCCACGCGCTGAAGCGCATCGCGCCCCCTTCTCCAGTCTCCTCGGGGCCCCCCGTCGGGCGCCTCGTCTGGCGCCGCGCAGCCTAGCAGGCAGCGTTCCGCTGCACTCGAGGGGCTGCCGCTCCTGCGTGAGGGCTGGCAAGCCGACCGGGAGCCGCGCGCCCGCGGCCTCGCGCGGATCGCTGACGGGCGCTCGCACGCGGCCTTGCCATGCATCGCCCCCTGCATCGAAGGCGGCGGCAGCGACACGGATGCAACGGAACGTTGCCGGAACGTTGCCGAGTATGCTCGGGGGGATGAGCGAGCCGACCGAGCCGAGCGCGCGTCGCATCGTCGTCTTCGCCGACCCCGAGGGCGGGCCGCCGCCGGAGGCGCGGCAGCTCGCGCCGCTGGCGGCGCTCGGCGCCGTCGAGGTGTGCGCGGAGCCGCCCGCGACGCCCGAGGAGCGGCTGGCCGCGGCGCTCGGCGCCGAGGTCATCGTCAACGCCGCGCCGATGGTGTGGGGCTACCGCATGCTCTCGCGGCTGCCGGGGCTGCGCATGATCTCGCTCTCCTCCGTGGGCACCGACATGGTCAACCTCGACGCGGCGCGCGAGCTCGGCATCACCGTGGCGCACCAGGGCGGCGACACCGCGCCGATCGTCGCGGAGCACGAGTTCGCGCTGCTGCTGGCCGCCGCGAAGCGGCTGGGCTTCCACACCGCCGAGCTGCGCGCCGGTCGCTGGACGCGGCGCGAGACCGTCTACCTCGGCGGGAAGCGGCTGGGCGTGATCGGCACGGGCAACACCGGCGCGCGCATGGCGCAGCTCGGCCGCGCGATCGGCATGGAGGTGGTGGCGTGGAGCTTCCACCCCAGCGAGGAGAAGGCGCGCGCGCTGGGCCTGCGCTACGTCGAGCTCGACGAGCTGCTCGCGAGCTCCGACGCCGTCTCGCTCCACGTCGCCTCCTCCGAGGAGACGCGCGGCCTCATCGGGCGCGAGCAGCTGGCGCGGATGAAGCGCGGCGCGATCCTCGTGAACGGATCGCGCGGCGCCGTCCTCGACACGGACGCGCTCGTCGAGGCGCTGCAGTCGGGGCAGATCGGCTCGGCGGGCCTCGACGTCTACGACCCGGAGCCGCTGCCGGCCGACCACCCGCTGCGGGCCTGCGAGCAGGTGGTGCTCTCGCCGCACGTCGCCGACAACAACGCCGAGGGGCACGCCTTCATGCTCGAAGGCGCGGTCGCGAACGCCGTCGCCTTCCTCGAGGGGCGCCCGCAGCACGTGGTCACGTAGCGCGAGCGTTCCGCTCGACCACTAGGGCTGCCGCGCCTGCGAGAGGGCTTCCGGGCCGACGCGGAGCCGCGCGCCGCCGGCTCCGCGTCGGCCCGGTCGCGGGCGCTCGGGGCCGGTCCCGACGTGCGCTATCCCGCGCCTAGACCGCGGCCGCGGCCCGCGCGCCCGAGTGCGCCTGGATGAAGGTGAGCACGCGCTCCCACGCGTCCGTCGAGGCCTCGGCGTGCTCCTCGTAGCGGCGGTCGAAGAAGGAGTGCGGCGCGCCGTCGTAGATCTGGACATCGTGCTCGACGCCCGCCTCGGTCAGCGCGTCGCGGTAGCGCTGCACCTCCTCGGCGGGGATGCCGGGGTCGTCACCGCCCATCAGGCCGAGGACCGGGCACTCGAACTCGGCGACGCGGTCGATCACCGGCGGCGAGCCGTCGCGTCCGGGGCGCGTCGGGTTGCCGTAGAAGCCGATCGCGCCCGCGAGGCCGTGGCCGCCGGCCGCCTGCAGCCACGAGTTGCTGCCGCCGAAGCAGAAGCCGACCGTGAACACCGGCCGATCCTCGAGGCTCGGGCGGGCGCGCAGCTCCCGCACCGCCGCCGCCACGTCCTGCGTGAGGTAGCCGAGCTTGGTCTGCGCCACGTGCTCCTGGAACGGGAACTCGTCGTCGCGCTTGCCGACGCCGGCCGTGCGCCCGAAGTAGTCGATGGCGATCGCGTCGTAGCCCTGCTCGGCGAGGCGGAGCGCCAACTCCTCGTAGAAGCGGAAGAGCCCGCGCACGTCGGGCATCACCACCACAGCGGCGCCCTTCGGCTCGGCGGCGCGCGCCGCGTAGGCGGCGAACTCCGTGCCGTCGGTGGAGCGCAGCACGAGGTCCTCGGCGTCGACGGCGGCGCCGGCGATCGGCGCGACGGGCGGGTGGGAGTCGAGCTCGAAGCACATGGGGCACCTCCTGCGCGGTCGGATGTGGCGCGATCTGGGTCGCGGGGACACCGGGGCCCCGCCGCGGCGGGAGGATACCACCAGCCTCGTAGCGCGGCGGTCTCCTGGGGTGGCGTCGGGGGTGGCGCCGGGGGCGGTGCCGGCGGGCGGTGCCGGCGTGCGGGGCGTCGAGGCGCTGGGCGGCTACACCATCTCACGCAGCTCGAGCGCAGCGCGCACGACCATGCGGTGCAGCTCCGCGCGGCGCTCGACGCGCTGGTTCTGCTGCCCCATCTCCACGAGCACGGGCGTCAGCCCCGGCACGTAGCGCCCCATCGAGAGCGAGCTGCTGCCGCGCCCCGGCGTGAAGCCGGTGATCTCCGGTCCGCCGTCGACGAGCGGGTCGCCGAAGGAGCGCCGGCCGAAGCGTGTGCGCACCAGCAGCAACTCGCGCTCGCGCTCCAGCTGGGCGTTCACGCGGCCACCGATCGCCTGCGCGATCGTGCGCTGCTCCGGGCCGGGGCCTGCCGACATCGTCTGCCCAATCGCGGCGGTGCCCTGGATCGTGCGCTCCACGTAGAACTGCCACGACTCGTGAAGGTCGAGCAGCAGCTCGGCCTCGAAGTGGCGCGCCAGCGCGATGATGCGCGACGCCATGCGTGCCATCGGCAGCTCCGCCAGCGACGAGCCGGGGTAGAGCCGGTTGAGGTCGCCCAGCTCCTCGGTGGTGCGCTCCAGGAGCTGCGTCGCCACCACGTTGGCGCGCGGCACGACCACCAGGCTGCCGCGGGAGAGCTCGATGTCGGCGAGCGTCTCGGCGGCGAGCCAGCCGCCCGGCTCGTTGCCGTGCACCCCACCCAGCACCAGCACCGTGGGGCCGCGCGCGCCCGAGTGGCGGATCACGGCCGAGGTCTCCCACGGCGTGCCGGCGAGCAGCGGGGCGCGGAGGACGCCGGCCGGCGGGACCGGCCGGGGCGCGGGCGTGGGCGTGACGAGGGGCGGCGCCGGCGGTGCGACGGGGGCGGCGGGCGGCGCGTCGAGGGCGGGCGCGGGGCGCACCCCGCTCGGCGCGGCGGGCGCCTCGTCCTCCTCACGGCCGCAGGCGATGGCGAGCGCGCCCGCGCCGGCGCCGGAGGCGGCCAGCGCGAGGAAGCGGCGTCGGCTCCAGGGTCTCTGCGGCTGCGCGGACTCGGGCATCGGCGGCCCTCGGGAGGTGCCTGTGGCGGGCCGGCTCGATCCTAGCAGGCGCCGCGCGGCGCCGCGCAGTCGGCCCGCCCCTAGGCGCGCGGCAGGCCGAGGCCGCGCGTGGCGATCACGTTGCGCTGGATCTCCGAGGTGCCGGCCGCGACCGTGTTCTGGATCGAGTTGCAGTACTCCTGCGCCACCGAGCCCTGCATCGGCGAGCGCGGCTCCTCCTCGTCCCAGAGGTTGGCGTAGAGCCCGAAGAGCTTGGTCGCCGTGTTGGTCAGCCGCTGCGACGCCTCCGAGCCGAAGACCTTGTTGGTGGAGGCCTCGTGGTTCGGCACCTCGCCGCGCGCCTGGATCGAGACGATGCGCAGCGAGAAGTTGAGCTGCACGTTCGCTTCGATCAGGTGGCCGGCGACCAGCTGCCGCAGCGCGTCCAGCCGATCGAGGCGCGAGCGCTCGCGTCCCTCGTGCGTGGCGTAGTCGGCGAGGCGGCGCACCGCGCGCTCGAAGCTGATCGCGCCGCCCACGTTGGAGCGCTCGAAGTCCATCAGCGTCATCGCCACGTACCAGCCGCGGTTCTCCTCGCCCACCAGGTGCGAGGCGGGGACGCGCACGTCCTCGAAGAACGTCTCGTTGAAGTTGTGACGGAAGGCGGCGTTGATCAGCGGCCGCACGGAGATGCCGGGTGTGGCCTTGTCCATCATCAGGAAGCTGATGCCGCGGTGCTTCGGCGCCTCGGGGTCGGTGCGCACGAGCGCGAAGAGCCAGTCCACGGTGTGCGCGAGCGTCGTCCAGATCTTCTGCCCGTTGATCACCCACTCGTCGCCGTCGCGCACCGCGCGCGTCTGCAGCGAGGCGAGGTCGGAGCCCGCGCCCGGCTCCGAGAAGCCCTGCGCCCACACCCGCTCGCCCGAGAGGATCTTCGGAAGGTGCTCCCGCTTCTGCTCCTCGGAGCCGTGCACGATGAGCGCGGGGCCGAGGATGCCGACGCCCGTGCCGCCGATGTGCGGGGCGCCCGCGCGCGCCAGCTCCTGGCTGAGCGTGAACTGCTGCATGGACGAGAGGCCGGCGCCGCCGTACTCGGGCGGCCAGTGCGGCGCGATCCAGCCCTTCTCCGCCAGCGCGGCGCGCCACTCCTCGGCGGCGGCGCGGTGCGCCGGCTCCTCCGAGATGCGGTCCACCTGCCAGGGCTGCTCCTCCGTGGGCGCGTCCGAGGCGGCCATCGCGCGGTAGCGCCCCGGCAGTCGCGCCTCGATCAGCGCGCGCGCCTCGGCGCGGAACGCCGCCTGCTCCGCTGAGTCAGACCAGTCCATATGCTCGCTCCCTCGCGGAGTCCATGTGCCTCGCGGGCCGCTCGTCCGCCCCGCCGATTCTAGCGCCGCGCACCGTGGCGCCGACGGCGAGAGCGCGGCGAGCTAGAGCGCCGCGAGCAGCAGCGGCACCCCCGCCGAGGTGGCGAGGAAGCCCGCGAGCCAGCGCGGGCGTTGCGTGATCGCGTGGGCCGCGGCCAGCAGCGCGCGCGAGGCGGGCCGGTAGAGCAGCAGCACCACCGCCGACACCAGCGAGACGGCGAGCACCTCGACCAGCACCACGGAGACGCCGGCGTCGGAGCGCAGCAGCAGCGCGGCGGCGAAGGTGTCGACGAAGGTCGTGATGTTCGCGCCCATCACGTAGGGGATCACGGCGCGCCGGCTGACGACGCCCTTGAGCGCGAGCGGCACGAGGATCGTCACGGAGATCGCGACGGAGAGCGTGAGCGCGGTGATCAGCGCGCCCAACAGGAACATCGCGTGCGGGCGCGAGAGACGGCGCGAGAGCCGCTCGATGCGCGCCGAGGGCGGGTAGAGCGAGGGCAGCACGCGGTCGAAGAGCCAGAACGCGCCCAGCAGCGCGCCCACGCCGCCCGCGAAGAGCAGCACGCCGGGCAGCCCGTTGACGGCGTCGATCAGCGGGTCGGTCGGCGAGCCGAGGGCGTCTGCGCTCGCCAGCGGGCCCGCGCCGCCCACGCCGTCCAGCACGCCCGCGTGCAGCAGCGCCAGCGCCAGCGGCGTCGCCGGTAGGAAGACGACGAAGGTCGTGAGCAGCGCCACCACGCCGACGTAGATGCCGTCCGGCCGGTGCTGCCGCCGCGCGTAGGCGACGAAGCCGACGAGCAGCACGATCAGCGAGGCGCCGAGCCGCGAGCCGGAGAGCATCGCCACGGCCTCGCTCTGGGAGATCGCGCCGCCGTCGAAGAGCGAGAGCGCGAGCGCCGCGACGGGCGATCCGGAGAGCGCGCCGTAGGCGAAGAGCCAGCCGACGCCCAGCGTGTTGAGCGGCCCCTCAACGGCGAGCGTGCCGAAGGCCGAGGCGACGCCCGCCGCCGCCGCCGAGAGCAGCCGCAGGGAGAGCGCGAACAGCGCCAGCGCGCCCAGCAGCGCCGCCACCAGCCGCGCGCCGCGCCAGGCGTGGGCGCCCGCGCGGCGCATGCCGACGGCGCCGGCCCCGCCCGCGAACTCGGCAGGGCCGGGCGCGGGGCCGCCGGTCAGCGGCGCGATCGCGGGGCCGACCTCCGACGGCGGGCTCGGCGCGGCCTCGTGAGCCGTCGTCGTCGCCGCCTCGCGCGTCGCCCCGGCATCTCGCCCTGCTGCCGGAGCCGGGCTCTCGCCGCGCAGGCCCTCAACGCTCATCGCGTGGCGTCCGCCTCCGCGCGCAGCCCCCGGGGCCGACGCGACGAGCCCCCGCCGGGGGCGGGGGCCGTCGGGCGCGTGCGCTGGCGTGGCGGGCGGCCGGCTGGCCGCGCCGCCGGCGCCGCTAGATCGCGCACTCACCCTCGCCGCGCTCCAGGACGTAGAGGCCCTCGCGCTCCCAGTCGATGAACTCGTTCATCGACTCCATCGAGAACTCGGGCGGCAGCGTGAGGTCCGAGACCGCCTCCTCGAATGGGGCCTTGCCCACGCGATCGAAGTAGTCGTTGAACTCCTCGCCGTCGGTGCGCTGATCCTCGTAGAGGCGGATGAAGCGCTCGACGGCGTCGGGCGCGCGCTTCGCGGGCAGCCGCACCTTCAGCAGCGTGCCGAGGCGCAGGTCGCGGCCCGTGCGGCGCTGCCCGCCGATGAAGACGTGGTAGGCGGGGAGCTGCCGCTCGCCCACGCGGATCGCCGCGCCGTGGAAGCCGATGTTCGCGATGTGGTGTTGCCCGCAGGAGTTGGGGCAGCCGCTCATGTTGATCAGGATGCGCCGCGTCAGCGGGTCGGTGATCGCCATCTCGCGCAGCCGCTCGCTGACCGCGCGGTTGAGCCCCATCGAGCTGGTGATGCCGAGCTTGCAGCTGTCGGTGCCGGGGCAGGAGACGACATCCTCCACCTCGAGCGAGCCGCCGCCCTCCAGGCCGATCTCGCCGAGCGCCTTCCACAGCGGGTAGAGCTGCCCCTCCGGGATCCAGCGCAGCACGATGTTCTGCCACGGCGTGGTGCGCGCACGGCCCGCGCCGTGCTCGCGCAGGATCTGCGCCAGGCCGCGGAACTGCTCGGGGCTGAGGTCGCCCTGCGGCACGCGCACCTCGACGGCGGCGTAGCCCGCCTGCGACTGCGCGCGCACCGTCGCGCGCGCCCACTCCTCGAAGGCGGCGCGCTCCGCCTCGGGCGGCTGTGCGGGCTCGGCAGACAGCGGCGGCGCCTCCGACTGCTCGTCGTCGAGGAAGAGCAGATCCGCGGGCGGCACCGAGTGCTGCGCCCACTCCTTCGAGAGCTCCTCGTCGACCATGCGCTGGAACTCGGCCTCGCCGACGCGGTGCACGAGGAACTTGATGCGCGCCTTGGCGAGGTTCTTGCGCAGCTCGTTGGCCCCCTCGAAGACGCGCACCACCGCCTCGGAGAGCTGCAGATAGTCGTCCACGGAGACCCACTCGCGCAGCGTCACGGCGTGCTTCGCCATGATCGAGAGGCCGCCGCCCGCCACCACGCGGAAGCCCCTGGTCGGCGTGCCGTCGATGTCGCGCATCACGGGGATGAAGCCGAGGTCGTGGATCTGCGTGTACGCCTCGTCCAGCTCGCTGCCGGAGAAGGCGACCTTGAACTTGCGCGGCAGCAGCTGCGAGAGCTCGTTGCGCACGAAGTAGCGGACGAAGGCGCCCGCGTAGGGCGTGACGTCGAAGGGCTCGTCGGGGCGCACGCCGGCCCACGGGTCGCCCGTGACGTTGCGCACCGTGTTGCCGCACGCCTCGCGGGTGGAGAGCCCGGTCTCGGCCAGGATGCGCAGCGCCTCGGTCGCGCGCGCCAGCGGTATGTGGTGCAGCTGCACGTTCTCGCGGGTGGTGATGTGCCCCTTGCGCAGCGGCGCGAACTCGTCGGCGATGCGCGCGAAGGCGTCCAGCTGGTCGGCCGTGACGCCGCCGAAGGGCAGCTTCACGCGGAACATCTGGCGGTTCGGCTGGCGCTGCCCGTAGACGCCCTGCTTGAGGCGGAAGCCGATGAACTTCGCCTCCTCGATGTCGCCGTTCATGAACTTCGTCGCCTCGGTGGAGAAGTCCTCGAACTCCTGCTCCAGGATCGGGATCACGAAGCCGGGGCGGTCGCGTCGGCCGGTGAGCTCGTGGGTGTGGGTCTCGGTCGCCATGCGCACTCCTCCAGCTTCCGGGGCCCCGCCGGGGCGGCCCGCGACTCGCCGCGGCGATTTGCTCGCCGCATTGTGCGCCAACTGGCGCCGGAGCGGATTGTCGATATACTCGCTCGACAATGCCGAGAATAGTAGCACAGCCCTCCTCGCCTCGCGTCCCGCGACCCCTCGAGGGCGCGCGTGCCCGCCCCGGTCGTCGCCGTGGCTAGCGGCGGCGCGGCGGGCGCGGGGGGCGGCGCCGCAGGAGGCGAGCCGCCGGGCCGCCTGGCGCGGGCAATCGAGGCGCTCGACGCCGCCAACGTCGAGGACCCGACGCGCGTGGAGCTGGACGGCGAGCTGCGGCCGAGGGAGCTGGCGCACGCGGAGCTCGCGACGCGCTGGGTGCGCCGGCTGCGCCCGGACGCCGGCGAGGAGCTGCTGCTGGCGGCGCGCGGCCACCACCTGCGCCGCTGGGCCGTGCCGCGTGCGTCGGCGCCTGCGGGGCGCGCGGGCTACCTCCGCTGGCGCGCCGATCTCCAGCGGCGCCACGCGGAGGAGGTGGGCGCGATCCTGCGCGCGGCCGGCTACGACGGCGACGCCGTCGCGCGGGTGGGGGCGATCGTGCGCAAGGAGCGGCTGCGCAGCGACGCCGAGGTGCAGGTGCTGGAGGACGCGCTCTGCCTCGTCTTCCTGGAGATGCAGTACGAGGAGCTGCGCGCCCGCCTGGACGCCGAGCAGATGGAGCACGTGCTGAGGCGCACCTGGCGCAAGATGAGCACGTCGGCCCGCGAGCTGGCGCTCGGGCTGCCGCTAAGCGAGGAGGGGCGCGCCCTCGTCGAGCGCGCCGTGGTGGGCGCGGGCGACGCCGCGGACCGCTAGTAGGTCGAGACGTTCATCTCCGTCTGCGCGCCCGTCGCCATGAAGACGGCGCGCTCCGCGAAGTTGGTGGCGCGGTCGGCGATGCGCTCGAGGTTGTGCGAGGCCCACAGCAGGTGCGTGCACGGCAGCACCGCGCTCGGGTCGCGCAGCATGATCTCGATCAGGTCATGGTAGACGTGCTCCTGCAGCGCGTCGACCTCGTCGTCGGCCTCGCCCTCGCGGTGGGCCGCCGGGATGTCGCGCTCGCTGAAGGCGGTCAAAGCGTCGCGCAGCATCTGCCGGGCGCGCACCGCCATCAGCGGGATGTCCACCAGCGGCTTCACCAGCGGCTCGTCGGCCATCACGATCCCGATTCGACCGATGCCCTCGGCGTGGTCGCCGATGCGCTCCAGCTCGCCGACGATCGAGAGCACGGAGACGATGACGCGCAGATCGCCCGCCACCGGCGCCAGCTGCGCGAGCAGCGCGAGGCACGCCGTGTCGATGTCGTAGCGCGTGCGGTTGACCGCGTCGTCCTCGCGCACCACGGCCTCGGCGAGGGCGAGGTCCCGCTCGACGAGCGCGGTCATCGCGCGGTCGATGGCGCGATCGACCAGCGACCCCAGCTCCAGCACTTAGTCCTGCAGCTGCTCCAGCTCGCGGTGGAATCCCTCGCGCGGCATCGGATCTCTCCCTCGCGGGCGCGCGGCCGGCGTGGGCAGTCTCGGTGTGCCCAGCCTAGACGAATCGCCCCGTGATGTAGGCCTCGGTGCGCTCGTCGCGCGGGTTGCGGAAGAGCTGCTCGGTCGGCGCGTACTCGACGATGCGGCCCGCGCGATCCTCGCCCGCGAGCATGAACGCGGTGCGGTCGGAGACGCGCGCGGCCTGCTGCATGTTGTGCGTCACGATCACGATCGTGTACTCCGTCGCCAGCTCGCGCATGAGGTCCTCGATGCGCTGCGTGGCGATCGGGTCCAGCGCCGAGCACGGCTCGTCCATCAGCACGACGTCCGGCGAGACCGCGATGGCGCGCGCGATGCAGAAGCGCTGCTGCTGCCCGCCCGAGAGCGCGAGTCCCGACTCCTTCAGCTTGTCGGCGACCTCGTCCCAGAGCGCGGCCTGGCGGATCGCGCGCTCCACCAGCTCGTCCATATCGCCGCGGTAGCCGTTGACGCGGCGCGCCGAAGGCGATGTTCTCGTAGATGGACTTCGGGAAGTGGTTGGGCTTCTGGAAGACCATGCCGATGGCTCGGCGCACCTCGACGGGGTCGACGTCGGGCTCGTAGTTGTTGCGGCCGTCGACGGCCACCTCGCCGCGGACGGGCACCCCGGAGATCAGATCGTTCATGCGGTTGATTGAGCGCAGCAGCGTGCTCTTGCCGCAGCCCGAGGGGCCGATCAGCGCCGTGATCTTGTGCCGCGGCACGTGGAGGCTCACCCCGGCCAGCGCCTGGAAGTCGCCGTACCAGAGGTCGAGGTCGCGCACCTCGATGATCGGGTCGGGGATGTCGGTGTCGATGGCGGGGACGCGTGCGGGCTGGGCGGTGGGGGCTCGCCGCTGGCAGGTCGGCCGGGGCCGGGCGGGGCGCCCTCGGCGCGCGCGTCTATCGACACTGGCGTCGCCTCCCGCTCGGGGGAACCCGTCCCGACTACACCGCGAACGCGTTCATCGCGAGCAGCACCACCAGCAGCACGATGATCCCCGTGGCCGCGAGGTCCCGGAAGTCCGCCTGCGGCCGGCCGACCCAGTTGAAGATCTAGATCGGCATCACCGTGAAGGGGTCGCCGGGGCCCTCCGGCACGAACGCCACGAAGGTGAGCGCGCCGATCATGATCAGCGGCGCAGTCTCCCCGATCGCCCGGGAGAGCGCCAGGATCACCCCGTGAGGATGCCCGGCAGCGCCCTCGGTAGCACGTGGTGCCACACGGTCTGCCAGCGCGTGGCGCCGATGCCGTGGGAGGCCTCGCGGATGGAGGGCGGCACCGCGCGCACGGCCTCCTGCGCCGCCACGATCACGATCGGCAGGATCAGCAGCGTGATCGTCAGCGCGCCCGCCAGCACGGAGCGGCCGAAGCCGCCGTAGCCCGGCCCGATGCCGACGGTGCCGCGCACGAAGAGCTGCAGGCCGAGGATGCCGAAGACGATCGAGGGCACGCCCGCGAGGTTCGAGATGTTGAGCTGGATCAGCCGCGCGACGCGCCCGCCCCCCGCGTACTCCTCCAGGTAGAGCGCGGCGCCCACGCCGATCGGGAAGCTGAGCAGCGCCGTCAGCCCGATCAGCCAGAGGCTGCCCCAGAGCGCGGCCTTGAAGCCCGCTTGCGCCGGGAAGCGCGAGGGGAAGCGGTCGAGGAAGTCGAGCGAGAGGAAGCGCGCCCCGTCCTGCCACACGTCGAACAGCAGCACGGCGAGCAGCACGATGCCGATCAGCGCTCCAGGCCGGTCACCGTGTCCGCCTCCCCCGCGCGCGCGGTGAGCAGCAGGATCGGCAGCGATTGCTCGGCGCGCAGGATGCGGCAGATGTCGAGGCCCGACATCCGCGGGAGCATGATGTCGAGCAGCAGCAGTTCAGGGCGCCGCTCGCGCGCGAGCTCCAGGCCCGCAGCCCCGTCGGCGGCGGTCAGCACGCTGTGCCCGTCGCGCTCCAGGTTGTGGGCCACCGCCTCGCGGGTGGTGGCGTCGTCCTCGACGATCAGCACCGTGGCGATCGTGCCCAGTCTCGGCGGTGCCGCGGGCCGCGGCAAGCTGTGGCCCGCGGCGCTGCGGCCAGTGGCGGGTCAGTCCGATGATCGTGGCATGCCCGCGGCCCACCGGGGCCGATCGAGGGAGGACCGCCCCGTGGATCCTGCCGGCGGCCTCACGACGATGCTTCGCGACGCACTCTCCGCCGACGACCAGGCGAGCGCCGCAGGGGTGCTTGAGTCGCTGCTCGCGGAGGCCGGCATCGTGGTCTCGCTGCGTGCGCACGATGGCGACTTCGTATACGCGAGCCCGGCGCTGCGCGGACAGTTCGCGGCCGGGCCGGAGCCGACCGGCGCCTTCATCGCCGAGCGCTCGCGCTTCTACGACCACGCTGGCCGTGAGCTGCCGCTGATCAGCCACCCGGCGCAGGAGGTGCGGCGCACGGGTGTCGGCACCCGCCAGTTGATGATGGCTGTCGAGAGCCCCGTCTCCGGCCACCGCTGGATCCTCGTGAGCTATCTGCCCGTCGAGCGTGGGCCCGAGGGCTGGAGCGTGCTGGCCGTGGGCATCGATCTCTCCTCCGTGTGGGGTCAGCTCGCGGCGCTGCAGACGGACACGGACGCCGCCTAACTGTAGTTCCCACGTAGGTTGTTGAGAGGATGAGGGGCCTCGCCCGCTGCTGTGTGTGACAGCACGGCAGTAGCGAGGAGAGGACACCCTCATGGCCCATCGTAACGCGCGGCTGACGCCGCTGACCCGACTCGAGCTCGTGCGGGAAGTGGACGCCGGCTGGCCCCAGGCTGAGGTCGCTCGCCACTTCCGCGTCTCCCGCCACACCGTTGCCAAGTGGCTGGGGCGCTTCCGGGCGGAGGGAGCGGCAGGGCTCGAGGACCGCAGCTCCGCCCCGCGCGCGCATCCCCGGCGCACGCCGCCCGAGCTGGAGCGACGCATCTGCGCCGTGCGACGCACGCAGGGATTCGGGCCGCATCGCATCCAGTGGGCGCTCGGGGTCGCCCGCTCCACGGTCTACGCCGTGCTGCGGCGCCGCGGCCTCAACCGGCTCGACCGCCTGCACCGCGTCACCCGGGAGCCGGTCCGCTACGAGCACGACGCCCCCGGCGACCTGCTGCATCTCGACGTGAAGAAGCTCGGGCGCGTCCCCGAGGGCGGCGGCAAGCGAATGGCGCCTGGCTTCGCCGAGACGCGCTCCGGGCCGCATTCGCGGCGTTCGCTGGGGCTGGAGTACCTACACGTCGCCGTCGACGACCACAGCCGTTACGCCTACGTCTCCGTCCTGCCCGACGAGCGTGGCGCGAGCTGCGCCGCCTTCCTCGAGCAGGCGCTCGCGGCCTTCCGCCGGCGTGGCGTGCGCGTGCGCGTGCGCCGGGTCCTGACCGACAACGCGAAGGCCTACACCGTCGCCCGCAGCTTCCACGGCGCCGCCGCTGCCGCAGACGTGCGGCTGTCGCACACGCGGCCCTACCGCCCGCAGACGAACGGCAAAGCCGAGCGTTTCATCCAGATCCTGCAGAACGAGTGGGCCTACGCCCGCCCCTACCGCTCCAACGCCGAGCGGCTGCGCCAGCTCCCACGCTGGCTCTACCGCTACAATCACCGCCGACCGCACGGCGGCGTCGGCGGGGCCGTCCCCGCCTCCCGCCTGTGAACAACCTTCCTGGGTAGTACACCTAGCCCACCGCCCCCCCCGCCCCGTCCGACGACGACGGCGGCTCGCGCCGCTCGCGGGCCAGCCACGCGGCGAGCGCTCGCTCGCGCTCCTCGTCCCAGCGCGGCGCGTACATGCCCGCCGCCTCGCGCTGCCGCGCCGCCTCCGCAAGCACGGTCGCGGCGGCGACCGAGACGTTGAGGCTCTCTACCATCCCGCGCATCGGCACCCACACGCGCGCATCCGCGAGCGCCAGCAGCTCCGCCGAGCAGCCGCGGTTCTCGTTGCCGAGGGCGATCGCCGCCGGGCGCGTCCAGTCGACCTCGGTGTAGGGGACGGCGCCCGGCCCGGGCGCCGTGGCGTAGAGCGCCAGCCCGCGTTCGCGCAGGGCGGCGGCGCAGGCCGCGCGGTCGTCCCAGGGCTCGAGCGCGAGCCAGCGCTTCGCGTGCCCGGCCACGCTGTCCGCGACGCGGGGGAACGCCTCGTCGGTGTAGAGCAAGTGCACCGCGCCCACGCCGAAGGCGTCGCAGCTCCGCAGCACGGCGGAGGCATTGTGGCGGTCGTGGACGTTCTCCAGCACCACCGCCAGGGTCGGCTGGCGCCGCTCCAGCACCGCGCGCATGCGCCGCAGCCGGCGCTCCGTGATCGGGCGATCGCCGGCGGCGTCGGGCGGAGGCCTGTCGAGGTCGCTCACCCCTCGCCGCCCGCGTCGTCGGGCAGCCGCGCGTACGCGCGCACCGGGAAGCTGCCCATGCCACGCACCGGCGCCGGCGCCGCGCTGAAGCGGAAGCCCGGTAGCAGGGCGTCGAGGCCGCACAGGTGCTCGACGATGGGGATGCCGGCGCCCAGCAGCGCCGTGTGCGCGGGCCGCTCGCCGTCTGCGGTGTCGTCGATGTTCAGCGAGTCGATGCCGACGAGCGCCGCGCCGGCTGCCGCCAGCCGCTCGGCGGCCTCCCGCGCGAGGTAGGGGTGGCGCGAGTCGTTGAGGTAGGCGGCCTGCCCCCACAGCCGCGCCCAGCCCGTGTGCAGCAGCACGGCGCAGCCGCGCGGATCGCGGCCGTCGAGGGCGCGGGCGAGCGCCTCGACGTCGATCGCGCGCTGCCCCTCGGCGGGGGCGCGCACGAGCAGGCCCGGCAGCTCGACCAGCGCCTCGAGCGCGAGCGCCGCGAGGTCGGCTCCGTCCGCGAAGCGGTGGAACGGCGCGTCCAGGTAGGTGCCGGTGTTGCCCACCATCTCGATGCGGCCGACGGAGAACTCCGTGCCCGGCGCGTAGTGCGCGCGCGAGGCGGTGCGCGCGAGGTGCTCGCCGACGACGGGGCCGGGGAGGCCGGGGTAGGTGCGCATCCCCGCCTCGATCGGGTGGCTGAGCTCGACGAGCGCGCCCACGGCCGCCCCTCCCCTCGCCGGGCCACGGGTGGGCGCCCGAGGGGCTACTCGCCGCCGCCGCCGTCGCCCGAGTCGTCCCCGGCTCCGCCTCGGCGAGCCGGGGGGCGGCTCGGCGGTGGGGGCGCGGGGCTCGGGCGCGGAGGCCCGGCCGCGGGGCTCGGCCGCGCGGCGCCGACGGCGGGCGCCGGCGTCAGCTCCTCGCCGTAGACGTGCAGCGTGCGCGTGGGGAAGGCGAACTCGATGCCCTCGTCCGCGAAGCGGCGCAGCAGCGCCAGGTTGATGCCCTGCTGGATGTCCATGTGGACGTTGTAGTCCCCGGACAGGACGTAGTAGACGACCTCCATGTCCAGCGAGGAGTCGCCGTAGGCGCTGAAGTGCGCGCGGTCGAAGCGGGTGAGCTCCTGCGCCTCGACGGCCTCGCGGACCATCGCGGGGATGCGCTCCACGGCGTCGGGCGGCGTGTCGTAGGTGATGCCGACGGAGAACAGCACGCGCCGCTGCTGCATCAGCCCGAAGTTGCGGATGCGGCTGCTCGTCAGGTCGCTGTTGGAGAAGACGAGCTGCTCGCCCCACAGGCTGCGCACGCGCGTGGTCTTGATGCCGACGTGCTCCACCGAGCCCATCAGGTCCCCGACGATGATGAAGTCGCCTTCCTTGAACGGCTTGTCGACGACGATCGCGAACGAGGCGAAGAGATCGCCGAGCACCGACTGCGCGGCGAGCGCGACGGCGATGCCGCCGATGCCGAGGCCCGCGACCAGCGCCGTCACCTGCACGCCGAGGTTGTCGAGCACCAGCAGCAGGACCAGCACCCACATGATGAAGGTGCCGAAGTAGCGGATCGCGCCCAGGCCGCCGGCGAGGGGGCTGTCGGCGCCCGCGCCCTGCTCGTAGGTGCACGCGGCGAAGCGGATGCTCGCGGCGCCCCAGATGCCCGCCTGCAGCAGCAGCACGATCACGGTGAGCGCGCGTGCCGCGTTGTCGAGCTCGCTCGTGAGGATCAGCGAGCGCGAGCCGATGAAGAGCGCCACCAGCGCCATCACCACGAGGTTCGTGCGCCGCTCGAGGTCGGTGATCAGCGAGCGCACCGTCGCGAGGCCGGCGCGCTCCGGCCCGCGCTCCGTGAAGTGCACCGCCAGCCAGCGCAGCACGTAGAGCGCGACGAAGACCCCGCCGGCCACCGCGCCGAAGGTGATCCACTCCTCGGCCTCGTTCAGTCGCAGGGTGTCGAGATCCACGCGGCCTCCTCGATCGCTCCGGGCGCGCGTGAGTATGCACCGCGCGCGCCGCTCGGCGGAACCGGGTCGCGGCCCGGGGGGGCTCCCGAGAGGCGCTGGGGGCGCGGCGGGGCTAGGGGAGGCGCAGCAGCTGCCCGACCCAGATGTGCGAGGCGTCCGCGATCCGGTTCGCGCTCGCGATCGCCTCGACGGTGGTCCCGCGCTCCTGGGCGAGCGCCCACAGCGTGTCGCCGGGCTGCACGACGTACGAGGCCGGCGGTGGTGGCGGCGCGGTCGGCGGCGGGGTGGCGGGCACGGGCGTCATGTCCACGGGCGGGATGCCCACGACGGCGGCGCCGCTACGCGGCACCCGGAGCCGCTGCCCCACGTAGAGCAGGTTCGGGTTCGTGATCTCGTTGGCACGGGCGATCGCGGCCGTGTCCGTGTGCCACGCCTCGGCGAGCTCCGAGAGCGTGTCGCCGGGCTGCACGAGGTAGCTGGCCGGCCGCGGCGGGTTGGCCGCCAGCAGCCGCCACACCGCATCCGCCGTCACGCCGAAGCGCCACACGGAGACGGACTCCGCGTGCGCCCGCAGCGAGCGGTCGACGAAGTCCGTCCACTGCCCCGCGTCCTCGACGGTGCCGTCGCCGATCGGGTGCACGGGCAGGCCGAACGGCGCCAGCGCTCGCGACGCCGCCTCCAGGACGGAGGCCGGCGTGATGCGCCCCTCGGCGGGCTCCTCGCCCCACTCGCGGTAGCTCGCGAGGTTGTCGCGCGAGTCGAAGGCGCCCCAGTACGCCTGCGGCGCGACCTCGTCGGCGAAGCTCGCGAATTCGGCGAGTGGTACGCGCGCGATTTCCCACGGCCGCGCGTCCACGGAGACGGGGAGCCACGCGTCGGGGCGCCTGCGGCGCAGCTCCTCGCCGAAGCGCAGCGCGGCCGTGGGCGAGCCGCGCCAGAAGCCGGCGTGCGCCTCCAGATCCAGGAAGACGCTGCGCGCGCCGGCGTCCAGCACCCGCGCCGCCAGCTCCGCCTCGCGCTCGGGCTCGTGGCCCTGCAGCACCGTCCAGGCGTGGAAGGGGACGCCGGCCTGCTCGAAGAAGCGCGCCAGCTCGGCGACGCGGCCGGGGCCGTCGATGGCGCCCGGGCCGGGGTCGAACTCCGACATCCAGTCCGTGCCGTCGTGCGTCTTGAGGACGATGCCGAGGCCGTGCTCCGCCAGCACGTCGCGGATCCGCTCGGGCGTCCCGTCGTGGCGGAACGCCCACACCCAGGCGAGGTGGCTCGGCTCGGGCGGGGCGGCGGAGGAGCGCGCGAGCGTTGGCAGCGGCCGCGTCGCTCGCGAGGCCGGGCCGGCGCCGCGCGCGGGCGCGCTCGCCGCCGCGCGACGCACCCCGCCGCGCAGCGGCGCGCCGGGGTGCAGCAGCAGCGCCGCCGCCGCGCCGGCAGCGCTGGCGGCGCCCGCGAGGAAGGCGCGACGGCCGAGCCGGGGCGCGGCGGGTGGGGAGATGGGCACGCGCAGGCGTCCTCTCGCGGCCGGGAGCGGCGCTCCCGGCGAGAGCTCGGCGCTCACCCCGCAGCGTCCAGTATCGCACCCGGCTCAGGGCGAATGAAGGGGCCTGCCGGGCCGCGCCGGAAGGTCGATCAAACCGGCCGATCGGCTATCTACGCAGCCGGGAGGACGTGGTACTCTGATCCTGATGGCGCCCGCAGCGGGCGTCCCTCAGATGGCCTCCGGTTCGAACTTCCTGCACGTCCGGCGTCAGGTCTGAGGAGCGAATGGTGCCGGGCCACGCGGCCCGGCCATAGTGACGCCGGATTCCCCGGCTGGAAGTGTGAGACTGTGACTCAGAGGATCTACGTCGGCAATCTGCCGTACACCGCGACCGAGGACGAGGTGCGTCAGCTCTTCGCCTCCCACGGCGAGGTGACGGACTGCTCTCTCCCGATCGACCGCGAGACCGGTCGCCCGCGAGGCTTCGGCTTCGTGGAGATGCCCAACGAGGACGCCGCCAAGGCGATGCAGGCGCTGGACGGCCACAACTTCGGTGGCCGCACTTTGCGCGTCAACGAGGCGCAGGCGCGTCAGGACCGCGGTGGTGGCGGTGGTGGCGGTGGCGGTGGTGGTGGTGGCGGCGGCGGTGGCCGCGGCGGCGACCGGCCACGCTGGTAGCCCGCACCCGCTGATGCCATCCCGGCTTCCCAGCAGGAGGGGGCGGCGGGACGGCGGAGGCGGACAACGGAGAACCGAGCGAGAGGCCCGGCGTATGCCGGGCCTCTCGCTTTCCCCTGCCGGTGCCCGCTGTCGCCCCGCTAGGCGCCCGGCTCGTAGAACTCCGTGTCGGGGTGGAAGTCCGACCACGCGAACCAGAACGAGGCGAACGAGGGCACGACCGTGAGGCGGCTCCCGGCGAGCGGCCCCTCCAGCGCCTCGCCGGTGACGGGCGACCACAGCGTGCCGGTCTCCGTGTCGCGCAGCGCCAGCCCGCCACCCTCGGCGGGCGGCCCCTGCTCGAAGGTGAGCACTCGGCCGCCTGTGGCGCGCTCGAAGATCTGCCCCGCGCCGCGCTCCACGTCGAAGGCGACGACCAGCAGCAGGCCCGGCGCCTCGTCGTTCAGCACGGGCGTGGCCGAGAGGTGGCGGAACGGGTACGCCTTCGCGAAGCCGTCGTCGCGCTGCAGGCCGAGCACGAACTCCTTGCGCGCCAGCCGATCGTCCGCGTTCTCCTCGCCGAGGATGCCCGCGCGGTCGCTGCCGTAGTACGAGGCGTACGGGTCGCGGCGCGCGCCCCGCTGGTCGAGGACGATCGTCTCGGGGTGCGCCTCGCGCCACGTCGACCAGCTCGTGAGCGTCACGCCGAAGGGCTGAAGCGCCGTGCCCGCGAGCGGCCCGTCGACGGCCTGCCCCAGGAACTGGCTCCACAGCGTCCCGGTCTCGCGGTCGTACATGACCAGCGCGTTCATGATCAGCTTGCCGGAGACGCCAAAGGTGAGCTCGCGCGTGCCGCCGTCACCGTCCGGGAGCTCTTGGGCGTACACGATGCCCGTGAAGCAGAGCGGTCACCAGGTCACGGCGAGCGGCACGCCTCCGATCACGTCGTTGACCACCTCGCGGCTGGAGAGGAACGCGACGCCGTAGGCGCGGTGGTCGCCCTCGACCGAGACGCCGAGCACCAGGTCCTCCGGCGCGAGCTGCGCGTCCGTCTCCGCCGCCGAGACGAACTGCGGGTCGAAGGTCGCCGGAATCGCGTCCTGCGGCAGCACGGTCACGATCTCAAGTTCGCGCGTCGCGGGGAGAGTCGGCGCTCCTCGCGAGCCGTCGCCAGATGTCGAGCGTGCCACGGGGCGCTCCACTTCCACGGTGCTGCGCTCCGGCCCGGAGCGCAGCACGGAGACGGCCGCCAGCGCCGCGATCCCCGCCGCGATCAGCGCGAACGGGAGCGCGCGCCGGAGCGCAGGAGTGAGTGTCACGGGGCGTCCTCTCGGCCGGGGTGGGGGCGGTCGGCGCCACGATCCATCGTCTGGGCCCGAGAGCTGGCGGACTGTGAGCGGAGTTACCGGCGCCCAGCGCGCCGGCCACGCACGCGACCAGTCAGCCGACGCCCACGCGAGCGAGCGCGGCCTCGATGGTCGAGGCGAAGCTCGAGCGGTCCGCCTGGTAGAAGAAGCGCGCCAGCTCGCGCCCGCGCGCGTCCAGCAGCACGAAGGTCGGCGTGCCGCGCACGCCGAAGCGGGAGGCCGCGCCGCGGTCGTGGTCGATGGACTTCTCGAGGAACACGACCCGATCGCCGAAGTCGCTCGCGGTCTCCCAGGCGAAGGGGTCCATGCGCTCGCAGAAGTGGCACCACGTGCCGGAGAACCAGACCAGCGTCGGCCGGCCGTCGGCGCGCGGCTCGTTGCTGGTGGGGAGCGCGTCCGAGTGGTAGACGGTGTGCGCGCTGCCCTGCAGCACGCGCACCTCGCCGCCCGAGGTCTCGCGCGCCAGCGCCTCCAGCTGCGGGTCGACCGTGGAGCTCCCCGCGCCCGTGATCGCGACGAAGGCGATCCCCGCGACCCCCAGCAGCGCCGCCACGCCGAGCGTGATCTTCCCCCACGGCAGCCGCATCCCGGCGCTCGCGGACGGCGCGGTCGCGTGCCGCGCGCGCTGCTCGCGGCGGCGCGCGCCTCGTGTCTTCGGCACCGGTGGCCTCCCCTCGCGGGACGGGAGCGGGAGCGTGCGCCCTGGTGATCATCGTCACACGCGGCGTAGCGACTGTGGCGCCGCTCACCCTCCGACCCCGGGATCCGGGCGCTCGCGGGCCTCGGCGGGGGCCGGAAGGCGGGGGCCGTGATCGTGATCACGGCGGCCGTGCGCCCCGCGGGCGACGCTGCCCTCGACGGCTCGCGTGCCGGCGGTGCGCCCGCCGGCGCGAGCGAGCGCGGGGCGCCGAGCCCAGGGCGAGCGCCCGGCGCGACGAGACAGGAACACGAGGAGGAGCGGGTGGCGACGACGGAGCGGGCGGTGAGCCCGACGCAGGCGATCGTCATGGGCGGCGTGGTCGCGCTCGTGCTGGCCGTGGTGTGGATCGTCGCCACGGAGGTGACGGGGCTCGCCTTTCACTTCCATCCGCTGCTGGTCGCGGGCGCGGCGCCGTGGACCGCACGGCAGGCGCGCGGCGCGCCGCTTCCCGGCGCGAGCGTGGGGACCGCGGTGACGCTGGGCCTCGCGGCGGTCGCCGTCGGCTGGCTGGGGCTCGCGGCGATCGAGGCGACGCCGTCCGCGACGCTGATCGACGACCAGCCGGGCGGCTTCGGCGGCGAGGTGGTCGCGACCGCGGCCGCGGGCGCGCTCATCGGCGCCTGGTGGGCGCTGCGCCGCGAGGCCAATTAGCAGGGCAGCACGGGCAGCGTGGCGGCACAGGGCAGCGGACCTCGGAGCGCTCGACGTCCCGCGAAGGTCGCGGGCAGCAGCGGGACCCCGACGCGCGGTCCCGGGAGGGAGGGCACGCCGAAGGCCGTGCTCCGCGTCTACGTCGACGAGGGCTGCTTCGCCTGCGAGCATGCGCTCGAGGTGGCGGAGCGCGTGCGCCGCGATCTGCCGGCCGTCGAGGTGCAGGTGGTCGACCTGCAGCTCTCGACGGGCCAGGATCACCCGGAGGAGATCTTCGCGGTGCCGACGTTCACCCTCGACGGGTCGATCGTCTCGCTGGGGACGCCCGCGTGGGAGGAGCTGTGCGCGAAGATCGAAGCGGCGCTGGCGGTCTGAGCAGCCGGCGCGCGAACGGCGCGCGCGGCGGGAACGGGGCAGCACCATGACGCAGCAGGTCGAGCAAGCGGGCGTGCGCGCCGCGCCGGGCGACGGGCAGCGGCTGGAGAAGGTCTACTACCTCTCCAAGACGGACCTCTTCCGCGACCTCGGCCAGGAGCAGCTACAGGAGCTGGAGCGCTCCGTGGCGATGAACACCTGCCGCCGCGGGCGCGTCTTCTTCTCGCCCGGCGAGACCGGCGAGGTGCTCTTCATCCTCAAGGCGGGCCGCGTGAACCTCTACCGCATCACCGCGGAGGGGAAGAAGCTCATCACGGGCACGGTGGAGCCGGGCTCCGTCTTCGGCGAGATGTCGCTGATCGGCGCGGGGATGCAGGGCTCGTTCGCCGAGGCCGGCGAGGACTGCCTGCTCTGCGCGATGTCGCGCACCGACGTGGAGCGGATGCTCACGCGCTACCCCACCGTCGCGCTGCGGCTGCTGGAGCTGCTGGCCCGCCGCGTGGAGGACGCCGAGGAGCGGCTGGCCGACTCCGCCTACAAGTCGACGCCGGCGCGCATCGCGACCACGCTGCTGCGCCTCTCCGGCGAGGACAGCGCGCCCGTGAAGCTCTCGCACCAGGACATCGCCGAGATGGTCGGCACCTACCGCGAGACGGCGACGCGCATCCTGAACGAGATGCGCTCCGCGGGCCTGATCGACCTGCGCCGGCTGGAGATCGCCGTGCGCGACCGCGCGGGCCTCGAGGCGATCGCCCACGACGCGGAGTAGCGCCGCCCTCTGGGCCGCCGACGCGTGCGCCCGATCACCCGCGCCCGGAGAGCGGTGATCCACGTTACGCCGGCCCGCGCGGGCGGCCCCTACGATCGATCCATGACGAGAGCGCAGCTGAGCCCCTACGCCCTGCGCGACGCGCGCGACGCGGCCCCCCGGCGCCGCCGACGGTCCCGCCTGGCGGCGCTCGCGGGCGTGCTCGCCGCCGCGGCGCTGCTCGCGGCCGCCTGCACGGGCGGCGACGACGCGCCCGCCGAGGCGGCGTCGAGCGCCCCCGCCACGCCCACCGCCGAGACGCCGGCCACGGCCGCGACGCCGGGCGCGGCGGGCGGCTCGTCGAGCGCGGGCGGCTCCTCCGACGCCAGCGAGGTGCCGCCGCTCACGATGCGGGAGATCGACTTCCTCATCACCTTCTGGGACGAGTTCCCCAAGACCGCGTGGAACAGTCGCTCCGTGAAGCTCACGGATCTCGATCGCCCCAGCATCCGCGACGGCATCCCTGCCATCGACGAGCCGAAGTTCATCGCGCCCGCGGAGGCCGCGGCGTGGCTCGCGCCCGACGAGCCGGTGATCGCGCTCGAGATCGACGGCGACGCGCGCGCCTACCCGCTGCAGATCCTCATGCTGCACGAGATCGTGAACGACACGTTGGGCGGCGTGCCTGTGATCGTGACGTTCTGCCCGCTCTGCAACAGCGCGCTCACCTTCGATCGCACCGTCGACGGCGAGGTGCGGGACTTCGGCGTCTCGGGGCTGCTGCGCGAGAGCGACCTGGTGATGTTCGACCGCCAGACGGAGAGCTTCTGGCAGCAGCTCACGGGCGAGGCGATCATCGGCGAGGCGACCGGGACGCGGCTGCGCTTCCTCGCCTCGCAGATCGCCTCCTTCGAGGACTTCCGGAGTACCTTCCCGGACGGCGTCGTGCTCTCCCGCGACACCGGCTTTCCCGACCGCGCCGAGTTCTACGGCATGAACCCGTACCCGGGCTACGACAGCGTGGAGGACTCGCTGCCGTTCTTCGAGGGGACGGGCGAGAACGACGGCCGGCTCAACGTGAAGGAGCGGGTGCTCTCCATCGAGATCGATGGCGACGCGGTGGCGATCCCGTTCAGCGTGCTCTCGGAGGTCGCGGTCGTCGAGACGACCGTGGGCGGGGAGCCGGTGGTGGCGCTGTGGCAGGCGGGCACGCGCACGGCGCTGGGCGACGAGGAGATCCGCAGCGCCACGGACGTCGGCTCGGCGGCCGCCTTCGTCCCCGAGCTCGACGGCGAGCCCCTGCGCTTCGAGGCGCGGGACGGTCGCATCGTCGACGTGGGCACGGGGAGCGCCTGGAGCGTGCTGGGACGCGCCACCGACGGCCCGCTCGCGGGCGCGGTGCTGGAGCCGGTGCTCTCGGGCAGCTACTTCTGGTTCGCGTGGGCGGCGTTCCAGCCGGGCACGCGCGTTGTACGGGCCAGCGACCGCTAGCCGCCGCGACTCTCGCCCCGGCCCGCTCCCGACGTTGCGCGAGGAGGCGCGAGCGCTCGCGCCTCCTCGAGGGTGGCAGCGGGGGGCGTGTCGGGCGTAGGAGGTGGCGCCCGACCCGGGCACCGCGCGCCGCCGCGCCGACCCACGCAGCGGTCACGGGCCCGGGCCGGTCATGTCAGAGTCTGCCGCCTCGTGGTTGCGTAGCGGTGGAGCCCCGGAGGGGCGATGGCGAAGCGCCGGCGGGGTGCGTGCGTGCGCTCCCGGGCGGCCCGCGGCCGCCGCTCGATGTGCGCGGCGGGCGCGCCGCCGCCGCAGCGCGCCGGGGCGGCCGGCGCTACGCTTCGATCGATCGGCGGCCGCGTCGACCCCGGGGGGAGGTGCGCATGCCGCCAGGCGATCGGGTCGCCGTCGTCGACGTCGGGTCGAACACGGTGCGCGTCGTCGTCGCGCGTCGCGCGGCGGGCGCGCACGTCGAGGTCCTCGATGAGCTCGGGCGCCGGCTGGAGCTCGCCCGCCGCCTCGACGCGAGCGGCGCGCTCCCCCCGGACGCCGTCGATGCGGTGCTCGCGGCGCTGCGCGACTTTCGCCAGGTCGCGCGCGGCGCCGGAGCGAGCGAGCTGCGCGTGGTCGCCACCTCGGCGGTGCGCGAGGCGCGCAACGGCGCCGAGCTGGCGCGGCGCGTCGCCGAGCTGGGGCTCGAGCTCGAGGTGCTCGACGGGGCGAGCGAGGGGCGCTTCGCCTTCCTCGGCGCGGTCTACGGCGTGGCCGTCGACTCGGGCGTGCTGGTGGATCTGGGCGGCGGCAGCATGGAGCTGTCGCGCTTCGAGGGGCGCGAGCTCACGTCGAGCGTGACGCTGCCGCTGGGCACGCTGCGCGCGCGCCCACTTCCTCGGGGACGACCCGCCGAGCGAGGCGCAGGCGGACGCGCTGCGCGAGGCCGTGCGCGAGGCGATCCGCACGAGCGGCGTGGGCCGGCTGGCGCGCGGCGAGGCGCTGGTGGGGACCGGCGGCGCGCTCCGCAACCTCGCGCGGATCGACCGCGCGAGGCGCTCGCGCTACCCCGTCTCGCTACTGCACGGCTACGGGCTCCGGCGGGGGCGGCTGCGGCGCCTCGCCGAGCTGCTGGCGGCGCCCGACGCAAGCGCCCGCGCGGCCACGCCGGGGCTGAACCCGCAGCGCGCCGAGACGATCGTGGCGGGGGCGCTGGTGCTGGGCGCCGCGGCGGACGCGCTGGGCGCGCGCGAGCTGCTCGTCTCCGGGCAGGGGCTGCGCGAGGGCGTGCTGCGCGACGCGCTGGGCGAGAGGCTGCCCGCGCCCGCGCAGGTGCGCGAGGACGCCGTCGACTCGCTGCTGGCGCGCTTCCGGCTCGCCGACCCCGGCCGCCCCGAGCGCCGCGCGGCGCTGGCGGCGGAGCTGGCGGCGAGCCTCGGCCTCGACCTCGCGGCCGACCTCGCGGACGCGCTGCGGCAGGCGGCGCGGCTGCTGGAGGTGGGCGCCGCGGTCGGCTTCTACAACCGCCACCGTAACGCCGCGGAGCTGGCGCTGGAGAGCGACCTCGCCGGCTTCAGCCATCGAGCGCTGGCGCAGACCGCGGCGCTGCTGCGGCTGGCGGAGAAGCCGCGCTGGCGGATCGCGCCGCTCGCCCCGCTGCTGCGCCTCGCCGACGAGCCCGCGCTCAGGCGTGCCGCCACCGTGCTGGCGCTCGCCGACGAGCTGCTGCGTCGGGAACCCCCCGAGTCGCGGGGTGACACCCCCACGGTATCCTCGGAGGGCGGCGCGCGGGCCGTCCGCGTCGCGGGCGGGGAGGCGTGGCTGCCCGGCGCGATCGCGCTGCGCGTGCGCGAGCAGCTGGGCCGCGAGCTGCGGGTGAGCGGGGCGAGCTGATGGCCACCGTCGAGACCCGCGCCGCAGACGCCGGGCTGCCCCCACGGCGCCGCCGCTGTCGCCGCCCCGCGCCCGGCCGCGCAGCCGCTCGTCGCGCCCGCGGAGGAGCTCCCCGGCCGCCTCATCATCGTCGAGGGCATTGACGGCTCGGGGAAGAGCACGCAGATCGACCTGCTCTACAAGTGGCTGGTGGGGCAGGGCTACCTCACGGTCTTCACGGAGTGGAACTCCTCGCCGATCGTGCGCGGCACGACGCGGCTCGGGAAGCGCCGGCAGCTGCTCACGCCGATGTCGTTCTCCCTAATCCACGCGGCGGACTTCGCGAACCGCATCTACTCGGAGGTGCTGCCGGCGATGCGGGCGGGCGCCGTGGTGCTGGCGGATCGCTACATCTACACGGCCTTCGCGCGGGACGCGGCGCGCGGCGTCCCGCCCGAGTGGCTGCGCCGTCTCTACTCCTTCGCGGTGACGCCGACGCTCGCCTTCTACTTCGACGTGCCGCTGGAGGAGGCGCTGCACCGCATCACCGCCTCGCGCGCGCGTATCAAGTACTACGAGGCGGGCATGGACCTCGGCCTGGCGGACGACCTCTTCGAGTCGTTCCGGCTCTTCCAGGGGCGCATCCTCGGCGAGTACGAGCGGCTGCGCGGCGAGTTCGATCTGACGCGCGTCGACGCGACCCAGACGCTGGTGCGCCAGCAGCAGCAGGTGCGCGCGCTGGTGGCGCCGCACCTGGCGGGCGTGCGGCGGATGGAGGGCGGCGACGTGCAGGAGGCGCTGCGGCGCTCGGGCCTCGCGGGGCGCTACGTGGAGCCGCCGACGCTGCGCTCGGGGGGCGAGGAGTGACCGCGCCGCGCTTCTACGGCATGACGCCGCCGGGCGTGGGCGGCGAGCCGCTCCCCGGGCGGTTGATCGTGATCGAGGGGACGGACGGCGTCGGCCGCAGCACGCAGATCTCGCTGCTCAAGGAGTGGCTGGAGGACGAGGGCTACGGCGTCGTGGACACGGGGCTGACCCGCTCGCGGCTGGCCGGGCCGGGCATCGAGCGCGCCAAGCGCGGCCACACTCTGGACCCGATCACCCTCAACCTCTTATACGCGACCGACCTCTGGGACCGGCTGGAGCGGCAGATCCTCCCGGCGCTGCGCGCGGGGATGGTGGCGCTGGTCGATCGCTACGTCTTCTCCGTGGTGGCGCGCGCCGTGGTGCGCGGGGTGCCGCGCGACTGGATCGAGGACGTGTGCGGCTTCGCGCTCGTGCCGGACCGCGTCTTCTACCTCGACATCGAGGTGCCGCAGCTCTTGCCGCGCGTGCTCTCGAGCCACGGCTTCGACTACTGGGAGTCGGGCCGCGACGACCTGGGCGGCGACGACGTCTACGCGAGCTTCGTGCGCTACCAGACGGAGCTCCTGGCCGAGTTCCGCGGGCTCGCCGGGCGCCACGGCTTCACCACGGTCGACGCCGGCGGCAGCGTGGTGGAGGTCTTCCACCGGCTGCGCGACGAGATCGCCGAGGTCGTGCGCGGCATGGAGCGCGAGCCCGCTGCGGTGGTCGGCCAGACCTCGACGCCCGCGCCCTAGCTCCGCCCGCGCCCGCTTCTCTCGAGCCGGCTCCGCCCGCGCCTCAGCTCCGCCCGTCGGCGCGAGCGCGGGCACGCACGCGTCGGCGGAGGCGCCGCCAGCGCGCGTCCGCACGCGAGCGAGCCGCGGGGAGCTCGGCGAGGAGCTCCCGCGCGCGACCGCGCGCGCGCGGCGAGCTCGCCCATCGCGTACAGCGTCGAGGGCGGGAGCGCGGCCCCCTCGGCGCTGGCCGCGACCTGCCGCAGCGCGTCGGCGGCCGCCGAGGCGTCGCGCTCGGCGCCCAGCAACTCCTGCAGCCGCCGCAGCGCCGCGATCGCCCGCCGTGCCGGGCGGCCGTAGAGAGCGGCGCAGCACTCGATGGCGTAGCGGGCGCGCTTCGCCTCGATGCGGGCGAGGTGGTGCCGCTCGGCGCTCGCACTGGGGCCGGCGCGTGCCAGCGCGCGCTCCAGCCGCCGTCCGCGCCGCGCGAGCGCCGGGCGCAGCGCCGCGGCCGCGCGCTCCCGGGCGGCGCGGCCAGCGCGGTCGGTGGTGGCGGCCGCACGCGCGTCGCGTCGCGGCTCCTCGACCAGCGTGCGCAGCTCCGCGAGCATCCGCGGGTAGCGCTCGCCGTCCAGCGCGGGGAGCAGGCGCCGCTCGCGTGCCTCGTCGCGGCGCCGCGCGAGCAGGCGCGCGAGCGGCGCCCACGCCGCGCCGCCCTCGGGTGCGGCGCTGCCGCCCGCCGCCGCCTGCCGCTCGATGCGGGCGAGCTGCACGTCGAGGTCGCGCACCTCGCCGAGCGCGCTCCCAGCCAGCGCAGCTCTCTGCGTTGCGCGCGGGCGCCCGGCGGGAGCGCGTCGCCGTAGAGCGCGAGCGCGGCGCGCAGCCGCCGCGCGGCGACGCGCATGTCGTGCACGCCCTCCGCGTCGGCGCCGGCTCGCGCGATCGGCTCGACCGCGGCGAGCATCGCGAGCGGACCGGCGAGCGCGGCGCGCGCCGACTCCGCCATCCGCGCGCGGCGCCGCAGCGGCGGCGGCCAGGCCGGTCGAGTGCCGCCGGCCTCGACGGGGGTGCGCGACGCCGGCGGGGCGGTGAGCGCCCCGGCCGCGCGTGGTGGTGTGCTGCCCGTCGCCTCGGCGCCCCTCGCGTCAGGGCCGAGACCGAACTCCAGCTTGGAGGCGCTCGCGGGGCGCAGCGCGCAGGCGCGGCTCAGTGCGGCGACGAGGCGCTCCAGCGCCGCCGGCTCGGCGCCGGGCGTGAGCTCCACCTCGACGCGCTCGAGGTGCTTCGCGGGGCCGGGCGGCGGCAGCAGCGCGCAGCGATCGATCGCCAGCTCGCCCACCTCCGTGCCGCCGGCCCCCGCCCCGGCGCCGCCCGCCCGCAGCTCGCGGGTGCGGCGGTCGGTGTAGATGCGCAGGATCTCGCGCAGCGGCTGCGGCCCGGCGAGCGCGCGCACGCGCCGGCCGACGGGCCCGCCGGCCGCGCACAGCGCCGCGGGGTCGCGCGCGGCCGAGGCGGCGTCGACGGCGTCCGGGAGCGGCTCGTTGCGCTCCTCGCGACGGCGCAGCCCGGCGTCGCCGCCGCCGAGCGACTTCAGCGTCGCCTCGACGCGCAGCTCGCCGTCGCGGCGCCGGCCGCGCACGCGCAGCGCGTAGCCGGCGCCCCGGAGCCGGCGGTCGTCCGTGTCGAGGTAGATGTCCTCGATCAGCGCGGGCCGGGGCGCGCCGACGTGGGTGGGGCCCGGCGCCGCGCCCGCGGGGAGCGCGTCGAGCCAGCGCTCGACGGCGCCCAGCTCGGGCGCGTCGAGCTGCCACTCGACCTCTTCGCCCACCGCAGCGGGCGCGCGGGCCGCGTCGCCTTCGTCGTCGTGTGCCATCGCCGCGCTCGTCTCCCGCCTCGCGTGCGCCGCGCGCCGCCATCGTAGGGGCGCAGGCGGCCGTCCCGGGTGGCGATCCGGTGCGCGCGAGGTGGAGCGGGGGTCGACGCGCTAGGTGTAGTTCCCACGTAGGTTGTTGACAGGATGAGGGGCCTCGCCCGCTGCTGTGTGTGACAGCACGGCAGTAGCGAGGAGAGGACACCCTCATGGCCCATCGTAACGCGCGGCTGACGCCGCTGACCCGACTCGAGCTCGTGCGGGAAGTGGACGCCGGCTGGCCCCAGGCTGAGGTCGCTCGCCACTTCCGCGTCTCCCGCCACACCGTTGCCAAGTGGCTGGGGCGCTTCCGGACGGAGGGAGCGGCAGGGCTCGAGGACCGCAGCTCCGCCCCGCGCGCGCATCCCCGGCGCACGCCGCCCGAGCTGGAGCGACGCATCTGCGCCGTGCGACGCACGCAGGGATTCGGGCCGCATCGCATCCAGTGGGCGCTCGGGGTCGCCCGCTCCACGGTCTACGCCGTGCTGCGGCGCCGCGGCCTCAACCGGCTCGACCGCCTGCACCGCGTCACCCGGGAGCCGGTCCGCTACGAGCACGACGCCCCCGGCGACCTGCTGCATCTCGACGTGAAGAAGCTCGGGCGCGTCCCCGAGGGCGGCGGCAAGCGAATGGCGCCTGGCTTCGCCGAGACGCGCTCCGGGCCGCATTCGCGGCGTTCGCTGGGGCTGGAGTACCTACACGTCGCCGTCGACGACCACAGCCGTTACGCCTACGTCTCCGTCCTGCCCGACGAGCGTGGCGCGAGCTGCGCCGCCTTCCTCGAGCAGGCGCTCGCGGCCTTCCGCCGGCGTGGCGTGCGCGTGCGCCGGGTCCTGACCGACAACGCGAAGGCCTACACCGTCGCCCGCAGCTTCCACGGCGCCGCCGCTGCCGCAGACGTGCGGCTGTCGCACACGCGGCCCTACCGCCCGCAGACGAACGGCAAAGCCGAGCGTTTCATCCAGATCCTGCAGAACGAGTGGGCCTACGCCCGCCCCTACCGCTCCAACGCCGAGCGGCTGCGCCAGCTCCCACGCTGGCTCTACCGCTACAATCACCGCCGACCGCACGGCGGCGTCGGCGGGGCCGTCCCCGCCTCCCGCCTGTGAACAACCTTCCTGGGTAGTACAGCTAGGCGCTCGTGACGTCGGGAGCCCCGGCGGGCCGCGCCGCGGCGGGGCGCAGGTCGAGCACCTCGAGCTGGAGCCCGCCGCGCAGATCGTCCTCGCGGAAGCGGTAGACGATGTCGGCGAGCTCGCCCGGCTGCACGAGATGCTCGGCGTTGCCGAAGGAGATCGCGCGCCACGAGACGGAGCCCTCGCGCACGCTGAACTGCAGGTGCGTGCCGTCGCGCCCCACGCTGCGCGCGCTCTCGATGCGCACCCCCGGCGCGACGAAGGTCGGCACGGCGTTGCCGACGCCGTGCGGCCCTAGCCGCTCGAGCCAGCCCAACAGCTCCCCGTGTACCTGCGCCAGCGGGAGCGCGGCGTCCACCTCGATGGTGGGGACGAGCGCCTGCGGGTCGAGCCGCTCCGCGGCGTCGGCGATCAGCGTGCGCCGCAGCTCGGGCAGCCGCTCCGCGTCGATCGAGAAGCCGGCCGCCGCCCGGTGGCCGCCGTAGCGCAGGAAGAGCGCCTCGTGCCGGCGCAGCAGCGCGGTGATGTCGAAGCCTGGGATCGAGCGGCAAGAGGCGCGGCCCTCGCCGTCCACGAGCTGCATGACGATCGCGGGGCGGCCATGCTGCTCGACGAGGCGCGATGCGAGCGGGCCGACGATGCCCGCCGCGATCGTCGGCGACGCCGCGATCACGATCGGCGCCGCGCGCTGCTCCTCGCTGAGCAGCGTGCGCAGCTCCTCCTGCGCCGCCGCGGTCTCCTCGCGCCGCTCCCGGTTCAGCGCGTCGAGCCGCTGCGCGAGCGGCAGCGCCTCCGCCTCGCTCGGCGCCAGCAGCAGCTCCAGCGCGAGGCGCGCGTGATCCATGCGCCCCGCGGCGTTGATGCGCGGGCCCAGCACCCAGCCGCAGAGGTCGGGCGTGGCGCCCTGCAGCGAGGAGCTCGCGGCGGCGGCCAGCGCGCGCAGCCCCGGCCGCGTGGTGCGCGCGAGCGCCTCCAGGCCGGCGCGCACGAGCTCGCGGTTCTCGCCGACCATCGGCGCCAGGTCGCAGACCGTGCCCAGCGCGGCCAGCGCGGCGTGCGGCTCCGGGTCGTAGGGCACGCCCAGCTCCTCGTGCAGCCGGTGCGCGACGGCGTAGGCGATGCCGCAGGCGGCGGGCTCGGCGCCCTCGGTCGCGCCGTCGAGCTTCGGGTTGACGATCGCGAGCGCGTCGGGGAGCTCGGGCGGGATGGTGTGGTGGTCGAGCACCAGCACGTCCATGCCCAGCGCGTTGGCCTCGGCGATCTCGGCCACCGCCGAGGTGCCGCAGTCCGCCGTCACCAGCACGCTGGCGCCGCGGTCGGCGAGCTGCCGGATAGCGGCGATGTTGGGACCGTAGCCCTCGCGCATGCGGTGCGGCAGGTAGGGCAGCGGCTGCGCGCCCAGCGCCGAGAGCGCCTCCACGAGGATCGCCGTCGAGGTCACGCCGTCCACGTCGAAGTCGCCGAAGATCGCCACCCGCTCGCCCGCGCGGCAGGCGCGCGCCAGCCGCTCGACCGCGACGTCGAGCTGCGGCAGGTTCGCCGGCCGCACCAGCCCCGCCGACGGGCCGAGCAGGCTGCGCGCCTCCTCCAGCGAGCGCACGCCGCGCCCCTCGAGCAGCCGCGAGAGCAACCGCGGCCACTCCGCCCCCTCGAACGGCGCGAGGTCGACGGCGCCCGGCAGGCGCCACAGTCGGCCGCCGGAGCCGCGCACCAGCCGCCGCTCCGCGGCCCCGCCCCCGGTCGGCGCCTCGGGCGCTTGCGGCGCGGTCACTGGGCCCTGAGTGCGGCATGGGTGCGCGCGGGGAGCGCGTGCGGGCGAGGCCGGCGCGGCCGGCTCGCGGCGCGGCTCACGCGGGCGGCTCGTCGTAGCGCGCGAAGATCAGCGAGGCGTTGTGGCCGCCGAAGCCGAGCGCGTTCGACATCACCACCCGCACGTCCAGGTCGCGCGCGCCCTCGGGCACGTAGTCGAGGTCGCAGTCCGGGTCCGCCACCTCGAGGTTGCGCGTGGGGTGGATGCGGCCGTCACGGATGGAGAGCACGGAGACGGCCGCCTCGATGCCTCCGCCCGCGCCCAGCGAGTGGCCGATCATCGACTTCGTCGAGGAGATCGGGATCGCCGCGGCCGCCTCGCCGAACACCGCCTTCACGGAGAGCGTCTCGAAGCGGTCGTTGAGCGGCGTGCTGGTGCCGTGCGCGTTGATGTAGCTCACTGCCGACGCCGCGACCCCCGCCTTGCGCAGCGCCGCTTCCATCGCCCGCGCCGCGCCCTCGCCGTTCTCCGAGGGCTGCGTCACGTGGAAGGCGTCGGCGGACTGCCCGTAGCCCAGCATCTCGCCGAGGATCGGCGCGCCGCGCGCGCGCGCGAACTCCAGCTCCTCCAGCACCAGCGTGGCCGCGCCTTCGGCGAGCACGAAGCCGTCGCGCTCGGCGTCGAAGGGGCGGGAGGCGTGCTCCGGGTCGTCGTCGCGGGCCGTGGAGAGCGCGCGCGAGGCGTGGAACGAGGCGAGGCCCATGCGCGTCACGGCGGCCTCCGCGCCGCCGGCGAGCATCGCGTCGGCGTCGCCGCGGCGGATCGTCTCGAACGCCGTGCCGAGCGCGTCGGCGCCCGAGGCGCAGGCCGAGACCGTGTCGAAGTTGGGGCCGCGCGCGCCGTGCCGGATCGAGACCTGCCCCGCCGCCATGTCCGCGATGTACATCGGCACCAGGAACGGCGAGACGCGTCCCGGCCCCTTTTCGAAGAGCGTGCGGAAGCCCTCCTCGATGGTCGCGATGCCGCCGATGCCGCTGCCGATCATCACGCCCACGCGCTCCGCCACCGGCGCGATGTCGAGGCCGGCGTGCGCCACCGCCTCGTCCGTGGCCGCCACGCCGAGCTGCGTGAAGCGGTCCATCCGCCGCGCCTCCTTGCGGTCGAGGTAGGCGTGCGGGTCGAAGTCGGGCACCTCGCCGGCGATGCTGGCGGCCAGCCCCTCGACGTCGCAGAGGGTCGCGCGGCGGATGCCGTTCTCGCCGGCCAACAGCGCGCGCCAGCTCTCTTCGCGGCCGATGCCGACGGGCGTGACCATGCCGATGCCGGTGACGACCACCCGTCGCGCCGCCGCGATGTCGCGCTGCTCGCTCACCGCGCCCCCTCCCCGTCGTCATCGTCCCAGCGCCCGAAGATCACGGCCGAGTTGTGCCCGCCGAGCCCCACCGAGGTGGAGAGCGCGCGCCGCACCGGCGCCTCCCGTGCCTCGTTGGGCACGTAGTCCAGGTCGCAGTCCGGGTCGGGGTGCTCATAGTTGATGGTGGGCGGCGCGATCTGGCGCTCGCAGACCAGCGCGGCCACCGCCGCCTCCACGGCCCCCGCCGCGCCCATCATGTGCCCGAGCATCGACTTCGTGGAGGAGACGAGCAGCCGATCGGCGTCGGCGCCGAAGACCGAGCGCAGCGCCCGGCTCTCGACGCGGTCGTTGATCGGCGTGCCGGTGCCGTGAGCGTTCACGTAGTCGACGTCGGCGGGCTGAAGGCAGGCGCGGCGCAACGCACGCGCGATCGCCGCGCGGATGCCGCGGCCGTCCTCGGGGGGCGCGACCATGTCGACGCCGTCCGACGCCGTGCCCGCGCCCAGCCACTCCGCGTAGATGTGCGCCCCCCGAGCCCGCGCGTGCTCCGCCTCCTCCAGCACGAGGCAGCCCGCACCCTCCGCGAGGATGAAGCCGTTGCGCTGCGCATCGAAGGGGCGCGAGGCGCGGGTGGGGTCGTCGTGCGTGCCCAGCGCGCGCATCGCCTGGAAGCCGGCGTAGTAGACGGGCTGGAGGGAGGCCTCGAAGCCGCCGCTGATCACCACCTGGGCGTCGCCGCGCCGCACCAGCTCGGCGGCCTCGCCGACGGCGGCGCCGCCCGTGGCGCATGCGGCCGTCACCGCGAGGTTAGGCCCCTGCACGCCGAGCTCGATCGCGAGCAGCCCGGTGGCGGCGTCCGGGATCATGTGCGTGATCAGGAACGGCGAGACCCGGCGCGGCCCGCGCTCCTCCAGCGCGCGCTGGTTCTCCACCAGCAGGTGCGCCCCGCCGATCCCCGTGCCCAGCACGATCCCCACGCCCTCCGGGTCGAGCGCGGGGATGTCGAGGCCCGAGTCCGCCACAGCCTCCCGCGCCGCCGCGATCGCCAGCACCGTCGAGCGGTCGACGCGGCGCAGCAGCTTCGGCTCCAGCACCGAGGCCGGGTCGAAGCCGTGCAGCTCGCCGCCCAGCGGGCAGTCGTAGGCGGAGACGTCGAAGGCGGTCACGCGCCCGATGCCGGAGCGCCCGGCCAGCAGCCCGTCCCACGTGCTCGGCCAGTCGTTGCCGAGCGGGGTGAGCATGCCCAGGCCCGTGACCACCACGCGGCGCGGGCTCGACTCGGCTCCTGTGGTGGCGGGCACGCCGCCGCTACCGCGCGACGGGATGGGGGAGGATCGAGATCGGCACCGGGTCCTCGCGCGCGTCGTCCAGCGAGACCGCGGTGGAGCGGTCCGCGACGCGGCGCACCATGTTCGCCAGCACGTGCCCCGGCCCCACCTCCACGAAGGTGGTGACGCCCTGCCGGGACATCGCGCGCACGTTCTCCGCCCAGTAGACGGGCGAGCGGAGCTGCATCTCGAACTCGGCGCGCAGCCGCGCGGCCGTGTCCAGCAGCTGCGAGGAGACGTTGGAGACGATCGGGCTGGTCGGCTCGAGGATCGGAACGCCGCGGATCCCCTCGGCGAACTCGGCGGCCTGCTCGGTGTGCAGCGGCGTGTGGCTGGAGACGCGCACCTTGAGCTGGATCGCCTTCGCCTGCAGCGCCCGCGCACGCTCCATCGCGCGCGTGAGCGCCGAGAGGTCGCCGGAGATCACGGTCTGCGTCTCCAGGTTGTGGTTCGCCACGTCGACGCGGTCGGCGGGGGAGATGGTGGCCGCGCGGCAGATCTCCTCGACGGTGTCGTGGTCGAGCCCGATGATCGAGGCCATCCCCACGGGCCGCGCCTCGTTGAAGCTCCCCATCAGCCGCGCGCGCTCGATGATCACGAGCAGCGAGTCGCGGAAGGAGAGCGCTTCGGCGGCGACGGCGGCGCTGAAGAGCCCCAGCGAGTGGCCGCCCAGCACGCGCGGCCGCACGGCGCGCCCCACCTCGCCGAGCTTCTCGCGCATCGCGCGCAGGAACGCGACCGAGGTGGTGAGCACCGCGGGCTGCGTGACCTGCGTCTCCGCGAGCTCGTCGGCCGAGCCCTCGAAGCAGATCCGCGCGATGTCGAGGTGGGTGATGTCGCTCGCCTCTTCGAAGGTGAGCCGCGCCTCGGCGGAGCGGTCGTAGAGCAGGCGGCCCATGCCGGGCGACTGCGAGCCCTGCCCCGGGAAGATCAGAGCCACGGGGTCGCCGTGCGGCATCGCGACCGACTCCACGCTCCGGGTGCCCCGCTTCGCGGGGCGGGCCTCCGTCGTCACGGCGAGCGCTCCCCTCCGGTGGTCATCCCGCAACCAGAGCGGGACGCGCAGCCACGTCCCGTCCGTGCGCCGTCAAGTCTACCAGAGGCCCCCGCCGGCGGGCGGGCCGCCGCCTGCCATCGGCGGCCCCGCCTCGAGGCCGGGCGGGAGGCCGATGCCACCGCTGGAGGCCACGGCGCGCCCCTCCAGCAGGCCGCGCACCTCGGGCAGCGTGCGCAGCAGGTCCTGCGCGAGGCCGGCCGCGGTGCCGTGCGTCTCCGCGACGCGACGCGCGCAGTCGCCGTGGATGTAGACGCCGGCGGCCGCCGCCTCGAATGGCTGCATCCCCTGCGCCAGCAGGCCGGCGATCAGCCCCGCCAGCACGTCGCCGGTCCCCGCCGTGGCGAGCATCGGGTTCGCCTGGTCGGAGAGGCGGGCGCGTCCGTCGGGCGCGGCGACGATGGTGCAGGCGCCCTTGAGCACGACGACGCTCGCCGTCTCGCGCGCGAGCTCGAGCGCCGTGGCGAGCCGCGTCGATTGCACCTCGGCGGCGGGGCGGCGCGTGAGGCGCGCCATCTCGCCGGGGTGCGGCGTCAGCACTCGCGGCAGCGCCAGCCGCTCCGCCCAGCCGGGCAGCGCGGCCAGCGCCGTCAGCGCGTCCGCGTCGATCACGCAGGCCTCGAGCGCGCCGTCCGCCGCCGCCTCGTCGAGGCCCGCGAGCAGCGTGCGCACGAAGGCGGGCGCGCCGTGCTGAGTCGAGATGCCGGGCCCGAGCAGCAGCGCGCTCGCCCGCCTGAGGCTGTCCCCGCGCAGCGCCCGCAGCAGTGCGCGCGCCGCGTGCCCGTCGAGGTAGCCGTCGGCGCCCCCCAGCGCGTCGGACGCCGCGTCGCCCCACGCCTCGCCGGGCGTCTCGCCGCGGGGCAGCGGCTCGTGCACGGCGTCGGGCAGGCCGCTCAGCAGCAGCGGCTGGATCGCCTCGGGCGCCGCGATCGCGACGAGGCCGGCGCCCGAGCGAGCGGCCGCCTCCGCCGCCAGCCGCGCCGCGCCCGGGTAGCGCCGCGAGCCCGCCGCGACCACGACCGTGCCGAACGTCCCCTTGTGCGCGTCGGGCGGCCGCTCGGGCAGAGTCCGCTGCACGGTGCGGAAGTCGAGCTGCTCGAAGGGGAGCGCGGCCGAGGCCTCGGGCGGGAGGCCGATCTCCACCGGCAGCACGCGCCCGGCCAGCGTCGCGCCGGGGAGCTGCGCGAGCCCGACCTTGGCGTGCCCGAAGGTGATGGTGAGGTCGCAGCCGACGGTGAGCGGGTCGGCGGCGCCCGAGTCCGCGTCGACGCCCGTGGGGAGGTCGAGCGCGACGAGGTAGGGGCGGGCCGCCCCCGCGCGCACCGCGGCCAGCCGCCTCAGCAGCTCGGCGAGCGGCCCCTCGATCGGGCGCGCGGCCAAGGCGCCCGTGCCCAGTAGCGCGTCGAGCACGCAGCTCGCCTCGGCCAGCAGCTCCGCGAGCCGCGCGAAGCCGGGGTCCTCCCCGGCACTGACGGCGGGCACGCCCGCGGCCACGGTCTCCTGCCACACGGCGTCGGCCGCCTCGCGCGGCTGCAGCAGGTAGGCGTGGACCTCGGCGCCCCAGCCCGCGAGGTGCCGCGCCGCCACCAGCCCGTCGTCGCCGTTGTTGCCGGGGCCGCAGAGCACGAGGATCGCGCGCCCCTCGGAGGCGCCGACGGCCATCCACGCCTCCTGCGCGGCGGCGAGGCCGGCGCTCTCCATGAGCGTGCGCTCGGGGACGCCGGCCTCGGCGGCGGCGCGCTCCAGCTCGCGCATCTGCGCGGCGGTGACGAGCTTCACGCGCGCCCGCCGATCGAGGAACCGACTCGCGCAAGAGCGAGCACCTACGTCACCGACGCGTCGATGAGGCCGCGCTCGCGCATGCGGCGCAGCAGCTGCTCGCGGGCGGCCGCGTGGTTCTGCTCCTGGCGGAGCTGCCGACAGACGACCACGGCCATCGCCTGGTCGCGCAGGTGGGTGAGCGAGATGTCGATCGCCTCCAGCCCGATGCGCTCGGCGCGCTCGACGGCGCGGCCGTGGAGGTAGACCAGCGGCTTGCCACGGCGGTCGGGCAGCACCTCGATGTCCCGCCAGCCGACCGAGCGCGCACCCGTGCCCAGCGCCTTCATCACCGCCTCCTTGGCCGCGAAGCGCGCAGCGAGCTCGGGGACGCGGCCGCGGCAGAACGCGACCTCCAGCGGCGTGTAGACGCGCGCGAGGAAGCGGCGCGGGTGGCGCTCCAGCACGTGGGCGACGCGATCGAACTCGATCAGGTCGACGCCGACGGCGTGCGTGCCAGCCTCCGGGTGTGTGCCGGCCTCGTGGCTCGCGGGGAGGCTCGGCTGGGGGCTCGTCATGGCGCGCGATCCTAGCACGCGGCCCGCATGCCTCCCGCGGGCGCCGGGGGCGCGGGCCGCTCGCGTGTCGCGCCCCTATACTCGCGCCGTGACGACGGGCACGGCCACCCTCATCGACGGGCGCTCGATCGCGGACGCGGTCGCCGAGGAGACGGCGCAGGCCGTCGCCGAGCACGTCGCGCGCGGCCACGCCCCGCCCCATCTCGCGGCGGTGCTCGTCGGCGACGACGCCGCCTCGGCCGTCTACGTGCGCAACAAGGGCCGCGCCTGCGAGCGCGTCGGCATGACGCACGAGACGCTGGCGCTCCCCGCCTCCACGACGCAGGCGGAGCTGCTGGCACACGTCGAGCGGCTGAACGCCTCGCCCGCGGTCTCGGGCATCCTCGTGCAGATGCCGCTGCCGCCGCAGATCGACGCCAGCGCCGTGATGTCGGCGGTCGATCCGCGCAAGGACGTGGACGGGCTGCACCCGGTGAGCATGGGGCGGCTGCTCCAGGGCACGCCCGGGCTCGTGCCGGCGACCCCCGCCGGCGTGCAGCAGCTGCTGCTCCGCTCCGGCCACGACCCGGACGGGCGGCGCGTCGTGATCGTCGGGCGCTCGGTGCTGGTGGGGCGGCCGCTGGCCGCGCTGCTCGCGACCAAGGCGCCGGGCGCGAACGCCACCGTCACCATCGCGCACACCGGCACGCGCGACCTCGGCGCCGTCACGCGCGACGCGGAGATCCTCGTCGTCGCCGCGGGTCGCGCGAACACCGTGACCGCCGAGATGGTGCGCCCCGGCGCCGTGGTGATCGACGTCGGCACCAACCGCGTCGACGACCCCTCGGCGAAGCGCGGCTACCGGCTCACCGGCGACGTGGACTTCGCGGCCGTCTCGGAGATCGCCGCCGCGATCACCCCCGTCCCCGGCGGCGTCGGCCCGATGACCATCGCGATGGTCGTGCGCAACACGCTGCTCGCGGCGCAGGGGCTGGTCGCGCAGGGGCCCGCCGTCTAGCGCCGCGCGGGTTCGCGACTCTCGTGCGAAACTCGATCCATGGATGAGCTGCGAGCGCGCGTGGCCGAGCTGCTGGAGCGCGTGCGGGACGTGCAGGTGCGTCTTTGACCTCCCTGCGCGCGAGCGGGAGTTGGCGCTGCTGCGCCGGCAGTCGGAGTCGCCCGATCTCTGGGACGACCAGCGGCACGCCCAGCAGCTGATGAAGCAGCTCTCGCGGCTGGAGTCGCTGATCGCGACCTGGGGCGAGCTGGAGGGCGGCGCGACCGAGCTCGGCGAGCTCGTCGAGCTGGCGGCGGCCGTCGACGACGAGGCGGAGCGCGCCGCGCTCGCCATCGACATCGAGCGCGACCTCGCCCCGCTGGAGCAGCGCTTCGCCGCGCTCGAGCTCGACCTCACGCTGGGCGGACACTACGACGCCCGCAACGCGATGCTCATGGTGCACGCGGGCGCGGGCGGCACCGAGGCACAGGACTGGGCGGAGATGCTGCTGCGCCTCTACCTGCGCTGGGCGGAGCAGCACCGCTTCTCAGCCGAGGTGCTGGCGCTCTCCTCCGGCGAGGAGGCCGGCGTCAAGTCCGCCGAGCTGCGCATCACCGGCGAGAACGCTTACGGCCTGCTGCGCTCGGAGCGGGGGGTGCACCGCCTGGTGCGCATCTCGCCCTTCGACTCCTCACACTCGCGCCACACGAGCTTCGCGCTCGTCGAGGTGATGCCCGAGGCCGAGAGCGAGGACGTGCAGATCGAGGTCCGCCCCGACGATCTGCGCATCGACACCTACCGCGCCTCCGGCCACGGCGGGCAGAACGTGCAGAAGAACGACACCGCCGTGCGCATCACCCACCTGCCCACGGGCCTCGTCGTCACCTGCCAGAACGAGCGCTCGCAGGGCCGCAACCGCGAGACGGCGATGCTGGTGCTGCAATCGCGGCTGCTGGAGATCGAGATCGAGCGGCGCGAGCAGGAGCGCGCCCGCATCCGCGGCGATCACGTGGAGCCGGGGTGGGGGAATCAGATCCGATCGTACGTGCTCCAGCCGTACAGGATGGTGAAGGATCTGCGCACCGGCGCCGAGACCAGCGACACGCAGGCCGTGCTGGGCGGCGCGATCGATCCGTTCATCGAGGCCTACCTGCGCGAGCAGGTGGGGAGCGAGGAAGCCGCCGAGGTGGATGCATGAGCGTCGTCGGAGCGTGGGTCGCGGCCGTGATTCTGCGTGGGCGCGCTCTGGCGCTGCTCGGCGCCGTGCTCGCGGCAGCGCTGGGCGCGACGCTGCTCGCACCGTCCCCCGCGCTCGCCGGCGAGATCGAGGTCGCGCGGCTCGCCACACGCACGGACGATCCGCGCGCCCTCACCTTCACCGCGCGCGTCAACGCCCCGGCCGGCCTCGCCTCGGCGCGGCTCGAGTACTCGGTGCAGAACCCGGACGGCAACATCGGCGGCGGTGGCGAGGCGCCGGTGGGCGAGGGGACGCAGCAGGACCTGATCTTCACGCTGGAGACGATCACTGCGCAGCGCTACATCCCCGTCGGCTCCGAGTTCACCTACCGCTGGACGATCGTCGACCGCGAGGGCACGGAGCTGGTGACGGAGGAGGAGCGCTTCGTCTTCCTCGACGGCCGCTACAGCTGGCAGCAGCGCAGCCGGGGCCTCGTCACCGTCTACTGGTACGGCCCCAGCGACGCCGCCGCGAACCTCGCGCTGGAGGCGACCGCGAACTCGTTGCGCGATTCAGAGGAGCTGCTTGAGGCGAGCGTGCCGTACCCGGTGAAGGTGATGGTGTGGCGCTCCGAGTCCGAGGGCGAGCTGGCGATGCGGCCGCGCGGCGGCATCTTCGACGCCACGGTGATCACAGGCGGGCAGCGCGTCGCGCCCGACCTGTTGTTCGTCTTCCAGCCCTCGCGCGACGTAATCCGTCACGAGGCCGCGCACATCGTCACCAAGGTCGCGGGCGACGGCCCCTTCACGCAGGTCCCCTCGTGGCTGGACGAGGGCACGGCGGTCTACATGCAGCCCGACCCCGGCTTCGGCTACAACGCCGCGCTGCTGAGCGGGATCCGCGGCGACCGCACGCTGACCCTGCGCGGCCTGACCTCGCCGCCCGGCGCGCCCGGGCGCGTCGACCTCTTCTACGGGCAGTCGTGGTCGGTGGTGTCGTACATGCTCGACGTCTACGGGCAGCCGGCCTTCGCCGAGCTCTACGCGACCGTGAAGGCCGGCAACCTCATCGACGACGCGCTGGAGGCTGTCTACGGCTTCGATCAGGATGGCCTCTACAACGAGTGGCGCGCCGCCAATGGGCTCGCGCCGATCGAGGTGGCGGTGCGGCCGGGAACCTCGGCGCCGCCGGTCGTCGAGGCGACGGTGCCGCCGCTCTCGATTCCCGGTTCGTCCCCGGTGGGGGGTGCCACCACGCCCGCCACCCCCGCGCCCGACGGCGCCGCCGGCGGGCCGCCGCCCGCGGCCACCGCGGGGGCCGACGCCGATGCCGACGCCAGCGCCGACGGGGGCTCGGCGGGCTCGGCGCTGGTGCTCGCGGGGGTGACGGCGCTGCTCGTGATCGCGCTCGGTGGCGGCGCCGTCGCGCTGCTGCGCCGCCCGGGCGGCTCGCGATGGTAGCGCCCCGCCTGCACGAGTGGGCCCGCGCGCGGCGCCCGTCACGATCCCGGCTCGGCGCTCCGATGATCCGACATGAGCGATGTCGAGATCGTGATCCTGCTCGTCGTCGCGGCGCTGCTCGCGCACGCGCTCGCGCTGCCCAAGGCGCCGCTCGGCGACTCGGGAGACGACGCCGAGCCCCCGGCGTAGCCGGGCCTCGCCCGCCCCGCCCGCCCGTCGCGTGACCTTCGCCCCTGCGGCGCTCGACGGCGCGGCGCGATGCTCGGCGCGCGGAGGAGGCGGAGCCGTGCGCGAGTGGGCGCAGACGCCGACGCGGCGCATCGCCGTGGGGCTGGGCGCGACGCTCGCGCTGACCGTCGCGCGCGACGTGCTCCCGATCCTGCCGGCGCTACTGCCTGCCGTGTGGCTCCCGCTCTTCGTGGGAGAGCGGCGCGACGCTCGAGGGCGGCGCGTGCTGACGCTGGCGCTGATCGCGGGGCTGGCGCTGCTCGCGCTGGGGCTGGCGGTGGCGTTGGCGGCCGGCTAGCCCTCGGCGGCTGGTCGCGGCCGCTAGTCGCGCCCCGGCACGAAGAGGCCGCTGCTCGTCTGCGGTGCACCCGCGCCGGCGCCCGGCGCGGGCGCACCGCCGCCTTGCTCGACGGCCATCTGCTGCGCCATCTGGCCGGCCTGCGCCTCGCTGACGTAGGGCACGGCGACGATGCGCTCGCGGATCGCGGGCTCGCCGTCCTGCTGCGCGACGCGCGAGATCTGCTCGACGAGCTCCGACTCGCTCCACATCCCCTCGAAGCGCTGGCCGTCGATCCAGATCGTCGGCAGCTGCGTGAGCGAGCGCGTGAGCGCGAGCTTGGGGAACTCGGCGTACTCGGTGATCGTGACGCGCACGGAGCGCGTCACGGCGGCGATCGCGCCCACGAGCAGGACCATCTGCGGCGAGAGCGGCTCGAAGGGCGTGACGGCGAGCTCCACCTCGACGGGCCGCGGGAGCGCGCTCAGCGCCTCGCGGCTCTCGGGCGTGAGCAGCTGCTGCCCGTTGCCGAGCAGCACCAGCACGTCGACGAACGCGCCGAAGAGCCCGCCCGACCACAGCCCGACGAAGCGCAGCGACCGTCCGCCGCCGCGGACCACCGTCGTCGGCGCGCGCTCGATGCCGGCCTCCTCCGCGCGGTCGGCGTGGCGATCGAGGTCGTAGGGCGTGAAGGTCACGGAGCCGTGGGTGGTCGCGATCTCGCGCGCGTTCTCCGCGACGGCGTCGCAGTGGGTGCAGGAGTCGCGGTCGGACAGCACGAGGCCCGACTCCGTGCGCGTCCACACATCCAGCCCCGCGCGCCCCACGAGGCTCTGCGCGAGGTGCATCTCCAGCTGCGCTCGCGCCTCGCGCTGCATCGGGCTCATCCGCGCTCCTCCCCCGCCGCCGCGCGTTCGCGCAGCCCGCGCGCGGCCAGCAGCAGCCGATGCGCCGCCGTCAGCAGCGACAGCACGGCCAGCAGCCACAGCGCCCCGCGCAGCCAGCCGAGGATCAGGCCCGCCGCCAGCACCAGCACCCGCTCCGTGCGCGCGAACAGGCCCGACGTGACCAGCACGCCCTCCGCCTCACCGCGCGCACGAACGTACGAGACAAGCATGGAGCCCGCGAGCGCGGCGAAGGCGAGCATCGACTCCTCGCGGTGGCCGAGGCCGATCTCGTAGTACAGCACCCCGCCCAGCACGGCCGCCTCCGAGACGCGGTCGAACGTGGCGTCGAGCAGCGCGCCCACGCGCGAGGCGCGGCCGCTGAGCCGCGCCAGCGCGCCGTCCAGCGAGTCGAGCGCCGAGGCGACGAGCATCACGATCCCGCCCGCCAGCAGCTCGCCGCGCGCCACCAGCAGCGCCGCGGCGAGGTTGCCGCCCAGCCCCAGCGCCGAGACGGCGTGCGGGCTGACGCCGAGCGCGGCGAGCGGCCGCACCAGCGGATCGACGAGGCGCGCGGGCGCGCGGCCGGGGAGCAGCTGCAGTCGCATCGAGCTCACCGCCAGCTGCCGGCCGACCGGCGAGCCGGCCCGGTCAGCGACCCGGGCGCGGGCTCGGCCTCGCGCGCGGCCTCGCCGCTGAGGTCGGCGACAGCCGCCGCCAGCGCGCGCTCCGCCTCGCGCAGCGGACGCGGCTCGATCGCGCCGCGCGAGTCCCGCAGCCGCTCGTAGTAGGCGAGCAGCTGCTCCGTGACGTAGGGCCAGGAGTACGCTTCGACGCGTCGCCGGCCGGCCGCGGCCAGCCGCTCGCGGTGCCGCGGGTCGCGCACGAGCGCGGTCAGCGCGTCCGCCAGCGCGAACGAGTCCTTGGGCCGCGTGAGCAGCCCGTCGACGCGGTGCGTGACGACGGAGGCGTAGCCCTCGATGTTGGAAGCGACCACCGCCGTGCCCGCCGCCATCGCCTCTAGCAGCACGTAGCCCTGCGATTCGTGGCCGACCGCGGGCGAGCAGAGAATGTCCGCGCTGCGGTAGTAGCTCGCCAGCTCCGCGTCCGAGACGCGCCCGACGAAGTGGACGCCGCGCCGGCCCATCCGCTCCACGGAGCGGCTGTAGCGACGCACCGCCCGCGCGTTCGGCCCGACGACGATCAGGCGCGTCAGCGGGTCTCGCGCGTTCACCATGCCGAAGGCGCGGATCAGGTAGGAGAGCCCCTTCCGCTTCTCCGCGCGCCCCACGTAGAGGATGTTGACGACGCCGTCGTCCAGCTCGGGCCGCCGCATGACGGTCGGATCGGCGAAGCGCTCCACCTCGATGCCGTTGGGGATGATGTTGTAGAAGCCCGGGAAGTAGCGCCCCACGTACTCCGCCGCCGGCGGCGAGACGGCGATCTTCCCGTCGAGCTCGCGGAACCAGCGCTTGAGCAGCCGGCGCCCGTAGGAGTAGAGCCGGTTGCCGCCGTCCTTGGTCGCGTGGAAGGTGCCGACGTTGATGACGTCGGGGTTCGCCGCGCGCGAGTGGCGCAGCGCCTGGATCGGCAGCACGGGCATCAGCGGCTCGTGCACGTGCACCACGTCGTATCGGCCGGCGTCCAGCAGCTCGCGCACGCGCCGGCCGAGGCGCGGGTTGAGCGAGATGCGCGCTGTGGAGCCGGACGCCGGGACGGGGCGCGGCCGCCCCACGATGACGACGCCCGGCTCGCGGGCATCCTCGGCGCCCGGCGCGAGGATCTGCGTCTCGTGCCCGCGCACCGTGAACTCGCGCTGCAGCTGCGCGACGTGGCTGTTCACGCCGCCCGGCGTGTGCCAGTCGTACGGCGAGACGAGGGCGATTCTCATCGCCTGCTTCCGGCGGTCGCGGGGCTCGTCGGGCGCTCGCTGCTCGCGCGCGTCACGCGGCGCTCCCGCGGCCGAGCAGGGCGGCGGAGCGCAGCCTGCGCCCTGCTCGCCGCAGCGGCGGGCCCAGCACGCGGCGCGGCGTCACGGAGAGGCCGCGCACCTGCTGCCGCGCCAGCCGCCGCCAGCCGATGGCGGAGAGCGGGACCGGCGCCAGCATCCGCGCCTCGGTGGTCCCCGCGGCGAGCGCGGCGCGCAGCTCGGCGGCGGTGCTGCCGGGGAAGAGCGTCGCCGCGCGCCCCACATCCTCGATGAAGTGCGCGTCGGAGCCACCGGTCTCGGGCAGGTGGAAGCGCTCGCGGTTCAGCCGGCGCGCCTTCGCCTCCGTCACGCGGCCCGCGAGCGAGCCGTTCGCGAGCTCGATGCCGTCGGGGCGCAGCTCCGGGTCGCCCGTCGCGAGCAGCCGCTCCAGCGCGCGCTGCCCGATCGAGCGCGTCAGGTAGGAGAGCGGGTGCGGCACCACGGCCATCCCGCCGCGGCGGTGGATCTCCGCCACCGTCTCGGCGAGGGGGCGCAGCGGCCGCAGCGGCTCGTCGATGAAGAGCGCCAGCAGGTGGCCGGAGCGTGTGGTCAGCTCGATGCCGGGCACGAACTCGAAGCGGTAGCCGCCGCGGGCGTGCAGCTCGCGCGCGGCCAGCGCGCCGCCAATGTCGTCGTGGTCGGTGACCGCGACGACATCGAGCTCGGTCTCGTGCTCCACCCGCTCGAAGATCGCGCCCGCGTCCATCATGCCGTCGCCGGCCGAGGTGTGGAGCTGCAGGTCGGCAAGCCCGTAGCGCGCGGCCGCAGAGCGAGGCACGGCGCCCGCGGGCGCCGCCGGCATGCTCGACGGCTCGACGTGGGGAGCGGGATCAGCCATCGGGCCGCATTGTACGCGCCTCGCGTCGCCGCGGTCGGGGGCGCCCCCGTTGCCGCCGCGCCCCTGCGGGGCGGGCTCAGGCTCAGCGCGGGATGCCCGACCACACCGGCGAGAGCGCGAACCACTGCTCGGGCGCGTGACGGATGCCGCGCTCCAGCCGCGCCACCAGCAGCCGCATCCCCTCGCGCACGTCGGCGTCGCGGTCGCCCGTTCGCGGGATCTCGAGCGGCGGCTCCAGCACGACGCGGTAGCGCGCCACGCCCGAGCGATAGACGAAGCTGGTCACGAGCGGCGCCCCTGTGCGCCGCGCGAGCTCGACGGCGCCCCGCGGCAGCGCGGCGCGCTCGCCGAGGAACGGCACGGGCCGCCCGCTGCCCAGCACGTCGCGGTCGGCCAGCACGCCCAGCACGCCGCCCGCACGCAGCTGCGCGACGGCGCGGCGCATCCCGGCGCGGTCCGCGGGCACGAACGGCACGCCCGTGTGCTCGCGGACGCGGTGCACCAGCGCGTGCAGGCGCGGCGGCTCCAGCGGCTCCGTCAGCACCATCGGGTCGAGGCCGAACGGCCCCAGCGCCTGCATGATCATCTCGGGGTTGCCGACGTGCGCCGAGGCGAGCACCACGCCACAGCCCCGGTCCCACGCGGCGAAGAGGTGCTCCACCCCCTCGAGGGACTCAACCTCGGCGAATGACGCCTCGGGCGGCAGGTGCGAGTAGCGCGCGAAGTCCGCGTAGTAGCGCGCGGCGGAGCGCAGCGCGCCGCGCGCGGCGCGGTCCACCGCACGCGGCGCGGCGCCCGCGCCCAGTGCGTGGCGCATGTGGTCGCGCGTGACGGCGCGCAGCCGCGGCGAGCCCGCCCACGCGAGCGTAGCGGCGGCGTCGGCGGCGGCGTAGAGCGCGCGCGGCGGGAGCCACCGCCCCGCCTGCACGGCCAGCCACAGCGCCAGGTAGCGGAGCACGAGGGCGCGCGCCTAGGCCGCGGAGCCCGCGGGCTCGGCGGCCGGCTCCAGCCAGAGGCGCCGGAAGATGTACCACTGGGCGGGGTCGTCGCGGATGTGCGCCTCCAGCGTGCGGAACGTGGCCTGCGTCAGCTCGCGCACGTCGCGCTCGAGGTCGCCCGACGGCTCGAAGGCGACGCGCTCGACGCGCGCGCGGGCGCGGTCGCTCCAGCGCCCCTGGCGCGGCAGCGTGGCGGCGACCACCGGGGCGCCCGCGCGCAGCGCCAGCCGCGCGAAGGCGTCCATCACGGCCACACGCGCGCCGAAGAGCTCGGCCTGCGCGCCCGTCTCCGGGGACGGGATGTCGACGAGCAGAGCGGTGATCTGGTTGCGCTTGAGCGCGCGCAGCACGCGCGGACCCACGCGATCCGCCGGGACGATGGTGAGCCCGAGCCGCTCGCGCGAGCCGAGGATCAGCCCGTCCAGCCGGCGGTTGGCGAAGCGATCGGCGATCGTCGTCACGGGGAAGCCGTGCGCGGCGAGCGCCACCGCGCCCGCGTCCCACAGCCCGAGGTGCACGGTGACGAAGACGATGCCGTTGCCGGCGCGCTCGGCCTCGAGGCGGTCCCAGCCGTCGAAGATCACGCGGCGCTGCACCTCGTCGGCGTCCGCGCCGATCAGCCGCACGAAGTCGACGAGGTAGGCGCCGTAGTTCGTAAGCGAGCTCCGCGCGAGACGCCGTGCCTTCGCCTCGTCGCCACCCGTGACGTGCAGCATGTTGGCGACGCAGCGCCGCCGCCCGCCCAGCCAGGCGTAGTAGGCGAGCACGCCGCCCGCGCGCGTGACCGCGTACGAGAGGCGGAGCGGCAGCCGGCGCGCCGCCCACGCGAGCAGGCGGACCGCCGCGTAGGCGACCACCCCGCGCGAGCCCTAGCTCGCGCTGCCGCGCCGACCGCGGGCGTCCGCCTTGGGCCGCGCGGCGGCGGGGCGCTTCGCCTTAGTGGTGGGCTTCGCGCTCGCGGCCTTGGCGCTCGCCGCGGCCTCGGCCGTCCCGGCGATGAACGCCTCCAGCCGGTCGCGGGCGATGTCGTCGTGCCACTGCTCGGGCGGCGACTTCATGAAGTAGGCGGACGGCTCCAGCAGCGGGCCCGCGACCCCGCGGTCGAGGGCGAGCTTGGCGCAGCGGATCGCGTCGATCACGACGCCGGCCGAGTTGGGGCTGTCCCACACCTCGAGCTTGGTCTCGACGGTCAGCGGCACCTCGCCGAAGGTCGTGCCCTCCATGCGGATGTGGCACCACTTGCGGTCCTGCAGCCACGGCACGTGGTCCGACGGGCCGACGTGCACGTCGCCGGCCGGCATCTCGAAGTCGATCTGCGAGGTGACGGCGTTCGTCTTCGAGATCTTCTTTGACTCCAGCCGCTCCCGCTCGAGCATGTTGAGGAAGTCCGTGTTGCCGCCGAAGTTGAGCTGGTAGGTGCGGTCGAGCCTGACGCCGCGGTCGGCGAAGAGCCGCGTCATCGTGCGGTGCAGGATGGTCGCGCCGACCTGCGACTTGATGTCGTCGCCGATGATCGGCAGCCCGTGCTCGCGGAAGCGCTCGCCCCAGTCCTCCTGTCGCGCGATGAAGACGGGGATGCAGTTGATGAAGGCGCATCCCGCCTGCAGCACCTGCTCCACGTACCACTTGGTCGCCGACTCGGAGCCGACGGGGAGGTAGTTGATCACTACGTCCGTCTGCGTGTCGCGGAGGATGCGCACGATGTCGGCCGTACGGCCGGGCGCCTTCGTGATCACCTCGGAGAGGTACTTGCCGAGGCCGTCGTGCGTCATGCCGCGGTCGACGCGGATGCCGGTGGTGGGCACGTCGGCGAAGCGGAAGGTGTTGTTGGGGGGCGCGTAGATCGCCTCGGCGAGGTCCGTTCCCACCTTGTTCGCGTCGATGTCGAAGGCCGCGGTGAAGCGGATGTCGCGGATGTGGTAGCCGCCGAGCACCGGGTGCATCAGCCCCGGGATCGTCTGCCCCTCGTCCGCGTCGCGGTAGAACTCGATGCCCTGCACCAGCGAGGAGGCGCAGTTCCCGACGCCGATGATCGCGACGTTGATCGGCTTGCCCATGGTGGCTCGCCTTCCCTTCGTGGCGCCGCCCGTTTCGCCGGTGGCGTGACGGCCTCGCGGCACGGTAGCGTACCGCCTGCGATGCGACAAATGCATCGCGCGCACCTGACGTATAGCGAAATGGTATCGTCGAGGGGCGCTCGGGCGGCGGGCGGGAGGGCACGATGGCACGCGCATCCGAGGGCGGCGGCGCCGCGACGCTGGACGTGCGCCTGCGCCAGCTCACGTACCTGCGCGAGACGGCGCGCGCGGGCAGGGTCACGCTCGCCGCGGAGCGCCTCGGCGTGAGCCAGCCCGCGCTCTCGCGCGCGCTGGCGGAGCTGGAGCGCCGCGTCGGCGCGCCGCTCTTCGAACGCGACGGCCGCGGGCGCCGCCTCACGGGCGAGGGCGAGGAGGTGCTCGCCTTCGCCGAGCGCGTGGGCGAGCAGGCGGAGGAGCTGCGCGAGCGCATGGGCGAGCGCGCGCGCGGCGAGCGCGGCCCACTGCGCGTGGGCATGATCGACGCGGCCAGCCTCTACGTGCTGCCCGACGTGGTGCGCCGCTTCGCGGGGCGCTTCCCCGGCGTCGACCTCACGCTCACCGTCGACAGCAGCACGGCGCTGCTCGATCGGCTGCGCCGCTTCGAGCTCGACCTGGCGTTCGTCGTCGGGCCCGCCGACGAGGATCTGTGGAGCGTCGAGGTCGAGCGGGAGCCGCTGCACCTCTACGCGCCGCCCGGCCGCCGCGGCGACCCCGCCGCCTCCGACTGGGCGCTCTACCCGCGCGGCCAGCGCACGCGCGGCCTGATCGACGCGGGGCTGGCGCGGCTGGGCATCGAGCCGCGCGTCACGCTGGAGAGCCACAACCCGGAGGTGCTGCGACAGATGGTGGTGCTGGGCCTCGGGTGGAGTGTGCTGCCGCCCGCCGTCGCCGAGCGCGGGAGCGTGGCGCTGAGGCGGCGGCGCGGGCCGCAGGTCGCCGAGCGCGCCATCGTCGGGGTGCGACGCAGCGCGGCGCCGCGCCACCCGCGCCGCGAGGCCTTCCTCGCGCTCGCATTGGAGGCGCGGCGGGCGCCCCGTAGACGCAGGAGCGCCGCCCGGAGGGGCGATGCTGTCCGCGTCCGAGCCGTGCCGCGGCCCTAGGCGGGCTGCGTCTTCCCGATCTTGAACATCTTGGTCCCGCACACCGGGCACATGCCCTGCGTGGCCGGGCGCCCGTTCTTCATCGTGATCGAGGTGGCGTCGTTCATCTCGCGCTTCTCGCGGCACTTCAGGCAGTACGCTTCCATGTCTCTCCTCGGGCTGCGCCGGCCGTCGTCTGCGTTCGACTCGCTCGCGAGGCCCCGCCGGGCACCCGCCCCCGTGCTCGCGAGCCGAACGGGGTCCATCCACTCGTACTTCAGGGCCGAGCGTGGTGTCAACGAGCGCGTACCTGTTTCTGAGACGTGCTCTCAGCTCTCGGTGGCCTACTGCGCGGCCTCCTCGGGGGCCTCTCGGGCCGCCTGCGGCGACCCTGTGGCGCGCGTGGGCTCGGCGGGGAGCACCCGGTAGGGGTGCCACAGGTCGGGGATCGCGGTGGCCACGAGCAGCGCGATCAGCCTGCCGTCAGCTCCGTAGCAGCGCGCGCGCCGACCCTCGGGCGCGATGCGGTGCGGCCAGCGCCGCCGCGCCGGCAGGTTGCGGCCGAGGCGCAGCTCGGCGGCCGCGCCGTCGCTCACGAGCAGCGCCGGCCAGCCGCTGATCACGGCGTCGGGCGCGTGGAGCAGCGTCTCCACGTCGCCGGCGGCGAGGCGCAGCTCGGCGCGCGCCAGCGACACGGCGTCCTCGGCGCGGAACGGGCCGACGGCGGTGCGCCGCAGCTCCCGCAGGTGCGCGCCGCAGCCCAGCGCCTGCCCGAGGTCGTGCGCCAGCGCGCGCAGGTAGTAGCCGCGCCCGCACTCGACCTCGACGGTGGCGAGCGGGGCGCCGTCCGCGGCACGCTCGAAGCCGACGAGCTCGACGGCGTACGTGACGACGCGCCGCGGCTCCAGCTCGAGCGGCGCGCCGGCGCGCGCCGCCTTGTAGGCCGTCACCCCGCCGCGCTTCACGGCGGAGTAGGCGGGCGGGCGCTGCCACTGCTCGCCGCGGAACGGCGCGAGCGCGGCCTCGACCTGTGCGCGCGTGACCGCGGAGGCGTCCCCGCGCGCCACCACTGCGCCGTCGGCGTCGTAGCTGTCGGTCGCCACGCCGAGCTCGATCACGGCGCGGTAGCGCTTGCGCGCGTCCAGCAGCTCGTCGACGAGCTTCGTCGCCTCGCCGAGGGCGACCGGCAGCACGCCCGTGGCGGCGGGATCGAGCGTGCCGGCGTGGCCGACGCGCCGCATCCCGGCGGCGCGCCGCACCGCGCGCACGACGTCGAAGGAGCTGATGCCGGCGGGCTTGTCGATGTTCAGGAAGCCGCGCAGCGCCGAGCCCGCCGGGTCGCCCGCGCGGTGCGCGCTCACGCCGGCGGCTCCTCCGCGGGCTCGCCTGGCGGCCCGTCGAGGTTGCGTCCCTCGCCCTGGGCGACCTCGCGCATCAGCTCCCGGAGGCGGCTGCCCTCGCCGATGGAGTGGTCGGCGAAGAAGCGGAGCCGCGGCACGCGCCGCAGGTGCAGCTCGCGCGCCAGCTCGCGGTGGAGCAGCGACTCCGCGCGGCCGAGCGCGGCGAGCACTCCCTGCTCGCGCAGCCGCGCGTCCACGTCGTCGCCGTCGCCCATGCCGAGCACCGAGACGTGCACGCGCGCCGTCGCGAGATCGGGCGCGACCTCGACGTGCGTCAGCGAGACGAGGCTGCCCTCGAGCGCGGGGTCCTTGAGGCGACGCTGGATCAGCTCCGCGAGCGCGGACTGCAGCAGGTCGGCGAGCTTCTCCGTGCGACGGCTCACCGTGCCCCCGCCCTGCCTTCGGCCCTCGCGGTCGCGCCGTCGTCCTCATCGCGCTGCGCGGCGCGCCGGGCGATGCGAGGCACGCCCGCAGGACTGTCAGCGCCTCCGCCCGATCGGGCCCGCGCTCCCCGGCCTGCTAGCGCGTCTGCTCCATGTGGCCCGCGCGCGTCAGCGTGTTTGCTCCATGTGGTACGTGACGATCTCGTCGCCCTCTTCGAAGTCGGTGAAGCCGCCGATCATGATGCCGCACTCGAGGCCGGCCGCCACCTCGCGCGCGTCCTCGTCGATGCGCTTCAGCGAGTCCAGCTCGCCCTCGTGTAGCTGCTCGGCGCCGCGCATCACGCGGGCCTTCGCGCTGCGGCGGGCCGTGCCCTCGCGCACGTACGAGCCGGCGATCGCGTTGCGCCGGCCGCGGCGGAAGACGGCGCGCACCTCGATGCGCGCGTCCTGGCGCTCCTCGAAGATCGGCTCCAGCAGGCCCGAGACCGCGAGCCGGACATCGTCCAGCATGTGGTAGATGACGTCGTAGAGGCGGATATCCACCTGCTCGTGATCGGCGAGTCGGCGCGCGCCCGGCTCGGGCCGCGTGCTGAAGCCGAGGATCACCCCCTGCGAGGCGACGGCGAGGTTGACGTCCGACTCGTTGATCGAGCCGGCCGCGGCGTGGATCACCTTGACGTTGACCTCGTCGACGGCGAGCTCCTCCAGGGAGCGCACGAGCGGCTCCACCGAGCCCTGCACGTCGGTCTTGAGCACGATGTTGAAGTCGCGGACGTGGCCGCTGTGGATCTCGCCGAACAGCGTGTCGAGGGAGACCGCGCCGGCGGGCTCGCCCCCGGCCTCGGCGGCGCGGCGGCGCTCCTCCGCCAGGCGGCGCGCCTCGCGGTCGCTCTCCGCCACCACCACGCGCTCGCCCGCGGGCGGCACCTCCGAGAGCCCCAGCACGACGACCGGCGTGGAGGGGCCGGCCTCCTTCACGCGCGTCCCGGCCTCGTCGGTCATCGCCTTCACGCGGCCATGCGCCAGGCCGGAGAGCACGGCATCGCCCACGTGCAGCGTGCCCGTCTGCACCAGGATGGTCGCGACCACGCCGCGGTGCGGGTCGGTCGCGGCATCCAGCACGATGCCGACCGCCTCTCGCGCGGGGCTCGCCGTCAGCTCTTGCAGGTCCGCGACGAGCTGCACGCTCTCGAGCAGCTCGCCGACCCCCTGGCCCGCGAGCGCCGAGACCGGCACCACCACCTGCTCGCCGCCGAACTCCTCGGGGACGAGCCCGACCTCCATCAGCTGGCGCTTCACGCGGTCCACGTCGGCGTTGCCGGCGTCGATCTTATTGATGGCGACCACAAGCGGGACGCCGGCCGCGTGCACGTGGTCGATCGCCTCGCGGGTCTGCGGCATGACGCCGTCATCGGCGGCGACGACGATGATCGCGACATCGGTGACCTGCGCGCCGCGCGCGCGCATCTGCGAGAACGCCTCGTGGCCCGGGGTGTCGATGAAGGTGATGGGCCGGCCGTCGGGCGAGACGGCGCGGTAGGCGCCGATGTGCTGCGTGATGCCGCCGGCCTCGCCCTCCACCACCTTCGCATCGCGGATGCGGTCCAGGAGCGTGGTCTTGCCGTGGTCGACGTGGCCCAGCACGGTGACGACGGGGGGCCGCGGCGCGAGGTCGGCGCCCGCCTCCTCCACGATCCGCCGCGAGGTGCTGACGACCTCGACCTCGACCTCGACCTCGACCGCCTCCGCGCCCTCCTCGCCATCCGCGACGGGTGGGGGGGCGGCAGGGGCGGCGGCCGGCGCGTTCTCCTCCTCCGGCACGAAGCCGAAGTCCGTGGCGACCACGGCGGCCGTGTCGAAGTCCACCACCTGGTTGATGGTGGCCATCACGCCGTTCTTCATCAGCTCTTTGATCACGTCGATGGGCGTGACCCCCAGGAGCTGCGCGAGGTCCTTGACCGCGACCGCGTCGGGGATGCGGATCGGTGTTCCTGCTTGCGTCATCGGCTCTGTCCCTCCGCCGCCGCCGCCGCGCGTGCGTGCCCTGCGTCGGCGCGCGCCTCGCGCGCCGACGCCTCGTGCTCCAGTGCCTCGCGGTCGACGGCCGCGGCAGGCGCGCGCAGCGCCCGCGCGAAGATCGCGGGCTGCCGGGCCGCCCGCCGCCAGCACGCCGGGTCGTCGCAGAGGTAGGCGCCGCGACCGGCGGCCCGCCCCAGCGGGTCCGGCCGCACGGCGCCGTCGGCCGCGCGCGCCAGCCGGGTCAGCGCGCGCTTCTCCGCGGTCACGCGGCAGGCGACGCAGCTGCGCTGCGGCTGCCGCCGCTCGGGGCGCCCGGTGGTGGTGGCGCTGATCGGCGTGCCGCTACTCCTCGTCCGCGTCGGTGTCTTCGCCCGAGTCTTCGAACAGCTCGGCGCGCTCGCTGTAGTCCTCGTGGAGCTCGTCGAGGCCCTCCTCGATCTCCTCCTCGTCGATCTCGAAGCGGCGGCCCTCGCGGCGCGCGACGGGCGGCGGGCGCTCCGGGCCGGCGGCGCGGCCACGACCGCCCGCTCCGCGGCGCGCGCCTCGACGCGCCGGGCGGCGCTCCTCCGTCTCCTCCTCGCGCGCGAGGCCGGAAATCTCCTCGGCGAAGCGCAGGCCCGTGGGCGATGCGGCGGGCTGCGGGCGCGTCGGCGTCGGCGCCGGCTCCTCGATCGTCGCGGCGGGGGCCAGCTCCTGCTCCTCGACGAACTCGGCCAGCACCTCCTGCTCGGGCGTGAGCGCGTGCTCCTCCTGGCCGGCGGCGGCAGCGGGCGCGGCGGGCGCGAGGCTGGGCGGGGGCGTGGAGCCGGGCAGGCCCGGGCGCTGGTAGTCGGCGCCGATGACGCCCACGTCTCCCAGCGGGGGCAGCGAGGGCAGCACCGGCTCGTCCAGGTGCAGCAGCGCCTCCATGTTCGGCTCGGGCGGCGGGTAGAGGTCCTCGCCCGCGGCGATCATCGAGCCCTCGGCCTGGATGTCGATGCGGTGGCCGGTGAGCTTGGCGGCGAGGCGGGCGTTCTGCCCCTCCTTGCCGATGGCGAGCGTCATCTGCTTGTCCGGCACGCCGACGAAGGCGGTGTTCGTCTCCTCGTCCAGGCGCACGGAGATCACCTCGGCGGGGCGCAGCGCGCTGGTCACGTAGGCGGCGTCGTTGGGGTCCCAGCGGATCAGGTCGATGCGCTCGCCGTTGAGCTCGTTGACGATATTCTGGATGCGCGAGCCGCGAATGCCAACGGCCGCGCCGATCGGGTCGACGCCGTGCTGCCGCGAGATGAGCGCCACCTTCGAGCGGTAGCCCGGGTCGCGCGCGATGCCCATGATCTCCACAGTGCCGCGCCCGATCTCGGGCACCTCCAGCTCCAGCAGCCGCCGCACCAGCTCCGGGTGCGAGCGCGAGACCACCACCTGGGGGCCCTTGGAGGCGCGGTAGACCTCTTTGACGTAGACCCGCAGCCGCTGCGTGACGCGGTAGTGCTCCGGCCGGATCTGCTCCGAGACCGGGAGCACCGCCTCGGTGCGGCCCAGGTCGATGATGACGTGGCGGCCCTGCTCCACGCGCAGCACGGTGCCCGAGACGAGCTCGCCCTCTTTGCCCGTGAACTCGCCGAAGACGGCCTCGCGCTCCGCCTCGCGCAGCCGCTGCAGCACCACCTGCTTCGCCGTCTGCGCGGCGATGCGGCCGGTGCTCGGCGTCTGCGGGATCGACTCCAGCACCTGCTCGCCGGCCGCGAGGCCGGGGTGGCCCATCTGCGCCGCGCGCTCGGTGGAGATCTGGAGCTCGTCGTCCTCGATCTCGTCGTCGTCCAGCACCTCGTAGAGGCGCCACGCCTCGATGTCGCCCGAGTCGCGGTCGATCTTGACGACCACCTCGGCGTACTGCAGCTCCTCGTTCTTGAACGCCGAGGCCATCGCCGACTCGACCGCCTCGAAGACGGTGTCGGCGTCCAGGCTCTTCTCAGCCGAGAGCTGCGTGATCGCGACGACGAAGTCGTTCTTCATGGTCTCCCCGGTGCCGCGCGGCCGGCCGCGAGCGAGGTGGCGGAGGCGTGCCGGGCGAAAAAAAGACGTGGGCACGGGCCCACGTCATCCTCGAGAGGCGACGTCGAGCCCAATCGTAGCACGCGCCCCCCGCCCCCTCAAGGCGGCGCGGGGCCTCGAGGCCGGTCGGCGCCCGCCGGAGAGCCGCGCGGCTCAGCCCAGCGGCGAGAAGTCCGTGGGCGCCAGCAGGCGGTTCTCGCTGTGGCTCACGATCGGGCCGTCGCGCTCGGACTCGTCGTAGGCGGCGCGCCACTCCGGGTCGGCGGAGAACGCCTCCCACGCGCGCTCGCGCTGCGTCACGTCCTGGAACGCCAGCAGGTAGACGAGTTCGCCGTAGCGCCCGCCCGCGTAGTTCGTCCAGTAGCCGATGTTGCGCATCCCGTGCTTCTCGAAGAGCCGGGTGGTGTGGTCGCGGAAGCGGGCGAGCATCGCCTCGCGTCGGCCCGGGAGCGCCGTGTAGACGCGCAGCTCGTAGATCACGACCGTCCTCCTCGCCTCGGCCGTCGCCGTTCGCGTGCCCTCGCGCGGCGGCGCGCGATCGGCGACGCGGCGGCGCGCGCGTAGCTCACCTCGTCGACGATCGAGATCGCCGCGCCCACGGTCTTGTGCACGGGGCAGCGCCGCGCGATCTCCGCCAGGCGCTCGCGCTGCTCGTCGTCCAGCGGGTCCTCCGGTGGATGCGGCGCGTCACCTGCTCGATGCGGGCGCCCTCCTCCTCACAGCCCTCGCAATCGTCCGTGTAGACGCGGTCGTGCGAGAGCTCGACCTGCACCTCCGTGAGCGGCCACTGCCTGCGCCGCGCGTAGTGCACGAGGTGCAGGCGCCCAGCGCCGCCAGCAGCAGCTCGTACGGCGAGGGGCCCAGGTCCTCGCCGACGGGCCGCGGCTCGTCCGCGACCACGCTGTGGCGCCCCGTCACCAGCTGCGTCGTGAGGCTCGCGCCGACGCTGCGTCCTACCACTCGCGCGGCCATCCGCCGCTCCCCTCCTGCGCTGCCCCCGGTTGACCGCCGGGCCGCACGGTAGCAGCCACCCGCGACCGAGGCTCCGGCAGGCGGGCGAGCGGAGCCGCCGCGGGGCGGGGCCTAGCGCAGCCGGCCGCGAAGCGCGAGCAGCGCGAGCGTGAAGCTCAGCACGCCGACCCCGGCGACCGCGAGCAGCGCCCCGCCGATGTCGCTCGCGTCCCAGCCGTTCATCGAGAGCGCGCGCAGGCCCGCCAGCAGGTAGGTCATCGGGTTGAAGGTCGCGGCCGTCGACAGCCAGCCGGAGAGCGCCTCGCGCGGGGCGAAGAGCGTGGTCAGGAAGAGGAACGGCATGAACATGAACCAGAGGCTCTGGGTCGCCTGCGAGTTGCCGGTCTTGAGCGCGACCGCGAAGCCGAGGCCCGAGTAGGCGAGACCCCACAGGCTGCTGAGCAGCACCAGCGCCGCCGCGCCCGCGATGCCGGTCTCGAAGTGCAGCCCGGTGGCGACCGCGATCAGCACGACGACCGTCGCCTGCACCACGATCCGCACGAAGTCCGCGCTCATCGCGCCCAGCAGGATCGACATGCGGTGCGCGGGCGTGAGCAGCAGCTTGTAGAAGTAGCCGCTCTCGATGTCGGCGACCATGTTCAGCCCCGCGCTCCCGCCCTGCACCGCGAAGACGATCGCGACGGGGAGCTGGAACGCCTGCCAGTTGTCGACGCCCGCGTCGCCCGCGAACTGCTCCAGCGAGCCGACCATGATGAAGTAGAAGAAGATCGGCACGATCATGTTGGGCAGCAGGTAGGCGGGCGTCCGCAGCGAGGTGCGCACCTCGCGCGCGCCCAGCACCAGCGCGGCGCGCAGGGCCTCGCGCCAGAGGCGCCACGGCGCCGCCGCCACCGCTGTCCCCGAGGCGATGGCGGTCACGGCGTCACCGTCCCCTCGGCCGCGGCGCCTTCGAGGCGGGCGCCCGTCGCTCGCAGGAAGACCTCGTCGAGGCTCGGCTGGGCGACCGCCACGGCGCCCACCGGCACGCCGGCGCCGTCGAGCACGCGGATCACGTTGGCGACCACGCTCGGCCCGTCGGAGACGAACATCGTGAGCCCCGCTTCGTCGGGTCGGACCTCGCGCACCCCGGCGAGGCTACAGAGGAGGTCCTGCGCCTCCTCCAGCCGCTCGCGAGCGACCGCCACCGTCACCACGTCGCCCGCGATCGAGGCCTTGAGCGCGTGCGGCGTGCCCTCCGCGACGATCCGCCCGCGATCGATGATCGCGAGCCGGTCGGCCAGCCGGTCCGCCTCCTCCAGGTAGTGGGTGGTCAGGAAGACCGTCACCCCCAGCACGTCGTTGAGCCGGGTGATCTCCTGCCAGACCGTTTGCCGGCTGGCCGGGTCCAGCCCCTCCGTCGGCTCGTCGAGGAAGAGCACCCGCGGCTCGTGGACCAGCGCGCTCGCCAGGTCGAGCCGGCGCTTCATCCCGCCCGAGTAGGTGCGGATCTGGCGGTCGGCGGCCTCGACGAGGCCGACCAGCTCCAGCAGCTCGGCGGCGCGGCGTGCCGCGTCGCGGCCGCGGATGCCGAAGAGCTGCGCCTGCAGCTTGAGCAGCTCGCGGCCGGTGGCGAGCGCGTCGAGGCCGGCCTCCTGCAGCGCCACGCCGATCGAGCGTCGGATGGCGAGCTGCTGGCGGTAGAGGTCGAAGCCGGCGACCGTGGCGCTCCCCGCCGTCGGCCGCAGTAGCGTGGTCAGCATGCGCACGGTGGTCGTCTTCCCCGCGCCGTTGGGGCCGAGGAAGCCGAAGATCTCGCCCTCGCGCACGTGGACGTCGATCCCGTCGACGGCGACGATGCCGCCCCCGAACTCCATGCGCAGCCCGCGGGCGGCGATGGCGTGCACCTCGTCCGCCTCGTGCGGCGCGTCGGGTTCCACGGCCGGTGGCCGAGCCTCTGCGATGGTCATGGCCGCTCCATCCGTCGTCGTCTCGCGTGCCGCCATTCTCCCTCGCCGGAGCTGCGCCGCGCGTCCCGAGGACAGGGAGCGTCGCGCGGTCATCGGGGCGACGGCGGCGTCGGACGATCGGGCGACGCCGCTCGTTCGCCCTCCAGCCTACGACGGGCGGCGCGGCGCGATCGACGGGCGCCGCGCGCCCCGCTCAGCGGCGCCTGAATCAGCGACGCAGGTAGCGACCGGCTCCCGGGGCGCCGAGGATCTGGCCGTCCTCCATCACGACCTCGCCGCGCAGCACCGTCGCGACGGGCCAGCCGCGGAAGCGGTCGCCCGCGAAGAGGCTGAAGTCGACCTGCAGCATCTCGGGCTGGAGCTCCACCTCGCGCTCGAGGTCGACCAGCACCAGGTCGGCGTCGGCGCCGGGCGCGATGCGCCCCTTGCCGGGGATGCCGAAGATGCGGGCCGCGTTCGCGCTCGTCACGGCGGCCACCTGCGGCAGCGTCAGGCGCCCGCCGTTCACGCCCTCGGAGAGCAGCAGCGGCAGGATCGTCGCGGAGCCGGGGGCGCCGCCCTGCGCCTCCCAGATGTCGTCGAAGCCGAAGCGGCTCTTGTCCGCCCAACGGATCGCGATGTGGTCGGAGCCCATGCACTCGAGGCTGCCGTCCGCGAGGGCGCTCCACAGCGCCTCGTGGTCGGCGGGGCTCTTGGGCGCGGGGTTGTACTTCGCGAGCGCGGCCTTCGGGTGGTCGCGGTGGAACATCAGCAGGTGCGGGCAGGTCTCGCCGTGGATGTGCTGCCCGCGGGCCCGCGCGTCGCGGATCGCCTGCCGCCCCTCGGCGGTGCTCACGTGCACCACGTAGAGCGGGCAGCCCTGCACGCGCGCGTAATACGCGGCGCGGAGCACGCACTCCTCCTCCAGCGGGTTGGGGCGCGAGTCGGCCCACGCGGCCGGGTCGCGCCGGCCCTCGTCGCGCAGCCGGCGTTCGAGGGCTTGCGCGATCTCCCAGTTCTCCGTGTGCGCCATCGCGATCGCGGGCGCGCGCATCCCGGCGATGGTGCCCAGCGCCTCGAACATGATGCCGTCGTCGATGGAGATCGTGCCGGGGTAGAGCTCGCGGCCCGCGCCGCCCGTGGCGAAGTACATCTTGTAGGAGGTGGCGCCGAAGCGGTCGGCGAGCTCGGGCAGCTCGCGGACGTGCTCCATGGACTCGATGATCGGGCTGAAGCCGAGGTCGCAGTAGCTGCGCTCGGGCACGGCGGCGATCGCCTCCTCCAGCACCGGCGCGTAGGGCCCGGTGGGCGCCTGGAGGAAGACGAGCGCGCTGGTGACGCCGCCCGCGATCAGCGAGCGCGTCTCCCGCTCCAGGCTCTCCGCGAACGTCAGGCCGGGCGAGCGCATGTGCACGTGCGGATCGATCACGCCGGGCAGCAGGTGGCGGCCCGCGGCGTCGAGGGTGCGCGCGGCGTCGAGGGGGGTGCCCGGCGCCACGACCGCCGCGATGCGTCCGTCGGCGACGCCCACGTCGGCGCGCGCCACGCCGTCGGCGTTCACCACCTCGCCGCCGACGATCGCGAGATCGAGCTGCTCCACCGCGTCCCCCCTCCCCCCGGCGCGCCCGCCGCGCGCCAGCCGATGCCGAGCAGACGCCCGCGCGCTAGCCGATCCCGAGCAGCCCTGCCGCCGTCCCGCCGAGGATCGCGGTGCGCTCCGCCTCGTCGAGCCCGCTCGCGCCCTCGACGAAGCCCACCGAGTCGTCGTCGCCCATGGTGAAGGGGTAGTCGCTGCCCATCAGCACGCGGTCGGCGCCCACGCTGTCGATCACGTAGCGCAGCGCGCGGCCCTCGAACACCATCGAGTCGACGTAGATGCGCGCCAGGCCCTCTGTCGGCCGCTCGGCCGCGACGCTCCCGGCCTCGGGGTGGGCGGCGTAGCCGCGGTCCCAGCGCGGCGCGCCGAAGAGCGCGTAGCCGCCGCCGTGCGAGAAGCAGATCACGAGCTCAGGCAGGCGCTCCAGCACGCCGCCCAGCAGCATGCTGGCGACCGCGATCGTCGTCTCGACGGGGAAGCCGACGAGGTTCGAGAGGTGGTAGCGCGGCGTGCGCGGCCCCACCGCGGGCGCGTTGGGGTGCACGAAGAGGAAGGCGCCGAGCTGCTGCGCGGCCTCGAAGAACGGGAACAGCGCCGGATCGTCGAGGTTGCGGCCGTCGACGTGCGTGGCGATCTCGGCGCCGGCGAGCCCGTTCGCCATCGCGCGCTCCAGCTCGCGGGTGGCGGCGGCCGTGTCCTGCAGCGGCACGGTGGCCAGGCCACGGAAGCGCTCGGGGTGGCGCGCGACCGCGTCGGCGAACTCGTCGTTGATCTCGCGCGAGGAGGCGAGGGCGTCCGCCGCCGGCAGCGTGTAGTGGAAGAAGTGCGGCGGCGTGGAGAGCACGTGGACGTCGACGCGCCGGCGGTCCATCTCCGCGACGCGCCGGTCGAGGCTCGTGTCCCACAGCGGCTCGACGGGGCCGGCGCGGCGCTCCGCGGTCTCGACGTAGCGCTCGCCGCGCTCCTCGATCACGCGCCCGCCGTACCACGAGCCGTGGTCCGCCACGCCGCGCCAGAAGCAGCGCGGGAAGAGGTGGCTGTGCACGTCGATCCGCATCGCGCTCCCCCTCGGCAGGGGGCGATGCTACGTCGTGGCGGCGCCGCGCGGGGGCGGCGGCCCCGGCCTCGCGCCGCCTGCGTCGAGGCGGGCGCGTGATCGAGGAGGTTGGCGCCGGGAGATCGGGGGCGGGCGGGGGTCGGGAGGGATGGAGCCCGGGCAGCCGCCCAGTGGCGGGGGTGACGAGGGCGGCTGCCCCGGCTTCGCGGGGGAGCCTCTCGCGATCTCGGTGATGCGCCCATCGGGGAAACCCCTCGCATCCGGGCGGCCCCCTATCCGCTGGTCGCGACCGGATCCTGACCAGACTGACATAATCAGGGTTTCCCCCGATGGCGAGGCGAAGGCCGGGTGCGAGCCTCGATCGCGGGAGGTGCCATATGCGCACCGAGTGATTCGTCTGTGGGACGCACCTCGGAGGGGTCGCGACGAGCCAGGGCACGAGCCACGGGCTGTGCCCCTCCTGTCTCGGGCAGCTCACCTGCGCGCGGGGCCGCGCCCGCTGGCGGTCGCGGCTGCGCGAGGTGGCCGAGGACGCCGAGCGGCGAGCCCGCCCGGGCGGCCGCGGGCGGCGGCTGGCTGCGTGAGGGCGTCGGCGCGACCGGCTGCCGAGCGCGCGCGTCGCGAGCCCGAGTCGGCGGGCGCCGCGAGCTTCCACCGCGCGCTGGCCGCCGTCGAGGCCGCCCCCGACGTCCGCTTCGAGCGGGTGTTCGTGCTGCGCGCGGCGCTGCGCAGCGGCACGTACCGCCCCGCGGCGCGCGAGGTGGCCGCCTCGATGCTGGCGCCGGCGATGCCGGCGCCGGGCGCCCCGTCGAGCCGAGCGCGCCGCCGCCGCTAGCCCGTTAGTCGCCGCGAGCCCGCCACCCGCGCGCTCTCCTCGAGTGCGGTCCCGGACATCCGAGTCCGCGCGCTCGCGGACCGGGGCGCGGGCCGAGCCCCACATGTTGCTGCGGGCGTGGCATCTTCTGCGGCGAGCCGGGCGTCCCGGCGGCCGTCGAGGGGGGTGCAGCGTGGTGGCCGAGTCGCAGCTCACACTCGCCGACCTCGTGCGCAACCGCACGATGTCGCCCACCATCGCCGCGACGCTGGCGACCGCGGCGGAGGAGCGGCGCTCGCTGCTCGTGGCGGCGGTTCCGCGCCTCGCGGGCAAGACGACCACGCTCATGGCGACGCTCGCGCACGCGCCGCGCGGGACGGCGATCCACCACCTCAGCGAGGAGCACGGCGCCGATCTCGGGATTCCCGCGGAGCCCGACGGTGGCTACCTGGTGATGGCTGAGATCGCGCAGACGCAGTTTCCGCACTACCTCTGGGGGGAGCCGGTGCGGGCGGTCTTCCGCGCGCTTCGTCGCGGCTTCTCGCTCGCGACGGCGCTGCACGCCGAGGGAGTGCGCGAGGCCTTCGCGATCGTCGCGGCGAACGAGGTGCCGGACGAGGACGCCGCGCAGCTCCAGCTGATGGTCTATCTGCGCAGCCTCGGGCCGGACTGGCGCCACCCGGAGCGCCGGGTGGTGCAGGCGGTCTACGAGATCGAGGGCGTGGTGCGCGGCGAGCCGCGGGCGCGCGAGCTGCATCGCTGGGACGAGGCGGCCGATCGCTTCGTCGACGTGGAGCCGCCGAGCCTCATCGGGTCGGGCGGCGACGCTCTCACGCGCCACGTGCGAGCGTTCAGCGAGCTCTGAGCCTTCGCCGGCGCCGCACGGCGCGCGGTGCCTCGCCTCCTGCGGCGGCCCGCTGGCCCAAGGCGGCGCCCACTCCGAGGTGGGGGTGGCGCCGCAGCGACCTAGGGCGCGGCGACCTCGTGGTGCATCAGGAGCAGGTCGTAGGTCTCGCCGTTGGTGTCGATCACCTGGTCGGAGAGCACCGCGACCGGCACGAAGCCCAGCGAGCGGAACGTCCGCAGCGCCGCGGGCTGGTCAGCGTCATCTGCGTCATCACGCGCCGCACACCGAGCCCCGCGGCCAGCCGCAGCCCCTCGGCCGCGAGCTGCTTCCCGAGACCCAGGCCGCGCGTCCCCTCGCCGACCATGACGTGCAGGTCGGCGATGCCGCGCATCCAGTTCGCCTCGTGCCGCACGACCGAGCTGAGCCCCACGATCTGCGACTCGCGAACGGCGAGGATCACCGCCGACAGCCCCAGCAGCATGTCGTCGACCCAGCCGTTGAAGCCCTCCAGCTCCGTGATGTCGGTGGGCAGGAACATCAGATCGTGCCGCGGCACCGACCGCACGAACGCGAGCAGCGCGTCGGTGTCGGCCTGCTGCATGTAGCGTAGCTCGATCGCCCCGCCGCCCACGGAGATGGTGCGGGGCGCGCCCTACGTCGTGCCGGTCATGTCGTCTCCTCGCTGTTCCTCGTTCGAGCCGCCGCCTCGCTGTGCCCTCTCGCGCGGAGCCGGCCGCCCGCCGCCGCGCCCCGCCCGCCCCACGGGGGCCTCGATGCTAGAAGCGCGGGTACTGGTCGATCGAGACCTGCCGCTCGGCGAAGAGCCAGCGCCCCTCGACGCGCCGCAGCCGATCCCGGTAGATCCCCGTCCTGTCCACGCGTGCTCCCGCCTCACCGAGGGCGATCAGCAGGATGTAGCAGGCGTGCGTCGCGTCGTCGCCGTCGCCCTCGATGATGTGGTTGGCGGTCCAGTGCCGCAGCGGCGCGCGCCGCGCCCAGCGCTCCCACGTGCGCTGGAACGAGCGCGTCAGCTCCGCCCGCCCGCGCGACTCGGTGCCGTTGTCGCCCACGAAGACGCCGTCCTCGGTGAACGTCTCGGCTACCGCCTCCGCCTCGCGCGTGACGTCGAGCGCCCTGTACCGCTCCTGGTTTCTTGGACACATCGCTGGCGGTAATCATGCGGCCGCCCCGGTGCGCGGCGAGAGCGCCTCGCGGACGGCGGCTGGGGTGCGGTGGCCGTGCCGTTCGACGAGCCAGTGCTGGTTGTAGCGCTGCTTGAAGGCGAGCAGCGCCTGGCGTAGCTCCTCCACCGTCTCGAAGTGCTCCACCCACAGCAGCTGCTCCTTCAGCGTGCGGATGAAGCGTTCCGCGCAGCCGTTGCCCTCGGGCGCGGCTACGAAGGACGGGCTGGAGCGGATGCCGAGGAAGCGCAGCTCCTCCTGAAAGTGGTCGCTCAGGTACTGGCTGCCGTGGTCGTGGCGGAGAGCGAGTCCCCGCGCGAGGTCCGCCTCGTAGCCGTCGAAGTGCTCCCGGAGCCCCTGCCGCAGCGGCTCCAGCGCCTCGAAGCGCGTGCCCGGTCGCGCCGCGTGGATGCCGATGCACTCCTGCGTGCAGTGATCGACGGCGATGAAGACGGTGGCGTTCCCCTCGCGGGTGGTGAGGCAGGAGGTCGCGTCGGTCCCCCACATCTCGTCAGGCCGCTCGGTGGTGATCGTCCCGTCGTGCACCCGCGGTCCGCGCCGACGCCCGACGCGGGTCGGGGCGAGCAGTCCCGCCTCCCGCATCAGCCGCAGCACCCGGCCCTTCGAGGTGCGCACACCGGCCAGCCGCAGCCGCGCCCACACCTTGCGGTAGCCCTCGCCCGTGAACGGGGAGGCGGCGAGCACAGCTCGGACCTGCTCCGTGAGAGCCTCGTCCGTCCACGCCTGCCTCGGCCCGCGCTTCGCTGCTGGCCGCAGAGGCCGTCGCGCCCGTGCCCGCCGCTCGTAGACGGTCGAGCGCGGGACCTCCCACAGCTGGCAGATGCGCGTCGTGCCGTACGGCCGTCCCGTGGAGGGCGAGGTGGTTCGACTCATCACCTCGACCTCCGGCGTGCCAAAGGGAGTCCTGCCTCCAGCTGATGCGCGCGCTGGAGCAGGAGCTCGTTCGCCATCGTGATCTCGCCGACTTTCGCCTGCAGTCGGTGGATCTCCTCGTCACGCTCGTCGGCAGGCCGGCTCGTGAGCGAGGCCCGGCCGGCGGCGAGGAAGCGCTCGCGCCACTGCGACAGCGTCGCTGCGGTCACCCCCAGCTCGCGCGAGAGCGCGTCCAACTCCTCGCCGCGCAGCAGCCTCAGCACCGCCTCGCTCTTCCGTCGCGAGGAGAAGCGACCGCGCTCCGTTCGCGACGCACTACGCCCGTTCAATCCCTGTGCGGAGCTGGTCATGGACACCTCCTCTGCCGGGGCAGCCTGCCCCAATCAGGTGTCCAAGAAAACCGTGGACCGGGAGATCGGCGGACTCGTGCAGGGTGAGGAGGACGCGCACGCGCGCGTCCTCCGGCCGCGTGAGGCGCAGCGCCTCCGCCTCCGTGTCCGACAGCTCGAAGGAGTAGCCGGGGTAGAAGAGGAACGGATCGAGGACGGCGAACGCGACCTCCGCGTCATCCATCGCCTGCACCCACTCCAGCGGCGAGTCCTGCTCCGGCAGCAGCGCGTAGCGCCGCAGCCCGTCGAAGCCGAGGATGCCCGGCCCGACGTCGTAGACCGCCTCCTCGGGTACGGAGACAGTCTCCTCGTGCCCGTAACGGGTGGTGCGAACGATGTAGTCCATGGCCATCTCCTAGCGCAGGAAATCCAGCAGGCTCAGGCTCAGCGAGCGTCCCGCGGCGCCGAGCGCCGCCTGGAACGCGGTCTCACGTGTCTGCAGCTCGGCGATCGACTCCGCGAGGTCGGCGTCCTCGAGCCCCGAGATCTCGGTGCGCAGCCGCAGCTCCCGATCGGCGAGCCGCGTCTCTACCAGCTCCACGCGGCGCATGCGGGCGCCCAGCTTCGCGCGCTGCTGCAGCACCTCGTCCAGGCGCCCGGCGACCTGGTCCGCATCGAGCCCGAGCGCCGGCTGGTCGTTGCCCTGCAGGTTGTCGCGCAGCGTCATCAGCGTGGTGAAGATCTGGGGGAAGATGTCGCTCCCCACGAGGTTGGTGGTGACGCGCTGCTGCTCCTCGATCTCGTGGCGGATCAGCCCGGTGTCGCCCTGGAAGGTCACGGTGGTCGGGTTCTGCGGGAAGTCCGGCACGAACGCCTGCGTGGAGCTCTGGTGGCCCGAGAAGACGAAGCGCCCGCCCTGCCGCGTGTTGCCGATCGCGATCGAGTGGTCGATCAGCTGCGCGACCTCGAGGGCGATCAGCTGGCGATCGCCGGCCCCCAGCGAGCCGTTGGCGCCCTGCACGGCCAGCTCCCGCGCGCGCAGCAGCACGTCGCCGAGAGCGACCAGCGAATCCTCCGAGGCGCCGAGCTCGTTGCGGGCCACCACGATCGAGCGCTGGTACTGCGCCGACACGTCCAGGCGGGTGCGCGACGCCATCAGCTGGCTCGTGCCGAAGGGGTCGTCGGCGGGCCGGCGGATGCGCAGGCCGCTGCCCACCGCCTCCTGCGTCTCCGCGAGCCGCCGCTGGCTGGACGCGATCTGCGAGAGCACCCGCGCGCCGATCATGCTGGAGCTGATGCGCACGGCTAGACCGTCCTGTTGATCAGCGTGTCCAGCATCTCGTCGATGGTGGCGATCAGCCGCGAGGCCGCCTCGAAGGCGCGCTGGTACTGCATCAGCTGCACCATCTCCTCGTCCACGTTGACGCCGGAGGCGGACTGGCGGAGCAGCTCCAGGTGCTCGACGGTCAGGCCCTGCGACTCGACGAGGCGCTCCGCCTCCCGCACCGCCGAGCCCAGCCGCGTGACCACTCCGTTGTAGAACTGGTCGTAGGTGCCGGCGCCACCGCTCATGGAGAAGGCGTACTGCAGGTCGGAGACGACAGCCGCGTTGGAGCCGTCGCCCGGCGCGCCGAGGGCGTTGGTGGAGGCGGCGATCCGGTTCAGGTCCGCGACCACGGCTGCCTCGACGGCGATGGTGCCGGCGTCCGTGCCCGCGAAGAAGTTCTGCCCGCCCGCGGGCGGCGGGCCGTCCAGGCCGAAGCCGGCGGCGTGCGCGGTGTTGACGTCCGTGATCACCTGCAGCGCGAGCTGGTCGAAATCCGCGATGCGCCCCGGCATCCCGACGTCGCGTTCGTCCAGCAGCGCGCGCATCTCGCCGTCGCGCACCAGCACCGCGCCGTCGTCCGCGACGAACTTGAGATCGACGTAGTTGTTGTTCGCGATGTTCGGATCCGCGTAGATCGCCCAGGAGTAGACGCTGGTGACCAGCGCGCGGCCACCCAAGAAGACGTCGACGGTGCCGTCCTGCTGCTCCAGGTACTGCGTGTCGGCGAGCCCGGCGAGCCCGGCGAGCTTGTCGAGCGCCAGGTCGCGGCGATCGGATGAGGTCGGCGGCGGAGCCGCCGCCGGTGCGCTGCGCGAGGATCTTGCGGTTCAGCCCGGCGATCTCCGAGCTGAGCGCGTTGACCTCGCTCGCCAGCGAGCGCAGCCGCACGTCCGCGTCGGCGCGCAGCCGCGCGAAGGAGCCGCGCGCCTGCTGCAGCGCGAAGCTCACGGTGGTGCCCGCCTCCACCACGGCGCTGCGCGCGGCCGGCAGCTCCGGCGAGTCGGCGAGGTCGCGCCAGGCGTTCCAGAACTGCGTCAGCAGCGCGCGCAGGCCGTACTCGGAGGGTTCGGCGAGCACCGCCTCGGCCTGCACGAGCTGGTTCGCCTGCGCGCGGTAGCGGCCGAGGGCGTGGCTGCCCGAGCGCAGCTGGAAGTCGAGGAAGATGTCGCGCACGCGGTCGACGCCCTCCACCTCGACGCCGCCGCCGGGGCCGGGCGAGCCGGAGTAGGCGCCGACGCCGGGGATCGAGGCGAGCTGCACGCGCTGCCGGGAGTAGCCCGGCGTGTTCACGTTCGAGATGTTGTGCGCGACCGTGTCGACGCCGAGCTGCTGGGCGAGCAGCGCGCGCATCGCGACATCGAGGCCGATCGAGATCGACACCGCGCCCCCTAGGCCGTGCGGTCCAGCGTGCGCGGGCCGGACGCCTCGCCCGGCGTCCCCTCCGCCGTGTAGCCGAGGCGGCCGCCGACCAGCATCCGCAGGTACTGCAGCCAGCGGTCGACGATCTCGCGGCTCTGGTGCAGCAGCAGCGCGTTGGAGTCCGTGGCCTCGCGCAGCGCCAGCGCCTGGGCGCGCAGCCACACGCCGGCCTCGGTGATGGCGCCGCGCTGCGCGGCCGGCAGCGCCGCCGCCACCTCGGTCAGCGTGAGCAGCTCGGCGCTGCCGCCGGTGGCGGCCGCGACCGCGACGAGCGCGGTCATGCGCTCCGTCTCCAGCGCGTGGTGGTGCTCCACCAGCGACTCCTTCTCGTCGAGCAGCCGCGTCAGCTCGGCGACGTCGCCCTCGACGATCGCGCGCTGCTCGCGCCCGGCGAGCGCCAGCAGCGACTCGTAGAGCCGCCCCTCGTCCGCGAGCACGCGGGCCAACGACGCCGCGGCCGCGTCGATCTCGCTCACTCGGCGATCCCGAGCCCGGCGAGCCGCTGCGCCAGCGCCGTGGCGTTGATGCGGTACTCGCCCGCCTCCACGCGCGCCCGCAGCTCGGCGACGTGCGCCTCGCGCACGACGTGCGCCCCGGACACGGCGCTCCCGATGCGCGCGAGGGTGCGCGCGCGGTCGGAGAGCTGCACGCGGTCCGCGCGTGGGGCGCCCTCGCCGCTCGCGCCGCTCGCGCGGCGCTGCGGGTTCGCGTGCGCCTCCTGCGCGGCCTGCGTGTCCTGCTGGCGGTAGACGCCACCGGCGTCCTGCGGTCGGATCGGCTGGACCATGGCTGCTCCCCTCGCCCGTGGGCGCTACGCGAGCTGATTCGCCTGCTGCAAACATCTCCTCGATGGTGCGGTAGGCCGAGAGGTTCATCTGGTAGGCGCGGCTGGCGACGACGAGCGACGTCATCTCGCCCGCGATGTCCACGTTGGACGCCTCGAGGAAGCCCGAGACCAGCTCGCCGATGCCGCCCTCGCCGGGGAAGGCGGCGCTCGGCGCCTGCGAGTCGGCCGTCTCCTCGAAGAGGTTCTGCCCGATCGAGTCGAGGCCGGTCGGGTTCGGGAAGCGCACCAGCTGGATGCGGCCGACCTCCTCGCGGCTGCCGTCGTCGGCCAGCACGGTGACGCGGCCGTCGCCCGCGATGCGCGGGTCGCGGGCGCCCGCGGGCAGCTGCACGGGCGGCTCGACGCGGAAGCCGTCGACGGTGACCAGGCTGCCCTCGTTGTCGAGGCGGAGGCTGCCGTCGCGCGTGTAGGCGGTGGAGCCATCGTCCCGCGTCACGCGGAACAGCCCCTCGCCGACGATCGCGAGGTCGGTCAGCGACGAGGCCTGCAGCAGCGGGCCCTGCTCCCAGGCGCGGTCCACGCTGGTGATCTCCACGCCCGTCGAGGTGCTCGCGACCTCGCCTGGCGGCAGCTCGCCGCGCAGCGCCGCCAGGATGTCGGCGCTGTCCAGCAGATCCTGGAAGTGCACGACCACCCGCTTGTAGCCGGTGGTGTTCACGTTCGCGATGTTGTTGGAGATCATCTCCATGTGACGCTGGTACTCCAGCATCCCCGAGAGCGCGGCATCGAGCGAGGCGGTGGTCGTCATGGCGTGTTACCCCACCCGCCCGATTTCGCGGACGGTCTGCTCCAGCCCCTCGTTGATGGTGGTGAAGACGTGCTGGCTGGCGTTGTAGGCGCGCGAGTAGGAGAGCAGCTGCGTGGCGAGGCGCCCGACGTCCACGTTCGCCTCCTCGAGCGCGCCCTGCTGCACCACGGTCTCCGCGCCGAGGTCGACCGCGCCCGCCGCGAAGCCCGGCGCCAGCAGGAAGCGGGAGTCGCCGTCGCGCAGCAGCCCCTGCGGCGGGAGGCTGACCACGGCGAGCGTCGCGACCAGCTCCTCGGGCGGCGGGGCGGCCGCATCGATCGCGGCGCCCGCGGGCAGGCGCCGCACCAGCACGCGGCCGTCGGGCGCGATGCGCAGCGTCGCCACGTCCTCGCCCAGCGCGATCGGCCCGCCGCCCGCGCCCAGCACCAGGTCGCCTCGCCCCGTCGTGAGGCGCCCCTGCTCGTCGAGCAGGAAGTGGCCGTCGCGCGTGTAGCGAGCGCCGTCCGCCGTGTCGAGCACGAAGAAGCCGTCGCCGCGCAGCATCGCGTCCAGCGGGCGCTGCGTGGCGCGCGCCGAGCCCTCGTCCAGCACGGTGAGCCGCTCGCCCAGGTAGGCGCCGCCGCCGGCCACACCCAGCAGCTGCGTGTTGCGCAGCGGCACCGGCGCGGTCTCCGGGGCGAGGCGCGCCGCCAGCATGCCGGGGAAGGAGAGCTGCGCGGCGCGCTCGGCCTTGAAGCCGGGCGTGTTCAGGTTTGCCATGCTCTCGGCCACGACCTCCTGCTGGCGCATGCCGGCGACCAGCCCCGAGGCGGCGTTGTAGAGGCCGCAAATCATGCGCTCTTCCGTCCCAGGCGCAGGCCGACGAAGAGCGACAGCCCCATCACCGCCGCGAGCAGCCCCAGCCGCCCGACGTCCGTGAACAGCGTGGGGTCGCCGGTGTTGGGGAGCTCCGCGGGGAGGCTCGTGCCGCCCGCGGTCCCGGTCTCGCCGCTGCCGTCGGCGGACGGCTGCCCGACGAGCGTGAAGAAGCCGCCGATCGAGCGCTCGGCGGTGGGCTGCGGCGCGTCGTCCGGCTCGGGCTCGACCGTGACGATGAAGAGGTCGAAGCCGAAGTCGACGATCGGCGGGAGCATCGCATCCAGCAGCACGTCGCCGCCCGAGCTGGCGTCGAAGCGCCCGATCGAGATCGCGTCGTTGGACTCAGAGTTCACGAGCCACCCCTGGTAGCGGCTGGTCTGAAGCCGCGGCAGCCCCTGCGCGGTCAACGTGGCGCGGCCTTCGCCGAACGCCAGCTCCAGCTCGCCCGTCGCGTCCTCCGGCCCACAGTTCGAGAGCCCGTCCAGGTACGAGAGCTGCACGAGCGTGGGCACGCCGTTCGCCATCGCCACGCGCGACGGCGAGGGCACCAGGCCGGCCGCGATCAGCGCCGCCAGCAGCCCACCCAGCAAAGCGAGCCGCCACCGCGCGCGGAGCGCGCCGGTCATGCGCTGCGACCGGACCGCTCGCGCGCAATGCGCACCTCCTCCAGCCCCACCCGCAGCTCGCGGGCGATAGCGCGGTCCGACAGTCCATCGCGGGCGAGCTGGTCGATGGCGAGCGCGAGCTCGGACTGCGGCGCGAGCCCGCCCACCGCGGCGTCGCTGCGGCCGGCGATGGTGCGCGCGACCGACGCGTAGCTCGCCGCGCCGGCACCCGCGGCGCCCGCCGCGAAGCCGGCCAGCGGCGCGGCCGTCACGCGCTCCTGCACGGGCACCCCGCCCGAGAGCATCCCGCCCAGCGCCTCGCGCTGCCCGGCGAGCTGCTGGCGCAGATCGTCGATCGCGGCGGAGAGCTCGGCGACGAGCTCCGCCTCCGCCGCCTCGCTGGCGGTGCCCGGCGCCGGGGAGCCCGCCGCGGCGGCCAGCGAGGCGCCCGCTCGCGCCCTCGACGCGCCGCGCCAGGCCACGTAGGCATTCGCCAGCAGCGCGATGGCGACGAGGGTCACCGGGATGCCGAGGGTGAGCGAGAGCAGCGCCAGCTCCGTGGTGGCCATCAGGCGGCCTCTCCCTGCTGGATGCGCGCCATGCCGCTGCGCAGGCGCGAGAGCGCCCGCGCATGCAGCTGGCAGACACGCGACTCGGAGATGCCGAGCACCTTGCTCACCTCGCGCATCGTCAGCTCGTCCTTGTAGTAGAGCGACAGCACGAGCTGCTCGCGCTCGAGGAGCTCCCGAATCGCCTCGGCAAGCTCCCCGATCAGCTCGTCGCGCTCGAGGTCGGCGCCGATCTCCTCGGCGTCGGGGTCGGCGACCGCCATCTCGCCCGGCGCGTCGTCATCCGCGTCGCTCAGCCCCACCGAGTCGAGCGAGATCGTGATCCACGAGGCGTCGACGATGTGCTGCAGGTGGTCCTTGAGCGCGACGCCGAGGGACGCCGCCACCTCGGCGTCGGTGGGCTCGCGGCCCAGGTCGACCGTGAGCTTCGTGATCGCGGCGTCGGCGTCCTTGGCCTTCTGGCGCACCGAGCGCGGCAGCCGATCGAGCGAGCGCAGCGCGTCGATGATCGAGCCGCGCACGCGCGAGATCGCGTACGTCTCGAACTTCACGCCCTTGTCCTGGTCGAAGCGCTCCACCGCCTCGATCAGCCCGATCGTGCCGTAGGAGAGGATGTCCTCGTAGTCCAGGATCGCGGGCAGGCTGATCGCCAGCCGACCCATGACGTACTTCACCAGCGGCGCGTACTGCAGGATCAGCCGCTCGCGCAGCGCGGGGTCGCGCGTCTCCGCGTAGCGCGTCCACAGCTCGCGGTTGATCGCCTGCTGGTTGGCCTGGGCGGCGGACTGCGCCGGCTTCGCCGCGGCGCTCGCGGGCGGCTTCTTCGCAGCCGTCGCGGGCGGCTTCGCGGCCGATCCCGCGGCGTCCGCCCCCGTCGCCGCCGCGCGCGCGGCGCCTGTCTTCTTCGTCGTGGGTCGCGTAGTGCCCCCCTTACCCGCCGTGTTCCGCGCCACCTTCGAGGCCCCCGGGGCCGCTCCCTTCGCGGTCGGCTGCTTCGCCGTCGTGGCCTTCGCGGGCGGCTGCTTCGGCGTGGCAGCCCCGGGAGCCTTCTTCGCGGGCGTCGCCTTCGCTGCCGCGCCCGCAGCCTTCGAGCGAGTCGCCGCCGCGCGCGGCTGCGCCTTCTTCGACGCCGCCGCCTTCGGAGCGGGGGCCGGCGTCGCGCGCGCCCTCGATGCCGACGCCTTCGCGGCTTGTTTCGTCTCCGGCGGCTCGCCGTCGCCCGCGCCCCGCGACCGGCGCGAAGCGTCACCCTGCCGCTTCCCGCTCGGCTCGCTCACGTGCCCGCACCCTCACCTGCGCTCCCGCGCCGGCGCGCGGGCTGCTGCTGGGCTCGCCGCCCGCGCCGAGAGGCGCGCGCGCACCGGCTCACGCCGCCCGCCGCTCGAGGTCGGCCGGCGTCTCCGCGCCCGGGCGGAAGGGGATCGGCTCCGCGCCGCCCCCAGACAGATCGTCGGCAGCACCGATCTCGAAGGCGCTCGACGGCCCCTCGTCGTCCTGCCGCTCGTCCTGCTGCTCGCGGTCGGAGCCGGCGGCGGCCGACTGCGCGACCCGCGGGGCCGTCACCACGACGATCGCGCCCACTTAGCCGACGGTGGTCATCGCCATGAAGCCGAGCAGCCCGCGCACGAGCGCCAGCTCCGGCGCGTAGCCCACCGACCACGACGCCCACGTCACCCCCAGGAAGGTGAGCGCCGCCGCATAGAGACCGAGCTTCATCACCACCATCTAGAGCACGCCCCTCTGCCGGAGGGCGAGCTGCTGGCGGAAGATGAAGCGGATGATTCGCTCCTGCGTGTCGCGAGCGATGTCCACGTAGCGCGCGTTCACGCGATAGAAGGCCCGCCGCGAGTCCGGGCGCAGCACCCCCACCGCGAGGCAGTCCACCTCCACGTCCAGCGGATCGCCCCCCAGCGGGAACTCGAGGCGCAGGTGGGCGCCCACCGGGATCCACTGCTGCAGCCGCAGCTGCACGCCACCGCCCGAGAGATCGGTGATCATCGCGGTGAGCAGCTGCAGCTCCTCGCCGTGCTTCGTCACGCGGCGGACGCGGCGCGGGCGGATGCTGGTGATCAGCCGGTAGAAGCGGCGCTGATCGGCCTGCTGCGCCTCGCTCGGGGGCGCGAGCAGGACGGCGTCGAGGCCGGGCAGCAGCTCCGTGACCTCGCTGACGAGGGTGTAGAGCCGATCGTGCAGCTGCACCAGCAGCGTGACCTCGTCGCCGACCGCGGGCTCGAGCGCGACCGAGCCGCGCAGCGGCATGTCGATGCGCACCCCCGCGTCGGTGACGTGACGCACCGTCGACTCGTAGGACGACGAGGGCGCCACCTCGCCGCCGCGCGGCAGCACGTGGAGGGGCCCGCCGGCGGCGAGGTCGATATAGTCCGCCGTCGCCGGCATCGCACCTCCGCCCCGCCTCGCGGCGCCGCTAACCAGCGGGACGTCCCACCGCGATGTGGGCCCCCGCGACGCGATCACGGTCCGGCCACGCGCCCGCGAGCAGCGCCACGGCCAGCGCGTGGTTGTCGCCGGGGCGCGGGGCGACCGTCGCCGCCTCGTCGTGGGTGGTGTAGGCGATGCCCAGCCCGCTCTCGCAGGCGACCGAGAGCAGCGCGCCGAAGCTCGCAGTCTCATCCACGCGCGTGAGCAGCAGGCCCGCGGGCGCGGCCGGCACGTAGGCGCGCGCGGCCGCCAGCAGGTCCGCCTCCTTCATCGTCGCGGGCAGCGTCAGCAGCACCGTGCGCCCGGGCGCGGCCTGCCAGAGCGCGGCGAGCTCCGCCATGCGGTCGCGGCGCGCGCCGTTGTGGCCCGCGGTGTCGACGATCACGACGTCGCTGCCGCCCTCGGAGAGCAGCGCCGAGAGCTCGCCCGGGGTGTAGCAGAGCCGCACCGGAAGGCCGGCGGCGGCACCGTAGGCGGCGAGCTGCTGCGGCGCGCCCGCCCGCGCCACGTCCATCCCCGCGAGCGTGACGCGGCGCCCGTGCTCGGTCGCGATCTGGAGGCCGAGGCGGACCGCCGCCGTGGTCTTCCCGGCGCCGCCGGGCCCGACCAGCACGATCGCGGTCGGCGAGCGCGAGAGGTCGAGCGTCAGCGCCGCGGGCAGCCGCGCGGCCAGCTGCCGCTCGACGGTGCGCAGGATCGCGTCGCGCCGCGCGCCGGGCGCCAGCGCCTCGGCCGCGCGGTCGAGCGCGGGCACGGCGAGCGCGGTCGGCACGCCTTGCTGCTCCAGCCGCGCGCGCGCGTCGCGCAGCGCCTTCGGCCCGGCGTCGACGCGCTCGGCGGCGCGGTCGAGCGCGAGCTTCTCCACCACCGCGCGCACCGTGGAGAGCTCGGCGTGGATGCGCGCGAGCATGCCCGGCGGCGCCGCGGCGTCGAGAGCGAGCGGCGCGCCCGCGGGCGTGGGCAACGGCGAGGCCTCGGTGTCGGCGAGCGCCGGCGTCCCGTCGACGAGGTCGGCGGGCTCCACCTCGGGCGGCCGGGCGGCGAACAGCGCCGCGGATCCGCGCGCCAGCTCCTCGGCAAGCTCCTCGACGAGCCCGCCCGCGAGCTCCGGAGCGACGCCGCCCGCGATGCCGGCGCGCGGCACAGCCTCCAGGCCCGCGCCGGCGAGCACGTTCTCGGAGGGCGGGGCGAGCTCCGCATCGGCGGGCGGCCCGTCCGGCGACGCCGCCCCCGCGCTGCCCCCCACCGCAAGCAGCGCCGGTCGCGGTACCGCGATGGGCGCGCGCGCCGGCGCGAATGGGGCGATGCCGCGGCTGGCCGCCTCGCGCGCGAGGGCCGCCGCGACCTCCCCCTCGCCGGTGGCGTCCTCGCCCCCGACCAGCGTGTCGACGCGGCCGCCCAGCGGCCACGGCAGCGCGGCATCGGTCGGTGCGTGCGCGCCCGCCGGCTGCGCCAACACCTCCACCTCGTTGCGGTGGCGCAGGCCCAGCAGCGCCGGGCGCCGGGTCTCGTGCGCCGAGAGGATGACCGTGTCCTCGCCCAGCGCGGCGCGCGCGCGGGCGCAGGCCTCGGCGAGCGTCGGCGCGCGGAAGCTCCTAGGCGACGAGCTGGGCATCGTCGACCTCCACCATCCCCACCGCCTCCACCTCGACCTCGGGCGCCACCTCGCTGTAGGCGAGCACGGAGAGCTGCGGCAGCGAGCGCTCCAGCAGCCGCCTGAGCGGCCGGCGGATGCGCGAGGAGACGAGCAACAGCGGCTGCCGGCCCTCGGCGGTGCGGCGCTCGATCTGCTGCGCGAGCTGCGCGAGCAGCCGCTGCAGCAGCGCCGGCTCGATCACGATCGAGGCGCCGCTCTCGCCGGGCTGGAGCGCCGCCGCCAGCGACTGCTCCAGCAGCGGGTGCAGCGTCACGGCGTGCAGGCTCCCGTCGGGGGCGCGGAGCTGCATCGAGATCTGCCGCGCGAGCGCGGCGCGCGCCGCCTCGGCCAGCGCCTCCGGCTCCTTGGAGATGCGCCCGTGATCGACCAGCGTCTCGGTGATGGTGACGAGGTTGCGGACGGAGACGCCCTCCGACAGCAGCAGCTGCAGCACGCCCTGCACCTCGCCGACGGTGAGCACGCCCGGCACCAGCTCCTCGACGACGGCGGGGTACTCCTCCTTGAGGTGGGCAAGCAGCGTCTGCACGTCCTGCCGCGACAGCAGCTCGGGCGCGTGGCGCCGCACCAGCTCCGAGAGGTGCGTGGCGAGCACCGAGGGCGGATCGACCACGGTGTAGCCGGCCAGCTCCGCGTGCTGCTTGCCCTCGGGCGCGATCCAGATCGCGGGCAGCCCGAAGGCGGGCTCGGTCGAGCGCCGGCCCTCGAGGTCCTCCGTGGCGGTCCCGGAGTTCATCGCGAGGAACTGGTTCAGCATCAGCTCGCCACGCCCGACCTCGATCCCGCGCAGCTTCACCACGTAGCTCTGGGCGGAGAGCTGCAGGTTGTCCCGAATGCGGACCATCGGCACCACGATCCACAGCTCCGCCGCTACCTGGCGACGGATGATCGTGATGCGGTTGAGCAGCGTTCCGCCGCGCTCCTCGTCCACCAGCGGGATCAGCCCGTAGCCGACCTCCACCTCCAGCGGATCGACCTGCAGCATCGACATCACGGAGTCGACGCTGTGCTCCCGCTCGTCCTCCCGCACTTCGACCGCCTCGGCCTGCTCGCGCTCGTTGACGGCGAGGCGCTCGCGCACGAGGTAGCCGGCTGCGGCCATGATTCCGGCGACGGCGAAGAACGGGAATCGGGGAAGCCCCGGTACGAGCCCGAAGAGGCCGAGCACGGCCGCGACGATGAAGAGCGCGCGCGGGCTGGAGAAGAGCTGCCGCCCGATGTCGGCGCCCAGGTGGGCGTCGCTCGCCGCGCGCGTCACGACGAGGCCCGTCGCCGTCGAGATCAGCAGCGCCGGGATCTGCGAGACCAGCCCGTCGCCCACCGTCAGCAGCGAGTAGGTGGAGATCGCCTCGCCGGGGCCCAGCCCGTTCTGCATCACGCCGATGGCGATGCCGCCCACGAGGTTGATCGCCACGATCACCAGGCCCGCGATCGCGTCGCCCTTCACGAACTTCGAGGCGCCGTCCATGGAGCCGTAGAAGTCGGCCTCCTGCGTGATGCGCAGGAGGCCGACTTCGCCTCCTGCTCGGTGACGAGGCCGGCGTTGAGGTCGGCGTCGATCGCCATCTGCTTGCCGGGCATCGCGTCCAGGGTGAAGCGCGCGGCAGCGCCGCCCCGTTGCACCGCCACGCGCGCCCCCCTCGCCTAGGCCGCCGCGCCGAGGCGGGCGTAGCGCAGCCGGTAGACGAAGGCGAGCACCTCCGCCACGGCCTCGTACAGCTCGGGCGGGATCTCACGGCCCATCAGCACCGCGCCGAAGACCGCGCGGGCGAGCGGTGGGTTCTGGATCACCGGGATGCCGAGCTCCAGCGCGAACTCGCGGATGCGCTGCGCGATCAGCTCCTGCCCCTTGGCGACCACCAGCGGCGCGCGGTGGCTCGTGGGGTCGTAGGCGAGCGCGACCGCGACGTGCGTCGGGTTCACCAGCACCACGTCCGCGCCGCGCACGGACTCCATCACGCGCCATGAAGGCGCGACGCCCCCGGTCGCGCTGCGCGCGCACCTGCGGGTCGCCCTCCTGCTACCTGAGCTCGTCCTTCACCTCCTGCTTCGTCATGCGCAGCTGGCCCGCCAGGTCGTAGCGCTGGAAGGCGTAGTCCAGCACCGCGAGCACGACGAGCACGGCGGCGACGCGCAGCGCCAGGTCGAAGCCGATCGCGACGAGCGAGTCGAGCGAGTTGCCCAGCGGCTGCGCGACCCCCATCGCGGTCACCTCGTCGGAGTGCTCCCAGAGCGTGAGCGCGGCGATCCCGCCGATCGCCACGAACTTCAGCAGCGTCTTCGCGAGCTGCACCAGCGACTGCTTGGAGGCGAAGACCCGCTCGCCCCCTTGAGCACGTTGAGGCGCGAGAACTGCGGCTTGAGCGCCTGCGGCGCCAGCAGCGGCCCGACCGCCTGCGCCACGCCGCCCAGCAGCGCCACGGCGACCACCGCGAGCAGCAGCGGCATGAGCAGCAGGATCGAGCGCCACACGAGCTCGGCGCCGACCACGGAGGTGACCTCGAGGGTGAACGGGTCGCGATCGATGCTCGTGAGGCTGTCGTAGAGCAGCGCCTCCAGTCCGCCCCACAGCGCGCCCCCGCCGAAGCGCAGCGCGGCGACCGCCGCCAGCAGCACCAGCGCGCTGTCCACCTCGCGGCTGCGCGGCACCTGGCCGCGGCGGCGCGCGTCGTCGCGCTTGCGCTGGGTGGGCTGCTCGGTGCGCTCGAACGACACGCTGGGCCCCCTAGACCGCCAGCAGCCCGTTGACCTCGAGCAGGGCGCGCCCGAAGACGACGCTCATGAACGAGGTCATCGCGGGCAGCGCGACGACGATCACGACGAGGCCGACCGCGATCTTCGCGGGGAAGCCGACGATCAGGATGTTCATCTGCGGCACGGTGCGCGCGACCAGCCCCAGCGCCACCTCGGCCAGCAGCAGCGCCGCGGCCACCGGCAGCGCGATGCGCACCGCCACCGCGAAGAGCTCGGCGAAGAACAGCGCGGCGCGGTCGCCCGCGATCAGCGACAGGTCGGCCGTCCCCGGCGGCACCAGCGCGCAGCTGTCCACGAGGCTCGAGACCACCAGCAGGTGCCCCTGCACGGCGAAGAACACCAGCGCGGCGAGCAGCCGGTAGAGCTGCTCCAGCACGCCGGACTGCGCCCCCGTCAGCGGGTCGACCACGCCGGCGAGGCCGAAGCCCATCTGCACGCCGACCAGCGAGGCGCCCATCTCCAGCCCCTGGAACACCAGTAGCACCATGGTGCCCAGCGCGAGCCCGACGATCACCTCCGAGCCCAGCTGCGCCGCGAACGGCAGCAGGTCCGTGGGCACGGGCACGGGCGGTGGCTGCTGCAGCGGCAGCACCACCAGCGAGAGGATCAGCGCGAGCCCGATCGTCGCCTGCGGGGGCACGCCGCGCGCGCCGAAGATCGGCATCACGGCGAGCGCCGCCGTGAGCCGGCCCAGCATGAGCAGGAAGCTCGCCGACCAGCCGGGCGAGATCGCCAGCAGCTCGGCGAGCACGCCCCCGGCCGCCCTACCGCGTCGCGATGTGCGGCAGCGCGACGAAGAGCCGGTGCGTGTAGCCGACCATCGTCCCCACCATCCACGGCCCCATCAGGGCGGCCACGGCGAAGACGCCGAAGATCTTGGGCACGAAGGTGAGCGTCACCTCGTTGATCTGGGTGATCGCCTGGAACACGGAGATCACCAGGCCGATCACCAGGCTCACGATCAGGATCGGCGCAGCCAGCAGCAGCGCCGTCATCAGCGCCTCCTGCGCGATCCCGAAGACTTCCGCGTCGCTCATCGCACACCTCCCTCTGCCACGCGGCGCTCGCGCCTCACGTGACGAAGCTCGCGACGAGGGAGCCGATGATCAGCCCCCACCCGTCGACCAGAACGAACAGCAGGATCTTGAACGGCAGTGAGACCACCACCGGGGGCAGCATCATCATTCCCATCGACAGCAGCGCCGAGGAGACGACGATGTCGATGATCAGGAACGGCACGAAGATGATGAAGCCCATCTGGAAGGCGGTCTTCAGCTCGCTGAGGATGAAGGCCGGGATGATCACGTAGGTCGGCACCTCGTCGATGGTCGCCGGCCGCTCGTCCTGCGAGAGCCCCACGAAGAACGCCAGGTCCGACTCGCGCGTCTGCGCCAGCATGAAGCGGCGCACCGGCTCCTCGGCGCGGGCGATCGCCTCGTCCTGCGAGAGCGAGCCCTCGAGGTAGGGCTGGAGCGCGTCCTCGTTCACCACCGTCCACACCGGCGCCATCACGAAGACCGTCAGCAGGAAGGCGATGCCCAGCAGCACCTGATTAGGCGGCAGCTGCGGCACGCCGATCGCATTGCGCACCAGCGACAGCACGATCACGATGCGCGTGAACGAGGTGACCATCACCAGCAGCGCGGGCGCCAGCGAGAGCACGGTGAGCAGCACCAGCAGCTGCACGCCCGTGGCCGCGCCGGCCTCGCCGGGGCTGCCCGCCGTCCCGCCCGAGGCGTTCGGGTCGAGCGTGACGGTGCCGTCGGCGGCGACGCAGCCGGCGGCGAGCGCGAGCATGAGCAGCGCGCCGCCCAGGGCTGCGAGCGCGCGGCGGCGGCCGCGCAGAAGGCGCGCCGCGGCGTGGCCTGGCCTCACGAAGCGAGCTCCCGCCGAGCCTCGCGCACGGCGCGCGTCAGCTCCTCCAGCCGCTGCGCGCGCGGCGTCGCGGCAGCGCTCGCCTCGCTCGCCTCGCTCGCCGCGCCCGTCGAGGCGGCGGCGGGCGCCTGCGGCCGCTCGGGCGGCGCCGGCCGGACGCGCGGCGCCGTCAGCCGCGAGAGCACCCCACTGAGGCCGCGGCGCAGGTCGCCGAGGCTGCGCGGGCCCGCGCTCGGCGCCTCCTCGACCTCGAGCAAGCGCTCCACCTCGGCGGGGTCGTCGACGGCGAGCAGGGCGCTGATGTGCTCGGCCGTGGCGCCGATCAGCACGGCCCGCCCGCCGACCCGCACCAGGTGCAGAGCGCGGTTGGGCCCCAGGGTGCGCGTCTCCAGCAGCTCCAGCCGGTGCGCCGGGCTGTCGGCGGCGCCCGACTGTCGGCGCACCCACCAGCGCATCGCGAGGATCGCGCCCCAGATCGCGAGCAGCACGAGGCCGAGGCGCAGCCCCAGCCCCAGCCAGTCGCCCGCGCCGTAGCTGCCGATGCTGGCGCCCGCGACGGGCGTGGGGAGCAGGCCCCCGCCCACGGGCGGCACGGTGGCGGGCGCATCGCCCTCCTGCGCGCGGGCCGCGGCCGGCGCCAGCGCCAGCGCCCCACCCGCCAGCGCCCCCGCCGCGAGCAGCGCCGCCGCCAGCAGCCGCCACCCGACGCGACGCCAGCCGGCGCGCGCCGGGCGTCGCGTCGCCGCGGTGACATGGCCGTGGGTGCGCGCCACGCTATGCCACGCTCAGGGCGTGGGCGCGACGCCGCGGCGACACGATCTCGGTCACGCGCACGCCGAAGTTCTCGTCCACGACGACCACCTCGCCGCGCGCGATCAGCCGCTCGTTGACGAGGATGTCGACGGGCTCGCCGGCGAGCTTGTTCAGCTCGACCACGGAGCCGGGGCCCAGCGCGAGTACCTCCTCGACGGTCATGCTGCTGCGACCGAGCTCCACCGTGACCCGCATCGAGACGTCGAGGATGAGGTCGATCGGGTGGGACTGTCCGTCGCCGATGGCCTGCATCGCGGGCAGCGGCGGGAACGCCACGGGGTTCACCGGAACGCCGCCGGCGGGGGGTGGCGGGCGCAGGGGAGAGACGTTGCCGGCCGCGGGCGAGTCCTCCTGCGGGTCGAAGGCGACGGCGGTCGGCGGTGGACGCGCGGCGGCGGCGGGCGCCCCGTCGGCCGAGGCGACCGCGCCGGGGTCGGCGGACTCGGCGAGGCGCTCCAGCAGCGGCACCGGGATCACCAGGGTCAGGTGCGCGACGCTCGAGTCGGGGAGCACCATCGTCACGTCCAGGCGCGCGGCCGGCGCGTTCTGCGCGACGTCGGCGAGCACCCCCATCGTGAAGTCGATCTGCCCGACGCGGAGCTCCGCCAGCGTCGCCTCCGTGCCGGACAGCCCCTCCGTGAAGAGCGTGATGCTGACCAGGTCCAGCAGCTCGCGCGCCTGCTGGGAGACCGTGGCGATCTGCGCCGCCGCGAACTCCGCGTCCTCCATCTGCTCCGCGCCGGTCTCGAGGCCGAAGAGCAGCCCCGCGTCCGGTAGCGGGATGAGCACGGCGACGAGGTGCGCCTCGGTGGGGCTGAGCGCCACGCGTATCTCGGCGCCCAGGTGCGGCAGATCGGCGAACTCGCGCTCGACGCGCGCGTAGTCGGTGACGGCGGTGGTCACCTGCACCAGCTCCGCCTTGTGCGCAAGCACGCTCTCCACGGCGACGGAGAGCACCTCCGAGGCGAGCGCCGCCAGCGGCTCGAGCACGGCCGCCGCCGCGCCAAGCTGCTCGGCGAGCGGCGGCGAGTCGGGCGGCGGGTCCGCCGCGGGCGCACCCGCTTCGTCCGCGGCGCCGGCCTCGTCCGCGGCGCTCGGCTCGTCGGCAGCCTCCTCGGGGGCGGCCTCCTCCGGCGGCTCCTCGGGAGCCTCGTCGGCGGGGGTCTGGTCGTCGTCAGCCATCTGCACCCTCCTCGTCCGGCTCCATGCCGCCGGCGATCGCTGTCAGCACAGGCGCCGTACCCGCGGCCGCTGAGGTCGGGTCGAGGGCGTGGAGCAGCGTCGGCTCCCCGCCCGGCTCGTCGGCGGGCTCGAAGCCCGGCGGCGCGATGACGTCGCGCAGCTGCAACGCGATGCGTGAGCCCTTCGTGCCCGGCACGCCGGTGAAGCGCGGGTAGCCCCCGATCTCGATGTCGAGCGGCGCGCCCACGCGGCGGTCGAGGACCGCCGTGTCGCCCTCGGCCATCTCCACGAGCTCGCCGACGGGCAGGTCCGCAGTCCCCAGCAGCGCCCGCAGCTCGATCGGCGCGTCGCCGATCAGGCGCTTCACGCGCCGCCGATCGCGCTCGGTGGCGGCGCCCTGCTTCCCGGCGGCGAACCACACCTGCGCGGAGAGCTTGGGCACGATCGGCTCGATCAGCGCGTAGGGGACGCACATCGACATCGCGCCCAGCTGGTTGCCGATGTTGATCTCGAAGAAGGCGGTGAGCACCGCGTCGTTGGGGCCAGCGACCTGGATCAGGCTCGCGTCCTGCCCCATGTCGACGAGCTCGGGCTGCGCCGGGACAGCGGCCTGCCACATGTCGCGCAGCGGCCCGATCACCGCGACCGCGAAGGCGCGCAGCAACGTGATCTCCATGTCGGAGATGCCGCGCGTGCGATCGATCAGGAGCCCCGTGCCGCCCAGCAGCCGGTCGACCACGTCGGCGGCCACGTCGTTGTTGAACTCGACGACGATGTTCCCGTCGAGCGGGCGCATCGCCAGCACGTAGCAGACGGTCTGGCTCGGCACCTGCGATTGCCACTCCGCGTACAGCCCCTGGTCGAGGCTCGAGAGCCGCACCGTGACCAGCGTCCGCAGCCGCGACGAGAAGCTGGAGCCCACCAGCCGCGCGAAGGTGTCGTGCATCGATTGGAGCGTGCCCCACTGCTCCTTGGAGACTTGTCGGGGCGGCGGAAGTCGTAGCTCTTGACGGCCCGCGTGAAGGAGTCCGGCGCCTGCGCCAGGCCGCTGGACGCCGGCTGCGCGGGCCCGGCGGCGGGCTCGCTTCCGGCGTCCGGGATCTGGTTCAGCAGGGCGTCGATCTCCCACTGGGAGAGAGCGCGATTCTCCGTCACGGAGTCCCCCCTGGCGCCGGGCGCTCGGCGCCCGCCGTCCGCGTCCGCTGCGGGCGCTCCCCGTCCCTCACCACGGGGCCCCGAACCCGCGGGCCGCTCACGAGTGAAGTCCTCATTGCGTGATGAAGTTCGTGAACAGCACGCGCCGCACGTGTGGCTCCGGGATCAGCTCCTCCACGGCGTGGCGGATCTCGTCGCGGAGCTCGTCCTTGCCGGCAGGGGTGGCGATCTCCTCCACCGTCTTGCCGGTGACGATCGAGGTCACGGCGTCCTCGATGAGCTGGCGGCCCGTGCCGATCTCCTCGTCGAAGTGCGCGAGCAGCTCGGCTTCCTTCGCGGCGCACTCGCCGCCGCCCGCGGCGCCGCCGCCCGCCCCCGGGGCGGCCGCGCCCGCGTCCGCCAGCAGCGGCAGCGCGGAGACGAGGAGCGTGGCGCCGGGCTCGATCGACGGCAGCAGCCGGACGCAGCCGTGCAGCACCTCGGCCCACTCCTCGTCGTGCGTCTCGAACTCGATCAGCGTCTCGAGCTTCAGGTAGCGAGGCGCCGAGGGGCTCGCGAGCAGGTTGAAGACGCGGTCCTCCAGCACGATGTGCGGGCCGACGCGGCCCTCCACGTGCACCGCCGTGGGCTCCGGCGTCGGCTCGCCGCTGGCGACTTCCTCGGCGCTGCCGCCGCTGAAGACGAAGAAGAAGAGCCCGGCGGCGACACCGATGCCGGCCACACCCCCGACTCCCGCGAGCACGAGCGGCTTGCTGAAGAGGCTCATTCCCCGGCTCCTGCTGCGGGCTCCTGCGCCCCCGGCTGCTCCTCGGCGGCGCCGGCTCCCTCGCTCGATCCGCCGCCCGCCCCGCCGCCCGGCAGCTCGCCGATGGGCGGCGCCTCGCCGACGGGAAGCGACTCCACCGGGAGCAGGCCGTCGAAGGCGGGGCCGGCGGCCGGGGCGCGCGCGTCGATCTGCGCGGGCGGGTAGAGCACGACGATGTCGGCGCGCCGGTTCACCGCGCGCCCCTCCGGCGTCAGGTTGGTGGCCGCCGGGCGGAACTCGCCGTAGCCCGCGGCAAAGATGCGACTCGCCGGCAGCTCGCCCGTCTCCGTCAGGTAGCGCAGCACCGCGGTGGCGCGCGAGGAGGAGAGCTCCCAGTTGGAGGGGTAGCACTCCGTGTTCACGGGGACGTTGTCGGTGTGCCCCTCGACCCGCACCTCCTGCTCCACCCCCAGCAGCGAGCGCGACGCGATCGCCAGCAGCGGCAGCGCCGAGCTGCGGATGTCCGCCGAGGCCGGTGGGAAGAGCAGGTTGTCCGAGAGGCGAATCACGATGCGGTCCTCATCCTGCGAGACCACGATCTCGCCCAGCCGACCGATAGAGGCGGTGCCCGAGTCGATGGTTCTGCGGATCGCCTCCAGGTCCGTGGCGATCAGCGAGCGAGCGCTCGCTTCCGGGAGGAATCCGGAGTCCCCATCGAAGAGCGGCGACGCGCCGTTCGATCCTTCCTTGACGTCGACGTTGAAGGCCTCCGAGAGCCCACGGGCCAGCAGCTGGAACTTCTGCGCGTTCACGTCCGCTGAGGCGAAGAGGATGATGAAGAAGCCCAGCAGGAGCGTGACCAGGTCGGCATACGAGAGCACCCATCGTTCAGCGTTCTCCGGCTCGGCCTCCTGCGCGTGCTTCTTCACGCGGCGGCCGGATCCGCGTCATCGCCGCGCTCCTCTTCGGCGCCGTGGCCACGCTCGGACGGCGCGAGGTAGGCCTCGAGCTTCTCGCGCACGATGCGCGGGTTGTCGCCGGCCTGGATGGCGAGGATTCCCTCCAGCGTCATCTCGCGAACGACGCGCTCCTCCTGGGAGTTCACCTTCAGCTTCTCGGCGATCGGCAGCAGGATGACGTTGGCCATGCCGACGCCGTAGAAGGTCGCGACGAAGGCAACGGCGATGCCGTGGCCGAGCGCCGCCGGGTCACCGCCGAGGTTGCCCAGCACGGTGATGAGGCCCATCACCGCGCCCAGCACGCCGAGGGTGGGGGCGAAGCCGCCCCCCGCCTCGAACATCTTGGCGTTCTCCTTGTGGCGCGCCGACACGCCCTCGATGTCGATCTCCAGGATCGAGCGCAGCGCCTCGGGATCGGTGCCGTCGATCATCAGCATCAGCCCCTTCTTCGCGAAGGGGTCCTGCACCTTCTGCGCCTCGTCCTCCAGCGAGAGCAGGCCCTCGCGGCGCGCGCGCTCGGCCATGTCCACGAGCGTGTTGGACATCTTGGCAGGCTCTTCGTGGCTGCTGCCGAAGAGGGCGATCATGTAGAGCTTGGGGATCTTCATGAACTGGCCGAGGGGAAACGCGATCATCGTCGCGCCCAGCGTGCCCACCACCACGATCATCAGGCCGGGGATGTTGAAGAGGCCGGCGATCGCGCCACCCGTCGATGACGAAGCCGCCGAGGATGCCGATCGTGGCGATCAGCAGCCCAAGGATCGTGGCGAGGTCCACGGCTCCCCCTACCGGCCCAGCACGGCTGCGCCGCCGCTCTGGCGGGCGCTGCTCAGCCCTGCACCACCTGCAGATGCGTCGGCGGCGTCCCGCGGCCGTACGCCGCGTGCCGGTACGCCATCACCTGCTCGACGATCTCGTGGTCCTTCTCCTGCACGACGGAGGAGGTGCCGGTGACCAGCACGATGTGCGTGTCGGGGGTGCTCTCCACGGTCTGGATGTACTCGGCGTTCACGTAGAAGACGCTGCCGTCCAGGCGAGTGACGCGAATCACCGCCGGCCTCCCCCGCGCGGCTGCCCCACGCTGCGCGCACCACCGACCCCGCGGCCGAGGGCGACGCGCAGGCCATTCTCCGAGCACCCCCGCGCGCCCCCCATCAGGGGCTCCCCGACTACGGGCGCGCGCACCCCCCACGCCCGAGCCGCGACGCACGTAGCTTCCAGCAGCGGCAGCGGCAGCGTTCCGCTGCACTCGAGGGGCTGGCAGCGTTCCGCTGCACTCAAAGGGGCTGCCGCCGGGCTCGAGGGGCCAGCGGGTCTCCGGAGATTCGGGGGGCGGGCCGAAGGGCTAGGCATGGAGCGTTCCGGCGCGCTCGGCGGGGGCGCAGCCTGCGGCGAGATCGAAGGCGGCGGAGGCCCGCGCCTCCGCCGCTCAGCGATCGAGCGAAGCTCGTCGTGCGGCCCGGCCACCGGCGCCCGTCAGCGCCGGTGGCAGCCCCTCGGGTGCAGCGGGACGCTGCCAGCCGCTCGGGTGCAGCCGAACGCTGCTAGGCGGAGGCGGAGCGGGAGCCGGCCGGCGGCTCGTCGAGCTTGGGGCTCTCGAGGTCCACCAGGCCATGCTTGATCGCGTAGCGGATCAGATCCGTGCGGTTGCGGGCGTGGAGCTTGCTCATGATGTGCGCCTTGTGCGCCTCCACCGTCTTCACGGAGATCACCAGCTCATCGGCGATGCGCTGGTTGGAGTAGCCCTCGGCGATCAGCTGCAGCACCTCGCGCTCGCGGTTGGTGAGCAGGTCGTAGCCGGTGCGGGCCACCGGCTGCTTCGCCTGCATCAGCACCTCGTTCACCGCGATCTCCTCGGAGACGGCGGAGGAGAAGTAGGTGTTGCCGCGGTGCACGGAGCGCACCGCCAGCAGCAGCTCCTCGAGGTCGGAGTTCTTCACCACGTAGCCGTTGGCGCCCGACCGCAGCGCCTGCAGCAGTCGCTCGTCCTACAGGTAGGCGGTGAGGATCAGGATGCAGCAGCCGGGGACGCGCTTCGTGATCTGCCGCGTCGCCTCGATGCCGTTGAGGCCGGGCATCACCCATTGTCCATCAGCACGACGTCGGGGAGCAGCCGCTCGGCGGCCTCCACCGCGTCGCGCCCGTTGGAGGCCTCGCCGACCACCTCGAGCCCGTCCTGCCCGTCCAGGAGTGCGCGCAGGGCCTGCCGCAGCAGCGCGTGATCGTTGGCGATCAGCAGGCGGATGCGCTGGCCGCGGCGCTGCGTGGCCCCCCGGGTCAGTGGCGCCATCCCGGACGAGCGGTCGGTCACGGACAAGGGGAGCCTCCTGGGTCTGCGTGTCTCGGTGGGGCCCCGCCGCCGGGGCAGCGTACGTCGCGGGCGCCGTGCCCGCTCCCGCGGCGGCTAGCTGTAGTTCCCACGTAGGTTGTTGACAGGATGAGGGGCCTCGCCCGCTGCTGTGTGTGACAGCACGGCAGTAGCGAGGAGAGGACACTCTCATGGCCCATCGTAACGCGCGGCTGACACCGCTGACCCGACTCGAGCTCGTGCGGGAAGTGGACGCCGGCTGGCCCCAGGCTGAGGTCGCTCGCCACTTCCGCGTCTCCCGCCACACCGTTGCCAAGTGGCTGGGGCGCTTCCGGGCGGAGGGAGCGGCAGGGCTCGAGGACCGCAGCTCCGCCCCGCGCGCGCATCCCCGGCGCACGCCGCCCGAGCTGGAGCGACGCATCTGCGCCGTGCGACGCACGCAGGGATTCGGGCCGCATCGCATCCAGTGGGCGCTCGGGGTCGCCCGCTCCACGGTCTACGCCGTGCTGCGGCGCCGCGGCCTCAACCGGCTCGACCGCCTGCACCGCGTCACCCGGGAGCCGGTCCGCTACGAGCACGACGCCCCCGGCGACCTGCTGCATCTCGACGTGAAGAAGCTCGGGCGCGTCCCCGAGGGCGGCGGCAAGCGAATGGCGCCTGGCTTCGCCGAGACGCGCTCCGGGCCGCATTCGCGGCGTTCGCTGGGGCTGGAGTACCTACACGTCGCCGTCGATGACCACAGCCGTTACGCCTACGTCTCCGTCCTGCCCGACGAGCGTGGCGCGAGCTGCGCCGCCTTCCTCGAGCAGGCGCTCGCGGCCTTCCGCCGGCGTGGCGTGCGCGTGCGCCGGGTCCTGACCGACAACGCGAAGGCCTACACCGTCGCCCGCAGCTTCCACGGCGCCGCCGCTGCCGCAGACGTGCGGCTGTCGCACACGCGGCCCTACCGCCCGCAGACGAACGGCAAAGCCGAGCGTTTCATCCAGATCCTGCAGAACGAGTGGGCCTACGCCCGCCCCTACCGCTCCAACGCCGAGCGGCTGCGCCAGCTCCCACGCTGGCTCTACCGCTACAATCACCGCCGACCGCACGGCGGCGTCGGCGGGGCCGTCCCCGCCTCCCGCCTGTGAACAACCTTCCTGGGTAGTACAACTAGGCCGACCGGCGGTCCTGCAGGTAGCTCGACGGCGAGGTGACCTCGCGGTAATCGTCGAAGCGATCGGTGGAATCGGGGCTCGCGGGGAAAGCGCGCTGCTCGCCGCAGCGCCGGCAGCTTCCCGGCACCGCGCCCGCTGCCGGATCGCCGAGGACCCAGTGATGCATGCAGCCGCCGCGCACGGGCGCGTTCACCACCGCGGCGGCGTCACGCCCCGCCGTTCGGCGGCTGCCGCCCCTGCCCGCGACCATCCGTAGTCTCCCCGCCATCCGTGCCTCCCCTTCTCCCGATCGGCGCGTCCATGCGCCGCCCGAGGGGATGCTATGGCCGAGTGATCCTCGACCCGGATCGGGGAACCCCCGATCTTCGGCGAGAGATCGGCGCGACCCGGCGGGCGAAGCGGCGCGTGGGACGCGCGGCAACCCCCGCGCCTGCACCCGTGGGGCGCGGCGTGCGAGGCGAGCAGCGGCTCGACGCCGCTCGGCGGGATGTGCGCGGGCCGGGGCGGGGAGGCGGCGGCCTAGAGGCGCAGCTTCCCGTGCGAGGGCTGGCGGCGCCGCTGCTTGCCGGCAGCGAGCTGCTCCTCGGCCAGCAGGTCCTTCGGGTCGGCGCGCTGCGTCTCGTGGACGTAGCCGCAGGCGACGCAGGTGCCGAAGGTGCCGTACCAGTCGTCCTCGACGATGATCAGGCCTCTGCAGCGCGGACAGTGGCGCGGCGGTGTGGAGTGGATCACGGTGGTCAGGCCTCCTCGCGTCACCCAGTGACGCGAACCTCCCGCAGGAGGGGTTCGTGCCGGCATCCTACCGGCCGAGACCTGCTCTGCTGCCGCCGGGGTAAGCTGACGGGTTCGGGTGGAACAGGTTCACCCGCCCTCTGAGCGAGGGTTCACCCCAAAAGATGGTTCCCCCGGTCTCCCTTCGGAGATTAGGCAGTGCGCCAGAGGCGCTGTCACGTCACGTGCGTCGGATGCTCGTGATTGTGACAACAAGAGCATACAGCCGCCGATGCGCTTGTCAACGCCGGAGATCGCCTAGCTGGTGGGCGCTCCGCGGGGCCGCCAGCTGAGCGTCAGCCCCGCGCGGGGCCATCGAGCAGCAGCTGCCAGATCTCGCTGTCCTGCCAGCGCTCGAACTTCCAGCCCACCTCGCGCGTCACGCCGACGCGCTCGTAGCCGAGGCTCTCGTGCAGCGCGACCGAGGCGGGGTTGGGCGGCGTGATCACCGCGATCAGCGTGTGCAGCCCGCGATCGCGCGCCCGATCGATCAGCGCGCCGTAGAGCGCGCGGCCGAGCCCCCGCGCGCGCGCCTCCGGGTGGAGATAGATCGAGGACTCGGCAGTGCGCGCGAAGCCCGGGCGCGGCCGCCAGCCGGAGAGCCACGCGCCGCCCAGCAGCTCGCGCGCGCCGCCCGGCTCCACCCTGCCCGGCGCGGCCGCGCCCTCCGCGACGAGCAGCGGGCGGTCCGGGTGCCGATGCTCCGCGAACCAGGGGCGCCAGTCCGCAAGCGTCAGCGGCTCGAGGTCGAAAGTGGCGACGCTCTCCCGCACCCAGTGGTTGTAGATCGCAAGCAGCGCCGGCAGATCGTCCGGGCGCGCGACCCGCAGCTCGACGTCGGCGGGCGTGCTGCCGGGCGCGGCGGCCTCGCTGCGCTGCTTCACGTCGACCCGTCCGTCCCCCGCCCGGCGTCGCGAGCAAGAAGCGTACCGTCGGCGCCGCACGCGGGCGAGCCGGCCGCCGCGATCGCGGAGGCGCCGCCCGGTGTACGGTGAGCGCGAGGGAGGGGCAGCCGTGCCGGAAGGCGCGCCCGAGCGGGCGACGGAGCGGGCCGACGAGGCGGCGGAGGACGAGGAGGGCCGCGCGCCTGCGCCCGTCGCGCAGCCGCCCAAGCAGTGGCAGGGCCTCTTCCGCAAGCGGCATCCGCTGGTGCTGCTCTACACCGGGAACGGCAAGGGCAAGACGAGCTCCGCGCTGGGGGTGACGATGCGCGCGTGGGGCCGCGGCTGGTCGATCTGCTGGCTGCAGTTCATCAAGGCGACCACCTCCCACTTCGGCGAGAGCCGCGCCGCCGAGGCGATGGGGATCGAGATGATCCCGCTGGGCGACGGCTTCACCTGGCTCTCGAAGGACATCGAGAAGGACAAGGCGCTGGCGCGCGAGGGCTGGGCGCTGGCGCGCGAGAAGATCGACTCGGCCCGCTACGACCTCGTCGTGCTCGACGAGATCACCTACCCCGTGAGCTACGGCTGGCTCGACGCCGACGAGGTGGTCGCCGCTCTGCGCGCGCGCCCGCCCGACGTCGACCTCATCCTCACGGGCCGCGACGCCGCACCCGCGCTCGTCGAGCTCGCCGACCTCGTGACGGAGATGACCGAGGTGAAGCACCCCTACCAGAGCGGCATCAAGGCGCAGCCGGGGATCGACTACTGAGCGCGAAGCACGCACGGACGCACGAGCCGGACGCAGCGGCGCGCATCGCGCGGGCGGTGGAGCGGATCGCGCCGCCCGACGCCGAGGCCGCCGCCGCCGCCCGCGAGCGGCAGGGCCGCCTCACCAAGCCCCCGGGCGCGCTCGGCCGGCTGGAGGCGCTGGCCGAGCGCCTCGCCGCCGCCAGCGGCCAGCCGCGCCCGCGCCTCGATCGGCGGCTGATCGTGGTGGCGGCGGGCGACCACGGCGTGACCGCGCGCGGCGTCTCCGCCTACCCCGCCGAGGTCACGGCGCAGATGGTCGCGAACTTCCTCGCGGGCGGGGCCGCGATCAACGTGCTCGCGACGCACGCCGGCGCGCGCGTGCGCGTGGTGGACGCGGGCGTGCGAGGCGAGACGCCGCTGCACCCGCAGCTGCTGCGGCTCCGCCTGGGCGCGGGCACCGCCGACATCGCCGAGCGCCCCGCGATGTCGCGCTCGCTCGCCGAGCGCGCCGTCGCCGCCGGCGTCGCGCTGATCGAGGAGGAGCGCGGAGGCGCGGGCCTGGACATCGTGGGCTGCGGCGAGATGGGCATCGGCAACTCCACGGCCGCCGCGGCGCTCGTCGCCGCGGCCACGGGGCGGCCCGCGGCCGCCGTCACCGGGCGCGGCGCCGGCATCGACGACGCGGGCTACGCGCGCAAGCTCGACGCGGTGAAGCGCGCGCTGGCTCGGCACCGCGCAGCCGGCGGCGCGGCGGGCGACGGCATCGCGCTGCTCGCCTCCCTCGGCGGCTTCGAGATCGGGCTGCTCGCGGGCGTCTACCTCGGCGCGGCGGCGGCGCGGGTGCCCGCCGTCGTCGACGGGCTGATCGCGGGCGCGGCGGCGCTGGTGGCGGCGGAGATCGCGCCCGCCTGCGCGCCCTACCTCGTCGCCGCGCACCGCTCCGTGGAGCCGGGGCACGCGGCGGCGCTCGAGCGGCTGGGGCTGGAGCCGCTGCTCGACCTCGGCATGCGACTGGGCGAGGGCACGGGCGCGGCGCTCGGCATCACGCTGTGCGTCGCCGCCTGCCGGCTGCTGGACGAGATGGCGACCTTCGAGGAAGCAGGGGTGAGCGATGCGGACGACGCTGTTGCGCCCGAGGCCTGACGAGGGCGGGCCCGGCGGTGGCGGCCCCGCCTGGGGCGCGCCGCTGATCGCCCTCGAGTTCCTGACCACGCTGCGGCTGCGTCGCGTGCGCCGCTGGGACGACGCCAGCTTCGGCGCGGCCGTCGCGTGGTTCCCCGCCGTCGGCCTGCTGCTGGGCGGCGGGCTGTGGGCGCTCGACCGCGGCCTCTCCGAGCTGCTGCCGCCCGAGCCGACGGCGGCGATCCTGGTCGCCGCACTGGCGCTCGCCTCGGGCGGTCTGCACCTCGACGGCGTCGCCGACACCGCGGACGGGCTCGCGCTGCAGGGCGACCGCAACCAGCGCCTCGGCGTGATGAGCGAGGGCACCACCGGCCCCGCGGGCGTGATGGCACTGGTGCTGATGCTGCTGGCGCAGTGGGCGGCCCTCGCGGCGCTGGAGGAGCCCGTGCGCGACGTGGGGCTGCTGCTCGCCCCGGCGCTCGCGCGGTGGGCGATCGTGCCCGTCGCGCTCGCGTTCCGCCCGGCGCGGCCGCGCGGCCTCGGGCACGCCGTCGCCGCGTCGCTGTGGCCGCTGTCGGCCCCGCTCGCGACGGCGATCGCAGTCGGCGCCGCGGTCGTGCTGTTCGGCGCGCCCGGCCTCGTGCTGGTCGCGCTCGCGGCGGCGGCCGCGCTGCTCGTCGCCGGCGCGTCGGCGCGGATGCTACACGGCATCACCGGCGACACCCACGGCGCGGCAATCGAGCTGGCGCAGGTCGTGGTGTGGCTCGCAATCGTGGCCGCGGGCGCGCGCGACTGGCTCGAGCCGCTGACGCTGTCGTGAGCGCGGCGCCCGCCGCTCGCGGCCCCGCTGGCGCGGCGCACGTCGCGCGTGCCCGGCGCTGATGGGCGCGCTCCACCTCGTCACGGGCGGCGCTCGCTCCGGGAAGAGCCGCTTCGCCGAGCGGCTGGCCGCCGCCGAGGCCGAGCGCGGCCGCCCCGTCCTCTACGTCGCGACGATGGAGCCCGGCGACGAGGAGCTCGCCGCGCGGGTGGCGCGCCACCGCGCCGAGCGCCCGGCGGGCTGGCGCACCATCGAGGCGCCGCTCCACCCGGCGGCGGCTCTGGGCGAGGCGCCCGACGAGGCGTGCGTCCTGCTCGACTGCGCCTCGCTCTGGGTCTCGAACCTGCTGCTCGCCGAGCTGGGCGTGGGGGAGCCGGCGCCCGCGCAGATCGCGTCCGCGGTCGCGGCGGCGATCGAGCGGCACGTCGATGCCGCGCTCGACGAGCTGCTCGCCGCCGTCGCGTCGCGCCCGGGACCGACGATCGCCGTCAGCAACGAGGTGGGGGGCGGCGTGGTGCCGCCCAGCGCGCTCGGGCGGCTCTACCGCGACCTGCTGGGCGGCGCGAACCAGCGGCTCTCCGCCGCCGCCGAGCGCGCGTGGTTGCTCGTCGCCGGCCGCGCCCTCGAGCTCCCGCCTCCGCACGAGCGGTAGCCCGGACGCGGCGCGGCCCGCGGTGAGGGAGGAGCGGCGCATCGACGGCGCGCTGATACTCGCGGGCCGCCCAGCGCCGGGAAGACGACGGTCGCGCGGCTGCTCGCGCGCGGCTGGGAGCGCGGCGTCTGCGTCGAGGCCGACCCGTTCTGGCAGGCGATCCGCCGCGGCCGACTCGATCCGTGGCTCCCCGAGGCCGACGCGCAGAACCGGGTCGTGCTGCGCGCGGTCGGCGCCGCCGCGGCCGCCTACGTCGCGGGGGGCTACGCGGCGGTCGTCGAGGGCGTGATCGGACCGTGGCGCTCGACCTCGTGCGCGGGCCGATCGAGGAGGCGGGCGCCGCCGTGCACTACGCGGTGCTGCGGCCGCGCCTCGACGTGGCGCGGGCGTGCGCCCGCTCGCGCGGCGACGACGAGCCGATCGAAGAGGGCGCGATCCGCCGGCTGCAAGACGAGTTCGGCGACCTCGGCGAGTACGCGCCGCACGCGATCGACAGCTCGGAGCAGACGCCCGAGGCGACGGTGGCGCTGCTCCTCGAGCGGCTCGCGGAGGGGTCGCTGCGGCTCGGAGCGGCGCCGGCCCGCCCACCGCGGGCGCGACCCCCGGACGCGGAGCGGCCCCCGGGGGAGGGCCGGGGGCCGCGCCTGGCGGGGGGCTATCGAGGACGCGCTAGCTGTACTACCCAGGAAGGTTGTTCACAGGCGGGAGGCGGGGACGGCCCCGCCGACGCCGCCGTGCGGTCGGCGGTGATTGTAGCGGTAGAGCCAGCGTGGGAGCTGGCGCAGCCGCTCGGCGTTGGAGCGGTAGGGGCGGGCGTAGGCCCACTCGTTCTGCAGGATCTGGATGAAACGCTCGGCTTTGCCGTTCGTCTGCGGGCGGTAGGGCCGCGTGTGCGACAGCCGCACGTCTGCGGCAGCGGCGGCGCCGTGGAAGCTGCGGGCGACGGTGTAGGCCTTCGCGTTGTCGGTCAGGACCCGGCGCACGCGCACGCCACGCCGGCGGAAGGCCGCGAGCGCCTGCTCGAGGAAGGCGGCGCAGCTCGCGCCACGCTCGTCGGGCAGGACGGAGACGTAGGCGTAACGGCTGTGGTCGTCGACGGCGACGTGTAGGTACTCCAGCCCCAGCGAACGCCGCGAATGCGGCCCGGAGCGCGTCTCGGCGAAGCCAGGCGCCATTCGCTTGCCGCCGCCCTCGGGGACGCGCCCGAGCTTCTTCACGTCGAGATGCAGCAGGTCGCCGGGGGCGTCGTGCTCGTAGCGGACCGGCTCCCGGGTGACGCGGTGCAGGCGGTCGAGCCGGTTGAGGCCGCGGCGCCGCAGCACGGCGTAGACCGTGGAGCGGGCGACCCCGAGCGCCCACTGGATGCGATGCGGCCCGAATCCCTGCGTGCGTCGCACGGCGCAGATGCGTCGCTCCAGCTCGGGCGGCGTGCGCCGGGGATGCGCGCGCGGGGCGGAGCTGCGGTCCTCGAGCCCTGCTGCTCCCTCCGCCCGGAAGCGCCCCAGCCACTTGGCAACGGTGTGGCGGGAGACGCGGAAGTGGCGAGCGACCTCAGCCTGGGGCCAGCCGGCGTCCACTTCCCGCACGAGCTCGAGTCGGGTCAGCGGCGTCAGCCGCGCGTTACGATGGGCCATGAGGGTGTCCTCTCCTCGCTACTGCCGTGCTGTCACACACAGCAGCGGGCGAGGCCCCTCATCCTGTCAACAACCTACGTGGGAACTACAGCTAGCCGCCCCACTCCAAGAGCGTCGCCGTGAGCATCAGCTCATCGCCGCCGCGAACCACCGTCAGGGTCACCGAGTCGCCGATGCGCCGGTGGTCGATGAGCCGCGCGAGCTGCTCGATGCTAGTCACGGCCTCGCCGTCGATGGCGGTGACCACGTCGCCGCCCGCGAGCAGCCGGCCGGCGCCGTCGCGCACGCTCGCCGCTCGCAGCCCCGCGCGCTCGGCGGCGCTGCCCGGGTTCACCAGCGTGAGGTAGACGCCCGCCTCCACGCCGGCGCCCGCGTCGGCGGCGATCGCGGGGTCGAGCGAGACGCCGGCGATGCCGAGCTGCGGGTGCCGCACCGTCTCGCCCGCGATCATCTCGGGCAGAAAGCGCGCCACGGTGTTCGAGGGCACCGCGAAGCCGACGCCCACGAAGACGCGCTGGCCGGTCGGGTTCTCGATCGAGCTGTTGATGCCCACCACCTCGCCCGCCGTGTTGAACAGCGGCCCGCCCGAGTTGCCGGGGTTCACGACGGCGTCGGTCTGGATGACGTCGCGAATCCGGCGGCTCGAGAAGCTCGACTGCGTGTCGCGATGCAGGCCGCTGACGATGCCCGAGGTCACGGTGAAGTCCAGGTCGAACGGGTTGCCGATGGCGAACACCGCCTCGCCCACGCGCACCGCGTCCGAGTCCGCGAGCACGGCCGGCGAGAGCAGCTGGGGCTGCACGGTGACGCGCAGCACCGCGAGGTCGTTCCCCGGGTCGACGCCCGCGACCTCGGCCGGGGCGCGCGTGCCGTCGGCGAGCAGCACCGAGACCTCGTCGGCGCCCTCGATGACGTGGAAGTTCGTGACGACGTGGCCCGAGCTGTCGACGATCACGCCCGAGCCGACGCCGCCGACGCCGCCGAAGCCGCTCGACGTCTCCACCTTCACGACCGAGGGCAGCACCGCCTCCACGAGGCCGGGGAGGTCCGCGATCGACGAGGCGAGATCGGCGCCGCCGGCCGAGCCCGCGGCGTCCGCGACCGGGGGCGTCGTCGAGGCAACGGGCAGCGGGCTGCTCACGGGCGCCGGCGTCTGCACGACGACGGGCGCGGCGGCCTCGTCGCCGGTGACGAGCGCGGTCACGGCGCCGCCTACCACCATCGAGACGACGACGACGGCGCCCAGCAGAGCCGCCTGTAGCCCGGTTCGCGAAGCCATGTGAGCCCTCCGGGTGGTCTTTCAGCTCCCTCATAGTCAATAATCGGAGTCAAAGCGCGACATGATCAGTGTAAACATCGTGCTAATCGAGCCCCGCGCCGGGCGGCGGGGGGCGCTGCGGCGGCGGTGCGACCGATGCGAGCTCTCCCCCTCGCCCTGGTGCTCGTGGCGCTCGCGCTGCTGGCAGCGGCGTGCCAGCGCACCGCCGAGCTGATCCCCGGCGAGGCCACCGCGGTCCCGACCGCCACGCCCGCGCCGCTCGTCGCGCCGACGCCGATCGTGCCGCCGGCCGCCCTCGGCGTGGCGGGCGCCACCAGCAGCGCGCCCGCGGCGCCCGGCATCCCGGACGTCGAGCTCGCGCGCTCCGTGGTGCAGGTCTGGCTGATCGACAGCGCGAGTGGCATCGTGCGGACCGTGCGCCGCGGCTCCGGCGTGGTCGTCGATCGCGACCGGGCGTTCATCCTCACCAGCTACCCGCTGGTCGATCCGTTCCGCGTCGACGGCAGCCGCGCCTACTCCACGATCGCGATCGGTCGCAGCCCGGTGCCGGGCGAGCCCGCCGAGCTGGTCTACGAGGCGGAGATCGTGACGGCCGCGCCCGACCTGGACCTCGCGGTGCTGCGCGCGGTCCGCATCTACCGCGGCGGACCGCTCGCGGCCGGCGAGTTCTCGCCGCCCGCGGTGCGCCTCGGCGACTCGGCCGCCGTCGCCCCCGGCGAGGCGCTGCGCCTCTTCGGCTTCCGCGGGGACGAGCCGGGCGCGCCGGGGGCGGACGCGTCGGGCGCCGTCACCGTGGCCAACGCGACGTTGCTGGGCGCGCGCTCCGCGTTCGACGTGGAGGGCCGGGCGTGGCTGGACGTGGACGCGCGGCTGCCGGCGGGCATCGGCGGCGGGCCCGCCTTCGACGCGTCGGGCGCGCTGGTCGGCGTGCTGGGCCAGCTGCGCTACGACGCCGCCGCGGAGCTCGGCGCCGCGCGCCCGGTGGGGCTCGCCGAGCCGCTGATCGAGGCGGCGCGCGACGCTGCTCCCCGAGCCCGCTACCGCGCGCCGCTGCAGCATCCGCTGCTGGTGGCCGGTCGCTCGATCGCGGCGGGCGCGCCGGGCGTCGTCGTGCGCGGGCCCGCGTTCGCCGAGAACGCGCTCGAGCAGGGCGCCCGACTCGCGCTCTTCGACTACACGCGCTTCCCCGCGCCCGGTCTCGCCACGCTGCACTACGAGTTCGCGGCGCAGGGCATCCCCGACGACGCGCTGGTGGAGGAGCGCTGGTACCTGGAGGGCGTGCTGCAGGACACGCTCTCCTCCTCCTACACCTGGGCGGGGGGCAGCTTCGCGGTGGTGACGGACCGCCTGGTCGCGCCCAACCCCAACGGCATCCCGCGCGGCCGCTGGCAGCTGGAGGTGTGGGTGAACGGCTCGCTGACGGCAGCCGGCCTCGCCTACATCGGCGTGGCGCCGCCCGAGGCCAGCGTCGGCGCGTTCTCCTTCGCCTCGATCGCGGGCGAGGAGCAGGGGCCGCTCTTCCCGCCCGCCAGTAGCGCCCAGCAGCTGCTCGGCTTCTTCGAGTACGAGGGCGCGAGCGCGGTGCAGCTGCTGCGCTGGGTGGTCTTCCACGACGGCCGCGTGGTGTACCAGTCACCGCTGGTGCGCTGGACGGGCGGCGAGAGCGGGCTGTGGTGGGTCGGCCACCACGAGGACGCGCCGCTGGGCGCCGGCACCTGGGAGGTCGAGGTCTACCTTGACAACGTCTGGGCCGGCACCGGCGCCATCCAGCTTTTTTAGTCGGGGCAGAGCGGGTGCGAGCCGCACACGGGGCTCGCTTCTCGGGAGGGCTCGGCCGACGTCACCCAGACGGCCCGTCTGAGGACGGCGCGCCCAGCCCTCGAGCCCGCCCATCGGTCGCCCCGAAACCCAACGCTGCTCCGTGGCGGCGGCAGCCCTGAGGTGCAGCGAACGCCGCCAGCGGAACGCTGCCAGCGGAACGCTGCCGGCGGAAGCCCAGCTAGTCCAGCGGACCGCTGGCGTAGATGCGCTCGATGGGGGTCGAATCGAAGGCGGCGGGGGCGTCGACGGGAGCGTCGAGCACGTCGTAGCGCAGCAGCACCTCGGCGAGCGCCTCCCACTGGTCGGGCGTCGAGCGGCCCATGCCGTCGGCGCGCGCGGCGTTCGCGAGATCCGTCTCCAGCAGGAAGCGCTGGTGGTCCGCGTCGGCGCCCTCGGCGAAGCGCAGCGTGATCTCCACCGCCTCGTCGACGTGGTCGCGCGCCCACAGCGCCCCGCGCAGCGTCGCGCGCAGGAAGCGCTCGGCGAGCTCGGGGTCCTCGGCCAGCATCTCCTCGTGCGCGAGATAGGTCAGCCCGAGGGTCGGCACGCCGTGGTCGTGCGGGTCGATCACCGTGATCGCCACGCCGGCGCGGCGGATCGTGTCGGGCTCGTTGTCGAGGAAGACCGGGTAGACCTCGACCTGCCCCTCGATGAAGACGCGCGGGTCGAAGCCCACCGCCTGCAGCCGCACGTCGTCGACGGTCAGCCCCGCCGTCGCGAGCAGCGCGTGCAGCTCCGCCGGCACCACGCCCGCCTTGAAGCCGACGCTACGCCCGCGGAAGTCGGCGGGCGAGACGATGCCGGAGTCGGCGCGCACGACGAAGCCCTGGTCGCCGCGCTGCCCGAAGAGCGCGACCGCGCGCAGCGGCAGCCCGTCGGCGTACCGCCGCAGCGCCTGCGCGGCGGTGCCGGTGATGAACGCGACGTCTTGCTCCAGCAGCAGCTTCAGATGCTCGTCGGCGCCCGAGGAGTGGCGGATCGTCACCGCCAGCCCCTCCTCCTCGAAGTAGCCGTTGGCGTCGGCGACGTAGACCGCGACGAAAGGCAGGTTCGCCTGCGCGCGGAAGCCCGCCATGAAGGCGATCTCCTGCAGCCCCTCGTCGTCGTCCCCGCCGCAGGCGGCGGCGAGCAGCGCGAGCGACGCAAGCGCCGCCAGCGCGCCCTTCGATCTCCAGGACATTGATCTCCAGGACAGGATGAGCACGCTCCGGTAGTCCGGTGCGTGCATCCGCGACGTGGTCGCGGGCGCTGCACGCGATCTGGCCGACCGCCCCGCGCCGCCCGTGATGGGCCTGGGCGCGGGCGCGACGTGCATCCGCGGGGTGCCCGCGGGCGCTACACGCCGCTGGTGGAGGCGTGCCAGAACAGCACGCGACGCTCACTATACGCCAGCACGGCGGTCAGCGTGACGCCCATCGTCACCAGCACCGCGACCGCGGCGAACAGCGTCGCGGTGTCCAGGTCGCCGTTCGCGATCAGGATCAGCTGCCCCATGCCGCCGTCGCCCGAGAGGAACTCCGCGACCACCGCGCCGATCAGCGCGAGCGGCACCGAGATGCGCAGCGCCGCGAAGAGGTACGGCAGCGACGAGGGCAGCCGCAGCCGCCACAGCAGCTGCGCCGGCGAGGCGTCGAGGGCGCGCAGCGCGTCGAGCGCGGCCGGGTCGACGGAGCGCAGCCCCACGACGGCGTTCACCAGCGTGGGGAAGAACGTGATCAGCGCCGCCACCAGCATCTTCGGCCAGAGCCCGAAGCCGAACCAGATCGTGAACAGCGGGTAGACCGCGACGATCGGCGTGAGCTTCAGCAGCAGCGCGGGCGGGTAGAGCGCGCGCTCGACGGCGCGCGAGTGCGCCATGGCGATCGCGAGCACGAGCGCGATCGTCGTCGCGATGAGCAGCCCGCCCATCGCCGCCACCAGGGTCGCCGACGCCGCCTCCAGGTAGCGCCCCGGCTCGTCGGCCAGCGCGCGACCCACCGCCGAGGGCGCGGGCAGCAGGTACGCGCGCACGTCCTTCAGCCGCACCCACGCCTCCCACGCGGCGAGCAGCAGCGCGAGCGCGAGCACGGGCGGCCCGACGAGCCGCGCGAGCGCCGCGCCCTGCCTCGCGGCGTCCCGCGCGCGGGCGCGGGCGCGGGCGCCCCGAGCCTCCGCGGGCCGCGCCACCTCGCTCACGGGCGCGCCGAATCGCCGCGCAGCACGGCGCGCACGGCGTCCTCCAGCCGCAGGAACTCGGGCGTGGCGACCAGCTCCTCGCCGCGCGGGCGCGGCATGTCGACGGGCAGCTCGGCGAGGACGCGGCCGGGGCGCTCGCTCATTACGCTAATGCGGTCGGAGAGCAGTACCGCCTCGCGGATCGAGTGGGTGACGAAGAGCACGGAGACGCGGTCGCGCTCCCAGAGCCGCAGCAGCTCCAGCCGCAGCGCCTCGCGCGAGAGCTCATCGAGGGCGCCCAGCGGCTCGTCCATCAGCAGCAGCCGCGGCCCGTGCACCAGCGCCCGCGCCAGCGCCACGCGCTGCCGCATGCCGCCCGAGAGCTCGCCGGGGTGGTGGCGCGCGAACTCGGCGATGCCGACGCGCTCGAGCAGCGCGTGCACGTCGGCGCGCACGCCCGCGAGCTCCGCGGCGAGCCGCACGTTGCGCTCCACCGAGAGCCACGGCAGCAGCCCCGGCTCCTGCTGCACGAGGCCGAGCCAGTGCTCGCGGCGGGCGTGCGCCGGCTGCTCCCCGAAGACGAGCGCGAGCGTTCCGCTCGACGAGCGTTCCGCTCGACCGGTGTGGCTGCCGCTCCTACCGGACAACGGGTGGCGAGGCTCGGCGGGGCGCGCATCGAGGAGGCCGGCGGCGATGCGCAGCAGCGTCGTCTTGCCGCAACCCGAGGGGCCGACCAGCGAGACGAACTCGCCCGCGCCCACCTCGAGCGCGGCGCCGTCGAGCGCATGCACCTCGCCGGCGGGCGACGCGTAGCGGTGCGAGAGCGCCCGCACGGCGAGCGCGGGCGCGTCTCGCTGCGCGGCGATCTCCTGTTCGGCGGTCGCCGCGCGAGTCATCGGCCTGCTCCCCGCCTCGGGGTCTGCCACGCGCACACCGCGGGCGGCGACTGCCCTCGCGTCGAGGGAAGCGCTCGCGGCAGCCTCTCGGGTCGAGCGGAACGCTCGCGGCAGCCCCTCGAGTGCAGCGGAACACTGCCATTGTATGGTGCACGCCGCACCGGAGCGGGCGCGGCAGCAGAGCAGGGTGGCGGGGGAGGCGAACGGGTGAGCGAGACGATCGCGATCATCGGCGGGACGGGCCCCGAGGGTCGCGGGCTGGCAACGCGGCTGGTGATGGCAGGGCACACGGTGATCCTCGGCAGCCGCGACGCCGAGCGTGGCGCGGCGATCGCGGCCGAGCTCGCTGGATCGCTCGCTGGATCGCTCGCAGGTCGCGTCGCCGCGGGCGCACTGCGCGGCGCCGGCAACGCCGAGGCCTGCGCCGACGCCACGCTCGCCATTGTCACCGTGCCCTACTCCGCCCACGCCGCCACGCTGGAGTCGCTGCGCGAGCAGCTCGCCGGGAAGCTCGTGATCGACGCGGCGGTGCCCGTGCGCTTCGAGCGCGGGCCGCGTCCCGTCGAGGTCGAGGCGGGCTCCGCCACGGAGGAGGCGGCGGCGCTGCTCCCCGACTCGACCGTGGTGGGCGCCTTCCACAACCTCGACGCCGAGACGCTGCTCGACCCGCAGGCGCGCGTCGACGCCGACGTGCTCGTCACGGGCGGCGCCGAGGGGAAGCAGCGCGCCTCGGCGCTCGCCGAGCAGATCGAGGGGGTGCGCGCCGTGGACGCCGGCCCGCTGCGCTACTCCCACTTCGTCGAGGGCATCACGATCCTGCTGATCGGCCTCAACGGCCGCCACAAGGCGCACACCGGCGTACGCATCGCCGGCCTGCCCGCGGCGGAGTAGGCAGCGGCAGCGTTCCGCTGCACCCCGGGGGCCGCCGCGAGCGTTCCGGCTCGACCGGGGCGCTGCCGCGTCCGCGAGAGGCTGATCGAGCCCTCTCCACCGCCGCAGGCCACGCCCGACCCCGAGCAGCCGCGGGCAGGAGCGGCAGCCCCTCTAAAAGGACCCCGCGGGTCGTGGCGGTCGCGTACCCTCATTGTCGCCACACGGCGCGCTGTGCCGCGAGCAGCCTCCGGCAGGAGCGGCAGCCCCTCGGAGAGAGATGGCCCCACCCGAGATCCGCGTCATCGGCATCGGCGGCATCCCGCGCGTGGGCGAGGGCGACGACCTCGCCGCGCTCATCGTCGAGGCGGCGGCCGCGCAGGACACGCCGCTCGCCGACGGCGACGTGCTCGCCGTGACGCAGCGCGTCGTCTCGGCCGTCGAGGGTCGCGTCGTGCCTCGCGACAGCTTCCAGCCGAGCCCCTACGCGCGCGCCTGGGCCGAGCGCTGGGAGAAGGACGCTCGCGTCACCGAGGCGGTGCTGCAGGAGTCGGCGCGCATCGTGCGGCAGCTGCGCGGCGTGCTGATCACGCAGACGCACCACGGCCTGATCTGCGCCAACGCGGGCATCGACGGCTCGAACGTCGGCGGCGAGGACTGGGTGTCGCTGCTGCCCGTCGACCCGGACGCCTCCTGCCGCGCCCTCCGCGAGCGCCTCCGCGAGCTCGCGGGCGTGGAGGTCGCGATCGTCATGACGGACACCTTCGGCCGGCCGTGGCGGAACGGGCAGACCAACGTCGCGATCGGCGTCGCGGGCATCGCGCCGCTGCGCGACTACGTCGGGCAGCCCGACATGGACGGCGTCGAGCTGCGGGTCACCGAGATCTGCGTCGCCGACGAGATCGCGGGCGCCTCCGAGCTGGTGATGGGCAAGCTCGACGGCATCCCCGCCGCGATCGTGCGCGGCTACCGCTTCGAGGCGGCCGACGGCGAGGCCGCCGAGATCGTGCGCGGCCCCGAGCTCGACCTCTTCCCCTGATGCCGCCGCCGGCCGGCGGCGGGCCGCCCCCCCGGCGCGCGCCGTGACCACCCTCGATGGCTGACCGGCCCGCCCTGACCGGCGCGGAGCGCGCGTCGCTGGAGCGCAACCTGCGGCTGCTGCCGTGGTGGTGGGTGGCGCGCTGGCTCTGGCTCGGCGAGGGCATCTGGGTGCTCTACCTGCTGGAGCAGCGCGGGCTGACGCTGGGGCAGGTGCTGCTCTTCGAGTCGGCGTTCGCGGCCGTCACCGTCGCCGCCGAGGTGCCGACGGGCATGGTCGCCAACCGCTGGGGCCGCCGCCCCTCGCTGGTCGCCTCGGGCCTGCTGACCGCGGCGGGCCTCGCCCTCTTCGGGCTCGCGGGCTGCTTCGCGCTGCTGCTGCTCGCCTTCGCGCTCTTCGGCGTCGGGCTCTCGCTGATGTCGGGCGCCGACGACGCGATGCTCTTCGACTCGCTGGCGGGGCTCGGCCGCGGCGAGGAGTTCGCGGGGCGCGCCGGCCGCCTCAACGCGCTGGCGTGGGGCGTGAACGCCGCCATCGCGATCGCGGGCGCCCTGCTGGCGCAGGTCACCTCGCTGGCGCTGCCGATCGTGCTCTCGGGCGGCTTCGGGCTGGTGGCCGCACTGCTCGCGCTGCGCTTCGCCGAGCCGCCTGCGCACGGCGAGCGCCTGCCCTTCCTGCGCATCGGCGTGAGCGCGGCGAGCCGCGTGCTGCGCCAGCGCGAGCTGTGGTCGATCATGCTGCTCTTCGCGGCGGTGCTGGTTGCGGCGGCGCTCGTGTTCACCGTGTTCCAGCCGATCGCGACCGAGCTGGGCGCGCCGCTGTGGGCGCTCGGCACGATCGCGGCCGCCATCACGCTCGCCTCGGCAGCCGGGAGCTGGGCGGCGGCCGCCATCGAGCGCCGCCTCGGGCTCTCGAGAACGCTGGCGTTCGCCGTGCTCGCGACGGCGAACGCGCTGCTCGCGGGCGCCGCGGGGCAGCGGGCGCTCTTCCCGCTGATCCTGCTGTCGCCGCTGGCGTGGAGCGTGCTGCACCCGCCGGTCACCGACTACCTCGCGCGGCGCGTCCCGGACCGCGAGCGCGCGACGGTGCTCTCCCTGAACTCGATGGCCTCGCAGCTCGGCACGGCGATCGCCACGCCGGTCGTCGGCGTCATCGCCGACGGCCGCGGCACGGGCGCCGCGCTGCTGGCGGCAACGGCGGGGCTCTCGGTGGCAGGCGCGCTGGGCTACGCGCTGTGGCGGACGCGCGGCGACCTCGCGGTGCGCCCGGCGCCCGGCCCGCGCGGCCCGGGCGGCGCGGCGGGAGGTGGGAGCGACGCCGGGGCCTCGCCAGCCGCCGAGGGCCGGGCGTAGCATCGGCCCGGGAGGCGCGATGGCGGCGGGCGACGCGACCCCCCCCGGAGAGATCGACGCTGGCGGGGCGGGCGGCCTCGACGCGAGCAGCGATGCCGAGCGCGGCCAGCCCGCGTCCGAGCCGGCCGCCGAGGGCGAGCGCGGCGGGCGCACCGGCGCGCGCGAACTGCTGCGCGCGGCGCTCGTCAGCGACGAGGACCCGCGCTTCCCGTGGTGGCTGGCGCTCCCCGGCCTCGCGCTCGCGCTGGGCTGGGCCGCGTGGCAGGCGGCGAACGCGGACGGCGGCGCGGGCGGCGCCTTCCTAGGCGCGCTCGCCTGGCCCGGCCCCGCGATCCTCGCGCTGGCGACGCTCGCGAGCTTCCTCGGCTGGCAGCTCGACATCGACTGAGCGCCGACGGCGCCGCAGGGAGGCCCGATGCTGCACGTGCTCCACGGCGACGACGAGTTCCGCGTGCAGGAGGCGCTGGACGCGCTGCGCTCAGAGCTCGACGCCGACGGGATGCTCGCGACGAACAGCAGCGTCCTCGACGGGCGCCGCCTCACGCCGACCGAGCTGCTGCAGCACGCCTCGGCGCTGCCGTTCCTGGGCGCGGCGCGGCTCGTGCTGGTGGACGGCCTGATCACGGCGGCCGGGCGCGGGCGCGCCGCGGTGGAGCGCTGGCAGCCGCTGCTCGACGCGCTGCCCGAGCTGCCGCCGTCGACGACGATCGTGCTGCGCGAGCCGCCGACGAGGCGCGGCGGGGGCGGCCGTGGTGCACGCCGCCCCGAGCCGGTCGGCGGCTCGCCGCTGCTCCGGGAGCTCGCCGCGCTCGACGGCGTCGAGGTGCGGGAGCTGCGGCCGCTCTCCGTCTACGCCCGCGGCGGCGGCAGCGAGGTCGAGCGCTGGCTGCGCGAGCGCGCGGAGGCCGCGGGAGTCGCGATCGAGCCGCGCGCGATCGCCGCGCTGGTGGAGCTGGTGGGCGCGGAGCTGCGCATCCTCGACAGCGAGCTCGCCAAGCTCGCGCGCTACGCCGGCGAGCGCGCGATCACCGAGGCCGACGTGCGGCTGCTGACCACCGAGGCGCGCGCGCAGAGCCTCTTCGAGCTGGTCGACGCGGCCGTCGAGGGGCAGGGCGCGGTGGCGCTGCGCATCCTCGATCGGATGCTCGCCGAGGGCTCCGAGCAGCCGAGCCGCGTGCAGTTCCAGCTCGCGCGGCAGCTCGGCCAGCTCGTGCGCGCCGCCGACCGCGCCGAGTCCGGGGGCAGCGAGAGCGAGATCGGCGAGGCGACCGGGGCGAACGGCTACGCGCGCACCAAGCTCGTGCGGCAGGCGAAGGTGACGCCGCGTCGCGTCGCGGAGGCGGGGCTGCGCGCGGTCGAGCGCGCCGACCACGCCGTCAAGAGCGGCCGCATCGCCGAGGTGCTCTCGCTGGAGCTGCTGCTGCTGGATGTCGCGGCGCTGGCGCGCGCGGGCGGTGCCGCCGGTCCCCCGCGCTAGCGCGCGCGAAGACGAGCGCGTCGGCGCCTCGCGCCAGCCCGTGCCTCGGGCGTGTCGCCGGGCTGCTAGAAGCTCTGCCGGATCGCCGTCACCACCTTGCCCTGCACCTCCACGTTGTCGGCGCTTGTGTAGATCGGCTTCATGGACTGGTTCATCGGCTGCAGGCGGACGCGCTCGCCCTCGTGGTAGAAGCGCTTGAGCGTGGTCTCGTTCTCCTCGCGCAGCCAGACAGCGACCATGTCGCCGTCGTCGGCGCTGTGCGTGCCCTCGAGGATCACGATGTCGCCGTCCTGGATCAGCGCGTCGATCATCGAGTTGCCCTCGACGCGCAGCGCGAAGACGTTGCGCCGGCCGCCGATCTGCTCGTCGGTGACCTCGATCTGCTCCCCGTAGGCGCCGGGGCTCGTGGTGTCGGGCGGCGTGGGGATCGGGAGTCCCGCGGCGATCTTCCCCAGCAGCGGCACGGAGACGGGGCGGCGCCGGCGCTCGCCCGAGCCGCCCAGCAGCTCGATGGCGCGCGAGACCTCGCGGTCGCGGCGGATGTGACCCTTCTCCTCGAGCTTCTTCAGGTTGTAGTCGACGACGGAAGTGGACGAGATCTCACAGCCCTGCTGAATGTCGCGGATCGAGGGCGGGTAGTCCTTCTCCTCGATGAAGTCGTGCAGGAACTGCAAGATGCGCTGCTGCCTCGGCGAGAGCTCCTCGGCCATCGATCCTCCTCCACGCGACCCTCGACGCCGCCCCCTGCCCGCGGTGGTGAGCCGGGATCGTGGCACGGGGTCGGTACATATGTTCCGAACTGTAGACGCACGCCACGCCCGCGGTCAAGCGCCGCTCGGCCGCACCGCAGCCAGCGCGTAGGATCGAGCCGAGGCGCGCCCGGCGCGTCGAGCAGCGACCGCGTGCCGAGGCGCGACCCGGTCCGCGCGGCAGCGGCGACGCCGGCGGCCAGCAGCAACCGCGCGACCTGATCCGGCCTTCGACGCGCGCGACGAGCGCGCATCGGAAGCCGCCTCGCGCGTGGAGATAGGGGAGCGGGATGGCGGCGAGCCTCGAGGATCTGTTCGGCGGCGATGCGCCGGGCGAGCCCGACGAGCCGGCGGGCGAGCTGCGGCGGGCGCTCGTGGTCGCCGCGCACCCCGACGACGCGGACTTCGGCGCGGCGGGGACGGCGGCGCTGCTCGCGGGGGACGGGTGGGAGGTGCGCTACGTCGTCGTGACGGACGGCTCGAAGGGCTCGGAGGACCGCTCGCTCCAGCCCGCGCAGCTCGTCGCGATGCGCCGCGAGGAGCAGGAGGAGGCGGCGCGGCTGCTCGGCGTGGGCTCCGTCGGCTTCCTCGGCTTCCCCGACGGCGAGCCGGGCGCCGGCCGCGAGCTGCTGGGCGCGATCACCCGCGAGATCCGCGCCTTCCGGCCGTTCGCCGTCTACACGCACGACCCCGAGCCGGTGATCCTCGAGGACTCGTTCGTGAACCACTCGGACCACCGCGCGACGGGGCTCGCCACGGTGGACGCCGTCTACCCGACGGCGCGCGACCACCTCAACTTCCCCGAGCAGATCGCCGAGGGGCTGGAGCCGCACAAGGTGCGCGAGCTCTACCTCTTCGGGACGAACGCGCCGAACCAGGACGTCGACATCTCGGCGGTGCTGGAGACGAAGATCGCCGCGCTGGTCGCGCACACGAGCCAGTTCACCGTCGACGACGAGTTCCTCGCCTTCATTCGCGACCGCTGGCAGGGTGACGACGGGCGCTACGTCGAGCGCTTCCGCCGCGTGCGGCTGTGGTTCTAGCGCCCTCGCGCGCGGGCGCGCGCCACCAGGCGTCGTGAGCCCGCTGCCACCCGCCGCGCGCTTCTGCCGCGAGTGCGGCGCCGCGCTCGCCCCCGCCGACGAGAGCCGGCCGCCGCGCTGCCTACGCTGCGGCCACCTCGCCTACGCCGACCCGAAGGTCGCGACGGGCGTGCTGGTGGAGCGCGACGGCCGGCTGCTGCTGGTGCGTCGCAACCACGAGCCGGCGATGGGGCGCTGGTCCTTCCCCTCGGGCTACGTCGACGCCGGCGAGGTGGTGGAGGACGCGGCGGCGCGCGAGGTGCGGGAGGAGACGGGGCTACGGGTGCGGCTCACCCGGCTGCTGGGTGTCTACAGCACCGCCGACGAGCAGGTGATCTTCATCGCCTACGCGGGCGAGGCGCCCGAGGGCGAAGCCGTCGCGGGCGAGGAGGCGTACGAGGTGCGCTGGTTCGCGCCCGAGGAGCTGCCCGTGCTCGCGTTCCCGCACGACCACGCGATCGTGGCGGCCTGGCGTGGCGGCGGCGGGATCGCGCCCCTCGACGGCTGACCGCTCACCGCTCGGCGCTCATCTGGCACCATGGAGGGACCGCCCGCCGCCGGGAGAGCGAGCGAGCGGCGCGCGTGCGGGGGACGGGGAGTGGCGATGGCCGAGCCGCCGTTCAGCCTGCTGCAGCGCCGCGGCATCGAGGCCGAGGTGCTGATACCGCTGATTCGCCGGCTGGAGCGCGAGCTGGGCCGGGAACAGGCGCACCGCTTCGCGCGCGAGACGTATCGAAGAGATCTCGCGCGAGCAGGGGGCGGCGGTGGCGAGCGGGCTGGGCCGCGACGACCTCGCCGGCTTCCGCGAGGTGAAGGACTCGTGGGGGGGCGCCGGCGGCGACCTCACCATCGAGATGCTGCGCGACGACGACGAGACGCTGCACTTCAACGTGACCGGCTGCCGCTTCGCGGAGATGTACCGGCGGATGGGGGCGTCGGACCTCGGCTTCCTGCTCTCCTGCTCGCGGGACTTCACGCTCTCGGAGGGCTACTCGGAGCGGCTGCGGCTAGAGCGGACGCAGACGATTATGGAGGGCGCGGCCTTCTGCGACTTCCGCTACCGCCTCGCGGGCGCCGCGAGCGAGGCCGAGGTCCGCGAAGCGAGCGCGAACGACGAAGAAAGGGCGGGCGCATGAGCGAGCGCGAGGGCAGCGCGGGCGAGCACGGCGACGACGAGCGCGCGACCGAGGGGGATCAGCCCGGCAGCGGCGCGCCACCCGCGGACGAGCAGGCGCCGCCGCCGCCGGCACCCCCACCACCTCCGGCCTTGGGCGCGGCGCTCCGGCGCTTCGCCCGCTCGGCGCAGGAGGCGACCCGCGAGGTCGCCGCGGCCGCGCGCCCGCACGTGGAGCAGGCGGCGCGCCGCGCCAGCGAGGAAGCCCGGCACGCCGCCGAGGTGGCGCGACCACGCGCCGAGGAGCTTGCGCGGCAGGCGCGCGCCGCCGCCGAGGCCACGCGCCCGCGGGCGGAGCAGGCCGCGCGCGACACCGCCCGCTACGCGCGCGAGCACGAGGAGGAGCTGCGCCGCGCCGGCACCAGCGGGGCGCGGGCCGCCGCGCGCGTCGTGACGCCGCGCCCGCTGCGCCCCGCCCTCGACGCCTTCGAGGAGGGGCTGCGCGGCGAGCGTGCAGGGGGCGAGCCTCAGCCCTCGAGCGCGGCGCCCGAGCCCGGCGACGGCGCCGACGATGAGCCGCGCGTCGATGAGCCGGCGGGCGACCCGCCGGAGCGCGGCTAGGTGTAGTTCCCACGTAGGTTGTTGAGAGGATGAGGGGCCTCGCCCGCTGCTGTGTGTGACAGCACGGCAGTAGCGAGGAGAGGACACCCTCATGGCCCATCGTAACGCGCGGCTGACGCCGCTGACCCGACTCGAGCTCGTGCGGGAAGTGGACGCCGGCTGGCCCCAGGCTGAGGTCGCTCGCCACTTCCGCGTCTCCCGCCACACCGTTGCCAAGTGGCTGGGGCGCTTCCGGGCGGAGGGAGCGGCAGGGCTCGAGGACCGCAGCTCCGCCCCGCGCGCGCATCCCCGGCGCACGCCGCCCGAGCTGGAGCGACGCATCTGCGCCGTGCGACGCACGCAGGGATTCGGGCCGCATCGCATCCAGTGGGCGCTCGGGGTCGCCCGCTCCACGGTCTACGCCGTGCTGCGGCGCCGCGGCCTCAACCGGCTCGACCGCCTGCACCGCGTCACCCGGGAGCCGGTCCGCTACGAGCACGACGCCCCCGGCGACCTGCTGCATCTCGACGTGAAGAAGCTCGGGCGCGTCCCCGAGGGCGGCGGCAAGCGAATGGCGCCTGGCTTCGCCGAGACGCGCTCCGGGCCGCATTCGCGGCGTTCGCTGGGGCTGGAGTACCTACACGTCGCCGTCGACGACCACAGCCGTTACGCCTACGTCTCCGTCCTGCCCGACGAGCGTGGCGCGAGCTGCGCCGCCTTCCTCGAGCAGGCGCTCGCGGCCTTCCGCCGGCGTGGCGTGCGCGTGCGCCGGGTCCTGACCGACAACGCGAAGGCCTACACCGTCGCCCGCAGCTTCCACGGCGCCGCCGCTGCCGCAGACGTGCGGCTGTCGCACACGCGGCCCTACCGCCCGCAGACGAACGGCAAAGCCGAGCGTTTCATCCAGATCCTGCAGAACGAGTGGGCCTACGCCCGCCCCTACCGCTCCAACGCCGAGCGGCTGCGCCAGCTCCCACGCTGGCTCTACCGCTACAATCACCGCCGACCGCACGGCGGCGTCGGCGGGGCCGTCCCCGCCTCCCGCCTGTGAACAACCTTCCTGGGTAGTACAGCTAGCCGGCGGCGGGAGGCGGCTCGCCCGGCTCCTCCGCGGGCGTCTCCCGCGCGGCAGTCGCCGGACCGCGCGGCGGCCCCACGGCCGGCGCTCCCACGCCCAGCTGCGCCATGCGCTCGCGATGTCGCGCGCCTCGCACCGCCAGCGCCGCGGCCGTGAACAGGAGCGCCGCGCCCGCTGAGACGGAGGCGTAGAGCGTGAACGCCGGCGAATACGAGCCGGTGGCGTCGAAGAGCGCGGAACCCACCGTCGGCGCGATCAGCTGCCCGCCGAACGCGATTCCCAGCGCCGCGCCCGAGAGCGATCCGTAGTGGCGCACGCCGAAGGCACGCGTCAGCAGCAGCGCGTCGACCATCGGCACGAAGACGCCGCCGCCGCCCCACAGCAGCACGAACGCCACCACGGCCGGCGCCTCCGTCGAGGGGATGACCACGGCCAGCGCCAGCGCCTGCGTCGCGGCCACGATCACGGCGAGCAGGAAGACCCGCTCCACGCGCGAGAGCATGAGCCCCACGGGCAGCCGCCCCGAGGCGCGGATCGCGGCGGAGATGCCGAGGATCGTCGCGCCGCCCGCGACGCCGCGGCTCTCGAAGAAGTCGACGCCCAGCACGTTCACGGCGCCCTGCCCCATGAAGAACAGCGCCATGCCCACCGCGATCAGCCAGAAGACACGGCCGCGCATCGCCTCGGCGAGGGTGAAGCCGGCCAGCGGCGCGGGCGGGGGCGGGGGGGCGGCGCCGACGGCGCGGCGCGCGCCCTCCACCTCGAGCCCCAGCTCGGCGGGGGTGTTGCGCACCAGCAGCAGCGCGGTCAGCCCCTGCACCGCGAAGAGGATCACGGCCGTCGCCCGCATCGTGCCCTGCCAGCCGAAGGCGTCCTCCAGCGCGGCGACGCCGGGGAGCAGCACGCCGCCCACGCCGAGCCCCACCGCGACCACGCCGATCGCCGACTGGCGGCGCCGATCGAACCAGCGCGTGGCGAGCCAGTTGTAGGTGGTCGGCAGCAGGAACGGGCGCGCGAGCCCAACCACAGCCCAGCCCGCGTAGACGTGCCACAGCTCCGTCGAGAAGGAGGTCAGCACGAGGCCGATCGGCGCGATCACCGTGCCGATGCCGATCGCCCGTCGCGCGCCGCGGCGGTCCATGTACGCGCCGGCGAACGGGCCGACGGCGGCCGAAACCGCCTGCCCCGCGACGAAGCCCGCGACCACCGGGAAGCGACCCACGCCCAGGTCCTCCGAGACGGCCGGGATGTAGACCGCGGTGGCCCAGAAGATGAAGCCCGCCGAGGTCGCGTTGCCGAAGACGCCGGCCGCGACCACGATCCAGCCGTAGTAGATCGGCGTGCGACGGGCGAGCAGATTCACCCCTGCGAAGCCGGGCCCACCTCGCCGGCCTCGCCGGGGAGGCCGCTCGCGTCCGCGCCGCCCGCGCTGCCCGGGCCGCCGGCGCCGTCCGGACCGCCGGCGGGGGAGGCGGGGCGGGGCGCCGGCTCGGGCGCGACGGGGCGCACCTCCAGCTCCGCGATGCGCCGCCCGTCCATCGCCACCACCGTCAGCCGCTGCCCGCCGACCTCGATCGCCTCGCCGACGCGCGGGATACGACCGAGCCGCTCCAGCACGTAGCCGGCGACGGTCTTGTACGGCCCTTCCCCCACGGCGAGGCCGAGGCGGTCGCCGAGCACGTCGACGGAGTCGAGCCCGTCGAGGCGGACGGCGTCGCGCGCGATCGGGACGCCGCGCTGCGGCCGCTCGAACTCGTCCTCCAGCTCGCCGACGATCTCCTCCAGCACGTCCTCCAGCGTGACGATGCCGTCCGTCCCGCCGTACTCGTCCACCGCCACGCCGAACTGCACGCGGCGCGCGCGCATCAGCCGCAGCAGCTCGTTCACCCCCACCTGCGTGGGCACGACGAGCGGCTGCCGCACGAGCTCGTCCAGCGCGGCGCCCTCCTCGGCGGCCATGAGATCCTTCACGTGCAGCACGCCGATCACGTCGTCCAGGCTGTCGCGGTAGACCGGGTAGCGCGAGTAGCGGTGCTCGCGCACCATGCGCCGCGCCTCGGCGACGGGCATGCCCACGGCCAGCCCCACCACCTCCGTGCGCGGCACCATCACGCTGGCCACGGTCAGGCCGCTGAAGCGGAGCACGCGCTCCAGCAGGAAGCGCTCCTCCACCTTCAGCGCGCCCGCCTCGGCTGAGGCGCGCACCAGCAGCGCCAGCTCCTCGCCGTCGACGTGGCTCTCGGTCTCCCCGTGGCGGGCGACGCCGACCAGCCGCGCCGCCAGCCAGCCGCTCTCGTTGAGCAGCCAGATCACCGGGCGGAAGACCGCGCGGAAGGCGCGCAGCGGCCCGACGACGAAGAGCGAGACGCCCTCCGCGTACTGCAGCGCGATGCCCTTGGGCGCCAGCTCGCCCGCCACCACGTGCATGGCGGTGATGACCGCGAACGCGACCGCGACCGCGACCGCGTGCCCGCCGCCCTCGCCGAAGGCCGGCTCGAGCAGCCCCGCGAGCGCCGGCTCGCCGATCCAGCCCAGCGCCAGGCTGGCGATGGTGATGCCGAGCTGGCAGGCGGCGATGTAGGAGTCGAGATGCTCGATCGCGTCGCGCAGGCTGCGCGCGCCGGGGCGCCCCTCCTCGGCGAGCTGCTCCACGCGCGTGCGCCGCACGGTGACGAGCGCGAACTCCGACGCGACGAAGAAGCCGTTGAGCAGCACCAGCACGAGGAGGGCGAGCAGCCCTCCGCCGGTCTCGAGCACGGGGCTCCCTCCACGCGCAGCGCGCGCGTCGAACCGGGCGAGCGTACTACAGCAGGGGGACGCGGCGGCTAGCTGTACTACCCAGGAAGGTTGTTCACAGGCGGGAGGCGGGGACGGCCCCGCCGACGCCGCCGTGCGGTAGGCGGTGATTGTAGCGGTAGAGCCAGCGTGGGAGCTGGCGCAGCCGCTCGGCGTTGGAGCGGTAGGGGCGGGCGTAGGCCCACTCGTTCTGCAGGATCTGGATGAAACGCTCGGCTTTGCCGTTCGTCTGCGGGCGGTAGGGCCGCGTGTGCGACAGCCGCACGTCTGCGGCAGCGGCGGCGCCGTGGAAGCTGCGGGCGACGGTGTAGGCCTTCGCGTTGTCGGTCAGGACCCGGCGCACGCGCACGCCACGCCGGCGGAAGGCCGCGAGCGCCTGCTCGAGGAAGGCGGCGCAGCTCGCGCCACGCTCGTCGGGCAGGACGGAGACGTAGGCGTAACGGCTGTGGTCGTCGACGGCGACGTGTAGGTACTCCAGCCCCAGCGAACGCCGCGAATGCGGCCCGGAGCGCGTCTCGGCGAAGCCAGGCGCCATTCGCTTGCCGCCGCCCTCGGGGACGCGCCCGAGCTTCTTCACGTCGAGATGCAGCAGGTCGCCGGGGGCGTCGTGCTCGTAGCGGACCGGCTCCCGGGTGACGCGGTGCAGGCGGTCGAGCCGGTTGAGGCCGCGGCGCCGCAGCACGGCGTAGACCGTGGAGCGGGCGACCCCGAGCGCCCACTGGATGCGATGCGGCCCGAATCCCTGCGTGCGTCGCACGGCGCAGATGCGTCGCTCCAGCTCGGGCGGCGTGCGCCGGGGATGCGCGCGCGGGGCGGAGCTGCGGTCCTCGAGCCCTGCCGCTCCCTCCGCCCGGAAGCGCCCCAGCCACTTGGCAACGGTGTGGCGGGAGACGCGGAAGTGGCGAGCGACCTCAGCCTGGGGCCAGCCGGCGTCCACTTCCCGCACGAGCTCGAGTCGGGTCAGCGGCGTCAGCCGCGCGTTACGATGGGCCATGAGGGTGTCCTCTCCTCGCTACTGCCGTGCTGTCACACACAGCAGCGGGCGAGGCCCCTCATCCTGTCAACAACCTACGTGGGAACTACAGCTAGCGCTCGCAGCCCGCGCCGAGCTCCAGGCCCAGCACGCCGCCCAGCTCACGCAGCGTCGGCACGGCGGTCTCGCCGTGGAGGCGCCCGTCCAGCACGCCCTGCGCGATCTCGCCCAGCACGCCGATCGCGCGCGGCGTGTCGAAGTCGTCGTCCATCGCCTCCATGAAGGCGTTGCGCCACGGCTGCACGCGCAGCGCGTCGGGCGGTCCGCCCGGCGCCTCCAGCGCGCGCCGCAGCGTGGCGATCCGCTGCTCGCAGCCCGCGAGCGCTCCCTCGTCGAAGTCGTGATCCTCGCGGTAGCGCCGCGACAGCAGCGCCAGGCGCAGCGCGTCCGCGCCGTGGCCGCGCTCCAGGAGCTCGCTCACCTTCACCAGGTTGCCCAGCGACTTCGACATCTTCACGCCGCCGAGGCGCATGGTGCCGACGTGCATCCAGGTGCCCGCAAAGGGACGGCGGCCCGTCGCGCCCTCGGACTGCGCGATCTCGCTCTCGTGGTGCGGGTAGACGAGGTCGGCGCCGCCGCCGTGGATATCGATCTGATCGCCGAGCGTGGCGCGCGCCATTGCCGAGCACTCCACGTGCCAGCCCGGCCGCCCGCGCCCCCACGGCGAGTCGAAGCTCGCGCCCGGGTCCGTCCCCGGCTGCCACAGCAGGAAGTCGAGCGGGTCGCGCTTCAGGTGCTCGGGCTCCGCGGGCATCGAGTCCGTGCGCGGCGCGGCGCGCAGCTCCGCCGGGGTGCAGCCCGCGAGCTCGCCGAAGTGCTCGGCGCTGGCGGCGGAGAAGAAGATGTGGCCCTCCACCTCGTAGGCGTGGAGGCCCGCGACCAGCTCCCCCACCATCGCCACGATCGACTCGATGTGCTCCGAGGCGCGTGGGAAGGCGCTGGGGCGCAGGACGTGCAGCGAGTCCATCTCGCGCACGTGGATTGCGTGGTTCTCCTCCGTGAGCGCGGCGATCGAGACTCCGCGCTCGCGGGAGACGCGCACCATGTCGTCGTCCACGTCGGTGATGTTCTGGATGTGCCGCACCTCGAACGCCTGGAACTCAAGGTAGTGGCGCACCGTGTCGAAGGCGACGAAGGTCAGCGCGTGGCCCAGGTGGCCGACGTCGTACGGCGTGACCCCGCAGACGTAGACGCGCACGACCCCGGGCTCCAGCGGCCGGAACTCCTCGGTGCGGCGGGTGAGCGTGTTGTAGATGCGCAGCAGCGCCGGGCTCCGACTCCGTCAGCGACCACCTCGAACAGGGCCGCCCATGCTAGCACGCGTCCGCGCCCCCGCCGCCCGCGCGCGTCGCCCCCCGCCTCGCCCGGTAGCGGCGGCCGATGGTACGCTCCCGCCCGCTCTGCACCCCCTCGATCGGGGGCTCCCGCAGGTAGGCGGCGTCCCGCGCGGAGCGCAGCGAGAGGAATCCGCCGTGCGCATCGCCCGGGTCTGCGTGGGCCGTAAGACCTCGTACGCACGCGTCTCCGGGCGCAGCGTGCACCTCGTGCGCGGCGGCCTCTTCGGCGCCCTCGAGCCCACGGGCGAGCGCTACCCGCTCTCCAAGGTCCGGCTGCTCGCGCCGGTGCAGCCGGGCAAGATCCTCGCGATGGCGGTGAACTACCGCAGCCACGCGCGCGGCGCCCCCGGGCAGGCGAAGCTCTCCGAGACGCCGCAGCCCTTCCTCAAGACGCCGTCGTCGATCGTCGGGCCGGGCGATCCGATCGTGCTGCCGCCCGGCGCCGGGCGCGTCGACGAGGAGGCGGAGGTGGTGGTGGTCCTCGGCCGCCGCGCGCACCGCATCTCCGAGGCCGAGGTCGACGACCACATCTTCGGCTATACCGCCGGCAACGACGTCTCGGCGCGGGTCTGGCAGCGCAGCGACACGCAGTGGTGGCGCGCCAAGTCGGCGGACAGCTTCTCGCCGATCGGGCCGTGGGTGGAGACGGGCATCCCGCACGGCTCGAAGATCGGCGTGGTCGGCCGCGTCAACGGGAAGCGCGTGCAGAAGGCGCACACCGGCCAGCTCGTGCACTCGATCCGGCGCTCGATCGCCTTCATCTCGCAGCTGATGCCGCTCGACCCCGGCGACCTGCTCTTCACCGGCACTCCCGGCACCACCGCCGAGCTCCACGCCGGCGACGTGGTGGAGGTCGAGGTCGAGGGCGTCGGCGTGCTCAGCAACCCCGTCGTCGCCGACTAGGTGTACTACCCAGGAAGGTTGTTCACAGGCGGGAGGCGGGGACGGCCCCGCCGACGCCGCCGTGCGGTCGGCGGTGATTGTAGCGGTAGAGCCAGCGTGGGAGCTGGCGCAGCCGCTCGGCGTTGGAGCGGTAGGGGCGGGCGTAGGCCCACTCGTTCTGCAGGATCTGGATGAAACGCTCGGCTTTGCCGTTCGTCTGCGGGCGGTAGGGCCGCGTGTGCGACAGCCGCACGTCTGCGGCAGCGGCGGCGCCGTGGAAGCTGCGGGCGACGGTGTAGGCCTTCGCGTTGTCGGTCAGGACCCGGCGCACGCGCACGCCACGCCGGCGGAAGGCCGCGAGCGCCTGCTCGAGGAAGGCGGCGCAGCTCGCGCCACGCTCGTCGGGCAGGACGGAGACGTAGGCGTAACGGCTGTGGTCGTCGACGGCGACGTGTAGGTACTCCAGCCCCAGCGAACGCCGCGAATGCGGCCCGGAGCGCGTCTCGGCGAAGCCAGGCGCCATTCGCTTGCCGCCGCCCTCGGGGACGCGCCCGAGCTTCTTCACGTCGAGATGCAGCAGGTCGCCGGGGGCGTCGTGCTCGTAGCGGACCGGCTCCCGGGTGACGCGGTGCAGGCGGTCGAGCCGGTTGAGGCCGCGGCGCCGCAGCACGGCGTAGACCGTGGAGCGGGCGACCCCGAGCGCCCACTGGATGCGATGCGGCCCGAATCCCTGCGTGCGTCGCACGGCGCAGATGCGTCGCTCCAGCTCGGGCGGCGTGCGCCGGGGATGCGCGCGCGGGGCGGAGCTGCGGTCCTCGAGCCCTGCCGCTCCCTCCGCCCGGAAGCGCCCCAGCCACTTGGCAACGGTGTGGCGGGAGACGCGGAAGTGGCGAGCGACCTCAGCCTGGGGCCAGCCGGCGTCCACTTCCCGCACGAGCTCGAGTCGGGTCAGCGGCGTCAGCCGCGCGTTACGATGGGCCATGAGGGTGTCCTCTCCTCGCTACTGCCGTGCTGTCACACACAGCAGCGGGCGAGGCCCCTCATCCTGTCAACAACCTACGTGGGAACTACACCTAGCGGGCCGCCGCCGGCTCTGCGCGACGCGCTCGTCGAGGCGCGCGGCGGGCGATTCGGTCAGCGCCAGAGCTTGCGTCGCGCGTCGCAGTGCTCGCACACTAGCGCGCGCGTCGTGCGGCGCGTTGTGTCGCCGGGGGCGCTCACGTCGCGCTCGCGGACGTGCTCCGTGCAGAAGTCCAGCAGGCAGTGCGAGCAGCGGTGCCGCGTCCGCTCCTCGCAGCCCTCGTGCGCGCAGACGGAGACGCGGTTGGCGTAGCGGCGCCGCGCCACGGAATCGTGGTGCGCGTGCACGTCGTCGTACTTCCGCCGGCAGCGACGGCGGACGCACACGTCCGCGTAGTCCATGTGGCGCTCGCCGTGCTCCGCGCAGAACGGGGCGCCGCAGTACACGCACAGCGCGACGGCCTCGCGGCCGCAGACCGTGCGCAGCAGGCCCCCGCCGTAGGTGCAGCGTTCGTCGATCGGCACGACCACGGATCGATTGTCGCACGCGAGGCGCGGCCCACCCGCCCCTTCCGCGGCCCCGTGCTGACGCTCCGCCAGCGCCTGAGGAGCGTGCGGTCGGGCCGCTCGCCCGTGCCGCCCCAGGCCGTCGCTCAGCCGGGCGGTAGCACCAGCAGCGCGCTCGCGCCCTCGGCCGCCTCGACCGCGGCGATCGCCGTCCCGCTGGCCACGTCGATCAGCGTGACGCGGCCGCCCAGCAGATCGCCCGCGAGCAGCAGCCAACCGCCGGCGGCGGCGAGCCCGTCCGGGATGCCGCCCCCCGCCACGCGCCGCACGGCGCCCGGCGCACCGGGGGCGGCGCGCGCGTCGACCAGCGCCACCTCGCCGCTCGCCGACAGCGCCACCGCGAGCCAGCGATCGCCGGGCCCGAAGATCGCGCGCACCGGCCGCCCGCCCAGCGCGTGGCGCGCGAGCAGCTCGCCGCCCTCGCCGAGCAGCTCCAGCTCGCCCCCCAGCGCGCCCGCGGTCGCGAGGATCGTCCCGTCCGCGGAGAGCGCCACCGTCTCCGGCAGCGCCGAGACGGGCAGCGCGCGCCCGCCGAGCCAGAGCGTCCCGTCGGCGGCCGCGGCCACCACCACCGTCCCGTCGGGCAGCAGGGCGACGGCGTGCGGCCAGTGCCCGCTCGGGAGCGCCGCCAGCTCCTCGGCGTCCGCGAGGGGGCCCACGCCCAGCCGGAAGCGGCGCACCGCGTCTCGCGAGCGGTCGGTCACGTGCAGCACCTCGCCGCGCAGCGCGAGGCCGTGCGGCAGCCCGCCCACCTCGCGCAGCTCCAGCGCCCCGCTCGCGGGGTCGAGCAGCGCCAGTAACCCCTCGCGCTCCAGCGAGGCGATCACGCGCCCGTCGGGCAGCGCCAGCAGCTCGTGCGGCGCGCCGGGGAGCGAGGTGCGGCGCACGATCGGCTGCCCGCCGCTCGCCGCCGCCGCGAGGTCGAGCTCGACGAGGGCGTGGCCGCGCAGGTCGGCGACCAGCAGCAGCGGCGCCTCCGCCAGCAGCGCGCGCAGCTCGGCGTCGGCGCTGGGCGAGGGAGCGGAGCGCCCGCCGCCGTGCGCGAGCGCGAGCAGCGCGCAGGCGACCAGCAGCAGCGCCGCGCGCAGCGGCGTGTCGCCGCGCGCGGCTGCCCGCGGGGCGCTCACGCCGATGCCCGGTCCTCGGCGGCGTCCTCCTCGAGCTGCAGCCGCTCGCGCGCGGTCTGCAGGCCGCTGCGCGCGAGCCGCAGCAGCCCCGGCTGGCTCTGCGCCTCGGGCAGCTCGAGCGTGCTCTGGAACCAGCGCGCCCCCACGGCCAGCTCGCCGAGCCGCATCGTCAGGTCGGCGACGAGGTAGGAGGCGCGCACGACGGCGGCGTCGCTCATCGCGCTGTCCCGCTCGAAGGCCGCGCGGTAGGCGTCGCGCGCCTCGCGCAGGAAGCGCTGCTCCGCCTCCGCGTCGCCGCGCGAGCGCTCCACCCAGGCGCGCCGGTGCAGCAGGCCCGCGCGCCGGCGTGCGTCCCCGCCGCGCAGCTCGTACCACTCCAGCGCCAGGTCGAGCGCCGTGGCGGCGGCGGCCAGATCGCGCACGCCGGTGAGCCGCGGCACCGGGAGGTCGCCGCGGCGCTCCCGCTCCGCGAGCAGCGGGCGGCGCTCCGCCTCCCCCAGCTCGGGAAACTCCTCGCCGTACGCCGTGTAGCTGCAGCGCGGGCACACCACGATCGCGTAGAGCGTCGAGTCGACGCCGCGATAGCGCACGTAGAAGTCGCTCTCCCGCGCCAGCGGCCGCACCGCGCCGGTTCGCACGCGCAGGTACTCGAAGTGGGCGAGGCAGAGCGGGCACACCAGGTCGTCGCTGAAGTAGGCGTCTGTGTCGAAGGGCTGCTCGACGCGCAGCTCGACGGCCGGGCGCAGCCCGCGGCGCGCCGTCGATGAGCGCGCCGACGCCGGCGGCTCCTCCCCGTCCGTGCGCTCGTCGACGGCGGGACTCGCTGCGGCCGGCGCCGCGGGGCGCTCGGAGGGCTGCTCGATCTCCTCGACGGGCTCCTCCGCGATGGCGTCGAGCTCGCCCGGGCCCGCGCCCACCTCGTCGGCATCGCCCTCGGCGTCGCGCTCCGGCGCGCCGACCGCGCCCGCGAGCGCGCGCACGAGCGTCATCGCCAGGCCGGGCACGCTGGCGAAGACTTGCTCCGCCTCGTGCACCGGCACCGCCAGCATCCGACACTCGCCGACGCTGACGGCCGACGCTGACGGCCGAGGCGGAGGCGGGGCGGCCGGAGAAGGCCGCGACGTGGCCCAGCAGCCCGCCGCCGTGCACGCGGCGCGGCACCGAGGAGGCGCCGGCATCGTCCGCGACGCGCAGCACCACGACGCCGCCCAGCAGCACGTAGAAGCGATCGAGGACCTCGCCCTGCCTGAAGATCTCGGTGCCGGGAGGCACCGAGATCCCGAAGCGCTCGAGGCCGGGGTAGGCGTCCGGGGCCGGGCTCTCCGACACGATCCCTCGCTCCGATCCGTCCCCCCGCGCGCCGGGCGGCGCGCGGGGGGAGCCTGACTCTTGGCGCCGCTAGCTGTACTACCCAGGAAGGTTGTTCACAGGCGGGAGGCGGGGACGGCCCCGCCGACGCCGCCGTGCGGTCGGCGGTGATTGTAGCGGTAGAGCCAGCGTGGGAGCTGGCGCAGCCGCTCGGCGTTGGAGCGGTAGGGGCGGGCGTAGGCCCACTCGTTCTGCAGGATCTGGATGAAACGCTCGGCTTTGCCGTTCGTCTGCGGGCGGTAGGGCCGCGTGTGCGACAGCCGCACGTCTGCGGCAGCGGCGGCGCCGTGGAAGCTGCGGGCGACGGTGTAGGCCTTCGCGTTGTCGGTCAGGACCCGGCGCACGCGCACGCCACGCCGGCGGAAGGCCGCGAGCGCCTGCTCGAGGAAGGCGGCGCAGCTCGCGCCACGCTCGTCGGGCAGGACGGAGACGTAGGCGTAACGGCTGTGGTCGTCGACGGCGACGTGTAGGTACTCCAGCCCCAGCGAACGCCGCGAATGCGGCCCGGAGCGCGTCTCGGCGAAGCCAGGCGCCATTCGCTTGCCGCCGCCCTCGGGGACGCGCCCGAGCTTCTTCACGTCGAGATGCAGCAGGTCGCCGGGGGCGTCGTGCTCGTAGCGGACCGGCTCCCGGGTGACGCGGTGCAGGCGGTCGAGCCGGTTGAGGCCGCGGCGCCGCAGCACGGCGTAGACCGTGGAGCGGGCGACCCCGAGCGCCCACTGGATGCGATGCGGCCCGAATCCCTGCGTGCGTCGCACGGCGCAGATGCGTCGCTCCAGCTCGGGCGGCGTGCGCCGGGGATGCGCGCGCGGGGCGGAGCTGCGGTCCTCGAGCCCTGCCGCTCCCTCCGCCCGGAAGCGCCCCAGCCACTTGGCAACGGTGTGGCGGGAGACGCGGAAGTGGCGAGCGACCTCAGCCTGGGGCCAGCCGGCGTCCACTTCCCGCACGAGCTCGAGTCGGGTCAGCGGCGTCAGCCGCGCGTTACGATGGGCCATGAGGGTGTCCTCTCCTCGCTACTGCCGTGCTGTCACACACAGCAGCGGGCGAGGCCCCTCATCCTGTCAACAACCTACGTGGGAACTACAGCTAGCACGGCCGAGCCGGGCTCGCGCCGACGCTGCTCCTCGCTGGGCCGGTCGCGCCCCGGCGGGCGCTCGCGGGCGTCCGGCGCCACGGCGCCGACCTCGCGACCGGCGCCCTGCGAACGCTCGATGCGGACGTCCGCCATCGGATCACCCCATCCGTCGCCCACCCGCGTCCGCGGGCACGGCGAGACGAGCCGCGATGATCATCGGCACAATCCGGGGGTTGTGACCCCCCGGAGACGCCCGCGGCGTCCGCCACGGCAGCACTCATATCCGCGGGCGCGGCGAGGGCCCGCGACTCGCGGGCCCTCGGCCGATGCGACGCGACGGAGCGCTACGCCTGGAGCAGCGCCAGCACGGCCTGCGAGGAGGTGTTCGCCTGCGACAGCACGGCCACGCCGGCCTGCAGCATGATCTGGCGGGCGACCAGCTCCGACGAGACCTCGGCGATGTCGGCGTCACGGATGCGGGACTCGGAGCCCGCGAGGTTCTCGACGCCGATGGCCAGGGTGGCGATCGCCGTCTCCATCTGGCTCTGCGCCGCGCCCATCTTCGCGCGCTGGCTGGAGACCTGGTCGATGGCCGCATCGACCGCCGCCTGCAGCGCGTCGGCGAGCGGGATCGTGTCGACGGAGCTGTTGTCGACCACCAGGTCGCCGATGTCGTTCGCGCCGCCGGAGCCGAGCACGTTGGCCCGCATGTCGGGGAAGGCCAGCGATACGTTGTCCGTGGACGCGGCGCCGACCCGGAAGGTCGCGGAGCCGGAGCCCGCGTTGGTCACGATCGTCTTCGTGGTCAGGTCGTCGAAGACATCGTCGACCGTCTTCGCGGCGACGCCGACGACGCGCAACGAGAGCTGGAGCGCGCCCGTAAAGTTCAGATCCAGCGTGCCGTCCACGCCGACCGTGCCATCGGTGTTGTCGAGATTCACGGTGGTGGTGCCGTCGGAGAGCGAGATCGTGTCCGCGTCCACCTTGGTCAGCGTGTAGGTGGTGCCGGCCTGGAGGCCGGCCACGTCCATCGACGCGATGCTCGCCGCGGCGCCCGTGGGCATCGCGAGGCCGACGAGGGCCGTGGAATTCCCCGTGTCCTGCGTGGTGAGCAGCGACCCGGTGAGCAGCGAGAGCCCGTTGAAGCTGCCTCGCACCGCGATGTTGTCGATCTCGGTGCGGAGCGTGAGCAGCTACTCGCCGATCGCCCGGCGGTCGGTGAGGGAGAGCGTGCTGTTGCCTGCCTGCACCGTCAGCTCGCGCATCCGCGTCAGGATGTTGTGCACCTCGCTCAGCGCGCCCTCGGCGGTCGCCAGCATGGAGATGCCGTCCTGCGCGTTGCGCGAGGCCTGGCGCAGGCTGCGGATCTGGGCGCGCATCTTCTCGCTGATGGCGAGGCCGGCGGCGACGCCGGCCGCGCGGTTGATGCGCAGGCCGCTCGACAGCTGCTCCAGCGCCCTGCCCATCTTCTGGCTCGTCACATTCAGGTTGCGCTGCGCGTTCAACGCCATCACGTTGGTGTTGATGTAGAGGCCCATTGTCGGTCTCCCGCCCGCGTTCCGGCTCCGGCACGCCCGCCGCGGTCTGCGCCGCGAGTTCGCAACGGCGGAATCATCGCTGCGGGGCAGGAGCGCCCGATCCGTGAAGCCCTGACATCGGGGCGAGCAGCACCCGGAGCTGGGACGCGGGGCTGCCCTAGGGGGAAGGAGCGGCGAGCGGCTAGCTGCCGTCCTGCAGGCGCAGCTGCACGGCCGTGAACGAGTCGTCCTGCTCGAAGGCGTCGATGGTGAGCTGCGCGATCGAGACGCCCTCGTCGACGGAGAACGCGAGCACGGTCGCGAAGCCGACGGCGCGGTCATCGTCCAGCTGCCAGCCCGCCGCCTCGAAGCCCTCGCGGTAGCGCTCCGCGACATCGAACGCCGACGCCGAGGAGAGCAGGGTCGCCTGGTAGATCGTCGCGCCCGGCTGCGTGCTCCAGGCCACCGTCAGCACCTCCATCCCCTCCAGCACGAAGGGGAGCGGGAAGTCGGCCGGGGCATCGCGCGAGGGCGGCAGGACGAAAGGCGGCGGATCCGGTGCGTCGGGCGGCTGCACCTGCAGGATGTAGACGATGTTGGAGACCGGTGCGCTGCCGCCGTCCTCGTCCTCGCGCGCGGGCAGCCGGGTGATCGCGGCCTGCCCGTCCACGTCGCCCGAGCGCGTGCTGCGAAAGCGCACGGTGGAGATCGACTCCCCGGACTGCCCACCGATGACCTGCCAGGGCGTCTGGTCCAGCTGCTCGCGCAGCGCCGCCTCCACGGTGCGGTCGTCCTCGGCGATGTCGTAGAAGAGGAAGAAGGAGTCGATCCCGTCGAGGCGCCTCAGCCGGTAGGAGCCGAGCAGCTCGCCCGCCGGGTGCACCGGGATGGCGAGGAGCTCGTCGTCCGCGGTCTCGGCCGTGCGGCCGGGGTTCAGCGCATCCGCCAGCGTGGGCGGGAGCGCGCCCTCGAAGACCTCGACCTCGGTGCGCAGATCCTCGCCCAGCCGCAGGAAGCGGTCGGCGAGCTCGCTGCCAAGGTCGCGCGCCTCGTCATCGTCGCCGTCGCCGCACGCGGCCAGCAGCAGAGGCAGCACCAGCAGCGCAGCCAGCAGGCTTCGCGCAAGGGGCGACGCGCGCATCATCAGGCCTCCGCAGCTGGGTGGGTGGGGGCGTCGTCAATCGTATCACGCGGCCCATCAAGGGCCGGCCGGCTCAGCGTCGGGAGCGGAGAGTTGGGGTGGGTGAGGGGATTTGAACCCCCGATCTCCAGTGCCACAGACTGGCGCCTTAACCACTAGGCTACACCCACCGCGGGCGGCTCCGACGCGCGAGGCGCGCAGACAGAATTGAGTTTACACGCGCGCCTGCCAGGCGGCGACGGAGCCGGCCGTGCGAGCGCAGCCCTACGACGGCAGCAGATAGCGCCGCGGATCGAGCGCGCGCCCGTCGAGCGCGAGCTGGAGCGCCAGCGCCTCGCCGCCGCCCAGCGCGCCCACGCCTTGCCCGCGCTGCACCCGGTCGCCGGGAGCGACCGTCGCATCGCCGAGCCCCGCGAGCAGCGTGCTCCACCCGTTGCCGTGGTCGAGCGTGAGCGCCAGCAGCCCGCCCACGCCCCCGTCCAGCGCCCCGCCGGCGAACGCCCCGTTCGCGAGCAGCGAGGCGAGCGGCCCGAGCGCCAGCACGCGCCCGTCGGCCGGCGCGCGCACCAGCGCCCCCGCCGCACCCGCCAGCGCGAGCCCCGTCGCGTCGGCGCGGCTCGCGAGCGCCCCATCGAGCGGCGAGGTGAGCACGCCACCCGGCCCGAAGCCGCCGAAGACGGCGACCGCCGGGTCGTCCGCGGGGAGCTGCGCCGGGTTCGTCGAGCCCACGATCGCGTCCAGGTAGCGCCGCGTCTCCGCCGGCAGCGCGCGCTCCCAGTCCTCGCCGTGCGCCTCCACCAGCTGCCGTACGCGACCGAGGCCCGCGTTGTAGGAGGCCAGTGCGCGGCGCACGTCGCCGTCGCACGCCTCCAGGTAGTGGCGCATCGTCTGCGCGCCCGCCAGCAGCGACTGCTGCGGGTCGGCGCGATCGACGCCTGGGTAGTAGCGCGGCATGAGCTGCGCGAGTCCCTCGGCGCCCGCCGAGGAGCGGCGCAGCCCGTAGGCAACCTGCGGGTCGAAGCCCGACTCCTGCGCGATCTGCCGCTCGAAGAGCGTGCCGAAGCCCGGCCCGACGATCGCCTCGCCCAGCTCCCTGGACATCGCGCGCCAACCGTAGGGGTCGGGGCCGCCCGCCCCCGGCGGCGGCGCGACCGGGGCGGCGGCACGCGCGGCGGCGGTCGAGCCGCGCGGCGGCGCGCCGGCCGCGCTGCGGGAGGCCGCGCTCAGCGAGGCGACGTCCAGCCCGCCGCCCGGCGGCCAGCTCAGCACCCGCCCGTCGCGGATCGCGCCCAGCTTGGCGCGGAGCTCCGCCACGCCCGCACGACAGCTCGCGCGAGAGCAGCGAGGAGAAGTCGGGCGCTGCGCTCGACCCGCGCCCGCCAGCGCGCACCCCGGCGGCGCCGGCGGCGTGCGTGACGGGGAGGTCGGCGCGAATCGAGGGGGTCGCCTCGGGTGCCATCGCTCCGAGGGTAGCGGGCTCGCCGCGAGCACCTACATCGGGGAAGCGCCGTAGCCGACGCGTCTCGGCCCCGCGCCACGGCGAGCGCGGGCCTGCCTCTAGAGCGGCTCACCGAGGTGGCGGTAGGCGCCGGCGTGGAAGAGCAGCGGCTCGGCGTCGGTCCGCTCGAGCGCCATGTCGACCACCTCGCCGACCACGATCGAGTGGTCGCCGCCGGGCAGCCAGTCGGTCACCCGGCAGTCGAACCAGGCGAGAGCGCCCTCCAGCACGGGTGCGCCCGTGGTCGCCCGGCGGTAGGCCCAGCTCCCCATTGGCTCCGCCGCGTCGTCGGAGGAGCGCGCGAAGTAGTCGGAGAGCTCGCGCTGCTCGACGGCGAGCACGTTCACGGCGAAGGCCCGTGCACGCTCCAGCGAGTCGTGCGAGCGCGCGCTCTTGGCGACACAGACCAGCAGCAGCACGGGATCGAGCGAGACGGAGCTGACGGCGTTCGCGGTCATGCCGCGCGGCGCCTCGCCGTCGTTGACGGTCACGACGGTGACGCCGGTGGCGAAGCGGCCGATGGCGTCGCGGTAGAGCCGCGCGTCGACCGGGGAGGAGCTCGTCATCGCGCGCATGCTAGCAGGTCGACCGCCGCTCCCCGCCGCCGACGCGTGGGCGGGCGCCTGGGGTTCGAGGGGTCGCGCGGCGGCCGTGTGCGCACCGCCACCGTCCTGTGCGCCCGCGCTCCGCTAGACTCGATCGCAGAACGCTTTCCGGCGCCCCCGACCGGCCGGCCCCCGTGCCGAGGTCTCCGGCGCCGAGCTATGAGGAGGCCCCTCCGTGACCGAATTGCTCTGCCCGCGGGACGGCTCGGCGCTCACCGAGGAGCAGGTCCACGGCATCGAGGTGGACCACTGCGCGACCTGCAACGGCCGCTGGCTCGACCATCACCAGCTCGACGAGCTCGAGGCGACGCGCGTGGAGGACGCGGGCGCGCGCCGCGCGACGATCCGCTTCGCCGACCGCGACTCGGAGCTGAAGTGCCCGGTCTGCCAACGCCAGATGAGCGCCTTCAACTATCGCGGCTACGACCTGGAGATCGACGTCTGCGAGGAGGAACACGGCTTCTGGCTGGACGCGGGCGAGGAGGGACGCGTGCGCGACATCGTCGATGAGCGGGTGCGCGGCCTCGAGCGCTCCGTCTCCGCCGAGAAGGCATGGGACAAGTTCCTGGACAACGTCGGCGGCGGGGGCGTCTGGGGCTCGGTCCGCTCGTTCTTCGGGGGGCGCCGCCGCTAGCGCACGGGCGGCCGCGCGGCGTCACCGTCGTCCCGCGCCGGGCGGGCCCCGTAGCGGGGCCCGTGCCACAATCCGGGCGTGACACAGGACGCCGCGCCCAGCGACGAGCGAGCGAACCGCGACGACGCCGACGAGCTCGCGAGCCTGCTGGGCGGCGGCGAGGACGGCGCCTCCGCGCTCGCCTACGCGCGCGCGCTGCACCCGGCCGAGCTCGCGGTGGCGCTCGCCGGCCTCGACACGGGGCTCCGCGACGAGCTGCTACGGCGGCTCGATCCCGCCGAGATCGCGGGCGCGCTGAGCTCCCTGGAGTCGCACTTCCGCAGCGGCCTGCTGACGCCTCTCGATCCGCCCACGATCGCCCGCGTGATCGACGACGTGCCCGACGATGTCGCCACCGACCTCGTGCAGTCGCTCCCCGCGGAGATCAGCGCCGACGTGATGCGGCTCTGCAGCCCGCGCGTCCGGCGCGCCATCGGCGACCTCGCGAGCTACCCCGCGAAGTCGGCGGGCGGCCGCATGACCGGCCAGCGCGTGGCCGTGCGGCCGGAGCGCACGGCGACCGAGGTGATCGCCTTCCTGCACTCGCTGCGGCTGGACGCGCGCCACCCCTTCTACCTCTACGTCACGGACGAGGGGGAACGCCTGCTGGGCGTGCTCAACCTGCGCGACCTGCTGACGGCGGCGCCGGAGACGCCGGTCTCGCGGCTGTCCGGCACGGAGGCGACCGTCGCCTCCGTGCTGCCGGAGGCCGACCAGGAGGAGGCCGCGCGCCTGCTGAAGCAGTACAACCTGCTGGCGCTGCCGGTCGTCGACGCGGAGTCGCGGCTGCTGGGCACCGTGACCCACGACGACCTGCTCGACGTCCTCGAGGACGAGGCGACCGAGGACATGTTCCGCATCGTCGGCGTCGACGAAGAGGAGGACCTGCGCAGCGTCCCGCGCTCGATCCGCTACCGGCTCCCGTGGCTCACGGTGAACATGCTGACAGTGCTGGCGGCCGGCTTCGTCGTCTCGCTCTACGAGGACACGCTGACGCGCGTCGCGGTGCTGGCGGCGTTCCTGCCGGTGGTCGCGGGCCAGGGCGGGAACGCCGGCATCCAGACGCTGACCGTCGTCGTGCGCTCGCTGGCGCTGGGCCGCCTCACCGTGAGCAGCACGCTGCGCGTCGTGGCGCACGAGCTGCTGACCGGCCTCGCGATGGGGCTGGCGATCGGGGTCGCGGTGGCCGTGCTCGCGGCGCTCTGGCAGGGCAGCCCCGCGCTCGGCGTGGTGGTCGGCGTGGCGCTGGCCGCCAACATGCTGGTCGGCGTGCTCGCGGGCGTGCTGATCCCGATGGGGCTGTCGAGGCTCCAGCAGGACCCCGCGCTCTCCGCCGGCATCTGGCTCACGACCGCCACGGACCTGCTGGGCTTCGTCGTCTACCTCTCGCTCGCCACGCTGCTGATTTCGCAGCTGGAGTAGCGGGCGTCGCGTCGAGGTCGCGCGCGCCAGGCGCCGTCGTCGCGGGAGGCGCTACGCGTGGGAGGGCGCGGGGTTGAGCACGAGGTAGCTCACGCCGCGCAGCTCCGCGTAGAGGCGCTCCCACTCCTGCTGCACGCGGCGGCGGGTGACCGCCGCGAAGGCGGCATCCACCTCGTCGAGGATCGCGCCCAGCGAGCGGCGCCCGTCGACCCGCCGCAGGATCGCGGCGCCCAGCGCGGAGAGCCGCACCTGCGCGGTGAAGACGCCCGAGCGCACGGCCAGCGCCTTCCCCGCCTCCAGCGCACGGGCGCGCTCGCCCTCCGAGTCGTAGAGGCTCCACGTCGGCACGCCCGACTCGTCGTCGGGCGCGGGGAGCGGCGGCGCGGGCGCGGCCTGCGGCTGCGCGAAGAAGCTGTGGTTGCCCATGCGCCCGTGCAGCAGCTCGGCGAGGGCGTGCCGCGCGGGCGGCGCGAGGCGCGCGATGTCGAGCTCGGCGTCGTAGGCACGGGGGTCGTAGGCGCCCGGCACGTCGAAGGCGACGAGCCGCAGCCCCGCTCCCGTCAGCCACGCGTAGAGCTCGGGGACGGTGTAGGCGCGGTCCTGCGGATGGAGAAAGAGATCGACGAGCGCCGCGTCGCCCTGCGGCCCGCCGTTCTCCTCAAGCTCGCGCTCCCAGGAGTCGGCGTAGAGGCGCGCCGGGTGCTCCGGCCGCAGGCGGCCCAGCAGCCGCCGGGCCGTGCGCAGCCGCGTCGCGGTAGGCTGGCCCGCCGGCGCCAGCTGCCGCAGCAGCTCCTGCACGTGATAGACGCCCGTGCGTCCGTAGCGCCCGTAGACCATGAGCCCCATGCCGCCGTCCGGCAGCAGCGCCTCCGCGAGCGCCCGCAGCCCCTGCTCGGGCGATTCGAGGTGGTGCAGCACGCCCGTGGCGGCGACGTAGTCGAAGCGGCCGAGGCCCAGGGCGGGCAGCTCCTCGATGCTGCCGCGCACGAACTCGATCGCGTCGAGCCCGCGGACGTGCGCCCGCTCCGCCGCCACGCCCAGCGAGCGCTCCGAGAGGTCGAGCGAGACGATGCGCGCGCCGCTCCCGCGCAGCTGCTCCGCCAGGCAGATCGTGGAGTCGCCCGTGCCGCAGCCCGCGTTCAGCACGCGGAAGCCCGCGTCTAGCTGTACTACCCAGGAAGGTTGTTCACAGGCGGGAGGCGGGGACGGCCCCGCCGACGCCGCCGTGCGGTCGGCGGTGATTGTAGCGGTAGAGCCAGCGTGGGAGCTGGCGCAGCCGCTCGGCGTTGGAGCGGTAGGGGCGGGCGTAGGCCCACTCGTTCTGCAGGATCTGGATGAAACGCTCGGCTTTGCCGTTCGTCTGCGGGCGGTAGGGCCGCGTGTGCGACAGCCGCACGTCTGCGGCAGCGGCGGCGCCGTGGAAGCTGCGGGCGACGGTGTAGGCCTTCGCGTTGTCGGTCAGGACCCGGCGCACGCGCACGCCACGCCGGCGGAAGGCCGCGAGCGCCTGCTCGAGGAAGGCGGCGCAGCTCGCGCCACGCTCGTCGGGCAGGACGGAGACGTAGGCGTAACGGCTGTGGTCGTCGACGGCGACGTGTAGGTACTCCAGCCCCAGCGAACGCCGCGAATGCGGTCCGGAGCGCGTCTCGGCGAAGCCAGGCGCCATTCGCTTGCCGCCGCCCTCGGGGACGCGCCCGAGCTTCTTCACGTCGAGATGCAGCAGGTCGCCGGGGGCGTCGTGCTCGTAGCGGACCGGCTCCCGGGTGACGCGGTGCAGGCGGTCGAGCCGGTTGAGGCCGCGGCGCCGCAGCACGGCGTAGACCGTGGAGCGGGCGACCCCGAGCGCCCACTGGATGCGATGCGGCCCGAATCCCTGCGTGCGTCGCACGGCGCAGATGCGTCGCTCCAGCTCGGGCGGCGTGCGCCGGGGATGCGCGCGCGGGGCGGAGCTGCGGTCCTCGAGCCCTGCCGCTCCCTCCGCCCGGAAGCGCCCCAGCCACTTGGCAACGGTGTGGCGGGAGACGCGGAAGTGGCGAGCGACCTCAGCCTGGGGCCAGCCGGCGTCCACTTCCCGCACGAGCTCGAGTCGGGTCAGCGGCGTCAGCCGCGCGTTACGATGGGCCATGAGGGTGTCCTCTCCTCGCTACTGCCGTGCTGTCACACACAGCAGCGGGCGAGGCCCCTCATCCTGTCAACAACCTACGTGGGAACTACATCTAGCCGCCGCCGGCCGCCCCACAGCAGGTGGTTGAGCAGCGTCGGCTGCGAGAGCAGGTCCTGGATCAGCCGCCGGCGCTCGTCCGCGGGGTGGCGCGCCGGGTAGGGCAGCTCCTCGTACTGCTCGCGCACCGCCGCCAGCGTCGAGCGCTCGCTCACGGCCTGCGCTCCCTTATCCCCGCGCGACGCGACTTCGGCGGGCCGCCATGGAGCGCCGCTCCGCGCTCGTCGCGTCGAGTGTGAGCCGCGCGCCGCTCGGCGTCATCGGGGCGTCGCCGCATGCGCCCCTCCGATCGAGGCGACGGTGCAGCCGCGCAGCGTCGCGACCTCGGCGGGCGCAGCGCAGCGCCCGCAGCACGCAGGAAGGGCGCGCCGGTGGCGCGCCCTTCCTGCCGCATCGCGGGAGATAGGTGGAAGCCCCCGCGAGGGAACGGGGGCTTCCGAGCGTCGCCGGGAGGCGGCGTCGCTAACCGATGGACCGCGCCGTCTGCTACTGGAGCAGCGCCAGCACGGACTGCGCGGACGCGTTGGCCTGCGAGAGGACCGCGATGCCCGCCTGCTGCATGATCTGGCTGGCCACCAGCTCCGTGGAGACGGAGGCGATGTCCGCGTCGCGGATACGCGACTCGGAAGCCGAGAGGTTCTCGACCGCAACGCCGAGGCTGTTGACCGACGTCTCCAGCTGGTTCTGCGCCGCACCGAGCTGAGAGCGCGTGGCCGAGACCTGCGCGATCGCCGCGTCCACCGCCTGCAGCAGCGTGTTCGCCTCGGCGATGGTGTCCACCGCCGTGTTGTCGGTCACCAGGTCTCCGATGTCGTTCGCGCCGCCGGAGCCCAGGGCCGCCGACTGCATGTTGCTGAAGGTCACCGTCACGTTGTCCGTGGTGGCAGCGCCGACACGGAAGGTCGCCGAGCCGGAGCCCGCCGCCGTGATGATGGTCGTCGCGTCGAGATCAGTGAAGACGTCGTCGACGGTCTTCGCCGCAGCACCGACGACCTTGAGGGTCGCCTCGATGGCGCCGGTGAAGTTGAACGTGATCTGGCCGTCGGCGCCGATCGTGCCCTCGGTGTTGTCGAGGTTCACGGTCGTGGTGCCGTCGCTGATCGAGATCGTGTCGGCGTCCACCTGGGCCAGCGTGTAGGTGGTGCCCGCGGCGAGCTTGCTGACGTCCACCTCGGCGAGCGACGCCGTGGTCGTGGTGTTCAACGCCAAACCGACGATCGCCGTGCCACCGCTCTGCGACGTCGACAGCGACCCCGTGAGCAGGTTCAGGCCGTTGAACGTGGTCCGTGTGGCGATGTTGTCGATCTCAGTCCGCAGCGTGAACATCTCCTCGCCGATGGCGGTGCGGTCCGCCGTCGAGAGGGTCGAGTTACCCGCCTGCACCGTCAGCTCGCGCATGCGGCCCAGGATCGAGTGCGTCTCGGTGAGCGCGCCCTCAGCCGTCTGGATCATCGAGGTGCCGTCCTGCGCGTTTCGAGAGGCCTGGTCCAGGCTCTTGATCTGCGCACGCAGCTTCTCGCTAATCGACAGGCCGGCCGCGTCGTCCGCTGCGCGGTTGACGCGGAGACCGCTGGAGAGCTGCTCCAGCGCTCGCCCCATCTTCATGCTCGTCACACCCAGGTTTCGCTGGGCGTTCAAAGCCATGATGTTGGTGTTGATGAACAGTGCCATGGTTCGCTTGGCCTCCTCAGCCACTGGTCCCGACATCCTGTCGGGCGGGCCGCATGGGGCGCGCGCTGCCCCGTCACGATCCCCTACGGTTGCAGCGAAATCATCGGCGTCTCCCCGGCGCTCCTTAAGGGACCCCCCACCCTTCTATCAGGGGTTTGACAGCTCTCCGTTCGGGGCATCCCGCGCCGGGGCGGCGCGAGGCAGCCCCTAGCATGGCCGGGTGAACGACGCCCCCCGTCCCGCAGCCGCCCGCGAGGCAGCCGCGCGCGCCGCCCCCGAGGCGCGCGCGCCTGCTCGTCTGCGGCTGGCACGAGGACAGCCCCGCGCTCCTGGAGGCGCTGGAGCGGCACGCCGGGCTGCGCGCGGTGGCCGTGGGCGACGCGAGCGCCGCGCAGCTGGTGCGCGCGCGCGAGGCGACGCGGCTCCCCGGCTACCAGCACCTGCACGAGATGGCGCGCGGAGCCGAGTACGAGGCGCTGCTGTTGGAGCGCCCCTCACTGGCGCAGCCGCTGGCGGAGATCGCCGCGGAGCGCGGCGCCGACCTGCTGGTGCGCGCGGCCAGCGTGGACGGCGACACGCTGGGGGAGATCGCGGAGGCCGCCGCGCGGCACCACGTGGCGCTGGTCACGTTGCGCCCCGCGCTGCGGCTCCCCGGCTTCGCGCTGGTCGCGGCCACCGCGGGCGCCGAGCCCGGCTGGCGCCCCGCGCTCGCCGAGCTCTCGATCGAGGGTCCGGCGACGGCGGAGGAGCTGCTGCGCGACGCGGTCGGCGCGCTCGTGCGGCTGCTGCCCAGCACACCCATCGAGGCGCTCGCCACGGCCGTCGATCCGCCCCCCGGCGCTCGCGCGCCCGCAGAGGGCCCCTACGGCGCGGCGGCGCAGCTCCGCTACGCGGAGGGGCGCGTGGCCTCCATCGTCACGCGCGAGGCGCCTCAGGCCGCGCTGCGCCTGCGCGTGGCCGCCCCGCTGGGCACCGTTGCGCTCGACGCCCGCGCCGGCTGGGCGCGGCTCTCCTTCGCGGCGGCGAGCGTCGAGGGCGAGCGCGAGGACGAGGAGAGCGAGCTGAGCGGCGCCGAGGCGCTGGTCGCGGAGGCGATCCACGTGCGCACGTGCGGGCCGGCGCGCGCGGCGGCGGGCCGCAGGCGGAGGTCGCGGCCGCCGACGCGCGGCGCGCCCCGCTGGAGGCGGCGACGCTGCGCGCACTGGAGCGAGCGCTGGCCAGCGGCGAAATCGAGCAGGTGCCGGAGCCGCACCCGCGCCCGGCGCTACGCCTGCTGGAGGGCACCGCCACCGAGCGCAGCGCCCCACGCGGCCGCCTGCGGCTGGTCGAGCCGCAACGTTCCGTTGCATCCGAGCGGCTGCCGCCGACTTCGGCGTGAGCGTTCCGCTCAACCCTCAGGGCTTCCGCGCCTGCGAGAGGGCTCGCGAGCCGATCGTGCTGCATCGAAGCGCAGTCGACGCCAGCCGGCCCCGGCCGGGACGGCGCCCGAGCTCCGCCCCCCTCATCGAAGGCGGCGACAGCCCCTAGGGTCGAGCGGAACGCTCGCTAGGGTTGAGCGGAACGCTCGCTAGGGTCGAGCGGAACGCTCGCGCTCACGCTCGCGGAGGTCCTCGACGGCGATGGCGTGCTCGGCGTTCCAGTCGATCGCCGTCAGCGCCTGCCCGTTCACCTCGGTAGAGTCGTCGCTCGCGAGGTAGAGCGCGGAGTCGTCGCAGACGTTGGGCGGCAGGATCTCGGCGAGCCGCTCGGCGGGCAGCTTGCCGAGGAACTGCTCCGAGCTGTTGGTGAGCCCGCCGGGCGCCAGCGAGTTGCAGCGCAGGCCGGTGTCGCGGCTCTCGATCGCGATCACCTGCATCAGCCCCTCCATCGCGAACTTGGAGGCGCAGTAGGGCGCGTACTGCCGCCCGCCGCGGCGCCCGAGCCCCGAGGAGATCATCACGATCGAGCCGCGGTCGCGCTCGCGCATCCCGGGCAGCGCGAAGCGCGTGACGAGGAAGACACCGCGCAGGTCGATCGCGACGATCGCGTCCCAGTCCTCGACGCGCATCGTGTGCGCCCAGCGCAGATCCGGGTCGGCGATGTAGCGCATCCCGACGGCGGCGTTGTTGACCAGCACGTCGAGCGGCCCGAGCTGATGCTCGGCCTGCTCCACCATGCGCCGCGCGTCGTCCTCCTGCGACTGGTCGCCGACGAGCGCCACGGCGCGCACACCCAGCTCGCGGGCGGCGGCGGCCGTCGCCTCCACCTCGTCCGCGGTGCGGCCGGTGACGGCCACCTCGGCGCCCTCCTGCGCGAAGCGCAGCGCGATCGAGCGGCCGATGCCGCGGCCGCCCCCCGTGACCAGCGCCACATTCTTCGAAAGCGTGGCCATCGCCTCCCCCTCGCCGCGTCGCCGCCGCCTGTGCGCGCAGGCCGCGCGTATACTGCGCGACCGCGCTCGGGCCGTCCACGCGAGGCCTCGACACGGGTCAGCGCCCGGGAAGAGCAGACGCAGAGGGAGCAGGCTATGCCGAAGCAGCACATCGACCCGCCGGGGCTGGCGGCGCCGCCCGGTGGGCAGTACAGCCAGGTGGTCGCCTCGGGGCCGGGCCGCCTCGTGATGACGGCGGGGCAGGTGCCCTTCGACGCGAGCGGGCAGGTGGTGGGGGCCGGCGACCTGCTCGCGCAGATGCGCCAGTGCTACCGCAACGTGCAGACGGCGCTTGAGGCGGCGGGCGCGGGCTGGGCGGACGTGCTGCGCGTCACCGTCTACGTCGTCGCGCTCTCCGACGAGGCGCGCGCGGTGGGCCGCACGGTGCGCGACGAGTTCCTGCCGCCGGCGAACCGCCCCGCCTCGACCCTGATCGGCGTCGAGCGTCTCGCCTCCCCCGACTTCCTCTGCGAGGTGGAGGCCACGGCCGTCGTCGAGTAGCTCGCGCAGGCAGCGCCGGCCGCGAGCCCGTCCCCGCCCTCGCGCCCCTCGCCGACGGCGCTAGCCGTCCGCGAGAGCGCTCTCCGCGCCACCCCAGTGCAGCACGCACTCGGGGCGCAGGCGGATCAGCGGCCGCCCCTCCAGCGCCATCGCGCGGTACTGCGGGTAGCGGCGGCGCAGCTCCGCGAGGGCGAGCGCCCGCTCGCCAGCCTCGCCGGGCGCGGCGCCCGCGGCCTCGCTGGGGGCGCCGTCCCCCCCGTCGAGCACGGCGGCCGAGCCACGCAGCATCACCCAGCCGAGGCGGCTCCACTCCTCGTCCCAAGCGTCGACGACGAGCGCGGCTCCGGGGTGGGCGCGCAGGTGGCGCAGCCGCGCCAGCCGCCGCGGGTCGCCGCGCTTCGGCTTCTCGTCGATCACGGAGTAGACGGCGTCGCCGCCCTGCGGCTCGCGCAGCAGGGCGTAGCAGACGGGGAGCACGTGCGGCAGACCCGCCGCGTCGACGGTGGCGAGCCGGCCGACGCGCTGCGCCTCCAGGAACGCGGCGAGGACCGGCGCCAGCTCCATGCCGTTCTCGCTCGCCCGCGCCTACGCCGGCACCACCGGCAGCCGCACCAGCGAACGCGCCGCTGCCTCGTGGTGGACGCGGGTGTGCGCGACGCGGGTGTGCGTGTGGCGGCCGAGCGGCTCGCCGGTGTTGGGGTTCACGTCGAAGCGCGGGAACGAGGACGACGAGACCCACACGCCAATGCAGTGGCCGGCGACGAAGCGGTTTGACGTCGGGTAGAGCGGCACGGTGACGCGGTAGCGCTCCCCCGCAGCCAGCGGCCGCGGATCGTCGAGTCCCTCGCGGTAGCGCAGCCGCAGCAGCCCGTCGCAGACGTTGAGGCGGTAGCCCTCCGGCCACTCCGCCGAGGGCGGGTAGAGGTCGAGCAGCATCACGAAGATGTCCGTGTCCGGCACGTCCGAGGAGAGGTGCAGCTCCGCCTCGACGGGGCCCGTCACCTCGAGGTCACGCGGGAGCGGCGCGCTCTCGAAGGCGAGCACGTCGGCGCGCTCGGAGAGCAGGCCGTACGGCGCCCGCGCTCCGAAGGCGCCGGGCCGGGTGCGCTGGTCGGCGCCGCCCATCGTCACCAGCGAGCGGTGCAGCACCAGCGGTGTGTCCAGCTCCACGCGCGCGGGCGCGGGCAGCAGCTCGTAGAGCGACGAGGTGTTGGCGGCGACCGTAGGCAGCGGATCGAGCGGGTCGAAGCGCAGCTCGGAGGCCGCGCCGTCGGCGGGCGGCGCCGCCTCCGCGAGGCCGCCGCCCGGCTGCAGGTGGAACGCCGTCGGCACGGCGCGCTGGAGCGGCCACTCGCGCTCCTCGCGCCAGGCGCCGCCGTGGCGCAGCAGCCCCTGCGCCGTGCGGCCGCCGTCGCCGCCGCCCATCACGAAGAGCCGCACGGGCGGCTCCTCGTCGACGCCGTTGGCGGCGCCGCGCAGCCAGCGATCGAACCAGCGCAGGTGCGCGTGCAGCTGCCCCTCGCCGGCCCCCTGCGCCTCCCCGGGCAGCAGCCCCGAGCGCGCGACCGGCGCCTCCGCCCCGAGATCGACGTCGCCCGCCGTCCGCCAGTCCATCTTACGAGCGCCGTGATTCCACGGCCCCATCAGCAGCCGCTGCTGCCGCAGCCGCGGCGCGAGCGCCGTGTAGGCGTCAGTAGTCGCGCGGGTGTAGGAGTCGTACCAGCCGCCCGAGTACATCGTGGGCACGTCCGCGCTGCGCTCGTAGTGGCGCGCCGGCGCGAGGCCCGCGCCCGCCCACAGCTCGGCGTCGTCGGCGCCCTCGTAGAGGCGGCGCGCCCAGCGCTCGTACGCGGGCAGCCGCGCCAGCGGGCCGCCGCCCCTGGGCCACGGCAGGCGGCGCAGCCAGTCGCCCAGCGCGCGACCGTGTGCGGCCAGCTCTTCGCCGAGCGCGGGATCGGCGCGCGCCTCGCGCGAGACGACGCCGAAGATCACCGCCCAGGCCAGCCAGCGCAGCTCCATCGCGCCGTTGTGGCGGATCGCCGTGGCGCGGCCGTCGCTCCCGCCCTGGTTCACCCACATCGCGCGCAGGTGCGGCGGGCGCTCGACGGCGGCGGCGGACTGCGTCCAGCCCATGTACGAGGTGCCCATGGTGCCGACATTGCCGTCGCAGGAGGGGAGCGCCGCCGCCCACTCCACCGCGTCGTAGCCGTCGGGCCCCTCGCCTGCGAGCAGCACGAACTCGCCCTCGGAGTCGAAGCGTCCGCGCACGTCCTGCACCACACCGAGGTAGCCGTGGCTCGCCCAGAACTCGCCCGAGTTCCACGCCATCGCCGTGCCGTGCGGCGAGCGGCCGGGGCCGGCGCGGCGGCTGTAGGGCGTGCGCGTGAGGACGGCGGGGAAGGGGCCGGGGAGCGGCTCGCCGTCCCGCGCCGGCCGCCACACGTCCGTCGCGAGCCACGTGCCGTCGCGCGCGTGCATGCCGGCGTTGCTCACCAGCACCGCGTCGTAGCTCGCGCAGGGGTCGCCGCTCCGGGCCATCGACTCGCCCCCTCTCGCTCGCTTGGCCTCGTTCGCTAGATCGCGCGGGTCGCCGACCCTCGCGCCCCACGCCGGGGTGGCACGGGGCGCATGCTACGCTCGGCCGCCAGAGGCAGCCCCCACGGAGCAGGAGGCCCCGCGTGACCGCGAGCGTCCCGCCGCCGGGGGTGCACCACCAGAGCGTCGCCTCGGCGCTCGCGCTGGGCGAGGACGGCGTCGCCTCCCTGGCCGACGAGCTCGCCGAGGGCCTCGACGGCGGCCGCGCCGACGTCCGCGCCGACCGCGCCTCCCGCCGCATCTACGCCACCGACGCCTCGATCTACCAGATGGAGCCGCTGTGCGTGGTCTTCCCGCGCGGGGCGGAGGACGTGCAGCACGTGCTGCGGGTGGCCGCGCGCCGCGGCGTGCCGGTGCTGCCGCGCGGCGGCGGCACCAGCCTCGCGGGGCAGGGCGTCAACCACGCGATCGTGCTGGACTTCACGCCGCACATGGACGCGCTGCTGGAGCTGAACGCCGAGCAGGGCTGGGCGCGCGTGCAGCCGGGCCTCGTGCTGGACGCGCTCAACCGCTCCGCGGCGCCGCACGGCCTCCACTACCCCATCGACCCCTCGACGCGGAACCGCGCGACCATCGGCGGCGGCGTCGGCAACAACTCCTGCGGCGCGCACTCGCTGCTCTACGGCAAGACGCTCGACCAGGTGCTGGCGCTGGAGGTGGTGCTGGCCGACGGCAGCCGCGCCACCCTCGAGCCCGTCGCGGGCGCGGCGCTGGAGGCGAAGCGCGCCCTGCCCGGCCTCGAGGGCGCGCTCTACCGCGAGCTGCCGCGCCTCGCCCGCGAGCACGCCGCGGAGATCGCGGCGCGCTTCCCGCGCATCCAGCGCCGCGTCTCCGGCTACAACCTCGACGAGCTGCTGGGCGAGGAGATCGACCTCTCGCGGCTGATCGTCGGCTCGGAGGGGACGCTCGCCGTGGTCACGGAGGCGCGCGTGCGGCTGGCGCCGCTGCCGGCGCGCCGCGCACTCGCCGCCGTGCACTTCGGGAGCGTGGTCGAGGCCGCCGAGGCGACGGTCGCCGCGCTCGCGCACGGCCCCTCCGCCATCGAGCTGATCGACGACACGATCGTGCGCCGCTGCCGCGAGAGCGCCGGCTACCGCGCGCTCGCCGACTACATCGAGGGCGAGCCCGGCGCGCTGCTGCTGATCGAGTTCTTCGGCGAGGCGGAGGCGGAGCTCGCGGCGAAGCTCGACGAGCTCGCGCGCGACTTCGCGGAGCGCGGCCTCGGCTACGCCACCGTCAGCGAGCTCGACCCGGCGCGGCAGCGCCGGATGTGGGGCGTGCGCGAGGCGGGGCTGGGGCTGCTGATGAGCGTCGCCGGCGACGCCAAGCCGCTCGCCTTCGTGGAGGACACGGCCGTCGCTCCCGAGCGGCTGCCGGCCTTCGTCGCGCGCTTCCAGCAGGCGGTGGCGCGCCACGGCACCACCGCGGGCTACTACGGCCACGCCTCCGTCGGCTGCCTGCACATCCGCCCAATGGTGAACGTGAAGCAGGCCGCGGGCGTCGCGACGATGGAGGCGCTGGCCTCCGAGATCGCCGACCTCGTGCTGGAGTTCGGCGGCTCGCTCTCGGGCGAGCACGGCGACGGCATCCTGCGCGGCGCCTTCGTGGAGCGGATGTTCGGCGCGCGGCTCGTCGCGGCGTTCCGCGAGGTGAAGCGCACCTGCGACCCGCAGGGGCTACTCAATCCCGGGAAGATCGTGGACGCGCCGCCCTTCGCCTCCAACCTGCGGCTCTCGCCTCAGACGGAGAACCGCGAGCCGCGCACGGAGCTCGACTTCTCGGCGCAGGGCGGATTCGCGCGCGCCGTGGAGCTCTGCAACGGGCAGGGCACCTGCCGCAAGGACGACGGCGGGATGTGCCCCTCCTACATGGTGACGCGCGACGAGGAGCACTCCACGCGCGGCCGCGCCAACCTGCTGCGTGCGATCCTCGCGGGCGAGCTGCCGCGCGGCGAGCTCGCGGGCGAGCGGCTGCACGAGGCGCTCGACCTCTGCGTGGAGTGCAAGGCGTGCGCCAGCGAGTGCCCCTCGGGCGTCGACATGGCGAAGCTCAAGTACGAGGTGCTGGCGCGCTACCACCAGCGCCACGGCGTGCCGCGGCGCGACCGGCTCTTCGCGCACGTGCACCGGCTCTCGGCGTGGGGCAGCCGCGCCGCGCCGCTCGCGAACGCGCTCGCGCGGCTGTGGCCGGTGCGGCGCCTCGCGCACCGCTTCCTCGGGGTGCACGCGGCGCGCCCGCTGCCGCGGCTGGCGCGCCGCCCGTTCCGCCGCTGGTTCGCCCAGCACGCGCGCGAGGTCGACCCCTCGCGGCTGGCGCCGCGCGGCGACGCCGTGCTCTTCGACGACACCTTCACGCGCTTCCAGCACCCCGAGGTGGGAGCGGCGGCGACGCGCGTGCTGGAGGCGCTGGGCTACCGAGTGACGCTGGTGCGGCGGCTGGGCTGCTGCGGCCGCCCCGCCATCTCGAAGGGGCTGCTGGGCACGGCGCGGCGCTGGGCGCGGCGCAACGTGGACGCGCTCGCGCCCTACGCGCGGCGCGGCGTGCCGATCGTCGGCACGGAGCCCTCCTGCCTGCTGACGCTGCGCGACGAGTACCCCGGGCTGCTGCGCGACGAGGCGGCCGCCACCGTCGCGCGCGAGGCGCTGCTGCTGGACGAGCTGGTCGCGCGCATCGCCACCGCCGAGCCCGCCGCCATCGAGGCGCTGCGACTCGAGGCGCTGCGATCCGGGGCGAGCGCGCCCGAGGCGCCGGGCTCCGTGCTGCTGCACGGCCACTGCCACCAGAAGGCGCTGGCGGGAATGGAGCCCACGCTCGACGCCCTCGCCGCCTGCGGCTACGAGCCCGAGCTGATCGACTCCGCCTGCTGCGGGATGGCCGGCTCATTCGGCTTCGAGGCGGAGCACTACGAGATCTCGCGCGCGATGGGTGCGCGCAGCCTCTTCCCCGCCGTCGAGCGCGCCCCCGCCGCCACCTCGATCGCCGTGACGGGCGTCTCCTGCCGCCAGCAGATCGAGCACTTCACCGCCAGGCGGCCGCTGCACAGCGCGGAGCTGCTGGCGGCAGTGCTGGCGCCGGCCACCCTCGACGGGTCGCCAGCGGGGCAGGCGAGAGGACGGACGGCGGCGGCGAACGAGGCGGGAGACGGGGAGCGGGCGGCGGGGGAGCGCTAGCCGGCGCGAGCCTGTGGCCCGGCGGCGTCCTCGCCGGCCGCGCGCGGAGCGCCGCCGTTCGCCATCAGCGCGCGGATCGTGAGGTCGAGGTACGCCGAGCAGTCGCTGCAGAACGAGAAGAGGTGCGGGTTGCGTGTCTGCCGCACCTTGAACTCGTTGCCCGCCGAGATCAGCTTGCCCTCCTGCAACTGCACGTTGACGACGGTGTCGGTGAGCGGGCGGCGGCACGCCTCGCAGATCGCGGCCAGCAGCATGCGCGCAGCCCTTCTCCACTCGCGCGCCCGAGAGCGGGCCCGTGAGCGCTGCCATCATCATCGGCGGCCGCGGCGCCGGGCTCAGGCCGGGGGCGAGGCGCGCAGTGGCATAATCACCCGTAGCCACTGACGGACAGATGACAGGGGGGCGGGTGTCACAACCGCTCGCGGGGCTGCGCGTGGTCGAGGTGGGGGGCACGGTGACGGCGGCCGCCGCCACCAAGCGCTTCTCCGACTTCGGCGGCTCCGTGATCCAGGTCGATCCGCCGGGCGGCGGCGAGGTGCGGCGCGTGCCGCCGTTCCCCGAGGATCGCCCGCACATCGACCACGGCGCCTTCCACCTCGCCTTCGACACAGGGAAGCGCTCGCTGGTGCTCGACCACCGCACGCCGTCGGGGCGCGAGGTGCTGGGCCGGCTCGCCGCCGCCTGCGAGCTGCTGGTGCTCGACCTGCCGCCCGAGGAGGCGCGACAGGTCCTCGCGCGCGTCGACCCGGAGGACGGGCCGTGCAGCGTCGTCATCACCCCGCACGGGATGGACGGCCCCTACGAGGGGCGCATCGAGAATGACCTCTCGCTCTTCGCCTGGTCGACGCGGGCGCACCGGCACTCGATCCGCGGCCGCGAGCCGCTGCGCTATGCGCCCTTCCTGGCGATGGCGCAGGTCGGCTCCACCGCGGCGGCCGTGGGCATCGCCTCGGTGTGGGGCCGGCGCCACGACGGCCGCCGCCGCGACGCCGAGATCGCGGCCGTGGAGGCGATCACGGGCAACGTCGACACCTCGTTCTTCCTGTGGGCCGTGAACGGCGCCGTGCAGCCGCGCTCCGTCGGCCAGTCGCACGCGATGTACCCGATGGGGGCGTGGCCCTGCCGCGACGGCCACATGCTCTTCTCGGCGGGACGCGAGCCCTTCTTCAGCCGCGTCTGCGAGGCGATCGGCAAGCCCGAGCTGGCGCGCGACCCGCGCTTCGCGGACCCGCGGCAGAAGCCGCAGCACTTCGAGGAGTTCGCCGTGCACCTGCGCGAATGGCTGGCGACGCGCACCAAGTACGAGGTCTTCGAGCACATGCAGCGCTACCAGGGGATGGCGGTGCCGCTGCTCGACGCCTCGGAGGTGATGGACGACCCGCAGATGGTCGCGCGCGGATCCTACGTGGAGCTGGAGCAGCCGGGGCTGGGCACGGTGACGATGGCGGGCGCCCCGTTCCACCTGGGCGGACTCGGCGGCGACGCGTGGCAGGCGCGGCCCGCCCCCGCTCTCGGCGAGCACAGCCCGGAGATCCTGGCGGAGCTCGGCTACACCCCGGACGAGCAGATCGCGCTCTTCCGGGCGGGGGTCACTGGATGATGCCGAGCGCGCCCGATCCGCCGAACACCGGCGCACCGCTCCGCACCCGAGATGCGCCGAAGGCGCCGCCGGGCGGGGGTCGCGGGATGACAGCGCGCGCGGTGCGACAGCCCGGTCGCCGGCCGCCCGATGACCCCTCCGCACCCGAGAGCGGCGGAACGCCGTGAGCGGCGAGGCGCTGCGCGGGCTGCGCGTCGTGGAGCTCGCCGAGGTCTGGGCGGGGCCGTTCGGCGGATCGCTGCTGGGCGACCTCGGCGCCGAGGTCGTGAAGCTCGAGAGCTACCCCCGCACCTCGACGACGCGGCCGCTCACCGTCCCCGACGCGCGCGTCGCCGACGGCCCCGGCCCCGTCTACGAGCGCGCCAACACCCACCACCACGGCAACCGCAACAAGCGCAACATCGCCGTCGACATCCGCGGGCCGGAGGGCGCCGAGGTGCTGCGGCGGCTGGTGCGCTGGGCCGACGTGCTGGTCGAGAGCTTCTCGGCGGGCACCATCGCCCGCCTCGGCTTCGGCTGGGAGGCGGTGCACGCGCTGAACCCGCGGCTCACGATGATCTCGCTCGCGGGCTGGGGGCAGGAGGGACCGTACCAGGGCTACGTCATGTACGGCGCGGGCTTCGAGGCGATGTCGGGCCTCGCCTCGGTGCGCGGCTACCCCGGGGCGCCCGTCGAGGAGCTGATCCCCACGCTGCACTCGGACGCCACGGTGCCGCTGGCGCTCGTCTTCGGTGTCGTCACCGCAATGATGCGGCGCGAGGAGCTGGGCGAGGGCAGCTACATCGACCTCGCGCAGATCGAGGAGCTGGCGACGCAGATCCCGGGCGTGCTCGGCGAGTGGACGCTCAACGGCCGCGTGCCGCCGCGCGTCGGCAACGCCGACCCGCAGCTCGTGCCGCACGGCTGCTACCGCGCCTCCACAGAGGACGGGTGGGTCGTGATCGCGGCCCAGAGCGACGCGCAGTGGGCGGCGCTCGCGGGCGTGATGGGCCACGCCGAGTGGGCCGCCGACGGCCACCCGTGGGCCACGCTGGTCGGCCGGCTGGGCGCACGGGTGGCCGTCGACGCCGCGGTCGCCGAGTTCGCGCGCACGGGCGATCCGTACGAGATCGCGGACCGCGTGCAGGCGGCCGGCGCGATCGCCGCGCCCGCCAACCCGCCCGAGGGCCCGCTGCTCTCGCCGCAGCTGCAGGCGCGCGAGTGGTTCCAGGTCGTCGACCACCCCTACCTGCCGAACCGGCTGCTGGGCGGCTTCCTATGGCGGCTCTCGCCCGACCAGCCGAGCTGGGACCTGCGCTGCGGCCTGCTGGGCGAGCACAACCGCGAGGTGCTGCGCGAGGTCGGCTACAGCGACGCAGAGATCGACGCGCTCGCCGAGGCCGACGTGATCGGCGACCGCTACCCCGACCCGCCGCCTCGCCCCGGCGACGAGCCCGCGTAGCGGCGTCCCGCGCCCGTGGCTGCGGCCGCAGGATGCGGGGCTCCCCGGATGCCGTCAGGCGACGCCCCGCGGCTACGGTGTGGGGGATGGTGCGACCGACCGATCACGCCGCCTTCGGCCGCCGCCCGGACGGGCGCGCCGTCGATATCGACGCCCCCGTCGAGTGGGGGTGCAGCCTCAAGGGCTGGAACTGCTGCGTCGACACCGCTGTCGCGGTGCGGCCCTACGACATGATCCGGCTGCGCCACGCGCTCGGGCGCCCCGCGCACGAGATCGCGAACGCCGGCCTCGTGGAGTTCGCGTGGCACCCGCGGCGCGGCACGCTCGCCGGCTCGCTGGCGCACGAGCCCTTCGACGGCGATTCGGTGCGCTGCACGTTCCTCCAGGTGCTCAGCAACCTCGACCTGCAGCACATGCGCGCCGAGCAGCCCGAGCGCTTCGCGGCGCTGCCGGAGCGGCTGCGCGCGGGCGCCGACTCGACGGCGGTCGGCGAGCACCGCGTGGGCGCGGTCTGCGGCGTGCACGACAGCCGGCCCAGCGCCTGCCGCACGTGGCCGCTGACGCGCCGTGCGCGGCTCGCCACCCGTAGCGCGGAGCCGCCCGGGGCGGCGCTCGCGTTCCTCAGCGCCTGCCGCGGCTGCCAGCTCTCCACGCCGACCACGGTACGAGAGCTCGCGGGCGGCGAGGAGATGGCGGAGCACTGGCGCGCCGACGACGCGCAGCTCGCGGCGTTCGCCTACCTGCACTCGATCGGCTGCGCCAACGTGGAGCACCCGCAGTACCGGGCGCTGCCGATCGAGGAGGTCGGCCGCATCTGGGGCGCGATGTTCCTCCCCGACGCCGACGAGGAGATCGCGGCGCGCCACCCGCGGCAGTGGCTCGGGGGCGAGGACCGCGCGGGCGACCGCGCGATCCTCGCGGCGGTGCTGGAGCGCGCGATGGATCGCGCCGAAGCGCTGGCGGCGAGCCGCGGCGAGCAGCTCGCCGAGCTCGGCCCCACCGGGGTGCGGGCGCACCGCCCGCAGCTCGCCGCGCTGCTCGACCCCGCCCGCGCGCCCGCCCCGCTGGGTGCTCCGCGCGCCGCCGAGCCCGCCGCCCGCCCCGCTTCGAGGGGCGCTAGCTGTACTACCCAGGAAGGTTGTTCACAGGCGGGAGGCGGGGACGGCCCCGCCGACGCCGCCGTGCGATCGGCGGTGATTGTAGCGGTAGAGCCAGCGTGGGAGCTGGCGCAGCCGCTCGGCGTTGGAGCGGTAGGGGCGGGCGTAGGCCCACTCGTTCTGCAGGATCTGGATGAAACGCTCGGCTTTGCCGTTCGTCTGCGGGCGGTAGGGCCGCGTGTGCGACAGCCGCACGTCTGCGGCAGCGGCGGCGCCGTGGAAGCTGCGGGCGACGGTGTAGGCCTTCGCGTTGTCGGTCAGGACCCGGCGCACGCGCACGCCACGCCGGCGGAAGGCCGCGAGCGCCTGCTCGAGGAAGGCGGCGCAGCTCGCGCCACGCTCGTCGGGCAGGACGGAGACGTAGGCGTAACGGCTGTGGTCGTCGACGGCGACGTGTAGGTACTCCAGCCCCAGCGAACGCCGCGAATGCGGCCCGGAGCGCGTCTCGGCGAAGCCAGGCGCCATTCGCTTGCCGCCGCCCTCGGGGACGCGCCCGAGCTTCTTCACGTCGAGATGCAGCAGGTCGCCGGGGGCGTCGTGCTCGTAGCGGACCGGCTCCCGGGTGACGCGGTGCAGGCGGTCGAGCCGGTTGAGGCCGCGGCGCCGCAGCACGGCGTAGACCGTGGAGCGGGCGACCCCGAGCGCCCACTGGATGCGATGCGGCCCGAATCCCTGCGTGCGTCGCACGGCGCAGATGCGTCGCTCCAGCTCGGGCGGCGTGCGCCGGGGATGCGCGCGCGGGGCGGAGCTGCGGTCCTCGAGCCCTGCCGCTCCCTCCGTCCGGAAGCGCCCCAGCCACTTGGCAACGGTGTGGCGGGAGACGCGGAAGTGGCGAGCGACCTCAGCCTGGGGCCAGCCGGCGTCCACTTCCCGCACGAGCTCGAGTCGGGTCAGCGGCGTCAGCCGCGCGTTACGATGGGCCATGAGGGTGTCCTCTCCTCGCTACTGCCGTGCTGTCACACACAGCAGCGGGCGAGGCCCCTCATCCTGTCAACAACCTACGTGGGAACTACAACTAGCGGCCCGCCCCCACCCCGGCCTCAGCGCCCGGCTCGGCGCCCGACTCGGCCTCGCCGGCGCCCTCGTGCTCGCCCGCGACGCGCCGGCCGGCCTCGCGCCTGCCCGCCTCGTGAGGCAGCTCCCCGCCGGGTGGCGGCGCCGGCGCGCGCGCGGGGTCCCGCACGAGCTGCACGAGCGCCGCCGCCAGCGCCGCGAAGCCCGCCATCGCGAGCAGGATGCCGTCGTAGCTCCCCGCGATGTCGTAGTAGAGCGAGAGCGCCAGCGGCCCCGTCGCGCCGAAGAGGAACTGGAACGGCAGCACCACGCCGCGCACGGCGCCCAGGTGGCGGCGGCCGAAGAGCGTGGCCCACAGCACCTCCTGCACCGGCACGAAGCCCGCCATCCCCGAGCCGACGGTGAGGAAGCTCGCGGCGACCAGCGGCGTGCTCCCCGCGCGCGCCGACGCCACCACGCCCAGCATCCCCACCGCCACCGCGATGAACGCCGCCGTGGACAGCAGCCGCGGCGCGATGCGTTCCGCCGCCAGCCCCCACAGCGGCCGCGTCAGCAGCCCCGGCAGCGCCAGCAGCGAGAGCATCAGCGCGGCGGTCCCGCGCTCGAAGCCCGCGTCCGTGAGGAAGGGGATCGCCTGCGTCGCCAGCGCCAGCAGGTTGAGGCCGATCAGACCGAACGCGACCACCATCAGCCAGAACGCCGAGGTGCGCAGCGCCTGCGAGCGCGTCAGCGAGCGCGCGTAGTCCTCGTCCGCGCGCGCCGCGGCCGCCGCCTCGCCCTCGTCGCCCGCGACGCGGCCGTCGGGGAGCAGCCCGTGGTCCTCGGGCTGCCGCCGCATCACGAGCGACGCGGGCACCACCAGCACCGCCGTCGCGACGGCCAGCACCCGCCAGCCGGCGCGCCAGCCGAACTCGTCGACGACCGGCGTCATCACGTTCGGCACGACGACGCCCGCCAGCGAGAGCCCCATCGCGGCGATCGCGATGGCGCGCCCGCGGCGCGTCACGAACCACTTCGCGAGCGCGACGTTGACGACCAGCGCGCCCGCGACCGCGATCCCCGCGGACTGCACCAGGCCGCGCAGCAGCCACCATTGCCAGAGCTCCTGCACCTCCGCGATGAGCAGCAGCGAGACGACGGTGACCGCGGTGCCCCACAGCATCAGCTGACGTCCGCCGTGCCGATCGATCAGCCCGCCCACGGCGAGCCCGGCGAACGCCATCACGAACTGCCCGCCGATGAACGCGACGATGAACTCGGTGCGGGTCCAGCCCAGCTCTTCCGTCATCGGCTCGAGGAAGACGCCGGGGACGTAGCCCACGAGCCCCGCGCCCATGACGAGGTTGGTGACGACCCCGGCGGCCACGATGTACCAGCCGAAGAAGATCCGCGGCCGCGGGGGGGCGCCCGCGCTCGGCGGCGGGCTCACGGCCGTCTCGACTCGCGCCGCACCATCGAGCGCGCGCGGGCGGCCAGCGTCACAGCGCCCGGAACACCCGCCGCCCCTCCAGGCGCGCGACGCGCCCGAAGCCGGGCGCCGGGAAATGGCCCGCGATCACGAGCGGATCCTCGGCCTCCAGCCGCTCCATGACTCGGCGCCGCGTCGCGTCCGCCGCCGCCGAGTCCTCGTCGAAGCGGGGGCCCCACGCGGTCTCCTGCACCTGCGCGGGGTGGTGCGCGATGTCGCCGATCAGCATCGCGCGCTCCCCCTGCGACTCCAGCAGCAGGCTCTGGTGCCCCGGCGTGTGGCCGGGGGTGGGGAGCAGGCGCACGCCGGGCGCGATCTGCTCCTCGCCCTCCGTCCGCTCCAGCATCCCCCGCTCCTCCAGCGGCGCCACCTGCTGCGCGAAGTGCGGGTAGCGCTCGGCGCTCGCTGGGTCGCCGAAGTGCCGCCAGTCCTGCTCGGGCACGAGGTGGCGCGCCCGTCCGAAGACCGGCTCGCCATCGACCATGTTCCAGCCGACGTGGTCGCCGTGCAGGTGCGTGAAGAGCACGGTGTCGACCTCGGCGGGCGCGAGGCCCGCGGCGCGCAGCTCGTCGAGCAGCCGGCCGCGCAGCCCGCCCAGCCGCTCGTGCGGCCCGGGGCCCAGCCCCGTGTCCACGACGATCGCGCGACCGGGCAGCCGCAGCAGGAAGCCCTGCGTGTTGAAGGTGAACTCCTCGCCCGCGCCCGCGGCGGGGTAGAGCTCGCGGTACGGCGCCCACGCCTCTTCGGCCACGTCGGGGAAGGTCCACGCGAAGGCGCGGCGCAGCGGCGTGTCGTAGAGCGCGACCACCTCGATCGCGCCGACGCGCACGGAGCTCGGCCGCTCGCCCACGCCCGTCATCGTCGTCCCGCCGCCAGTCTGCCCCGGGGTCGCGCCATTGAAGCACAGACCGCGGGGAGCGGCGGCGCGGCGGTGCCCGGCGTCGAGGCTGGGCGAGGCCGCGCTCAGCCGGCGTCGAGGCCGCGACGAGCGCCGGGCGCTACTGCGCGGCGCTCGCGATCGCCTCCAGCCCCTGCCGCTCCCCGCGCGCCACCTTCGCCACCGGGACGTCGAGCGCGGAGGCGACCTGCGCCCGCGTCAGCCGGAAGAGGTAGCGCAGGCACAGCGCCTCGCGGTGGATGCGCGGCACCGAGCGCAGCGAGGTCGTCGGCGATCCACGGAGATCGTCCGCGCCGTCCGCCGCGATCCAGCGATCGGCCAGCCGCAGCAGCCACAGCTCGAAGCTCCCGAGCGACGGGAAGCGACGGCTCGGCAGCTCCTTCCACACCTGCAGGTAGAGGGAACGCATGCGCGTCGCCTGCTCGAGCTGCGGGGCCGGCGAGACGACGTGGAACGTCGCAGCGAGGCCGGGCGCTGTCCACAGGTAGAGCGCCGAGAAGGCGAACGGATCGCCGTCGCAGGCTGCCTGCAGGCTCGCCTCGAAAAGAGCGTGCGGGGCCGCTTCCGATCGAGAGTTCATTACGCCGACTCCTCCCACTCGATTCGCTCGATGTTCTCGAACTGCACGCTGGAGCCGTCGTCCGCGGCGAGCGTCCCGGCCGCGTCCTCGGAGAGCGTGACGTGCGTCTCACTGCTCTCCAGGACGGAGCCGCTGGTGAGCTCGAAGCTGGGCTCGGCGCCGGCGACGTGGATCGTGTCCGCGCCGTCCCCGCCATCGATGACCTCGACGCTGTCGAGGTTGGCGAGGCCGGAGGAGACGTTGACCGTGTCGTCGCCCGAGGAGCCCTGGATCGTGTCGGTGCCTGCACCGCCGTCGATCTGGTCGGTGCCCTGGTTGTCGCCGCTGACCTGGATGGTGTCGTTGCCTCGACCGCCGGAGACCACGTCATCGCCCTGGCCGCCCGACAGCGTGTTGTTGCCGCGGCCACCCGAGAGCGTGTCACTGCCCGTACCGCCCGAGAGCGTGTCGCTGCCACCGCCGCCGGTGAGTCGGTCGTTGCCCTGGCCGCCCGACAGCGTGTTGTTGCCGCGGCCACCCGAGAGCGTGTCACTGCCCGCACCGCCCGAGAGCGTGTCGCTGCCACCGCCGCCGGTGAGCCGGTCGTTGCCCGCACCGCCGGAGAGCGTGTCGCTGCCGCCGCCGCCGGTGAGTCGGTCGTTGCCTCGACCGCCGGAGAGCGTGTCGCTTCCGCCACCGCCCGAGAGCACGTCGTTGCCCTGACCACCGGAGAGCGTGTCGCTGCCGCCGCCGCCGGTGAGTCGGTCGTTGCCCTGACCACCCGAAAGCGTGTCGCTGCCGGCGCCGCCGGAGAGCCGGTCGTTGCCTCGACCGCCGGTGATGGTGTCGTCGCCACCGCCGCCGGTGAGAACGTCGTTGCCGCTGGTGCCCGCCAGCGTCTCGGCGGCGGGCGCAGCCGCGGCCGCGGCCGCCGGTGCGGGCGCGGGCGCAGGCGCCAGCTCCGCGGCGGCTGTGGGCGGCGACGCGTCCGGTGGCTCCACGGACCGCACCGCCGGGGCGTCCTCGACCTCGGCGGCGGGCGCCTGGAGCGCCTCGAGCTGGATGGGCGCGGCGCCCTCCAGATCGAGGTCGGCTCCCCCGTCCGGCTGTCCATCCACCTCCCCAAGGCCCCCGACGAGGCTCTGCGGCTCGACGCCGCCGGCGCGCTCGACATCCAGCTCGAGCTCCAACCCGTCCACCAACTCCGGCGCGAACGGCGACGCCGGCGCCGGCGGGGAGTCCGACCCGGGCGACACCTCTACGAGCTGGGGCTCGGACGGCGTCTCGACCGGCTGCTGCGCCGACGGCGACGCCGACTCGGCCTCGGCGTGTCCGAAGTAGAGCCGCGCCTCCTCAATCGAGGCGATTCCGCTCTCGTCGATCAGCGCACTGAGCTCCGGGTAGTCGCCGACGACGCTGGACAGCTCCGGCGGCAGTGCGGCGTCGGTCGCCACGACGGGCTCGGGAGCCGGGCCCGCGTCGCCGCCCAGCAGCATCGGCGCCGCCACCTCGGGCGGCGGGGGCGCCCCGCTCGGCCCTGCCTGGTCGAAGAGCCCGAGCTGCCCGCCGCCCATGCTCGTGAAGAAGATCAGGCCGCCGACCGCGCTCAGCCCGATGGGCCGCGCCTGCTCCGAGAGCTCCTCGCCGACGAGCCGCCGCAGCTCGCGCTGCTGCGGCGTCAGCCCGAGGTGACCCTCGATGCCGAGCCACACCCGCTCCAGATCGAGCGTGCACTGCTCGGCGGTGCGCAGCAGCAGCTCGCGGGCCTCGGCCAGCCGGGGGGCCAGCGCGTTGGCGGCCAGGTCGCGCAGCTGCTCCGCGTGCAGCCGCGCCTCCAGCAGCTCCAGCTTCGCCGGATCGACCCTATCGCCGCCGTTGCGCCTCGCGGGCTCGTTCATGGAGTGTCTCCCTACGCCGCGGCGGGCTCGCCCTCTCTCAACAGATCTCGTAGCTCGTCGCGTACCAGCGCGGACTCGGCGGAGAGCGCGGCCGAGAGATCGGACGCGCGCCGCGAGTCGTCATCCCGAATCGCATCGGCCAGCGAGGTCAGGACCCGCTCGAGGCGGCGTGCGCCCAGCAGGCGGGCGCTCGTCCGCACCCGTGGGATCACGGTCGCCGCGGCAGCCTCGTCGCCATTGGCGACGGCGTCGCGCACCAGGATCAGCTCGCGCGGCAGCACCGCGAGGAATGCGTCCACGAGCTCGCGGACGACCCGCGGCCCATCCGCGGCGTCGGCCGCACGCAATCGCCGCAGCGCCGACGCGTCGAGCGACGGCGGCCCCGCCGGCCGCGGCGCCGAGAGCAGGCGCACCCTGGCCGTCGCCGCGAGCGCGGCGCCCAGGCTCTCGCGCGTGAACGGCTTGAGGACGAGGGGCATGCGCGCGCGCGCCGCCTCGGCGCGCGCGGCCTCGCTCGCGTCGGCGGTCAGCACGAGAATCGCGGGCGCGGCGCCGGCGCCCGTTCGCTCGCGGATCGCCGCGGCGAGCTCGGGCCCCGTGATCTCGGGCAGGTGCATCTCCGTGAGCACGCAGTCGAACGGCTCGGCGTCCAGCAGCCGCAGCGCGTGGGTCCCCAGCGGCACCGTCACGGCGTGGTGGCCGAGGGCCCCGAGCATGCGGGCGACCACGCCCCGCTGCGTCTGGTCGTCGTCGACCACAAGCACGCGGAGCGCCGGCGTCGTCTCCGGCCGATTGGGGCCGGCGCCCGGCGGCTGAGCATCAAGAAGGGCCGTGCGCTGCAGCTGGAGCCGCAGCGCGAAGCTGGTCCTGGAGCCGGGCACCGATCGCACCTGCAACGTGCCCCCCAGCCGCATCGCGATCGCGCGTGCGAGCGGCAGCTCCAGGCCCGTGGCCCCGGAGCGGCGTGCCCACATCGCCGACTCCGACTCGAACGCCTGGAAGATGCGCTCGCGCGCCTCTCGGCTGAGGCCGTCGCCCGAGTCCTCGACTGAGACCTCCACGAGCGCGCTCTCCGTCGTCGCGCTCTGGACGGCGACGTTGACGATCACGCGCCGCCCGGGGTTCGTGCGCAACGCCACGCCCGAGAGCAGCACGAGCATCTGGCGCAGACGACGCGGGTCGCCCTCGAACTCGTCGGCCGCGCTCGGCGGGTGCCGGACGACGAGCGTCCCGCGGGTGCTCTCCGCCAGTGCGCGGTGCTCCTCCGCCACGTCCTCGGCCAGCGCGCGCAGCGAGAACGGCTGCGGCTCACTCGCCTCCTCGTCCGACTCCATGCGCAGGTAGTCCGCGAACTGATCGACGTAGGTGAGCAGGCGGAGCGCCGCGTCGCTGGCGAGCGCCGTGTCGGCGTCGGTGCTCTGCTCGCCCTCCGCGGTGCGGAGCTGCAGCACGCTCAGCACCACGTTGATCTGCGAGCGCACGCGGAAGCCCAGCACGCGCGAGCGCGCCCGCGCGAGCTCGTCGACGCGGCGGCGGTCCTCGGCGGCCGCGCTCACGTCGCGGAAGCTGACGAGCACCTCGATCGGCCTGTCGCGATCATCGAGGCGCGGGCTGCAGTGCACCTCGATCGTGGGCCCGTCACCGGCGTCGCCGCTGTCGTCGCTGCCGCCGGTCTCGCTCGTCACCGTGCCGGCCTCGCCGCGGTTCGCCGCGCGGACCGCGGCGACCCACTCGGGCCAGGGCGCGAGCACTTCCGCCATCGGCCGGCCGAGCGCCGAGCCACGCGCGATCGACGTCCCCGGGACCCGGGCGCCCTGGTACCAGGTGATGACGCCGCCACGATCGACGGTGAGCGCGGCCGCGCGCTCCGAGCGCAGCAGATGGTGCACGCGCGCATCGAGCAGCGAGGCGCGGCGGGAGGCGCTGCGCGCGCGACGGGCCAGCGCGGGAGCGACCAGTATCCCGACCAGCAGGGCGCCGAGGCCCTCACCGGCGAGTAGTGCTACCCAGAACATCGCGACTCCCTCGATCACGATCAACGGCTCGGACGCGGGGATCCCGCAGGCGCGGCGGCCCCCCGGCGCAGCCCGGCGAGGGAGCGCTGGCACCCTCCATTCGAATCCACGAAGCTGGCCCTGGGAGTGGATGGTGCCCGGTGGTGCCCGCGGTCTTCAAATTGGAGCCCGGCCGTCCGCTAGCGTGCGACGGCGCCCGCCGTAGGTTCGGAAATCGAGCTCTCGGTCCCTAACCGTCCGTCGCAGTGCTCACCGATTCGCCCGCTCTGCCGTCAGAACCGCCGTCAGGCGCCCGTGGAAGCCGACGAAACTCGTCCGCGTGCGAAGTAAGAGTCCTCGATCGCGCGCGCGTTTCTCGCTCGGGCAAGATGGGCTGCGAGTTCCCACCCGGCGCCGAACCCGCCGGTCAGTCGTCCGCGCTGGACGCGGCTCTTCTCGCTGTTCGCCTCAGGTCGCGGCGGCGCCTAGATCTCTCGGAAGCTCAGATTTCGCGCGATGCGCTCGACGGCCAGCATCAGCACGATCGGCACGAGGATCGCTCCGAGCATGCCCGCTGTCACGGCAAGGTCGTTCTCGCCCTCGCCCCAGATCTCGCCGATGACCGGGATGTTGTCGCCGATCTTGACTATCTGAGCGTTGAACCAGTCCAGCCGGTCCTCCACCCACTGCCGCCAGAACGAGTCCGCTGCTAGCAGCGTCAAGTGAGCGAGCGAAGCCGCGATCACGATCAACCGCAACGTCTGGAGCCGCGCGATACGAACGATACGTCCGCGGGCCGCCAGGGCCGTCCAGCCTCCGGCGCTCCACGGGTAATCGCCGCCGCTGATTGCCCTCACGAGGCGGGGAATTACGAGCGCCCGGTTCGAGAAGTAGGAGCCGTGGTCCTCGACAGGGCTATCGAAATTGACGACCCGCCTCCACCGCAACTGGACCGGGTCCACATGGGACTGCGCCACAACCTCTTCGCGTACCGGACCCGCCGGAACCGGATCGAGACGTGCGTAGATGTCGCGCCAAAAAGAAGAGGCTTCGTAGCCGGTCTGTCTCCGCCTGCGTGTTGTCGGTTCTCGCTCCGACGATGCGGGGGTCCAGTTTCTTCTCGGCGAAGCGCCTGGCGAACGTAGTTTTCGCCTTGGTCGAGGAAAGGTAGTAGCGGTTCACGCGCTGCCAAGTGTGATCGCCTGCATCATCGGCACACGCACTTCCTAGAGGCGCACGCCCGTTCTACTCTCCAGTGTACCGCTCCTGGTTTCTTGGACACATCGCTGGCGGTAATCATGCGGCCGCCCCGGTGCGCGGCGAGAGCGCCTCGCGGACGGCGGCTGGGGTGCGGTGGCCGTGCCGTTCGACGAGCCAGTGCTGGTTGTAGCGCTGCTTGAAGGCGAGCAGCGCCTGGCGTAGCTCCTCCACCGTCTCGAAGTGCTCCACCCACAGCAGCTGCTCCTTCAGCGTGCGGATGAAGCGTTCCGCGCAGCCGTTGCCCTCGGGCGCGGCTACGAAGGACGGGCTGGAGCGGATGCCGAGGAAGCGCAGCTCCTCCTGAAAGTGGTCGCTCAGGTACTGGCTGCCGTGGTCGTGGCGGAGAGCGAGTCCCCGCGCGAGGTCCGCCTCGTAGCCGTCGAAGTGCTCCCGGAGCCCCTGCCGCAGCGGCTCCAGCGCCTCGAAGCGCGTGCCCGGTCGCGCCGCGTGGATGCCGATGCACTCCTGCGTGCAGTGATCGACGGCGATGAAGACGGTGGCGTTCCCCTCGCGGGTGGTGAGGCAGGAGGTCGCGTCGGTCCCCCACATCTCGTCAGGCCGCTCGGTGGTGATCGTCCCGTCGTGCACCCGCGGTCCGCGCCGACGCCCGACGCGGGTCGGGGCGAGCAGTCCCGCCTCCCGCATCAGCCGCAGCACCCGGCCCTTCGAGGTGCGCACACCGGCCAGCCGCAGCCGCGCCCACACCTTGCGGTAGCCCTCGCCCGTGAACGGGGAGGCGGCGAGCACAGCTCGGACCTGCTCCGTGAGAGCCTCGTCCGTCCACGCCTGCCTCGGCCCGCGCTTCGCTGCTGGCCGCAGAGGCCGTCGCGCCCGTGCCCGCCGCTCGTAGACGGTCGAGCGCGGGACCTCCCACAGCTGGCAGATGCGCGTCGTGCCGTACGGCCGTCCCGTGGAGGGCGAGGTGGTTCGACTCATCACCTCGACCTCCGGCGTGCCAAAGGGAGTCCTGCCTCCAGCTGATGCGCGCGCTGGAGCAGGAGCTCGTTCGCCATCGTGATCTCGCCGACTTTCGCCTGCAGTCGGTGGATCTCCTCGTCACGCTCGTCGGCAGGCCGGCTCGTGAGCGAGGCCCGGCCGGCGGCGAGGAAGCGCTCGCGCCACTGCGACAGCGTCGCTGCGGTCACCCCCAGCTCGCGCGAGAGCGCGTCCAACTCCTCGCCGCGCAGCAGCCTCAGCACCGCCTCGCTCTTCCGTCGCGAGGAGAAGCGACCGCGCTCCGTTCGCGACGCACTACGCCCGTTCAATCCCTGTGCGGAGCTGGTCATGGACACCTCCTCTGCCGGGGCAGCCTGCCCCAATCAGGTGTCCAAGAAAACCGTGGACCGGGAGACCCTCTCGCAGCGGAGGGGGATGCGATGACGTCCGACGAGGTCGACCGGCTCACGAACCTGCTACGCGCGCTCGCCTACCTGCTCGCCCACGACGAGCAGGTGCGCTTCGAGCGGAGCTACGACGGGCGAAAGGGCTACCGCTCCATCCTCACCTTTGAGGTCGAGACGAGCCTGCTACGCCAGGGACTGCGTGAGGTGCACAGTCGGCTGGAGGAGCGTCAGCGGGCGCCAGACTAGGACGGGCCGCGGGTTCTGGCGGCGGTTCGGGCCTGGGGCGGGATAGTGATCCGACACCGCGGTTCTGTTCCATCCACACTATCAATGTCGCCCTCATGCCGCGCACTGCGGCGCGCCCTGACAGTCTGGCTCGAGTTGCAGCGTCGGCATGTCACTAGCGGCGCGAGCGTTGGGCGCCGCCCGGTCAGGAAGAACAGCAGACCGACCGCCACACCGACGACGCCGATCGGCCAGAACTCTCCATTCCCCAGCCCCCCGGCGCGCGTCGTGTCGATCGCCAGCCCCATCAGCGGCGCGACGATCATCGTCGCGAACCGCCGTGACTGATCTCTCGATCGAGAGAATGATCGCGCCCTGCGCCTCGGTGCTGTGTTCGTCGAAGCGGCTGATCAGCACCGGCCGCCGAGCGTCCTGCAGTACGTAGAGCACCACGAACGCGCGGATCAGCGCCGCCGGCGCGCCGCTGGCGACGTGTGGCGGTGAACCGGGCGAGGCGAGTCTCGCGGACCTCGACGACGGGATACGCCGGGGCGACTCGTGTGCGGAACTCTTCGAGATCCGGAACCGCATGGACGAGGGGCCGGACCGTGTGCCCGCGAACGAGCGGCTCCGCGCGGTCGGCTGCTTCTCCTCTAGCTCAACGCGCACCGACTGACGCGCGTCGCACCGTCAGACCCAGATCGCCGCTGCTCGGCCGCCCAGCACCTCCGGCGGGTCGGGCAGCGACTCTGCGAGGCCGGCCGCGATCCGGGTGGCCGACCACGCCGCGACCGCCGCGTCGAGCACGTCATCCGCCGCCGCGAAGCGCCCAACGTCTCCGAGGTCGTCGGGCAGCTCGATGCCCGTCCCCGCGAGCAGCGCGCGCCGTCGCACCACCCCGGTCCAGCTCCGCTTGCTCTCGACGACCGGCGCCCCGGCGAAGCGAGCGAACGACACCTCGTGGTGCACCTCGCGCAGGCGCCGGTCGTCTAGGGCGTCGACCTCCCTGATCTTCGGGAAGAGCGCGTGCGACTGCTTCGATAGCCCGCGGCCCGACAGCTGGCGGCAGAGCTTGTTCGCCTCGGCGTAGTCCGCCGCCGACAGCACGGCGCGCGGAGGCGTGAGGAAGACGCTCGACGCCTTCCCCCGCAGCAGCGCCTTGGCCTCCACGTCGGCCCGGCGGGTGCCCATGTCGGGGAGGCCGATCGGGATGTCGACGGCGACGACCTCGGCCTCGGGGTGCGCGGCCAGGCCGTCGGCGAAGCGAGGGTGCAGCTCGGCCGTGCTGAAGTGGCCGTCCTCGAGCGCGACGAAGACCCAGCCCTTGGCGGCCCCGTCCACGCCGAGCACCGAGGTCATCGCCGCTCCCTCCCTGACCGGATGCTAGCGCTCAGCTGGCGGCGGCAGCTCGTACCCAGCATGAAGAGAGCGGCCTCGAGCGCCCGGACGCGGCGGCGGGGTCGGCAGAGCGCCGAAGCAGTCCAAGGGCGCCGAGTTCGCCGAGCAGCCGGGGCGCCGTCAGATCACCCCCTGAGCGCGCAGCTCCTCGATCTCGCTCGGCGCGTACCAGAGGTCAGCGAGGCAGCGCTCGGTGTCCGCGCCCGTGATCGGGGGTGGCTGCGGGGGGATGGGCTCGCGGTCGAAAGTGATCGGCAGGCCCGCGACCTCGACGTCCCCGAAGTCAGGATGCTCGATTCGCCCGAGATAGCCGTTCGCGTGTGCGTGCGGGTCGGCGAGAACGTCGCTGAAGGTGGATACCGGCCCACTCGACACCCCATGCTCTCGCAGCAGTTCGACCCAGTGCGCCGTCGACTCGGTCGAGAGGCTCCGCTCGAGCGCCCGCTCGATCTCGTCGGCATGTGACGCGCGGGCAGCGGCGTCCGGGTAGCGCGTCGAGAGCTCCCGTTGCCCGACGGCCACACACAGCCGTTCGAAGGCCTCAGCGTCCTCGACGGCGACGGTGAGCCATCCGTCCGTCGTCTCGAACGCACGCCAGATGGCGCCGCGCGCGCGAAGCACCGCGTGCGACCGTCCGGAGCGAGGGAGCCCGCCGGCGAAGGACGACGCGTTGATCTCCCACGCCTGCAGAGCGCTCTGCCCGCCGTAGAGAGAAGTGTCGATGTGGGCGCCGACACCGGTGCGCTGCGCCTGCACGAGCGCAGCGAGAACCGCCGTGCAGAACGTGAGCGCACCCGTGTGGTCGGCTAGCGCGCAGCTCGCGAGGGCCGGCGGGCCGCCGTCGTAGCCGGACATCCACATTATGCCGCCGGCGCCCTGCGCGACCATGTCGATTGAGGGGCGCTGGGCGATCGGCCCCAGCCGTCCCCAGCCCGAGCCCGTGACGTAGACGAGCCGAGGGTTCTCCGCGCGCAGCTCATCGAAGCCGAGGCCGAGCCGCTCCATGACGCCGGGGCGGAAGTTGCTCGTGACGGCGTCCACGTCGCGGGCCAACTTCCGCGCAATGTCGCGCCCCTCGGGGCGGCGCACGTCGACCGTGATGCTCTCCTTTCCCAGCGAGTGGGCGAAGTAGCCGACCATGTGGTGATCGCGCGGGCGCGTTCCGTAGCCGCCGACGCGGGCTCCCGTCCTCTCGACGCGTACGACTTCGGCGCCCATCAGCGCGAGGAGCGTGGTCGCGTGCGGCCCCTGCTGCGCGATCGTGAAGTCCAGCACCCGCACACCGTCCAGCGGTCGCGTCCTCATTGGATCGCCCCCTCGGCCCGGAGCTTCGCGATCGCGTCGCCGTCGAAGCCGACCGCCTCGAGTCCGGCTGCGGTATCGGCGCCCGCCTCGACGGGCAGCGGTGGCGGCGCGGCCGGCGTGCCCACGACGGCGAACGGGGAGCCCACGACGGGCAGCTCGCCGCGGACCGGGTGCGCCAGCACGGCGACGTACCCGTTTGCGCGAGCCTGCTCGTCGGCGAGGATCTCCGCGTAGTCTTGGACGGGCCCGCCCTGAATCCCGCGGGGCGCGAACTCCTCGACCCAGTGCGCTCGGGGCTGCTGCTTGAACTTGGCCCCTATCTGCTTGAGGGCCAACTCCATGCTGACCGTCCACTTGCTGGAGTCCCCGTAGGGGACGAACTGCTCCTGAAGCTCCTCGAGCCCGAGCAGCTCACAGAGCGCCTCCCACCGGGGCGATCCCATCCCGCCGATGGCGAGCCACCCGTCGGCGGCCTCGAAGACGTGACATACGCTGTAGCCGCTGATATCGGGATGCCCTCGACCGATCCGCCCGGTCTCGACGCCGCGGACGGACTGGCTGTTCAGCTCCCACGACTGCGCGCCGATCAGCGCCCCGTAGCGCGACACGTCGACACGCGCGCCACGCCCGGCTCGCCCGGCCTGAAGGAGTGCGGCGAGGATGCCGGAGCATAGGTACATCGCGGCAGTCGCGTCCGCGATCGTCGTGCCAGCGGGCTGCGGCGCGTCTCCCGGGTATCCAGTCCTCGCCATGAACCCCGACATGCCCTGCGCCACGATGTCCGCGCCGGGCGCGTCGTGGAGCTCGCCGAGCGGTCCGTACGACGAGAAGACCCCGTAAACGAGCCCCTCGTTCACCGCTCGAAGCGACGCCTCATCGATGCCGAGCTCGGCCGCCGTCGCGTCGTCGGCTTCGAGGACCACGGCGTCGGCTGCTGCGACAACCCGCTCGATGACCGCCCGCGCGGCCGTATGCCCGAGGTCGATTGCCAGGCTCTGCTTCCGCGACTGAAAGGTGATCCTGTCGAGTTCGTCGTCGGGGCGGCGCGCCGACAATCGAGAGCCGCGGGGCGGCTCGACCGCGCTAACCTGCGCGCCAAGGTCGGCCAGCATCCTCGTGGCGTATGCGGTCGCCCGGCCCGGAGTGAGCTCGATGACGCGGACCCCCGAGAGTGGTCGCTCCACTGGTCCCCCCCCCCCCCCCGGAAGCACCGTCGCCGGTGGACGATAGCAAACGTTGCAGGCCGGGTGCGCGTCGGCCGGGAGTCGGTTCCGCGGCCATAGAGCGCTCGCGAGATCGATGCCTACCGCGCCGCGGGTCCGGCGCCCTTCCTCCTTCCCGTCAGCGAGCCGGGAGGAGTCGGCACCTAGAGAAGACGGCTCTCCGAGAGAGGACCGAGGCGCGCGCGGGCGACCCTGCGGCACAAGCTGCCCCATGGGCGGGTCGATCTGGAACTCGCGGGCCTCGGGGCGCGCTTCGACGAGCTGGCGCCGAGGCTCGAAGGAGCGGTACCTGACGGTGCGAAGCCGCGCCGCGCCACCAAGAGCCTGGCGGTCACCCTCGATGTGCCGCGGGTCGACACCCGCCGTCCCTTCTCCGAGCGGCGTGGAGCCTGCCTCGCCGGGATCCGGGCGGCGGCTCGGCTGCGGGCGTGGTGGCAGTCGTCTGCCGACGAGGTCGCCGACCGAGTCCGGTAACTCCAGGTGCGGTCTCGGCACATGGGTCCGGATCGCTGAAGACCGGGTTCCGACGCCTGCAAACGCGCCGGTTTCGGCCCCTCTCGACCGTCTCGCCTCGTGGGCGCGGCGTTCATCTCTCGAGCGAGGCCGCTCCCGTCGTGGCTCAGCGCTCCATCTCCACGGGAGGTTGCGGAGCTGTTCTCGGGCGTTCCGTCGCCGCCGGCCCACACGGCGCGCTTGAGCTACACGCCTGGCTGGCGCAGGAAGGCGAGCACCTCGCGGGACCAGAGCTCGAGATCGTCGCGACTAGGGAGCCGGACGCCCCGAGAGCGGGCGATCGTGGCGAGGAACTTCTCGTGAGCGCGGCCGCGCTCGCTGTCGGCGGTGTGCATGACGAGCGTCGGCGCCTGGACCTTCGGGGTCGCGTCCCACATCTCGTAGCGGCACATCGCGTAGGTGGCGGCGCCCTCCCACCCGGTCGAGCCGTAGACCTCGGCGCCCTGGTTCGAGTTGACCATCAGGTTGTTGATGAACCACTCGCTGGTGCGGGCGAGATCGGCACCCTCGCGGTCGCCGCCCATCTTCTTCCAGAGCTCGACGAGGTGGCTTCCGTCCGGCTGCTCCGGGATGTAGCGGTGAACTCGCTCATGGACCGCCCGTCGCGAGGGGGTGTTCCAGTTGAAGACCTCCTCGAGCACCAGTTTTTCCACGCGATCCGGCCAGCCCGCCGCGACCTCCACGGCGATCTCGGAGCCTGTCAGCAGACCGTAGACGTTCGCCTTCGCTAGACCGAGCCCGTCGAGGAGCCAGATCACCGCTCGCGCGAACTCGTGCAGGGTCGTGTACGGCTCGGGAGGACGGTCCGACTGCCCGAAGCCCATCGTCGACATCGAGATGACGCGCGCCTCCGCGGCGAGCAGCGGCGCGACATCGCGAAATGCCATACAGGAACCGGGCGTCGGGTGCAGCATCACGAGCGGCGCGCCCTCGCCGAGCTCGAAGTACTCGATGTTGCCGTGCGGACTGAGCACGAAGCCGCGCTTCACGTAGCGATGCGTGTCTGTCGTCATGGTTCGGTCCTTCGTAGTGGCCTCGTTCGCTAGGGTCGAGCAGCGGGTGGCGTCGCGAGCTTGCCGTCCGGTAGGTCGCGGACCGCGCGTTGCGCTCGTGCCTCAATGATCTCCTCGTCGGAGGCACGGGCGATCTCTCGAAGCACCACGTCGTTGTGCCCGCCAAACCTCGGCGCAGCATGCGCCTCGCGCGGCGGCTGGGTGTGGGAGAATCGCCAGGGCAGGCCCTCGTAGCGCTGATGGCCGACTTCATCGTCGACCGTATCGACCCAGTAATCGCGCAGATGGAGCTGCGGATCGCTCACGATCTCCCAGTTCGCGAGCACCGGACCTGCTGGCACGCCGACGCTCTGCAGACGCCGCGTCGCCTCGTTGTGGTCGAGGGACTCGCTCCACGCCTCGATCGCCGTATCGATCTCGTCCTGAGCGGCGAGGCGCTGGTCGACCCCGGCAAACCGTCCGGCGAGCTCGGCGCTCCCGATCGCGCCGCATAGGGCGGCCCATTGCTCGTCCGTCTCCACGGCGACGGCCAGCCAGCAATCGTCGCCGGCCGAGCGGTAGGCGCCCTGCGGCGCGATTCGCCGCGAGCGATTCGCGAGGGGCTCGGCAACCCGCTCGTTCAGTTGATAATCCATCAGCGCCTCGACGCCGAAGAGCACCCCCGACTCGAAGAGCGAGACGTCGATATGTTGCCCGCGCCCGCTCCGTTCGCGCTCGATGAGCGCCGCGATGATCGCCGCGGTGCTGTGAGCCCCGGCGATCGGGTCGGCCTGGTAGGAGCCCGTCGCATGAACATCCCCTGGGCCGTAGCCCGTGCGAGCGATAGTTCCTGAGAGAGCCTCGATGGTCGAGCCCAGGCCGCGACCGTCCCGCTCGGGCCCCGTCGCACCGAAGCCCGAGACCGAGCACATGATGAGGCGCGGATTCCGCTCGGTTAGCGCTTCGAACGAGAGCCCGAGGCGGGGAAAGACGCGTGGGCTGTTGTTCTCGACGAGGATGTCCGCGCGATCGACGAGTCGAAGGAAGAGCTCCCGTCCCTTTGCGGTCGTGAGGTCGAGCGAGACGCCGCGCTTGTTGCGATTCATGTGGTTGAAGCCGTTGCCACGGTCGTGAGCCCGCGGCCCGCCCTGTCCGCCGGCGTAGTGCCACGAGCGCGTTGCCTGCGCATACGGTGGCTCGACGACGATGACGTCCGCTCCAAGATCGGCGAAGTGCATCCCGACGAGCGGCCCCGCCCAGGCCTTGGTGACCTCGAGGACTCGCAGACCCTCGAAGGGTAGCGAGCGGGGCGGCGCGCTCGATGCCGCGCTCCTCCCCGCTACCGGCTCCAGCGTGATCCCCACGTGTTCGTCGAGGCAGGGGGCGGGGCGATGTGCGCCCGTGTCGCTGCGGGAGAAGCGCCATGGCGCGCCCGGGATCTCGATTCTGCCGGCGACCGGGTGTTCGTGCCGAACCCACCATCCCCGGGCAGCGAGTTGGCGCGACTTCTTCACGTCTGCCTCTGTGTTCACGGGCGCGATGGAGACGACTCGCCGATCCTGTGCGAGCGCGTTTATCTCCTCCTTCGAACGGGACGACGCCCAGCTCGCAAGGCGCCCAAGAAGGCGTGGCTGCTCTTCGCGCCACTCGGCGGCCTCGCTCATGGCTGGATCGGCCCGGCGCTCGGGTTCGCCGATGAGGTCGTAGAGTCGCGGCATCACGTTCGCGACGAAGATCTCGCCGTCGGCGCACGCGACCGTCGTGGTGCCCGCCCGGCGGGTGACTCTGCCCTCCTGCGGCCAGTCCTGGATGATGAAGATGTGCGCGCTCACCATCGCCTCAAACGTCGAAACATCCACGAGCTGTCCAACGCCCGTCTGCTGTGAGTGCCACAGGGCCACGAGGGCGCCTGCCGCCAACTGCATGCCGGCGTGGAGTTCCCCCTGGTGGCCGGGGACCATCAGAGGCGGTCGCTCGGGCGCGCCGCTGATATACATCCATCCGCCCATCGCGTAGTCGACGATCTCCGAGCTCAAGCGGTCGGCGTACGGGCCATCGAGACCGAACGGCGAGTGCGACGCGTAGACGAGATCCGGTTGCTGGGCTGCTAGGGTGTCGTATCCAAGCCCTCGCGCGCCCATCACGCGCGGCCCCGAGCTCTCGATGAGGATGTGCGCGCCACGGGCGAGCACCCGAAGGCGCTCGCGCCCCGCTTCGCTGTCAAGGTCGACGGCGACGCTCTCCTTCCCAGCGTTCAGGGCGAGCTGGAGGCCACCGCCTTCGGCGCGGGGAATGTCACTAGCGAACGGCCCAAGGCCTCGCAGGCGGTCCCCCTCGAGCGGCTCGACCTTGACGACACGGGCCCCCAGGTCAGCGAGCAGGCGTGAGGCATACGCCCCAGCCACGCCTTCGGCGCAGTCGACGACGACGATGTCTTCGAGCGGGGACTGACTCATGCGCAAACCCGACTCATCATCCGCGCGGCACCCCGAAGAGGTGGCGAGCGATCATGCTGCGGGCCGATCTGCCCGGCGCTCTAGTCGATCCCCCACCACGATGGTCGCGATGATAGGCGATCGGGCCGGCGCATCCCCTCGACCCGGACCTCGAGCACCCGCACGTGGTCGTTTTCAAGGACGACCCGGCTGCTCGACGAGGTGCAACGCGCGAGCGAGGCGTCGCCGCAGGGCGTGCGGTTGGCGGAGCTGCGTCGCGACCTCGACGAGGTGGGGCAGCGGGAGCGGCTCGCCGACCTGACCTGTCCCCCGAGAACCGATCCAGTCGCAGAGTGAGAGCTGCGCTGGTCGGGGAAGGGGGAGCGCGGTGGTTGCCAAGCGGAAGCGGTACGGAGCCGAGGAGATCATCGGGAAGCTGCGTGAGGCGGAGGTGGGGCTCGCTCAGGGGCAGCCGGTCGGACAGGTGGTGCGCAAGCTGGGGGTGAGCGAGCAGACCTACTACCGCTGGCGGCGGGAGTACGGCGGCATGAAGGTCGACCAGGCGAAGCGCCTGAAGGAGCTCGAGCGCGAAAACGCGCAGCTGAAGAAGATCGTCGCGGACCAGGCACTCGACAACGCGATGCTCAGGGAGCTTTCCCGGGGAAACTTCTGAGCCCGGCGAAGCGCCGCCGGGCGGTCACGTTGATGCAGCAGCAGTTTGCGGTGTCGGGACGACGGGCCTGCACCGTCGTCGGGCAGGCCCGTGCCACCGAGCGCTACCTCCCGCGGGAGTCGGCCGACGAGGCCGCGCTCACCGCTCGCGTCGTGGCGCTGGCCACCCGCTTCGGGCGCTACGGCTACCGGCGGATCACCGCCCTGCTGCACCGCGAGGGCTGGCAGGTGAACCACAAGCGGGTGGAGCGGCTCTGGCGGCAGGAAGGGCTACGCGTAACTCAGAAGCAGCCGAAGCGCGGCCGGCTGTGGCTCGCGGATGGCTCGATCGTGCGGCTGCGCGCCGAGCACCCGAACCATGTCTGGGCCTACGACTTCGTGCTCGACCACACCGCCGACGGGCGCAAGCTGCGGATGCTGACGGTGGTCGACGAGTACACCCGGGAGTGTCTCGCGATCGAGGTGGCCCGCCGGCTGAGCTCACAGGACGTGCTCGCCGTGCTGGCCGAGCTCTGCGTCAGGCGCGGACCGCCGAGCTACATCCGTTCGGACAATGGGCCGGAGTTCACGGCGCGGGCGGTGCGGCGGTGGCTGGCGCGCGTCGATGTGGAGACGCTCTTCATCGAGCCGGGCAGCCCGTGGGAGAACGGCTACATCGAGTCGTTCAACGGGCGGCTGCGCGACGAGCACCTGAACGGCGAGCGCTTCGACACGCTGTTCGAGGCCCAGGTACTGATCGAGACGTGGCGCAACGAGTACAACCAGATCCGTCCGCACTCATCGCTCGGATACCGATCCCCGGCACCCGAGGTCGCGGTGGGCAAGCCCGTGCTGAACGCGGAATCTCTAACTCTGCAGGTGGTATGAATACCGGGGGCAGGTCAGTTCAGCAGGCGGGCTTGCTCAGCGCTCAGGTCAAGGAGGATCACCGGCACGCTCTTCAGCCCGAGCTTCCGGGCCGCCAGCAGCCGCTGGTGGCCGCCGATGATCACGCCGTCTTCACGGCGAGCGACGACCGGATCCACCAAGCCGAACTGGCGGATGCTGCGCGTCAGCGCCTCCAGCTCGGCGTCCGAGATGCGGCGCGGGTTCGCTGGGTCCGGGTGAAGTGTGTCGACCGGGCGCTGCTCGATCGCCAGAAGCTCAGGCATCGCTTCGCGTCTGCCGCCATCGCCACTCAGGCACGCCGTCGCCGCTGATGACCATCTCCATCCGTTTCGGGTCGAACCGCCCCACGCGTCGTAGCCGGTCCCCGCAGCGGGGGCAGGCCGGCGCCCGCTTCGCTCGGCGCCCTGAGCCGCCGGACATCCGATGTAGGGGCTGCTTCTCGCTCACGTCTGGCTCCTCTTTCTGTTGCTGCTGGCCGTCGCGCTGTCCGCCACCGAAGTAGTCGCCCCACCCCTGGAACTTCCTTCGCCCGTGCGCCATCGATCGGAAGGCGCGCAGCTCCTCGAGCGACTCCCAGGCGGTCACTTCCTCGAGGTAGGCCTGCTGCCAGGTTCGGATCAGGATCGGGGAGTCGACGTCCCGGCCGTGGACCGACGCCGCGAACGCTCGACCGTCGGTGACCTTGTGGGCGTCTGTGTTGGAGGTCCCGACGAGCAGGCGAGCGCGCCAGCACTCCCCTTCTCTGCGGAGCACCAGCCCGTAGAACCCGCCCTCTATGCCTCGAGCGCGCCTCCACTCGCGGAACTGGGCGCGAACTCGGCTGAGGTAGGCGAGGTCGGCGAGTCCGTCGCTGGAGGTCTTCGCGTCGAGGGCGACGAGCGTCAGGTGGTCAGGCGGGGACTCGCCACGCCGCTCCCAGCGCGACCGCCAGTCGGCCGCCAGCCGCCACGGCATGCACATCGGGCACTGGGGGTCGTCGCAGGAGTTCGTCTGGACCCGCAAGGGGGTGGAGTCGCCGTTCGGGCAGGCGAGCGCCTCGAGCGAGTTGAGAGCGTCCCACTCGTACTCGCGGCACTCTCGCATGTGCCCGGCACGGGTAGGTTCGCCGATCTCCTCCAAAGCGCCCGCGAGGCGGTCGCGCTCGGCGGTGACGGCACTACCCCCGAGTTGTAACCCTCTTCCCGGGAGAGGGAAGGCACCTCGGAGAGGGTCACAACTTGGGGGTTGCAGCGGGCCGACGAGTTCACGAAGACGCCGGAGGCCGCCTCGCTCTCCGCATCCGAAGCAGTGGAAGAGCGCCGCCACCCAGCTCACGTGGAGCGAGCCTTCGTCTTCGAGGTGCCACGGACAACCGTGGTGCTCGTCGTCTTCCGCGCGGCGGCGCAGACCGAGTCGCCCCATCAGCGCGGCGAACTCGACCTGCCGTGAAGGTGGAGCGGGCGCGAGGCGGATCGAACCACCGGCACTGCGGGCAACCGCTCCGTGGTGACCCGCCTCCTGGGGCACGTAGCCGAACTCTGCCAGATCGACCACAGGCAGGTCGGCACGGGGCTCGCGAAACCACGTGTAGGAGGTGCCGCTGGGGTGCAGTGAGGGGGTGATCTGGAGAGCGTGCGGCGTACGGCCGCCGAACACGTCGGCCGAGAACTGTGTGAGCGTACCGTCGGCCATCGGGTCGGCCGCCCAGAAGATCAGGTGGTATCCGCGGGCCGTTCTCGTGATCGCGATGTCGGGCGGCAGGACACGAAGGAGCTCCGCGAGGGCATCGTGGGGCGCGACTCCCCAATACGCCGCGCAGTCGCAGCCGGCGCCTTCACCGCGAGGTACGCGCCGGCACGCGCCCACGTCTTCCTCGTGCTCAGCTCGGTTGTGTCCGCACGGGCACTTGCCGTCGAGGTCGATCGCGGCAGGTGCTTGCTGCCGTCGGCGGTCGGCCCCGTGCGGGCGACGAGGTTGGTCCGTCCCCGTGTCGCCGCGTCTTCCGCTAGCTGCCAGCAGTCCTCATGCGAGAGCGTGGTCCAGCCCGGCTCGCGTGGCCCCTTCCGGCCCCACGGTCCCGGGAGCACAGCGACCCCGAGGCGCTGCCAGCGCTCAATCTCGGCGACTAGGTGTACTACCCAGGAAGGTTGTTCACAGGCGGGAGGCGGGGACGGCCCCGCCGACGCCGCCGTGTGGTAGGCGGTGATTGTAGCGGTAGAGCCAGCGTGGGAGCTGGCGCAGCCGCTCGGCGTTGGAGCGGTAGGGGCGGGCGTAGGCCCACTCGTTCTGCAGGATCTGGATGAAACGCTCGGCTTTGCCGTTCGTCTGCGGGCGGTAGGGCCGCGTGTGCGACAGCCGCACGTCTGCGGCAGCGGCGGCGCCGTGGAAGCTGCGGGCGACGGTGTAGGCCTTCGCGTTGTCGGTCAGGACCCGGCGCACGCGCACGCCACGCCGGCGGAAGGCCGCGAGCGCCTGCTCGAGGAAGGCGGCGCAGCTCGCGCCACGCTCGTCGGGCAGGACGGAGACGTAGGCGTAACGGCTGTGGTCATCGACGGCGACGTGTAGGTACTCCAGCCCCAGCGAACGCCGCGAATGCGGCCCGGAGCGCGTCTCGGCGAAGCCAGGCGCCATTCGCTTGCCGCCGCCCTCGGGGACGCGCCCGAGCTTCTTCACGTCGAGATGCAGCAGGTCGCCGGGGGCGTCGTGCTCGTAGCGGACCGGCTCCCGGGTGACGCGGTGCAGGCGGTCGAGCCGGTTGAGGCCGCGGCGCCGCAGCACGGCGTAGACCGTGGAGCGGGCGACCCCGAGCGCCCACTGGATGCGATGCGGCCCGAATCCCTGCGTGCGTCGCACGGCGCAGATGCGTCGCTCCAGCTCGGGCGGCGTGCGCCGGGGATGCGCGCGCGGGGCGGAGCTGCGGTCCTCGAGCCCTGCCGCTCCCTCCGCCCGGAAGCGCCCCAGCCACTTGGCAACGGTGTGGCGGGAGACGCGGAAGTGGCGAGCGACCTCAGCCTGGGGCCAGCCGGCGTCCACTTCCCGCACGAGCTCGAGTCGGGTCAGCGGCGTCAGCCGCGCGTTACGATGGGCCATGAGGGTGTCCTCTCCTCGCTACTGCCGTGCTGTCACACACAGCAGCGGGCGAGGCCCCTCATCCTGTCAACAACCTACGTGGGAACTACAACTAGCGCTTGGTGTGGCGAATACGATGCCGCGACCATGGACCTCTCCCTTGCGGGAAGAGGCCTGCGGGTTCAGCGATCGGCGAACCCCGTGCCGGGCTATCGCCGTCTGCTACCCGTTCCGCTGGGGAGTGCGGTTACCCGCCTGACAGGACTGCGGTCCCGACCTGCACGGCTTGCCGTGAAGGATGCGAACGCGCCGACCCTCCCAGTCCACGTCGTCGAGGCGATTCCCAACGCACTCTGAGGCCCGAACGCCGGTGTCGAGCAGGAAGAGCACGAGAGCGTAGTTGCGGCATCCGGTGTGGTGCCCGCGATTCTGGCTGCCGAGCAGCGTTGCGACGTCTGCCTGGCTGAACGGCTCGATGATCTTCTGCTCGAGCCGGACAAGCGGAACGCGCGCGAAGACGTTCTCCTCGACGAGCCCCATGCGCCGGCACCAGGAGAAGTACGCCTTCACCTCGCGGTGGCGGCGGTGCTGGTACGCCGCTGACGCGCCGCGCTCCCGGAGACTCTGCGAGGTAGGTGTAGACGTCGGGCACCGTGTAGCTCTCGACCGCGTCCGGCAGGCCGACCCGCTCTCCGACCCGCCTGAAGTCGCGGAGCGTCGCTCGGTAGGCGACGACTGTGTTGGCGGTCTTGCCCTCGACCTCGCAGGCCGTGAGGGGAGCCTGACCCGGTTCTCCGGACAGTTCACGTGTAGACATCATGCTGCTTCGGCGGCGGCGGCGGGCCTCCTTTCGTACTCCACGGGGCTGAGATCGCCGATCGAGGTGTGACGGCGGCGCGGGTTATACCAGCCCTCGATCCATTCGAAGATCGCGGAGGCGAGCTCGGCCCGGGTCGTCCAGCTGCGGCGGTCGAGCAGCTCGAGCTGCAGCGTCCCGAAGAACGACTCCATCATCGAGTTGTCGACAGCCGACGCGACCCGGCCCATCGAGCCGAGCAGGCCGGCGGTGCGGAGGCGGTGCCCGAAGGCCCACGACGTGTACTCGGCGGATTCAAGTGGTCATCGCAACGCCTCGAGGTGAGGGGTTGTGATGGGAAGGTCACCGGGGTGGGCGGCGAAGGCGACAGGAAGGCCGGCGATGCGGTCTCCAGGCCGTCCACCGGTTGCGCGTCGTGAGCATCGCCAACGGTTCTGGCTGGCGATCTCAGAAGGGTTGTCGAGCGAGGATGCCGCTGCGGCGGCCGGTGTGTCTCCAGCCGTCGGAGCACGCTGGTTCCGTGAAGGTGGTGGCATGCCAACAGCCAGTCCGGCGCCGCTGTTAGGGCGCTACCTATCGTTCGCTGAGCGCGAGGAGATCGCCATCCTCCGCGCCCAAGGCGCAAGCGGCCGAGCGATCGCCCGCCGGCTCCGCCGGGCTCCGTCGACGATCTCACGCGAGGTACGCCGGAACGCTGCGACACATAGCGGCAAGCTGGAGTATCGAGCGACCACGGCGCAGTGGCATGCCGAGCGACGTGCGCAGCGTCCCAAGGTCGCCAAGCTCGCCAGCAACGACCAGCTTCATGGTTACGTTCAGGAACGGCTGTCAGGCAGGATCGTCCGGCCCGACGGTGTGGGGGTGGTCGGCCCTGAGGTGCGCTGGATTGGCCGTCGACATGGGCGCCGTCAGCACCGACGCTGGGCCCAGGCGTGGAGCCCGGAGCAGATCTCGAACCGGCTGCAGGTCGACTTCCCTGATGATGCGTCGATGAGGATCTCCCACGAAGCGATCTACCAGGCCCTGTACGTCCAGGGTCGCGGCGCGCTGCGGCGTGAGCTGATCGCATGTCTGCGTAGCGGACGAGCGTTGCGGGTGCCCAGGGCGCGAACCCGCGGTCGCGGCAAGAAGTTCGTCAGCCCCGAGATCATGATCAGTCAGCGGCCCGCCGAAGCCGATGACCGCGCCGTTCCCGGCCATTGGGAGGGCGATCTGATCCTCGGGCTGGGCAGCTCCGCGATCGGCACGCTCGTCGAGCGCACGACACGGTTCACCATGCTGCTGCACCTGCCCCGCATGGATGGCCACGGACAGCAACCCACCGTCAAGAACGGCCCCCCGCTGGCCGGTCACGGCGCAGAGGCGGTGCGTGACGCGATCACGGCCTCGATCACGACGCTGCCCGACCAGCTGCGTCGCTCGCTTGCCTGGGACCAGGGAGCGGAGATGGCCCAGCACGCGCAGCTGCGCATCGACACCGGCCTGCCGATCTACTTCTGCGACCCTCGCAGCCCCTGGCAGCGTGGCAGCAACGAGAACACCAACGGCCTGCTGCGTCAGTACTTCCCCAAAGGCACCGACCTGTCTCGGCACTCTGCCGAGGACCTCGCTGCCGTCGCTCTCGCACTCAACACTCGACCCCGCAAGACTCTCGGATGGAAGACTCCCGCCGAGGCACTCAACGAACACCTACTCTCCCCTGCACAAGGCGGTGTTGCGACGACCCCTTGAACCCGAGCTGCGATCCCCGGTCGGAGTGCACCACGGTCTCGCCCCGGGTCGGCTGTCGCCGCCAGCGGGCCATCTCCAGAGCGTCGACCACAAGCTCGGTGCGCAGGTGGTCAGCAATGGACCAGCCCACGATCCGCCGTGAGTAGACGTCCAGCACGGCGGCGCAATAGACCTTCCCCTCCCGCGTGGGGTGCTCGGTGATGTCGGTCAGCCAGAGCCGGTCCAGCGCGTCGGCCACGAAGCGCCGGCGCACCAGGTCGTCGTGGACGGCAGGCGCCGGGCGAGCGTGTCTCCCGCGCCGCCGGTAGATTCCATGCAGTCCTGCGCTCCGCATTAGCCGTGCCACCCGCTTGCGACCGCAACGGACGCCCCGCCCGAGCCGCAGTTCGGCGTGCACCCGCGGCGCTCCGTAGCTGCCTCGCGACATGGCGTGGAGCTCCACGATCTGCTCGCTCAGCGCCTGGTCGGCGACGGCGCGGGCCGAGGGCGCCCGCTCTCGCCACTCGTAGTAGCCCGCTGTCGAGACCGCGAGTACCCGGCAGGCCACCGCCGCGACGACCCCGTCGGCGGCAAGCTCACGGACCAGCCGGTATCTCATTTTGGGAGCACGTTCTCGCGCGCGAAGAGGGCGGCGGCGCGCTTCAGAATCTCGTTCTCCATCTCCAGGGTGCGGTTGGCCCGGCGCAGCCGCACCAGCTCCGCCCGCTCGTCGCTCGTCAGGCCCTCTCTGTGGCCCTCGTCGACATCGGCCTGCCGCAGCCAGCGGTGCAGGCACTACCCGGCGATCCCCAGGTCCGCAGCGATCCGCACGATCGGCTTCTCCCGCAGCCGGGCCAGTTCGACAGCACGACGGCGGAACTCGGGTGGGTAGGCTCGGGGCATCCAGGACTCCTCCCTGGGCAACATCGTCGCCTCAGGCTAGGTGTCCGGGAAAGCGGGTCAGGCTCCAGGTAGGTCGAGATCAGCTCGTCGATGGCCGGCATGTGGTCGCCTCCCGTCCGAGCACATGACCGCTCTGACGGGGGAGGAAAGCAAGGCCATGGGATTCTTGAGCACCTGCTCATGGGGGTCACGGCGACGTGAGGGTCACAGTCCGCGGGCGGTCAGGCGAGGGGCTGTTCGCAGACGCCGCATGAATAGTGAGAGCCGGCGGTCGAATCCGCCGGCTCCTAGGGTTGGCCTGGTAGCACGGGGCGGATTTGAACCGCCGACAAAGGGCTTATGAGTTCTCGGACACCAATCCCGCGCCGTCACTCGCCGTACTCCTCCGCACCGCTCTGAATCCGTGTGGCCTCGCCCAGCGTCCCGCGAATCCCGCTGAGTCACGCGCTGTCACGCCTAGAATGGCCCCAACATGGCCCCCGCCGAGGGGGCGCAGCGGAGGGCGCCAGACGCAGCGGCTTAGAACCTGACGGGAGGCGTCGGAGCCCGTTCGGCGCCGTCCGTCGTAGATACGACTAGGCGGCTGAGCGTCCGTCGCAATGCCGCACGGTTCCGCGACGTTCGCCCGTTCTGCTGTCAGGACTGCTGTCAGGATCTGCCGGGCCGCTGCCCGAGTTGCAGGCCCCCGCCCCCGCCGCGGTCACGCCTCCTCGGGGCAGCAGCGCAGTCGCAGCAGCCGCGAGATCCGCCCTCGGTGCCGTGAGACCAGCGCGTAGCCGCCGTTCTCCCGGTCCACGGTTTTCTTGGACACCTGATTGGGGCAGGCTGCCCCGGCAGAGGAGGTGTCCATGACCAGCTCCGCACAGGGATTGAACGGGCGTAGTGCGTCGCGAACGGAGCGCGGTCGCTTCTCCTCGCGACGGAAGAGCGAGGCGGTGCTGAGGCTGCTGCGCGGCGAGGAGTTGGACGCGCTCTCGCGCGAGCTGGGGGTGACCGCAGCGACGCTGTCGCAGTGGCGCGAGCGCTTACTCGCCGCCGGCCGGGCCTCGCTCACGAGCCGGCCTGCCGACGAGCGTGACGAGGAGATCCACCGACTGCAGGCGAAAGTCGGCGAGATCACGATGGCGAACGAGCTCCTGCTCCAGCGCGCGCATCAGCTGGAGGCAGGACTCCCTTTGGCACGCCGGAGGTCGAGGTGATGAGTCGAACCACCTCGCCCTCCACGGGACGGCCGTACGGCACGACGCGCATCTGCCAGCTGTGGGAGGTCCCGCGCTCGACCGTCTACGAGCGGCGGGCACGGGCGCGACGGCCTCTGCGGCCAGCAGCGAAGCGCGGGCCGAGGCAGGCGTGGACGGACGAGGCTCTCACGGAGCAGGTCCGAGCTGTGCTCGCCGCCTCCCCGTTCACGGGCGAGGGCTACCGCAAGGTGTGGGCGCGGCTGCGGCTGGCCGGTGTGCGCACCTCGAAGGGCCGGGTGCTGCGGCTGATGCGGGAGGCGGGACTGCTCGCCCCGACCCGCGTCGGGCGTCGGCGCGGACCGCGGGTGCACGACGGGACGATCACCACCGAGCGGCCTGACGAGATGTGGGGGACCGACGCGACCTCCTGCCTCACCACCCGCGAGGGGAACGCCACCGTCTTCATCGCCGTCGATCACTGCACGCAGGAGTGCATCGGCATCCACGCGGCGCGACCGGGCACGCGCTTCGAGGCGCTGGAGCCGCTGCGGCAGGGGCTCCGGGAGCACTTCGACGGCTACGAGGCGGACCTCGCGCGGGGACTCGCTCTCCGCCACGACCACGGCAGCCAGTACCTGAGCGACCACTTTCAGGAGGAGCTGCGCTTCCTCGGCATCCGCTCCAGCCCGTCCTTCGTAGCCGCGCCCGAGGGCAACGGCTGCGCGGAACGCTTCATCCGCACGCTGAAGGAGCAGCTGCTGTGGGTGGAGCACTTCGAGACGGTGGAGGAGCTACGCCAGGCGCTGCTCGCCTTCAAGCAGCGCTACAACCAGCACTGGCTCGTCGAACGGCACGGCCACCGCACCCCAGCCGCCGTCCGCGAGGCGCTCTCGCCGCGCACCGGGGCGGCCGCATGATTACCGCCAGCGATGTGTCCAAGAAACCAGGAGCGGTACAGGGGCGAGGACTTCCTCGGCGACTCGCGCACCATCGACGTCCATGTCGCGTGGCTGCGCGACAAGCTGAAGGAGGCGACGCCGCGCATCGAGACGGTGTGGGGCGTCGGCTACAAGCTCGCGCCTGAGCCCGCGGACGGCGGGAGCGGCACGGCGGGCCGCCGCCCGCGCGCCGGCCGGCGGTCGGGCCGCCGCTAGTGCGCAGCCTGCGCCTCCGGCTGCTGGCGGGCTTCGGGCTCGTGATCGCGCTCTCGCTCTTCCTCTCGGGCTCGGCGTCGGTGCTGCTGCTGCGCGACCAGCAGGTGGAGGCGGCGGAGCAGCGCATCGGCCGGCTGGTGGACCCGCTCTCGCAGATCGTGGAGCAGATGGAGACGGGCGGCTGGGCGCGCGACCGCATCCGCCAGCAGCTCGCGTTCTACGCGCGCTACTACGACGTGCGCATCCTGCTGCTGGATCCGGCGCAGCGCGTGGTGCTGGACACCTCCGAGCGCGAGCCGATGCTGGGCACGTGGCTCCCCGTGCCCAGCGAGGACACGCGGCTGCAGCCCACCGGCGAGGTGGTGCAGTTCCGCACCGCGCGCACCAGGGCGGAGGGGCAGGACCTCTACCTCTTCAGCGCCGCGCAGCCGGCGACGGCGGTTTCGGCGGCGCCGGTCAGCCCCCCCGCGCGACCTGGAGCTGGTGGTCGCGGTGCCGGCGGCGGACGTGAACTCGGCGTGGGCGCAGCTGCTGCCGCGCCTCGCGCTGGCGGGCAGCGTGGCGGCGCTGGCCGCGGTGGTGGTCGGCATGGCCATCGCCTCGCGCATCACGCGGCCGATCCGCGCCGTGACCTCAGCCTCCGAGGCGATGGCGCGCGGCGACTACGAGCAGCGCATCGAGGTGGGTGGCCACGACGAGGTGGCGGCGCTCGCCTCCGCCTTCAACGCGATGTCGGCGCAGGTCACGCGCAGCCACCGCTCGATGCGGCAGCTCCTGGCCAACGTCTCGCACGAGCTCAAGACGCCGCTCACCTCCATCCAGGACTTCTCGCAGGCAATGGTCGACGGCGTCGTCGACGATGCGGAGGAGCAGGCGCGGCTGGCGGGCGTGATCCACGAGGAGGCGCACCGCGTGCGCGTGCTGGTGGACGACCTGCTCTACCTCTCGCAGATCGAGTCGGGCGAGCTCTCGCTCTCCACCGACGAGGTGGACCTCGACGGCCTGCTGCAGGCGACGGCCGATCGCTTCCGCTTCCAGGGGGACGCGGCGGGCGTGGAGCTGCGCGTGGTCGCCGGGGCGGGCGAGGTGGTAGCGGACGGTCGGCGGCTGGAGCAGGTGCTGGCCAACCTCGTCGACAACGCGATCCGCTTCTCGTCCGCGGGCTCGGCGGTGACGCTGCGCGGCGGCGGCGAGCGGGAGCACGCGCTCGTGGAGGTGCACAACCTCGGCGAGCCGATCCCGGAGGAGGTGCTCTCGCACCTCTTCGACCGCTTCTACCAGGCCGATCCCGCGCGCGGGGTACACGGGCACACGGGGCTGGGGCTGGCGATCGTGCAGGAGCTGGTGCAGGCGCACGGCGGCTCCGTCGCGGTGCGATCGAGCGCGGCGGACGGCACGACGTTCACAGCGCGGCTCCCGCGCGAGGGCCGAGCGCCGGCGTAGTACCCGGTCGCGCACGGGGAGCCGACGATCCGAGCGGGCGGGCGCGATCGCTGGAGGGACGGGCAGATGAGCGAGGGTCGGCGGATGGCGCTGTGGACGGCGCTGGCGGCGAGCGCCGCGATGCTGGTCGCGTTCGCGGCCGGGGTGGTCGTGGGCGTGACGGTCGATGACGAGGACGACGACCGCAACGGCGATCGCAATGCGCTGCGGCTGACGCTGGAGGACGGCGCGCTCTCCCTCGAGGGCCTCGACGACCTCGACGACCTCGACCTGAGCGACCTCGACCTTCGTGCGCTGGGTGCGCTGGGTGCGCTCGGCGATTTCGGCGATCTCGGTGATCTCGGTGATCTCGGCGATCTCGGGGCCCTCGGCGATCTCGGGGAGCTGGGCGAGCGGCTGCGGGAGCGGCTCGAGGGGCTCGAGGGCGAGCTGCCGCGGCAGGGCGGCGCCGTGCTCGGCGTCACCGTCGAGGAGGGCGACGGCGGCGTCGCGGTCGCGCGCATCACTCCCGGCGGCCCCGCCGAAGAGGCGGGCGTGCGCCCCGGCGACGTGATTCGCCGCGTCGACGGCCGGCGCGTCGAGTCGGTCGAGGAGCTGCGCGACTCGCTGCGCGCCCTCCCCGCCGACCTCGAGGCGTACGAGCTGGAGCTGCGCCGCGGCGACCGCACGCGCACCGTGGACGTGGAGCGCCGCGGCTTCGTCGCCGCACCGGCGGACGGGCTGCTCGGCCGTCTCTTCGGCGACGGGGCGCTCGGCCTCGACGGCGGCCGGGACGCGCGCCCCGAGCTCGAGCGCCTCTTCGAGGGCCTGCGCCGCGATGCCGAGCCGCGCCTGCAGCGCCGTCCGGAGCCGCGCCTGCAGCCGCGCCCCGGCGACCGCTTCGATCTCCCGAGCCCGCGCGAGCTGACCCCGCAGTCGCCCGGCGTCAGCCCCGAGCAGCTGGAGCGTGAGCTGGAGCGCCGCTTCGAGCGGCTGGGCTGCGAGCTGCGCGGCCAGCTCGGCGAGGCGCTGCGCGAGGCGCTGGCCGAGGCGCTCGATGGACTGCGCCGCGCCGAGAGCCCGCCGGTGCCGGCGGTCCCCGCGCCGCTCCAGCCCGAGCGCCTCTCCATCGACGGCGAGGTCTTCTTCGGCCGCGTCGCGGAGCTGGGCGGCGACTCGATCGTGCTGACGGGCTCGCTCGGCCTGGTCACGCTCGCGATCACGCCGGAGACGCAGTTCCCCGCGGGCCGCCCCGCCGTCGGCGATCTGGTGACGGCGATCGCCTCGGACCGCGTCGCGCGCGTGATCGCCACCGTCGGCTAGCGCCGCGGCAGCCCGCTGCGCCGCGCGCATCGCGCGAGGCCCGCTACGGGCTGGACGGCTCGGCGGCGCCCGCAGGCTTGGTCGCGACGGCGTCGCGGCGCCCGTGGTGGAAGAGCCAGTGTTCGTAGGAGTCCTGCAGCGCCATCCACGACGCCTCGATCACGTCGGTGGAGGCGCCGACGGTGCGCCACAGCGAGAGGCCGTCGGTCGACTCGATGAGCACGCGCACCGCCGCGTCGGTGCCCCCGCCGGGGTTGATGATGCGCACCTTGTAGTCCAGAAGGTGCACGGGCTCCAGCTCCGGGAACGACTCCAGCAGCGCGCGCCGCACCGCGAGGTCGAGCGCCGAGACCGGGCCGTTGCCGTCGGCGGCGGTCTGCGAGAGCCGATCGCCCACCCGCACCTTGACCATCGCCTCGGCCTGCATCTCGTTGTCGTCCTGGCCGCTCAGGTGGCGGCGCCGCTCGACGATCAGGAAGTCCTCGAGGTCGAAGGGGGCGCGGTAGCCGCCCAACGAGCGGCGCACCAGCAGCTCGAACGAGGCCTCCGACGACTCGTACTGGAAGCCGCGCGCCTCCTGCGCCTTCACGCGCTCCAGCACGGCGCGCGCCTGCTCGTCGCTGAGCTCGACCTCGACGCCCTGCTCGCGCAGCTTCTCGACGATGTTGCGGCGGCCCGACAGCTCGGAGACGAGCACGCGCTCGACGTTGCCCACGCGCGCCGGGTCGACGTGGGTGTAGGAGCCCGCCGACTTCGTGATCGCGGCGACGTGCAGCCCGGCCTTGTGCGCGAAGGCGCTCTGGCCCACGTAGGGCTGGCTGGGCGTGGGGATCATGTTCGCCAGCTCGTCGGCGAAGCGTGCCGTCTCCGTGAGGCGCGCGAGCTGCTCGTCGCTGACCACGTCGAGGCCCAGCTTGAGCTTCAGGTTGGCGACCAACGACATCATGTTGGCGTTGCCCGTGCGCTCGCCCCAGCCGTTGACGCACGCCTGCACCTGCGTCGCGCCTGCCTGCACGGCCAGCAGCGTGTTGGCGACGGCGAGGTCGGCGTCGTTGTGCACGTGGATGCCGATCTCGCAGTCGACCGCGGCGGCGGCGGCCCGCACGCCCGCGACCACCGCGTCGGGGAGCGTCCCGCCGTTGGTGTCGCAGAGCGTCACCGTGCTCGCGCCGGCCCGCTCAGCCACGCGCAGTGTCTCGATCGCGTACTGAGGATTACCTCTGTACCCATCAAAGAAATGCTCGGCGTCGAAGACCACCTCGCGGCCCGCCGCCACCAGGTGGCGCACGGAGTCGGCGATCATCGCGAGGTTCTCCTCCTCGGTGGTCTCCAGCACCTCGACGGCCTGCCGCGCCGAGGACTTGCCAACGATCGTGATGACGGGCGTCCCCGCGTCGAGCACCGAGCGGATCGCGGCGTCGCTGGCGGCGTCGCCGCCCGGGCGCCGCGTCGAGCCGAACGCGACGAGCTTCGCGTGGCGCAGCCCCAGCTCGCCGGCGCGCCGGAAGAAGTCGGCGTCCTTGGGATTCGATCCCGGGTAGCCGCCCTCGATGTAGTGCATGCCCAGCTCGTCGAGCTTCCGCGCGAGCACCAGCTTGTCCTCGAGCGAGAGCGAGATGCCCTCCATGCCCAGGCCGTCGCGCAGCGTGGTGTCGTAGAGGCGGATCGGGAAGCGCCGTCGCCGCTCGGCCGCGATCGCCTCGAGGGCGGTCGCGTCGACGGGGGTCGGCTCGGTGGGCGTGGGCTCGGTCGTGGTCATCGGCGTCGCTCGCATGGCTAGGCGTCGCCCCGCGCGCGGGGCCGCCACTCGTGCCGGGTGGCGATGGGGTGCTAGCGGCGCGCGATGGCATCCGCCGCCGGCCGCAAGGGCCGGACGGCGCACATTACCTCTACTGCGCTTGCCACGCGTCGCACAACGGATCGATTCTAGCAGCGTTCCGCTGCACTCGAGGGGCTGCCGCCGGCCACGAGGGGCGTCGGGGTTCGGGCGGGGTCGACAGGCGGGCCGATGAGCGGAGAGACCTCCGTGGCGCATGGAACTCTCGCGGCGCTCGCACTCGGCCTCGCCCTGCTCTCGCAGTCCGCCGAAGCCGGCGGCAGCCCCTCGGGTCGAGCGGGACGCTCGCGGCAGCCCTCGGGTCGAGCGGAGCGCTCGCGGCGCGCGGCGCGCGTGCTGCTGCTCGACGGGCGCGACCGGCTGCTGCTGATCCACGTGCAGGACGGGGCCGCCGAGGCGCCCGCGCTGTGGATGACGCCCGGCGGCGGCCTGCATCCCGGCGAGTCGTTCGAGCAGGCGGCGCTGCGTGAGCTCTGGGAGGAGACGGGCATCGAGGGGGTCGCGCTGGGCCCGCTGGTGTGGCGGCGCCGGCGCCGCCGGCTGCTGGACGGCCGGCCCTTCGAGTCGCTCGCGCACTTCTTCCTCGTGCGGCTCGCGGAGCGCGAGGTGCGTGCCGCCCCACACGCGCTCGAGCCCGACGAGCGCGAGGTGCTGGGCGAGTACCGCTGGTAGACGGCGCCGGAGCTGGCCGCGGCGCGGGGCGAGGTCTTCGTGCCGCGCCGCCTCGCCGAGCTGCTGCCGCCGCTGATCGCGGGCGAGCTGCCGCCGACGCCGCTCGACGTGGGGGTGTAGCGCGCGATGCCCGAGCCGGCGCCCGAGTCGGCGCCCCGCTACCGCGCCTCCGGTCGCGTGCTGCTGCTCGACGGGCGCGGGCGGCTCCTGCTGCTCGACACGCTGACCCCGGAGGAGGAGCAGGCGCGGCTGTGGGTCGCGCCGGGCGGCGGGCTGCACCCCGGCGAGTCGTTCGAGCAGGCGGCGCTGCGCGAGCTGTGGGAGGAGACGGGCGTCGAGCTTCGCGCGCCCGTCTCGCTGGTGTGGACGCGGCGCGTCGTCTTCCCCTTCGGCGGCGGCCCGATCGACTCCGACGAGCGCTTCTTTCTCGCGCGCCTCGCCGAGCCCGAGGTCGATGTCGCGCCGCGCGCTCTGCAGCCGCTCGAGCGCGAGCTGCTGCGGGGCCACCGCTGGTGGGGCGCGGCGGAGCTGGCCGCCGCGCGAGGCGAGGCGTTCGCGCCCTCGCGCCTCGTCGAGCTGCTGCCGCCGCTGCTCGCGGGCGAGTTGCCTCAGGCTCCGATCGACGTCGGGATGTAGCGCGATGCCCGACGCCACGCCCCAGCCAGCGCGCGAGTACCGCCCCTGCGGTCGCGTGCTGCTCATCGACGGGCAGGACCGGGTGCTGATGCTGCTGGTGCAGATGCCGGAGGACGAGGAGCCGCGGCTCTGGATCACGCCGGGCGCGATCATCCCGCCCGGCGAGTCTTTCGAGCAGGCGGCGCTGCGCGAGCTGTGGGAGGAGACCGGCATCGAGGGCGTCGCGCTTGGCCCGCTGGTGTGGACGCGGCGTCACGAGTTCCGCTGGGGGGAGCGGCTCATCGACTCCGACGAGCGCATCTTTCTCGCGCGCGTCCCCGGCGTCGACGTCGAGGTCGCGCCGCGCGCGCTGGAGCCGATCGAGGTGGAGGAGCTGCGCGGCCACCGCTGGTGGAGCGTGCCCGAGCTCATAGCGGCGCGCGATCAGATCTTCGCGCCCTCGCGCCTCGCCGAGCTGCTGCCGCCGCTGCTCGCGGGCGAGCTGCCGCAAGCGCCGCCCGACGTGGGGCCCTAGCCGGCTGCTGGCCGGAGCGGCAGCCCCGAGGGTGCAGCAGAACGCTGCTAGCCCGCCGCTCTCGGGCCGGCCCCCCCCCCGAAGGTCGAGCGGAACGCTCGCTAGTCGGCGCTGACCCCGCCGATCACGGCCGCCGCCATCTCGCGCGTGCCGAGCGCGCGCTCGCCGGGGGCGGCGATGTCGGCGGTGCGCAGACCCTGCGTGAGGGCGCCCGCGACCGCGGCCTCGACGGCGGCGGCCTCCCGCTCGAGGCCGAGGGAGTGCCGCAGCAGCATCGCCACGCACAGGCACATCGCGAGCGGGTTCGCGACGCCCTGCCCCGCGATGTCCGGCGCCGAGCCATGGATCGGCTCGTACATGCCGAGTCCGGTGCCGTCCTCGCGGCGCTCGCCGAGGCTGGCCGACGGCAGCATCCCCAGCGAGCCGGCGAGCATCGACGCCTCGTCCGTGAGGATGTCGCCGAAGAGGTTGGAGGCGATCACCACGTCGAAGTCGGCGGGGCGGCGGATCAGGTGCATCGCGGCCGCGTCCACCAGCATGTCGGCGTACTCGACGTCGCGGTAGCCCACGGCGACCTCGTGCACCACCTCGCGCCACAGCCGCGAGGACTCGAGCACGTTCGCCTTGTCGATGGAGTGGAGCTTGCGTCGACGCCCGCGCGCCAGCTCGAAGCCGAGGCGCGCGACGCGGCCGATCTCGCCCTCGTTGTAGTAGATCGTGTCGACGGCCTCGCGGCGGCCGTCGGTGATGCGGCGCTCCTGCGGCTTCCCGAAGTACGCGCCCGAGGTCAGCTCGCGCACCACCAGCAGGTCGACGCCCTCCAGCAGCTCCGGGCGCAGCGGCGAGGAGGCGACGAGCGCGGGCTCGACGGTGACGGGGCGCAGGTTCGCCCACAGCCCCAGGTCGCGGCGGATGCGCAGCAGCCCCTGCTCGGGGCGCACGGCGGCGGTGGGGTCGTCCCACTTCGGGCCGCCGACCGCGCCCCACAGCATGGCGTGCGAGGCTCGGGCGCGCTCGATCGTCTCGTCCTGGATCGCGACGCCGTGCGCGTCGATGGCCGCGCCGCCGACCAGCTCCTCGGTGAAGGCGAAGGAGTGCTCGAAGCGCTCGCCGACGGCCTCCAGCAGCCGCACCCCCTCGGCGGTGACCTCGGGGCCGATGCCGTCGCCGGGGAGCACCAGGATCTCGTAGTCCGCCACGCCGCCTCCGTCTTCCTCGCACGACCTCGCGCGCCGCGCGAGTCTAGCGCGACGCCCGCGTGTGGGCCGCCGCCTGCGCGGCGAGACGGCGGTGGCCGGAGGCGGTCTCGGCCGCGCCGGCCGCGCCGCCCAGCATCCAGCCGTAGCGGAGCTGGAAGACGGCGACCACCGTGAGGTAGAAGCGGATGCGCCGCCCGAGGTCGGGATCGCGCGCGACCTCGGCGGCTCGCCGGCCCGTGCCCGCGTACGCGTCGAGCACGCGCGCGAGGAACGACGGCGGGAACTGCCACAGAACGCCGGCGAGATCGAGCGCGGGGTCCGCGATCGCCGCGTCGGCCCAGTCGATCACCCCCGCGAGCGTCCCGTCGGGCCGCGTCAGCAGGTGCCACCCGGCGATGTCGCCGTGGATGAGGAGGCGCGACGCATGCTGTGAGCCGCCGCCGTCGAGGAACGTCGCGAGCTCCCCGAGCAGCCAGGCGCGCGTGCGTGCGGGGAGCTCTGCGGCGCATGCCTCCACGAGCCGCGAGTAGCGCTCGCGTCCCAGATCCAACGATTGCACGCCGAGCGCGCGTGCGTCCCGCAGCGGCGTCGCGTGCAGCGCGGCGAGGAAGCGCCCGACGTCAACGGCGAGGCGGGCGCGAGCGGCGCCGCGCGGCGGCGTCCCCTCACGCCCGGCCCGGTGCGCGGGCGCGCCATCGACGTAGCGGTGCAGCGTGGCGAGCGGGCGGCCGTCGCCGTCCCGCAGCAGCCGCGACTCGCGCGGGACGGGGAGGCCGCGGCCCACGAGCAGCGCCAGCAGCGCCGGCTCGCGCTCGTAGCCGGCGGTGATGGAGGCGGGGTTGGTGGGCCGCAGCACGCGCAGCACGTGCTCGCCCGCGCGGTAGGCGACAGCGCCGTAACCCGAGCCGAGCCGCCACGCCCGTCCCTCGACGCCCGCCGCGCGCAGCAGGGCAGCTGGCGAGGGCGCCGCGTGCGCCGGGGCCGGGGGCGATGGAGCCGCGCGCGACTGCGCCGAGCGCGACGTGGCGCCCCGGAGCGGCGCTATGGCGTGGTGCTCGGGTAGGCCGCGTCGTCGCGCTGGGCCTCGAAGGTGGCGACGTCGGGCTCGTACTCCAGCGTCATCGCGATGTCGTCCAGCCCGCGCAGCAGGCGGTACTTCTTGAACGGGTCGATCTCGAAGCGGCGCTCCCACGAGCCGTCGCCGGTGCGCACCGTCTGCGTCTCCAGATCGACCACGAGCTCCGCCTCGGGCAGCTCCTCGGCGCGCGCCATGAGGTAGTCGATGTCCTCGTCGGGCAGCTCGACCGTGAGCACGCCGCCCTGGAAGCAGTTCGTCTTGAAGATGTCGGCGAACGAGGGCGCGATCAGCGCCTGGATGCCCAGCCCCTGGATCGCCCACACCGCGTGCTCGCGGCTGGAGCCAGAGCCGAAGTTCTGGCGGCTGATGAGGACGCGGGCGCCGTCGTACGCCGGGTTGTTGAGCACGAAGTCGGGATCGGCGCGCCACGCCTCGAAGGCGAAGGGTCCGTAGCCCGTGCGCTCGATGCGCTTCAGGTGCTTGGCGGGGATGATCTGATCCGTGTCGACGTTGGGGCGGTCCAGCGGAAGCGCCTTGCCGCGCACCGTGCTCACGCGATTCACGAGGTCACCTCCCGCACGTCGACGAAGTGCCCGGCGATCGCGGCCGCCGCCGCCATCTCGGGCGAGACCAGGTGCGTGCGCCCGCCGGGGCCCTGCCGCCCCTCGAAGTTGCGGTTCGAGGTGGAGGCGCAGCGCTCGCCCGGCAGCAGGATGTCCGGGTTCATCCCCAGGCACATCGAGCAGCCGGCATCGCGCCACTCGAAGCCCGCGCCCGTGAAGACCGCGTCGAGGCCCTCCTGCTCGGCCTGCTGCTTCACGAGGCCCGAGCCCGGCACGACCATCGCGCGCACGCCGGAGGCGACGTGCTTGCCGGCGACCACCGCGGCGGCCGCGCGCAGATCCTCGATGCGGCCGTTGGTGCAGGAGCCGACGAAGACGCGATCGATGCCGATCTCGCGGATCGGCGTGCCGGCCTCGAGGTCCATATAGGTGAGGGCGCGCTGCGCCGCGTCGCGGAGGGCGGGGCTCGGCATGGTGGCGGGGTCGGGCACGCGGTCGTCCACGGTGACGCTCTGCGCCGGGTTCGTGCCCCAGGTGACGTACGGCACGATCGCCGAGCCGTCGATCGTGACCTCGGTGTCGAAGCGCGCGCCCTCGTCGGTGGAAAGCTGCGACCAGCGCTCGACGGCCGCGTCCCACGCCTCGCCCTGCGGCAGCTGCGGGCGGCCCTTCATGTAGGCGAACGTGGTCTCGTCGGGCGCGATCAGCCCGGCGCGCGCCCCCGCCTCGATCGACATGTTGCAGACCGTCATGCGCCCCTCCATCGAGAGGTTGCGGATGACGTCGCCGCGGTACTCGATGACGTGGCCGATGCCGCCGTGCACGCCGATCTCGTGGATGATCGCGAGGATTACGTCCTTCGCCGTCACGCCGGGGCGGAGCTCGCCCGTGACCTCCACCGACATCGTCTTCGGGCGCACCTGGCGCAGCGTCTGCGTTGCCAGCACATGCTCGACCTCCGAGGTGCCGATGCCGATCGCGAGCGAGCCGAAGGCGCCGTGCGTGGAGGTGTGGCTGTCGCCGCAGACGATGGTCATGCCGGGCTGGGTGTAGCCGTGCTCCGGCCCGATGATGTGCACGATCCCCTGGCGGATGTCGAAGATGTCGAACAGCGGGACGCCGAACTCCCGGGCGTTCTCCTGCAGCGTGGCGATCTGCTTGGCCGACACCGGGTCCGGGTTGGGCTGGTCGCGGCCGATCGTCGGGACGTTGTGGTCGACCGTGGCCAGCGTCAGGTCGGGCCGGCGGACGGGGTAGCCCGCGACCCGCAGCCCCTCGAACGCCTGCGCCGAGGTCACCTCGTGCACGAGGTGCAGGTCGATGTAGAGCAGCTCCGGCCGCTCGGCCGGCGCCCCCGCCGCGGCGGGCTCTCCCGCCTCACCCAGCGCCGCGAGCCGCGCTCGCTCCTGCAGCGGGCTGGGCACGACGTGCTGATCCCACACTTTCTCGGCCAGCGTCTTCGGCTCGCTCACGTGCCCCCCTCGTCCCCGCTCCGTCGCCGGGCGCGCCCCGCCCGAAGCGCGCCCGTGGTCGTCTCCTGCCGCCGCGCCGCGCCCGCGGTGGGCCCGGCCTCAGCGCGTGGCGGCCGGCTCCGGCGCCGCGGCGCGCTCGCGCGCCGCCAGGTAGCGGTTGAGCGCGTGCACATAGGCGCGCGCCGAGGCCACCAGGATGTCGGTGTCCGCGGCGCGGCCCGTGTAGCCGGCGCCCTCCGCCTCGATGCGGATCGTCACCTCGCCCTGCGCGTCGATGCCCTCGGTCACGGACTTTACGCTGAACTCCGTGAGCTGGTTCTGCACGCCGGTGACGCGGTTGATCGCGCGGTAGATGGCGTCGACCGGGCCGTCGCCGATGGCCGCGTCCTCGCCGCTCGCGCCGTCGGGGCCGGTGAGGCGCACGGTCGCCGTCGGCCGGCCGCGGTCCGCCGTGGACACCTGCAGCAGGTCGAGCGCCCAGCTCTCCTCCACGTGGTGCTGCGTCTGCTCCGAGAGGATCGCCTCCAGGTCGCGGTCGTCCACTTCGTCCTTGCGATCGGCGACCTTCTTGAAGGCGTCGAAGACGCGCTCGAACTCGGCGTCCTCGAGCGTGACGCCCAGCGCCTCCAGCCGCGCGCGCAGCCCGTGCCGGCCCGAGACCTTCGTCAGCACGATCGAGTCGCCGGAAGGGATGCCGAGCTCGGCGGGGTCCATGATCTCGTAGGTCTCGCGCATCTTCAGCACGCCGTCCTGGTGGATGCCCGAGGAGTGTCGGAAGGCGTTGCGGCCCACGATCGCCTTGTGCGGCTGCACGTTCATGCCGGAGAGCCGCTCCACCAGCTTGCTGGCGGCGTAGATCTCGCGGGTGTTCACGTCCGTGTGCACCTGCATCATGTCGCGGCGCGTCTGGATGGCGAGTATCACCTCCTCCAGCGAGGCGTTGCCCGCGCGCTCGCCGATGCCGTTGATCGTGCCCTCCACCTGCCGCGCGCCCGCGAGCACGCCCGCCAGCGAGTTCGCGCTCGCCAGGCCGAGGTCGTTCTGGCAGTGCACGGAGAGCCGCGCGCGGTCGATGTTCGGCACCCGCTCCTGCAGCTCGCGCAGGAATGCGCCGAACTCCTCGGGGATCGCGTAGCCGACCGTGTCGGGGATGTTGATGGTGGTGGCGCCCTCGTCGATGGCGGCCTCGACCAGCTCGAAGACGAACTGCGGGTCGGAGCGCGTCGCGTCCATCGGCGAGAACTCGACCTCGGGGCAGTAGCCGGCCGCGCGCGCCACAGAGGAGCGCGCGAGCTCCAGCACGTCCTCCTTGTTCTTGTGGAGCTGCTGCGCCATGTGGATGGCGCTGGAGGAGATGAAGACGTGGATGCGCGGCGTCTCCGCGTGGTGCACGGCCTCCCACACGGCGTCGATGTCCCCGGCGTTGGCGCGCGCGAGGCCGCAGATGATCGGCCCGCGCACCTCCTTTGCGATGAGCGAGACGGCCTCGAGGTCGCCGGGCGAGGAGGCGGGGAATCCCGCCTCGATGATGTCGACGCCGAGGCGCTCGAGCTGCCGCGCGATGGCGAGCTTCTCGTCGATCGTGAAGCCGATGCCCGCCGACTGCTCCCCGTCGCGGAGCGTGGTGTCGAAGATGTGGACCTTGTCGCCGGCGCCGGCTGTGGCGCCCGTCTGCTCCTGCGCGCTCATCGTCCCGTCCGTCCTGGCCTCGCCTCGTGCGGCCTCGTCGCCTGCCTCGTCCGGTGCATCTCGGGCCCCCGCTGCCTGCTAGGCGACGAGGGGCCACGGCAGCACGAGGCCGAGTGCGGCGCGGGCGGGGCGAGCGGGTGGGTGCATCGCCGCGGCTACCCCTCGCGCTCAGCGAGCCACGACATCATCGCGCGGATCTCGCGGCCCACCTCGCCGATCGGGTGCTCGGTGCTCTGGCGGCGCAGCGCGTTGAAGCGAGGACGGCCCGCCTGGTTCTCCAGGATCCACTCGCGTGCGAACTCGCCGGACTGGATCTCGTCCAGGATGCGGCGCATCTCCCGCTTCGTCTCGCCCGTGATCACGCGCGGGCCGCGGGTGTAGTCGCCGTACTCCGCGGTGTCGGAGACGGAGTAGCGCATGTACTCCATGCCGCCCTCGTAGAGCAGATCGACGATCAGCTTCAGCTCGTGCATCGTCTCGAAGTACGCGGACTCGGGCTGGTAGCCGGCCTCGGTCAGCGTCTCGTAGGCTGCGGTGATCAGCGCCGTGACGCCGCCGCAGAGGATCGTCTGCTCCCCGAAGAGGTCGGTCTCCGTCTCCTCGCGGAACGTCGTCTCCAGCAGCCCCGCGCGCGTGGCGCCGATGCCCTTGCCGTAGGCGAGCGCGGTGGCGAGCGCCGACTCGCTGGCGTCCTGCTCGATCGCGAGCAGCGCCGGCACGCCGCCGCCCGCCGCGTAGACGCGGCGCACGAGGTGACCCGGCCCCTTGGGCGCGATCATCGAGACGTCGACGCCGGGGGGCGCCTCGATCTGGCTGAAGTGCACGTTGAAGCCGTGCGCGAACATCAGCGTCTTGCCGGCCTCCAGGTGCGGCGCGATGTGGTCCTCGTAGACCTTGCGCTGCGTCTGGTCGGGCACGAGCATCATGATGACGTCGGCGGCGCGCGCCACGTCATCCACGGGGCCGACGGCGAGTCCCTCGGCCTGCGCCTTCTCCCACGACGGCGAGCCGGGGTAGAGCCCCACCGCCACCTGCACGCCGGAGTCGCGCAGGTTCAGCGCGTGGGCGTGGCCCTGCGAGCCGTAGCCGATGACGCCGACGGTCCGGCCCTCCAGCACGCCGAGGTCCGCGTCCGCCTCGTAGTAGATCTTCGCCACCGGGCCCCCCGCCCTCGTGCCGCGTCGGTCGCGGCCGCTCTCCCGTGTTCGCGACGCACCCGTCGCCGCGTGCGCGTCAGTCGCTGACGTAGGGTAGCTCGCCCTCCGGCAAGCGGCCCGCCTCCGAGTGGAAGCGGTGCATCTCCGGGCTCTCGCCGTTGCCGTCCTCGTACGCCGTGACCTGCGGCCCGCGCCGCATGGAGACGCGGCCGGTGCGCATCAGCTCCATCACGCCATAGGGCCGCAGGTTCTCCAGCAGCCCGTCCACGCGGTCGCGCTGCGCCACTGCCTGCAGCATCACGCTGCCGGGCGAGAGGTCGACGGCCTGTGCGCGGAAGATCTCGGCGATGTCCAGCACCTCGCGCCGGTTGGCGGCGGTGCAGCGCACCTTGATCAGCGCGAGCTCGCGGTTCACGGCCTCGGCGTTGGTGAGGTCCTCCACCTTGATCACGTCGATGAGCTTCATCAGCTGCTTCTCGACCTGGTCGACGATGCCCTCGTGCCCGTCGACGATGATCGTCATTCGCGAGATGCCGTCCTCGTGCGTGGTGCCGACGGCCAACGACTCGATGTTGAAGCCGCGCCGGCGGAAGAGGCTGGCGACCCGGTTCAGCACCCCGGGGCGGTCCTCCACCAGCGCGACGACTGTGTGCAGCATCGTCCTACCCCAGCTCGTCGGCGGTCTCGACGGTCTCGCCGAGCGCTGCGCCGGCCGGCACCATCGGCCAGACGTTGTCGTCCGCCGTCACGCGGAAGTCCAGCAGCACCGGGCCGGGGTGCGCGTCCGCCTCGCGGATCGCCTCCACCACCTCGCCGGGCTCGGTCACGCGGATGCCGCGGATGCCGTAGGCCTGGGCCAGCGTCACGAAGTCCGGCTGCGATATCGCCACCGCGACGTAGTTGTCCTTGTAGAAGAGCTCCTGCCACTGGCGCACCATGCCCAGGTAGCCGTTGTTCATGATCGCGAGCTTCACGGGCGCCTGCTCGTCGACCATCGTGGCGATCTCCTGGAACGTCATCTGGAAGCCGCCGTCGCCGCAGATCGCCCACACGCTGGCGCCGGGGCGCGCGATCTGCGCGCCGAGGGCGGCCGGCACCTCGAAGCCCATCGTGCCGAGGCCGCCCGAGGTGATGAGCTGCCGCGGCCGCGAGATGCTCATGTGCTGCGCCGCCCACATCTGGTGCTGGCCGACGCCGGTGACGACGGTGAAGTCCTCCTCCGCGGCGTGCGCCTGCGCGATCTGCTGCACGACGTACTGCACGGTCAGCGCCGGCCCCTCCGAGACGGTGAGCGAGCCTGCGTGCTCGCTCGCGAGGTCGTCGATCCAGCGCAGCCACTCGGGGTGGCTGGCGCGCTGCACGGCCCTCGTCAGCTGCGGCAGCACGTGCTTCACGTCGCCCGTGATCGGCACCGCGGTCTCGACGTTCTTGTTGTGCTCCGCCGGGTCGATGTCGAGGTGGACGATCTGCGCCGTCGGATTGAGGTCGGTGAAGCGGCCCAGCGCGCGGTCGTCCATGCGCATGCCCAGCCCGAGGATCAGGTCGGCGTTGGAGGCGGCCATATTCGCGTGGTAGGAGCCGTGCATCCCCATCATCCCGTACGAGAGCGGGTGCCGCTGGTCGATGCCACCGAGGCCCAGCAGCGTGGTGAGGATCGGGATGCCGGCGTGCTCGGCGAAGGCACGCAGCTCCTCCGCCGCGTTCGCGATCACGATGCCGTGGCCCGCGAAGATGATCGGGCGCTCCGCCGCGTCGATCAGTTCCGTGGCGCGGCGCACGTCGTCCTCGGCGGCGGCGCCGGGGATGTGGTAGCCGCGCACGCGCACGCGCTCCGGCCAGCGGAACTCCGCCTCCTCCAGGAAGACGTCCTTGGGGATGTCGATGTGCACGGGCCCCGGCCGGCCCGTGGTGGCGAGGTAGATCGCCTCCGCGAACGTCGGCGCGAGGTCCTCCGCGCGCATGACGAGGTAGTTGTGCTTGACGGTGGGCATGAGGATGCCCGTGGCGTCCGCCTCCTGGAAGCCGTCGCGCCCGATCAGGTTGCGCGCGACGTTGCCCGTGATGAAGAGCACCGGCACCGAGTCCATCATCGCGTTCTGCACGGCGGTGACGAGGTTGGTGGCGCCCGGCCCCGAGGTGGCGAGCGCGACGCCGAGCTCCCCGGTGGCGCGCGCGTAGGCGTCCGCGGCGTGCCCGCCGCCCTGCTCGTGCCGCACGAGGATGTGGCGCACCTCCGGGTGCGCGGGCAGCCGGTCGTAGAGCGGCAGCACGACGCCGCCCGGGTAGCCGAAGACGGTGGTGGCGCCCGCGCGCTTCAGGCTCTCGAGGACGATGTCGGCGCCCGACATGACGCGGCCGTCGGGGCTCGGCGTCTCGCCGGCGCCGGGCGCGGGCGTGGGCGGCGCCCCGGTCGGCTCCTGCGTGTGGGGCTCGCGGGCGGGCGGGTCCTGGGTCGTGGTCATCGTGCTATCCCTGCTGACTCGCTCCCCGGTGCGGCGACGGCCGGGCCGTCATCGCACCGGGAGCATGCTGCTCGGCGGACGGTGGGGGGTTGCCCGGCACGCGGGCGAAGGGCGGGGCCGCACACGGGCGGACCGCCCTAGATCAGTACGAGCACGAGCAGGACGCCGCCCGGCCGGGCGGCTGCGAGGGGGGCGCGCGAGGTGACTGCCTGCCCCATAGTGCGTTCAGTATCGGCGCCGCGAAGATCGCCAGTCAACCCACCCGGACACCACGCGCACGCCCCCGGCTCGGTGCTGTGCGCGGCGGGGCGGCGCTGGGCGCGGCACTGCGGGTGCCGTCGGGCTCAGCCGCCGTCGAGCCCCGTCGCCGGCCACGCGCCCGCCCAGGCGAACCAGTACGCCGTGCGCGTGGGCACAGCGGCGCGCCGCGCGCTGTCGAGCGTGGAGACGAGCCCCTCCTCCGAGACGAACCAGCGCTCGCCCTCGGCGTCCACGGCGACGAGGCCTGACGCTTCGGTCAGCACCAGCTCCTCAATGGCCTCGGGGGTCGCGAGGTAGGCCGACACGCCCGCGCCGGGGCCGCGCGAGAGCAGCACCAGCTCCTCGCCGCCCAGCGTCACCGCCGTGATGCCCGCCCGCTCCAGCTCCTCGAGGCGGTAGGCGTGCGCCGCACCCCCCGCCGCATCCCCCCCGCCGCCGGGAAGCACGACGCCCAGCACGCGCTCCTTCGCGGGGAGCCGCCCGTCGAGCGGCGCGGCGGGGTAGAGCGGCCCCGGCGCGGCCACCTCCGCCTCCAGCGCGACGCCCGCGTCGTAGTCGCGCACGAAGCCCGTCTCCAGCGCCAGCACGCGCGTCGTCGGGTGCAGCGCAGACCACTGCGCCCAGCTCGCGCGGCGCAGCGGCAGCGGCACCAGCCGCTCGCTCGCCTCGAAGGCCGGGCCCGCGATCGCGCGCCCGCTGACCGGGTCCCAGAGTGAGCCCGTCTCCTCGTCGGCGAAGAGCATCCGCGAGCGGTAGACGATCCCCGACGCCACGAGCCTGAGCTCGCGCCCGCCCAGCTCGCCCTCGAACGCGGCGGCGGAGCCGCAGGGGACGCAGTGCAGCACCAGCAGGGGCACGCCGTCGATCTCGTCGTGCAGCGCGCCGTGCCAGGCGACGATGCGCTCCGGGTAGGCGCGCGGCTCGCCGCCGATCTGCACGCCGAAGATCACGTCGCCGCCGTCGAGGTAACGCTCCTCGACGCGGTGCACGGTGGCCGGCGCGTCGAGCGGGGGCAGGCCGCCCACGCGCACGCCCGCCCACAGCAGCTCGTCGAGGCGCGGCTCGTGGGCGCGGCCGTCGGCCAGCAGCTCGGCGAAGCGCGGGTCGACGAGCGAGAGCAGCCGGCCCTTCCAGCCCGCGTAGCCCGCGGGGAGCGGCGGCGCCCGCTCGGCGAGGCGGGCGGACCACGCCCGCGCATCTGGCAGCCGCTCGCCGGTGATCGCCTCCAGCGCGTCCTCCACCCAGCGGCGCCAGCCGACCTCGATCCACAGCATGTCGACCAGCGGCGCGGTGAAGCGCGGATCGCCCGAGCGGCCCAGCGCCTCGATCGCGCGGGCGGTCGCCTCCGTCGGCGGGACGCACTCGGCGGCGCGCGCGGGGTCGTCGTGCCAGCAGACCGCGCGGCGCAGCAGCTCCGCGACGCCCGCCTCGTCGAGGACGCGCGGCGGCACGACGGTCGGCGGGGGCGTCGCCGCCGGCGTCGAGGTTGCGCCGGGGCTCGCCGGCGGCGGCGGTCCGTCGCCCGGCTGCCCGGCGTCCGCGGGCGCCTGCTCGGAGGCGACGCAGCCCGCCGCCGCCAGCGTGAGCGCCGCGAGGGCGAGCGCGGCGAGCGCCAGCGAGGAGGGGGCGAGGCCGAGCCGCGGCCGACGCCCGCCACGAACGCGCACGGCCGCGCTCAGCGCTCGGGGTGGCGGCGGCGGTTGACCGCGCGCGCCACCGCCGCCAGCGGCGGCAGCGTCGCCGGCCCCAGCGGCCCGCGCGAGCGCACGAGGTCGTCGTAGCCGGCCTCCTCGCGCAGCATCCGGCAGAGGCGCCGCCAGAAGCGGTCGGAGCGCCTCATCAGCGCCACGGCGGGCGCCGGCAGCGCGTGGAAGACCTCCATCAGCTGCCGCGACGCGACGAGGTCCGGCGTCAGCTCGCGCTCGATCGTCAGCTCGTAGCCCGTGAGGTCGGGGACGGCGCCCGCGAGGTAGTCGTCGACGGCGGGCGCGACCGCCACCCCCGAGAGGAACGCCGCGTGGATGCCCTCGCCCGAGAGCGGGTCCAGCAGGCCCGCCGCGTCCCCCAGCAACGCGGCGCCGCCCGCCGCCAGCGGTGCGCCCGGCCTGCGCATCGGCAGGCGGTGGCCGCGCAGCTCGGTCATCGACTCGGGGGCGAGGCCGTAGGCGCGGCAGAGCGCGTCGAGCGACTCGCGCAGCCGCGGGCCCGCGACGCGCGCCCAGCCGCCGACGCCGACGTTCAGGTGGTCGCCCTTGGGGAACACCCAGCCGTAGCCGCCGGGCAGCGCCGCCAACGAGAGCGCGACGCGGCTCTCGATCCACGGCGGCAGGCCGTCGGGGAAGGCGATGTTCGCCTCCAGCGCGACAGCGCTCTCCAGCGCCGGCTCGAAGCCGAGGGTGGATGCCACCACGCCGTTCGCGCCGTCGGCGGCCAGGACCACGCGGCAGCGCAGCTCGCGGTCGTCCATGTGTACGGCGTAGCCGCCGTCCGCGAGCGCCTCGACGCGCCGCACGCGCTCGCCGCCCGCGAACTCGACGCCCGCCTCCTGCGCCCGCTCGACGAGGAAGGCGTCGAGGCGGCGGCGCTGCGTCATGTAGCTGATCGGGCGCTCGTCGTCGCGCGTGAAGTCGGTGCCGCCGTGCAGGCGCACCCGGGCGCCGTCGATGACGCGCTCGACGACGGGCGTGAGCTCGAAGGGGAGCAGCGCCGCCGCGCGGATCGTCACGCCGCCGCCGCAGGGCTTGTCGCGCGGGAAGCGCGCGCGATCGAGCAGTAGCACCTCGTGGCCGCGGGCGGCGACCTCGCGGGCGGCCGTGCTCCCGGCCGGCCCCGCGCCCACCACCACGACCGTGCGCTCGCTGCTCGCCATCGGCGTCGATCCTATGCCAGCGACGCGCTGTGGGCCGCGTGGCGGGCAACCGCCGCCGCCAGCCGAGCGCGCCCGCGCCGTGGCGCGCGAAGGCCGCCGCTAGGCGAGCGCGCCCGTGCCGCGTGGCGGGCGGAGCCGCCGCTAGGGGAGCGCAATAGCGAAGGCGGCGAGGAAGGCGAGCTGCACGCCGACGGCGGCGAGGAAGAGCACGTAGCCCGCCGCGCGGCTCCAGCCGTGCGCGAGCACACCCAGCGCGAGGTTGGCGGCGAGCAGCGCGGAGGCCGCGCGCGGCAGCTCGAGGAGGGCGTCGCGCGCGACCGCGCTGCCGAGCGCGGCGTCGCCCGAGGGCGGGAACGCCAGCTCCAGCGTCGCGGGCAGGTCGGGGTAGCGGATCGCCACCTGCGCCCACATCGCGACTGCCGCCGCCAGCGCCAGCGCGATCAGCGCCTGCGCGGGGCGGTCGCGCCACAGCGCCTGCGCGGCCACGCCCCAGCGCTCCACGTGGTGCGTGACCGCGGCGGTGGGCCCCAGCTCCTGGCGGCGCTGCACCTCCTCCGCGAAGCGCGCGGGGTCCTCCACCGAGATCGCGTAGGTTCGCTCGCCGGTCATCACGTAGAGTAGCTGCTCCTGCGACTGGTGCGTGGAGTAGACCAGCACCTCGCCGATGCGATCGAGGTCGGCGCGCCCCACGTGGCAGCCCGGCCACGAGACGCCGCGCACCCGCGGCGCGGCGTCCAGCGAGCGGCCCGGCACCAGCCGCTCGATCGCTTCGAGCGGGATCACCTGCCGCGTCGTCCCCCACTGGATCACGAGCCCGTTGCGGTCGAGCTGGTAGGAGAGCGTGGCGAGGCCGTAGCACCAGTAGCCGAAGAGCACCGCGAGCGCCGCCGCCGCGATCGCGCCCACGTAGGCGCCGAGCTGCGGCAGTCCGATCTCGTCCGTGATGCCGGCGTTGAGGAGGAGCACGCCGATGGCGGCGGACCAGAGCCCGAGCACCGCGCCCACCAGCAGGCCCAGGGTACGGCGTGGCTGGTAGTGCATCGGCGATGCCCCGGGCGGCCGGCGGCGCCGCTGCCCCGCTAGCTCTGCGCGCCGACGGGGGCGCCGGAGTAGGTGGGCGTCAGCCAGTCGCGGTACTGCGGCAGCTCGCCCGTGATCGCGGCGAAGTAGCGGCGCTGCAGCTCGACGGTGACGGGGCCGGGCTGGCCGTCGCCGATCGACAGCCGGTCCACCTCCGTCACCGGCGTGACGTGCGCGGCGGTGCCCGTCATGAAGATCTCGTCGGCGATGTAGAGCTCGGAGCGGTCGACGGTGCGGCGCTCGACTTCCAGGCCGAGCTCATCGGCGGCGATCGCGAGCGCGGTGTCGAGGGTGATGCCCTCGAGGATGTTGTCGTGCGCCGCCGGGCTGATCAGGTGGCCGTTGCGCAGCAGCACGATGTTCTCGCCCGAGCCCTCGGAGACGTGGCCGTCGGCGTTGAGCAGGATCGCCTCGTCGAAGCCCGAGAGCTGCGCCTCGGTCTTCGCGAGCGCGTTGTTCACGTAGAGCCCCGTCACCTTGGCGCGCGCCGGGATCATCGTGTCGTCGATGCGGCGCCAGCTGGAGGTCATGCAGCGCACCCCGGCGTCCGGGTCCAGGTAGGCGCCGAACGGCGCGATGTAGACCAGGAAGTCGTCGTCCAGGTTGTGGACGCGCAGGCCGATCTGCTCGGACGACTTGTAGACGATGGGGCGGACGTAGACGTCCTCCCGGTACTCGTTGCGCCGCGCGAGGTCGGCGATGACGTCGACCATCTCGTCCTCGGTGAGCGCGACGCCGAGGCGCATGATCTTCGCGCTCTGTCGGATGCGGCGCACGTGGTCGCGCAGCTTGAACAGGTAGAGCTCGCCGTGCGCCTCGTTCCAGTTGCCACGCACACCCTCGAAGACCGCCGTGCCGTAGTTGAAGGCGTGCGTCATCACGCCGATCTTCGCCTCCGGCAACGAGACGAAGCGCCCCTGGAAGTAGGCGGTCGGTGTCGGCATGGTCGCTCCTCAGGGCGGGCCCGCGTGGGCCGCCGCCCGTGCGCGGAGACTGGTCGGGCTCGCGGGGCGGTGGAGGCGATGATAGGTCTCGCGGCGAAAGCGGGGCAAGCACGGGCCGCCCGCGGCGGACGGGGGCCGCTATGCTCCGCGCGCGGGCGAGTCGGGCGCGAGAGGGGGGCGAGATGGCGAGGCTCACGGCGAGCTTCCGGGTCGGTGCGCTGGAGGTGACGCAGCTCTCGGACGGCTCGTTCCGCCGGCCGGCGGGCGGCTTCTTCGACGGCATCGAGCCCGCCGAGTGGATGCCGGCCGCGGGCGTCTCCGCGCCCGACGAGACCGTGCCCTTCAACTTCTGCTCGATGCTGGTGCGCGGTGACGGGCACACCACGCTGATCGACACGGCGAACGGCACGCGCGGCGTCGACGAGTCGTGGGAGGGCGGCGCCGGCCTGCTCGACCGCCTCGCCGAGGTGGGCGTCGCGCCCGCTGACGTCGACACCGTCGTCTTCTCGCACCTGCACCCCGACCACATCGGCTGGAACCTCACCGCCGATGGCGGGCTGACCTTCCCCAACGCCACCTTCCACCTCTCCGAGCCCGAGCTCGACTGGTGGCTCCACTACGACGGCAACGACCACCCGATGCGTGACTACGCGCGCTCGCAGATGGAGCCGCTGGTGCAGGCGGGGCGGGTGGAAAGCTTCCTCGGCGACGTGCAGGTCACGCCCTCGCTCACGATGGTCTACGCGCCGGGCCACACCCCCGGCCACAGCGTGCAGCTGCTGGAGTCGGAGGGCGCGGCGGCGATGATCGTCGGCGACTCGGCGCATCACCCCGCGCACCTCACCCACCAGGGCTGGCACACGACCTTCGACTGGAACCGCGACCAGGCCCGCGCCGCGCGCCGCAAGCTCTCCGAGATCGCGATCGCGAAGGAGGCGGTGGTGACGGGCGTGCACTTCCCGGTGCTGACGCTCGGCACGATCGAGCGCGACGGCGCGGGCGGCTACCGCTACATCATCGGCGAGGCACCGTGATCGGTGCCCGCTCTCGGCTGACGAGGGCGCAACCTCGGGTGACGGGCGGCGCCTCGTAGCGGCGGGGGGGCCGCCGCCGGCACCGCTCGCGGCGGCTGGGCGGACGCGGCCGCTGCCGCTCGCGCGGCTGCACCACGCGGCCGGCTGGCACCCCGCGCCCGCCCACGGCTGGACGCTCCCGCTCTGGTACGAGGGCAGCGGCGGGCCGCTGGAGGAGCAGATCGCGGCGCGCGCCGGCGCCGTGATCCTCGACCACTCGCACCTCGGCCGCTTCTACGTCACGGGCGAGCGCGCCGCCGAGGCGCTGGCGCGCGCGCTGGCGACGGACGCGCGCCAGCTGCCGGCGGGCCGCGTGGCGCGGGCCGCCGCCTGCCGCGACGACGGCAGCGTGCTGGACCTGCCGTGGCTGTGGCCGCTGGAGGCGGGGCGTTGGCTGGTCGTGAGCGGGCCGCGCGCGCAGGAGCGGCTGCACTCGCGCGTGGCGGCCGCGGTCGCCTCGCTCGGCGCGCCCGGCGCATCGGGGCGCGCCGAGCCCGCGATCGCGCTGCACGACCGCCTCGACGCGACGGTACTGCTCTCCCTGCAGGGCCCGCGCGCCGCCGAGCTGCTGGCCGAGGTCGTCGGCCCGACGATCCCGCAGGCGCTCGCGCGGGGCGCCTGCCGCGAGCTGCTGCTGGGCGGCTACCGGGCGGCGGTGGCGCGGGTCTCGGAGATCGGCGAGGACGGCTACTGGCTGCTGGCCTCGCCCGAGGTTGGCGAGCAGATCTGGGGCGCCGCGCTCGCGGCCGGCATCGTCCCCGCCGGCCTCTTCGCGCACGACGCGCTGCGGCTGGAGGCGGGCGTGCTGGAGGCGCCGCTGGAGCTCCCGCGCCCCGCCACGCCCGAGGCCGCCGCGCTCGGCGCGCTCGTGCACCTCGACGCATCCGACGACCGCACCGCGCGCGACTTCCCCGGCCGCGCCGCGCTGCTGGCCGAGCGCGAGCGCGGCGGCCCCGAGCGGCGCGTGACGGCGCTGCGGCTCGCCGGGCGCGAGCCGGCTCGGCCGGGCGCGCCGGTGCTCGCGGGCGGGGAGCGCGCCGGCGCGTGCGTCGCGGTCGCCTACTCGGCGGCGCTCGCGGCGCCGATCGCGCTCGCCTACCTCACGCCCGAGGCGCTCGCGCAGCCGATCACTGTCGAAGTCGGGGGCTCGCCGGGGGGCACGCGAGCGCCCGCCGAGGCGCTGCCGCTGCCGCTCCTGCCGCCGCGCATCGCTCCGCCGGTCGGTGGGGCGGAGGGCGTGAGCTAGCCCCAAGCCCGCCAGCGCTCGCCCTCAGGCCGCTAGCCCGCGTACCGCTAGCCCCGGTACTGGTTGCGGATCTCGTCCAGTTCGCCCTCGGAGCGGACGTGGAAGAGCACGAGCCGCGCGCTCTGCTCGCTCTCGTGCAGGGCGCCCGTCTCGTCCTCGACGCGGTAGCGGGCGCGGAGCTGCATCGGGTGCAGCTGCACATCGAGATACCACGGGGGCGCCTGCGCCAGCGTCACGACGACGGTGGCGCCCGCCTCGATCGGGTCGTCGCGGCCGCCAATCGCCTCAATCGCGGGCGGCGACTCGCCGCCGTAATCGTTGTCGGCGTCGTAGCCGGGGACGAGCCGCATCGCCCACGTCGCGGCGCGCGCCGGCGCGTCGCCCTCGTTCGCGAGCGTGCCCTGGAGTGCGCCGTCGAGCACCCACAGCTCCGTGAGCGAGAGCAGCGCCTCCCCGCGCGGCTCCTCCGGCGCGCCGACGGCCGGCTCGGGCGGCGGCGTGCGCTCCTCGGGTGGGGGCGGCGCCGACTCCGGCGCGCGCGCCGCTCCGGGCGCGAGGTCGAGGTGGGGCGCAAGCTCGGGCGGCAGGTCGGGCGGGCGGTCGGGCGCGAGTGGCGCGGTGGGGTCGGGGCAGGCGCGGGCGCGCCGGGCGCGCTCGCTGCGCGTGGAGGCGCAGGGGCAGCCGTCGAGCGGCTCGCCGGGCGCGGCGGCGCGGCTCGACGCTCTCACAGCGCCCACGCGAGCGCCCACGCGGCCCCCGCGAGCATCCCCGCGAACGCGAGCGCGCGCGGCCAGCTCGCGCCGCCGGCATCGCCCCTCGCCCGCCATCCGCCACGCATGGAACGAGCCTACACCAGCGTCAGCGAAGCCGACCCGGGCGCCGCTCGCCGGGCTGCCGCCGCTGGTCCCGGCGCCGCCGACGGGAACGCCGCCGATCGAGCGCCGTCGCCGCCGGGGCGTCGTCCGCCCCGCGCCCGCCGAGTGTGTGCGCCGCAGCCGTGCTGGCGGCTCGTCGCCGCCTCCGCGTAGCCTCAACGCGATGTCCGAACTCGTGCGCGCCGTTGTTCTGGGAGCCGTGCAGGCACTCACGGAGTTCCTCCCGGTCTCGTCGTCGGGGCACCTGGTCCTCGCCTCGGAGGTCATGGGCGAGTCCGTCGACTCGCTCACCTTCGACGTGGGGCTGCACCTCGGGACCGCGGCCGCGGTGCTCGTCTACTTCTGGCGCGACTGGCGGCGCATCGCGGCGTCGGGCCTGCGCGGCGCCGCCACGCACGGCGTGCACGTGTCGAGCTGGGACGAGCACGCGCGGCTCGGCCTCTGGATCGTGGTCGCGACGGCGCCGGCGGCTGCGGCCGGCCTCGTCTTCGGCGGCGTAATCGAGCGCGAGCTGCGCGAGCCGCCGGTGGTCGGCGCCATGCTGATCGGCGTGGCGCTGGTGATCGCCGCCGCCGACCGCTGGGGCGGCACGCTGGCGCGGCTCTCGGAGCTGACGGCGGGGCGCGCCCTGCTGCTGGGCGTGGCGCAGGCGACGGCGCTAGTGCCCGGCGTCTCGCGCTCCGGCATCACGATCGCGGCCGCCCGCGGCATGGGCTTCGACCGCTACTCCGCGACGCGCTTCTCGTTCCTGCTGTCGGCGCCGATCGTGGCGGGGGCGGGCGTCTTCCAGTTCAGCGAGGCGCTCTCCGGCGGAGAGGACGTGGAGTGGGGCGCGCTGCTGCTGGGGGCGCTCGTCTCCTTCGCCCTGGGCGCGGCCGTGATCCGCTTCCTGCTGGAGTTCGTGCGCGTGCGCTCGTTCCTGCCGTTCGTGCTCTACCGCATCGCGCTGGGGACGGTCGTGATCGCGCTCGTCGCCGCGGGCAGCCTCTAGCGGCGCCCGTCACGCGGGGCGTGGCGACGCCCCCGCGCGGTCGCCGGTATACGATCGCCCCCGAGGGCGCCGCCGAGCGCACCGCCGCGCGGCGCCGCGCGGCGCCGCTGGGGCGCGCGACGGGGAGGCGCCATGACCGAGCGCGGGCCGCCCGTCGTCGGGCCGGCACCGTCCCCGGAGAGCCGCGAGCAGCGGCTGGCGGGGCGCCGCGCCGTCGTCGTCGGTGTCGAGGGCGCGGCCGGCGCGGCGATCGCCCGCGCGCTCGGCGCGGCGGGCGCCGACCTCGCGCTCTGCGCGCTGCGCGCCGACGAGGGCGTCCTGGTCGCGCGCCGTGTGCAGCGCGAGCTGCGAGCGGCCGGTCGCCGCGCAGCCAGCTACGTGATGGACGTGACGCTCGGCCGCAACGTGCAGGTCACGACGAAGCAGGTGGCGAAGGAGCTGGGCGGGCTCGACCTCGTGGTGTCGGCGTCGCAGCTGGCGGCGCGGGGCCCGCTGGGGCGGCTGAGCGAGGTGGAGGTCGCGCAGATCGTCGCGCTCAACTTCACCGCGCACCTCTTCGTCGTGCGCTCCGCGGCGCCCGAGCTGGCGCGCGCGGGCGGCGGCACGCTGCTGCTGCTCACGCACGAAGCGGGGGCCGCCGGCGACGCGGAGGCGCCTGCCTTCGCGGCGGCGCAAGCCGCCACGCGGAGCCTCGTCGCCTCGCTCGCCGCGCCGCTCGCCGAGGAGGGCGTGGCGCTCGCCGCGATCGCGCTCGCCTCGCCCTCGGCCGAGCCCGACGGCGACGGCGACGGCGAGGCCGAGGCCGACGCCGCGCAGGCGGCGCGCGTGGGCGCGCTGGCCGTCGAGCTGGCGGCGGCCGGCCGCGACGCCGCGGGGCGCATCGTCGCCGTCGGCGGGGGCTCGGCGTGAGCCCGGTGAGCTTCGATCTCGCGGGCCGCGTCGCGATCGTGACGGGCGCCGGCAGCGGGCTCGGCCGCGAGATCGCGCTGGCGCTCGCGCGCGCCGGCTGCGACGTCGCGGGCGCCGGGCGCCGGCCCGGCCCGCTCGACGAGACGGCGGAGGCCGTTCGGGCGCTGGGGCGCCGAGCCCTCGCGCGTCCCACCGACGTGACGGACTCGGCGCAGGTCGACGGCCTCGTCGCGGAGACGATCGCGGAGCTCGGGCGTGTCGACGTGCTCGTCAGCAACGCCGGCTCCTACCTGGGCATCGGCGCGAAGCCACTGGCCGAGCTGACCGACGAGGAGTGGCGCGCAGGACTGGACGCGAACCTGACGGGCGCCGTCTACTGCGCGCGCGCCGTGCTGCCGCATATGACGGAGCGCGGGAGCGGCCGCATCATCTCGATCGCCTCGGGGCTGGGACTGCGCGCGCGGCGGGACGACTACGTCTACTCGATTGCGAAGGCGGGCGTGATGCAGCTGACCCGCGCGCTCGCCGTCTCGCACGGCCGCGACGGCGTGCTGGCGACGGCGGTGGCGCCCGGGCTGATCCCCCTCGACGCCTCGGAGCAGGAGCGCGCGAGCATGGGCGCGAGGCAGGTCGCGGGTCGCGTCAGGCGGCCCGAGGAGGTAGGGCCGGTGGTCGCCTTCCTCGCCTCGGACGCCGCGGGCTACCTGAACGGCGTGACGCTCTCGCTGGACGGCGGCGCGGCGGCGGGCGGCGTCGTCCCCGCCGGCATCGGCGCGCCGGCCGCAACCGGGGTGGCCGCCGCCCGGCCGACCGAGGCGGCGCCGTGAGCGGCTCGTCGCTCGGCGATCTGAGCGGGCGCCACGCGCTGGTGACGGCGGCGATCGGCCCGCTGGGCCGCGCCCTCGCCGTCGCCCTCGCCGAAGCGGGCGCCGACGTCTCGCTCACGACGCTCAGCGGCGCGCGCGAGGAGGAGTTCGAGGCGAACTCGATCCTCAACGAGTGCTGGTCGCTGGGGCGCCGCGGCAACGCGCACACGCTCGATCTCGCCGATCCCGCCGCCGTCGAGGCCGCGCTCGACGCCGCCGAGCGCACGGCCGGGCCCGTCTCGATACTCGTGAACGCGGGCCATTCGCCGCCCGCGGTGCCCGCGCTGGAGACGGACCTCCAGGCGTGGGAGCGCGCGCTGCGGCTCGCGGCGACGGCGGCCTACGTGCCGACGCTGGCCGCGGGGCGGCGGATGCGGGGGCGCGGCGCGGGGCGCATCGTCAGCGTCGTCTCGGTGCTGCACGACCGCGGCGCGCCGGGCGGCGCGCTGATCGCCGCGAGCTCGGGCGCCGTGGCGGGGCTCACCCGCTCGCTCGGCGTGGAGTGGGCGCGCTCGGGCGTGACGGTGAACGCGCTGGGCCTGGGCTTCGTCGAGGGGCTGCCGGGCCCGCACGCCGATCCCGCGACGAGCGCCGCCCTGGAGCGCTACATCCCAGCGCGCCGGCTCGGCCGCCCCGCCGACCTCGCGGGCGCGCTGCTCTACCTCGTCTCCGACGAGGCGGCCTACCTGAACGCCGAGGTGCTGCTGGTCGACGGTGGCGTGGCGGTCCACGCGTGAGCGGGCCGCTGGAGGACGCCACGACGGGCGGCGCACCGGAGAGCGCAGGCGCCGGCGCAGCCGACGACGCGCCCGCCGCTGCCTCGGCCGGCCCCCCGGCGCCGCGCGGCGGTCGAGCCGCCACGCCGCCGCCACGAGGGCGGCCCGGCCTCGCGTGGGACGGTCGCGGGACCCTCGGGCGCTCCGCGCCGGGCGCCGATGTGCGGGCGGCGCCGGTCCCGCGCGCATCGGCCCCGCCCAAGGCGCCGCGCCGAGAGCCGGCCCCGGCACCGCCCGCCCCGCGCGCAGCCTCGGGCGCGGCAGGCGGCGCGCCCGCGCTCGACCTGCGGCGCGGCGGCTCCGTGGCGAGCTTCGAGCGGCGCGCCGTCGGCTTCGTCGCCGACTGGGTGACCATCGGGCTCGCGGTGCTGTTGCTCTCCCTTCGCGTCGACCTCAGCGGTGCGCTCGCCCTCAGCCTCGTGGTGCCGCTGGGCTACCACTGGGTCTTCGACTCGCTGGGCTGGTCGCCCGGGAAGCGTGTCGCGGGGCTGCGCCTCGTGAACGCGCAGGGACAGCCGCCCGGGCTCATTGCCGGCGGCGCTCGCGCGCTGGTGGCGCTGCTGATTCCGTTCTACGTCAGCTATGTGTGGGCCGCGTGGGATCCCCGCGTGCAGACGCTGCACGACAAGGCCGCGCGCACTTTCGTGGTCCCCCTCACCGCGCTCGACGACGACGAGCGTTCCGCTCGACCCTAGGGGCTGCCGGCAGCGTTCCGCTGCACTCGAGGGGCTGCCGCCGGCCACGAGGGGCGCCCGGTACTCGGCGCGGCGATGGCGGCGCGAGCGTTCCGCTGCACTCGAGGGGCTGCCGCCGGCCACGAGGGGCGCCCGGTGCTCGGCGCGGCGATGGCGGCGCGAGCGTTTCGCTCGACCCTAGGGGCTGCCGCCGGCCACGAGGGGCGCCCGGTACTCGGCGCGGCGATGGCAGGGCAGAGGGCTGGCCACGCGAGCCCTCTCGGCCGCCTCGCCGAGAGCAGCCGCCCCTCTTCGAGGAGCGGCACCCCCTCGAGTGCAGCGGAACGCTGCCCCTCGAGTGCAGCGGAACGCTGCTCACCAGGGGAGGGAGCGGGGTTGGAGCACCTGGCGGACCTGGCCGTCGGCGGCGAGGGCGATCAGATCGAGCGAGCCGTAGATCGCGGGGCTCATGCCGCGCAGCGCGGCCGTCACCAGCTCCTGCTCGACGTGCGCGAGGGCCGTCACCACCAGCAGCACCGCGAGGTCGCAGCTGCCGCGCGCGCGCTGATCGGCGGCGCGGGTCACGGCGCGGCGGAAGAGCCGCCGCGTTAGCGAGCCGTCGAGGGGGGAGAACGCCGGCGGGGCGGCGACGAGCGTCGCGCCCGCCGGAGCCTCGTCGGGCAGGCGGGAGAGCAGCCAGTAGTCGTGGAGCGCCACGGGGCTCAGCTCGCCCGCGTTCAGCATCTCGGCACGGTCGCGCACCCGCGAGATCAGGATCGCCTGCTCCGCCTCCTGCTCGGGGAGGCGGTGGATGGGCCGGGAGTCGAGGTGGAAGGCGCCGCCGATCCCCTCCGACATCTGCGTCCACAGCTCCGACATGCCGCCCGCGACGGAGACGTAGGCGCCCGCGTCCTCGATCTTCGCGAGCTGCGCGGTGACGGGGACGCGCACCTCGCGCCGCTCGCCGGGGGCGAGCCCGCCGAGGCTCCGCCCGAGCAGCAGCCGCAGCTCTGAGCGAGCGGGCTCGCCGTCCGGAAGATCGACTCCGGGCGGCACCCACACCGCGTAGGCGCCGCCGCCGGCCTCGGCGTCGGCCTGCACGTCGGCGGTGAGTAGCGCCTCCAGCTCTTCGGCGCCGGGCGCGCGGCCGGGGGGATCCCACAGCGTGTCGATGGAGACGCCGACCGTGCGCTGCCGCTGCGCGAGCGCCGCGTCGAAGGGGGCGGCGTCGCCGGGGCTCGGGCGGAAGGTGCGGAAGTAGCGCTCGCCCATCCACGCGGCGAGCATCGCCAACGCGCCGCGCTCCACGTCCGAGAGCTCGCGCGGCTCAGCAGGCGGCCCCTGAGCGGGCGCCGCTCCGCCGCTCACGGCCGTGGGCGCGGCGCGCGCGGGGACGGGCGGGCGGCGCTCAGGCCTGTGCCTCCGCATCCGCGGCGGCGGCGCTGCGCTCGGCGCGGCGGTCCATCCACGGCAGCAGAGCGTTCGACAGCACCTCCCACACGACGACGATGTTGATGAGCAGGAAGCTCACGACGCTGACCCACTTGAAGAGCACGGCGAGCGCCGTCGTGCCGTCGCCGGTGCGGTGCAGCAGATTCACGCCGATCACCATCAGCACGATGAGCGCGAGCAGCCCCAGCACGGCGTCCCAGCGGCGGATGAAGCGGCTGAAGACCGCGATCAGCGCCGCGCCGATGGCGAGGTTCTGCGAGAGCCCCGCGAGCAGCACCGTGTGGCGATGGCCCCAGAGCTCGTAGGAGGCGAGGAAGAGCAAGAACAGCAGCGGGCCGCCGAGCGTCGCGATCGCGAGGCCGGGCAGATCCTGTCGCGCGAACCGCATCGTCGCCTCCGCTCGTCTCCCGCGCGTCGCCCACCCGCGGCGACCGGCCCCGATGGTAGCGCGCGCCGCCGCGAGAGGCAGCGCGCCGGCGCTCGCTCGCCGCGTCGTGGCTCCCCGGAGGCCCGCGGCGGCGGATGCGCGGCGTCAGATGTTGGAGCGCGACTGCCCGCCGTCCACGTTGAGCGAGGCGCCGATCACCCACGAGGCGCGGGGCGAGGCTAGGAAGGCCACGGCCGCCGCCAGCTCCTCCGGCCGGCCGAAGCGGCCGCCCGGGATCTCGCGCGCGATGAACTCGCGCATCGCCTCGGGCTCGGTCCGCAGCCGCTCGCCCCAGGAGCCGCCCGGGAAGGCGATCGAGCCGGGCGCCACCGAGTTGACGCGAATGCCCTCGGGCGCCCACGCCAGCGCGTAGGCCTTGCTGGCGGCGATCAGCGCGGACTTCGTCGCGTTGTACTGCGGGGAGCCGCCCGTCTCGCGGCCGTAGATCGAGGCGACGTTCACCACCGCGGCGCCGCCGGGGCGCTCCCGCGCGGCGCTCGCGAGGTGCGGGTGGCTCAGCTCCATCAGCCGCACCGCGGCCAGCAGGTTCGTCTCGTAGGCGCGGCCCCAGCGCTCGCCGAGCTCGCCGTCGCGGAAGGAGCCGCCGGCGTTGTTGACCAGCACGTCGAGGCGGCCCAGCCGCTCGACGGTGGTGGCGACCAGGCGCTCGCAGTCGGCGGCGCTCGCCACGTCGGCGGCGACGGCCAGCGCCTCGGGGGCGCCCGCGGTGCGCGCGTGCTCGGCGGCGGCGTCGAGCGCCTCGGCGCCGCGTGCGCAAAGCACCACGCGCGCACCCTCGCGGCCCAGCGCCTCGGCGATCGCGAGGCCGATGCCGCGGCTCGCGCCGGTGACGAGCGCCACGCTCCCCGCAAGCCCGAGGTCCATCGCCGCTCCCGCACTGCCCGCCCGCGCCACGGCCGGCCCCCTTGAGACAGGGACAGGCTCGCCGATAGTGGCAACGCGCGCGGGCGGCGTCCACCGCCCCCCTCTGCTCAGCGCGCCGCGCGAGGGCGCGCGCGGGAGCGAGGCGGACGCGGCTCGACGGCGTGGCCCGCGGGCGCGACCGGGGCGCGGCGCCGCGCGCCGGTGCTACCGTTTCGTGCGAGGAGGCGCGCATGTCCGCCGGCACGCCAGGGCGCCCCGGGCAGGGCGCCGCCCAGGGCCCCGCGCAGCTCACCGTCGAGGACGGCGTGGCGACGCTCGCGCTCGACCCGCCGGGCGGCCGCTTCGACCGCGCTACGCTCGATGCGCTCGCCGCGGCCTGCGCCTCGCTGGCGGCGGAGCCGGACGCCGCGCGCGCCGTGGTCGTTGCGCCCGTCGGCCCCGACCTCGGCCTCGGCTGGGAGGAGCGCGCGCTCGCTGCTGCCGAGGCGGGCGCGCCGCCGCTGGGCGCGGCCTTCGAGGCGCTGGCCGCGCTGCCGCAGCCGACGGTGTGCGCGGTGCGCGGCCGCGCGCTCTCCGCGGGGCTCGAGCTGGCGCTCGCCTGCGACGTGCGCGTCGCCGAGGAGGGCGCCAGCCTCGCGCTGCCCGAGGTCGCCATGGGGCGCGTGCCGCGCGGGGGCGGGACGCAGCGGCTGCCGCGCGCCGTGGGGCGGGCGCAGGCGTTGCGGCTGCTGCTCACCGCCGAGGAGATCGACGCCGCCGAGGCGATGCGCATCGGCCTCGTCTCGGAGGTCGCGCCGGCGGGCGGCGCCGTCGCGGCCGTGCGCGCCGTGGCGCGGCGCATCGCCGAGCGTGGCCCCGTGGCGACGCGCTTCGCCAAGGAGGCGGTGGCGCGAGGCCTCGAGCTGCCGCTCGCGCAGGCGCTGCGGCTGGAGCACGACCTGACGGTGCTGCTGCAGGACACGGCCGACCGCGAGGAGGGGGTGCGCGCCTTCCTCGATCGCCGCCCGCCCCGCTTCGAGGGGCGCTAGCTGTACTACCCAGGAAGGTTGTTCACAGGCGGGAGGCGGGGACGGCCCCGCCGACGCCGCCGTGCGGTCGGCGGTGATTGTAGCGGTAGAGCCAGCGTGGGAGCTGGCGCAGCCGCTCGGCGTTGGAGCGGTAGGGGCGGGCGTAGGCCCACTCGTTCTGCAGGATCTGGATGAAACGCTCGGCTTTGCCGTTCGTCTGCGGGCGGTAGGGCCGCGTGTGCGACAGCCGCACGTCTGCGGCAGCGGCGGCGCCGTGGAAGCTGCGGGCGACGGTGTAGGCCTTCGCGTTGTTGGTCAGGACCCGGCGCACGCGCACGCCACGCCGGCGGAAGGCCGCGAGCGCCTGCTCGAGGAAGGCGGCGCAGCTCGCGCCACGCTCGTCGGGCAGGACGGAGACGTAGGCGTAACGGCTGTGGTCGTCGACGGCGACGTGTAGGTACTCCAGCCCCAGCGAACGCCGCGAATGCGGCCCGGAGCGCGTCTCGGCGAAGCCAGGCGCCATTCGCTTGCCGCCGCCCTCGGGGACGCGCCCGAGCTTCTTCACGTCGAGATGCAGCAGGTCGCCGGGGGCGTCGTGCTCGTAGCGGACCGGCTCCCGGGTGACGCGGTGCAGGCGGTCGAGCCGGTTGAGGCCGCGGCGCCGCAGCACGGCGTAGACCGTGGAGCGGGCGACCCCGAGCGCCCACTGGATGCGATGCGGCCCGAATCCCTGCGTGCGTCGCACGGCGCAGATGCGTCGCTCCAGCTCGGGCGGCGTGCGCCGGGGATGCGCGCGCGGGGCGGAGCTGCGGTCCTCGAGCCCTGCCGCTCCCTCCGCCCGGAAGCGCCCCAGCCACTTGGCAACGGTGTGGCGGGAGACGCGGAAGTGGCGAGCGACCTCAGCCTGGGGCCAGCCGGCGTCCACTTCCCGCACGAGCTCGAGTCGGGTCAGCGGCGTCAGCCGCGCGTTACGATGGGCCATGAGGGTGTCCTCTCCTCGCTACTGCCGTGCTGTCACACACAGCAGCGGGCGAGGCCCCTCATCCTGTCAACAACCTACGTGGGAACTACAGCTAGCCGGCGCGGCGGGGGAGCGCGACGATGATCGGCATGACCGCGCGCGCCCGTCTCCCTGAGCCGCCGCCCGCCGAGCAGCGCCGCGCGATCGCGGGCGGGGCCGCGCGTGGCTAGCGGCCTCGCGGTGGAGCGGCGCGGCGACGCGCTCTGGCTGCGGCTCGACCGGCCGGAGAAGCTGAACGCGATCGACCTCGCGCTGCGCGACGCGCTGTGGGAGGCGCTGACCCTCGCTCGGGACGACCCCACCATGCGCGTCGTCGTCTTCGAGGGCGCGGGCGATCGCGCCTTCAGCGCGGGCGCCGACATCTCCGAGTTCGGCACCGCGCCCTCGCTCCTCGACGCTCGCGAGGCGCGCCTGCGCCGCGACGTGTGGGGGCTGCTCGGCTCGCTGGAGCTGCCGCTGGTCGCGGTGCTCCACGGCTTCGCCTACGGCGCGGGGCTGGAGCTGGCGCTCGCCTGTGACCTGCGCCTCGCCGCCGAGGGCACGCTGCTGGCGCTGCCGGAGGTGGGGCTCGGCTATATCCCCTCGGCGGGCGGCACGCAGCTGCTGCCGCGCCAGCTGCCGGCGGGCGAGGCGGCACGCATGCTGCACACGGGCGATCCGCTGGAGGCGCGGCGCGCGCGCGAGCTGGGGCTGCTGCACGCCGTGGTGCCGCGCGAGGAGCTGCGGCCCACCGCCGAGGCCTGGGCGGAGCGGCTCGCGGCGGCCCCGCCCGGCGCGCTGCGCGCGGCGAAGCGCGCCGTGCTCGCGGGCCTCGAGCTGCCGCTTCCGCAGGGCCTCGCGCTGGAGCGACGGCTCGCGGACGCGGTGGCGGCCGGCGCCGCGCGGGCGGGCGCGTGAGCCGCGAGCCGCGCGACGTCGACGCGCCCGCGGAGAGTGGCCGGGGAGCACTCAGCGCGCGCCTCCGGCGGCTGATGCCGGCGTCGCTCCGCGGCGTCGCGTGGGGGCCGCTCGCGCTGCTCGTCGTCTCGGTGCTCGCCATCGCGACGGTGATCTGGGGGAACCTGCGCGGCTCCGGCATCGAGGTGCGCTACTTCGACGCGGGGACGCTCTCCGACTACGCGATCGGCGTCGTCGTGGCTTTCCCCGAGGAGGCGATCTACGTCGTCGGGCTGGAGGACGGTCGGCTGCGCGCGATCGACGGGCAGGTGGAGAGCTCCGGCTGCGCGGTGCGCTACCTGCCCGAGGACGATCGCGGCCGCCCCCGCAACCCGCGCGGCGTCGCCGGCGCCTTCGAGGATCCGTGCAGCGGCGCGCTGTGGGCGGTGACGGGCGACGCGCTCGCGGGCGCCGACGAGCCGCTGCGCACGCCGTTCGTGCTGGTCGGCACGGCCGACGACGGGTTGCAGCACGTCAGCGTCGAGCTGGTCGACGCCAGCGACTGACCTCGGCGTGCGCAGCGCTGCGCGCCGGTCGCGTCGCGCCGCGGCCGCCGCGCCGTATATAGTTGCGCCGTTTCGCGGCCGGGCGTCGTGCAGGCTCCGGCGGCGAGCGGCGGCTCTGAGCGGCGGCCACGAGGGGCTGGGGGTGCGGACTGGCTGGGCCGCACGAGGAGCCGACCGGCGTGCGGCTGGGCTGCCTCGTCGGGGGTGGCCTCTTCGTCGCCGGGGTGGTCGGGGCGGTCGCCGTCCTGGCGCTGCTGCCGCTCCTGGGGAGCAACAACATCGACCTCGGGCGGGTCGACGAGTATCCGCGGGGCTCGGTGGTCTACCGCGCCACGGACGGCTTCTTCGTGGTGCGGCTCGCGGACGGAGAGCTCCTGGCGCTCTCCGACGTCGACCCGCACAACCCGCGCGGGCGGAGCAGCTGCCGGGTGACGTTCCGCCCCGATCTCGCCCCGGCCGGGGCGAGATCGGGGGCCGCGGCGGCGGGCGTCTTCTTTGATGCCTGCAGCGGATCGATGTATGACATCTCGGGTCGCGGGATGTCGGGCGACGGGTTGGACCTGCGACGGATCGAGATCGAGCGCTCGGATGACTCGCTCTCGGTGTCGCCGGGCTCGATCGAGGGGTAGCGCTCAGCGCCCCCGGGAGGGCCGAGGGGGGACGATGAACACCGCCGAGTTCCTCACTATCACGGCGGGGAGCGTGCCGGACCGGGTCGCGCTGACCGACCCGAACGAGAGCGTCACGTACCCGCAGCTGCTGGCTCGCGCGCAGCGACTGGCGCACGCCCTCGCCGTGCTCGGCGTGGGCAAGGGCCACAACGTCGGCGTGATGTCGGTGAACGCGGTGGCGTTCCCGGAGGTCTATTACGCCACAGCGATGGTCGGCGCGACCTTCGTGCCGCTCAACTACCGCGCGCGCGCCGACGAGCTGGCGTACATGGTGAACGCCGCGAACGTGAACGTGCTGTTCGTGGCGGAGCGCTACTACCCGCTGCAGCAGCAGGTGCGACCGTCGCTGCCCACGCTGCAGCACGTCTACGCGCTCGACTTCGCCCCCGAGGGCGAGCAGACCCTCGAGCAGCTGCGCGCGCAGGGCGCCGAGGAGCCGTTCTACCGCGAGGTCGACGACTCCGATCCCGCGCTGATCATCTACACCTCGGGCACCACTGCCCAGCCGAAGGGCGTGGTGCTCACGCACAAGACGCTCACGGCCTACGTCATCAACACCCAGGCGCCGGCGGACCCGAGCGCCGAGCAGGAGGTGACGCTGGTCTCCGTGCCGTTCTTCCACATCGCGGGCGCGACGACGATGCTCGGTTCGGTGTGGTCGGGGCGGCGGCTCGCGATCCTGCCGCAGTTCGACCCGCAGGCGTGGCTCGCCACCGTCGAGCGCGAGCGCGTGACCCACGCCTTCGTCGTGCCGACGATGCTCAAGCGCCTCATGGGGGTCGACGACTTCGACCAGTACGACCTCTCCTCGCTCCGGCTCATCACCTACGGCGCCGCGCCGATGCCCTTCGAGGTGGTGCGCAAGGCCTGCGAGGTCTTCGAGTGCGGGCTGATGAACGCCTACGGGCAGACGGAGTCGACCTCGACGCTCACCTACCTCTCGCCGGACGACCACACGCTTGTAGGCACGCCCGAGGAGATCGAGCGCAAGGTGGAGCGGCTGCGCTCCGTCGGCCGCCCGATGCCGGACCTGGACATCGCCATCCTCGCCCCCGACAACCGGCGGCTCGCCACCGGCGAGGAGGGCGAGATCTGCGTGCAGGGCGATCGCGTCATGCGCGAGTACCAGGGCCGCGGCGAGGAGACGGCGGAGGCGCTCGCCGCGGGCTGGCTGCACACCGGCGACGTGGGCCGCTTCGACGAGGACGGCTACCTCTTCATCACCGGCCGCGTGAAGGACATGATCATCCGCGGCGGCGAGAACATCGCGCCCGCCGAGATCGAGCAGGTGCTGGAGGATCACCCCGCCGTGGCCGAGGCCGCCGTGATCGGCGTGCCCGACGTGGAGTGGGGCGAGATCGTGAAGGCGGTGCTCGTCCCGGTCGCCGGCGAGCAGGTGGAGGACGCCCAGCTCACGGAGTTCGTGAAGACCCGCCTCGCCTCCTACAAGGCGCCCGCGCACTACGAGTGGGTGCAGGAGCTGCCCCGCAACCACATGGGCAAGATCCTCAAGAACGAGCTGCGCGATCACTACGGGCAGCCCGCGACGGCTTAGCGACGCGCCCGGCGCGCCGGACGGGCGCGGGGGCGGGCCGCGTAGCGGCCGATGCGGCGAGGGGTGCGGCCGCCACAGCGGCGGGCAGTGGAGAGGGAGCGCAAGATGTCGGACGCGCCCACCGTGATCGCGGGCAGCGGCCCCCCCGCCGAGGGGCGGGCCGGCGCCTCGCGCACCATGCCGCGCCGCAGCCTCGATCGGCTGTGGGGGCCGGGGGCGGCGCTCGCGGGCGCCGGGCTGGTCGCGGCAGCCGCGCTGCTGGCGGCCTTCGGCAGCGACGAGCCCGAAGCCGATCGCGTGATCTTCTTCAACGTCAGCCAGGCGTGGGCGGTCTACGTCTTCCTGGCGGCGCTCACGGGGCTGCTGGTCTACGGCTTCGTGCGGCACGCCACGCTGTGGGCGATCGGCCAGCCGACGCCGGGCGTCTTCGACGGCGTGGGCCAGCGGCTGTGGAACGCGACGCGCCTCGGCCTGGCGCAGGACCGGCTGCGGCGCGACCGCTACGCTGGCATCGCGCACTGGGCGATCTTCTCCTCGATCGTGGTGCTGACCGCGGTGACGGCGCAGGTCGCGCTACAGGACGACACCCCGCTCGACTTCCTCACGGGCGACTACTACCTGTTCTTCTCCTTCTACGGCGACCTGTTCGGGCTGATCGGGCTCGTCGGCGTGGGGATGATGCTCTACCGCCGCTACGTCGCCGACTTCGCGCGCGTCCGCTGGGACGAGCGGCTGGAGGACCACCTGGTCCTCGTCGGCCTCGGGCTCGTGCTGGTGACCGGCTTCCTGGTGGAGGGGCTGCGCCTCGCTGCCGTCGCGGCCCTCGCCACCGAGGCCGCCGCGGCCGGCGAGGCCGCCGTGCGCGCGCAGGCCGAGACCGAGTTCGACTGGGGGCGCTGGTCCTTCGTCTCGTGGGGCTTCGCGGAGCTGCTGGACCTCTTCGAGTTCCGCGAGAGCCAGCTGCTGGACGCGCACCGCCTCGGCTGGTGGGGGCACGTCGGGCTGGCCTTCGGCTGGCTGGGGCTGATCGTCTTCACCAAGCTCGACCACCTGATCTTCGCGCCGGTGAACGCCTACCTGCTGCGGAGCGACGCGCCCGGCCGCCTGACCACGATCGAGAACATCGAGGAGCGCGAGGTCTTCGGCGTCGGCCAGATCCAGGACTTCACCTGGAAGCAGCTCTTCGAGCTGGACGCCTGCGTGCGCTGCGGGCGCTGCACCGCCGTCTGCCCCGCCAGCCTCGCGGGCCAGCCGCTCTCGCCGATGCACCTGATCCAGGACCTGAAGAGTCACCTCGCTGATGTCGGGCCCGCCGTGCAGCGCGCCGGCCACGAGGGCGGCGACGTGCGCGCGGTCTCGCCCGTGGCGATGGTCGGCGACGTGATCCAGGACGAGACGCTGTGGGCCTGCCGGACCTGCGGCGCCTGCGTGCAGGAGTGCCCCGTGCTCATCGAGCACGTGCCCACCATCGTCGACATGCGGCGCTACCTGGTGATGGACGAGGCGCGCGTGCCCGCCACCGCGCAGGCCGCGCTCGAGAACATCGAGGTGCGCGGCCACCCATGGCGCGGCACCGCGCTGGAGCGCACCACGTGGATGGAGGGCCTGGGCGACGTGCCGATCTTCGACGGCACGCAGGAGTACCTCTACTGGGTCGGCTGCTCCGGCTCGCTCGTGGAGCGCAACCTGCCCGTCACGAAGTCCGTCTTCCGCCTGCTGCGGGAGGCCGGCTCTTCGTTCGGCGTGCTGGGGCAAGAGGAGACCTGCAACGGCGACCCGGCGCGGCGGCTGGGCAACGAGTACCTCTTCCAGATACTCGCGCAGCAGCTGGTGGAGACGTTCCGCGAGAAGAACGTGCAGAAGGTGATCACCAACTGCCCGCACTGCTTCAACACCTTCAAGAACGAGTATCCGCAGTTCGGCGGCAACTTCGAGGTGCTGCACCACTCGGAGTTCCTCGCTCGCGCGCTGGGCGACGGCTCGCTCACCGCGAAGCACGAGGTGGACACCAGCGTCACCTACCACGACTCCTGCTACCTCGGCCGCCTCAACGGCGTCTATGAGGCGCCGCGTGAGATCCTCGCCTTCATCCCCGGCACCGAGGTGACGGAGATGGAGCGCTCGCGCAGCCGCGGCCTCTGCTGCGGCGCGGGCGGCGGGAATATGTGGCAGGAGGAGATCGGCGAGCGCCGTGTGAACCACGTCCGCTCCGAGGAGGCGATCGCCACCGGGGCAGGCGAGGTGATCTCCAACTGCCCGTTCTGCATCCAGATGTTCGAGGACGGCGTGCCGGCCGTGGAGCCGGAGGAGGAGGGGCGCATCCGCCCCTTCGACATCGCCGAGCTGCTGGAGCGCTCGGTGCTGGGACCGGACGCCGCGGGCGGGCCGGCGGCCGCCAGCGCCGCGGCGAGCGGGAGCGCGCCCGTCGGCGGGACCGAGGAGTAGTCGCGGGGCCGCGGCGCTGACGCGCCGGGACCGCCAGATCAGCAGGCGGGGCGGGGGTGCCGCCCGGAGCAGGGCCCGTGAGGGCCCGGGGCAAGGAGCGTGTGCATGCACTTCGTCGTCTGCGCGAAGCAGATCCCGGACCCGGAGACGCCGCCGTCGGCGTTCAAGATCGACGAGTCGAAGAACGAGGTCGTGCCGGCGCCGGGCATCTCGCCCGTGCTCTCGCAGTTCGACGCGATCGCGGCGGAGGCGGCGCTGCGGATCAAGGAGGCGTCGGGCGACGCGAAGATCACCGTCGTCTCGCTGGGCCAGGAGAGCGCACAGGCCGCCATCAAGCAGGTGCTGGCGATGGGCGCCGACGAGGGGCTGCTGCTGGACGACCCGGCGTTTCTCGGCGGCGACTCGTACGCCACCGCGCGCACGCTCGCGGCGGCCGTCGAGAAGCTCGGCGACGTCGACGCCGTCTTCTGCGGCCGGCAGGCCGCCGACTGGGATATGGGGCAGGTGGGGCTCGGCGTGGCCACGCTGCTGGGCTGGCCCGCCGCGATCATCGCCAAGGACGTGCAGATCGCCGACGGCCAGATGACGGCGCAGCGGGTCATGCCCGACGGCTTCGAGACGGTGCAGATGCCGCTGCCCGCGGTGGTCACCGTCTCCAACGAGCTCGGCGACCCGCGCTATCCGAAGCTGCAGCAGATCATGCAGGCCGCGCGCAAGACCGTGACGAAGTGGGGCGCGGCGGACCTCGACCTCGACCCCTCGACGGTGGGCGCCGCCGGCTCGCGGCTGAAGCTGGAGCGGCTCTTCATCCCCCAGGTCAGCGGCGAGGTCGAGCTCATCGAGGGCGACACCGCGCAGGAGCAGGCGGCGGGGCTCGTCGCCAAGCTGCGCGAGGCCAAGATCCTCTAGCAGCGTCGAGGCCCGCGGGCCCCGCCGGGGGGCCGCAGCGGGCGCTACCGAGAAGGACCCGACGAAAGGACGACGCGATGGCGCGCAATGTGCTGGTGGTGGGAGAGCTGGACGGCGGCGAGGTCGACTCCACGACCGCGGAGCTGCTGGCGGCGGGGAGCCGCGTCGCCGACGGCGGCAGCGTCTCCGTGACGCTGCTGGGATCGCAGGCGGGAGCGGCGGCGGCGAGCGCCTTCGCCGCGGGCGCGCAACGTGCCTTCGTCGGCGCCGACGGCGCCTACGACGAGTTCCGTCCCGACCAGTGGACGCAGGCCGTGAGCGCCTCCGTGGAGCAGAGCTCCGCCGAGGTGGTGCTGATGGCGCAGTCCAGCGTCGGCCGCGACCTGGGGCCGCGGCTCGCCTTCGGCCTCGACTCCGCGGTCGCGATGGACTGCATCGCCGTGGCGGACGACGGCGGCACGCTCACGGTGACGCGGCCCTGCTACGGCGGAAACGCCAACGCCACGTACAGCTTCGCCACGTCGCCCGCGATCGCCACGGTGCGCGCCAAGTCGCAGGACCCGCTGCCGCCGCAGGCCGGCGCCTCCGGCGAGACGGTGGAGCTGCCGGCGGCCGGGGAGAGCCGCTCCACGATCGCCGGCCGCGAGCTGGCCGTCGCCGAGGGGCTGCAACTGCAGGAGGCGCCGATCGTCGTCTCGGGCGGTCGCGGCCTCGGCGGGCCCGAGGGCTTCGAGATGATGGAGGAGTTCGCCGCGACGATCGGGAGGGACAAGGCGGCCGTCGGCGCCTCGCGCGCCGCGTGCGACCTCGGCTGGTACCCGGTCTCGCAGCAGGTGGGGCTGACCGGCAAGGTGGTGACGCCCGACCTCTACGTCGCGATCGCGATCTCGGGCGCCAGCCAGCACATGGCGGGGTGCAGCGGCTCCAAGACGATCATCGCGGTCAACCGCGATCCGGACGCCAACATCTTCAACGCCTCGCGCTGGGGCATCGTCGGCGACTACAAGGACGTGGTGCCGGCGCTGATCGAGGCGCTCAAGGAGTAGCCGTGCCGCCTCGAGGCCCGCCCCGCGGCCGCGATCGCGCATGGAACGACGAGGGAGGCCCGGGCACTCGGCCCGGGCCTCCCTCGTCGTCGGCGAGTCCCCGGGGGGCTGAGAGAGTGGACACGAAGCTGCCGCGAGCCCCTGACCGGGCCGCCCCACACGCCAACTCGTCATAAGAAGGCGCCGCTGCGCATGGCGCATAGGGCATACCCCTAGGGGGATCTGGCGGTGCCTCGTGCGATACGTTACAATCACATAACACTTTCGGCGCCGGGATCTGCGCGGTCGCCGGGGTGCTCTGCGAGGGCAGGCATGATCACCATCGGGCTCACCGGCGGCATCGCCTCCGGCAAATCGACCGTCGCCGAGGGGCTGAAGTCGCTGGGCGCCGTGGTGATCGATGCCGATCGCCTCGGCCACCGCGTCTACGAGCCCGGCTCGCCCGGCTTCCAGAAGGTCGTGAACGCCTTCGGTCATGACGTGGTCTCGCCCGACGGGTCGATCAACCGGCGCGTGCTGGGCGGCAAGGTCTTCGGCGACCCCGAGCAGATGGAGCGCCTGACCGACATCAGCTGGCCGGAGATCCGGCGGCTGGCCCGCGAGGAGATTGCCGAGCATCGCCGCCGCGACCCGGAGGCGATCATCGTCTTCGAGGCCGCCGTGCTCCTCGAGGCGGGCTGGCAGGACGTCGTGGACGAGGTGTGGGTGGTCACCACCACCGTGCAGCGCGCGATCAAGCGCCTGCGCGAGCGCAGCGGCATGGCAGAGGACGCGGCGCGCGCCCGCATCGACTCCCAGCTCTCGAACCGGGAGCGCCTGGAGCACGCCGACGTGCGCATCCAGAACACCGAGACGCTCAAGCAGCTCGAGGCGCGCGTCCTCTATCACTGGCGGCGGCTGCAGAAGCGCGCGCAGGCGCAGCCGGTCGGCCGCTAGCGCGAGCCCTCTCCTCGGCGGTAGCCTCTCCGCAGCGCCGCGGGCGCGGGCGCCGCGGTACGTCACGGCAGATCGCGGGCAGGCCGATCGCGGGCAGGACGGTGCGGGCGTGACGACGACACGCGAGGACACACGCGCGACCGGGCCGGGCAGCGGCTTCCGACGCCTCGCCGTCGAGGAGTTCCGGCTGACCGCGGAGCCGTACTACGTCGAGATCGCCAACGAGGTGACGCTCTTCGAGCACGCCTACGAGCAGAAGATCCCTGTGCTGCTCAAGGGCCCGACGGGCGCCGGCAAGACCCGCTTCGTGGAGTACATGTCATGGCGGCTGCACGGCCGCAGCCCCGAGGGCGCGCCGGACGAGGGCGTCCCGCTGATCACGGTCGCCTGCCACGAGGACCTGACCGCCTCCGACCTCGTCGGCCGCTACCTCATCGAGGGCAGCGAGACGCGCTGGATCGACGGGCCGCTGACGCGCGCGGTGCGCGTCGGCGCGATCTGCTACCTCGACGAGATCGTGGAGGCGCGCAAGGACACCACCGTCCTGATCCACCCGCTCACGGACTACCGCCGACTGCTCCCGATCGAGAAGCGCGGGGAGCTGCTGGAGGCCGCCGACGGCTTCCTGCTGGTGCTCTCCTACAACCCCGGCTACCAGTCCGCGCTGAAGGATCTGAAGCACTCGACGCGGCAGCGCTTCATCGCCATCGAGTTCGGCTACCCGCCGCGCGAGCAGGAGGCGGAGATCGTGCGCGTGGAGGCGGGCTGCTCCGCCGAGCACGCCGCCGAGCTCGCCAAGCTCGCCGAGAAGGTGCGCAACCTCAAGGAGCACGGCCTCGCCGAGGGGGTCTCCACGCGGCTGCTGATCTACGCAGGCAAGCTGATGGCGCAGGACATCGCGCCGCGCCTGGCCTGCCAGACGGCGGTCGTCTGGGCGCTCACCGACGACGTGGAGGTGCAGCGCTCGATCGAGGAGGTCGTCTCTTCGATCTTCCCGGAGTAGATCTTTCCCGAGCAGGTCGGTCTTCCCGCACAGGTCGATCGTCAGGGAGCAGGCGCAGCCCGTGAGCAACGCCCTCAGGCCGTCACCGTGAGCCTCGCCGAGGAGCTCGTCGCGCGGCACGAGCCGGCGCTGCGCGGCTTCGGCACGTCGCTGCCCGAGGAGCTCGGGCTCGCCGCCGGGGAGCTCCAGGGTCGGCTCAGCGCCGAGGAGCTGGAGCGCTGGGCGGAGGCGGGCGTCACGCTCGCGCGCCGGTCGCTGCGCTCCTGGGAGGCGGCGCAGGAGTACTTCCGCGCCAGCCCCGCCGCCGCCGAGGCGCTCGCCGCACCCGAGCTGCTGGCGTGGGCGGAGGCGGCCGGCTCGCTCGCCGACCGCTCCTCGCTGGTGGCCGCGGCCTACCTGCGCTCCACGCCCGGCGTGCTGCGCTCCCTGCCCCCCGCCGACCTCGAGCCGTGGGCGCGCCAGGGGGAGCGGCTGTGCCAGGGGAGCTGGAAGTCGATCGCCCTCGCCACGATCTTCTACCAGGGGAGCCCGGAGCTGCTGGAGTCGCTGACGCTCACGCAGCTCGGCCGGCTGGTCGACGTCGTCGAGGCGCTGGCCGAGCGCTCCTACGAGCTCGCCACGCGCTGCCTGGAGGCGGCCGCGCCCGTGTTGGCGCCGCTCTCCCCCGCGGACCGCGAGCCCTTCCTGGAGTTCGCCTGGGTGCTGACGCGCGCCTCCTGGGCCGACACCCGCATCTACTTCGAGCGGGCGCCCGCGCTGCTGGCGCAGGTCGACCCCGCCGAGCGCACCGCGTTCCTGGAGCTGGCCGCGCAGGTGACGGAGAGCGTCGGCCGGCAGGGCTTCCCGCTCTTCGCGGGCGCCGCCGACGCGCTGCGCGGCGTCGACCGGGCGGAGCACCCGCGGCTGCTGGGCTTCGCGCACCGCCTCGCCTCCGCCTCGCCGGTGGCGGCGATGGAGTACCTGAAGTCGGCGCCCGCCGTCCACGAGCGGCTGACGCCCGAGCAGATGGAGCGCTGGAGCGATGCCGGGCTGGAGCTGCTGCTGCGCCAGCGCAACGTGGAGGGCGCCGAGGCGTTCTTCCGCCTCGAGTCCGCGCGCGCGGAGCAGCTGCTCGCCTCGCTTTCGGCGCGCGTCGAGCTGACGACGGTGGCACCGACGCTGCGGCTCTACGCGAAGGCGCTGACCGGGCAGCCGATCGCGGTGCGACCCGTCGAGGAGCTGGCCGACAAGGGCATCGGCTGGGTCGCGGGCGCCGCCACCACCGAGGGCACGGCGATCTACCTCCCCGCCGCGGTGTCGAGCTTCCCGGATCAGAGCGACAACTTCCAGATCTACAAGGTCTTCGCGACGCATCAGACGGGCCGCATCGAGTTCGGCTCGTTCCGCTACCGGCACGGCGAGCCCGGCGCGCACACGCCACCCGCGGAGCTGCCGCCCGCGCAGGCACCGCCCGCGCAGGCTGGCGCCGCGCCGCGCCCGCGCCTCGACGGCTTGGCGGGGGCCCCGGCGGACGCATCGGGCGACGACCCTTCGCCCGCCGAGGCGGAGCGCCCCGCGCCGCTCACGGAGATGCAGCGCCTCTACGACGGCTTCCCCGACCGCTCGCTGATCGCGGCGCTGTTCACGGTGGTGGAGGACACCCGCGTCGATGCCCGCGTCGCGCACGAGTACGGCGGCATCCGCCTCTGGCTGCGCCGCGTGCAGGAGGCGGAGGCCGCGCGCCGCCCCGACGCGCGCTCCATGCCGCTGCGCCGTGCCTACGTGGAGGCGCTGCTGCGCGCCTCGCTGGGGCGGCCCCAGAGCATCGAGTGGCCGGCGCGCCACCGGCAGCCGCTGGCGGAGGGGCTGGCGGCGCTGCGCGTCGTCGAGCAGGCCGACGCGACCGTGCAGGACTCGGCGGCGGTCGCGGCGGCGATCTACCGGCTCGCGGCCGTGCTCCCCAACGAGCGGCTCGCCGAGGAGGAGGAGTGGCTTCCGCTCGACGAGGAGCTGCTGACGATCGCGCCACCGATGCCCTCGGGCGAGGCGGCCGACGGCGCGCCCCAGCCCGTCTCGGGCGAGGAGGCATTCGAGAGCCCGCCGCAGCCCGACTTCCGCGGCGACTTCAAGCCCGAGCTGGTGCAGCTGCTGATGCGGATGCGCGAGGGCGCGTGGGAGGGCGAGGGCGACGGCCGCGGCACGCCGCTCACCGCCGAGCAGCTGCAGGAGCTGCTGGAGAACTCGACGGAGCTGATGATCTCGGAGATGGCGGAGGGCGACCTCGCCTCCACCGTCAGCCTCTTCCTCACCAACCTCGAGCGCGAGACGTCGCTGCCCTCGGGCGGGCAGCGGCCGCAGGCGGGCGAGCGGGGCGGCGAGGGCGAGGGCGAGGAGGAGGAGCCGCCGACCGACGAGCCGGCCGCGCCCGAGATCGAGTACTTCCAGTACGACGAGTGGGACTTCCGCGCCGGGGACTATCGGCCGCGCTGGTGCACCGTCGGCCAGCGCGCCTCCGAGGAGGGCGACCTCGACTTCTACGAGGAGACGCTGGTCCGCCACCACGGCCTGGTGACGGAGACGCGCCGCCAGTTCGAGCTGATGCGGCCCGAGTCGTTCCGCAAGATCAAGAGGCTGGAGGACGGCGACGAGATCGATCTCGACCAGGCGATCGAGTTCCTGGTCGACAAGCGCGCCGGCGCCGGCCCGCTCGCGCGCTTCTACTACCGGCGCAACAAGGTCGAGCGCGACGTGGCGGTCTCGTTCCTGCTCGACATGTCGGCGTCGACCGACGAGGAGATCGACAAGAAGCGCCAGAAGTACGACGAGGACGACGACTTCGACGGCGACCCCGCGAAGTACTTCCAGTGGCTGGCGCAGCGCCGCTCGCTGCGTGCCGCCGACCCGCCCAAGCGCATCGTCGACCTCGAGAAGGAGTCGGCGGTGTTGCTGGTGGAGGCGCTGGAGGCGATCGGCGACTCGTACGGCATCTACGGCTTCTCCGGCTACGGGCGCGAGAACGTCGAGTTCTACGTGGTGAAGGACCTCGACGAGCCGTTCGGCGACCGCGTGAGGCGGCGCATCGCGAAGATCGAGCCCGTGCGCTCCACGCGCATGGGCCCCGCGATCCGCCACGCCACGCACAAGCTGATGGATCACGACGCGAAGGTACGCATCCTCGTGCTGGTCTCGGACGGGCGGCCGCAGGACCACGGCTACGGCCGTGACCGCACGGAGAAGGAGTACGCCGTCCACGACACGAAACAGGCGCTGCTGGAGGCGCGTCGCGCCGGGATCACGCCCTTCCTCATCACCGTGGACAAGGAGGGGCACGACTACCTGAAGCAGATGTGCGACGACATCGGCTACGAGGTGGTCGCCGACATCGAGCAGCTCCCCCGCCGCCTCACGACGCTCTACCGCGCCCTCGCGGGGGATTAGCTGACAGGAGGCGCCGTTGCGCTTCCGCTTCCAGCACACGGTCAGGGACTTTCCGATCAGCGCGAAGCAGGGCGCGATGCTGTTTCGATACCGAGCGGCGGGCTCGGTCGAAGTCTCTGTGCGCGGCGCGTCGGATGCTGACGTTGCGGCGGGTGCTGTCGAACGGTCATCCGTCGTGACTACAGAGTCGCGACGCGTTGCGAGCCGAGAACTCGCCCGCATGTTCTCGCTGCTGGCTTTGGGCCGCTTGCTGCCGCGGTCGCTTCATCGAACGCGGGACTTCGACTGGGCCCGCGAGTACGTCACGCGGGACGGTGCGCTCCGCACGAGGAGGCCTGACGGCCAGTTCGTCACTTGGAACCCACCGTTGTCCATTTTTCCGGCCGTGTTCCGTGACTACGTGACGGGGGTTCGAGCCGAGGCCATCGACCTGGTTCGCCGCACGATCGCAGCTCTCGAGTGGCGGTCGGGGCGCCGCGCATCCCGGCACGGGATCTCGGCCGGCGGGGATGAATGGTCGCGTGACGGGAGACAGTGGCGGTCCCTCCCTTCCGACTACGGGGTTGGTTGGGTAGAAGCCTACGGTTGGAGCCGCATTCCGGAGCTCGCCCTAGAAGAAGTCGCGCAGCGAGTTCAGAGCGGGCGCTCCGCCCCGATAGGGCACGTGCTCCTCGTAGAGGCGCGTGACCTCGCGACCCGCAATCCGAGAGCCTCGCTTCTCGTGGGCGCTTCTGCTGCCGAAGTCTGGCTGAAAGACTTCATTGCGCATGCCGTGCCGGCGGCCCGGTGGCTCGTGTTCAACGCACCGTCGCCGCCGAGCGACGAGATCGTCGCAAGCTATCTCCCGCAACTGCTCGCGGAGCTTCGCCATGAAGAGCTCCAGGTCCCCCGCGAACTTCGCAGGGCTCTCAAGAGTGGCTTCGAGAAGCGAAATCGGGTCGTTCATGGGCGCGACGATTCGGTTGGACTCGACGAGCTCCGTGAGTTCCTTCAAGCGGTGGACAGCCTCCTGCGACTGCTCGACTACGCGGGCGGCGCCGAGTGGGCTGCGACTTTCATTGGACGCTCGCGGCCGCAAGACTAGCCTGAGTGGCACGTCCCGCAGGCCAACGCCGATAGCAGCGGCCCGATCGGGTCGAGCGCGAGCAGCCCGAGGTCGCCAGCCGTCACGCGCGCGCTGCGCCCTCGGCGACAGGGGCGTAGCGCCAGCCGTCGGCCTGCTCCTCGCGGGCGGCGGAGCCCTCGGCGAGCAGCACGTCGAGGTGGCCGATCACCTCCGTCATCGCCTGCCCGATGCGCTCCTCCGGGAGGCGCGGGAAGAGCGCGCGCGCAAGCTCGTAGGCGGTGGCGGGGCCCTCGGCGGCGCCGGCGTCGAGGGCGGCGCGCACCCGCGCCCCGCGGCGGCGGTGGTGCGCGAGGAAGCGCCGAGCCTCGTCGGCGGGGCTGGCGGCGGGCTCGGCGGCGGCGCCGCCGTCGTCGGAGCGGCCGTCGCGCGGGTCGTCGTGCGCGGGGAGCAGCCGCGAGAGCGTGAGCCCCGCGATCCACTCGACGGCGCCGAGGTAGGGCGGCAGCGACGGCCAGCGCGGCGTGCCCGTGCTCGAGTGGAAGTGCAGCCCCGCCGCGGGGATGCGACCGGGGAGCAGCGTGTCGCCGCCGTAGAACTCGCCCGTCTCCTCCACCAGCGCGCCGAGGTTGCCCGGCGTGTGGCCGGGCGCCGAGACGATGCGCAGAGAGGCCTCGCCGCTCGCGCCCTCGATGGGGAACACGTGGTCGCCGACGGCCGGTGCCACCGAGCCCCACGGCGCGCCCTTCCAGCGCAGCCCGCCCGATCGCTCGCGGCGGCGCTCCTCGATGCGCTCGAGGGTGGCGGGCGGGCAGCCGTGGCGGCGCAGCTCGTCGCGGCCGCGGCGCGCCTGGTACTCCCGCCAGCCGTCGCCCGAGGTGAGCGCGGTCATGTCGGGCGCCAGCGCGAAGATGCGCGCGCCCGCCTCGGCCCAGCGGTGCGCCAGCCCCGCGTGGTCGGCGTGGCCGTGGGTCACGATCACCGCGCGCACCTGCTCCGGCGCGAAGCCGAGCGCGTAGCCCTGCCCCACGGCCTCCTCCCACGCGCCCTCGTAGTCGGGCCCCGCGTCGAGCAGCAGGCGCCCGCCGCCCGAGCGCTCTGCGACGCGGAAGGCGTAGACGTGGTTCGAGCGCAGCGAGATCACGTCGGCGGTGGCGGCGGGTGGCATCGGACGGCCCTTCGCTCGTCGGCCCTTCGCCGGGTGGCGCCGCGCTCGGCGTCCCGCCCGAGCCACGGGACGCCGCGATGGTAGCCGCCCTCGACGCGCGGCCCTAGCTGTAGTTCCCACGTAGGTTGTTGACAGGATGAGGGGCCTCGCCCGCTGCTGTGTGTGACAGCACGGCAGTAGCGAGGAGAGGACACCCTCATGGCCCATCGTAACGCGCGGCTGACGCCGCTGACCCGACTCGAGCTCGTGCGGGAAGTGGACGCCGGCTGGCCCCAGGCTGAGGTCGCTCGCCACTTCCGCGTCTCCCGCCACACCGTTGCCAAGTGGCTGGGGCGCTTCCGGGCGGAGGGAGCGGCAGGGCTCGAGGACCGCAGCTCCGCCCCGCGCGCGCATCCCCGGCGCACGCCGCCCGAGCTGGAGCGACGCATCTGCGCCGTGCGACGCACGCAGGGATTCGGGCCGCATCGCATCCAGTGGGCGCTCGGGGTCGCCCGCTCCACGGTCTACGCCGTGCTGCGGCGCCGCGGCCTCAACCGGCTCGACCGCCTGCACCGCGTCACCCGGGAGCCGGTCCGCTACGAGCACGACGCCCCCGGCGACCTGCTGCATCTCGACGTGAAGAAGCTCGGGCGCGTCCCCGAGGGCGGCGGCAAGCGAATGGCGCCTGGCTTCGCCGAGACGCGCTCCGGGCCGCATTCGCGGCGTTCGCTGGGGCTGGAGTACCTACACGTCGCCGTCGACGACCACAGCCGTTACGCCTACGTCTCCGTCCTGCCCGACGAGCGTGGCGCGAGCTGCGCCGCCTTCCTCGAGCAGGCGCTCGCGGCCTTCCGCCGGCGTGGCGTGCGCGTGCGCCGGGTCCTGACCGACAACGCGAAGGCCTACACCGTCGCCCGCAGCTTCCACGGCGCCGCCGCTGCCGCAGACGTGCGGCTGTCGCACACGCGGCCCTACCGCCCGCAGACGAACGGCAAAGCCGAGCGTTTCATCCAGATCCTGCAGAACGAGTGGGCCTACGCCCGCCCCTACCGCTCCAACGCCGAGCGGCTGCGCCAGCTCCCACGCTGGCTCTACCGCTACAATCACCGCCGACCGCACGGCGGCGTCGGCGGGGCCGTCCCCGCCTCCCGCCTGTGAACAACCTTCCTGGGTAGTACAGCTAGTTGCTTGCGGGGGCGCCGGCGGGCGCGGTGAGGCGGTAGCTGCAGCAGCCGTCGCCGCTGGTCTGGCACTCGACGAGCGTGGCGTCGAGGCCGGTGAGCGCGCTGATATAGGCGACGTCCACCGCGCACGCCGCCTGCGAGCGCGCCGCCACCTCCGGGTAGGGGGAGGTGCGCTCGTGGAGGAGGAAGGCGTCGCCGTCCCGCTCCCAGTCCGCGACCACCTCCTGCGCGCGCAGCTCGTCGCAGGCGGCCTCGATGCGCTGCTCGGCGGGGGCGCCGGCGAGCTCCCGGGCGGCGGGGCCCGCGAGGCGCTCGCCCACCCCGTCGAGCAGCGCGCGCAGCTGCTCGACGTTCGCGCCGTCGGCCAGCGACTCCAGGAGTGCGCTCGCGAGACGGTGGTACTGCTTGGGGTAGCCGGCCTCGCCGGACTCGCTGAGCTGGTAGAAGAGCGCGGGTCGCCCGACGTGGCCGCGCTGCTCGCGGCTCCGCACGAGGCCGGCGCGCTCCAGGATCGTGACGTGCTGGCGCACCCCGGTCGCGGTCAGGCCGAGGTGGTCGCCCAGCTCGCGCACGCTCGCCTCGCGCCGCTCGCGGAGGTAATCGAGGATCTGTTGCCGGGTCTCCTGCACGGGCGCGCTCCCTGCGCGGCGCCGGACGGCGCGCACCTATGATAGGCGCGCAGCGGCGCCGTAGACGCGCGCCGGCGCCGGGCTTCGGCGCGGCGAGGGGCACGATGGCCGAGCAGGCACCCGGCGTGGGCGCGGCGCGGGCGCATCGCGCGCTCGCCGACGCGATCGTGGCGCGCGCCGCCGCGGAGCTGCGCGACCTGCTGCCGCGCGTGGCGGGCGGCATACGGCCGTTCCCGCCGTTCCCCGGCGCGATGTTCGTCTACGGCATCGAGGTCGATCCGCGGGGCGAGCTGCCCGGCGACTACGGCTGCGTGGTGCTGGGCGAGGACGGCGGGCTCTACGAGCTGGTGCTAGAGCACGACGCGACGCAGGAGCCGGCGGGCGACCCCGTCGCGACCCGCACCGAGGAGCTGCGCCCCCTCGACGAAATGCCCGCCGCCGACTTCGTCGCCTATGCCCACCGCGCCGTCCTCGCGGCGGGTGCGCAGGTCGAAGGGGCGAACGAGTGACTGCCACCGTTGCAGGTGGACCTGACGTCCTCGCGCGCTTCGAGCGGACCTTGAAGCGCGCCCATGGACTGGTGGAGCTCCACGCGGGCCTAACTGAAGGGAGACGAGGGCGTCCGCCGGCTCACGCCTCTGACGTTCTTCGAGCAGCCTTTCTACTTGGCGTTGCGGGGCTCGACGCGTTCCTCCGGGACCTCGCGCTACTGCATCTTGGGATCTACATGGCTAGGGTCGGCCTTCCGTCCGAGGCACAACGGCGGATCGTCAAGGATGGCGAGCTCCGCGAGCGACTAGTTGTAGTTCCCACGTAGGTTGTTGACAGGATGAGGGGCCTCGCCCGCTGCTGTGTGTGACAGCACGGCAGTAGCGAGGAGAGGACACCCTCATGGCCCATCGTAACGCGCGGCTGACGCCGCTGACCCGACTCGAGCTCGTGCGGGAAGTGGACGCCGGCTGGCCCCAGGCTGAGGTCGCTCGCCACTTCCGCGTCTCCCGCCACACCGTTGCCAAGTGGCTGGGGCGCTTCCGGGCGGAGGGAGCGGCAGGGCTCGAGGACCGCAGCTCCGCCCCGCGCGCGCATCCCCGGCGCACGCCGCCCGAGCTGGAGCGACGCATCTGCGCCGTGCGACGCACGCAGGGATTCGGGCCGCATCGCATCCAGTGGGCGCTCGGGGTCGCCCGCTCCACGGTCTACGCCGTGCTGCGGCGCCGCGGCCTCAACCGGCTCGACCGCCTGCACCGCGTCACCCGGGAGCCGGTCCGCTACGAGCACGACGCCCCCGGCGACCTGCTGCATCTCGACGTGAAGAAGCTCGGGCGCGTCCCCGAGGGCGGCGGCAAGCGAATGGCGCCTGGCTTCGCCGAGACGCGCTCCGGGCCGCATTCGCGGCGTTCGCTGGGGCTGGAGTACCTACACGTCGCCGTCGACGACCACAGCCGTTACGCCTACGTCTCCGTCCTGCCCGACGAGCGTGGCGCGAGCTGCGCCGCCTTCCTCGAGCAGGCGCTCGCGGCCTTCCGCCGGCGTGGCGTGCGCGTGCGCCGGGTCCTGACCGACAACGCGAAGGCCTACACCGTCGCCCGCAGCTTCCACGGCGCCGCCGCTGCCGCAGACGTGCGGCTGTCGCACACGCGGCCCTACCGCCCGCAGACGAACGGCAAAGCCGAGCGTTTCATCCAGATCCTGCAGAACGAGTGGGCCTACGCCCGCCCCTACCGCTCCAACGCCGAGCGGCTGCGCCAGCTCCCACGCTGGCTCTACCGCTACAATCACCGCCTACCGCACGGCGGCGTCGGCGGGGCCGTCCCCGCCTCCCGCCTGTGAACAACCTTCCTGGGTAGTACACCTAGCCCTGCCGCTCGCCGCTGCTCGCGGGCGCGGCGTCCGCGCCGAGGCCGAGCAGGTGTCGGCGCAGCAGCGAGAGCGCCTGCTGCTGGGCGCGCCGCTTGGCGACCACGCGCCCCTGGTAGTAGCGCCAGTGCACGTACTCCACGCCCGCGTCGTGCGCGAGGGCGATGTGCATCGTGCCGGGCGGCTGCCCCTCGACGTCGCTCCCGCCGGCGACGCCGGTGATGCCGACGCCGATGTCGGCGCCGAGCGTGCGCCGCGCCGCCTGCGCCATCGCCTCGGCCGTCTCGCGCGAGATCGCGCCGTGCCGATCGATCACTTCGGGCGGCACGCCCATCGCGAGCTTCGCCTCGGTGGCGTAGGTGACGAGGCCGCCGCGGAAGTAGTCGGAGGCGCCGTCGACGTCGGTGATGGCGTCGGCGACGGCGCCGCCCGTGGCCGACTCCATCAGCGCCAGCGTCAGGCCGCGCTCACGTAGCAGCCGCCCGACTGCGGCGGCGAGCGTCTCCTCGTCGACGCCCCACAGGAAGCCGCCCAGCAGCCGGCGCGCCTCCGCCTCCACGGGCGCGATCAGCGCCTCGGCCTGTGCGCGCGTCGGCGCCTTCGCGGCGATGCGGGCGTGCACGCCATCCGCGCGGTGGTAGACGCCGATCGAGGGGTTGGTCGTGCCCAGTAGCGGCGAGAGCAGCTCGTCGACGGCGGACTCGCCGAGCTCGGTGGTCTTGAGCGTGCGGCTGACGAGCACGGCCTGCGCGCGCCGCGCGAGCTCGGGCGCCACCTCGTGCTCCCACATGCGCGTCATCTCGGCGGGCGGGCCCGGCATCACGGCGATCACGCGCCCGTCGCGCTCCACCCACCAGCCGGGCGCCGTGCCGCGCGGGTTCGCGAGCGGCCGCGCCGAGGCGATGAGCTGCGCCTGCTTCAGGTTGCGCTCGGGCATCGCACGGCCGCGCCCGCGCCAGAACGAGCGCAGCACCCGCTCCTGCTCCTCGTCGAGCTGCAGCTGCTCGCCCAGTACGCCCGCCACGGCGTCGCGCGTGATGTCGTCCTCGGTGGGGCCGAGGCCGCCCGTGGTGAAGACGAGCTCGGAGCGCTCCCACGCGCACCCCAGCACATCGGCGAGCCGCGCGGGGTTGTCGCCCACCTGCGTCACGTAGAGCAGGTCGATGCCGTAGGCGGGGAGCCGGCCGGCGATGAAGGCGGCGTTGGTGTCGGTGATCTCGCCCAGCAGGATCTCGGTGCCGATCGAGACGATCTCGGCGCGCACGCGGCCTCCGTCGCTCTCGCCTGCTGCCGCCGGCGCGATGTCGGCGCGGGCGGGCGCCATTATGCGGGCGCTCGCGCCCCCGACG
>CAXXXY010000001.1:0-62943 GCA_963667515.2 Dehalococcoidia bacterium | reverse complement strand
CCATCAACCACTACGGCGAGGACCAATGGAGAGAAACCATCCACGGCATGCTCAACGTCGCCGATTACGCCGTGAAACAGTTCAACGAACACGGCATCAACGCATGGCGACACCGAAACTCTCCCACCGTTGTATTCGACCGCCCCTCGCAGGAAGTATTCGACAGGTGGCAGATTGCCCCAGAGGGCGACGTGGCCCACATCATTACCATGCCCCACGTGAATTTCGAAACCGTCGACCGACTGGTCGACGACTGCGTCAGTCCCCATCCTGAAACGCCGCAGGAACACGATCTAAAGCCAGCGGAAACCGGCATACCGGTTCACGAGCGACAAACACAGCCAGCTCACGCAGTAACCATGCAGCGCATCGTCATCATGGCCGAAAACCGGATCGGCGCCATTGCGCAGATAGCCAGCACCCTGGCCGCAGGCGGAGTGAACCTCAATACCATTGCGACCGAGAACGAGGGACAGCACGGAGTGGTAATAATTACCACTGACCAGACGGACCACGCCCTTGCCATCCTGAACCAGGCCGGCTTCAAGGCAGTCTCTGACGAAGCTGTACTGGTGCAACTGCTGGACCAGCCCGGAGCCCTAGCCAACCTTGCCGGCGAACTCACGGGCGCCGGCCTCAACATCAGGACTTTCCACATCATCGAGCGCCGGGAAGAATACGCCACCGCGGCCATCACGACGGATGACCAGGAAAGGGCGAAGACGGCCCTCGCCAGCCGCTACACCGTCATATAGGCACACTACGGCGCCAGAGCGTAGGCACGCTCCAAAACACGGACGGCTTCCCCGAACCGGGTCAGGGCCGTCCCAAGCGTAACGGCCACCACCACTGAAGAAACGCGCACCGGTTCTTTTCCGTCTTCAAGGCGGGGAGAGAGTCCCTCCGGACCCGTTACAAGGCCCCTCCGATGGCCATTTACCGCTCTCTGTGGATGTCTGGCAACATTTGCCGGCGCTTCCGACCGTAGCGTGAGCGAATCCGTAGATAACACAATCAAACCGTCGCCGGCTGACGACGACGCCGGCCACCACCGACCAACGGGGCGGCCGGTTCTTGTCGGGAACCCGCCAGATCCACCACTGTCGCCAAGACAAGTGGCTGAAACCGAGGCACAGTGTCAAGGGCGGCGGTGTACCGCTCCTGGTTTCTTGGACACATCGCTGGCGGTAATCATGCGGCCGCCCCGGTGCGCGGCGAGAGCGCCTCGCGGACGGCGGCTGGGGTGCGGTGGACGTGCCGTTCGACGAGCCAGTGCTGGTTGTAGCGCTGCTTGAAGGCGAGCAGCGCCTGGCGTAGCTCCTCCACCGTCTCGAAGTGCTCCACCCACAGCAGCTGCTCCTTCAGCGTGCGGATGAAGCGTTCCGCGCAGCCGTTGCCCTCGGGCGCGGCTACGAAGGACGGGCTGGAGCGGATGCCGAGGAAGCGCAGCTCCTCCTGAAAGTGGTCGCTCAGGTACTGGCTGCCGTGGTCGTGGCGGAGAGCGAGTCCCCGCGCGAGATCCGCCTCGTAGCCGTCGAAGTGCTCCCGGAGCCCCTGCCGCAGCGGCTCCAGCGCCTCGAAGCCGCGTGCCCGGTCGCGCCGCGTGGATGCCGATGCACTCCTGCGTGCAGTGATCGACGGCGATGAAGACGGTGGCGTTCCCCTCGCGGGTGGTGAGGCAGGAGGTCGCGTCGGTCCCCCACATCTCGTCAGGCCGCTCGGTGGTGATCGTCCCGTCGTGCACCCGCGGTCCGCGCCGACGCCCGACGCGGGTCGGGGCGAGCAGTCCCGCCTCCCGCATCAGCCGCAGCACCCGGCCCTTCGAGGTGCGCACACCGGCCAGCCGCAGCCGCGCCCACACCTTGCGGTAGCCCTCGCCCGTGAACGGGGAGGCGGCGAGCACAGCTCGGACCTGCTCCGTGAGAGCCTCGTCCGTCCACGCCTGCCTCGGCCCGCGCTTCGCTGCTGGCCGCAGAGGCCGTCGCGCCCGTGCCCGCCGCTCGTAGACGGTCGAGCGCGGGACCTCCCACAGCTGGCAGATGCGCGTCGTGCCGTACGGCCGTCCCGTGGAGGGCGAGGTGGTTCGACTCATCACCTCGACCTCCGGCGTGCCAAAGGGAGTCCTGCCTCCAGCTGATGCGCGCGCTGGAGCAGGAGCTCGTTCGCCATCGTGATCTCGCCGACTTTCGCCTGCAGTCGGTGGATCTCCTCGTCACGCTCGTCGGCAGGCCGGCTCGTGAGCGAGGCCCGGCCGGCGGCGAGTAAGCGCTCGCGCCACTGCGACAGCGTCGCTGCGGTCACCCCCAGCTCGCGCGAGAGCGCGTCCAACTCCTCGCCGCGCAGCAGCCTCAGCACCGCCTCGCTCTTCCGTCGCGAGGAGAAGCGAACGCGCTCCGTTCGCGACGCACTACGCCCGTTCAATCCCTGTGCGGAGCTGGTCATGGACACCTCCTCTGCCCGGGGCAGCCTGCCCCAATCAGGTGTCCAAGAAAACCGTGGACCGGGAGAAAGCTCACAACATCTAAGGGCACAGAGAAGCCCCCCGGCCGGTGTGGCGCGGGGGGCTCCTCGCTGCTATTCGACGACGCGCCGGGCTACTTGGGTGGAGGCGAGAGCTCGGCGGTCGTCGTTCACAGCGTGCTCCGCGGCCGAGAGATCGGCGACGCCGACGCCCAGCGCATACACGGCGTGCTCCAGTCCGCGTTCGATCCGTGGCCGATCACGGCCGTCAGCGGCGTGCCTGCGATCGAGCACCTGCGCTGGCGCCTCGATGGGCCGCAGGCACCCGGCAGCCTCGTCGTCCTCGCCGAGGACGGCCCGCGGCTCGTGGCCGCGCGCATCGACATCCCGTGGCCGGTCCGCCTCCTCGGCGCCCGCGCGACCGCGATGATGGGGACGGACAAGGCCGTTCTGCCTGACTACCGGGGACGCGGGATCGATGCGCGCTCGACCACGACCGCGGACGAGCAGGCGGCGCACGAGGCGGAGCTCTCGCTCAGCATCGGCCTGTGGCGGGTGCAGGGGCGCCCATCCGCGCGGGGCCTCGCCGCAAGCCCGCCCTTCGCCAATCGCGTCCGTCGACTGGTCGCGGTGCTGGACGCCCGCCGCGCGGCGAAGCGGCGACTCGCGAGATCGGGCCGCCTGCCCGCGCCGCTCGCTCGGATCGCCGCTCCCTCCCTCGCCGCAGCGCTCGCGCTTGCGGCCAGCCGAGCCGCGGGCGGTTCGAGGGCGCCGGGCGTCTCGATCGAGGAGATGAAGAGACCGGACGAACGGCTCGCGGAGTTCTTCGATGCCGCGACCCGGCCGTCCGATCTCGTCTCGGCGCATACCGTCGAGTCATTCGGTTGGCGCTTCTTCGACCCGCGCGCCGGAAGCGGCATTCGCACTCTCGCAGCCGAGGAGGGCTCGGGGCTCGTGGGCTACGCGGCGGTGAAGGTGAGCGCCGGCCACGGCGAGATCGTCGCTCTACTCGCCCTGCCCGGGCGACTGGACGCGGTGGACGCGCTGCTGGGCCACGCGGTTGGCCTCTGTCGCGGCGAAGGAGCGATCTCGGTGTCCTGCTGGCTCTCTGCGCGCCATCCCTATCGTGGCCTCCTCCGACGGCGTGGCTTCTTCGCCTCGCGGCAGGAGACGGGGGTCGCCCACAGACTGTTGCGGCGGCAAGACGAGCTTGCGTTCCTCACGACCGACTCGCGAGCCCGGATTCATCTGACCCATAGCGACTTCACCGGCGCGTGAGGGCGGGCAGGCACAGAGAAGCCCCCCGGCCGGTGTGGCGCGGGGGGCTCACCTGCGACCCGCCGCGCCCGGCTCTCCTAGCTGGGCGGCCCGAGCCTCGCGGCGCTCCCGCGGAGGTAGACCTCCCTGAACGCGTGAGCAAACTCGTCGAGCCCTGGGTCGCCGAACGAGCCCCCCTCATGGAGGTAGAACGGCCACCCGGTGACGCCGAACGTGAGCAGCGCGAGGGCCGTGGCTCTCATGCTGTCAACCGCCTCGGCGCGCGCGTCGCGCGGGACGCCGAGCACCGCGTATCTCTGTCGAGGCGGCAGGTAAACGAACGAGTCCTGCGGCAAGTCCGACCGTCGCGTGAGCAGTCCCACGAGATCGGCGTACGGCTGCGTCTGCCGGCCGAAGCGTTCGCCGAGGGCGTCGGCTACAACGAGTGCCACATCCATCGAAGATGGTGTCGAGGGGCCCGCCGGTCGAGCGGAGTGCTCGAGCGCCCCCCCGGACGTGTCGCGCGCCCCTCGAGCGTCCGGCGCGACGTCGAGCTCTTCCGCATCGTCCCCGCGGAGGAAGCTGTCCGCGAAGGTGTGGGCCAACGCGTCGAGCTCAGGGTCGCCGAACGTCCCGCCGTAGTGGAGGTAATACTCGCGCCCCGAGACGCCGAAGGTGCGGAGCGCGAGGGCCGCGGCGCGCATGTACTCGACGGCCGCCCCTGACCCGGTCTTTGGCACGCCGACGACGGAGCCGAACTCGATCGGCGGGACGTACACGAACATCCCCGGCGGGAAGTCGACGCGGTAGTTCGCGAGGCCCACGAGGTCGGCATATGGCTGCGCCCGGCGGCCGAACCGCTCCCCGAGCGCGTCCGCCACGATGGGCGCGAGGCGCCGCCTCGTGTCCGCCTGCGCGCCTGGCCGGCCCTTGACGGTCACTGTGGGTCTCCCTGCGCGATCTGCCTCGCGGGCATCCTATCGACACTGTTGGGGTGCGCTCCGCCATCCGCATCGCCGGCTTCGAGTTCCCGCTGCGCCGCATCACCGTCAACCTCGCGCCCGCCGACGTGCGCAAGGAGGGGCCGCTCTACGACCTGCCGATCGCGACGGCGCTGCTCGTCGCCTCGGGACAGCTCCCCGACCGCTTCGCGCAGACGGCGCTCGTCGGCGAGCTCTCGCTCGACGGGCAGGCGCGCCACGCGGCCGGGGTGCTGCCGCTGGTCGCGATGTGGCGCCGCGCCGGCGTCGCCGAGGTGGTGGTGCCCGCCGAGGACCGCGCCGAGGCGCGGCTGATCGAGGGCGTCACCGTGCACGGCCTCGGCACGCTCGCCGAGCTGCGCGAGCCGCCCGAGCGCTGGCCCGAGCCCAACGATGCGGCGCCCGCGGGCCTCGAAGGGCCGGCGGCCCACGACCTCTCCGTGATCCGCGGGCAGGAGCACGTGAAGCGCGCGCTGGAGGTGGCGGCCGCCGGCAGCCACAACGTGCTGATGCAGGGCCCGCCGGGCGCCGGCAAGACGCTGCTGGCGCGCGCGGTGCCCGGGCTGCTGGCGCCGCTCACGCCCGAGGAGGCGATCGACGTCTCCAGCGTCTACTCGGTGGCGGGGATGCTGGGCCGCAAGCGCCCGCTGCTGCGCGAGCGGCCGTTCCGCGCGCCGCACCACACGATCTCGCACGCGGGGCTGGTGGGCGGCGGCAGCCGCATCCGCCCCGGCGAGGTCTCGCTGGCGCACCGCGGCGTGCTCTTCCTCGACGAGCTGCCGGAGTTCGGCTCGGCGGCGCTGGAGTCGCTGCGCGAGCCGCTGGAGTCGGGCGTGGTCACGATCTCGCGGGTGCGCGGCTCGCTGAGCTTCCCCGCGCGCTTCCTGCTGGTCGGCGCGATGAACCCCTGCCCCTGCGGCTACTACGGCGACGCGCGGCGCGCCTGCTCCTGCTCCTGCTCGGAGCTCACGGTCTCGCGCTACCAGCACCGGCTCTCCGGCCCGCTGCTCGACCGCATCGACCTCTTCGCCGACGTGCCGCGCGTGGAGTACGAGGATCTGACCGTCGAGCCCAGCGGCGAGGGCTCGGACGCCGTCCGCGCGCGCGTGACGGCCTGCCGCGAGCGGCAGCGCGAGCGCCTGGCCGGCACGCCGTACCGCACGAACGCCGAGATGGGCCCGCTGGAGGTGCGCGAGCACTGCCAGGAGCTGCTTGCGCCGGCGGCGCGCCCGCTGCTCGCCGCCGCCATGGAGCAGCTCGGGCTTTCGGCGCGCGCCTTCCACCGCGTGCTGAAGGTGGCGCGCACGGTCGCCGACCTCGCGGGCAGCGAGACGATCGAGAGCGTCCACCTCGCCGAGGCGATCCAGTACCGCCGCCGCGGCCGCGACTAGCGCCCGCGGGCGCGGGGCCGCGACGAGCGCCCCGTCCCGAACGTCCGCGCCGAGGCGCGGCAGCGCTCCCTTGCGGGGGCTTCAGGGCGCTCCGTACACTCGAAGAACGCCCTCGTAGCTCAGTGGATAGAGCACCGGCCTCCGGAGCCGAACGGGCCCGCCTACTCCGCGCTCTTTCGCCCGATCACACCCGATTTCGTATCTGAGCAGTAGGGCGCGGCGCGGCGTTCACACGATTGTGCCCGACTAGGCCGGGGCGCCGTGGCTACAATCTGTGGCTACATTTTCGTCGAGATCGACTGTTGTCTAGAGACGTGGGGCGCCGCACCGTTCCCGTCCCTTCGCGCGTAGATCCAGAGCTACACTCGCCATCTCAGCAACCAAGCGGGAAACGAGGGGCGGATGCGACGGCATGGACGATCCTCTCCGGCTCTTCGCCCCTGACGACCGCGACAGCCCCGCTCGATTTCGCCAGCGTCGCGTCACGGAGCGCGTGATCGCCACGTGGATAGGGTTCGCAGGCGCCGCGTTCCTCGCGGTGAGCATCCTGTTCCCCTTGCGCACGGAGATTGATCCCGTCAGCGGCGAGGTAACAGCACGGGTCGTGTTTGGGATCGGCTCAGCGTGGCTGGCGCCCATCGCGGCAGCGCTTGCGGCGATCTTCTGGCGCTGGGGGCGCCGCGGCTACGGCGAGCACTTGCCTTTCCTCGCCGCGTTTCTGATCACGTTCGCAGTGTTTGGCGTCGCGGACACCAGCGACAAGGGTGGGGTCACGTCCAGCGGGAGCCTCGCCCTCGCAGGGATGATCACCGTCTGGATCGCGTGCGCTTTCGGGCTCGTGACGGCGCGCTGGCCGCGTGCGCCGAAGCCGAGCGACCGACGCTGCGCTCGCAGCCAAGATGGGCGCGTTCCTGAGAGGCGAGGGCTGACCCCCGTGGCTACATTCGTGGCTACATGGCCTCTGCGACCCGCGCGGCAGGGGGTCGCAGAAAGCCTGATCCGAACCTAGAATCGATGGGTGGCCCTCGTAGCTCAGTGGATAGAGCACCGGCCTCCGGAGCCGGTGGCGCAGGTTCGAGTCCTGCCGAGGGTACCAGCACACCGCTGCCCACCACGGCAGACGGGCGCCGGCGCCCCGGGCGGATGCATCAGCATGAGCGCCGCCGCCGCCCCCACCTACGTCGAGGAGGTCGCCTCGCCGCGGCTGCTCGTCGCCTCGCTCACGCTCGGCGGGGTGGTGGCGACGGCGGCCGCGCTGTTCGCGATCGCGGGCGGCGAGCGGCCCGGCGCCGCCGTGCTGCTGCTCACGGGCGCCGTGCTCGGCGCGGTCGCGCTCACCTTCGGGCGGCTCGCGATCCGCGTCGACGCACAGGCGCTGCGCTTCGGCTTCGGTCCGCTCGCCGTGCGCCTGCCCGGCCCGCGCATCGCCGCCGTCGAGGTAGAGCGCTACCGCTGGCTGCCCTACGGTGGATTGGGCATCCGCTTCGCCACGAGCCGGCGGCGGGCCTGGTCCGTGCCTTTCCTGGGGCAGGGCGTGAGTGTCCGCACCGCCGAGGGGACCCGCTACCACCTCTCCAGCCGCCGCCCGCAGGAGCTCGCCGCGGCGGTCGAGGAGCTGCGCACGAGGGGGACCGCGTGAGCAACGATCGCCGCCGACGCCGCCGTCGAAGCCAGGCAGGCTACCAGCCCGCCGGGCCGATCGAGTTTCCCGGCTTCATGGGCTGGATGCAGCGCAACCAGCGCAGCTTCTACGTCGGCGGGATCCTCGTGATGGTGCTCTCGCTGGGCGGCATCGTCTTCGCCACGCAGTTCGGCGGCGGGCGCGGCGGCACCTCCTCCAGCGGCAGCTCCACGACCAGCACGACCGCGACCACCGACGGCGCGCAGGACGTCGCGGCGACGCCCACCCGCGACGGCACGGCCGAGCCCGGCGAGGCGGCGTCGGGCGAGCCTGGTGACGATGGCGCGATCGTCCGCAGCTACGCAGCGCCCCCCGAGCTCACGATCGATCCGAGCGCGGGCTACGAGGCCGTGATTCGCACCGAGCGCGGCGACATCCGGCTCGAGCTGCTGGCCGACGAGGCTCCTGGTTACGTCAACAACTTCGTCTTCCTCGCGCGCAACCGCTTCTACGAGGGGCTGACCTTCCACCGCGTCGTCCCCGGCTTCGTCGCGCAGGCCGGCGACCCGACGGCCACGGGCTTCGGCGGCTCCGGCTACGGGCTGCCCGAGGAGCGCAACGCGCTGCCCTTTGAGGCGGGCGTGATCTCGATGGCGAAGGCGGGGAGCTTCGTGGACGGCGCACAGTTCTTCATCACGCTCGCGCCCACGCCCGGCCTCGCGGGGAACTTCACCGTCTTCGGCCGCGTGACGGCGGGGATGGACGTGCTGCAGGCGCTCACCCCGCGCGATCCCGGGCAGACGACCGCCCCCGGCGACCTCATCCTCGAGATCGAGATCATCGAGGGCTAGCTGTACTACCCAGGAAGGTTGTTCACAGGCGGGAGGCGGGGACGGCCCCGCCGACGCCGCCGTGCGGTCGGCGGTGATTGTAGCGGTAGAGCCAGCGTGGGAGCTGGCGCAGCCGCTCGGCGTTGGAGCGGTAGGGGCGGGCGTAGGCCCACTCGTTCTGCAGGATCTGGATGAAACGCTCGGCTTTGCCGTTCGTCTGCGGGCGGTAGGGCCGCGTGTGCGACAGCCGCACGTCTGCGGCAGCGGCGGCGCCGTGGAAGCTGCGGGCGACGGTGTAGGCCTTCGCGTTGTCGGTCAGGACCCGGCGCACGCGCACGCCACGCCGGCGGAAGGCCGCGAGCGCCTGCTCGAGGAAGGCGGCGCAGCTCGCGCCACGCTCGTCGGGCAGGACGGAGACGTAGGCGTAACGGCTGTGGTCGTCGACGGCGACGTGTAGGTACTCCAGCCCCAGCGAACGCCGCGAATGCGGCCCGGAGCGCGTCTCGGCGAAGCCAGGCGCCATTCGCTTGCCGCCGACCTCGGGGACGCGCCCGAGCTTCTTCACGTCGAGATGCAGCAGGTCGCCGGGGGCGTCGTGCTCGTAGCGGACCGGCTCCCGGGTGACGCGGTGCAGGCGGTCGAGCCGGTTGAGGCCGCGGCGCCGCAGCACGGCGTAGACCGTGGAGCGGGCGACCCCGAGCGCCCACTGGATGCGATGCGGCCCGAATCCCTGCGTGCGTCGCACGGCGCAGATGCGTCGCTCCAGCTCGGGCGGCGTGCGCCGAGGATGCGCGCGCGGGGCGGAGCTGCGGTCCTCGAGCCCTGCCGCTCCCTCCGCCCGGAAGCGCCCCAGCCACTTGGCAACGGTGTGGCGGGAGACGCGGAAGTGGCGAGCGACCTCAGCCTGGGGCCAGCCGGCGTCCACTTCCCGCACGAGCTCGAGTCGGGTCAGCGGCGTCAGCCGCGCGTTACGATGGGCCATGAGGGTGTCCTCTCCTCGCTACTGCCGTGCTGTCACACACAGCAGCGGGCGAGGCCCCTCATCCTGTCAACAACCTACGTGGGAACTACAGCTAGCGGCCGGCGAATCGTACGGCCGCGGGCCCCGAGGGCTGAGAAAACCGACCACTCGGCCTCCACTCCTTCGTGCGGAAGGCCGAGCGCCGCTCCGATACTCCTGCTATGCGGTGAGATCCCGCAGGGGAGGTCTCGTGATGCCGTCAGCGGCACGCGACAGCGTGCTGATCGTCGAGGGCGACCCCGCGGCCGCGGCCGTCGAGCGCTGCCTGCGCGCCGCGGGCGTGCCGGTGCGCTACGCGCACGGCGTCGCGCCGGCCTGCTCGCTGCTGCGCGCGGAGTCCGTGGGCGCCGTGGTCGCCGTGCTGGGCCGCGCCGAGTCGGGCGCGCTGGCCGTGATCCGCGCCGCCGCCCGGGCGCGCCCCGCCGCACCCGTCGTGATCTACCTGCCGCGCGGCTCCGAGCGCGTGGGCGCCGAGCGCGCGGCCGTGCGCGCCGCAGCGTTCGCCGTGCTGGACGGGGCGCGCGAGGAGGAGGAACTCGTGGAGCAGATCGACGCCGCGCGCGCGTTCGGGCGCGGGGGCGCCTCGCCGCAGCGGCTGCCCGCGGCCCCCGACGGGCACGACCCGGTCGCGCAGCTCGAGCGCTACCAGCGGCTCGCCGAGTGGCTGGGCGAGCTGGCGGCGCTCGCGACGAGCGGCGCGACCCTCGACGCGATCTCGGAGGCAGCCGCCACGGCTGCACTCGAGCTCGCTGGCGCGAGCCAGACGTGGGTGGTGCGCGGAGGCGAGGAGTCGCCAGCCGTGGCGCACGCCGTGGCGCCGGCCGTCGGCTACGCCGCCGCGCCCGGGACGCCCGGCGAGCATGTCCCTCCCTCGATCGAGCTGGTGCGCGCCGCGATCGAGAGCCGCGGCCCCGTGGCGCGTCCCGCCTCGGCCCCGGGCCGTGGGGGCTACGCGGCGCTGCCGCTGGCCGCGGCCCGTGCGCCCTCCACCGACCGGCCGTCCGTGCGCCCGCTCGACCGCGAGCCCGAGGGCGCGCTGGTGCTCGCCTTCCCCGAGGGGCGCGAGCTGACGCGCCCGGACGCCGCGCTGCTGGCGCTGCTCACGCGCCCCCTGGCCGGGGTGCTGCGCACGGTGGAGCGCAGCCACGAGGCGACGCAGGCGTGCGAGGACGCGCTGCGCGTGCTCGCGGGGACGCTCGCGCTGAGCGACACCGAGGCGGCGGCGCCGCTGGCCGCGGTCGCCACGAGCCTCGCGCGCGAGCTGGACATCCCCTCGGGCCCGCCCGAGATGGCCGAGCTGTGGCGCGCGGCAACGCTGCGGGCGGCCGGCGGCGAGGAGCTGGCGGCCGGCCTCAGCGCCTCGGGCCGCTTCCCGGCGCTGGGACGTGCCGCCGCGCTCGCTGCGGCCGCCGACGAGCGCTGGGACGGGAGCGGCCCGCTCGGCCTCGGCGGCGAGGCGATCCCGCGCGCCGCCCGTGCGTTGGCCGCCGCGGAGGGCTGGATCGATGCGGGCGGGCAGGGCGCCGAGGCGGCGCTGGCCGCGCTCGAGATCGGATCGGGCGCGCGATACGACCCCGCCGCGGTGGAGGCCGCCGCGCGCCTCGTGCGGCGCGGGGAGCTGCCGGCGGCGGCGCCCGAGGCGCCGGGCGAGGCCGAAGGCGGCAGCGGGCGGCGGCAAGCGGTGGGCTAGCGAGCCGGGGGGCTACGTCTCGGGCGGCGCGTCCCCGTAGGGGTGCGCCTCGGCGAAGCGCTCCACCAGCACCATCAGCCCGAAGGCGGGCACGAAGGCCGCAAACGCCAGGAGCGAGGGCACGACGGAGCCACCGATGAGCAACAGCAGCCCGATGGAGAGGGCGAACGACATCCCCAGGATCGATCCGATCCGGGCGACGAGCACGTAGGGAGGCGGTCCCGTCAGCATGGCGCGTCCAGCGGAAGAATCGGCATGAGGAGCGAGCGGATCGTAGCAGCCGCCTTCCTCCCCCACAACGTGGGGGCGCCGGTTGTACCGCTCCTGGTTTCTTGGACACATCGCTGGCGGTAATCATGCGGCCGCCCCGGTGCGCGGCGAGAGCGCCTCGCGGACGGCGGCTGGGGTGCGGTGGCCGTGCCGTTCGACGAGCCAGTGCTGGTTGTAGCGCTGCTTGAAGGCGAGCAGCGCCTGGCGTAGCTCCTCCACCGTCTCGAAGTGCTCCACCCACAGCAGCTGCTCCTTCAGCGTGCGGATGAAGCGTTCCGCGCAGCCGTTGCCCTCGGGCGCGGCTACGAAGGACGGGCTGGAGCGGATGCCGAGGAAGCGCAGCTCCTCCTGAAAGTGGTCGCTCAGGTACTGGCTGCCGTGGTCGTGGCGGAGAGCGAGTCCCCGCGCGAGGTCCGCCTCGTAGCCGTCGAAGTGCTCCCGGAGCCCCTGCCGCAGCGGCTCCAGCGCCTCGAAGCGCGTGCCCGGTCGCGCCGCGTGGATGCCGATGCACTCCTGCGTGCAGTGATCGACGGCGATGAAGACGGTGGCGTTCCCCTCGCGGGTGGTGAGGCAGGAGGTCGCGTCGGTCCCCCACATCTCGTCAGGCCGCTCGGTGGTGATCGTCCCGTCGTGCACCCGCGGTCCGCGCCGACGCCTGACGCGGGTCGGGGCGAGCAGTCCCGCCTCCCGCATCAGCCGCAGCACCCGGCCCTTCGAGGTGCGCACACCGGCCAGCCGCAGCCGCGCCCACACCTTGCGGTAGCCCTCGCCCGTGAACGGGGAGGCGGCGAGCACAGCTCGGACCTGCTCCGTGAGAGCCTCGTCCGTCCACGCCTGCCTCGGCCCGCGCTTCGCTGCTGGCCGCAGAGGCCGTCGCGCCCGTGCCCGCCGCTCGTAGACGGTCGAGCGCGGGACCTCCCACAGCTGGCAGATGCGCGTCGTGCCGTACGGCCGTCCCGTGGAGGGCGAGGTGGTTCGACTCATCACCTCGACCTCCGGCGTGCCAAAGGGAGTCCTGCCTCCAGCTGATGCGCGCGCTGGAGCAGGAGCTCGTTCGCCATCGTGATCTCGCCGACTTTCGCCTGCAGTCGGTGGATCTCCTCGTCACGCTAGTCGGCAGGCCGGCTCGTGAGCGAGGCCCGGCCGGCGGCGAGGAAACGCTCGCGCCACTGCGACAGCGTCGCTGCGGTCACCCCCAGCTCGCGCGAGAGCGCGTCCAACTCCTCGCCGCGCAGCAGCCTCAGCACCGCCTCGCTCTTCCGTCGCGAGGAGAAGCGAACGCGCTCCGTTCGCGACGCACTACGCCCGTTCAATCCCTGTGCGGAGCTGGTCATGGACACCTCCTCTGCCGGGGCAGCCTGCCCCAATCAGGTGTCCAAGAAAACCGTGGACCTGGAGAGGGCCAGCGAGAGGAAGCGGTTGGGGCTGGCGTTCAGCGCGATGCTCGTGGCTCCCGCCGTCGCCATCGCCGTCGCGCTCGCGCAGCCAGGCCCGGTGACGACAAGCGGCGGGGCTAGCTGGTCCCCTGATGGAACAAGGATTGTCTTCTGGTTGGACGGATCGCACTGTGGCACGACGCGTAGCTGTCGTGTAAGCGGTGCCCACCCGCAGCTCGGGCTGCCCGAGATCTACGTGATGAACAGGGACGGATCGGGTCGCCAACGGCTGACAAGCGGCAGCGTGGACCCTTCGGCGCCAGCCTGGTCGCCCGACGGTAGCAGAATCGCATTTTCTTCAAGGGAGCCCTTCGGCAACTTTGAGATCGTAGTCATGAACGCGGACGGCACCGGAAAGGTGCTGACCTGCCCCCCGAGAACCGATCCAGTCGCAGAGTGAGAGCTGCGCTGGTCGGGGAAGGGGGAGCGCGGTGGTTGCCAAGCGGAAGCGGTACGGAGCCGAGGAGATCATCGGGAAGCTGCGTGAGGCGGAGGCGGGGCTCGCTCAGGGGCAGCCGGTCGGACAGGTGGTGCGCAAGCTGGGGGTGAGCGAGCAGACCTACTACCGCTGGCGGCGGGAGTACGGCGGCATGAAGGTCGACCAGGCGAAGCGCCTGAAGGAGCTCGAGCGCGAAAACGCGCAGCTGAAGAAGATCGTCGCGGACCAGGCACTCGACAACGCGATGCTCAGGGAGCTTTCCCGGGGAAACACGACGGTGGCGGCTACCGGGACGAGCTCGAGGGCGGGGAGATCCCCGACGAGGCGCGCATCGCGACGATCGCGGACGTCTACGACGCGCTGCGCTCGGCGCGCGCCTACCGGCCCGCGTGGAGCCCGGACGAGGCGCAGGCCTTCATCCGCGGCGAGGGCGGGCGCCAGTTCGACCCGGAGCTCGTGCGCGTCTTCTTCGAGGTCGTTGCGCGCTGGGAGGCGGAGCACGCAGACGGCACCACCCCCTACATGGCGTACGGCCCCGCGGCCGCCTGACCCGGGCCGCGGCCCCGTGAGCATCAGCCACGCCGATGGCCCCCTGGGCGCAGGCTGGCGCCGCGCCGGCGCGGCGCTCGCGCAGCCCGGGCCCGCCACGCTCGCCACCGCGCTCGCGACCGTCGCGCTCGCGACGGCCGCGAGCGCGGAGCTGGCCGCCGACGCTCGCTGGGGCGGCGCGCCGCTCTCCTGGTGGCTCGCGCGATCCACGGGCGGCGTCGCCCAGATCGCGCTCTCGCTCTCGATACTGGCGGGGATGCTCGTGTCGGCGCGCCCGCGGCACGCGGCACTCGATCGGCGTCGGGTGCTCGCGGCGCACGAGCGCCTCACGGTGATCGCGCTACTCGCTCTCGGGGGCCAGCCACACCTGCGCGGCGAGCGCGGCTGCCTCGCTGCGGCGGCTCATCCCCAGCTTCTCCAGGATGTGGCTGACGTGGTTGCGCGCTGTGGCGTCGGAGATCCCGAGCTCGCCCGCGATCTCGTGATTCGTGCGGCCGCGCGCGACGTGCTGCAGCACCTCCCGCTCGCGCGGGGAGAGCGCCGCGATGCGCGGATCCTCGGCCTCCGCGGCGAGCTGGAGGAGGCGGTCGGTGACGGCCCTCGTCACCGCGGGGTCGAGCAGCGACTCGCCCGCGGCGACCGCGCGGATGGCGCGCAGCAGCTCGGCGCGCCCCGTGTTCTTCACCAGGAAGCCCGCTGCGCCCGCCATCAGCGCGGAGAGCACCGCCTCCTTCGTGCCGAAGGAGGTGAGCATCAGGACGCCGACGGTCGGCAGCTGGCTGCGCAGCTGGCGGCAGGCGTCGATGCCGTCGGTGGGGCCCATGCGCACGTCCATCACCACCACGTCCGGCTGCGTGGCCAGCGCCTCGCGCACGGCGGCGTCGCCGTCGGCGGCCTAGCCCACCACGCCGATGCCGGCCTCCATCTCCAGCACGGTGCGCAGCCCCAGGCGCACCAGCTCGTGGTCGTCGACCAACAGCACGCGGATCGGCTGTGCCATCGTTACCCTCCCCTCGGCTCGCGGGGCGCGCCCGCAGCCGCCGTGGGCGCGGGCGCCGTGGGCAGCTTGAGCGCGACCCGCGACCCGCGCCCCGGCGTGGACTCGATCGTCAGCAGACCGCCCACGCGGGCCGCCCGCTCGCGCATGCTCGCCAGCCCGTGGCCGTGCTCCTCCGCGAGATCGTCGAAGCCCTGCCCGTCGTCGCGGACCTCGAGCGTGACCGAGTCGGGCCGCTGCGAGAGCCGCAGCTCCACGCTGCTCGCGCTCGCGTGCTTGTAGACGTTGGCGAGCGCCTCCTGCGCCACGCGGTAGAGCTCGCCGACGGTAGCGGGGGGGCAGCGAGGCCGGCGAGCCCGTGGTCGTGACGTGCGCGGGGACGCCCGTCACCGTCGCGAACTCGCGCGCCTGTTCGTCGAGCAGCGCGGAGAGCGGCTGGTCGCCCGACATCGCGGGCGTCAGGTCCAGCAGCAGCGCGCGCGTCTCGATCAGCGTCTGCTTCGAGAGGCGCACGAGCGCGTCCAGGCGCTGGCGCAGGGCCGGGGCCTCGGCCTCCTCGCCGACCGCGCTGGCGTGCGCCTCCAGGCTCATCGTCAGCATGTAGACGCTCTGCGCCACCCCGTCGTGGATCTCCTGCGTCACGCGCTGGCGCTCGGTGGCCGCGGCGAGCGCGCGCTCGATCGCTCGCCGGCGCAGGCGTCGTTCGATGCTCACCGCGAGGTTCGCGACGCCCACGGTGATCGCCATCGTCGAGAGCCGTGTGACGAGCTGCTTCACGTCCTCGGCGTCGCGCGTGTCGAAGCTCGCCGCCGTCGTCACCACCGCCGAGTACACCAGCATCGTCCCCGCCGCGTAGGGCAGGCTCCAGCGGCCCGCGAAGAGCAGCGTGAAGGCGAGCAGCGTGGGGTAGTAGATGATGAAGTTGAGGTTGTCGAAGCCCTCGATGAGGCCCATCGAGGCGGTGACCGCGGCGGCGTCGTAGAGGCCGATCAGCACCGGGAGCGCCACGGGGATCGCGCGCTGCTTCGCCAGGCGCCACTGCAGCAGCGCGTTGAGCGAGGCTGCGAACGCGACCGAGACGTTGAGGGCGACGCGGCTCGAAGTTGATGAGCAGCAGCGCCAGCGCCACCGTTCCCCAGCGCATCACGATCTGAATCGGCAGGATCGAGCGCCGCTCGTCGTCGAGCGGCTCGTCAGCTCGCAGCGCACGGCTCCGAGGCGCATCACGAAGCGAATATAGCGCGCCGACGAGCGGGCACCAGGCCGCTCATCGCTCGGGGCCGATCGTGGGCCCGAACGGCGCGAAGCAGCGCTGCGCCACGTCCGCGCGCGCCATGCGAAAGCTCTCGAGCGGACGGTGGTCGCCCGGGCCCATGGTGATCGATCCGACGGCGAGGCCGAGCTCGAGGCCGCGCGTCAACTCGGCGGCTGGCGACGAGCCCCGCGCGCGTCGGCGGCTCGCCCGCGCGCCTCGCCAGCTCGACGAAGAGCTCGGCGACAAGCTGGCCGCCGATGCTCAGCGCCGACGCGTCGATGCCCGCGGCGCGCATGACCTCGATGTGCTGGCGGACCGCGGGGTCGTCGCGCTCGCAGAGCGTCTTCGTGTAGGTCGGCGCCACTGCGCCCTGGAGGTTGGCCGCGTCGCCGACGAGCAGAAAGAGGCCGCTCACGGCGCTGACGCCGGCCACGGCGATCTCCGCATCCGAGCCCGCGCCACGGATCGTGCGCACGGCGCTCGCGCACGGCTGCGCCGGGCAGGCGAGCAGCACGACGTCGGGATCGCTCTCCAGCAGGTCGGCGACCTGCGAGCTGACGTCGATCGCCGTCGCGTCGTAGCCGTGCTCCGCCAGCGGCGCGGCGGAGGCCGCCGCGGTGAGGCCGGCGCGGTAGTCGCGGCCGAAGTCGTCGTCCTGGTGGAGCAGCGCGACGCGCGCCCCCGGCCGCTCGGCGTCGAGGTAGGCGGCGACGGCGGCGCCCTCGTCGGCATACGCGGGGAGGCCGGCGAACGCGCCCGGCCGCAGCGGCTGGAGCAGCGCCGCCGCGCCGCTCCCGAAGAAGAGGTCGGGCACGCCCTGCTCGTCGAGGCAGCCGACCGCCGCGAGGCGCGTCGGCGTCCCGAAGTTGAAGAGCGTGGCGAGCACCCCGTCCTCCTCCACGAGCCGCTGCGCCGCCACGCGCGCCTGCGTGGGGCTGGGGTAGCCGTCGTCGCGCAGCACGTAGCGGATGGGGCGCCCGCTGACGCCGCCCTCGGTCGCGTTGACGTGCTCGAAGTAGGCCGCCGCCGAGCGGTGCACTCCGGAGAAGATCGCGGCGGAGCCCGACAGCGGTGCGTGCGCGCCGACCACGATCGGCTCGCCCGCATCGCCCGCGGGCGTCTCGCCGCCCGGCGGCTCCGCCGATCCCGCACAGGCGGCCGCGAGCAGCAGAGCGCCCCAGGCGAGCGGCCACCATCCGGAGCGGGGGCGGGGAACGGAGTGGCGGATAGTCGCGGCCTCTCTCGACGGTGGCTCTCCGGACGACGGCGCGCGGCGGGCGCCCGCACGAGGGGTGGCGCGGGCCCGCCGGCGCACGCGCGAGCCGTCAGCTCGCGTCGAAGGCGGCGGCGTACGCGGCGGCGATCGCGTCATGGCCCGCGTCCGTCGTGTGCCGGCAGTCGTCGACGAGCTGCGCCTCGGAGAGCTGCCCCACCTCGGCGACGACGGCGCCGTGGCGGGCCGCCGTGGCGCGGATGATGTCGTTGATGCCCTCGGGCAGCAGCGTCAGGTCGCCCTCGAGCACCGCGCCCGCCAGCGCCGCGAACGCGTTCAGCTCGCAGCCCGGGTGCGCGAGCGCGTTGTGGTACGTCCCCACGACGATGGTGGCGTCCTCGCCCGCCGCCTCGCGCAGCTGCCCGAGGACGGAGTCGTAGCCCTGCGCGAGCCCGCCCAGCGTCGCCGGGATCGCCGCCTGGCACTCGGGCGTCAGGCCGCCGCCGCAGATGTCGAAGAGCGCGGCGCCGTCGTTGCCGCCGAGGTGGAGCGTGATGACGCGCACGTCGGTCTCCTCGTCGCCGATCGTCGCCAGCGCCTCCGCGAGCTGCCCGTCCGCGATGAACGAGGCCGCGGTCTCGCCGCCGCGCCCGAGGTTCGACAGCCGCAGCTCGTCGCCGTCGTCGATGCTGTCGCGCAGGTGCTCGTAGAAGATCGGCACGTGGGCCGTCACCGCCGGGTCGGTGGCGCCGACGCCCTCGACGACCGAGTCGCCGAGCGCGAGGTAGTCGCTGGGCCCGGCGTCGTCGTCGCAGGCCGCCGCCATCAGCACGATCGCGAGCGGCGCCGCCAGCAGCAGCAGTCGTAGCTTCGCGCGCATCTCCCGCCTCCTCCCGCCCGGAGAGCACCGGGCGAGACGAGTGTTGGCGAAACGGGCCGCGCCGCCGAGGGCCGGTTGCACCACCCCCGCTGGGGCGTACGTCACCTCGCCCCGCACGGCGATCGAGCGTTGCGATGCGGACGCCGACGGGCGGACCGGCGGCGCGAGCGGGCTACGAGTCGCGCTGGGCTCGCTGATCGGGCTCGACGCCGCCCGCGAAGCGCGGCCGGTAGTCGGACTCGCGTCCCTCGATCTGGGCGTGGTGCATGCGGTCGTGGCGATAGTAGGAGCGCAGCCACTGCATCACCGTCAGCTCGCCGAACATCGGCGAGCGCGCCGTGCGCTCGAAGGCGGAGGCGTCGAGGCGGCCGATGACGTCCAGCGTCCGCTCGCGCTGGCGCCGGAGCTCCACGAGGTGCTCGGCGACCGAGGCGCGATGCGCCGCCTCCAGCGGGTGGGCGACCGCGTCGGGCGCCGTCCCCTCGGCGAGGTCGGGGCGCTCCTCGGCGACGGCGCGCTGGACCCACGCGCGGTACGTCGCCTCCATCTGCGCGAGGTGCGCGAGCTGCTCCTTCACCGACCAGCCGGCCTCGCCGTCGCCCTCGGGCGGCCGGACCTCGGCCTGCGCCTCGTCGATGCCGGCGGCGACCGCCAGCAGCGCGGCGCGCTCGGCCTGCATCTTCTCGACGAGCTCGCGGACCTCGCCTGCGGTGGCCACGGCTAGGCCGGGCGCTCTTCGATGCGGCCCATCGCGCGGCCGGGGACGATGCGCATCGCGACAGAGCCGGCCTCGTCGAGCTCGGCGTCGAGCGCCGCGTCGTCGCTCGAGGCGGGGTTGCGGCCGCTGGCGCGCGCGCGACGGATGGCGTCCCGCCGCTCGGCCCCGCCCGCGAGCAGCTCGGCGCTGCCCTGCACGACCAGGTAGCGCCCGCCGTCCGGCACCAGCAGCGACACGGCGGGGCTGCGGCCGACGTTGCGCGCCTTGGCGCTGCCGCCGCCCGTCTGCAGCACGATGTCGGTGCCGTCGAACTCGTAGGCGATCAGCGCCTGCTGCGGCGAGCCGTCGCGCCGCCCGGTCGCCAGCGTGCCCAGTCGGCGCTCCCTGAGGAACGCGGCCTGCTCGGGCGTCATCGGGTCCCCCTGCCACTCCGCGCGGAGTGTCGCACGGCGCGCGAGCGGTGGGCGCCGCCCGGCGCGCCCCGCGCCCGCCACGCTCGGCGTGGGCGCTGCCCGTCGACGGGGCGCGCCGCTACCATCGTTCGCGCGCGACAGGGCACCGGCGCCGTGCAGGGCGGCCGCGCGGGGGGAGTGGGGGCTCGTGACCGAGTACGTGCCGGGGAACTTCATGTGGTCGCAGGGCGTGATGTTCGCGATGGAGATGACCACGTGGGGCGGCGCCGCCCCTGCCGAGGTGCTGGGCGTGATGGACCGCCTCTCGCGGCGCGAGCAGGAGAGCCGCGCGTGGTGGGAGGAGTGGAGCGCCGAGGCGCAGCGCCTCGAGCGGTGGGGCGACGCCGAGGCGTCCGCGGGGCACGCGCTCACCGCGGGCGGCCTCTACCTGCGCGCCGCCACGTACTACTTCTGCGGCGAGCGCTTCCTGCCGCCTGGCGACGAGAAGCGGGAGACGTACGAGCGCGTGCTGCGCTGCTTCCAGCGGGGCACCGCCGCGCGCTACCCGAACCTCGAGCGCGTCGAGGTGCCGTACGAGGGCACGACCCTCCCCGCCTACTTCTTGCGCTCCGCGGAAGCGGGCGACGAGCCCGCGCCCACGATGGTCGTCTTCGACGGGCTCGACAACGCGAAGGAGCTCTCGGTCTTCTTCGCGGGCGTCGAGCTCGGGCGGCGCGGCATCCACACGCTGGCCATCGACGGCCCCGGGCAGGGCGAGACGCTGCGGCTGCGCGGCATCCCCAGCCGCTACGACTACGAGGTGCCGGGCTCAGCGGCGTACGAGTACGTTGCCACCCGGCCGGACGTGGACCCGACGCGCGTGGGGGTGATGGGCTTCAGCCTGGGCGGCTACTACGCGCCGCGCGCCGCCACCTTCGAGAAGCGCTACGCGCTCTGCGTCGCGTGGGGCGGCCACTTCGACTACCACGAGGCGTGGGTGGAGCGCCGCACGCGCATCGAGTCGAACGACTCGCGGGTCTCGGCGCCGGGCTTCCAGCTCCCCTGGGTGCTGGGTGTCGAGGACATGGACGCGGCCATGCGGGTGCTGGAGGACTTCCGACTCGACGGCGTGGTGCAGCAGCTCGATCGGCCACTGCTGGTGACGCACGGCCAGGACGACACCGTGGTGCCGCTCCACTTCGCCCAGCGACTCTACGAGGCGGCCGGCTCCGCGGTCAAGGAGCTGCGCGTCTTCACCGCCGCCGAGGGCGGGAGCGAGCACTGCCAGGAGGACAACCGGCAGATCGGCGCGAACTTAGTGGCGGACTGGGTCGCCGACCACATCTAGGCGCCGCGGGCGCTCATCGCCTGCTCCCGGCCGCCGTCCGGCGGTCGGCGCGACCGGCGGTCGCCCTGCCACGATCGCGCCCGCGGCGCTCGACGCGCTACGCTCCGGCCACCGGCGGGCGGACAGCGGCGGAGGTGGTCGATGGCGGAGCACGTCTCGTTCTTCAGCGCGAAGGCGAAGCTGCGGAAGCGCGCGGCGGTGATCGAGCAGTTCGCGAAGTGGGACCGCGAGCAGCGCAAGCACGCGAAGGGCTTCCTGCGCTCGACGGTGGTCACCGGCCGCGACGACCCCGACGAGATCCGCGGCGCCGTGCACTGGGACAACAGCCGCAACTACTACGCGAACGCGGGGCGACCCGCGCAGGGCCAGTGGCACGCCGAGCTCGTCGCGCTGCTGACGCGGGCGCCACGGTGGTGGGACGGCACGCTCGCCGCGGAGTCGCGCGGGCGGCGCGCCCCATCGAAGAAGTAGCCGCGAAGGAGCTGCGCGCCGCTCGCCCGCGCTCGGCGTCGACGCGGCGAGCGAGGGCGCCCCGTCGAGCGGCTCGCGCGCCGAGCACGCGTGCGTCTCAGCTCGCGTCGGGGGCGACGTCCGCGCTGATCAGCACGAAGGAGATGGCGCACGGCTCGGTGCCGGGGTTGGTCCACGCGTGCGCGGTGCCGCGCTGGACGATGGTGTCGCCCTCGCGCAGGCGCACCGTCCCCGTGTCGAGGTGCAGGTCGATCTCGCCCGACATCACGACCGCGAAGTCGATCGAGTGGGTGGCGTGCCAGCCCGAGCGGTAGTCGCGCATCACGCCGTCGTCCTCGAAGCGGCCGCGTGCGTCGGCCACCTGCTCGTCGGTGAGCTGCTGCACCTCGCTGTCCGGCGCGAAGGTGACGACGCGCCACTTCACGCCGCCGGCCACCGGGGCCAGCACGGCGTGGTCGACGTCGGCGGGGTCGGCGTCGCCATCGAGCGACGGCGGCAGCGACTCGGAGGCCCACAGCTCGTCGTACGTCGCGCGCCCAAGGTCGAGGTGGCCGGGCGTGTCGCCGTCCGTCGTCACCGTGGAGCGCCCCTCGGCGTCCACGCCCGTCACCAGCCGCCTCACGCTCATCGTCGCCTCCGTCGCGCGCTCGCTAGCCCTCTGCCGCCGACGCGCTCAACAGGTCGAGCACGCTGAGCGCGTAGACCTGCGTGGCGCTCACCAGGTCTTCGATCCGCACGACCTCGCCGAGCTCCGGGTCGTAGGCGGCATAGGCTCCGGGCGTGGTGCGGGAGATGCCCGCCGGCCCGTAGCAGATGCCCTGCGCGCCCAGATCCCCGAAGACCCAGTTGTCGCTGGAGACGCCGTAGCGCTCGGCGTCCGGCTCGACGGCCTCGGCGCCCGTGACGAGGGTGTGCGCGGCGCGGATCACGTTCGGCAGCTGCGCGTCGTGCTCCAGCTCGTAGCCGCGGCCCAGCATGTAGACGCTGGCCTCGAGGCGGAGCTCGGGGTCGGCCGCGTTCAGCTCCGCGACGAGCGCGTCGAGCTCGCGGCGCACGGCGCGGACGTCGGCGTCGGGCAGCAGCATCACGTTCACGTACGCGTCGCAGCGGTTCGCGACGAGGCTGGGCGTCGGGGGGGAGCCCGCCTCGATCGCGCCTACGTTCACGTTGGGGCGGATCAGCGGGTGCGGGAAGAGGCGCTGGTACTCCGCCTCCCACGCGCGGATGCTCGGCAGCACGCGCTCCATCGAGGCGATGGCGTCGACGCCGAGGCGGCGGTAGGCGCTGTGCTGCGTGACGCCGCGCGTCGTCAGCCGCACGAACATGTAGCCGCAGTTCGCCGTCTGCACGCGCAGCCCCGTCGGCTCGCCGTTGATGACGAAGTCCGGCATGAGCCCGTGGCTGCCGAGGTAGCGCGCGCCGTGCCCGGAGCCGCGCGTGCCCTGCCCCTGGTGGGCGCCGACGGGCGCGCGCTCGATCTCGCCGACGACGCCGGCCACCGTCAGCTCGCCGCGCAGCCGCACGCCCGCCGCGCGCAGCATCCGCAGCGCCATCCAGTAGCAGGGGAACGCCGACTTCATGTTCGAGGCGCCGAGCCCCGCGATCCACCCGCCCTCGAGCAGCTGCGGGGTGGGCCGGCCGATGCCGGGCGCCGTGTCCAGGTGGCCGAGGAAGAGCACGCTCGGGCCGGGGTCGGTCTGCGGCCAGCGAGCGATGACGTTGTTGCGCCCCGCCTCGACCTCCTGCAGCTCGACGGCGAGGCCGAGTTCGGCGAAGCGCCCCGCGAGGTAGTCGCCGACGCCCCCCTCGTCGCCCGTGGGGCTCGGCAGCTCGATGAGCTGCTCCATCATGCGCTGGAGCTCGCCCTCGTCGAGCTCGGCGAGCACGCGGCGCTGCAGCTCGTCCATCGACAACCCCTCGACGCGGCGCGTGGCCCGTGACGGGGCGGACTGTACTATCGGCCGGCGCCCGCCGTCAGCACGGCGGCAGCGCGCCGGGCCGGCGCGCGCGGCAGCCCTCGGGGCGCGGGAGAGGATCGTCGAGTGTCCATGCGGCCACACCGCCGTCGCGACAGCCAGCAGTGGATGCTCGACTGGATCACGAAGACCACGGGTCGCGTGCAGAACTTCGCCTACGACGAGCGGGTCGTGCCGGCGGAGGTGAAGTCCTACGCGATGATCCCGCGCGTGGTGGAGCGCTACGCGCGCCACGCGGAGCAGGTCGCGCGCGGCGCCGAGGCCGCCGGCCACCGGCGCACCGCCCACGAGCATTACTGGCGCGCGTCGACCCTCTACCGGGAGGCGCAGCACGCGATCTTCGAGGACGACCACCCCGACAAGCTCTACCTCCACCAGAAGCTGCTCGACTGCTACGAGCGCGTGATCGCGCTCTCGCCCTACCCGATGAGGCGCGTCGAGATCCCCTGGGGCGACGTGCAGCTGCAGGCCGTCTTCCACATGACCGGCGAGCCGCGCGCGCCGACGGTGCTCGAGGTCGGCGGCATGGACCACACCAAGGAGACCTGCCCCAACCCCACGAGTAACGCCTTCCTCAGCCGCGGCCTCAACGTGCTCTGCTTCGACGGGCCGGGGCAGGGCACGAGCAACATCCGCAAGATCCGCGTCACCGACGACAACTTCGAGCAGGCCGGCAGCGCCGCCATCGACTGGCTCGCCCAGCAGCCCGAGGTCGACGCGGAGCGCATCGCGGTGAACGGCATCTCCATGGGCTCGCTCTGGGCGATGCGCATCGCGGCCTACGACCAGCGCGTGGCGGCGCTCGCCACGGCGCTCGCCTGCTTCACGGCGAAGCGCGCGATCTTCGAGGAGGCGTCGCCCCGGTTCAAGCAGGTCTTCATGTACATGGCGGGCCTCGACGACGAGGACGAGTTCGACCGCATGGCCGAGCGCATGACGATGGACGGCCACGCCGGGCGCATCCGCTGCCCCTCGCTCACGGCCTTCGGCGAGTACGACCCGCTGGCACCGCTGGAGGAGGCGCTGCCGATCTGGGAGCAGCTGCCGACGCCGCGCGAGCTGTGGCTGTGGGAGGACGACTTCCACGCCTCGATGCACATGGCGGGGCTGGGCGGCGAGGACGTCTACCACTACACCGCCGACTGGCTGCGCGACGCGCTCGACGGCCGGATCGAGGCGGGCCGCGACCTCGTGCGGGTGATCCCGCGCTCCCACGGCGCCGGCCCGTACGAACCCCCGACCCGCGGCGTCTATCTCCCCGAGCGGCTGTCGCTCGGCCCCTCGCCCCTCGAGCGAGCGGCCGAGCGCAGCGCGAGCGGCCGGACGCAGCGCCAGCGCTGAGCACAGAACGAGGGGCCCCGCCACGGAGCCCCTCGTTCCCGCGCCGAAGCGCGAGCCTGCGTCGCGTTGCGAGGGCTAGGCGGAGCGCACCAGCCGCCGCGCTGCCCAGGTGGCGCCCAGCGTGGCCGCCGCCGCGAGCCCCAGCAGGAGCGCCGTCGGGGCGCCCGCGCCGCCGGCGATGCCGGCGCCGCCCGCGGCCGGAGGCGTCACCCCACCACCGGCCTGCACCGTGAGCGTTGCCTGCGTGCCGCTGAACTGGTCACTGACGGCGACCGTCCCGCTCGTCGCCGTGCCGTTCTCGACGTTGGCGGCGCCCTGCGACGGGTCCGGCTGCCCGCCGGCGAAGCCCGCGAAGAGGGCGTTGTTCTGCTCCGTGCCCGCGTCCCACGCCACCAGGTTGACCGTGACGCTGACGGGCGCGCCGCTGTCGAAGAGCGGCATCGAGCTGACGCCGACGAAGGCGTCGTTGGTGGCGATCAGCATCTGTGCCGTCGAGAGCATCTGGCCCGGCGTGGCGCTGATCGTGAACGTGATGCTGTTGCCGCTGGCGGGCGCGGGGTCGGTCGCCGTGGCGCCGAGCGTCGCGACGGCCTCGCCGGGGTCGCCGATCTCGGCGATGCGCTCGAGCGCCAGCGGCGCCGTCTGCCCCGCCGTCCAGAACGCGCCCGCACTGCTGTGCACCAGGTAGGCGCCCGGCGTGATGATCATCTCGGGGTTGCTCTGGTTAGTGATCGTGACCTGGAACGTGGTTGCCTGCTGCGCCTCCGCGGCGGGCGCCGCGAAGCTCAACGCTGCTCCCGCGAGCAGCGCCGCGAGCGCCATCACGCCCACGCCCAGCTGCAATGCCCGTCGGACCCGTCGAATACCTCGTCGCATGCCGCCTCCATCTGTCTGCTCGGCGGCCGCGTCGCGGCCCGCCCCTCTGGTCGTCGGCGAGCGACGCTAGCGTCGAGCGGTGACGTGGCGCGGTCGTTCCTTACGCGCTCGTGACGGCCGAGCGCTCGCGGCACCGCGCATCGCCCGCGCCGAGACGCGGCGCCGAGCGCGGTGCTCGCGTCCCCGGGCGCTCGGTGCCGGCCATGTCGCGGCCGCGGCGCACCCATGTCACCGCGGCGTAAGGCCGCGCGGCTATCCTCGGCGGGGTGGGGCAGCGGCCGCGGGAGGCGAGCATGCCGACGACGCGGGTGCTGGTGGTGGAGGACGAGCCGACGATGGCCGACGTCGTCGTCCGCTACCTCGCGCGCGACGGGCACGAGGTGGAGGTCGCGGGCGACGGGCCCGGCGCGCTGCGCGCCTTCGAGGAGTTCCGCCCCGACCTCGTGGTGCTGGACCTGATGCTGCCGGGCCTCGACGGGCTCGAGGTCTGCCGTCGCATCCGCGCGGTGAGCCTCGTGCCGATCGTGATGCTGACGGCGCGCGCCGAGGAGGCCGACCGGCTCACCGGCTTCGGCGTGGGCGCCGACGACTTCGTGACGAAGCCCTTCAGCCCGCGCGAGCTGGCCGCGCGCGTGCAGGCGGTGCTGCGCCGCACCGGCCCCGCCGACGAGGGCGCCGACGTGCTGCGCTACGGCGAGCTGCGCATCGATCGCCGCGCCCGCACCGTCGAGACGCTGGCCGGGGAGCTGCCGCTCACCGCCCGCGAGTTCGACCTGCTGCTCGTGCTTGCCGGGCACCCGCGGCAGGTCTTCACGCGCGAGCAGCTGATCGCGACGGTCTGGGACCACGACGCGGAGATGGAGGCGAACACCGTCACCGTCCACATGCGCCGGCTGCGCGCCAAGCTGGAGCCCGACCCGTCGCGGCCGCGCTACCTGAAGACCGTGTGGGGCGTGGGTTACAAGTTTGAGCCGTAGCCTCGTGGGTGCCGGGGCGCGGGCGCGCTCCTCCGTGTGGCTGCCGCGGCTGCTGCCGGCGGGCGTGCTGGCAGCGGTGGCGGCGGGCGCGCTGGCGGCGCTCTCGCTGCTGCCGATGTCGGCTGCCGAGCTCGCCGAGCTCGTGCTGCTGCTGGCGCTCGCGGGCGGCATCAGCACCGCGCTGGGGCTGCTGGCGCTGCGCTGGCTCGACCGCGCCGGGGCGCCGCTCGTGGTGCGTGCCTTCGTCGCGGGATCGATGGGCGCCGTGGCGGCGCTCGCCAACGTGATCGCGGTCGCGACGTTCATGTTCGTGAACACGGGGCACGACCTGCGTCTGCTGCTCGCCGTGAGCCTCGCGGGCGGCAGCGTCGCCGCCGTGGTGTCGGCCGCCGGCGCGCTCGAGACGACGCGCCGCGTACGCGACCTCGCCGCCGAGGTCCGCGCCCTCGCAGCGGGCGACGCTGGGGCCGACGGGGACGGTGCGGGGGACGCGGGCGGGCGCCTCGCTCGCTCGCCCGGCGTCGCCGAGGACGAGGTCGCGGCGCTCGCGAGCGCGGTCGGCGAGCTGCGCGCGCGACTCACCGAGGCCGAGCGCCGCCGCGCCGAGGTGGAGCGCGAGCGCACGGAGCTGACGACGGCGATCTCCCACGACCTGCGCACGCCGATCGCGGCCATCCGCGCCGCGGTCGACGCGCTGGACGACGGCGTGGTCAGCGAGCCGGCCGACGTGGCGCGCTACCACGAGCGGATGCGCCGCGAGGCAGACCGGCTCTCGCGGCTGATCGACGACCTCTTCGAGCTCACGCGCATCGAGTCGGGGGCGGCGCCCGAGCTGACGTCGCTCGCGCTCGAGGAGATCGCCGCCGAGGTGGCGGACGGGATGGAGCCGCTCGCGGCGCGCGCCGGGGTCGCGCTGCGGCTCGTGACGGCAGCCGACCTCGTGCCGCTGCCCCTCGACGGCGCCCGCGTCGAACGCGCGATCGGCAACCTGCTGCGCAACGCGATCCAGCACGCGCGTCCAGGCTCCGCGATCGAGCTGCGCGTGGAGCGCGCCAGCGACGCCGTGCGCCTCGCCGTGCACAACGAGGGGGCCGCGATCGCGCCCGATGCGCTCCCGCGCATCTGGGAGCGCTTCTACCGCGCTGAGAGCGCCCGCGACCGCCAGAGCCGCGCCGACGCGGACGGCTCGGGCCTGGGCCTGGCGATCGTGCGCGCGATCGTCGAGCAGCACGGCGGCGCGGTCGCCGCCGCCTCCACGGCCGCCGACGGCACGACCTTCGCGTTCACGCTCCCGCTCGAGCCGGGCCCCCGCGCCGCGCGCTGACCCTCGGCATCTCGCTCTGTCCTCGGCGTCTCGCTCTGCTCTCGGCATCGGGAGCGATCGACTGGCGGCGGACGCCCGCGCGCCGCGTGCTGCGGCCGCCGGGAGGCGGCAGGAGCGTCGACGGGGCGCGCGGGGCACGAGCCACGACCGTCGAGGAGCGCATCGATGCGGCGCGCGGCGTCATCGTCGGGTCGAGCCGGCCGAGCGCATCCTCGATCCTCGCGGCGGCATCGCGGGGTGGATGGCGGCGGGCCTGCCGATCGCGGGCGCCGAGACGCGGCCCGCTGCCTCGTACGAGGCGGGCTCGTGACAGCGTGCCGCGGCGAGCGGCGACGCCCCCCGTGGTCACGCGGCCGCGGCCGACTAGAGGCGCGGGTACTGGTCGATCGACACCTGGCGCTCGGCGAAGAGCCAGCGGCCGTCCACGCGGCGCAGCCGGTCGCGATAGACGCCGGTGCGGTCGATGCGGGCTCCCGCCTCGCCCAGGGCGATCAGCAGGATGTAGGCGCTGTGCGTCGCCTCGTTCCCGTCGCCGTCGATGAGGTGGTTCGTCGTCCAGTGCCGCAGGACGGGGGCGCCGCCGGGCCGCAGGCGCTCGCCGCCACCGCCGAAGTACTCGCGGAGCCCATCGCGCGTGCGGCCGCCCGTGCCGTTGCCGGAGACGAAGACGCCGTCCTCGGTGAAGCAGTCGGCCACGGCCGCCGGGTTGCGCGTGACGTCGAGCGCCCAGTTGTAGCGCGCGACGAGCTCGACGATCTCCCGGTGGTCGGCCTCCGTCAGCGGCATGCGCCCGCCTCCGATCGCGCGGAGTGTACGCGCCGAGCGGGCGACGGCCACGGGTGGCACACTCCCCTCGCCGTCGAGGGATCGCGCCGGCGGCGGCCGGCTCGCCGCGTGCCCGAGTCGGATGGTGGCGAGGCGGGGCCGTGCAGCAGCCGACGCAGCGCTTCTTCGAGTCGCAGCGCCTGCGCCTCTCGTACTGGTCGTGGGGCGATGAGGCGGGCCGGCCGCTGATCCTGCTGCACGGCAAGCGCGACCACGCCCGCTCGTGGGATGCGCTGGCTCGAGGGCTGGTCGAGGGGGACGCGGGGCGGCGTCGCGTGCTCGCCGCCGACCTGCGAGGCCATGGCGACTCGCAGTGGGCCGTGGGGTCGCACTACGTCTTCGTGGACTACATCGCCGACCTCGTCGCGCTCATCGACGAGGTGGGCGGTCGCGCCTCGATGGTGGGGCACTCGGGCGGCGGGCTGATCGCGACGCTTGCCGCCGGGCTCTACCCCGAGCGCTTCGAGCGCGTGGCCGCCATCGAGGGCACGGGCGCGCACCTACAGCGCCTCCCCCGCGCCGAGCCCGACGCCCTGCGCGCATGGATCGACCACACGCGCGGCCTCGAGGGCCGGGCGCCGCGCCGCCTGCCGAGCGTGGCCGCCGCCGCCGAGCGGATGCGCGCCGGCAACCCGCGCCTCTCCGAGGCGCTCGCGCTCGACCTCGCGACCTACGCCGTGCGCGAGAGCGATGGGGGCTACGAGTGGAAGTTCGACCCCTGGGTCGACTCGCGCGACCCCGTGGAGCTGCGCCCGGACGAGGCCCCCCCCGTGTGGGCTCGCGTGCGCGCCCCCGTGCTGCTGCTGATGGGCGAGGACGCCGCGGCGCGCGGCATCCAGAGCCCCGACGACGCGCGCCTCTTCGAGCGGGGGCGCGCCCTCGTCGTGCCCGATGCCGGGCACTGGGTGCACCACGACCAGCCGGCGCTCGTCCTCCGCGAGCTGCTTCGCTTCGAGGAGGAGGAGGCGTAGCCGGCCTCGACGCCGCGCAGCGCACACCCGGCCGCCCGGCCGCGGCCACTCCCGTGACTTACAGCGTCGTCGTTGTTGACAGCGCACCGGGGCCCGCTTAGCGTCCGCGCCGGGCCGGAAGGGGCTGCAGCCGGTGTTCCCGCCTATGATTACGTCAAGTCGAGAACTGCATCTCCGTTGCCTCTGGGGCCGCGGGTGCGCGCGCTCGACGCGCCGCGGACCGCGATGAGCAGCGCGTTCAGCTTCGAGGACGGGCGCTACATCCCCGGCGAGGGCATCCGCGGGCCATGGGGCGAGAATGAGCTGGGCGGCGGCATCATCACCGGCTTGCTCGCGCACGAGGTCGAGCAGCACATCGACGGCGAGCTGCACCCCGCGCGCGTCACCTTCGACCTGTTCCGCCCGGTGCCCAACGGACCGCTCGCGATGAGCTCGCGCGTCGCGCGCGACGGCCGGCGCATCCGCGTCGTCGACGTCTCGCTGGTGCACGACGGCGTGGAGGTGAGCCGCGCCTCGGCGCTGCTGATCCGCCGCACGGAGGAGCCGCCCGGCAACGTCGCGCGCCTGCCCTCAAGCTCGCTCGGCAACCCCGAGGGCATCCCCTCCGATCGCTGGCCCGGCCGGCCGCCCGGCGACGGCTCCATCGAGAACCGCTCGCTGCGCCCCACGGGCGGCGCCGAGCCGGCGGCGCGCTGGACGCGCATGCGCGCGCCGCTGGTGGAGGGCGTACCGCTGAGCCCGCTCGTGCGCGCCGCCGCCGCCGCCGAGGCGGCCAGCCCCGTCAGCAACCGCAGCCCCGAGGGGCTCTACTTCAAGAACGCCGACACCACGGCGTACATGCACCGCCTGCCCGTGGGCGAGTGGATCTGCCTCGAGGTCGTGGCGCGGGGCAGCGCCGAGGGCGTCTCCGTGAGCGAGTGCGCGCTGCACGACGAGCAGGGCGTCTTCGGCCGCTCGCTGGTGGCGTGCGTGGCGACGCCGCGCAACGAGATGATCGGCGCGCGCGCCTCCGAGTCGCCGGCGACGCAGGCCGCCGCCCCGGGCGGCGCGGCGAGCGGCGCAACGCCGTGACGCGACCGCTCGAGGGTGTGCGCGTCCTCGACCTCGCGGAGACGCAGCAGGGGCTGCTCGCCGCAAAGCTGCTCGCCGACATGGGCGTCGACGTCGTGAAGATCGAGCGTGCCGGCGAGCCGCGCCGCGGCGCCCCGGTGGACCTCGGGGAGCCGGCGCCCTCCTCGTGGGAGCTTGCCGTGGAGAGCGGCAAGCGCAGCATCGCAGTATCGCCGGCGAGCGCCGGCGCAGCCGACGTGGTGCTGGCCCTCGCGCGGGGCGCCGACGCGATCGTCGCGCCGCTGGGGCTCGGCCTGCTCGCCGAGCTGGGGCTCGATGAGGAGCGGCTGCGCGCCGAGGCGCCCCGCGCTGTGCTCGCGGTCAGCTCGCCGCACGGCCCGCTGGGCCCGCTGGCCGACGCGCCGGGCGCCGATATCACGGCGCAGGCCCTCGGTGGCATCATGTGGAAGACGGGCGACCCGCACGACCCGCCGATGCCCGCGGGCGTCGCCCTCGCCGAGATGGTGGGCGCGCTCTACCTGTGCATCGGCCTGCTGGCCGCGGTGACGGGCGCCGAGCGGCAGGGCCGCGGCCGCCGCGTCGACGTCTCGCTCTACGGCGCGCAGATCGGCATGCAGTCGTGGGAGATCGACAGCGAGTGGCTGCTGGGCCGCGTCACGGAGCGCCTCGCCATCGGCCACCCCGACGTCAGCGATCGCCGCATCTGCCACGCCTTCGAGACGGCCGACGGCTGGCTGCAGATCGCGGGCGTGCTGCGCGCCCGCTGGGCCGAGCTGTGCGACATGATCGGCGAGCCCGAGATGGCCGAGCGCTGGCCCGACGGCGCCGCGCAGGCCGAGCACATCGACGAGATCATCACGACCTTCCGCGATCGACTGGGCACGAGGCCGCTCACCGAGTGGCTCGACGAGATCGCGCAGCGCGACATCCTCGGCGTGGCCGTGCAGAACGACGACGACATCACGGCCGACCCCCAGGCGCGCGAGAACGGATACGTGCTGGAGGTCGAGCACCCGCAGCGCGGCGCCATCAACGTCGTCGGCTCGCCGTTCATGTTCGGGCGCGAGCCGCTCCCGGCCGGCGCGCTGCCGCCCGCGCCGGGCGCCGACGCTGACTCGTTGCTCGCCGAGCTCGGCTACGCGCCGGACGCGATTGCGGCGCTGCGCGCCGAGGGAGTGGTGGCGTGAGCGGGCCGCTCGAAGGGATCCGCGTCCTCGACTTCACGATCGCGCAGCAGGGTCCGCACGCGACCAAGCTGCTCGCCGACATGGGCGCCGAGGTGATCAAGGTCGAGGCGAGCACGGGCCGCCCCGGCGGCGGCGAGCCGTGGATGCGCGGCTTCCTGCTGGCGCACAACCGCAACAAGCGCTCGATCACCCTCGATCTGAAGCACCCCGAGGGCAACGCGATCGCGCGGCGGCTGGCGGCCACCTCGGACGTGGTGACGAGCAACTTCCGCCAGGGCGTGATGGAGAAGCTGGGCCTCGGCTTCGAGGATCTGCGCGCGCTGAACCCGCGCATCGTCGTCGTGCAGGGCTCGGGCTGGGGCCCGTTCGGCCCGCGCGTGACCGAGGGGGCCGTCGACATGGTGGGCCACGGCCGCGGCGGCATGATGTGGCGCACCGGCTTCGAGGGTGGCTCGCCGATGACCACGGGCTGTGCCGTCACGGACCAGGTCGGCGCGCTGGTGCTCGGCACGGGCCTGCTCGCCGCGCTCACGCGCGCGCAGCGCACGGGGCAGGGCGAGAAGGTCGACACGTCGCTCTACGGTGGCCAGGTGGCGCTGCAGGCGTGGGAGTTCGCGGAGCGCTCGCTGCGGGGCGGTGGCGACGAGCCACGCGCGGGCGTCGGCCACCCGCTGATCAACGGCCGTGGGGTGTGGCAGGCGTTCGAGGCGGCCGAGGGCTGGCTCGCGATCGGCGCCACCGAGCCCGCGCACGTCGCGGCGCTCTGCGGGGTCGCGGGGCTGCCCGCGCCGGCTGCGTCGGGCGACGGGCGCCTCGACGAATCCGCGATCGGCGCCGTCGTCGAGGGGCTGCGCGAGCGCCTCCCCGCGCGCCCCGCCGCCGAGTGGGTCGCGGAGCTGCGCGCCGCGGGCGTCGCCGCCGCGCCCGTGCAGCGCTACGCCGACATCCGCGACGATCCGCAGGTGCGGGCCAACGGCTACCTCCTGGAGATGGATCACCCGGAGCACGGCCACATCGACGTGGTGGGGATGCCGATCCTCTTCGACCGCGAGCCGATGACGAGCGCCGAGCCTCCGCCCAGCTACGGCGAGCACACGGAGCGCTACCTCGAGGAGCTCGGCTACGACTGGGACGAGATCGCGCGGCTGCGCGACGAGAAGGCCTACTAGGAGGCGCAACGCGCCGACGCGGACGGAGGCGCCGGTGCGCGCGAGCTACTACCTGAACCCGCAGACGCCGGGGCCGGCCGACGACCGCCGCGTGATACGGGAGGTGCTGGCGCAGGTCGATCTCGCGGAGCGCAGCGGCTTCTCCGACGTCTGGCTCACCGAGCATCACTTCACGGGCTACAACGTCTACTCCGACCCGATCACTATCGCGGCCGCGATCAGCCAGCGGAACCCCTCGCTGCGCATCGGCTTCGCGGTGAACGTGCTCCCGCTGGCCCACCCGATCCGCTTCGTCACGCGGTGCAACCTCCTCGATCAGCTCACGGACGGGAAGCTCGTCGTCGGCGTCGGGCCGGGGAACGCGCCCGACGAGTTCGCGGGCTACGGCGTCGACATCGAGACGCGGCACGAGCGCATGCTCGAGTTCCTCGACGTCTGCGACCGCGCCTGGTCGGCGAACGGCGACGGCTTCTCCTACGCGGGCCCCCATTACCGGGGCGAGGTGCGCGGGCGGATCATCCCCGCGCCCGTTCAGCGGCCGCGGCCGCACATCGCCTTCGCCTCGTCCGATGCGGGCCGACTGGAGGAGGCGGGGCGGCGCGGCTGGTCGCTGCTGCTGGGCCCCGTCGAGCCCGAGGTGCTCGCGCCGCGGATGGCGCACCACCTGCGCGGGATGCACGCCGCCGGGCTGGGCGAGGAGGAGCGCGCCCGCGCGCTCGGCGACTCCAGTGTGCTGCGGCAGATCTACGTCGCCGAGGAGGGCGAGGACTGGGAGCGCACGATCGCCGATCCCATCGACGTCTACGTCCGCAAGAGCGCGGTCGCGAACGCGGGGGAGGCGGGCGAGGCGCTCTCGCCCTTGCAGTTCGCCAACTGGCGCGAGCGCTACATGCGCGGCGGCTGGCTGGTCGCCGGCACGGCCGACGAGGTCCTGGAGCGGCTGACGCGCTCGCGCAGCTCGGCATCGCGAACCTGCTGTGCTGGATGGCGGGCGAGGCGCTCGGGCGAGGCGCTCTCGCCCTTGCAGTTCGCCAACTGGCGCGAGCGCTACATGCGCGGCGGCTGGCTGGTCGCCGGCACGGCCGACGAGGTCCTGGAGCGGCTGACGCCGCTCGCGCAGCTCGGCATCGCGAACCTGCTGTGCTGGATGAACTTCGGGCACATGGAGGACGCGCGGATCCGCGCGAGCCTCGAGCGCTTCGTCGAGCGCGTGCTGCCGCGGCTCGCGGCCGTCGAGGTCGACCCCGCGCTGCTGCCGGCCCTGGTGGAGCAGAGCGCGGGCAGCGAGACCGACTTCGCGCGGATGTGGCGCGGTGGCTCCTAGCGCCCGCACTGCGAGGGCGGCGCGCCAGTCGTCGCGGCCCCGTCCGCGCGGCCTAGTTGTAGTTCCCACGTAGGTTGTTGACAGGATGAGGGGCCTCGCCCGCTGCTGTGTGTGACAGCACGGCAGTAGCGAGGAGAGGACACCCTCATGGCCCATCGTAACGCGCGGCTGACGCCGCTGACCCGACTCGAGCTCGTGCGGGAAGTGGACGCCGGCTGGCCCCAGGCTGAGGTCGCTCGCCACTTCCGCGTCTCCCGCCACACCGTTGCCAAGTGGCTGGGGCGCTTCCGGGCGGAGGGAGCGGCAGGGCTCGAGGACCGCAGCTCCGCCCCGCGCGCGCATCCCCGGCGCACGCCGCCCGAGCTGGAGCGACGCATCTGCGCCGTGCGACGCACGCAGGGATTCGGGCCGCATCGCATCCAGTGGGCGCTCGGGGTCGCCCGCTCCACGGTCTACGCCGTGCTGCGGCGCCGCGGCCTCAACCGGCTCGACCGCCTGCACCGCGTCACCCGGGAGCCGGTCCGCTACGAGCACGACGCCCCCGGCGACCTGCTGCATCTCGACGTGAAGAAGCTCGGGCGCGTCCCCGAGGGCGGCGGCAAGCGAATGGCGCCTGGCTTCGCCGAGACGCGCTCCGGGCCGCATTCGCGGCGTTCGCTGGGGCTGGAGTACCTACACGTCGCCGTCGACGACCACAGCCGTTACGCCTACGTCTCCGTCCTGCCCGACGAGCGTGGCGCGAGCTGCGCCGCCTTCCTCGAGCAGGCGCTCGCGGCCTTCCGCCGGCGTGGCGTGCGCGTGCGCCGGGTCCTGACCGACAACGCGAAGGCCTACACCGTCGCCCGCAGCTTCCACGGCGCCGCCGCTGCCGCAGACGTGCGGCTGTCGCACACGCGGCCCTACCGCCCGCAGACGAACGGCAAAGCCGAGCGTTTCATCCAGATCCTGCAGAACGAGTGGGCCTACGCCCGCCCCTACCGCTCCAACGCCGAGCGGCTGCGCCAGCTCCCACGCTGGCTCTACCGCTACAATCACCGCCGACCGCACGGCGGCGTCGGCGGGGCCGTCCCCGCCTCCCGCCTGTGAACAACCTTCCTGGGTAGTACACCTAGTCCTCGCGGTGGGCGACGAGCACCGGGGCGACGCCGCTGCGGATGACGGCCCGCGTCACGCTGCCGCGCACGGCCTGCCCCACGGCGCCGCGCGCGTGGATGGCCATCGCCATCAGGTCGACGCCGGCGGCGCGCGCGTGATCGATGAGCGTCGCGGCCCCGTCGTCGCCCGCGAGCACGGTGCATTCGGGCGGCGCCGCGAACCTCGACGCCAGCGAGCGCAGCTCGCCGAGCATCGTGCGCTCGGTCTGCTCGATCAGCCGCTCGCGCTCGACGACCTGGCGGCCCTCGTAGTCGTCCATCTGCGCGCCGAAGTCGGCCGCGCGTCCCGCGCGCAGCGTGGCCGCGGAGTACGGGTTCGGCGCCGCTCCCGTAGCACGCCGCGCACCGTCTCCGGGCGCAGCACGCGCACGAGCTCCACGTTCGCGCCCGCGGCATCGGCGATCGCCACGCAGGGCGCGAGCACCGCCTCCGACGCGGCGGAGTCGTCCAGACAGATCATGATTCGCATCGCTGCGCTCCCCGGCGAGCCGGCAGGGCCGCCCCCGCCGGGCCGGCTCGCAGCGGCGCCGCCACCTGGCACGATGGACCGCACGGGCGAGCGCGGCCGGGGCAATTGGTCGCTGCGCGGGCGGGACCTCTGCCCCGCCGGGGCATCCTCTGCGCCCCCGACCTCGCGCCGGCGGGTCGGGCCTACGCGGTGATCGGCCGGCGCAGGCCGATCACGTGGCCCTCCGGGTCGGCGAAGTAGGCGAGCTGGACGCCCCGCCCGGCGCGCTTCGCCTCCTCGAAGATCTCGTCGTTGGTGAACGCGCTGCGCTGCATGCTGCTCCACGGCTCGTTCACGACGGTGCCGCCCGCGGCGACGGCGCGCCGCATCGACTCCTCGATGTCGTCGACCTGGAAGACCGGCGTCGTCGGTGAGTGGATGCGGTCGTCGGGGACCGACTGCGGCTTGCCGCCCGCGATGATCTCCAGCGTCCCGCTGAAGGTGGAGCCGCCCGGGTACTCGATGCCGGGGATGCGCAGGTGCGCGAGCTGACCCTCCACGCGCGGCAGCTCCTCCAGCGGGAGGTCGAAGGCGTCCTGGTAGAACTGGCGCTCCCGCTCCACGTCTTCCACGCGCAGCAGGATCACGTGCAGGCCAACGATCATCGCGGCGTTCCCTCCCCCGGTGCGCGGGCGGCCACGGCGGCCACCTCCACGCTGCGTCCCTCGGCCGCCGACAGCCGGGCGGCGTCCAGCACCTCCTGGCAGCGCAGCCCGTCCTCGAAGCTCGGGCCGACCTCGCTGCCGCTCTCGATCGCGCTCAGCAGCGCGTGGATCATCGCGCCGAAGATGGGCACGGCGCTCTCGCGCACGGCCGCCGGGCGCTGCGTCGGCGGCAGCGTGACCTCGCTGGGCGCCGCGTCGCCGCGCCGCGCCACGTAGACGCGCGCCGAGCCGCGCACCTCGTCGCCGTCGACGGTCGCCGAGCCCTCGCTGCCGTAGAGCTCGATGCGGCGCCCGCGCCCCGGCGGCACGTTGCGCGCGAACTGTATCGAGCAGATCGCGCCGCTGCGCATCGCGCCCGTGAGCGCGAAGGCGTCGTCGGCGTCCACGGTGCGGCGCACCCCGGCCGCGTCGTCGGCGTCGCGGACCCAGGTGCGGAGCTGCGCCGACACCGAGGCGAACTCGCCGAGCCAGTCGCGAGCCAGGTCGATGAAGTGCGCGCCGACGGCGCCGAGGTAGCCGCCGCCGTGATCGGCGGAGTCCAGCCAGCTCCACTCGCCGCGCTGCCAGCCCGGGAAGTGCGTCACCGAGAGCTGCCGCAGCTCCCCGAGCGCGCCCGCGGCGATCAGGCGCTTCACGTGCTGGTGGCTCTCGAACGGGCGCACGAAGAACGAGGCGACGTGCGCAACGCCCGCGGCGCGGACGGCGGCCAGCATCTCCTGCGCCTCGGCCCCGTCGAGGGCGAGCGGCTTCTCGCAGAGGACGTGCTTTCCCGCGGCGGCGGCCGCGAGCACCATCTCGCGGTGCAGGTGGACGGGCGCGCCGACGTAGACGATGTCGACCTCCGGGGAGGCGACGAGCGCGCGGTAGTCGTCGCAGGCGAGGGCGGCGCCGAAGCGACGGGCAGTCTCCTGCGCGCGCTCCAGGCGGGCGCTGCAGATCGCCGTGACCTCGATGCCGGGGTAGGAGACGAACGTGGGCAGCGGCACGCGCGCCGCCCACGAGGTGCCGATCACGCCGACGCGGTAGCCCCGCTCACTGCTCACGCCGCGCTACCGCCGGCTGGCCCGCGGGCCACAGAGAGAGCGCGCCGCCTCCGGCCTCGGCCGCAGGGACGCGCACCCGGTCGCCACGCGTGGCGGGGCCTCGAGCGGGCGGGGCGCCGGCCGACGGCCGGCGCCCCACTCCACCCGATGTGCTCGATCAGGCGATCGCCACCTGGTCGAAGAAGATCGCGGGCCGCTCCCACAGCTCGAGATTGTAGTCGTCGGCGCGCCACGCCACGATCGACGGCCGTGTCGTGTGCCACACGGCGGCCGGGTCGTCGTGCATGATCTGCACGGCCTCGTGGAAGAGCCCCTCCCGAGTGGGAGTGTCCATGGTCGTGATCGCCGTGTTGAAGGCCGTGTCGAAGTCATCGTTGGCGTAGAACTTCGACGGCTGGCTGCCCTCCGACCAGCTCAGGGCGAACGACGCGTCGTGCTGGCCGATGCCGCTGAAGGCCCAGCGCTCCATCATGGGCCGCGGCGTGCGGCCGTAGATGTGGTCGCGCCAGGTGCTCAGGTCGATGTTCACGATGCTCGCGTTCAGCCCGACATCGTCCAGGTTGCTCTTGAAGGCCAGCGTGTGGGCGTCCACGATCGGGTCGCGGCCCGAGAGCTGGGCAATCGGGGCGTCGAAGCCGTTCTCGAAGCCCGCGTCCTTCAGGAGCGCGCGCGACATGTCCGGGTCGAAGCCGTACGGCTTGAGGCTCGGGTTGAACCCGAAGTCCGTGTCCGTGAGCTGCTGACCCTGCATCACGTTGGCAAAGCCCTCGTAGAGCCCCGCGTAGCTGTCGGGGTCGCCGGCGTGAGCAAGAGCGTTGCGCACGCGCAGGTCGGCCGTCGGGCCCTCGTGGTACTCGACCGAGAAGTTGGTGTGCGCGTTACCGACGTTGACCGCCGCCTTTACGCCGCCGTCGTGGAGACCCTTGAGGCGATTCACCTCCAGCAGCGGAGCGTCGACGGCGCCGATGTCGCCGGCCTCAAACGCCGCTGCGCGCGTCGAGGCCTCCTGGATCAGGATGGCGTTAGCCTCAACGATGCCCTTGTTGCCTCGCCATGACCCGGCGTTCGGGATCAGCTCGGTCTTCTCGCCCTGGATCCAGTTCTTGACGACGTAGGAGCCCGTGCCGACCGGGGTTCCCGCCAGCGCCTGCCACTCGGCGCCCTTCGAGCTGTCTTCGTAGATGTGCTTCGGGATGATCCACGAGGAGATCATGCGCCGGTCGAGGATCGGGTCCGAATCCTTCGTGACGATCACGACCGTGCGCGGGTCGAGCACCTCGACGTGGTCGATGGTGTTGAGGCGCGAGATCAGCCGCGACTTGTTGTCCGGGTCGATGAAGTACTCGAGCGAGAACTTGACGTCCTCCGCCGTGAAGGGCGTGCCGTCGTTCCAGTCCGCCTCGCGGAGGTTGAAGACCCAGCGGGTCTGGACAGTCGTGTCGAACTCCCACGAGGTCGCTAGACCCTCGGGCACGTACTGGTTCGTCGCCGTGTTGCGCCGCAGCAGCTGGTCGTAGATCCCGCCGTAGTCGGAGGCGATCGCCGCCGTCGAGTTCGGGTCCATCGTCTCGCCGACGCTGCTCTGCACCGCGATGGCAATGCTGCCGGTCTTGACGGTCTCCGCCGGGGCGGTGCTCGGCGCCGTGCTCGACGAGCCACCCGATGCGGCCGGCGCAGCCGGCGCAGCCGGTGCGGCGGACGCGGAGTCGTCGTCGTCGTCATCGCCGCAGCCGATGACGGCTGCTGTCGCCAGCCCGACGCCACCGAGCGCAGCGCCCCGCAGGAACGTGCGCCTCCCGATCGATGGACCTCGCAGATCTGTGATCACAGTGTCTCCCCTCCTCTGCACGGCCGCGGCGCGCTGCCCGTGCTGCCGGCGCAGTCTACAGTGTTGTCACCGCAGTGTTGTTTCCGCGCTGCCCATTGCTTGTGATACGTCCGTGCGATCGCGATCGGATCCGCGCTCGGCCCAACGCCGGCGAGCTGTCATCGCCCATCAACGTCGACGGATGCGCGGGTCCAGGTAGCCGTAGGCGAGGTCCGCCAGCAGACTGCCGGTGAGCACGAGCAAACCGATCGTCATCCCGGCGCCCTGGATGACAGGGTAGTCCTTGCGGACGACGGCGTCCAGCGTGAGGCTGCCGAACCCGGGCCAGCCGAACACCGTCTCGATGATGATCGAGCCGCCCACCAGTGTGCCGAAGTCGAGGCCGATCAGCGTGACGATCGGCAGCAGCGCGTTGCGCAGCACGTGCTTACGCACGACCGCCACCTCGCCCAGGCCCTTCGCTCGCGCGGTGCGCACGAAGTCCGACTGCAGCGCCTCCGACACCTGCGCTCGGAGCAGCCGCGTGTAGCGCGCAATCGGATACGCCGCGAGGACCACGACCGGCAGTATGTGGTGGTCGAGCCCGCCGCTCCCGAATGTCGGCAGCCAGTGGAGCTTCACCCCGAAGACTAAGATCAGCAGGATCGCCACGAAGAAGTTGGGGACCGACTGGAACACCAGCGACATGCCCACAGCGAAGAAGTCGATCCATCCGCGTTTGACAGCAGCGATCGTCCCCAGCGGGATCGCGATGAACAGCGCCAGGAATTTCGCGGGGACCACCAGCGTCAGCGTGCGGCGGATGCGCTGCCGGATGAGGTCCGAGACCTCCTGGCCCGAGCGGATCGACGTTCCGAGGTCGCCGGTGACGACGCCGCCCATGTATTCGACGTACTGCACCACCACCGGGCGGTCGAGTCCGTACGCGATCCGCAGCTTCTCGATTTCCGCGGGCTCGATGTCGCCCTCGGTGAGGAGGAGGATCGGATCTCCCTGCAGGCGTGGTATCACGAACAGGATCGTGACGAGCAGCCACAGCACCACGGCGAACTGCATCCCGCGTCGGGCCAGATAGGTGGTGTCCACGACGCCTCCGTCGGTGGGGGGGAGCGGCGCTCGGCGGGAGACTGCGCGCCCGACACTACACCGCCGCGCGTTGCGATGTCGACGCTGTTGACGCTGTAAGGCGAGGTGGCGCGGCCGAGCCGCCCCGCCCGCTCGACTCGCCTCTCGACGGTTAGCCCCGCGGCAGGCCCAGCCCGCGAGTGGCGATGACGTTGCGCTGAATCTCGGACGTGCCGCCGCCGATGGTCGCGGAGATGTAGTACAGGAAATGGTACGGGACCGAGGCGAAGAGCGGCGCACGGGGGTCGTCCCTGTCGAAGAGCTGGCAGTAAAGGCCCAGCAGCCGCATCGTCGTCAGGGTCGTGCTCTGCAGAGTGTGCGAGCCGTGGAGCTTGGCCGCGGAGGGCACGTAGCCCAGCGTCTCCCCGCGCGCATGCAGCGAGGCGATGCGCAGCGTGAACTGCGCCCCGACTTCGATCTCGATCTCGCGGTCCGCGACGGCATCGCGCAGCGCCGCGCCCATCTCCGACTGCCGACGCCCGCGATCGCTCAGGGCGAACTGCAGCGGCTCGCGTAGCCGGCGGCGCGAGACGTCGGCGTTGTACTCGGTGGAGCGCTCCGCCTCGAAGCCCGACATCGCCACGCGCCAGCCCTCGTTCTCCGCGCCGAGCAGATTCTCGGCCGGGACGCGCACGTTCTCGAAGAACGTCTCGTTGAAGCTGTGCTCGTACGTGATGTTCGGGAGCGCGCGCACCTCGACGCCCGGCGCGTGTAGGTCGACGAGCAGCATCGAGATGCCGCGGTGCTTCGGCGCCTCCGGGTCGGTCCGCACGAGCACCATCATCATGTCGGCCTCGTGCGCGCCGGAGCTCCAAATCTTCTGCCCGTTGACGATGAAGTCGTCGCCGTCGCGCACCGCGCTGGTGGAGAGCGAGGCGAGGTCCGAGCCGGACCCCGGCTCCGAGTAGCCGCCCGAGAACAGCGCGGTCCCCGCGAGGATGCGCGGGATCTGCTCGCGCTGGTGCCGCTCCGTCGCGTGCGTCGCGAACAGCTCGACGCTGCCGCCGCCGATCCCCGGCGCGTCGGCGGCGGCCAGCTCCTCGCTCAGGATGCGCCGCTGCACGGTGGAGAGCCCCGCGCCGCCCTTCTCGCGGGGCCAGCCCGGCGCCGTCCAGCCGAGCTCGGCGACGGTGTCGCGCCACGCGATGGCGGCGGCGTGTCGCTCCGGGTTCTCCGAGAAGAAGTCCTCGCGCCAGACCCGAATGGTGTGGCGGCGCTGCCGGGCCTCCGGGTCCTTGTAGACGGCCGGGAGCCGCTCCTCGATGGTCGCGCGGACCTCGGCGCGGAACGCCTTCTCCTCGGCAGTGTCGAACCAGTCCATCAGCTGCCCTCCTCGATCCCCTCGCTGGCGAGGCCCCTCGCCGGTGAGGGAGCAGTCGCGGTCGCGGCGGAGCGTACTACAGCGACGACAGCGTAGCGCCCGCCCGACGGATCGCGGGGTGGCGCCCGCCCTCAGATGACGGCGGCGTCGCGGAGCGCGGCGATCTCGTCCCAGCCGTAGCCCAGCTCCTCGAGCAGCAGCTCCGTCGACCCGCCGACCTCGGGCGGGAGGCCGGGCTCGGCGAGCGGCGCGCCGTCGTAGACGATCGGTGAGCCGACGACGGCGCGCCGGCCCCACGCGGGGTGCTCCACCTCGACGATGTAGCCGTTGGCGCGCGCCCGCGGGTCGTCGAGGATCTCCGCGTAGCCCCGCACGGGCCCCGCCGCGATGTCGGCGGCCGCGAGGCGCGCGAGCCACTCCGCGCTCGGCCTCCGCGGGAGCAGCGAGCGCAGCGCCGCGAGCAGCCCCTCGCCGCCGGCGCCCCGGCTCGCCGGCTCCTCGCGCTCGGCAGGCGCGGGCGCGCCGACGGCCCGGCGCAGCCGCGGCAGCGCCAACGCCTCGGCCGCGAGCGCGATCCAGCCGTCGGCGGTGGCGAAGGCGCCGGAGACGCCGCCCGCGGCCCGCAGCCCCTCGCCCGAGCCGGCGCGCCGCGTGGGGCGTTCGCCCATCGCGTGGGCCGCCAGCTCGGGGCCCTGCGCCGCGATCTGGCTGCCGAAGAGCGAGACATCGGCCTCGCTGCCCTCCCCGCTGCGGGCCGCGCGCACGATCCCCGCGAGGATCGCGGAGCAGAGGTGGATCGCGCCGAGCTGGTCGGCGACGGCCGCGCCGAGGGGAAGCGGCGGCTCGCCCTCGAATCCCGTGCGCGACATCACGCCGCCCGCCGCCTGCGCGATCAGGTCGACACTGGCCTGCCGCGCCCGCGGGCCGACGGCGCCCCACCCGGAGGCGCGCGCGTAGACGATCGCGGCGTTCGCCCCGCGCACGTCCTCGTAGCCCAGGCCCAGGCGCTCCATGACGCCGGGCCGGAAGTTGTGAACCAGCGCGTGCGAGCGCTCCGCCAGCCGCAGCACGATCGCGCGCCCCTGCGGCGTCCGCGCGTCGAGCGCGATGCTGTGCTTGCGGCGGTTGTTGGCGTAGAAGGCGGCGCCCGTCCAGTCCGCGCGGCCGCGCGTGCGCTCCCCCTGGCGACGCTCGACCTTGATCACCTCGGCGCCCATGTCGGCGAGCATCACCGTCGCGTAAGGGCCCTGCTGGTAGAGCGTGAAGTCCACGATGCGCACGCCGTCCAGCTGTCCCGCCACCGTGCCGCGCCCCTCAGACCACGCCCGAGGCGCGCAGCGTCGCGACGGCCTCGCGGTCGTAGCCCAGCTCCTCCAGCAGCGGCGCGATCGCGTCCTCCCACACGCCGCCGCGGGGGGCGCCGCCATCAGGCGCGGCGCCGTCGAACTGGATCGGCGAGCCGGCCACGGTGATCGCGCCGAGCGACGGATGCTCGAAGCGGCGCAGGTAGCCGTTCGCCCACGCCTGCTCGTCGGCGAGCACGCCGTCGTACTCCTCGACGCGCGCGCCCATGACGTCGTGCTCGGCGAAGAGGTCGAGCCAATGGTCGCGGCCGTGCTCACGGAAGCGCGCGCTCAGCTCGCGGGTGATCTCGGGGATGCCGGCGGCACGGCGCGCGTCGTCCGGGTGGCGCGCGTGCAGCTCGGGCAGCCCCATCAGCGCGCACAGCCGCTGGAAGCGCGCCGCGTCCACCGAGCCGAGGACGAGCCAGCCGTCGGCCGCCTCGAAGGCGCCCCAGATCGCGCTCGGCGAGACCTCGGGGTGGCCGAGCACGGCGCGCCCGGCGTCGCGGCCGAGCACGGACTGCGCGCCGATCTCCCACGACTGCAGCGCGATCTGCGCCCCCGCGAGCGAGACGTCGACGCGGGTGCCGCGGCCGGTGAGCGCCGCCTGCGTGAGCCCGCCCAGCACCGCCGCGGCGAGGTAAGCGCCCGCCCCGTGCTCGCCAAGCGCGGCGCCGGCCGCGGCCGGGGGGCCGTCGAGGCCCGTCTTCCACATCAGGCCACCCGCCGCCTGCGCGACGATGTCGGCCATCGGGGCCTCGCGACCACCGCCGCCATCGCCGCCCCCGTCACGGCCGAGAGCGCCCGCCGCCGACGCCTGCGCGTAGACGAGGCGCGGGGTGGCCGCGCGCGCGGCCTCCGCCCCGATGCCGAGCGCCTCGGCGACGCGCTCGGGCAGGCTGCTCACGAGCGCGTCGCAGCGCTCGGCCAGCCGCGTCGCGATGGCGCGCGCCTCCGGCCGCGACGGGTCGACGATGAGGCGGCGCTTGCCCGCGCCCAGCGCGACTTCGTCGGCGCTCGGGCTCGCCGCCGTCGTCGTCGCCGGCTGCTCGTCGTCGCGCTGCGCGTCGCCCGCGGCGCCGCGCAGCGCGAGCACGACGACGTCGGCGCCCAGCTCGGCGAGCAGCCAGCACGCGTAGGCGCCGGGCTGCGCGCCGCCGAGCTCGAGGATGCGCAGGCCGGCCAGCGGGCCGGGGTGCGCGTCGGGGCGCTGGTGGGGGCGCGAGGCTCCCGCGGGGTCCTCGGCGCCGCTCATGCGGATGCTCCGCCGGGCGGGCGGGCTACGCCTCCGCGAGGGTCGCGGGCGGGCGTGCCGCGTCGGCCGCGGCCTGGATCGCGGCGGCTGGCGGGTCGGATGGCAGCAGCGTCGCCTCCAGGCCCGCGATCAGCACGTCGACGCCCAGCGGGAAGGCGCCGGCCGTGTCGCACTCGGGGAGCTCCTCCAGCTCCGCGACGTGGCGCAGATCCGCCTCGGCGGCCGTCTCGCGAGCGCGCTGGCGGATCTCGCGCGGTGCACGCAGGTTCACCGTGTGCGAGCGCAAGGCGTGCCCGATCAGGTGGTTCTGCAGGACGTGCATCGCGCGGTGGGCGGAGGGCCTGTCGAAGCCGCCGTCGCGCAGGATGCCGAGCAGCGTGTTCATGAACTGCAGACGCTGCGGTGTCTGCCCGACCTGGACGAGCAGCGGTGCGGCGCCGCTGTGGGCGACCATCACCTCGAAGTAGCACCTCGTCAGCTCGCGCAGCCGGCCGCGCCACGAGGCGCCGGCATCGGCGGCGAGGCGCTCGCGGTAGGCGGCCTCGACCTCCGCGAAGAGGCGATCGAGGACGCCCGCGAGGATCGCCTCTTTGTTGCGCACGTGCAGGTAGAGCGACATCGCCTCCACGCCGAGCTCGGAGGCGAGCCGGCGCATGCTGAGCGCGCGGAGCCCCTCGGCGTCGGCGATCCGCAGCGCCTCGACCTCGATGCGCTCGCGGCTGAGCGGGCTGTGTGCCGGCGCGCCGTTCTCGGCGGGCGCCTGCGGTCTGGGAGCGGAGGGACTCATGACAGCCTCGATTGTGACGGTTCGTACATATGTCCCGCCGTGCGCGGCTACCTTACGGCGTTAACTGGCCACGCGACCACCACGCCCGTCGCGCGTCAGCGACGAGAGCGCCGCGGATAGCCCGCGGATGGACATGGGAGCCCGATGCTGTTCGACACGTTCCACCTGCCCTTCTCCCCGTCGGCGGACGACGACCACCGTGTCATGGAGGAGCAGATCCAGCAGATCGTCGAGGCGGAGCGCCTCGGCTTCGAGACGGCGTGGCTGACGGAGCACAACTTCACGGGCGAGTGCGCCTTCGGCGACCCGCTGATCTTCGGGGGCGGCGCTGTCGCAGCGGACCACGCGTATCCGCGTCGGCTTCGCGGTGTTGCAGATGGCGCTGCACCATCCGACGCGGCTGCTGATCCAGGCCTCGGCACTGGACAACCTGCTCGGCGGGCGGCTGACCATTGGGCTGGGGCGCGGCTCCGCCTTCAACCAGTTCGAGTACGCCGGCTTCGGCGCCGACACGGAGGGCCAGCGCGAGCGCCTGTTCGAGGCGATCGAGCTGATGACGAAGGCGTGGTCGGGCGACTACTCGCCGTTCGAGGGCGAGCACTTCCGCGTGCACGTGCACGGCGTGCGGCCCGCGCCGATCCAGCGGCCGCACCCGCCGATCGTGCTCTCCTCGCTCTCGGACGACTCGCTGCTGTGGGCGGCGGCGCACGGCTACCCGATCCTGCTGCCGCGCCTCGAGCTGGAGCGCGCCCGCGAGCGGCTGGCGTTCTTCCGTAGCGCCATGGCCGACGCCGGCCACGACGAGCCGACGATCGAGCGCGCGCTCGACCAGTGCGCGGTCACGCGCTCGATCTACATCGCCGACAGCGAGGAGCAGGCCCGCGCCGAGACCGAGCCCGCGACGGCGCGCGCCAACGCCTCGCGGGCCGAGTCGCGCGCGCTGAACGCCACCTCCACCTCGGCGCCGATGGAGGCGTGGGCCGCGCCGGGGGCCGCCCCGAAGGCCGCCGAGGTCGCCGAGGGCGTCTCCAACGTGATCCAGCGGACCTACATCCTCGGCACCGCGGAGCACGCACGCGAGAAGCTGCGCGAGCTGGAGGAGGCCGGTGTGCGCCGCGTGATGCTGGCGTTCAGCTGGGGCGATCTCTCGCACGAGCGGGCGCTGCGCTCGATGAGCCGCTTCGCCGCCGAGGTGATGCCGGCCGTGGCCGCGGCGCCCGCGGGCTAGCCCGCTCGGCGCTCGGGTGCGCTCCGGCTCGACGCCGCTAGCCTGCGCCGACGAACGCCGCGATCTCGCTTGCGAAGCGCTCCGGCACGCACCACGGCAGCGGGTGCGAGCGCCCGTCGACGACGGTGAGGCGGCCGTCGGGCACCGTCTTCAGCGCGCGCTCGTCGGCGCGCAGCAGCAGGTCGGAGGCCGCCGTCAGGAAGAGCGTGTGGCAGGCGAGCGAGGGCAGGTCGGGCGCCGGGTCGTAGCGGAACGCGGCGTTGTACGCCCAGTTGTAGCGCTCCCACACGGAGAACAGCGAGCAGGTGAGGGTGGTGATGTAGTCGGGCGGCGGCTCCCCCTGCGCCACGTAGCGCTCCCACACCTCGGTGAAGTGCGAGCCGTCCGGCTGCGGCGGCGTCTCCGGCGCCCACGTGGCGAGCAGGTGCGCGCGCGTCTCCGGCCGCATCACGGGGATGCCCGAGAGCACGGCGTGCGTGATGCGGCCGGGCGCCGCCTGCAGCGCCATCTGCACCGCGATCGAGGCGCCGGTGTGCGTTCCCACCACCGCGAACTCGTCGAGGCCGAGCGCGTCCGCCGCCTCCAGCAGCGATGCCGCGTACTCCGGTATCTCCTGCGGCTCGGGCGGCGGGTCCGAGAGCCCGTAGCCGGGCGTGTCGAAGGCGACGGCGCGCACGGAGCGCCCGAGCTCCGGCAGCGCCAGCCGGTACTCCTCGGAGGAGAGCGGCGACTCGTGCACCAGCACCACCGCCGGGCCGCTCTCCCCGTCCGCGCGGTAGTGCACCTGGCCCCAGCGGCCCTCGACGTAGCCTCGCGGCATGACGCCCTCCTCCGTGGCGGCGGCAGTCTGCCCCGCGCCCGCCGCCACGCGGGGGCTACGATCCGCGCGCCCGGCGCCCGCGTCTAGGTCGCGGCCGGCGCTCGCGACGCCTGCTCGGGCGCGAAGGCCGGCATCACCTCCGTGGCGAAGAGCTCCATGGAGCGCAGCACCTTCGCGTGCGGGATGTCGCCGCGGCCGAACGCCAGCATCACCTCGGGGACGCCGGCGTCGCGCAGCTCCGCGATCGCGGCGCGCGCGGTCTCGGGCGTCCCGCCGATCGTCTGGCCGAGGATCGTCTTCGTGAGCTGCGCGGCGGCGGCGTCCGGCCCCGCGGGCGCGGTCGCGCCGGGCTCGGCCTGCCACAGCCGCGGATCGGGGACGGTGCGCGGCGCCGAGTCGACGTCGTGGGCGCGGCCGCCGCGGTGGCGGATCTCCGCCGCCTCCAGCTCGACGCGGGCCGCCGCCTCGCTGTCGTCGAGGTAGATCGTGCGCGTCATCGCGCAGCCGTCGACCAGGCGCTCGATCGCCTCGGCGTCGTGCCCGGCCTCCCCCAGCGCCTCGCGGAAGAACGCGAGCCGGTTCACGGCGCGCCCGAGCTGCAGGCGCGGCATCAGCACGGAGTACCCGTGCTGCGCCGCCCAGCGCAGCGTCTCGTCGGAGAGCACGGAGAGCACGATCGGCGGGTGCGGCCGCTGCACGGGGGCCGGCCGCACCTCCGGGATCGCCACGCGGTAGTGCTCGCCCTCGAAGGAGCCGTCGCCGGCCCAGGCGCGCTCCATCAGCTCGATCGCCTCGAACATCTGCGCGCGGTCGCGCTCGGCGTCCGGCGTGACGCCGAATGCCTCGTACTCATGCGGGTTGAAGGCGGAGCCGCGCCCGAGGCCCAGCGTCAGCCGTCCCTTCAGCAGGTTGTCGAGCAGCCCCGCCTGGATCACCAGCCGCGCGGGGTGCGTCATCGCCATCTGCAGCACCGCGAAGCCGACGCGGATGCGCGTCGTCCGCTGCGAGAGCGCGGCCGCGATCAGCGTCGGGTCGCCGTAGGCGCAGGTCGCGTTGAAGAGGTGCTCCGTCAGCCAGGCCGTGTGGTAGCCCAGCTCCTCGGCGGCGACGACCTGCTCGATCTGCTCGTCGATGACGCGCGCGTCGTCCGCGGAGGTCGGCGCGAGCGGCTGGTGGAATGTGCTGAAGCGCACGGCGGCCTCCTGCTTCGCGGGCGCGGGCGCGCCGGGTGCGCTCACGATGCCGCAGCGCCCAGCGGGAAGTCCAGCGCCCCGCGCCACGGCGCGCACGCGCGCGGGCTGCGCCCCCGCCTAGCGCGGCGATCGTCGATACTGGCGCCCGAGATCCCGGTGCTGCGCACAGGCCGCGAGGGGTGGGGCGATGGCGCTGATACGCACCGAGGGCCTGGCGAAGCGCTACGGCGCGGTCGCCGCCCTCGACGGCCTCACGCTGGAGGTGGAGCCCGGCGTGGTCGGGCTGATCGGCGCCAACGGCTCGGGCAAGAGCACGCTGATCAAGCTGCTGCTGGGGCTGATCGACGCCAGCGACGGGCGCGCCGATGTGCTCGACCTCGACGCGGCGCGCGACGGGCGGGCGATCCGCGAGCGCGTCGGCTACATGCCGGAGCACGACTGCCTGCCGCCCGACAGCTCCGCCACCAACTTCGTGAACCACATGGCGCGCATGAGCGGCATCCCGCGCACCGAGGCGCGCGAGCGCACCTCGGAGGTGCTGCGCCACGTCGGCCTGTTCGAGGAGCGCTACCGCCACATCCAGGGCTACTCCACGGGGATGCGGCAGCGCGTGAAGCTGGCGCAGGCGCTGGCGCACGACCCGCGGCTGCTGTTCCTGGACGAGCCGACGAACGGGCTCGATCCCGCGGGCCGCGAGGAGATGCTCGACCTCGTCGCGCGCACGGGGCACGCGTTCGGCATCCCGATCCTTATGTCGTCGCACCTGCTCAGCGAGATCGAGCGCGTGTGCGACCACGTGGTGGTGATCGACGAGGGCCGGCTGGTGAACGCCGGCCGCATCGAGGACTTCACGAACCTGACGAGCGTGCTCAGCGTCGAGGTGGAGTGGGACGCCGAGCGGGTGGCGGGGGCGCTCGCCGCCCGCGGGCTGGACGCGCGCGCCGAGGGCCGCGTGATCGAGGTGCGCGCCGACGCCGCGGCCGGCGCCCGGGCCGACGACGGCGTGCACGCCGCGATCGTCGAGGCGGTCGCCGACCTGGACGTGCCGCTGGTGCGGCTGGAGCGGCGCCGCCACACCCTCGAGGATCTCTTCCAACCCGACGGGGAGGCGCCGGCGCCGGTCGCTGGCTCCAGCTCGGCGGGCGGCGGCGACAGGGGCGGTGCGTGACAGCGGAGGCCACGCCGCGCGGCGAGATCTACGACCTCGGCTACCAGCGCTACACGGGGCGGCGCCGCGGGCGCGGCTACGCGTGGTGGTCGCTCTACGCCCTGAGCGTGCGCAACGCCTTCGGGCTGGGCCGCGGGGCGCTGCCCAAGGTGCTCGCCTTCAGCCTCGTGCTGCTCGCTTTCATCCCCGCGATCGTGCAGCTCGTGCTCGCAGCCGTCGTGCCGATCGAGGAGTTCGAGTTCGTCGCGCCCCACGAGTACTACGGCTTCATCCAGATCATCATCGTGCTGTTCGTCGCCGCGATCGGCTCCGACCTCGTGGGGAACGACCAGCGCACGCAGACGCTCTCGCTCTACTTCTCGCGCCCCATCGAGCGCTACGACTACGTGACCGCGAAGATCGCGGCGCTCGCCACGGGGCTGCTCTCGATCACGGTGCTGCCGCAGGCGATCATGTTCGCGGGCAACTGGCTCGGGGCGGCGGACGCCGGCACGTGGATCGAGGACAACGCGGACGACGCCCCGCGCATCCTCGCGAGCGGCCTGCTGATCTGCGGCTTCCTCGCGGCGGTCGGCATCGCGATTGCCGCCGTCGCCGAGCGCCGCTCCTTCGCGATCATCTCGGTGCTGGCCGCCTTCCTCGTGACGGTGCTGGTCGTCAGCATCGTCGTCTCCACCGTGGATTCCGAGTGGGGGCGCTACGCCGTCTTCGCCAGCCCGTTCCATGTCATGGTGGGGCTCACGCTGTGGATCTTCGAGGCGACGCCCGCCCTCACCTCGCTCTCGCAGGGGGGCGATGTCGACGAGCAGATCGCGTACGCCAACGTGCACGGCTCGGCGTACCTGGTGGCGATGGCGGCCTACTCGGCCGTGGCGGTCGGCGCGACGATGCGCCGCTACCAGCGAGCTGCGCGATGACCGCGCCGGCGCCGCACGTCGAGGCCGCGGCCGACGCCCCCGCCGCGATCACGCTGCGGCACGCCTCGCGCTGGTACGGCGACGTGGTCGCCGTCAACGACGTCTCGTTCGAGCTGGGGCCTGGCATCACCGGGCTGCTGGGGCCCAACGGCGCCGGCAAGTCGACGCTGATTCACATGCTCACCGGCTTCCTGCGGCCCTCGGCGGGGGATGTGCTCGTGCTCGGCGAGCCGAGCTGGCGCCACCCCGACCTCTTCCGCCGCGTCGGCCTCGTCCCGGAGCGCGAGGCGGTCTACCCGTTCCTGAGCGCGCGGGAGTTCGTGGTTGCCAGCGCGCGCCTGCACGGCGTGCCCGATCCCCAGGCCGCGGCTCGGCGCGCGATCGCGTTGGTGGAGCTGGAGGAGGCGCAGGACCGCGCGCTGGGCGGCTACTCCAAGGGGATGCGGCAGCGCGCGAAGATCGCGGCGGCGCTGGTGCACGACCCCCCGGTGCTCGTGCTCGACGAGCCGTTCAACGGCACGGACCCGCGCCAGCGGCTGCAGCTGATGGCGACGCTGCGCGAGATGGCGGCCGCGGGGCGCACGGTGCTGTTCTCCTCGCACATCCTCGAGGAGGTGGAGCGGCTCGCCGACGAGGTGCTGGTGATCGTCTCGGGGCGCCTGGCGGCGTCGGGCGACTTCCACCAGATCCGCCGGCTGATGACCGACCGGCCGCACAGCTTCTCGATCCGCTCGAGCGACGACCGCCGGCTCGCCGCTGGCCTCGTCGGGCAGCCGCACGTGGCCGCCGTCTCGCTCGAGGAGGGGCGCCTCGACGTGCGGACGACGGACTTCGGTGCGTTCACCGCGTCGATCGCGCGGCTCACCCGCGACAGCGGCGTGACGCTCTACGAGCTGCGCCCCTCCGACGAGTCACTCGAGAGCGTCTTCTCCTACCTCGTCGGCGATCGCGGCGCGGGGGCGGAGGGCGCGGCGGCGACGCGGGGCGACGACGGCCCGGGCGACGGCAGCCCGCGCGATGCCGCGAGGACGAGCGCGCCGTGACGTGGACGCTCGCCTCGATCACGGCGCGCCAGCTGCTGGGGCGGCGGCGCGGGCTGCTGCTCGTGCTGCTCGCGCTGGTGCCGGTCGGGCTCGCGCTGCTCTACCGCTTCGCGAGCGGAGACGACGACTCGCGCCCCGTCGAGTTCGCGCCCGATCTCATCGAGCGCGTGGTCGTGGCGCTGGTGCTGCCGCTGGCGGCGCTCGTCTTCGGCACCGCGGCGCTGGGCGCCGAGATCGAGGACGGCACCGCCGTCTACCTGCTCGCGACGCCCGTGGAGCGCTGGCGCATCGTGCTCGTCAAGGTGGTGACGGCCGCCGCGGTGACGGTGGCGCTCGTCATGCCGGCGACGCTGCTCACGGCCTTCATAGTGCTCGGCGCCAGCGACGAGCACGGACTCGCCGTGGGCTTCGCGATCGCGGTCACGGTGGGCGCCGTCGCGTACTGTGCCGTCTTCGTCGCGCTCAGCGCCTTCACCAGCCGCGCGCTGATCGCGGGGCTGGGCTACGTCTTCGTGTGGGAGACGTTCGCCACCGGGATCTTCCAGGGCACGCGCTGGGCCAGCATCCGCGAGTACACGCTGGGCGTCGCCGACCTCGTCAGCAGCGCGCCGCCCGCGGCGTTCGCAGCCGACCTCGACGGCGGCGTCGCGCTCATCGCGGCGACCGGGGTGAGCGTCGTCGCCTACGCGCTTGGCGTGCGCTTCCTCTCGCGCTTCGAGATCGGCGAGCGCACCTAGCGCCGTGCGCGCTCGACCGTGGCTCCGCGGTCGCCCCCCCGCGTGGCCGGCGGCGCCGTCGGCGGTGGAGCAATGCTCGCGGCCCGGCGACGAGCAGCATGCCGTCGCCCTCACGTACTCTGGAAGCATGGTTCGCGTGGGCTGGGCGCCCGGGTTGCTGCTCGCCCTTCTGACCATCGGCTGCGCCGCGTCCGATGTCCCGACGGTCGCGTCGCCGAGCACCACGCCGCCGCCGACGCCGACCTCGATCGCCACGCCGAGCCCGACCGCCACGCCCAGCCCGGCGCTAACCGCGTCGCCGACGGCCACCCCCGAGCCCGCTCCGTGGGACACGCGCGTCAGCCGTCTCACCATCCCGTCGCTCGGCCTCGACTCGGAGGTCTCGGGGAGCCGGGTCGTCCCCGACACATCGACACCCCCGCCCGGCTGTCCTGCTCCGCCGGCGGGCCAGGAGACGCTCACCGTTCCGGCGCAGGGCATCGCGACGCTCGAGGAGGCACTCCCGGGGCTCGAGCGCACGGCGTGGATCTTCGGCCACAGCCGCTGGCGGGGCGAGCCCGGCCTCTTCCACGCCCTCCAGGAGATCGACATCGGCACCGAGCTCCTGATCGACGGCGTCGATCGGCGCACGGGCGAGCCGGTGATGCGCCAGCGGTTCTCGGTGGAGGGCGTCTACCTGGCCGACAAGGACTCGGGGGCGGAGCTGATCACCGTGGGTGGCCCCGGCGAGATCCCGGCCGGGCCGACCATCGTCCTCCAGACGAGCGTGCGCGAAGCGGGAGCGAGCACGCAGTGGTTGCTGGATCGGGAGCAGGTCCTCGCGCGAACGAGCAACCTGGTCGACGGCGACATCGAGGATCCCTGCAAGTATCTCCTGCTGTTCGTGATCGCCCGAGCCTCCTAGGAGTGCCCTGGCTCCTCGTGAGCGCGGTCACTCCTCGATGGGCGGCGCCGGGGATAGCGAAGCGCCGCCTTGCGGCGGCGCCTCGTTCATGCCTCGGCAGGCGTGCCTCAACAGGCACGGTGCGCGAGCGGCGGCTACAGGTACTGCCGCCGGTCGACCACGTCGCGGAGCCGGTCGCCGAGGGTGTTGATCGACCACACCGTCAGCGAGATCGCGACGCCGGGGTAGATCGCCAGCCACGACGCGCGGTGCAGGAACTGCCGGCCCTCGGCCAGCATCGAGCCCCAGCTCGCCGTGGGAGGCGGGATGCCGACGCCCAGGAAGGAGAGCGACGCCTCGATGATGATCAGGATCGCCGCCGAGAACGACCACAGCACGAGCAGCGGTGAGATCAGGTGCGGGAAGACGTGCCGCGCCACGATGCGCGGCGGCGTGGCGCCGATCGTGCGCGCCGCCTCCACGAACTCGCGGTTCTTCACCGAGAGCGTCAAGCCCTCCGAGATGCGCGCGTACGGCCCCCAGAACCAGACGGCGAAGAGGATGAGCAGGATGTGCAGGCCGGGGCCGAAGACGGCCGCGATGGTCAGCGCCATCAGCAGCAGCGGCAGGGCGATCTGCAGGTCGGCCCAGCGCATGACGATCGCGCCGATGACGCCGCGGTTCCAGCCAGCGATCATGCCCAGGGTGACGCCGATCGTGGCGGCGCCGGTCGCCCCCACCACGCCCAACAGGATCGAGACGCGGCCACCGACGAGGATGCGCGTGAAGACGTCACGCCCCACCGAGTCCGTGCCCAGGATGTGGTGCGAGTTGATCGCGATGTTCCAGTCCGGCGACTGGAGCGCGCTGCGCAGGTCCGGCTTGTCCGGGTTCCAGCTGATCACGTACGGCCCCAGCATCGCCATCGTCACGAAGAAGACGACGATGACCAGCGCGAACGCCGCCGGCGGGTAGCGGATGAAGCCAATGACGTAGCGATGGTTCCAGAGCTTGTAGCGCCGGCTGCGATCGGATGAGAGCTGGAACGCCTCCGGCGCCGCTCCGACGGCCGCCCCGCCGCCCCCGCCGCCTGCCAGATCGATCGGTGAGTTCGCCATTCAGCACACCTGCCTGCTCCGCCGCCCGAGGGCGGCCACCGCCGTTTCGTCTGCCCGCGTCCTAGCGCCGCCGGATGCGCGGGTCCAGGAGCCCGTACGCATAGTCCGCAACCAGGCTCCCGGTCAGCACGAGCAGGCCGATGGTGAAGCCCGCCGCCTGGATCACCGGGTAGTCTCGTGTCTTCGCCGCCTCGACGACGAGCGTCCCGAAGCCCGGCCACGCGAAGACCGCCTCGACGATGATCGCGCTGCCGACCAGCGTCCCAATGTCGACGCCGATGATCGTGACGATCGGCAACAGCGCGTTGCGGAGCACGTGCTTGCGAATCACGTTCGTCTCCGCAAGGCCCTTGGCGCGCGCGGTGCGCACGTACTCCTGCGACAGCGCCTCGGAGACCTGCGCTCGCGTGAGCCGGGTGTACCGCGCGAGCGGATACCCCATCAGGGTCGCGGTCGGGAGGATGTAATGATCGATCCCTCCCGTCCCGAACACCGGCAACCAGCCCAGCGTCACCCCGAAGAAGAAGATGTAGAGCACGCCCAGGAAGAACGAGGGCACCGACTGGAAGAGCACCGCCATGATCATCGCGAAGGCGCCGATCGCGCCCCGCTTGACGGCGGCGAGCGATCCGAGCGGGATGGCGATGAGGAGTACCAGGATCTTCGCTGGGATAACCAGCTGCAGGCTCACCTTGATGCGGTCGAACACCAGGTCGCGTGCCGGCTGGAAGGTCCGCACCGAATCGCCGAAGTCGCCACGTATCGCCTCGCCCAGGAAGCGTCCGTACTGCACGACGATCGGGTCGTTGAAGCCGTAGGCCTCGCGGAGCGCCTCCACGTCCTCGGGGTCGATCGCCCCCTCGGTCAGCATCACCACGGGGTCGCCCGACATGCGGGAGATGAAGAACAGCAGGGAGACCAGGAGGAACAGGACGAGCATGGCCTGCATGATTCGGCGCGCGAAGACGGCTCCACCCAGCATCGAGCTCTCCGATTCCGCGCCCGCATCGGGAGTCCGCTTCCGATGGGGAGCTGCTCCGCCACGGGCGGAACTCACCGCGGCGCCCCGCTCAGGGCGTCCGCCCCCGGTACTATAACGATGGCAATCGCGGCCGTCGAGCGGGCCGGCGGGCCGGCGGGCCGGCGGGCCGGTGACGCTCGCGGATGCGCGCTCCGGGGGCCGCGGCGCCGACGCCCGGCTCGGGGTGCCGCGGGCGGGGCGCGTCCCTCGCCAGCCACGCGGGCTCGAAGAGCAGCCGACGCTCGTCGTCTCGGCGCGGAGGCACGGGCCTCGACGCGTCTGCGCGAGGGGCGTCGAGCGGGAGGCGCGCTGGCCGCCGGCCGCTCCTCTAGAATCCGGCGGTGCTGAGCGCCGGGGCGTCGGTGTTGGGGGCGGCCGCGGTCGCGGGGAAGCGACTGCAGACGACCGCAGCGTTCACGTTGCTGGTGTCGGCAGTGTTCCTCACGCTGGGACTGCACGTCCCGGGCTAATCGCGGTGTGGCGCGGAGATCCCCCGGCGGGGTATCTCGATGCGCCGGCCGCGTTCTGGTCGTGAAACTGATGGACCCGCGGATCATCGTGCCTGCGGCGACCGTGGCGGGGGCCAGGCTCCTTCGAGGATCGCTGGCCGCTCGTCGAGCGACGCACGGGCTGACGGGCGTGCTCGCGCTCATCGGCGCGTCCGTCATTGCGATGGCGGTCGTGATGCAGGTCAATCACGATCCGTCGGCCTCACCAGCGCTCACTACCGGGTTCGGCGCGATCGCCGGGGCTTTCGCCGTGCGCGCCATCCGCCTCGGATGGTCGGCGATGCCGAGCACGGATGGCGGCAGAGGTCGAGGCATCCGAGGCGAGGGGAGCGGGGCTCGCCTGACGGACGCTGAGTCGGGGTCGCCCGTGCCCCGTCACTGAGCGAGGCGGTGCGCTAGAGCTCGTCCCGTCAAAACGACATGGAATGGCTCCGCTCCGTAGCTGGGGGAAGGGCTGGAAGAAGCTTCGCGGCGAGGCCCTTCCCCTCCAGGCCGCCCCCCGGCGATCGCCTGCGCCGCCGTCCGCATAACCGAACGCCGCCGCCCGAGGGGTGGGCGGCGGCGTGCTGTGCCACCGGAGTGCCGCGAGCGGGCCGCGTTCGCTACGCCGTCTCCGTCTCGACGGCGACGGTCGCGCTGGCGACAGCGCCCGTCGGCGCCGGCTCGGGCCTAGCGGCGGCGTCCTCGTGCGCGGCGACGGAGGTCGCCTGGGTGGTGCGCATGCGGTCGGGCAGCATCGCCAGCGCCACTGCCGTCGCACCCACCAGGAATGCGACGCCGATGAGCAACCCGGTGCCGACGGCATCGACGAAGGCCTCGTTGGCGCCCGCGGTGACCGCCGCCGCGACGTCCGCCGGCAGCTGCGCGGCGACGAACGTCGACACACCGATGCCCTCACGCGCGGCCTCGACCACCTCGGGTGACTGACCGGCGAGCTCGGCCTCGACGTTCGAGCGGTAGAGACCGTTCACGATCGAGCCGATCAGAGCGATGCCGAGCGCTCCGCCGAGCTCGCGAGACACGTCGTTCACGGCCGAGCCGATGCCGGCGTCGTCGACCGGCACCGCCGCCATCACCGTGTCGGTGAGCGGCGTCAGTCCGAGCCCGCCGCTGAGGCCGAACAGGAACAGCGTCACCGCCACCTGGAACGTCGAGGAGGCCGCGTCGAGCTGCGTCATCAGCAGCATCCCGGCGATCATCGCCCCGAGGGAGAGCAGCAGCAGCCGGCGCGGCCCGATGCGCTGCACGAGCACGCCGGAGATCGGCGCCCCCATGAAAAACGCCACCGCCAGGGGGACGAACAGCAGCCCGGCCTCGAACGGGCTCCGACCCTGGACCAGCTGGAAGAGCTGGGCCAGGAAGAAGAGCGTCACCAACAACGCAAAGTAGACGAGGCCGATGATCAGGACCGCGGTCCAGCCCGCCTCGGAGCCCTGGATGATGCCGTAGACGACAGCGAGCAGACCGGTCGTGGCGAGCACGGTGCCCGGCACGTCCAACCGTCGCGCGCGGCTGTCACGAGACTCCGGCACCACGAGCAGCAGCCCCGCGAGGGCGATCACGACCACCGGGATATGTAGCCAGAACACCGCTGCCCAGTTGAGCTGGTCGACCATGTAGCCGCCGACGGCCGGGCCGAAGCCGACGCCGAGCCCGCCCGCGGCGGTCCAGATGCCGATCGCCTTCGCGCGCTCCCCGCGCGGGAAGACGTCCGTCAGGATGGAGAGCGTGGCCGGCATCACCAGCGCGGCGCCCACGCCCTGCAACGCGCGGAACGCGATCAGCGTGCTCGCGCTGTCCGACAGCGCGGCGCCCGCCGAGGCGAGCCCGAACGTCACCATCCCGATCATCATCCAGCGGCGCCGCCCGAAGCGGTCGCCGATGGTGCCGCCCGCGAGCACTAGCCCGGCGAGCACGAGCGTGTAGCCGTCGACGACCCACTGCAGGACGCTGGTGGACGCCTGCAGATCGCGCGCGATCGAGGGGATCGCGGTGTTCACGACCGTGTTGTCAACGAAGATCATGAAGATGCTCAGCGACATCACGGCGAGCACCCACCAGCGCCGCCGGTCGGCGGTGGCCGGTGCCCGCGGCGGGCGCTCGGTGGTCCTGGCCTCGGTAGCAGTAGCGACTGTCATGGTTCCCTCCTTGCTTCTGGCTGTTCCTGTGTCGTGTGCCGGTCCTCCGCGACCTGTCACGACGCGCTCGCCGGCGTCGCACTCGTGACTCGCGAGATCAGCTCGGCCGCCAGCTGGTCGACCGCGTCCCACCTCTCCCGGTCCACGGTTTTCTTGGACACCTGATTGGGGCAGGCTGCCCCGGCAGAGGAGGTGTCCATGACCAGCTCCGCACAGGGATTGAACGGGCGTAGTGCGTCGCGAACGGAGCGCGTTCGCTTCTCCTCGCGACGGAAGAGCGAGGCGGTGCTGAGGCTGCTGCGCGGCGAGGAGTTGGACGCGCTCTCGCGCGAGCTGGGGGTGACCGCAGCGACGCTGTCGCAGTGGCGCGAGCGCTTCCTCGCCGCCGGCCGGGCCTCGCTCACGAGCCGGCCTGCCGACGAGCGTGACGAGGAGATCCACCGACTGCAGGCGAAAGTCGGCGAGATCACGATGGCGAACGAGCTCCTGCTCCAGCGCGCGCATCAGCTGGAGGCAGGACTCCCTTTGGCACGCCGGAGGTCGAGGTGATGAGTCGAACCACCTCGCCCTCCACGGGACGGCCGTACGGCACGACGCGCATCTGCCAGCTGTGGGAGGTCCCGCGCTCGACCGTCTACGAGCGGCGGGCACGGGCGCGACGGCCTCTGCGGCCAGCAGCGAAGCGCGGGCCGAGGCAGGCGTGGACGGACGAGGCTCTCACGGAGCAGGTCCGAGCTGTGCTCGCCGCCTCCCCGTTCACGGGCGAGGGCTACCGCAAGGTGTGGGCGCGGCTGCGGCTGGCCGGTGTGCGCACCTCGAAGGGCCGGGTGCTGCGGCTGATGCGGGAGGCGGGACTGCTCGCCCCGACCCGCGTCGGGCGTCGGCGCGGACCGCGGGTGCACGACGGGACGATCACCACCGAGCGGCCTGACGAGATGTGGGGGACCGACGCGACCTCCTGCCTCACCACCCGCGAGGGGAACGCCACCGTCTTCATCGCCGTCGATCACTGCACGCAGGAGTGCATCGGCATCCACGCGGCGCGACCGGGCACGCGCTTCGAGGCGCTGGAGCCGCTGCGGCAGGGGCTCCGGGAGCACTTCGACGGCTACGAGGCGGACCTCGCGCGGGGACTCGCTCTCCGCCACGACCACGGCAGCCAGTACCTGAGCGACCACTTTCAGGAGGAGCTGCGCTTCCTCGGCATCCGCTCCAGCCCGTCCTTCGTAGCCGCGCCCGAGGGCAACGGCTGCGCGGAACGCTTCATCCGCACGCTGAAGGAGCAGCTGCTGTGGGTGGAGCACTTCGAGACGGTGGAGGAGCTACGCCAGGCGCTGCTCGCCTTCAAGCAGCGCTACAACCAGCACTGGCTCGTCGAACGGCACGGCCACCGCACCCCAGCCGCCGTCCGCGAGGCGCTCTCGCCGCGCACCGGGGCGGCCGCATGATTACCGCCAGCGATGTGTCCAAGAAACCAGGAGCGGTACAGGTGGAGCCTCCTGCCCACGCAGGAGGCAGCCTTCAGATGGACGCCCGCGGGGGCAACTCAACGCCAGGATGACGTTTTCTGGTAGCACAGGTCGGATTGGTAGTGCGCGGCGGCGCGATCGAGCAGCGTCGCCGTCTTCCCGCTGGCCGCGGGGCCGAGGATGAGGGTGAGGCCTGTCATGTGCACACGCTACCGGAATACGGACGCTCCACCTCCGGTCGTGCTGGGCCTGAGGCAGGCATCGGGTTGAGGAGCGTGCCGTCTGTTCTAGTTGTACTACCCAGGAAGGTTGTTCACAGGCGGGAGGCGGGGACGGCCCCGCCGACGCCGCCGTGCGGTCGGCGGTGATTGTAGCGGTAGAGCCAGCGTGGGAGCTGGCGCAGCCGCTCGGCGTTGGAGCGGTAGGGGCGGGCGTAGGCCCACTCGTTCTGCAGGATCTGGATGAAACGCTCGGCTTTGCCGTTCGTCTGCGGGCGGTAGGGCCGCGTGTGCGACAGCCGCACGTCTGCGGCAGCGGCGGCGCCGTGGAAGCTGCGGGCGACGGTGTAGGCCTTCGCGTTGTCGGTCAGGACCCGGCGCACGCGCACGCCACGCCGGCGGAAGGCCGCGAGCGCCTGCTCGAGGAAGGCGGCGCAGCTCGCGCCACGCTCGTCGGGCAGGACGGAGACGTAGGCGTAACGGCTGTGGTCGTCGACGGCGACGTGTAGGTACTCCAGCCCCAGCGAACGCCGCGAATGCGGCCCGGAGCGCGTCTCGGCGAAGCCAGGCGCCATTCGCTTGCCGCCGCCCTCGGGGACGCGCCCGAGCTTCTTCACGTCGAGATGCAGCAGGTCGCCGGGGGCGTCGTGCTCGTAGCGGACCGGCTCCCGGGTGACGCGGTGCAGGCTGTCGAGCCGGTTGAGGCCGCGGCGCCGCAGCACGGCGTAGACCGTGGAGCGGGCGACCCCGAGCGCCCACTGGATGCGATGCGGCCCGAATCCCTGCGTGCGTCGCACGGCGCAGATGCGTCGCTCCAGCTCGGGCGGCGTGCGCCGGGGATGCGCGCGCGGGGCGGAGCTGCGGTCCTCGAGCCCTGCCGCTCCCTCCGCCCGGAAGCGCCCCAGCCACTTGGCAACGGTGTGGCGGGAGACGCGGAAGTGGCGAGCGACCTCAGCCTGGGGCCAGCCGGCGTCCACTTCCCGCACGAGCTCGAGTCGGGTCAGCGGCGTCAGCCGCGCGTTACGATGGGCCATGAGGGTGTCCTCTCCTCGCTACTGCCGTGCTGTCACACACAGCAGCGGGCGAGGCCCCTCATCCTCTCAACAACCTACGTGGGAACTACATCTAGTCGAGGCGACGGCTGGCGCGGCCTCCATCGTCAAGGCAGAGCGAATCGCGTGGGGGGAGTGCTCCGCCTTGGCGGCTGTGCCAGCATGTCGCAGATGCGGATCGTGACCGGTGTCGACGGATGTGCGCGAGGCTGGGTGTTCGTCCGGCTCGAGGACGGCGCGTTTGCGTCCGCCGCGCTGCATGCCCACTTCGCCGACGGCGTCGCCGCTGCGCGCGATGCGGCCGTGATCGGCGTGGATATGCCGATCGGCTACCCGTCCTCGCCCGACCAGCCGCGCGCGGCCGATGTCGCGGCGCGCGCCGTGCTGGGGAGGCGCGCGTCCGCCGTCTTCTCGGTGCCACCACGAGCCGTGCTCACGACACCGGACTGGAGAACCGCGAACGAGCGATCTCGCGCACTGACCGGCCGGGGTCTGACCCAGCAGAGCTTCGCCATCGCGGGGAAGATCCTCGAGGTCGAGCCCGTGGCCGCGCAGGACGAGCGTGTGCGCGAGGTGCATCCCGAGGTGTCGTTTCACGCGCTGGCGGGTCGCCCCATAGCGGCGTCCAAGCGGCAGTGGAACGGTCAGACGGAACGGCGCGCCTTGCTGGCGGGGGTCGGCATCCGCATCCCCGACGCGCTGGGGGAGGTGGGAACCGTCGCCGCGGACGACATTCTTGACGCCGCCGTGGCTGCCTGGAGCGCTGGCCGCATCGCCGCGGGAGAGGCGGTCTCCCTCCCATCTCCGCCCGAGCTCGACGACGACGGCCGCCCGATCGGGATCTGGTACTAGTCAGCGGCAGTATCGGGGGTTCTGTCAGAACTCAGGGCTCGCTGGCCTCGGCGAGCCTCATCCGCGGAATGGTGAGGGGACGCTGATGGCTTGTCCAGACTGTACATCCACGGCCACGACGAAGCGGAAGGGGCGCACGGCGCTCGGCTACCGGCGGTTCCGCTGCCGGGCCTGTCGGCGGCGGTTCAACGAGCGGACCGGCACCACGTTCAACGATCTCCAGTACCCGACCGACATCGTGCTGCTCGCCGTGCTCTGGCGTCTCCGCTATAAGCTCGGCTTCCGGGACGTCGCCGAGCTGCTCCTCCAGCGCGGCTTCGAGGTCAGCCACGAGACGATCCGCGCCTGGGAGGTCCGCTTCGCCCCGCTGCTCGCGGATTGGCGGCGAGCGAAGCGGCGCGGCCACGCCGGCAGCTCCTGGTACCTGGACGAGACCTACGTGAAAGTCACCGGGCGCTGGTGCTCTCTCTATCGCGCCATCGACCGCGAGGGGGTGCTCCTCGACTCCATGCTCAGCGCGCACCGGGACAAGCATGCTGCCCGGCGCTTTCTGCGGCGCCTGGTCGACGTGGCCGAGCGCAAGCCTGGCGGCGGGCGGCGTCCTCGGCGCGGTAGCTGGCGGTGTAGCGGCGCACCATCTCGGGGCCGGCGTGGCCGAGCAAGTGCTGGACGTCGAGTTCGCGGGCGTCCTGCTGGATGGCCCAGGTCGCGAAGGTATGGCGAAAGCGGTGGGAGTGGCAGCGGAGCACGTGGGCGGCGCGTCCGCGGCGGCGGAGCAGCTGCTTGAGGCCGTTGGGCTGGAGCCGCACGCCGGGCCGCAGCTGGCCGGGCCCGGTGACGGCCCGTGACGCCTGCCGAGCGGTCTACACGGGAGTAGTCCGTCTTGAACCAAGTCGAGAGTAGGGGCGTCGGCATGCAGCAACTTCGCGAGTGGTGGCCTGGAGCGGTCGCGGGACTCGTCGCCGCGGCGGTGGCGCTGGCTGTCGCCGAGTTCGTCGCGCGCCTCGTCGACGGCAAGTCGCTGGTCGTGGCGATCGGAGACGTAATCATCGACAGCTCCCCGCGTTCCGTCTCCGGCGCGGCGATCGAAACCTTCGGCACGAACGACAAGCCCGCACTGCTCGTTGGCATCGTCGCCACCTCGTTGCTGCTGGGCGCGGCCCTGGGGCCGCTCGCGATGCGCTACCGCGCGATCGGCGTAGCCGCCTTGGCGGTCTTCGCCCTCGTCGGCGGGCTCGTGGGGGCCCGCGATCCGTTCACCTCGCCCGCACAGGCCTGGATCACCGCGC